>NZ_JBMVEP010000005.1:0-289495 GCF_049543375.1 Methylobacterium sp. NPDC097929 | reverse complement strand
GGCGTCGGCGACGCGCTTCAGCTCGCCTTCCGGCAGGAGCCGGAGACGATCCGGCGTCTCAAGACCCTCAAGGATCGTCGTGTCCGCTAGTGCCAATGCCTTCACCCGTCTCTTTTGCGTTCCCAACGGCGGCGCGGCCCTCGCGGAGCCTCGCGCCCGAATTTCTCGAACGCGGCCCATCCCGGACTTCGCCCGCCCCCGGGAACCGCTCGCCCCGGGACGTATGAGTGTCTCTCACGGCACGCCGCGGCATCGATGCCGGTGCGACGGACGCTTCGTGAGACCCTCCGAACGCCCATCCTACCGCGAAGCGGTCACGGGATACCATGATCTCGCTGCAACAGCGGCGGAGCTTTCCGAGGATTTGTTCGCCTTGTCTGCCTTCAGAGTTAAGGCAGCACCGCCATTTCAGGCGTGACGTGCCCCCAATTATGGATGAAGGCTGCATTGATCAACATCTCGACCCCGATCCGAGGCCGCCGCCCCTGATGCCGTCCGCCGCAAAGACCCTGGTTTCGGCCGCCCTGGTGCTGGTCCTGTTCGATGGAAGCGCGGCGTTCGCGGCGGACATTGATCCTGCGCGGCCTGGCGGGGCGACGTGCGTCGAGGATGCCCGCTGCCGCCGCCCGCCCGGACCGCCGGACCGCGACATCCGCCCGCTGATCGATCCGCTCGGCCGTCCCTGCGGCTACCGCTGGCGGGAGACGCCGTCCGGCCCTCGGCGCGTCCGCGTCTGCTTCTGAGCCGGTGATGGCGCGGCACCCTCTCGGCGCGCTCGCCCTGGCGGGCCTTGTCCTCGTCGCGAGCCCCCTCGCGGCCGCCGCCGAGGCCGGACCGAGCGCGTCCACGTGTTCGAACCTGTTCGCCCAGGGCCAAGCCCCCGTCCTCACGAACCCAAAGCTGTCCGATCGGACCGTCCCGCTCTGCTTCAGCGCCTTCGCGGTGCTGCATTCCGGCCTCTCGCGCACGCCGCTCTACGCGGCCGAGCGGCTGACGCGCCGGAGCGTCGCCGCCGCCCGCCGGGTCGAGCGGGCCGACGCCTTCCACGAGGAGGATCGCCTGCCGGAGGACGACCGGGCGAGCCTGTCGGACTATCTGCGCAGCGGCTACGACCGCGGCCATCTGGCGCCGGCGGGCGACATGCCGAGCGAGACGGCACAGGCCGAATCCTTCAGTCTCGCCAACATCGTGCCCCAGAACCGCAGCGCCAACCGCACGCTCTGGGCGGCGATCGAGGAGAGCGTGCGGCGGCTCGCCCTCGAGCGCGGCGAGATTTTCGTCGTCACCGGTCTAGTCTTCGAGGGGCCTTCGGTCGATGCGATCAAGGGACGCGTCCTGGTGCCGAGCCAGCTCTTCAAGGCCGTCTACGATCCGCGCACGGGCGAGGCCGGCGCCTATCTCGCGCCCAACGAGGCGGGCGGGGCGTGGCGCGTCGTCTCCCTCGCCACCCTGCGCGACAAGGCGGGGCTCGACGTGTTCCCGGACCTTCCCGAGGCGGCCAAGGCCCGGGCGATGTCCCTGCCCGAGCCCCACGAATTCTCCCACGACGGTCGTGACCGGGAATCCTTTGCCGACTTCCTGAAGCAACTGGCCTACGATGCTCTGCGCCGGCTCTGGCGCGAGCTGCTGCGGGCCATCTTCTGAGCGCCGTTCTCTCGGCCTCACGCCCCTTTGCGGTGGGCGCGCGGCGCCGCAGTCTCGCGCAAACGTGGCGCTGTCTGGCCCGGAAAGTGCGTTGGGTTGTGTCTTGGCGGTCAAACCCCATTGTCAGCAACTTGAAATCTGTGAACACCGCATTCCGGGACGTGTTGAACGGATTATGCTCTCGCCCGAACAGCGCCTATCGAGGGAGAGCGAAGGAGGGGGCGATGCTGAGTCGAACTGGGGTCCTCGCCGGCCGGAACGTCCTCGTCGTCGAGGACGAATACTTCATCGCCGACGATATGCGGCGTGTCTTCGAGGAGAGCGGGGCCCGGGTGATCGGCCCCGTGGGGACGATCGAGGATGCTCTGTCGATGATCGAGGCCTCCCCGCGCATCGACGGCGCGGTGCTCGACATCAACCTGCGCGAGGTCTTGGTCTTCCCGGTCGCCGACGCGCTCCGGGCGCGCGGCGTGCCGTTCGTATTCGCCACGGGCTACGAGGACAGCGCCGTCCCGACCCGCCTGCGGGACGCGACCCATTGCGAGAAGCCGATCGAGCCGCTGCGCCTCGCGGAGGCGCTGTTCGGCCAGCCCGCCGCCCTCTGAGGCGGCCCCGCGCAGGAGAGCTTGATCGCGCGCGGGGGGCGTGTCGGGGATCGTTGCCGGGGGATCAGCCCAGCGCGCTCTCCAGACGGCGGTGCTCGCAGGCGATGCGGCGCACCGTGCCGGTGTTCGAGCGGTAGACCACCGTCTCCGTCTCGATGATGCCGGGGCGGAAGCGCACGCCTGAGAGCAGCGCCCCGGTCGTGACGCCGGTGGCCGCGACGATCACGTCGCCGCGGGCCATGTCGTGCATGTCGTATTTCCGAGCCGGATCGGTGATGCCCAGCTTGGCTGCCCGCGCCCGCTTGTCCGCGGAATCGAGGACGAGCCGGCCCTGCATCTGGCCACCGATGCAGCGCAGCGCGCTGGCGGCGATCACGCCCTCCGGCGCGGCACCCGTGCCCATGTAGATGTCGACGCCGGTCTCGTCGGGCTTGGTGCAATGGATGATCGCGGCGATGTCGCCGTCCGAGATCAGGCGAATGCCCGCGCCCGTGTCGCGCACCGCGGCGATTAGGTCCATGTGGCGGGGCCGGTCGAGGATGATCGCGGTGATGCCGGAGGGCTCGACACCCTTGGCGCGGGCGAGCGAGGCGATGTTCCGGGCCGGGCTCCAGTCGAGATCGACCGTGCCGGGCGGGTAGCCGGGGCCGATCGCGATCTTCTGCATGTAGACGTCGGGGGCGGCGAGCAGGGTGCCCCGCTCGGCGAGCGCCATCACGGCGATGGCGCCCGGCATGTCCTTGGCGCAGAGCGTGGTGCCCTCCAGGGGATCGACGGCGATGTCGACCGACGGCCCCTGGCCGGTGCCGACCCGCTCGCCGATGAACAGCATCGGCGCCTCGTCGCGCTCGCCCTCGCCGATGACCACGATGCCCTCGATGGGCAGCACCATCAGCTCGGAGCGCATGGCGTCGACGGCGGCCTGATCGGCCTCCCTCTCGCGGCCCTGGCCCCGCAGGCGGGCGGCGGCGATGGCGGCGGCCTCGGTCACCCGCACCAGTTCGAGGGTCAGGCCCCGCGCCGTGGGATCGCTGAAGATCCCGGAATTGGCCACTGCCATCGCCGCTCGTCCCTCATCCTCGGGCCCGGCCTGTCCCGGCCGGTGCCGCACCGATGTCATGACAACGCGTTCCTCAAGAATACGTTGTCTCCTGCAGGATCTTGCCGGTCTCGGCCGCGCTAGTCGCGCTCGATGCGGATGAGCTGCGGCGCCTCCGCCAGGAGGCCGTCGCGGTCGATCGCGCTGAGCGCCTTGCGGACGTTCCCCTCGGTGGCGGCGTAGGTGATGAGCACCAGCGGCACCGGCTGCCCGGACAGGCCCTGCGGATCGCTCGACGCCGCCTTGGCGGAGCGGCGCTGCACGATGCTCTCGATGGAGATGTTGGCCTCCGCCATGCGGGTGGCGACGCCCGCGGCCACGCCGGTGCGGTCGTGCACGGTCAGCCGGATGTAGTAGCCGCCCTCGTGACGCTGCATCTCGACCCGCCGCGGGGTCGCGAGGCCCGAGACCGGCCGGCCGAAGGTCGGGCGCGCGAGCGCCGGGGCCAAGGACGACAGGGCGACGTCGGCGATGTCGGCCACGACCGCCGAGGCCGTGGCCTCGCCGCCCGCGCCGGGACCGATCAGGGTCAGCTCGCCCACCGCGTCGGCATCGACGGTCACCGCGTTGGTGACGCCCATCACCTGGGCGATGGCCGAGGCCTTCGGCACCATGGTGGGATGCACCCGCTGCTCGATGCCCTCCGCGGTCGCCTGGGCGACGCCGAGGAGCTTGATGCGGTAGCCGAGTTCGTCGGCCATCGTGAGGTCGAGGGGCTGGATCGCCGAGATGCCCTCGACCGAGACGCCCTCGGCGTCGATCTCCACGCCGAAGGCGAGGCTCGTGAGGATGGCGAGCTTGTGGGCGGTGTCGAAGCCCTCGACGTCGAAGGTCGGGTCGGCCTCGGCATAGCCCAGCGCCTGCGCGTCCTTGAGGCAGGCCTCGAAGGTCAGCCCCTCCGCCTCCATGCGGCTGAGGATGTAGTTGCAGGTGCCGTTGAGGATTCCGTAGACGCGGCTGACCTCGTTGCCGGCCAGCCCCTCGCGGATCGCCTTGATGACCGGGATGCCGCCCGCGACCGAGGCCTCGTAGGCCAGCGTCACGCCGTGCTCCTCCGCCGCGCGGGCGAGCGCCGCGCCGTGATGGGCGAGCAGCGCCTTGTTGGCGGTCACGACATGCTTGCCCGCGGCGAGCGCCGCCTCGACCGCATCCTTGGCCGCGCCCTCGGAGCCGCCCATCAGCTCGACGAACACGTCGATCTCGCCCGAGCGGGCCAGGGCCACGGGATCGTCGAACCATTGCACGGAGGCGAGGTCCACGCCGCGGTTCCGGCTCCGGTCGCGGGCGGAGACGGCGGTGACGGCGATCGTGCGGCCGGTGGCGGCGGTGAGCGCCTGCGCGCGACGGGCGATCATGCGCAGGACGGAGGCACCGACCGTGCCGAGCCCCGCAATGCCGAGGCGAAGGGTCTGCGTCATGGGAATTCGCACCATGATGGAAGTTGGCGCCGGGCCCGTCCCGGCCTTCGCCGATCGGGCGGCCGGTGCCGCTCGGGCAAAGGCTTGGCGGCGCTTTGGCGAGAGGGGCGGGGGCACGTCCAGAACGGCGCGCACTTCTGCAACGATTTGGGGCGGCTGCGCAAGGAAACGGGGCCGGGGGGAGCGCTCCGTCGTCCGCCGGTCCGCGGGACGAGGGGGCGGGCGAGGGGGGCGAGGGGGGCGGGACTGCCGAAGATCGGCCTCAAATCGCGCGCTCAGATGGCGTCCGCCACGGCCACGCTCGGGCTGCCGGCTTCCTCGGAAGGCGGTGCGCGCGCGAGGTCGGTCGGCAAGGCAGGCATAGAGGTTCGACGATGCGGGGAATCCTTCTCGGCGGGGCGATGGCGGGCGCGCTGGCGCTCGGCGCGGCTCCCGCCGCTCACGCGCGGGACGGCATCGGTGCGGGCGGTGCGGCGGCACTGGGCGTGCTCGGCGGCCTCGCCCTCGGCGGCGCGATCGCGGCCGGAAACGATCCCTACTATCCGGGTAAGCCCGTCTACCGGGCGCCGCCGCCGGTCTATGTCGAGGGCCCGATCTGCCATTTCGAGCGCCGCGAGACGATCGACCCCTACGGCGACATCTACATCCGGCGCGTGCGCGTCTGCGAGTGAGGCCGGGCGTCCTTCCCCGCCAGGGGGCGGGGAGGGGCCTCAGCGCAGCTGGACGCTGTCCACCACTTGGCGGAACAGCGGCAGCATCTGCTCCCGCTGGTCGGCGCGGGTGACGCCGACCGCGCGGACGTAGCCGTCCGGGGCAAAGCGGATGGTCTGCGATACCACCACCGGCAGGCCGGACGGAATGTCGGTGGCGCGGGCCACGATCTCGTGCCAGTCGATCCCGTTCTTGCGGTAGCTCTGCGAGCGCTCGATGAAGAACTCCTTCATCGTCTGGTTCGCGTAGAGCGAGGCGCGGGCGAAGCCGTCGCGCTGCTCCTGCGGGGTGGCCTGCTGCACCGCCTGGGCGATCACCAGGATCGGCTGGCTCAGGTTGATCACCTGATCCAGCGGCCCGAGCGTCAGCAGCACGGAATTGCCGGCCAGCACCCGCACCGGGCGGAAGCCGGCAAGATCGTCGATGCGGAAGGGCAGGGCGGCGACCTGCTCGTCGAGGCCGAGCGCCCCGCGGATGCGCAGGCCGGTGAGCATGCCCCGCATCGTCTCGTCGGTCTCGGCGCCGACCGCGGCCTGGGCGATGATGATGCCGGTGACCTCCTTGCCCCCGACGATCAGCAGCCACTTGCGGGCGGCGGGCGTCTGGCCCTGGGCGGCGGTCTGCTCGCCGGTGAAGAGCACGCCCTCGGTGCCGCCGTCGAGCGTCACCGCCTCGCGGCTCTCCACGGTCAGGCCCTGCGTCTTGAGGTTCTCGTCGGTGAAGCTCTGCTTCAGCTCCGGGTAGGCGGTGGCCGGCAGCTCGACCACCGAGAGCATCGCCCCGCCGCCGATCCGCTCGAAGCCGGTGAAGCGCTTCGAGATCGTCATGTCGGAGGGCGGCGTGAAGCCGAAGCGGGAGCTCGGCGGGAACACCACCTCCTGCGCCCGGGCCGGCAGGAGGGAATGGGGCAGGGGAACGGCCCCGGTCAGCACACCCGCCGCGAGGAAGGCCGCGGTGGCGAGCCGGCGGGGAAACAGACGCAACAGCATCACAGGTTGTCTCCGGAAGATCCTTCCCGGGCGGGATCCGGTCCGCGATGGGTCGGCCGACATCGATTTTCTGTCAAGCGCGGCAATGTGCCGAGGGCGGCGGCCCGGCCCGTCCGCCCGGACGCCGCATCAGCCGCGCGAGCGGCGCTCGCGCCAGCGCTGCCACTGCCGCTCGATCCAGCGGGCGGACTTCTCCATCGGCACCTTGAGGGCGGGCACGTCCTGGGCCAGGAGCGCGAGGCCCAGCGGCAGCATCCACAGGCCGAGCACCGGCAGGATCGAGAAGATGCCGCCGAGGATCAGCAGGATCGAGGCGAGGAGGCGAAGGGGAAAGCGGGAGGGCTCGCGCAGCCAGTGGACGGCCCTCTGCGCCCGCTCGGGAAGCTTGCCGCAGGCGCGCTCGACCCGCTCGTCCCAGTCCTGCGCCCTGACGGGCTGTGCCCCGGCCTCCATCGTCCGCTCCGATCCCGTGCTGCGTGCGTCGCTCATCGCCGACATATGGGGCGGCGAGCGCGATTCTCAGCCGGTGGGCGGGGCGAAGCGCCAGACCGAGGAGCGCTTGATCTCGGCATCCTCCAGATCGCGGGTGACGGGGACTTCGTAGCGTGCGATCGGAATGAGCCGCTCGCGGGGCAGGTAGCTGCGCCCGGGATCGCCGATCAGCACCATGCGGCCCCGAGCGTGCAGGTCGCCGAGCCAGGCGCCGACCCGCGCGCCGAGATCGCGCTCGTAGAAGATGTCGGCCGCCAGGATGCAGGGCGCATCCGTGCCGATCAGGTCGGTGCCGACCGCCGTGATGCGGTCCGCGACGCCGTTGGCCGCCGCGTTGAGGGGAATCGCGTGGAGCGCGAACGGGTCGAGATCGCTCGCGGTGACGTGGGCCGCGCCGGCCCGGGCGGCGGCGATGGCCACCAGCCCGGAGCCCGAGGCGAAGTCGACCACCTGCCGCCCCGCGACCGTGGCGGGATTGTCGAGGATGTAGCGGGCGAGCGCCTGCCCCCCGGCCCAGGCGAAGGCCCAGAACGGCGGGGGCAGGCCGATCGCCTCCAACTCGTTCTCCGTCTTCTGCCAGAGCGCCGTCGCCTCGTCGGCGACGTGCAGGACGATCTCGGGGGCGTGCGGCACCGGGCGCAGGGCCGTGTGCTCGCGGATGAAGCGGACGGGGTCCTGGGAGGGCGTCACGGGATCGACCGGAAGAGCAGCGGCATGGGAACTCGAAAGCGTGTGAGGGGCCGGGCTCAGCCGGCAAGCTCGGATTTGAGCCGCCAGATCTCCTCGACCGGGACGACGCGGCGGTCGAGACCGCCACGGGCCGCCTCGACCGACCAGGGGAAGGGATAGAAGGAATAGGCCTGATCGAAGCCGGGGCGGGGGCGCTCGTCCCAACCGCACAGCCCGGACAGGTCGGCGTAGAAGGCGCCCGTGTCGCCGAAGAAGCACCAGTGCACGAAGTCGGTATGGCCGAGTTCGAGCGGCTCCCAGTCGAGCCCGTCCGGAGGCAGGTAGAAGACCTGCCCGAGCCCGTCCGGGCCGAAGCGTCCGCCGTTGAGGGCGAAGAACCCGCCGAGGATGTCGTCGGCGACGAGGAGGAAGGCGGGCGCCGTCCCGGCTCTCTCATCGAAGGCCCCGGCCTCCTCGTTCCAGCGGGTGAGGGAGCGGGCGCCGTCCCCCGCCTCCGCCGGGCGGCCCGAGCCGAGCAGGCGCAGCCAACCGTCGTGCAGCGCGATCCCGCCGCTCTCGTGAACGATCGCGCCGAGGGCCGAGCGCGTGGTGACCTGCAGGCGCAGCAGCGCCGCGTCGCGGTGATCCGGATCGGGGGGCAGGATGCGGCTCGGATGGGCGGCGGGGTCGCCTGCCCAGGACAGGACGAGCGGCCAAGCCGGGTCGTCGCGCGCGATGAGCCCATCGAGGCTGCGCCGGCCGGCGGACTCGGTCATTGCGAAACGTTCCCTGGCTCGCTCTTCGTCCTTAGCATCGCCTTTTCCCGAGAGAGGGCCGCCACCTTTCGGGACGACGCGCTATCGCAGCAACTCCGCGTAGAGGCCGGCCACCGTCTCGGCGACGGCGGCCTCCGTGTAGCCGCCGTCGAGAATGCGCGCCCGCGCCGCCGCGCCCATGCGCGCGACGTCGGCTGGGTCGGCGGCGAGCCGGGTCAGCGCCGCGGCCAGGGCGCCCGCGTCGCCCGGCGGCACGAGCAGGCCCTCGCGGCCGTCGCGCACGAGGTCGCGGCAGCCCGGCACGTCGCTCGTCAGCAGGGCCCGCCCGGAAGCCGCCGCCTCCAGCAGTGTGCGCGGCAGACCCTCGCCGCCGCGGGAGGGCAGGGCGCCGACATGGTGGGCGGCGAAGACCGCCGCCGCGTCGGCGGTGGGGCCGTGCCACGCGACCCCGTCGCGCGACCAGTCGCGCAGGGTCGCCTCGGGGATGGCCCGGCGGTTCGAGGGGTCGGGCGCGCCGTAGAGCGAGAGTTCGACCGACGCGCCCCCGGCACGGGCCTGCCGCACGGCCTCCACCGCGACGTCGATGCCCTTCGACCAGAGCATCCGCGCGACGATGGCGATCTTGAGCGGCGCGGGCGGCGGCAGCGGGCGCGGCGTGAAGGCCTCGGGATCGACGCCCGCCCCGCCCACCAGGGTCACGGCGGTGTCGGACGGGTCGAGGCCGAGCGCGCGGGCGTCGTCCGGGTTCTCTAACAGGAAGCGGGTCTGCCGGCTTGCCAGCGGCCCCCGGATCAATCCCTTGAGCGCGAGGCGCGACAGCCGCCCGGTCGCGTCCTCCCGGGCGCCGAGCAGGCCGAGGCCGGTGAGCGCGAAGACCCGGCGCGGGATGCCGGCCATCGCCGCCGCCGTGCCGCCGACCAGGATGCCGCGCAGCGCGATGCAGTGGACGATGTCGGCCTTCAACGCCTTCAGGATGCCCGAGAGCTGCCCAGCCGCGTAGCCCGCCGCCATCGGGTTGAGGCTGGAGCGCTCCGCCTCCAGCGGCACCACCCGGATGCCCTCGGCCTCGATCACGGCGCGATGCGCGCGCACCCGCGTCACCACGCTCACCGCGAGCCCCATCCGCCGGGCGGCCCGGGCCATCGGAAGGAAGTGCGAGGCGAAGAACCAGTCCTCGGTGACGACGAAGACGAGGTTCTTTCCCGCATGCGGGTCAGCTGAGGCGGTCATCGGCAGGGCATAGCACGGGCGCCCCCCGCGGGAAGGGGGCCTCGCGGAACAGCACCCGCGCCCTTGAGGTTGACGCCCAACGGACAAGGGAGGGCGACATGCTGTCGGACGAGGCGGGCGCCGGCGTGGTCGATCCCCGCGAGGCCGCCCGCGAGGCGGGCCTGCGCTACGTGGACGATACGAAGCCCGGCCTGCGGCGCAAGCGCAACGGCAAGGGCTTCCGCTACATCGACACCAAGGGCGCGACGATCCGCGACCCCGGGGAGATCGAGCGGCTGAAGAGCCTCGCGGTGCCGCCGGCCTATACCGACGTGTGGATCTGCCCGTACCCCAACGGCCACATCCAGGCGACCGGCCGCGACGAGAAGGGGCGCAAGCAGTACCGCTACCATCCCCGCTTCCGCGAGGCGCGGGAGGCCTCGAAGTTCCACCGCATCATGGCCTTCGCCGAGGCTTTGCCCGGCATCCGCCGACGGATCGACGCCGACATGAGCCAGCGCGGCCTGCCGCGCGAGAAGGTGCTCGCCACCGTGGTCCACCTGCTGGAGACCACCCTGATCCGCGTCGGCAACGACGATTACGCCCGCTCGAACAAGAGCTACGGCCTCACCACCCTGCGCGACCCGCACGTGAAGATCGCGGGGTCCGAGATGCGCTTCCGCTTCAAGGGCAAGAGCGGCAAGGAATGGTCGGTCTCGGTGCGCGACCGGCGCGTGGCCAAGATCGTCAAGGCCTGCCAGGACCTGCCGGGCCAGGAGCTGTTCCAGTATCTCGACGACGCGGGCGAGCGGCGCGACGTCACCTCCTCGGACGTGAACGCGTATCTGCGCGAGATCACGGGCGAAGACTTCACCGCCAAGGATTTCCGGACCTGGGCCGGCACGGTGCTGGCGGCGCTGGCGCTGCGCGAGTTCGAGGCCTTCGACAGCGAGGCCAAGGCCAAGAAGAACCTGCGCGCGGCGATCGAATCCGTGGCCTCGCGGCTCGGCAACACGCCGACCATCTGCCGCAAGTGCTACATCCACCCGCAGATTCTCGGCTGCTACCTCGAAGGCGACCTGCTCCTGCAGATCAAGGACGCCGTCGAGGACGAGTTGACGGACAGCCTCGAGGAGCTGCGGCCGGAAGAGGCGGCGGTGCTCAGCCTGCTGCGCGGTCGCCTCGCAGAGGTGGAGCGGGGCGCCGAGGCGCCGCGCCGGACGGGCGGCCGCAAAGGCAAGGCATCGGGGGACAAGGCATCGGGCGCCAAGCGTGCGGCCGGCGGGCGTCGGGCAGCCTAAGGCTTCACCCGCGGGCGCCCGCTCAGCCCTCGGTCTGGACGATGGCGCCGTACCAGCCGAGGCCCCGGTAGGTCTCGTATCCCGGCGTGCGGTGGAAGGCGGTGACGGTTCGCGACCGGGCGTCGCGCGCGACGCCGCTCTCGCGCCCGTCGAACCCGGCCGGCAGCGTCTCGCTGAGCACGCCCTTGCCGTCGGAGGCGGCGAGGATGCGGCGCTGCGCATCCACCAGCAGCACGCGGGTGCGGGCCCGGTCCGCCTCGCTGATGCGCACGCCCTGGACGATCGCCCGAGCCTGCGGCTCCCAGTCGAAATGGACGGCGAGGACGCCGCAGGCGGCGCCGCGGTCGTCGCGGATCGCGGCGGCGTAGGTCGCGACCTGCGCGTTGCCGAGCCGCGGCTCGGCCCGCACCTCGCTGGACACGTAGTCGTCGCCGCTGCGCTGCGCCAGCGCGTCCCGGAACCAGCGCTCGCCCGCGACGCTGGCGCCGCGCAGCTGCGGGTAGCGTCCGGGCCGGCCGTTGGCGAGCACGGTGCCGTCGCGTCCGCACAGCCAGAGATCGAGATAGACCGTATAGGCCGACAGGATCACCCCGAGCCGGGCCGCGGCATGGTCGGCGGCCTCCCGGTCGGGCCGCCCGGCGCAGGCGATCACGGCGGCGTCGGTGGCCCACCAGCGCACGTCGCAGGTGCGCTCGTAGAGATTGCGGTCGATCAGCTCGACGGCGTTGAGGGCGAGATCGACCAGGCGCTCCCCTTGCGTCCTGGCTGCCATCGCATCGACGCTGCGCTGCAAGTCGGCGATGCGGCTGGAAAGGCCGCTCTCCAGTTCCTGCGCCAAGCCCTCGATCGCGGCGCCGATCCCGCGCACCTCCTGGGCGACGACCGCGAAGCCCCGGCCCGCCTCCCCGGCCCGGGCCGCCTCGATCCGGGCATTGAGGGCCAGCATCTTGGCCTGCGCGGTGATCTGCTGGATGCGGCCGATCTTGTCCTGGGCGATGCGCCCGACCTCGGCGGTCAACTCCGCGATGGTCGCCGCCCCGCGTCGCGGGCGGCCCTCCGCCTCGTCTTCGGGGCTTGAGGAGAATGCCAATGCTGGTGCCGCCATGGCGATGACCCGGTCTGCGTGTGGACCATCGTTTCAGCAAGCGTGATTAACATAGATCTAATCCGGCGCAGATTACCGCGCAGGGCGGGTGACAAAGATCGGGCCTCCCGCCTCTCGCGAGGATCGGGGCATGGAAGAGGCAGGGCGAGGACGCATCGTCGCGTGCGCTGATCGGGAGAACCCGCCGCCGCTGAGCCCGGTTGACGGATCAAGCCGGGCGGCGGACCGCGCAGAGATCGGCCCGAATTCGGGAAGGCAGTCCATGGAACTCGATGCCCTGATGCTCTCGCGCATCCAGTTCGGCTTCACGATGGCCTTCCACATCATCTTCCCCGCGTTCACGATCGGGCTCGCCGCCTTCCTCGTTCGGCTGGAGGCGCAGTGGCTCTGGACGGGCAACCCCATGTACCGGGTGCTCTACCGGTTCTGGGTGAAGGCCTTCGCGGTCTCCTTCGGCCTCGGCGTCGTCTCGGGCATCGTGATGAGCTACCAGCTCGGCACGAACTGGTCGGTCTATTCCGATTTCACCGGCAACGTCCTGGGACCGCTGATCCAGTACGAGGTCATCACCGCCTTCTTCCTGGAGGCGGGCTTCCTCGGCATCATGCTGTTCGGCTGGGACCGGGTCGGCGACCGGCTGCACTTCCTGTCGACCTGCATGGTCTCGCTCGGCACGCTGATCTCGGCCTTCTGGATCCTGTCGGCCAATTCGTGGATGCAGACCCCGGCGGGCTTCACCATCGAGAACGGCCGGGCGGTAGCCACGGACTGGCTCGCGGTGATCTTCAATCCCTCCTTCCCGATCCGCTACGTCCACATGGTGCTCGGCTGCTTCCTCACCACCGCCTTCGCGGTGGCCGGCATGGCCGCCTGGATGATCCTGCGCGCCCGCAAGGAGCCGCCGGAGAAGGTCGCGGGCGCTCGGGTCTCGCTCTCCATGGCGCTGTGGTTCGCGGTGATCTTCACGCCGATCCAGATCTTCGTCGGCGACACCCACGGCCTCGGCGTGCTCAAGCACCAGCCGACCAAGCTCGCGGCGATCGAGGCGAACTGGGACCGGCAGGCCAACATGCCGCTGCTGCTCTTCGCGATCCCGAACATGGAGGCGGAGCGCAACGACTTCGAGATCGGGATTCCGCGGCTCGGCTCCTTCATCCTCACCCACGACTTCTCGGGGGTGGTGCCGGGCCTGAAGGACGTCACGCCCGACAAGCGCCCGCCGGTCTGGCCGGTCTTCTACGCCTTCCGCGCCATGGTCGCGATCGGCATGGCTATGCTGGCCCTGAGCCTGTGGAGCCTGTGGCTGCGCCGGAAGGGGACGCTGTTCACGAACCGCGCCTTCCTCACCTGCGCCATGCTGATGACGCCCTCGGGCTTCGGCGCGGTGATCTTCGGCTGGTTCACCGCCGAGATCGGGCGCCAGCCCTACATCGTCTACGGCTACCTCAAGACGGCGGATGCCCACTCGCCGCTCACCGCCCAGGCGGTGACGACCTCGCTGATCGCCTTCATCATCGCCTACGCGATCATCTTCGGCTTCGGCAGCTACTATCTCGCCAAGCTCCTGCGCAAAGGCCCCGAGCCGTTCGAGCCCTCGGTGTCCGGCGAGGAGGTCGGCCGCAAGCCCAAGCGTCCCCTCTCGGCGCTGGACGAGCGCCTGGAGCCGCGCGCGACCTGAGGGCCGCGGGTCAGGCGCGGGCGGCGGCGGCGGCGTGGCGGGCGCTGCCGCGCGGCATCTCGCCGTCCAGCACCGGGGCGAGGCCGAGCTGGCGGGCGAGGGCGACGAGATCCTTGAGGCGGCCGGTCTGCGTCTTGCGGCGCAGGTTCAGCCGGTGGGTCTCGACGGTGCGCACGCTGAGCGAGAGACGCCGGGCGACCTCCTTGTTGCTGAAGCCGGCGCTCAGGAAGCGCAGCACCTCCGCCTCGCGGGGCGTGAGGCCGACGCCGTCGTGCTGCGTCCCCTCGTCGGAGACGGGGCGGGGGGCGAGCGGCCGGGCCTCGGCCAGGGCGAGCACGTTGGCGCAGACCTCGTCCGCCGGCAGGCCCCCGCCGAGGAAGGCGTCGGCGCCGGCCGCGATCAGCCGGGGCATCGCCTGCGCATCGAGGGCCCGCAATACGACGAGGATGCGCAGCCAGGGGCGTCCCTCGCGCAGGGCGGCGATCCGGGCGCAGCCCAGGTCGAGCCGCCGCCCGTCGACGCAGACCAGCGCGACGACCGGCGCCGGGCCGCCCTCCGCCAGCTCGTCCTCGCCGATGGTGCGCAGGGCCGGGGCGTGTTCCAGCCCGGCCCGCATCCGCGCATCCGGGGCGGCCGGCGCCTCGACGATCAGAACCGCGACGGCCCGATCGGTGCTGTGATGGAGGGCCTGACTCATGCCGCTTCCCCTTTTCCGTTCCGCCGCGGTACGAGGCGGCGTGTGCGGACAAGGAAGAACAAGAGTCGTTCCAGCGCCTTAGGGGTGGCGGGCGGCCCCGAATCGCCCCGTTGCGGGCAGGCGGCGGCCGCTGGCGTCCCGCATCGGGACGGGCGGCGTCCTGCCGTCTCCCGGCGGGCGTCCGCTCAGCCGGCCCGGCTGAGCACGAGGTCGGTCATCGCCGAGACGACGCGGTTGCGGCCGGTCGTCTTCGCCTCGTAGAGCGCGATGTCCGCCCGCTTCAGCAGCCCCTCGACGGTCTCGCCCTCGGACCATTCGCTGACGCCGAAGCTGCAGGTCAGGCGCACCGGGCCCTTGGGCGAGCGGATGCGCAGGTCCGAGGCGTTGAGGCGCAGGCGGGAGGCGACCGCCTCGGCCTGGGTCAGGCTGTGGCCGGGGAGAACCAGCGCGAATTCCTCGCCGCCCAGGCGGCCGGCGATCCCCTCCCCCTCGATCAGGCCGGACACGGCCTTGATGGCAAGGTCGCCCACGTCGTGGCCGTGCTCGTCGTTGATGCGCTTGAAATGGTCGATGTCGAGGATCACGGCGCAGATCTGCCCGAACGAACGCGCCTTCTGCGCCGCTTCCCGGGTGCGCTGCAGGAAGGCGCGTCGGTTGAGCAGGCCCGTCAGCGGGTCCGTCTCGGCGAGCCGGATCAGCTCGCCCTGGAGCGTGGTCAGCCGCTCCGCCGCCCGCAGCCGCGCCTGCAGCTCTTCGGCGCCCGGGGGCTTGTCGATGAAGTCGTCCGCGCCGCTGTCCAGCGCCTCGGCGAGGTTGCGGGCGTTCCGAGCCGAGGACATGGCGATGATCGAGAGCGGACGGCTCGACTCGGCCAGCAGGCGCGCCGACCAGCACAGTTCGAGCCCGCTCAAGGGCCGGACCTCCAGGCTGGTGATGAGCGCGCGCACCTTGGGGTTTTCGGCGACGTAGGTCAGCGCCTCGGTCGAGTCGGTGAATTGCGACACCACGTGCCCGCGCGGTTCGAGCATGCCCGCCACGATCCGCAGGACGACCCGGCTCGAATCCACGATGACGATGTGCACGGCCGTTTCTCCCGCTCTCCCGAACGGAGTTGTGCACAAGACAAGTTAAGAGGGCCTCACGAAATCGCGCGGCCTCGTCTGCTCTCGTGGCCGTGCCGCGGCTCTCAGCGCGCCGGAACCCGCACCGAGACGACCCGGGCGCCGGTCTGCTCCGCGTCGGAACGGGGGGACGGCTCGGTCCAAGTGCCGCCCGGCTCCTTCGTCAGCACCCGGGCGCCGCGGCGGGCGGCGATCCGCCGGGCCGCGGCCGGCCGGTCGATGACGGTCAGCGTCGGGCGCGCGGCGGGCGCGTCACGGATGCCGGCGACGGTGGGCACGCCGTAGGTGCCGTAGCCCCAGGCCGGGGCAACGAGCCGGCTCGTGCTCGGAAGCCGGGTGAAGGGCGCGCCGAGATAGGCTCCCTCCAGCGCCGGGCCGGCAAAACGGTAGCCGGCATGGTCGTAGCCGTAGCCGGTGTAGGGGTCGGCCAGCGCGGTCGCGGGCAGGGCGAGGGCGAACAGGGCGGCGAGGCCGACGGAGGATGTGCGCATGGGTCGGGGCTTCTCCGGACCGTGACGTGTCCCCGCGGGACGAAGGGTTCGAGAATCGAAAGCGGGAGACCTCATGCTCGTTCCCCGCGCCCCCGCGCCGCCAGCCGATGCAGAGTGCTGAGGCAGACGCGGACCGGGCTCGTCGCGGCGCCCGGCCCGGATGGCCCCGCCTTCCGCGCAAGGATCAGCGGCAGATGGTGACGCGGCGGACGATCCAGCCCTCGCCCTCGATCCACAGGCGGCGGCGCTGCTTGTTGCAATTGGCGCTGTCCTCCTCGTTCTCGGAGGCGGTCGTGGTCTGGGAGACCTGGGCCACCTCCGCGACCTGCGTCGCGCTGCGGGTGGCGGGCGGAGCGGCCAGGGCGGGTGCGGCGGTCACGCCGATCAGGACGAGGCCGGCAAAGGCGGCCGCGACGGAGGTTTGCGCGATCATGGTATCCTGCCCGCGCGTCTCAGCGAGACGCGCTCCGTGGATTCGGTGGAGCGGCCGGTGGCCTGGGCTGCAGGCGCGGACGCGTCTTTCCTCAACAATCCCCAACGTGGCCGTTAGGTTTCGCGGCCCGCCCGTGAAAACGGCGAAAATTTGTCGGCGCGTCCGGAGGCTGCATGCGTCGCTTCGGCGCGATCTGCCGGAGCCGGTTCGGTGCTTGCGGCCGGGGTGCAAAGAGTTGTACTGGCGCAAGCAAGCGATCAACTGCCACCGTGCCGCGCTTTAGAGTGCGGCTGTTCTTTTCGAGAACGTTTCTAAACTATCATTTGCGTCGAGTGATCATTGCCGCATGACAAGTATTGCGGTGCTGTCGATCGAGGCGCCGCAAGCGACAATTCGAGGTTCGGCGTCGGGAATTCGGCCGGACCGGACCGGGAGTGTTCGGGTGATGGACGGATCGATCTTCGTACAGGCTTTCATGATCCTGTTCCGCGAGGGGCTGGAGGCGCTGCTGGTGATCGCGGCGCTCGCCGCCTTCCTGCGCCGGGCGGACGCGGCGGAGCGGATTCGGCCGGTCTATCTGGGTGCGCTCGCGGCGGTGGTCGCGAGCGTCGGCATGGCCTGGGTGTTCGAGACCTATTACGACGGCAACCACAGCGACCTGTTCGAGGCCGCGGTGATGCTCACGGCGGCCGTGCTGCTGTTCTACATGAGCGGCTGGCTGTTCATCCGGCAGGATCCGAAGGCGTGGCAGGCGGACCTCAACCGTCTCGCGGAGCGCGCCCTCGGCGCGGGCACCGTGCTGTCGCTGGCCGGCATCGCCTTCCTGGCGGTGTTCCGCGAGGGCGCCGAAACGATCCTGTTCCTGCACACCCTGGCCAAGAGCGGCAACGGCTTCGACGGCTCGCTGCTGGCCGGCTTGGCCGTCGCGACCCTGGCGCTCGGGGCGATGTTCGTGGCCATGCAGTGGCTGGCCCTGCGCCTGCCCCTGCGCCCGATGTTCATCGTGACCTCGGCCTTCCTGTTCTTCATGGGCCTGCGCATGGTCGGCGAGGCCTTCCAGGAGCTTCAGGAGCAGGCGCTGGTCCCCTTCACCACCGAGGGCGTGCCCGCCTTCGTCTCCGAGTGGGGTCTCAGCAACGGAAGCTGGGAGGCGCTCGGCACCCAGATCGCGATCCTGCTCGTGGCAGTGGCGGCCTGCCTCGTCAGCCTGACGCGCAAGGGCGGCAAGAGCGCCAAGGAGGCCCGCGAGGGCCGGCCGGTCTCTGCGGCGTCCTGATCCGCGAGCCGGCGCCCGCCCCGAGACGCGGCGGGCGCTGGTCCTGCGAAGATGTCGCCCTCGACGTAGCGGATCTTCATCGGCGGACCGTCACGATTTCAGCCGGGCCTTGATCCGGTAGGTCAGCCCGTCGCGCACGTCGCGGTAGCCGTCGAGGCGCTGCTCGCGGGTACCCTCCTGCACCAGGGTCGGGTCCGGTGTCGGCCAGTACTCGACATCCGCCGCGACCGTGTGGGTCAGTTCGAGCGCCCGGTGGTGGGCCTCCGGCGAGAGGGTGATGATCAGGTCGAAGTTCAGCCCCTCCCAATCCTCCAGCTGCTCGACCGTGCGCGGCTTGTGGCGGGAGGCATCGATGCCGATCTCGTCGAGCGCCGCGACCATGAAGGGGTCGCTCGGTTCACCCGAGCGCACGCCCGCCGACTGCACGTAGATCGACTTGCCGAAATAGTGCCGCGCGATCGCCTCCGCCGCCGGCGAGCGGACCGCGTTGAAATTGCACATGAACAGGACGGACTGTACCCGCCGCTTCTTCGGCCCGGTTCCCGGGATCGCGTCGTCCGCCATATCCCGCCTTAGAGCCTCGTCCCGAACGGGGACGGCCGAGGTTCGGAGGGAGACGATGCGAACACGATGTCCTCTCGCGACAGGCCCGCGCGATCGCGAGCGGGGCCGATGCAACCAAGATCGGGCGTTTCGTGAGGTGCTCCTGCGCAAGTCCGTATAGGACCGCGCGCCGCGTCCCGAAAGCGCATCGTTCTGCCGGACGCCCTCGCCCATCCGGCAGCATGATACCGGAAGCCTCAGCCTTTCCAGTGCAGTGCGAAGATGAGGGTGAACAAGCGCCGGGCGGTGTCATGGTCGAGGTCGACCTTGCCCTCGAGGCGCTGCCGCAGCAGCTCCGAGGCCTCGTTGTGCAGGCCGCGCCGGCCCATGTCGATCGCCTCGATCTGCGTCGGCGAGGCCGTGCGGATCGCGCTGTAATAGCTCTCGCAGATCATCTCGTAGTCGCGGATGACCCGCCGGAAGGGCGTGAGCGAGAGCAGGTGGGTCATCACCGGCTCGCCGGCTTCCGTCGAGATCGCGAAGGAGAGCTTGTTCTCGACGAGCCCGAGCACCAGCCCGTAGGGCCCGGAATCCCGCTCGGGGATGATGAAGACGTTCTCCTCCAGGATGTCGTAGATCGCGATGGCGCGCTCGTGCTCCTGGTCGGGATTGCCGCGGCCGATGGAGGCCTCGTCGAGGCGCACCGCGGCCAGCCGGTTCCGCGGCTTGCCCGGTGCCCCCTCCTGCGCCTCTTGCTTCGCTTCGGCCTTCATTGCCGCCGCCTTCCCGAGTCGGCGCCCGAACCCCCGGGCGCCCGATTGCCGTCACATGAGCCGAAAGCTGCCCTCACAGGCAAGCTTTGCCGCTGCCGAAGTCCGCAACGTGATCGCCGTCCCCCCGGGAAACGCCGTCCCGTCACAGGTTGAGGCGGATCGCCACGGACCGGGCATGCCCGTCGAGCCCCTCCGACTTGCCGAGCGCGATCGCCGCGGGGCCGAGCGCCCGCAGGGCGGCCGGATCGCACCGCAGGATCGTGGTGCGCTTCATGAAGTCGAGCACGCCGAGGCCGGACGAGAACCGGGCCGAACGGGCGGTGGGCAGGACGTGGTTGGGGCCGCCGACATAGTCGCCGATCGCCTCCGGCGTGTGCGAGCCGAGGAAGATCGCCCCGGCGTTCCGAATCTTCTTCGCGAGGGCCTCGGCGTCCTGCGTCTCGATCTCGAGGTGTTCGGGGGCGATGGCGTCGACCAGCGGCACCGCCTCGTCGAAATCACGGACGCGAATGATCGCGCCGTAGTCGCGCCAACTGGCGCGGGCGATTTTCTCGCGCGGCAGGGTCGCCAGGGCGCGTTCCACCGCAGCGTCCGTCGCTTCGGCCAGTTCGTCCGAATCGGTCACGAGCACGGACTGCGCCGCCTCATCGTGCTCGGCCTGGGCGAGCAGGTCGGCGGCGATCCAGTCGGGGTTGGCGCCGGCGTCGGCCAGGATCAGCACCTCGGAGGGGCCGGCGATCATGTCGATTCCGACCTGTCCGAACACCCGCCGCTTGGCCGCGGCGACCCAGGCGTTGCCGGGGCCGACGATCTTGGCCACCGGGGCGATGGTCTGCGTCCCGTAGGCGAGCGCGGCCACGGCCTGCGCCCCGCCGACCCGGTAGATCTCGGTGACGCCGGAGAGGTGGGCGGCGGCGAGCACCAGCGGGTTGAGGTGGCCCTCAGGGGTCGGCACCACCATGACGATGCGCGGCACGCCCGCCACGCGCGCGGGCACCGCGTTCATCAGCACGGAGGAAGGGTAGCTCGCCGTGCCGCCGGGCACGTAGAGCCCGACCGATTCGAGCGCGGTCCAGCGCCAGCCGGCGGTGACGCCGAGATCGTCGGTGGAGAGGTGGTCCTCGGGGATCTGGCGGCGGTGGAAGGCCTCGATCCGCTCGGCGGCCAGCGACAGGGCCGCGCGGGCCTCCGCCGGGCAGGCGTCCACGGCGGCCTCGACCTCCTCCGGGGTGATGCGCAGGGAGGCTTGCGAGAAGTCCTGGCCAAGCCGGTCGAAGCGGCGGGTGTAATCGACGAGCGCGGCGTCGCCGCCGGAGACGACACCGGCGATGATCCCGCGCACGGTCTCGTCCACGTCGTCGGCGATCTCGCGCTTGAGGCCGAGCAGGCGCTTGAACGCCTCGCCGAAATCGGGGGAGCGGCTGTCGAGGCGGATCATCGCAGACTATCGTTCGGTCGGAGGAAGGTCATGACGGGCGGTTCTCGACGAGGCTGCGCACGGCCTCGTGGTCCGGGCGGCCGTCGGCCTCCCAGATCGGTCCGAGATCCTTGAGGCGCACCTCGACGCATTCGAGTTCGAGCCGGATCGCGGCCCCGCCGGAGAAGACCAGCGTGGCGATGCCGGAGGGCGCCTCGGTCTCCTCGAAGGTCACCGCGAGAAGGCTCAGGGGCTCGTCGGACGGGGTGCCCGGCGTGATGCCCCTGGCCTTGACCGAGAGCACCCGCTCGAAATGCACGCCCGTGAGCCGGCGCCGGGGGGGCTGGCCCGGAGGCACGGACCAGTCGAAGCGACGGGCCGCCAGGACGAAGCGGTGCTCGTTCGGCAGCCATGCCAGATCGTCCGCCCGCAGGATCGCATCCTGGAGGTGGGCGGAGATGACGGCCAGATCCTCGGCATCGAGGGCGGCGAGCTTGAGAAGCTCCATACGGATACGCTCCGAGCTCCCCGACCGGATGCGCGGGGAGCGGATTTCGAGGCGTAGGTAGCGAGGCCACCCGGTCGCGGCAACCGCCTGCCCGGTCGTCGGGCGAGGCGACGGGGTGCCGATGGCTCTTTCGGGCTCATCGCGCGTTCATGAGCGCACGGCTACGGTGACCGGGATGGACGGAGCCGTCTGGAGGGGAAGCGGACGATGCGTAACGGAATTCTGGCCGCGGGGCGGGCCCTGGCGGTCACCCTGGCTCTCGGGTTCGTGGTGAGCCCGGCGAGTGCCCAGTATTACGGCGGCGGCTACGACGGCCCGCGCCGGTACGACGATGGTGGCCGGCGCTACCGCGACGATGACGACGGGCGGCGCCGCTACGGCGACGATTACGGCCGCCGCCGCGGCTACGACGAGGACGACGGTCCGCGCTTCCGTGGCCCGCCGCGCGGCGGTCGCGGCGGTGGCAGCCTCTGCGTCACGGCCCGCGGAAACTGTCCGACGGGCTTCGCGCCGGTCAACTCGTCCTGCGCCTGCGACATCCCCGGCTTCGGCATCAAGCGCGGCGCCGTGGCGCGCTGATCGCGCGAGAGGTTGAAGCTTTCCCCTCACCCCGGGTCGGGGTGAGGGGCTACGGCATCGAAGACGTCGCCGGGCGGTTCAGGCCCGCACGCGCTCGATCTGCGCGCCGCAGCGCCCGAGCTTGGCTTCCAGGGCCTCGAAGCCGCGGTCGAGATGGTAGACGCGATTGATCTGCGTCTCGCCCTCCGCCGCCAGCGCGCCGATCACCAGCGAGACCGAGGCGCGCAGGTCCGTGGCCATCACGGGGGCGCCCTTCAGGCGCTCCACGCCCTCGACCACGGCGAGATCCCCATCGAGACGGATCCTCGCGCCGAGGCGGGCCAACTCCTGCACGTGCATGAAGCGGTTCTCGAAGATCGTCTCGCGGATGCGCGACTGGCCCTTGGCCAGCGTCATCAGCGCCATGAACTGGGCCTGGAGATCGGTCGGGAAGCCGGGGAAGGGGTCGGTGGTCACGTCGACGGGGCTGATCCCGCCGCCGTTGCGGCGCACGCGGATGCCGTCGGGCAGGGCCGTGACTTCGGCGCCGGTGGAGGCCAGCGTGTCGAGGGCCGAGGAGAGCAGGTCGGCCCGGGTGTTGACGAGGGAGACGTCGCCCCCGGTCATCGCCACCGCCATGGCGTAGGTGCCGGTCTCGATCCGGTCGGGCAGCACCTCGTGGCGGGCGCCGCCGAGGCGGGCCACGCCCTCCACGACGATGCGGGATTGGCCCGCGCCCTCGATGCGCGCCCCCATCTTGATCAGGCATTCGGCGAGATCGACCACTTCCGGCTCGCGGGCGGCGTTGTCGATCACGGTCGTGCCGTAGGCGAGTGCGGCCGCCATCAGCGCCACGTGCGTGCCGCCGACCGTGACCTTGGGGAAGTCGATCTCGGCGCCGCGCAGGCCGTTCTTCGTGCGCGCCACGACGTAGCCGCCGTCGATCTCGATCTCCGCCCCGAGCCGCTCCAGCGCCATGAGCAGCAGGTCGACGGGCCGCGTGCCGATGGCGCAGCCGCCGGGCAGGGAGACCTTGGCCTCGCCGAAGCGGGCCAGCAGCGGCGCGATCACCCAGAAGCTCGCCCGCATGGTCGAGACGAGTTCGTAGGGGGCGGTGGTGTCGATGATGTTCGAGGCGGTGAGCCGGATGGTCTGGCCCGTCTCGGCGGTCTGGCCCGGACGCTTGCCGACGACCATGTGGTCGACGCCGTGATTGCCCAGGATGCGGGTCAGCGCCGCGATGTCGGCGAGCCGCGGCACGTTGATGAGTTCGAGCGTCTCGCCCGTCATCAGGCTCGCGATCATCAGCGGCAAGGCCGCGTTCTTCGCCCCCGAGATCGGAATGGTGCCGTTGAGCGGCGCGCCGCCGGTGATGTGGATGCGATCCATCGGAGTCCTCGGGGCGCCTCCCGGCCCGGACGGCGGAGGTCGCTTGCGTTCTGAAGGGGCGCGATGCCCCCGCGTTTCGAGGAGGAGGTATAGGCGGTATCCGGCAAAAAGAAGAAGCGTGGCCGCAACGCGTGGGACGCACCTTCGGGGCGCGCCTTCACCGCTTCGGAGAAGCGCGCCTAAGTGCCGTCCGTGCGGGGCCCGGGCGGCGATCCGGGCGCGGGCTCGGAGGGAGACTCGGCCGGCCCGTCCTCGGCGCGGCTCCGGGCCTGCGCCTTGCGCCGCCGCAGGTTGTCGCGCAGGGCCGCCTTGAGGCGGGCGGCGCGTTCCTCGTCCTTGGTCCCCATCCCGTCCCGGTTCTTCGTTCCGTTCCGCCGAACCGTGGCCGGTCCGACGGCGCTTCGATCGCTCGCGGCCCGATCCTAGCAGGAGATCGGCCGGCCTTCGATGCCGCCATCGGCACCTCGGCGGGGGCCGCGCGCCGGGCCGGTGCGCGAGCGCGACCCTTCGTCACCGATCCGTGAACGGGTGCTGTCGGGAGGGGCAATCTGCGTCGATAAGCCGGCGCAAAGCAGGAATGTCTCGAACTCACCTTGAACCAGTTCGAAAATACCTCCTATCTTGCGGTCCCAGCGGCACCGGCAAGAAACGCGTCCAAGGAACGCGTCCTTGAGAGGAAGCGGGCGCCGCCGGTCGAAGGAGATGACGCGCGGTTGACGCCGCGTCGCTCCCCGGGGGGCTGAACCTCGGGAGATCATCGCTGCGGCCGCGAACGGCTCGGCAATGCCCCGAACGGGGCAGGGGCCGGGCCCGAATTCTTTACCCGAGGCGTCCCGAGAAGAACGCCCGGCCAGCCGAAAGCGTCGAGGACGGATGCCCGTGAACCTGATGCCCGTGAACGCTGCCGACAGCGCCCCCGTGTCCGACGAGTCGATCGTCGGCGGCGATGGCGGCGTGGACGAGTCCGGCGTAAGCAACGGCCGGGCCAGGATTGAGCGCCCGCTCGCGCGACCGGCTGGTCCGCGCACCGATTACGACGGCCACTTCCGCTCTGCCCTCGACCGGCTGCACAGCGAGCGCCGCTACCGCGTCTTCGCCGATATCGAGCGCATCTCCGGCCGCTTCCCGCAGGCCACGTGGCGGCGCCCCGAGGGCGGCACCCGCGAGATCACCGTGTGGTGCTCCAACGACTATCTCGGCATGGGCCAGCACCCGGAGGTCGTCGGCGCCCTGACCCAGACCGCCGCCCGCTGCGGCGTCGGCGCGGGCGGCACCCGCAACATCGCCGGCAACAACTCGCCCCTGGTCGATCTGGAGCGCGAACTCGCCGACCTGCACGGCAAGGAGGCGGGCCTCGTCTTCACCTCCGGCTACGTCTCGAACCAGGCCGGCATCTCGACGATCGCCAAGCTGCTCCCGAACTGCCTGATCCTGTCGGACGCCTTCAACCACAATTCGATGATCGAGGGCGTGCGCCATTCGGGCTGCGAGAAGCGCGTCTTCCGCCACAACGATCTGGAGCATCTCGAGCAGCTTCTCGCCGAGGCCGGCGACCGGCCCAAGCTGATCGCCTTCGAGTCGGTCTATTCCATGGACGGCGACGTGGCGCCGATCGCCGCGATCTGCGACCTCGCCGACGCCTACGGCGCCATGACCTATCTCGACGAGGTGCACGCGGTCGGCCTCTACGGCGAGCGCGGCGCGGGCATCAGCGAGCGCGACGGCGTCATGCACCGCGTCGATGTGATCGAGGGCACGCTGGCCAAGGGCTTCGGCTGCGTCGGCGGCTACATCACCGGTTCCGCCACGCTCTGCGACGCGGTGCGCAGCCATGCGGCCGGCTTCATCTTCACCACCGCCCTGCCGCCGGCCATCGCCGCGGCCGCCCGCGCCTCGGTGCGCTACCTCAAGCGCTCGAAGACCGAGCGCGAGGCGCATCAGCGCCAGGCGGCCCGCACCAAGGCTGCGCTGGAGGCTGCCGGCCTGCCGGTGCTCGCCACAGAGACCCACATCGTGCCGGTGATGGTGGGCGACGCCGAGCTGTGCAAGGCGGCGGCCGACCATCTGCTGGAGCGCCACGGCATCTACATCCAGCCGATCAATTACCCCACGGTCCCGCGGGGCACCGAGCGCCTGCGCATCACCCCCTCGCCCTTCCACGACGACAGCCGCATCGCGGCGCTGACCGCCGCCCTGGTCGAGACCTGGGACACGCTCGACCTGCCGCGGGCGGGAACGGTGTTCGCGGCCGCGGCGGAGTAGGCTTCTCTCAGGACCCAGGCGGCCGCTAGACCATCGTGCCAGATATCGTATCCGGCACGATGGTCTAGCCTCTTGTTTCGCATCGTCTTTTTCCGAAAGCCGGCGGCCACCTTTCGGGACGATGCTCTAGAGTCCCGGCATGGCTCAGGTCTTCGATCGCACGCGCCTCGTCGAGGCCTTCGAGCTGCTCGGTGCGGATCTCTCCGCGCGGGGCCTGTTCGTGGAGATGGCGGTCTACGGCGGCGGCGCCCTGATGCTGCAATTCGCATGGCGGCGCGGCACCGACGACGTGGATGCCGTGGTGCGCGAAGGCTACGACGAGGCGGCCATCGCGCCCTCGGTCGCTCACGTGGCCGAGCGGCTGGGTCTGCAGACCGACTGGCTCAACAATGCGGTGGGCATGTTCACGCCGCTCGACGAGGACGAGGGGCTGTTCACCGCTTCCGGCCTCTACCCCGCCCACGGGACGCCCGGCCTGCGCACCGTCCTCGCGAAGCCGCACTACCTCCTGGCGATGAAACTGCACGCCCTCAGGAGTCTCGACCGCGGCGAGCGCGACCTGCGCGATGCCAGAGCGCTCGCCCAGCATCTCGGCATTCGCGACGCGGCCGCGCTCCACGAACTCTACGTCTCGGTCTACGACGAAGACCCGCCGGAGGAGGCAGGCCTTCGCTTCCCGTCCGTCCTCGACGCGGACGCCCCGCGATGAGGCCCGCCTCCCTGCGCGAGGTCGTCGAGCGGGCGCGGGAGGACGGTGACTGGGATCACCATCTGCAGAACTTCCTCGACGCCTTCTACGCCCGCGACGGCGATCTCACCGCCCAAGCCGCGATGATCGCCGAGGAGCCCGGCTTCCTGGGGCAGGCCCGGCCGGATGCCTTCCTCGGCGGGGTCGGCGAGCATCTTGCCCGGCGCTGGCGCCTACCGTCCATCCCGTCCTGGGTTCGCCACGAGGCGCGCTACCTCACGACTGCGATGTTCGTGCCGGACGAGCGGAACCTGCGACAATATCTTCTCTGCGTGAGCCCGGTCTCGTTCCGCCCGCGCCTGATCTTCACCGGCCCTGATCCGCTCCAGCGCGCCCGCTTCCCCTACCATCGCGGCGTGATCCGGATGCCGCTGACCTTTCCGCCCGCCGGCGGCGCGTGATCAGCGCGGCTTGGCCCCGTCCGTCCAGCCATGGGCCGCGGCGGCCTTGGCGATCCGGTCCTTGATCTGCGGCATCAGCCCGCCCATCCATTGCTGCATGCCCGTCAGCATGGCCTGGCTCAGGAGCGGCTGCGCCTTCACGAGACTCTTGCCCGCGGGGGTGGCGTAGAAGGCGGCGATCGCCTTCAGGTCCTCCTTGGTGAGGACGGAGGCGAAGGAGAGCGCCTGGATCGAGAGCAGGTCGTCGTAGTTCTCCGAGAGCGTCGGCATCACGACCTCGTCCACCATCACCTGGGCGCGCTGCGGGTCCTTGACGCCCATCTGCTGCATCATCCCGCCCATCGGTGCCTTCATGGCCGCCAGCACGGCGGCGCGGTCACCCTGCGAGGCCGCGACGACCTCCCGGGCGGCGGCCAGGCGCTCGGGGTCGGCGGTGACCTGCGAGGCGGCGGGTTTCGGCGGCGTCTGGGCCGTGGCCGGCATCGCGGCGGAGCCGAGCAGCAGGCCGAGGCAGCCCAGGCCGTGAAGGTAAACCGTCCGCATGATGTGCCGCTTCCTTAATGGGCGTGGGGCGCGATGAAGACGCCAGATGGCCGGTGCTGTCAAAGCGCGAGCACGAGCCCGTCCTCGGCGGCGATGTAGCCGTCGGGCGGATGGGCGATCATCTCCGGGCTCATATGGGTGAGCATCAGGCGCTTCGGCCCGATCTCGGGGAGGCGCCGCCGCAGCGTCGCCCAATCGAGATGGAACTTGACCGGGCGCTCCACGGTGTAGCCCTCAGCGATCAGCAGGTCCGCGCCCCGCCCGGCCTCGATGATCGCGTCCACCCACTCGGTGTCGCCGGTGTAGCTCACGACCCGGCCCGCGCTCTCGATGCGCAGGGCGTGCGCGGGGGCGCCGGAGGGATGGCGCATGGTGAAGGCGGTGGCCGTGGTGCCCCCGGCCTCGACCGGCCGCCCGGCCTCCATCTCCACGACCTCGACCCTGAAGCGGCGCTCGGCGGTGCTGGAGCCGGGAAACAGCACCTCCATGGCCGCCGGCAGGCGCTCGGCCGTGCCCGGCGGCCCGA
Source organism: Methylobacterium sp. NPDC097929 (assembly GCF_049543375.1). Lineage (NCBI taxonomy): Bacteria > Pseudomonadati > Pseudomonadota > Alphaproteobacteria > Hyphomicrobiales > Methylobacteriaceae > Methylobacterium > Methylobacterium sp. NPDC097929. The sequence continues at coordinate 262,113 of NZ_JBMVEP010000005.1, read as the reverse complement.
CCACGGTCAGCGGCTCGGTGCGTCCGCTGACGAGCTGCCCGTCGAGGATCAGCCAGGGCAGGCCGCCGAAATGGTCGCCGTGGAGATGGGTGAGAAACACCGTGCCGATGCGGTTCGGCGCGACGCCGAAGCGGCGGATCGCGATGAGCGCGGAGGCGCCGCAATCGATGAGGAAGGCGCTGCCGGGAGCATCGTCCTGCGGATCGACGTGAAAGCAGGTGTTGAAGCGTCCGCCGGAGCCGAAGGCGTCGCCGCAGCCGAGGACCTGGAGTTGCATGAGTTGTCCCTCCCGTGCCCGTCACGGCCTTCGATCTCGGTCGCGGACGGTGCGCGACAAGAGGGGCGGGCGCCGTCGCGCCGGAGATGTTCGTCGGTGACGCCTGGCGGAGTGATGCGCCGTCGGCATGGTTCGAAGAGCACTACGGAGGTCCGTCTGCGCATTCGTATCGGTGTGGATAGGGTCACGAAGCGCGCAGATGTGCTGCCGGGGTGATCTAAGATTGAACCTGTGCAGTGGATGCAGCATTCCAGCCAGGAATGAGGTGGCATGAAAACCTGCGGGATCGGCCGGATACGACGATCCGGTCCGATGCCGTTGGGGCTGTACGGCTGCGGACATTCGCCAACCTCTCCGGAATCATGTCGATCCTCTCTCACTCCCTGCCGTCCGTGATCCGCTCGGCCTCCGCGGAGCCGGACGGCGCGCTCCCGGCCGGAGCCGCCGGCCTGATCGACCGGATCTACGAGGCGGCGGCCGTGCCCGAGCTGTGGCGGCAGGTGCTGATCGACCTCGCCCGCTTCGCCGGGGCGCCGCAGGCGGTGATGATCGTCACGAGCGGCACCCATTTTCGCGATTGGGTGACGACCTCGCCGGAGTTCGACGAACTGGTGATCGGCCATTTCGAGCGCTTCCCCGACAACGTCCGCACCCGGCGCCTGCTGGAACTGCGCCATGCCGGCTTCCTCACCGACCTCGACGTGGTGTCTCGGGACGAGATCGCGACGCTGCCGCTCTATCAGGACTTCCTGATCCCCGCGGGCTACGGCGCGGGCACCGCGACGGCGGTGATGGTGCCGAGCGGCGACAGCGTGATCGTCCATTGCGAGCGCTCCCGGGCGGAGGGCGATTTCGGGCCGGAAACGATCGCCGATCTCGATATCCTGCGCCCGCACCTCGCCCGCGCCGCCCTGCTCTCGGCCCGCCTGGAGATGGAGCGGGTCTCCGCCACGACGCAGACGCTCGAAGCGCTCGGCCTGCCCGCCGCGGTCCTCGGCAGCGGCGGGCGCGTCATCGCCGCCAACCCGTCCCTCGTGGCCCTGATGCCCGACACCCTGAGCGACCAGCCCACGCGGCTCGCCGCCGTCGATCCGGCGGCCGACCAGCTCCTGCGCGAGGCGGTGGAACGCCCCGGCGAGGAGAGATCGGTGCGCTCGATTCCGATCGCGGCGCGCGAGGAGCGGCCCCCGGTGATCCTGCATCTCCTGCCGATCCGAGGGGCGGCCCACGACGTGTTCGCCCGCGCCCGCTTCGTGCTCGTCGCCACCCCGGTCGTCGCCCGCGACGTGCCGGGCGCGGAGGTGGTTCAGGGCCTGTTCGACCTGACGCCGGCCGAAGCCCGGCTCGCCGCCCTGATCGCGGCCGGCGACGCGCCGATCCCGGCCGCGGCCAAGCTCGGCATCACGCCCAACACCGCCCGCACGGTGCTCAAGCGCGTGTTCCAGAAGACCGGCGTCTCGCGTCAGGCCGAACTCGTCGGCCTGCTCGCGGGCACGGCGCTGCCGCGATAGATCCGCGCCACTCGCTCGCCTTCGACGAAGCGATCCGCTGTTCCGAGGGCGGTCGAGACAGGTTGGCCGAGACCTGCGCGGCTCGCAGGCCTCGCCGCTCGCAACTTGCAAAGATCCGCTCTATAAGCCCGGCTTCGCGCGAGGCGGGAGGGCCCGCGCGCATCACCCGGTGGGGTGAGCGGAGAGAAGATCATGGCCGAGCGGTGGACCCCCAAAACCTGGCGCAACCTGCCGATCCAGCAGGTCCCGTCCTATCCGGATGCGGGCGCTCTACAGGCCGTCGAGGCGCAGCTCGCGAGTTTTCCGCCGCTGGTTTTTGCCGGTGAGGCGCGCAAGCTGAAGGCCGCCCTGGCGCGCGTCGGGGCGGGCGAGGCCTTCCTCCTGCAAGGCGGCGACTGCGCCGAGAGCTTCGACGAGCACTCGGCCGACAACATCCGCGATTTCTTCCGCGTCTTCCTGCAGATGGCGATGGTGCTCACCTTTGCGGGCGGCTCGCCCGTGGTGAAGGTCGGCCGCATCGCCGGGCAGTTCGCCAAGCCGCGCTCCTCGCCGACGGAGACGCTCGACGGTGTGTCGCTGCCGAGCTACCGCGGCGACATCGTCAACGGCCTGACCTTCACCGACGAGGCCCGGATCCCCGATCCGAAGCGTCAGCTCGAGGCCTACCGGCAATCGGCGGCGACGCTGAACCTGCTGCGCGCCTTCGCCACCGGCGGCTACGCCAACCTCGAGAACGCGCATCGCTGGATGCTCGGCTTCGTCAAGGACAGCCCGCAATCCTCGCGCTACCGCGACGTGGCCGAGCGGATGTCGGACGCGCTCGACTTCATGCGCGCCATCGGCATCAACCCGGAGACGCATCAGGAGGTCCGCACCACGGACTTCTACACCAGCCACGAGGCGCTGCTGCTCGGCTACGAGGAGGCGCTGACCCGCGTCGATTCGACGAGCGGCGACTGGTACGCCACCTCCGGCCACATGCTCTGGATCGGCGACCGCACCCGCCAGCCGGACCACGCCCACGTGGAATATGCCCGCGGCATCAAGAATCCGATCGGCCTCAAATGCGGGCCCTCGACCACGGCCGAGGGGCTGATCCGGCTGATCGACCTCCTCAACCCGGAGAACGAGGCCGGCCGCCTCAGCCTGATCTGCCGCTTCGGCGCGGACAAGGTCGGCGACCACTTGGCCGGCCTGATCCGCACGGTGCAGCGCGAGGGCCGCAACGTGGTCTGGGTCTGCGACCCGATGCACGGCAACACCATCGCGGCGGGCCGCTACAAGACCCGGCCGTTCGAGCGGGTGATGCAGGAGATCGAGGGCTTCTTCGGCGTGCACCGCGCGGAAGGCACGATCGCCGGCGGCATCCATCTGGAGATGACCGGCAAGGACGTGACCGAGTGCACGGGCGGCGCCCGGGCTCTGACGGCCGACGACCTTCAGGACCGCTACCATACCTACTGCGACCCGCGCCTCAACGCGGAGCAGGCGCTGGAAGTGGCCTTCCTGACCGCCGAACTGGTCAAGCGCGAGCGCGCCGAGATCGAGCGCCCGCGCCTCGACGCGGCCGAATAGGCGTCCTTTTGCGGCGGCGCGCCGCTCACCGGACGGGCAAAGCGAAGGGGCGGGCGCGATCACGGGATCGCGCCCGCCCCTTCGCGTTCGAGAGGCGAGCCGCGAACGGGCACGCCCCGGCCGAGAAATCGTCGGCGAAGCACCACATCGGCCCGCGTCAAGAATGGTTCTGCGGTCCAAGCTTGGTTAACGCTTCGTGCATGATCGGTTTCGGGGACGGCATGGCGGCGCGGGCAATCAGGAAGACCTCACAGATCCGCAAGCTCTGGCCGGGCCAGGACGTGCGATCGCCCCCCGCCGCGCCCCCGCCGCCGGAGCGGGCCGAGCCCTCCGCGGTCGAACGGCCGGCAAAGCCGTCCCCGCACGAACTCACCGCGCACGAACTCATCGCGATGGCCCGCTCCGCGCGCTCGCGCCGCAGCCCCGCCTGAGAGCAGCCTCGCACCGCGACGCTTCGCGCAACGCCGTGTGGTCGGCCCGCCTCCCTGCCGCGGATCCGGCCCGGGAGGTCCACGATGCTTGCCGCTCCGCTTCATGGGCCTGACACTGCCGCGTCAGGCCGGAGAACGATCTCGCCCCCACTTGGGGGCGGCATGGGCTCGGCCGCGCGACGGCGTCGGGATCACGGCTTGCCGAGCGTCAGGGTTCCGTCATTCATGAAGGAGAAGACGACCCCGTGCTCGCGAAGGGCCGCGAGCGCGGAGCCGCGCGCGTGCTCGGAGGCGCTCGCCTCGTCGTCTTCCAGTCGGCGGACCGTCGAGTAGGACAGCCGGGCGGCGGCGGCGAGTTCGTGCATCGACCAGCCGAGCAGGGCGCGCCCGGCCCGCAGGTGCCGGCCCTGGACGAAGCGTTCCAGGCTGTCGCGCAGCGCGCTGGGGGCGCTTCCCGCCAAGTGGAGCGGGGCGACGTAGTTCATCCATCCCTCGATGCCGCCGCCGGGGCCGCGCATCGGCACCATGACCATGCGGTAGGGGACGATCTCGCCGCTCGCCAGCAGGAGGCGCGGCTGGGTGTGGACCACCTGCTTCGTGAGATAGAGTTCCCGTCCGTGGTCGCGCCAGCGCGCGCGCTCCTCCTTGAGGACCGGCAGGGTCGGCTCTTCGAGGAGAGCCTGCTTCGGCTGGCCGACCAGTTCCAGCCATTCGGGCGAGAAGTCGGTGTAGGGGTAGACCCGCGTCACGGAGGTGAAGGCGCCGGCCTGTTCGAAGATCTTCCGTTTGCGCCGCTGCTCCGCCGCCTGCGCCCGCGCCAGGATCTCGCGGTCGCTCACGTCGATCAGCACGCCCATGGCTTGGACCGGGCGCCCATCCGGTGCCGCGATGATCTCGCCGCGGCTCATCACGGTGCGCAGCGTCCCGTCCGGACGGAGGATGCGAAAGGTCTGCTGGGCCATCCGGCCCGTCTGCAGCAGGTCCGCGGACGAGGCGACGCCGGCGCAATCCTCCGGGTGAACGAGCGCGAGCAGGAGGTCGTACGCAGCCCGGGTCGAGCCGGGCTCGAGGCCGAGGATGCGGAACAGGCCCGGCGACCAGATGTGCTCGTTCGTGGCGAAGGTCCAAGACCACGTCCCGGTCAGCCCGAAGCCTTCCACCATCCTGAGGATGTTGTGAGGCAAGGAAGAACCTGCGGTCTGAAGCATCGTCGGCACGTGCTGATCGATATCGGGCGAATTTGCGTCCGCTCGCGATTTCGTTATCCCTTCGTTGCACGTTGGCGGGACAGTGACTTTTGCAGTCCCGGAACAATCCTTGCCACGCCGGAGCCGAATTGCGTGGCCGGCAGCAGGCCAGTGAGGCTGCCGAGCTGCTCCGGCATGTCCGCTGTTGCGCGCGCCGGAGACGACCTCGCCCACGGCCGTCCGGCTCGACGTCGTGACCGACCCGCACGCCGATGCCAGACAGGTCCGGCGCTCGCGAGGGTGCCCTTCACGATGCCGTCGCCGACGCGTGTCCACGCGGCCGTTCCGTCACCGAACAAGCCCATCGCGCCGATCGCGACTGTCGGCCGGGTGGAGAGGCGGAAAGCCTTCTGCGCGCCCGTCAGCAAGAGAAAGTGGCCGACCGGTCCGGCGGTTGCGTGGCTCGCATTGCGCGAGGAATCGGGCAGCGGTGGAGAGCCGCGTCCGGCGGCGCGGGCCGGCCTTCCGGGCCCGTCCGCTCGGGATCGCCGCCGACGGGGATGCCGGGCGGAGGCGCGTCGTCTACTGCACCAGCGCGAGGCGGCCTCGGGCGGAGGGGGTGTCGGTCCGGATCGGCGGCTCGGCGTGGCCGGCGAAGAAGTCCTCGACCATCTCCCGCAGCACCTCGGCGAGGTCGCCGCCGCGATCCACCTCGACATGCACGTCGTTGCCGACCGAGCGGCCGAGGCCCGGCGCGGCGCTGCTCACCAGCGAGACGAGCCGCTCGTTGTATTCCGCCCCGAGCCCCGTCACGGCGATGAAGTTGCGCCCGCCCAGGACGGGGCCGTACTTCACGATGATGCGGTGCTCGTGGTCGGAGCCGTCCTGCAGCGTTGCGGTGACGCTGACGAAGTCGTCGCGGTCCACCTCCGGGCTGGAGCAGAGTATCCGGCCGTGCTCGATGCCGTCCTCCTCCAGAACCTCGGCCATGAGGGCGAGGACTTCCGTGATCGGGGTGAGCGCCCGCGTCCCCTCTTGGAGGAGCTGGGCACGGACCCGGTTCTTCTGCGCGTCGGCCGCCCGGAGGCGGGCGCGAAAGCGATTCTTGATGTCGAAGGGGTTCGTCATGGAGGGGCCCCGTCTCGAATGTTCGGTGGTGCCGGATTGATTCCAAAGCTAGGAAGCTGACCAATAAACGTCAAGCTGATGCACAGTATTCATGCCTGCTTCGACGGTGAGCTATTGCACGCTTCCACAGCGTGCCCAATTTTTGAGCATAGTCTTCCGCGTCGATATTTGTTGCGTCGCACGCGGTGTTTCGGCCTCGGCCGACCGCGGGGCCCAGGCCGCACGTTGCGCCCGTTCGGGGAAAGCGCGTATCCGGGGGCCTGTTTCCTGCCCTGCACTGCGGGGACGAGCGAGGAGTGAGGCGGAGTTGAGCGCCACCATCGCGAGCATGACGGGCTTTGCCCGCGCCGCCGGCACCACCGGTCCGGTTCAGTGGCTCTGGGAGATCCGCTCCGTGAACGGGCGCGGGCTCGATATCCGGGTGCGCGTGCCGAACGGCTTCGAGGCGGCGGGCGAGGCCGCCCGCGCCGCCCTGTCCAAGGCGCTCTCCCGCGGCCAGTGTCAGCTCGGCCTCACCCTGACGCGCCCCGAGGCCGCGGTGCGGGTGCGCATCGACGAGGATCTGCTCGCGCGCCTCGCCGCGGCGGTGGCCCGCGTGCCGCGCCCCGAGGGCGTCGGCCCCGCCACACTCGACGGGTTGCTCGCCCTGCGCGGCGTCGTCGAGACGGAGGTCGAGGCCGGCGCCGATCCCGATCTGCTCAACCGCGCTCTGGCCGCCGGTGCCGAGCGCTTGGTCGCCGACCTCGTCGCCGCGCGCCGGGCTGAGGGCGCGGCCCTGCGCAGCATCGTGGAGGATCAACTCGGCCAGATCGCCCGCCTGACGCAGGCCGCCGAGGATTGTCCCGCCCGCCGGCCCGAGGCCGTGCGCGCCCGCCTCGCGGAAGCCGTGGCGGCGCTCGTGGGCGCCGGCGGCCTCGACGCCGACCGGCTGCACCAGGAGGCGGTGCTGCTCGCCGCCAAGGCGGACGTGCGCGAGGAACTCGACCGGCTGCGCGCCCACCTCGCCGCCGCGGGCGAGCTTCTGGCCCAGGGCGGCGCGATCGGCCGGCGGCTCGACTTCCTGGCGCAGGAGCTGGGCCGCGAGGCCAACACGCTGTGCGCCAAGGCCGGCGACATCAGCCTGTCGCGGATCGGACTCGACTTGAAGGCCGTGGTGGAGCAATTCCGCGAGCAGGTGCAGAACGTCGAGTGAGGACGTTCGACGTGCGCAGCGGAGAGGACGGTCGATGACGCAGGACGCCACGCAGGGGAGGCCGGACATCGCCCGGCGCGGGCTGATCCTGATCCTGTCCTCGCCCTCGGGCGCGGGCAAGACGACGCTGACCCGCGCCATCGCCCAGGATGGCGGCTGGGGGCTCGATCTGTCGATCTCGGTCACCACGCGCGCGCGCCGCCCTTCGGAGATCGACGGGCGGCACTACCGCTTCATCGAACGGGAGGCGTTCGAGGATCTGCGCGCGCGCGACGACCTGCTCGAATGGGCCGAGGTCCACGGCAATTTCTACGGTACCCCGCGCCGCCCGGTGGAGAAGACGCTGGGCCAGGGCCGGGACATGATCTTCGACATCGACTACCAGGGCACCCGGCAGGTCCGGCAGCGGCTGCAGGACGACGTGGTGACGGTGTTCATCCTGCCGCCGAGCTTTTCCGAGTTGCGCAACCGCCTGGAGCGCCGGGCGGAGGATTCGCCCGAGACCATCGAGCGGCGGCTGGCCAATGCCCGCAACGAGATGCAGCGCTGGAGCGAGTACGACTACGTCATCGTCAACGACGATCTCGACGAGTCCTTCCGCGCTCTTCAGGCGATCCTGACCGCCGAGCGCCTCAAGCGCACCCGCCGCACCGGCCTGCCGGGCTTCGTCGACGGCCTGCTGGCCGAGGCCGAGCGAGGCTGAGGCGTACCATCATGACCCCGAGGCCGGGACGCGACGCCGCCTCGTGCCGACGATCCGACAGGGGAGCGGTGCACACGCCTGTCCCAAGTCACCCGTCGTTCATGGCCGCGCGCTAGACCATCGTGCCGGATATCGTATCCGGCACGATGTTCCAGCCTCTTGTTTCGCATCGTCTTTTTCCGAAAGCCGGCGGCCACCTTTCGGGACGATGCTCTAGAAATCCCGAGGCGCGCTTTTTCAGTCATGAGGGGAGGAGAAGTGAAGTATCGTCCGGCTCTCGCCTGCGCCGTGCTTCTGATCGGCTGCGCCGACGGCAGGGCGGCCTCCGTCGGTTACGGCAACGACGCGCTTCCGAGCGCGGAGGTCAGGGCCTTCCAGCGGCTCGATGCGCGGTTGCGATATCGCGACGCCCGGATCGCGTACGACGGGCGACACTGTGCCGTCTACGAGGGGCGGACGCGCCGCGGGCGCGTCCAGCGGCAGGCCCTTCGGGACGAGCGGGGCCGGCGGCTCTGCACCGGCCGGCCTTGAACCGCATCACTCCGCAGCGTTGCGCGGCACCGTCGTGACGGCGCCCTCGACCTGCGCGGCGTGCAGGCGCCGATAGTAGCCGTCGCCCGCCATCAGCGCGTCGTGGCGGCCCTGTTCGGCGATGCCGTTCTCCGCCACCACGACGATGCGGTCGGCGTGGCGGATCGTGGCGAGGCGGTGGGCGATGACCAGCGTCGTGCGCCCTTCCGCCAGCTCGAACAGCGAGGCCTGAATCTCTCGCTCGGTCTGGGTGTCGAGGGCCGAGGTCGCCTCGTCGAGGATCAGGATCGGCGGGTTCTTGAGGAAGGCCCGTGCGATGGCCAGCCGCTGCTTCTGGCCGCCCGAGAGCTTGACTCCGCGCTCGCCGATCACCGTGTCGAGCCCTTCGGGCAGCGCGGCAATCAGCGTGTCGAGCCGGGCGCGGGCGGCGGCCTCCAGGATCTCGGTTTCGCTCGCACCGAGGCGGCCGTAGGCGATGTTCTCCCGGATCGTGCCGGCGAACAGGAACACGTCCTGCTGCACGATGCCGATCTGGCCGCGCAGCGAGGCCAGCGTCAGGTCGCGGATGTCGTGGCCGTCGAGCGTGATGCGCCCGGCCTCCGCCTCGTAGAAGCGCGGGATCAGCGAGAGCAGCGTGGTCTTGCCCGCGCCCGAGGGGCCGACGAAGGCCACCGTCTCGCCCGCGCGGATGGTCAGGTCGATGCCGGAGAGCACGGGCCGGTCCGGGCTGTAGCCGAAGCGCACGCCCTCGAAGCGGATCTCGCCCTTGAGCGGCGGGGCGGGAATCGCATCCGGCCGGTCGGCGATGTCGGGCTCCTGGGCGAGCAGCGCCTGATAGCGCCGGAAGCCGGCGATGCCCTTCGGATAGGTCTCGATGACGGCGCCGATCTTCTCCAGCGGCCGGTAGAACACGCCCACGAGCAGCAGGAAGCCGACGAAGCCGCCCGCCGAGAGATCGCCCCGTACCACGAAGGCGGCGCCGCCCAGAAGCACCACGATCTGCACGAGGCGTAAGCCCAGATAGTTGATCGAGAGCGCGCCGGCCATGAGCCGGTAGGCTTCGAGCTTGGTGGTGCGGTATTTCAGGTTGTCGGCGGCGAAGAGCGCCCGCTCGTGCGGCTCGTTGGCGAAGGCCTTCACCACGCGGATGCCGCCGACATTCTCCTCGATGCGGGCGTTGAAGGCGCCGACCCGCCCGTACTGGGCCTGCCAGTTGCGGGTCATGCGCCCGCCGTAGCGGATCGTCACGAAGGCGATCAGCGGCAGGATCGCCACCGTCACCAGGGCGAGCGGCGGGTGGACGAGGAACATCAGCACGAAGGCGCCGATCAGCGTCATCACGGCGATGAAGAAATCCTCCGGCCCGTGATGGGCGACCTCGCCGATCTCCTCCAGATCCTTGGTGACGCGGGCCACGAGATGGCCGGTCTTCTGCCCGTCGAAGAAGCGGAAGGAGAGCTTCTGCAGGTGATCGAAGGCGCGGGCGCGCATCTCGGTCTCGATGTTGATGCCCAGCACGTGGCCCCAATAGGTCACCACCACCATCAGGCCGGCATTGGTGACGTAGAGGAGCGTCAGGCCGGCGGCGGCGAGCAGGATCAGGCCCCAATCCTGCTGCGGCAGCAGCTGATCGACGAAGGCTTTGACGGCGAGCGGGAAGCCGAGTTCGAGCAGGCCCGAGAGCACGGCGCAGCCGAAATCTACCAGGAACAGCGTCCGGTGCGGCCGGTAATAGGCGAGGAAGGCCTTCAGCATGGCGCGGATGTGATGTGCATTCTGGCCCGGAAGAGGGCGGCGCGGCGGATCTCCGCCGTTCCTCCGCGCATAGGGGAGGGCGCGCCGATGCGCCAGGAGCGGTGACGCGGTGCGGACCTCATGCCGCTGCCCGATCCGCCGCCCGGTCCGCTTCGAGCGTGCGCGCGATCGCCCGGCGCAGGAGCAGCACGGCGAGCCCGTAGAGCGGCACGGCCAGCGCGAAGTAGGCCGGCCAGCCCAGAGCTCCGGCGAGCGCCGGGGCGCCGACCCGCAGCGGCAGGGCGGCGAAGAAGGCCGCGCCGAACAGCAGCGCGTAGTCGGTGGCGGGCTGCGGCCCCTGCGCCCAGCGGTAGATCATGTTGAAGACCGGCACGCCGAGCCCGCCGCCGCACAGGATGCCGAGGATCGCCGCCGCGATGCCGAGGCCGGGGGAGCCCGCTGCGGTGGCCCCCAGCATCAGCAGGCCCGAGGCCGCCACGCCCGCAGCGGAGACGGTGATGAGCGGCAGCGTGCCGACCCGCCGGACGAGAAACCCGGAGACCAGGGCCATGACGAGGTTGATGCCCGAGGAGAGCCCCCCGGTGACGAGCCCGACCTCGGAGAGCGGTACGCCGAGATCGAGCAGCGCGAGGTTGTTCGAGCCCGACAGCGCGAAGATCGCCGCGAAGTAGAGGCCGAGCACCGCGACGCGCCCGCCGAGACGGCGCAGGCGGCCGAAATCCAGCGCGCCGCGCGCCGATCGGGAAAAGCTCAGGCGCAGCCGCCTCTCGGGATAGAACAGCATCGGCAGGAGGCAGAGCCCGTTGAGGACCGCCACCGCGAGGACGGAGAGTTCCCAGCCGAGCCGGTCGTACTCGGCGATCAGGACGCCGGCGCCGAAGATGCCGCCGAGCGAGGCGCCGCAGAGCTTGGCCGAGGCGACGTAGGGCCGCCGCTCCGGCCCGACCGTCTCCACCACCAGGGCTTCGAGCGCGATGTCCATGGTGGCCACGCAGAAGCAGGTGGCGATGGCGAGCGCGAACAGGGTCGGCAGCGGCCAGGCCTCGCCCCGGCTCAGCACCGCGAGCAGGGCGATGGCGCCCCCCTGCATCAGCACGATCCAGCCGAGCCGGTGGGGCAGGCGCGGCAGGCGCAGGCGGTCCACCAGCGCCGCCCAGAGGAAGGTGAGCCCGACCGGCAGGTTGATGAGCTGGAGGAAGCCGACTTCCGCCAATTCCACGCCGCGCGCCCGCAGGATCAGGGGCGCGCCGCTGATGAGGAAGCCCAGCGTGGTGCCGAAGGTGACGTAGAGACAGAAGAACGGCGCGAGCCGAGCCAGCGCGGTCAGGCCCGTTTCCCGGGGCAGGGCGGTGTCGCGCGCGGCCCCGGGACCGGACGCACTCACTGTCGCGGGCCGGGCCGCAGCCGGGTATCCATGGCGCAGGACCGTGGTTGGAAGGGGCTGGTGCGGGGATACAGGCGTCGGCGGGCGCCGTCGATCCGCCGCGCGGGCATGGCAGGCCCGACCGGTCTCGTCCGGCAGGTGTCCTCGGGCAGGTATCCTCGGGCGGCTCTCGCGTTGCGGCGCGGCAATCCCCATATCCGGGAACACCGAAGGACTTGCGCTGCCGAGCGCGGATCGGCCTGATGGCGTTTCGCCATGCGCCGGCCGGCCTTCCCTTTTTCGCTCAGCCCGGACACGGAGAGCCCATGAGCTCCGGACACGCCCCGACTTCCTCCTCGCCCGCCAACGCCTCCCTTGAGGGCGGCGACGACGCCGTGCTGCCCTTCGCCGTCGAGGCCCTGGACCTGCGCGGCCGCGCGGTGCGGCTCGGGCCCTCGATCGACACCATCCTGCGCCGCCATGGCTATCCGGATTCGGTCGCCCGGCTGATCGGCGAGGCGGCGGCGCTCACCGTGCTGCTCGGCTCCTCGCTGAAGCTCGAAGGCCGCTTCCAGCTCCAGACCAAGACCGACGGGCCGGTCGGCATGCTGGTGGTCGATTTCGAGGCGCCCGACCGTGTGCGCGCCACGGCCCGCTTCGAGGCGGAGCCCGTCGCCGCCCTCGGGGCCAAGGCGCGCGCCGCCGACCTGATGGGCCGGGGCCACCTCGCCATGACCATCGACCAGGGGGCCTCGCAGAGCCGCTACCAGGGCGTCGTCGCGCTGGAAGGGCAGAGCCTGGAGGAGGCCGCGCACCAGTATTTCCGCCAGTCGGAGCAGATTCCGACGCTGGTGCGCCTCGCCGTGGCCGAGCAGATGGAGGGCGGCGAGAGCCGCTGGCGGGCCGGCGGCCTGCTCGTGCAGTTCCTGCCGACCTCGCCCGACCGGCTGCGCCAGGCCGACCTGCCGCCGGGCGACGCGCCGGAGGGGCACGAGATCCTCACCGGCGGACCCGGAGAGGACGATGCCTGGACCGAGGCCCGCAGCCTCGTGAACACCGTGGAGGACCACGAACTGGTCGATCCGGCGGTGTCGAGCGAGCGCCTGCTCTACCGGCTCTTCCACGAGCGCGGAGTGCGGGTGTTCGATGCGCAGGAGGTGGTCGAGCGCTGCCGCTGCTCGCAGGAGCGGGTGATGGGCATGATCCGCTCCTTCTCGCCCGAGGAGCGCCGGGACATGGTGGCCGATGACGGCAGCATCGGTATCACCTGCGAGTTCTGCTCGCGGCGCTACGTGCTCGATCCGGCCGAGGTGGAGCGGGAGATCGCTGCACCCGGAGCGTGAGGGGATGCCTGGTCTGTGTTCTGCAATTGTCGCGGTGGATCTTCGCGATCGTCTCGGACCGGCCGAGATTATCGTGGTGAGGATCGGCGGGTGGCACCCCGCCGGTCCTCTCTCTCGAACGCTTAGAGCGAGAAGAGCGCTCTCGCGGTGGTCACAAACCACGCGGTAGCGTTTTGCTCACGGTGATGGCCAGGATGGGACATCCGACCACCTCCTCTCCAGCCTGCCTATTCAGCCTCGCGGCGGCAGCGGACGGCTAGCTCCGCGGCAGGCCCGGTGTCCGGGCGTTCGCGGCTAGGGGAGTGCGCTTCAGCGGGTACTGCGATCGCGCAGACCACCCAGAAATCAACCTCGCACACCATGCTCGCCTTGGTTGATGAAAACGTTCCCACAAGCGTGATGTGCTCTGGAACCGCTCCATGCTAAGGAGGCCGCGGGCCTCCTTGCGGAACCGCCCATGCCGTCGACATCCGAACGAGGCGAACGAGCCATGCCGGAGCTTCACCCCGTGGTCGCCGCAGTCACCGAGCGCGTGATCGCGCGCTCCCGCGACAGCCGCCGCGCGTATCTGGAGCTGATCGAGCGCGAGAGGGAGGCGGGCGTGCATCGCCCGATGCTCGCCTGCGGCAACCTCGCCCATGGTTTTGCGGCGTCGGGTGAGGACAAGCCGGCGATCATCGCCGGCCGGGCGATGAACATCGGCATCGTCACCGCCTACAACGACATGCTCTCGGCCCATCAGCCCTACGGACGCTATCCGGAGCAGATCAAGCTGTTTGCCCGCGAGGTCGGGGCGACGGCGCAGGTGGCCGGCGGCACGCCCGCCATGTGCGACGGCGTCACCCAGGGCCAGCGCGGCATGGAGCTGTCGCTGTTCTCCCGCGACACCATCGCCCTCTCCGCCGCGGTGGGCCTGAGCCACGGCATGTTCGAGGGCGCGGCCCTGCTCGGCATCTGCGACAAGATCGTGCCGGGGCTGATCATCGGCGCGCTGCGCTTCGGTCACCTGCCCGTGATCCTGATCCCGGCCGGCCCGATGCCCTCGGGGCTGGCCAACAAGGAGAAGCAGCGCATCCGCCAGCTCTACGCCGAGGGCAAGGTCGGCCGGGCGGAACTGCTGGAGAGCGAATCCGCCTCCTATCACGGGGCCGGCACCTGCACCTTCTACGGCACGGCCAACTCGAACCAGATGATGATGGACGTGATGGGCCTGCACATGCCCGGCGCCTCCTTCATCAATCCCGGCACGCGGCTGCGGCAGGCGGTGACGCGCTCGGCGATCCACCGCCTGACCGAGATCGGCTGGAACGGCAACGATTACCGCCCGCTCGGGCGCTGCATCGACGAGAAGGCGATCATCAACGCCATCGTCGGCCTGCTCGCCACCGGCGGCTCGACCAACCACGCGATCCACCTGCCGGCCATGGCGCGCGCCGCCGGCATCGTCATCGACTGGGAGGATTTCGACCGGCTCTCCGGCGTGGTGCCGCTGGTCGCCCGGGTCTATCCGAACGGCGCGGGCGACGTGAACCACTTCCACGCCGCCGGCGGCATGTCCTACGTCATCGCCTCGTTGATCGATGCCGGGCTCCTGCACGACGACATCCTCACCGTGGCGGGCACGCGCCTTCGCGATCACGCCCGCGATCCCAAGCTCCTGGGCGAGGGCAACGATCTCACCTTCGAGGACGCGCCGGCCGAGTCCCTCGACGACACGATGCTGCGTCCGCCGGCCAACCCCTTCCAGCCGGATGGCGGAATGCGTCTGGTGAAGGGCAATCTCGGCCGGGCCACCTTCAAGACGAGCGCGGTCGAGCCCGAGCGCCGCACCATCGAGGCGCCGGCCCGGGTCTTCTCCGATCAGGACGAGGTCATCGCCGCCTTCAAGGCGGGCGAGCTGGAGCGGGACGTGGTGGTGGTCGTGCGCTTCCAGGGCCCGCGGGCGAACGGCATGCCGGAGCTGCACAAGCTCACCCCGCCGCTCGGCGTGCTTCAGGATCGCGGCCACAAGGTCGCCCTAGTCACCGACGGGCGGATGTCGGGCGCCTCGGGCAAGGTGCCGGCGGCGATCCATGTCAGCCCCGAGGCGGTCGGCGGCGGTCCCATCGGCCGCATCCGCGACGGTGACGTGATCCGCCTCTCGGCCGAGGGCGGCCTCCTGGAGGTGCTGGTCGATCCGGCCGAGTGGGAGAGCCGCACCGATGCGGCCCAGCCGCCGCCCGGCCTCGGCACTGGCCGCGAGCTGTTCGCCTTCATGCGCCACGGCGCCGACGACGCCGAGCGCGGCGGCTCGGCCATGCTGGCCGCGGCGGGGCTTTGACCGAAGCGCCGTCCCTGCGAGCGTGAACCCGGGGCACGCGGACCCACAGCACGGAGAGGGGAGAAACCCACATGAGCACCATCGACGCGCTGATGCGCTCCGTTTCCGTCATCCCCGTGCTGGTGGTCGAGGACGCTGCCGACGCCGTGCCGATCGCCGAGGCGCTGGTGGCCGGCGGCCTCACCGCTCTCGAAGTCACCCTGCGCACCCCCGCGGCACTCGACGTGATCCGCGCCATGGCCAGCGTCGAGGGTGCGGTGGTCGGCGCCGGCACGGTGCTGAACGCGCGCGACCTCGACGCCGCCATCGGCGCGGGCGCGAAATTCATCG
Organism: Methylobacterium sp. NPDC097929; assembly: GCF_049543375.1. NCBI lineage: Bacteria > Pseudomonadati > Pseudomonadota > Alphaproteobacteria > Hyphomicrobiales > Methylobacteriaceae > Methylobacterium > Methylobacterium sp. NPDC097929. The sequence goes on along the minus strand of NZ_JBMVEP010000005.1, from coordinate 246,467 downwards.
TCAGCCCCGGTCTGACCGCACCGCTGGCGGAGGCGGCCATCGCCTCGGGCGTGCCCTACCTGCCGGGTGTCGCGACCTCCGCCGACATCATGCGCGGCCTCGACCATGGGCTCGACCGCTTCAAGTTCTTCCCGGCGGAGGCCGCGGGCGGGCTGAAGGCGCTGAAGGCGCTGGCCGCGCCCTTCGGGGCCGTGCGCTTCTGCCCGACCGGCGGCATCACCGAGGCGAGCGCCGGCGAATGGCTCGCCCACCCCTCCGTGCTCTGTGTCGGCGGCAGCTGGGTGGTGCCTGCGGGCAAACCCGATCCCGCCAAGATCCGCGCGCTTGCCGAAGGCGCCGCCGGCCTGCGCCGGAGGTGAGGGCGTCTCGTTCACGGCATCGCCCGCGGCGCGCATCCGGCCGGTGCGAGGGCCCTATCCGGTGTTTTAAAACTGCAACATAAGTTGCTTTTGTGCCCTGCGGTCGAACGTGCCGATCGCGGGGCAGCCACACCAATGTCAATGACTTGATCCGTCTTTTATAATCAGTCTTGTAATGACTATAATGTAGATTTGTTGAAACGGGTTATCCCCAGCTTGATCTTTGTTGAACGGCGTCGCCATGCCTGCTGCGACGACCGCAAAGCGTCGTCGATCCCATAAGAAGACGGCGGGCTGGGTGATGAGACTGAACGGATATACTGGGCTGCACTATGCGCTGCTCACGGGCGCGGCGCTGACTTCGACGTTGCCGGTCCAGGCGCAGACGATTGTTCCGGTCATTGGGGAGCCTGCACTGGTTGCCCTGGATGAGCTGCACGTGCAGGGGCAGGGCGTGGGCGGTGGACCGTTCCGGGCCGAGCCGCAGGGCGGTGTCACGGTCGGCTATCTGACCAAGGCGACCCGCAGCGCGACGAAGACCGCGACGCCCCTGATCGACACGCCGCAATCCGTCAGCGTCGTCACGCGCGAGCAGATCCTCGATCAGGGCTTCCAGTCGATCGGCGAGGCCCTGCGCTACGTCCCCGGCGTCGTCCAGGCTCAGGGCGAGGGCAACCGGGACGAACTCGTCATTCGCGGCCAGCGCTCGAACGCCGACTTCTTCGTCAACGGTATCCGCGACGACGTGCAGTATTATCGCGACCTCTACAACACCCAGCGCATCGAGGTGCTCAAGGGGCCCAACGCGATGATCTTCGGCCGCGGCGGCGGTGGCGGCGTGGTCAACCGCGTGCTCAAGGAAGCCGACGGGGTGCCGATCCGCGAAGTGGTGGCGCAGGGCGGCCAGTTCGCCAACAAGCGCGTGGCGCTCGATGTCGGGGATCGCGTCTCCGACAGCGTGTTCTTCCGCATGAACGGCGTGTTCGAGGATACCGGCACCTACCGCGACTTCGTCGATATCCGCCGCTACGGCGTGAACCCGACGATGACTTTCCTGCTCGGGCCGCAGACGACCTTGCGGCTGTCCTACGAATTCTTCCACGACGACCGCACCACGGATCGCGGCCTCCCCTCGCAGTTCGGCCGGCCCTATCGCTACCGCGAGAACACCTCGACCTATTTCGGCAACCCGTTCCTGTCGCCGACCTACGTCAACGCGCATATCGCGACGGCGCAGCTCGACCACGTCTTCGAGAACGGCGTCGTGATGCGCAGCCAGTCGCGCATCGCCGATTACGAGAAGTTCTACCAGAACGTCTTCCCGGGCGGCGCGGTGAACGCGGCCGGCACGGCCGTCAACATCTCGGCCTATAACAGCCAGACCGACCGGACGAACTACTTCAACCAGACCAACTTTACCTACCGGTTCGTCACGGGGCCCTGGAAGCACACCCTGCTCGGCGGCTTCGAGCTCGGCTACCAGGAAGGCCTGAGCCTGCGTGAGGACGGCTTCTTCGCGACCACCGGCACGCAGACCCTCGTGGTCAACCCGCTCGCGCCGCTGACGCGCGTCGGCATCACCTTCCGCAACATCGCCAGTGGCGCCAACAGCACCTACGATCTCGGCCTCGCCGCCGCCTACGTGCAGGACCAGATTGAGCTGAACGAGCACGTGCAGTTCATCGGCGGCCTGCGCTACGACCATTTCGACTTCGCGGCGACCGACCGGCGCACCAACGTCACCAATGCCCGCGTGGACGACCTGATCTCGCCGCGGGCCGGCCTCGTCGTGAAGCCGCTGCCGAACCTCGCCTTCTACACGAGCTACAGCATCTCCTACCTGCCCTCCTCGGGCGATCAGTTCAGCGCCCTGACGCCGGGGCTCGTCATCGCCCAACCGGAAAGGTTCGAGAACACGGAAGTCGGCGTGAAGTACGACGTTTCGCCCGTGCTCCAGCTCACCGGCGCGCTGTTCAACCTCGACCGCACCAACCAGCGCCTCGCCGATCCGAACCGGCCCGGCTTCTTCCTGCTCTCGGGCCAGACCAACACGCAGGGCGCGGAGATCGGCGCCAACGGCTACGTCACCGACTGGTGGTCGATCGCGGGCGGCTACGCCTTCACCGACGCGCGCATCACGAACCGTCTCTCGGATACGATCGTTGCCGGAAACTTCGTCGGCCTCGTGCCGCTGAACTCGTTCACCCTGTGGAACAAGTTCGACATCGACCGGCACTTCTCGGTCGGCGTCGGCTTCATCAACCAGTCCCACTCGTTCGCGACCTCGGACAACACGGTCCGGCTTCCGAGCTACTCCCGCTTCGATCTGGGACTGTTCTACCGGATCAGCGAGAATGTGCGCGCGCAGGTCAATATCGAGAACCTGTTCGACCGCAGCTACATCGTCTCGGCGCACAACAACAACAACATCCTGCCCGGCGCCCCCCGCACGGTCCGGGCGCAGGTCATAGTGCGCTGGTAGCGGCCGTCCGCACCGATCCCGGGTCCGGACGACATCCGGAGGCGGGATCACACCGCGCGCAACGGCTTCTCCAGAACGCCGATGACGCGGGCGAGGTCGTTGCCGCGCTTCATCACGAGTCCGCTCGCCGCGATCACCGCGTAGGCACCCTGGCGGTTGGCGAGCTTGGGATCCTTCTCGATCCGGTAGAGCGGCATCTCGGAGGCGCGGCGGTAGATCGAGAACACGGCCTTGTCGCGGCGGAAGTCGAGGGCGTAGTCGCGCCACTCGCCCTCGGCGATGCGCCGTCCGTAGAGGTTGAAGATGGTCCGCAGCTCGTCGCGCTGGAAGGCGACCTGCGGCGCGGAGGAGGACGGGAACGGGATCACCTGCGGCGGCGCCTGGGCATCCCGCTCGCGTGAGCGCTGATCGACGCCCTGTCCTTCGCTCATCGTCGCTCCCGTATCGGTGCCGTCACCCGGCGGCGTGAGGGAGGATGATGGGCCTGCGGGCGGGCGCCCGCAAGGTGCTTCGCCGGCCATCCGTCCGGCCAGCGGCCTGTCCGCCGATGTGCGTCCTCGCACGGTGAGGCGGCAAACATCACGGTCTCGCCGCGATCTCGCCTTGCCAAGGTCACGGCGAAAGGCTTGAACTGTGGCTTGAAACCTCGTCGGCCCGGTCACCGCGGCGGCGCCCGAAACCCGAGCTCCCCAGCCCTCGGGCGGTGCTGCGGACCCGATCGGTCCGACATCCGGAGGTTTCGAGACCCAAGGACTTCAGGCGGCCTCTTCGGAGCGCCGCCCTTTTTTCGTCCGAAGCCCGACGGCACCCGCCGATGCCGCTTGGCAGCCGCGCCCGACGGCGCGACAAGCGGCGGCGATGTCCGAGCCCGCCCCTCCCGCGCGCGAAAGCGAGCCACCCGTCTTCGACGACGCCTTCCGCGGGCGTCTGGCCGACCTGCTCGCGTGGCGCCGGGACGTGCGCCGCTTCCGCACCGATCCGCTCGACGAGGCTGTCCTGCGCAGCTGCCTGGATCTGGCGGCGCTGGCGCCCTCCGTCGGCAACAGCCAGCCCTGGCGCTTCGTGCGGGTCTCGGACGCCGGTCGGCGCGCGGCCGTGGCGGAGAACTTCGAGCGCTGCAACCGGGCCGCCAGCGCGAGCTATGAGGACGAGCGGCGCACGCTCTACGCCCGGCTCAAGCTCGCGGGCCTGCGCGAGGCGCCGATCCACCTTGCCGTGTTCTGCGATGCTGGCACCGAGGCCGGCCACGGCCTCGGCCGGGCGACCATGCCGGAGATGCTGCGCTACTCCGTGGCGGCCTGCGTCCACGCCTTCTGGCTGGCCGCCCGCGCCCACGGGATCGGCGTCGGCTGGGTCTCGATCCTGGAGCCGGCGACCGTGACGCGGCTCCTCGACGTGCCGCAGACCTGGGAGCTCGTGGCCTATCTCTGCGTCGGCCTGCCGGTGGAGGAGCACGCCGACCCCGAACTCGTCCGCCACGGCTGGCAGGAGCGCCGCCCGGACGCCGCGCGCCTGCACGAGCGCTGAGGCGGTGCCCGCCCGTTACTTAAACTTTTCCGGAAATCCCGAGGGCAAGATTCGCCTTGGCGCGAACAGGCCGTGCATGACGCGCGGATTTCGCCCTGCGTGAAGCAGAGCGGAAAGCTGGAACGTTGGATCGTCTTCGTCAGTTACGCTCCAGCTTGGAAAGGCGATCTTCGATGTTCGGAAGAGGGAAGTACAGGGTGCGTCTCGCGGGCGCGCTCACGGCGGTGCTGTGCGCGGCGGGCGCCGCACAGGCGCGGGAGATCGTCCCCTTCGCGGAAGGGGTCGGGCCGGGCAGCATCGTGGTGCGCACCGGCGAGCGCCGACTCTACCTCGTCAACGGCGACGGCACGGCGATCCGCTATCCCGTGGCGGTCGGACGGCCGGGCAAGCAGTGGAGCGGCGCGACGCAGATCGACGGCAAGTATTACCAGCCCGACTGGTCGCCGCCCGCGGAGGTGAAGCGCGACAACCCCCGCCTGCCGAACCTCATCCGCGGCGGCTCGCCGAGCAATCCGATGGGCGTGGCGGCGATGACCCTGCGCGGCGGCGAGTACGCCATCCACGGCACCAACCGGCCGAACTCGATCGGCACCTTCGCCTCGTACGGCTGCATCCGCATGTACAATCAGGACATCGCGGACCTGTTCGAGCGCGTCCCGGTCGGCACGCAGGTCTACGTCACCCGCTGAGGGGCCGGCCTCGTCATCGCGTCCTCGCCTCGCGATGATGGGCGCGTCTCAGAAGTCCGTGTGCAGCCGCGTCCCGATGAAGTCCGCCGGGCCGCGGTCGCGGTTGTAGGCGGGGTTCTCGACGTGCTGGTAGTCGAAGGTCATCGTCACCGCCTTCGTCAGATTCAGCGCGTAGTAGACCTCGACCGCCCGCTCGGGCGCGTAGGTCAGGCGCCCGTCGCCGATCAACAGGCCCAGGCCTCCGTTGGCGAAGTAATCGCGGTGGGAGGACGAGATGCGGTTGGCCGCGGCGCCGAGGCCGATCGTGTCCTGCGGCCGGCCCCAGGCCGTGCCCTTGAGCGACAGGCCGCCCGAGACCGAGCCGTCGATGTCGGTGAAGGACAGGCTCTCGTTGCGCCCGTCATTGACGCTCGCCCGGGCGAACAGGCCGAGATCGGGGGTGAGCGCCTGCTCCAGGTTGACGTAGGCGCCGCTCTTGCGCCGGGGCTCCCGGCTCGCCGCGACGGCGGTGTTGATGTCGGGGAAGGCGCCGGCCTGGGTCAGCGCCACGACCTGCCGGAAATTGGCGGTGTTGCCGACATTCGAGAACAGGCCGAGCCGCAGCTTGCCCGGCTGCTCCAAGACGGGGAGGGCGTAGCGTCCCTCGAACTCGACCACGGCGCCGGCCCGTTCGAAGATGCGCGGGTCGAGCACGTCCGAGGAGGGCTCCTTGGGCACCTGCGTGTAGGCGGCGCGGATCGCGAATTCCGCGCGGTTGTACTCGACCATCAATCCTTGCGTGAAGCCGGGAAGGTTGGCCGGGAAGTCCCAGGCCGCCGAGGCCCATAGGCCCCAGTTCATGAAATCGACCCTGGGATCGTGGGCGTAGACGTTGCCGTCGAAGAAGTCGCCGAGCGCGAACTTGCCGGCGATGACGGTGATGCGCTCGACATCGCGGGTGCCGGCGATGGAGTTCGGGCCGTCGGACACTTCCTCGGTCTCGCCACCCAGGCCGAAGGTCTGGCGCAGGAAGTAGCGGTTGGAGCGCAGCTTCGGGAAGGGCGCGCCGGCCTTCTGCGCCTCGCCGTTGACGAAGCCGGCGACGCCCAGCGTCCGCGACAGGCCGAAGCCCTGGCTGAATTCCGGATTGTAGTAGAGTTCGGTGTTCTCGAAGAGCTTCAGGCCGAGGAAGAGCGTCGCCGTGGTCGTCGCCTGCGCTTGGTCCGGCACGAGGCTCTGAGGACCGCGATAGGGCGAGCGGAAGCCGGTCACGCCCTGGTTCACGAAGGTGGTCTGGCCGTGCAGCGAGAAGCGCGCGTCCTTGACCGGCTCGCTTTCGTCGTCCGGCACCAGGGTCAGCGGCTCCGGGTGCCAGATCAGCCGGGCCATCATCTGGTTCGAGACGAAGCCGGTCCGGGTCGTCACCGCGCCGCCATCGGCCCCCGGCACGGCGCCCAGGCCGAAGCGACCGCTCTCGCCGAGATCGCTGTAGCGATAGTCGATCCCGAGGGAGAGATGGGGATCGACCGCGAACTGCACGCCCGCGCCCAGGGTGAAGCCGAGATAGGACACGTTCCGAGAGGCGGTCGCGGTGGGGCCGCCCGCGAGATCGGGATAGGTCGCGAGCACCCGCCCGTTGGCGCCGGCAAGCCCGAAGGTCGCGTAGATCAGATTGTTGCCGAAGGCGTAGCCGAGCCGTCCGCGAAGCGTGCCGAACAGGTCCGTCTTCTCGCGGATCAGGGCAAAGGGCGGGTCGACCGCCTCGTAGCCGAAGCTGAGCGCGTCGGAGCGGGCGCCGCGCTTGAGGTTCGCGCCGACGAGATCCGCCTCGACGCCGTAGACGAAGGCGCCGTCCTGCCAGGTCCAGCCGGCGAAGGCGCCGCCGACCACCGTGGTGGCATCGGCGCCGAGATCCCGGCTGCCGGTGGCGTCGCCGGTCGAGACGGCGGGCACCCGGCGGGGGCCGATCGTGGTGGGGCCGAAATCGTAATTGCCGAACGAGGCGCCGGCGCTGCCCTGCATTCCGGCATAGCCCCCCGACCAATCAAGGAAGCGGGGCCGCGCCGGTGCGAGATCCGCGGCGAGGGCGGCTCCGGCCTGAACGCCCAGAAGTGCGGCGAGACCTGCCGCGGTCGCGCGCCGATGCCCGCTCCGTCCCGCCCGCTTGATGAGCACCGCGCCAGCCCCCTGCCGCCACCATTCAGCGGACTAGCAGATGCCGATGCCGCCGCAATGCGCCCGCATCGTGCCGAAGCACGAGGCTTCGTCACGGTTGCGCGGGCGCCACGGCGGTGACGTTGAGCCCGTCATCCCGACAGGAGGATGACGGTAGCGTGCGGGGGACGGGGAAAGCGGTGCCGAACCCCGTTGCCGCGGACCAGCGTGGCCCTACTTCAGCGGGGCTTGGACCCCCATCAGGTTCGGCACAGACTTCGGGGCGCGTCCGGCAACGGCGCGCCCTTTTTGCTGCGTGCCGGCTTTCATTGCGCCGGAGCGGCCTTAGCCGAAACCTTGGCGGCAGCCTTCGGGGCCGGCTTGGCCGGCGCTTCGACGGGCGCAGCCGCGGCCTGCTGGTTCACGTCCGGCACCCGGGTCCAGGTCTGCGAGCCGCACAGCACCTTGAGCATGCAGCCCTGAACGGCCAGCTCGCTCTCGCTCTCGCGCTCCAGGGTGACCTGATAGATCTTGCCCTCGTCGGCATTGTAGATGTCGCCCGCGAAACCGGCCTCTTCGGGCTTGAGGTTGTCGAGCAGCGTCAGGCCCATGACCGGGCGGGCGCGCTTCTTCGGATCGGGGTTCTTCAGGTCGGTGCGCGCCGCGCCGGAATCGTCGGTCGGCGACTTGAGCCACACCACCTTGCCGCAGGCATTGCCGCCGGCCGGGCCGCAGCGGTCGATGCGGATCTTGGCGCGGCCGTCCCCGGTGAGCCAAGTTCCGGAGAGATCCTTCGGTGCGGCGATGGCGGCGCTGGAGACCAGAAGGGCGGCGCAGGCGAGGGCGAGACGCATGGAAGGCTCCTGAGGCTGGGCCCGGGGACGGGCGAGGGCTTGCGGAGGGGCCGTCCCGGCGGGCCGGGGCGGCGGAACGTCGCTCGAATACGCCCTCGCAATCGGGCGATTTTTCGGCGGTGTTGCGTAGAAGCCATGGCGAGGCCGAAAAAGGCCACGCTCTTCATCTGGCTCTCCGTGTTCTCCGGCGTCGGTTGAGGGGGCTCGGCTCCACGGCTATAAGCCCGGCGCGCCGACGGCCTCTCCGGCAGGGTCGAACCCGCCATTCCCAGCGCGTCGCGCGACCCCTTTCTCCAACGACATCGGACCGGACCCATGGCCCTCGAGCGCACCTTCTCCATCCTCAAGCCCGACGCCACCCGCCGCAACATCACCGGCGCCGTCAACGCCGTGATCGAGGCCGCCGGCCTGCGCATCGTCGGCCAGCGCCGCATCCAGATGACCCGCGAGCAGGCCGAGACGTTCTACGAGGTGCACAAGGAGCGCCCGTTCTACGGCGAGCTCGTCGAGTTCATGACCTCGGGCCCGGTCGTCGTGCAGGTGCTGGAGGGCGAGAACGCCGTCGCCAAGTACCGTGAGGTGATGGGCGCCACGAACCCGGCCCAGGCCGCCGAGGGCACGATCCGCAAGCAGTTCGCCGAGTCGGTCGGCGAGAACACGGTTCACGGCTCCGACAGCGCCGAGAACGCCAAGATCGAGATCGCGCAGTTCTTCACCGACGCCGACATCGCGGCTTAAGCGGAATGCTTGCGCCGGTTCCGGCTCTCGCCGGGGCCGGCGACGCGCATTCCGGCCCGGTGTGACTCTGCTGCCCTAGCGGCGCAGGGCCTTGCCACCGGAAACAGGGTCCCTCGACGATTTCCCGTCACTCTCGGATCCCGCTTCCATGCGCCTCACGTTTTCGCGCAGCGGCCGCCTGCTCGCCGCGGCCGGCCTCGTTTCCCTGCTGGCCGCCTGCAACTCCGCCGGCAGCACCGCGCAGTACAGCTCGCTCGAAGGCTTCGTGCCCGATCCGGCGCTGAAGACCGCCTCCAAGAGCAACCTCACCGGCCGCGTCCGCCACGCCTGCACGGTCACCCAGGCCAAGCTGCAGAAGGTCGAAGAGACGACGCTCGCCGCGCCCTGCGGCTGCTACGCCGAGCGCACCCTGTCCGCCCTCGACCGGGACGAGGTCGCCTCCTACCGCGCCACCGGCTACTTCAACGACAGCGCCCGCGCCAAGGCGCTGAGCGCGCTCGACAGCTGCAAGCTGCCGCGCCCGGTGGTCTGAGACGGCTTATCGGCCGATCTCTTCTTGTCATCGCGAGGCGAAGCCGAAGCGATCCAGAGCGCAGGCCTAGACCATCGTGCCGGATACCGTATCCGCACGATGGTCTAGGCTCTTGTTTCGCATCATCTTTTTCCGAAGGCCGGCGGCCACCTTTCGGAACGATGCTCTAGCCGGCATGGTCATGCCCTGGACGGCTTCGCTCCGCTCACGGTGACGGGACCGAAGCCGTCAACCGGGCTGCCATGATGTGCGAACCCGGCGCGGCCGGGCCGTGGCCGGGCGGTGACGGGGGCGCGCTCACAGCTTCTCCACCGGAGCCGGCGCCTTTCCGTCCGCCGGCTTCGGCTTCGGCGGACAGATCTTTTTCAGCACCTGCCACTCCGCCTCGGACAGGATGCCGGGGCCGGCCGGCTTGTCGCCCGCCAGCGCCCGGATCCGCGCCGCCCGCTCGGCCGTGAATGGATGAGAGCGCAGGAACGACGTCGCTCCCGGCTTCTCGTCGTCGGCATCGGTGATGCGCTCCAGGATCGCCGCCAGCGCCCGCCCATCCCCGCCGGCCCGGCCGACCGCCGCCACGGCAAAGGCGTCCGCCGCCCGCTCCGCCTCGCGCGAATAGCCCGCCGAGATCGCCGCCTGACCGACCGCCACGAGCACGGTCGAGCCCGTGAGATCGCCCAGCACGAGACTCAGCAGGAACGAAGTGCCGCCCGCGGTGATGACCGCCCGCATCGGATCGCGAGCGGCGACGTGGCCGAACTCGTGGGCGAGGATGCCGGCGAGTTCGTCCCCGTTCTTCGCCTTGTCCAGGATGTCGGAGAGCAGGATCACCCGGCCGCCCGGCAGGGCGAGCGCGTTGGCGATGGCGTGGCGGCGCACGCTCACCTGGGGGATCGCCGGCAGCGCCATGCCCTCGGTGAGCCGCGCCGTCAGCCGGTCGAGCACGGCACGCGCCTCCGGCGCCTCGCAACGGGGCGGATTTCCGAGCAGGCCGACGATCTGCCCGTCCACGCCCTTGGCCAGACGGGCCTCGACCGATTGCGGCACGAGCGGCGCGATCACGCCGGAGGCGGCCGGCACGCCGTAGATGGCCGTGAGCAGGACGGAGATGCCGGCGGCGATCGACCAGAGCACGAGTCGGGTGAGCCCGCCCTGCTTTTCGGTTCGGCCGAGATCCGGGCAGCGCGCGTCGAGCACCCCCGCGAAGTCGGCATCCGCGAACTCGACGCTTTCCGGCCCGGGCGCGTGGAGGATTCGGGTCAGCGGCGGCGCCGTCTCGGCTCGGCGCAGATCGAGCAGGCTCCAGTCGCGGCGCACGTCGCCGCCGACGATCACCAGCCGATGCGTCAGATGCAGGGTGACCGGACGCGGCCGGGCGCTGCGTCCGTCGAAGAAGGTGCCGGCCGTGGATCGCGCTTCCATCGCCCGGCCTAGAGCCCGATCTCGAGGGCGCCGCCCACGTCGAGCGCGTCGGCGAGCCCCTCGTTGAGACCGCTGCCCGGCGGACGCGCCGAGGCCAGCACGGCTTCCAGCGCCGGCAGGTTCTCGATCTGCGTCGTGCTCGCCACCGCGTGCCAGAGCCGAACCGTGATGGCGCGGACGTAGAGCACGGCGGCGCCGAGCATGGCGCCGAGATAGAGCAGCACGATCGAAACCATGAAGAAGGCCTGCACGCCGGCGTTCGGACGCTCGGTCGCGAGCAGCGGAACCAGGATGGCGAAGATGATGCCAATCACGATGACGAAGCCGATGACCACGAGCATGTAGAGAATGTAGGGCCAGTAGAACTGGCGCGCCCGCAGCGAGGAGGTCAGCCGCGCCTCGCCCAAATGCGCCGCACGCATGAACGCACGGGTTTCACGGGCGCGGTAATAGGGGAACAGGATCAGCGCCAGCGGGATCGACGCGCTCGCGACCGCCGCGACGATGCCGCTGTAGAGCGCGAGCGGCGTGTCCGCGTAGGCCGGATTGAAGATCAGCTTGCTCTCGCGGCCGGTGGGATCCTCGATCATCAGGTCGCCCGGCAGGTCGAAGCCGTTCGCGGCCAGCAGAGCCAGAACGCTGATCAGGATCGGCAGGAGCCCGACGGCGTAGAGCGTCAGCCACGGCAGCAGGATCGAGCGCCCGGTGGCGGTCGAGTGCATCCGGCTCTGGCCGACGAGCGTGTGGTTGATGCGGTAGCGCTCCAGCGAGGCGCGCTGGAAGGGAAAGGTGAGGCCGAAGGTGACGAGGGTGGCGAGCCACCACAGGCTGGCCCGGCCCGCATAGGCAAGCCCCGATCCGTCCTGCGCCAGCCGGATGCCGCGCCAGCGGGTGCGCGAGGCGCGGTAACGCCGGCCGCGAAAGAGGGCGTATTGCCCGAGCACGAACAGGAAGAGGAAGGAAATCGGTGCCGCGAGTGCGGCCAGCACCGGGCTGGCGAAGCTGAGCAGGAAGAGGACGAAGTAGATCGGCACGAGGATGGCGAGCGCCACCAGGAAGCCGAGGAACAACTCCTTGCCGGTGCCGAGATACTCGGCCGGGCAGCCGGCCACGAGCGTCCGGCTCCAGAAGAAGCGCCGCAGATTGGTGATGTACCAGAACCGGTAGATCGAGAAGGTGACCAGCGAGAGCAGGAAGCCTTTGACGACGATGCCCGTCAGCCCGTGTGCCCGTCGATCGAACGCGATCGCACCGGTTTGCGCCGGAGCCGGGCTCGGCACAGCTTCGTACTGGTTCATTCTGGCGGTCCCCTCCGACGCGGGAGGAGACTAGAGCCCTGGTTGGTTGCAGTGCAACCGCCGCTGCCTCCGATTGGCGTTCGCCGGCTCCTTGCCAGTGGATACGGAGGGCGCGAATGTAGCTTAATTTCACGTGAAAACGGCCAGGGCCGTCACGTCTCGCGGCGGTACGCCTTGGCCGGAACCCAGGCTGGGCGGGCAGATTGTGCCGAACCCGTTGATCCGCGACGGGCCCCAGCCATGTGTCGTGCTGGCTCGTGCCGGACATGGTGATCAGGGCCTGAAACGAAACGAGCGGGCCGAAAGCCCGCTCGTTTGTCCGTGTGGCTGAGAGCCGCCTTCAGCAGCAGCGGAAGCCCGACGTGTTGCCGACGCCGAAGCGGGCGTTCTCGCGATTGCGAAAGAACTCACGCTCCGTCATCGGCGCCTGGTCCGGATGGGTCTTCTGGATGTGGGCGACATAGGTGCCGTAATCGCCCTGACCCACCATCAGACGCGCGCCGTCGCAGACGCATTTGTTGAAGGCCCGGAGGCGATCACGAAAGTTGAGCGACGGCGCTGCGGTGCTCGACATGAGGCAACCTTACTCTGCGGGTGCGAGCTTCGGGTCGGCTTCGAGGGCGGTCCAGCGGTCGGCGCGGTAGGCCTTCACGCAGGCCATCACGCCGAACACCACGATCGCGATCACGAGGCCGACGAAGAACACGGCAAGGGCCGCGTCGATGCGGTCGTTGAAGACGATCTTGTGCATGTCGTCCATGCTCTTGGCCGGCCCGAGCACCTTGCCCTCGGCGATCGCCGCCGAGAAGCGGTCGGCGTGGCTGAGGAAGCCGATCTTCGGGTCGGGCGAGAAGATCTTCTGCCAGCCGGCGGTCAGGGTGCAGATGCAGAGCCAGATTGTCGGAATGATCGTGACGAAGGCGTAGCGCTCGCGCTTCATCTTGAAGATCACCACCGTCGCGAGCGTCAGCGCCACCGCCGCGAGCATCTGGTTCGAGATGCCGAACAAGGGCCACAGGGTGTAGATGCCGCCGAGGGGGTCCGTGACGCCCTGATAGAGGAAGTAGCCCCAGGCACCCACGCAGAGGGCGGTCGCCACCACGCTCGGTCCCCAGGACGACGTGTCCTTGAAGGACGGCGAGATCAGGCCGAGCAGATCCTGCAGCATGAAGCGGCCGGCGCGCGTGCCCGCATCCACCGCGGTGAGGATGAAGAGCGCCTCGAACAGGATGGCGAAGTGGTACCAGAAGGCCATCATCGCCTTGCCGCCGATGGCCGAGGAGATGATGTGGGCCATGCCGACCGCCAGCGTCGGGGCGCCGCCGGTGCGGGAGATGATCGAGTGCTCGCCCACGTCCTTCGCGGTCTGGGCGATCACGTCCGCGCCGATCGGGAAGCCGAGCTTGGTCACGGCCGCCGCCGCGGTTTCCGGCGAGGTGCCGAGCAGGGCACCGGGCGAGTTCATGGTGAAGTAGATGCCCGGATCGATCACGCTCGCGGCGACCAGCGCCATGATCGCGACGAAGCTCTCCATCAGCATGCCGCCGTAGCCGATGAAGCGGGTGTCCATCTCGTTGTCGACGAGCTTCGGCGTCGTGCCCGACGAGATCAGGGCGTGGAAGCCCGAGACCGCGCCGCAGGCGATGGTGATGAACAGGAACGGGAAGAGCGAGCCCGCCCAGACCGGGCCGGTGCCGTCGACGAACTTCGTGGTGGCCGGCATCTGCATGTGCGGAGCGACGACGACGATGCCGAGCGCGAGGCCGACGATGGTGCCGATCTTGAGGAAGGTCGAGAGGTAGTCGCGCGGGGCCAGCAACAGCCACACGGGCAGGATCGCGGCGACGAAGCCGTAGCCGATCAGCATCCAGGTCAGCTGGGTGCCGGTGAAGGTGAAGGCCGGGCCCCAGGTCGGATGCTCGTTGATCTGTCCGCCGCCGAGGATCGCGGCCATGAGCAGGACGAAGCCGATGATCGAGACCTCCCCGATCTTGCCCGGCCGGATGTAGCGCGCGTAGAGGCCCATCAGGATCGCGATCGGGATCGTGGCCGCCACCGTGAAGGTGCCCCAGGGGCTCTCGGCCAGCGCCTTGACCACGATCATCGCCAGGACGGCGAGCAGGATCACCATGATCATGAAGGTGCCGAACAGCGCGATCACGCCGGGGATCACGCCGAGCTCGGCCCGGATCAGCTCGCCGAGCGAGCGCCCGTCGCGGCGCATCGAGATGAACAGGATCATGAAGTCCTGCACCGCGCCCGCGAGCACGACGCCCGCCAGGATCCAGAGCATGCCGGGCAGGTAGCCCATCTGCGCCGCGAGCACCGGACCGACCAGCGGGCCCGCGCCGGCGATGGCCGCGAAGTGGTGGCCGAACAGGACGGTCTTGTTGGTGGGAACGTAGTCGAGGCCGTCATTGTGACGGTGAGCGGGGGTCTCGCGCTTCGGATCGAGGCGCATGACGTTGTTTGAGATATAGAGGGAGTAGTAGCGGTAGCCGATCAGGTAGACGCAGACCGCGGCCACGACGACCCACAACGCGTTGATCGATTCCCCGCGTTCCGTGGCGACGACCGCCAGCGCAGCGGCCCCCAACGCCCCGACCAGGGCCCAGGGCCCGTGCTTTTGTAATGCGCCCATGCGACGCCTCGCTCCGTAATCAGCCGCATTCTTGATGCAGGCGGCTTTCGCGGATCTGTTTGGCGCAATTTTTCCGGCGAGGCCAGTCGCGGGAACCACACAGCCGCCGGCTCTATCAGTGATCGTGGTGACATCTGCCGACCAGCGTCACTGGAACGTTGGGATCAATCGAGGACGATCACCCGGTTCGGGAGTTCGTTGTCACTGCGGCGTCCCGGCAACGCGGTCGCCAGGACGGTTCCGACACCCTCCACGGTCGTGACCAGACCGTCGCCCAGAGCGTGGCGCCCGGCGGCACCGAGGAGGTCGGAGACGATGGCGCGCCATTGCGCCTCCTCCACACGGACACGAACGCCCTTGTCCGCGACGATCTCGGCGTAGCGTTCGGCGAGTGCGACGTAGATCAGCACCCCCGTGCGCCCCCGCGTTCCGGTCAGGCCGTGAGCGAAGAACTCGCGGCGGGCGGCGGCGTGGGCGCGCTCCCGCCGCCACCGGCGCGGGGTGAGGGCGACCCGCAGGCGCAGGTTCAGGGAGAGAAGAAGCGTGCCGAGCACGAGACCCGCCTGTGCGAGCGCGATCTCCCCGGCACCGAGATCGGTGAGCAGGATCAGCGGCCAGGGCAGGGCGAGCCCGAGCGCCAGCGCGAGCGCGAGGCCGGGCGAGCGGTAGAGCCCGGCGCTGGCGGCCACGAGCACCACGATCTCGCCGGTCGTGCCGGCTTCCGCGCGGCCGATCGCGGCGGCGATCCGCTCCCGCTCGGCGTCCGTGAGGATGGTCTGGCTACCAGTCACCGGACGCGCCTCCGCCGCCGAACGAGCCGCCCCCGCCCGAGAATCCTCCCCCGCCGCTATCCGAGAAGCCGCCGCTCCAGCCGCCGGAGGGCCCCGGAATGACGACGAAGCCGCCCCCGCCGCCGCGGCCCCCGCGCCCGCCGCCGCTCAGGCGCGTCAGGACGATGACGAGCACGACGATGACGACGATCCAGAAGATCACCGTGACGGGATCGACCGCATCCTCCCGCACGGGAGCGCGGCGCTGCCACTCGTCGGCATCGCCCGCGAGGATGGGCAGGATCGCGTCCACGCCCGCCTCCACTCCGCCGGAGAAGTCGCCCTGCCGGAAGCGCGGGGTGATCGCGCTGGTGATGATGGTCTTGGACAGGGCGTCGGTGAGCGCGCCTTCGAGGCCGTAGCCGACCTCGATGCGGACCTTGCGCTCCTTGGGCGCGACCAGCAGCAGGACGCCGTTATTGGTCTTCTTCTGGCCGAGGCCCCAGGCCCGGGCGAGGCGGTTGGCGTAGTCCTCGACCGTCAAGTCCTGAAGGTTCGGAACGGTGGCGACGACGAGCTGGTCGCCCGTCCTGTCCTCGTGGGTTTTGATCTTGCCGTCGATGCGCGCGCGCGCCTCCGGCGAGAGGATGTCCGCCGCATCCACGACGCGGCCCGTGAGCTTCGGGAAGTCGGGATCGGCGGCGAGGGCGAGTCCGGCGACGATCAGCAGGGCGAGCGGAAGCGCCGCGAGGCAGCCGATCGCGCGGGCAACGAGTCCGTTCGGTCGGCGTGTCACCGGGGCGGGGACCGGACCAGCCGGGGCCTAGAACTTCACGTTCGGCGCGCGCTCCGAGCCCGGCGTGGAGGTGAAGGTCTCCATCGGCTTGGCCTCGGGGTAGAACCACGCGGCAATCCAGCGGCCCGGGATGGTGCGGATCTCGGTGTTGTAGGCCTGGACGGTCTGGATGTAGTCGCGCCGCGCCACCGCGATGCGGTTCTCCGTGCCTTCCAGCTGCGATTGAAGCGCCAGGAAGTTCTGGTTCGACTTCAGGTCGGGATAGGCCTCGACGGAGGCGAGCAGCCGCCCGAGCGCGCCGGAGAGCTGGTTCTGCGCGTCCTGGAACTGCTTGAACTTTTCGGGGTCGCTCACCGTGGAGGCATCGACCTGGACGCTGGTGGCCTTGGCGCGGGCCTCCGTCACCCGGGTCAGCGTCTCCTGCTCCTGCTTGGCGTAGCCCTTCACGGTCTCGACGAGGTTGGGGATCAGGTCGGCCCGGCGCTGGTACTGGTTCTGCACCTCGCTCCAGGCGGATTTCGCCTGCTCCTCCAGGCTCGGCACCCGGTTGATCGCCCCGCAGCCCGAGAGGCAGGTCGCCAGCCACAGGGCGGCCAGGGCTGAGACGATCCGCCCGAGCACCGAGCTGCGGGCTGGCGCCGCGGGGCTGAAGGAGAGGGACATGGCGGCTGGTCTCCGAGGCGAGCTTGGCGGCAAGTTTGCGACAGGAGATAGGAACCCCCGCCCGCTCCGGAAAGGGCGGCCCGGCCAATGCCGCCGACGCATCGAAGCGGTTGACAAGCCGGGCCGACCGACATGCCATGCCGGGCATGACCGACGCCCCAATCGAAATGGCCCCGACCCGCGCGCACCGCCCGCGCATCGCGATCACCTACTGCACGCAGTGCCAGTGGCTCCTGCGCGCCGCCTGGATGGCGCAGGAACTCCTTTCCACCTTCCGCGACGACATCGGCGAGGTCGCGCTGCGGCCCGGAACCGGCGGGGTGTTCGTGATCGAACTAGACGCCGAAACGATCTGGGAGCGGGTGCGCGACGGAGGCTTTCCCGACGTGAAATCGCTCAAGCAGCGCGTCCGTGATCGGCTCGATCCGGGACGCGATCTCGGGCATGTCGATCGACCGGGACGCGGGGCCTGATCGTCTCTCGGTTCCGGGCCGGCGCCGCGTCGGTCGGAGCGGGGGCGGCCTGTGACCGGGGGAATAGGTGTGGCTCCCCGAGCCGGAGGGAACAAGGACAGTTGGCACCTGCGCCTGCGCTGGGGCATGATGCGTCCGCGCCGAGCCCAAAAACTCTCCAGAGCGTGAAACGCGGGACGCCTTGATCCGACGCATGCTCTCCCGGCTCGGCCAGCGTGGCTTCTCCACGCAATTCTACCTCATCATGCTGGTGATCGCGCTGATCGGGCCCGGCCTGATCTTCACCGCGATCCTGCTGACCCGCTACGCCGCCACCGAGCGTGCCCGCTTCGAGCAGGATGCCCGGGAGAACGTGCGCGGCATCGCCCTGTCGATCGACCGCGACACCGCCGGCCTCGTCTCCGTGCTGCAGACGCTCGCGACCTCGCCGCGCATCCGGGAGGGCGAGTTCGCCAATTTCGAGAACCAGGCCCGCCTCGTGCGCGAGGCGGTCGGCCTCGATCTCGTGCTGCGCCGCCCGGACGGCCAGCAGATCGTCAACACGGCGCTCAAGCCCGGCGCGCCGCTGCCGGTCACGTCGCTGCCGATCGACCGGGAACTGATCGAGGGCGGGCAGCGCTCGATGGTCACCGGCTATCTTGCCGGAGCCAATCCGGAACACGCGCACTATGCCGTCGCGGTGCCGGTTCGGATCGACGACGCGGTCAGCTACATCCTCAGCTTCTCGGTGCCGCTGACCCGCGTCGCCGGCATCCTGTCCCGCGAGCAGGTCAAGGGATGGGTCTCCGGCGTCTCGGATCGGGACGGCGTTCTGCTGGCCCGCCTGCCGGAACTGCCGGGGTCCATCGGGCACGCCCGGCTCGCGACCCTGCGGCAGAAGGCGACGGGCACGCCCGGGGTGTGGGAGGGGCGCGACCGCGACTTCAAGCCCGTCACCGTCGTCGAGGCGCGCTCGCGGCTCAACGGCTGGACCGCCGGGGCGAGCATTCCGCACGCGCTGGTCGAGGCGCGGCTGCGGCGCTGGATCTGGGCCTTCGGCGGTTTCGGCCTCCTCGTGCTCGCGACCTCCTCGGTGCTCGCGGTGCATCTCTGGTCGCGGGTCTCGAAGCCCCTGCGCCAGCTCGCGGCGTCCGGCCCGGCGCTGGCCCGCGGGCAGGCGATCCCGCGGGTCGCCTCGCCGATCCACGAGATCCGCCGCCTCGCCGACGTACTCTCGGAGGCCTCGCTGCGGCTGCGCACCCGCAGCGAGGAGCGCGACCGGGCGCTCGCCGAGACGCAGCGCGGCCTCTCCGCCCTGCGCGAGAGCGAGGCGCGCTTCCGCCACATGGCCGATTCCGCGCCCGCCCTGATCTGGATGACCGACGAGACGGCGAAGGTTGTCTTCGCCAACATGCATTTCGACCACCTGTTCGGCCGTCCCGCCGCGGAGATGACCGGCGAGGGATGGGCAGCGATCATCCATCCGCCCGACTTGGCCGGCTTTCAGGCGCTGTTTCAGGACGCCTTCGAGAATCGCCGCCCGTTCCGGGCCGAGGTGCGGGTGATCGACCGCAACGGCGAGATCCGCTGGCTGCGCTGCGAGGGCGTGCCGCGGCTCGACGACAACGGCACCTTCCTCGGCTTCACCGGCTGCAACGTCGATGTCTCCGACGCCAAGCGGGCCGAGGAGCATCTGCGGCTGCTCATCAACGAACTGAACCACCGGGTGAAGAACACGCTGGCCACCGTCCAGTCGATCGCCATGCAGTCCCTGCGCGGTCTCGACGGGGAGGAGGCGCAGGCGGCCAAGGCCGCCTTCGAGGCCCGGCTCCTGGCGCTGGCCCGGGCGCACGATGTCCTGACCCGCGAGAGCTGGGAGGGCGCCGAGCTGAAGACCGTCGTGGCCGATGCGATCCGCCCGCTGGAGGCGGCCGACGATCAAGCCTCGCGCTTCGCGGTGTCGGGGCCTCGGCTGCGGCTCGCGCCCCGGCTCGCCCTCTCCATCGCCATGGCTCTGCACGAACTCGGCACCAACGCCGTCAAGTACGGCGCCCTCTCGCGGGAGGGGGGCAAGGTGACGATCACCTGGACCGTGCAGCGCCGGCCGGAGCTGCATCTTTCGCTGCGCTGGAGCGAGAGCGGGGGGCCGCCCGTCACGCCGCCGACGCGGCGGGGCTTCGGTTCGCGCCTGATCGAGCGCAGCCTCGCGCGGGAACTCGCCGGGACGGTGGAACTGCTCTACGAGCCGGAGGGCGTGATCTGCATCATCGAGGCGCCGGTGCCGCCGCCGGGCCTGCTCGAGCGCAAGGGCGGCACGCAGCTCGCCGCGACCAAGCCCCTGCCGCTGGCGGGTTAGCCGAACCTCCCGAAGCGCCGGCCCGCTCCGGGAGAGGGCAGCACGCTACTGGAAGGTCACCGGGTCCGGGCCGATGCGCCCGTCGGCCCGGTCGAGCCCGGCGATCGCCCCGTGGTCCTCCGCGGTGAGACGAAAGCTGAACAGGTCGATGTTCTCGTGGATGCGGGCCGGCGTCGCCGATTTCGGGATCGCCACGAAGCCGCTCTCGATGTGCCAGCGCATCACGATCTGGGCGGGGGTGCGTCCGAGGCGGTCGGCGATGCGGGCGATGACGGGCTCGTCCAGCACCTGGGCTTGACCCAGCGGGCTCCAGGCCTCGGTGACGATGCCGAGCCGGGCATGGGCTGCCCGCAGGGAATGCTGCTGGAAGCGGGGATGCAGCTCGATCTGGTTGACGGCGGGCGCGACGCCGGTCTCGGCCACGAGCCGGTCGAGCTGATCCTCGGTGAAGTTCGAGACGCCGATCGAGCGCGCACGGCCCTCCTCGCGCAAGCGGACCAGGGCGCGCCAAGTCTCGAGATAGAGGCCGCGCGCGGGGCAGGGCCAGTGGATCAGGTAGAGATCGACGCTCTCCAGGCCGAGCCGTGCGAGGCTGTCGTCGAAGGCCCGCAGCGTCGCGTCATGGCCCTGGTTGTCGTTCCAGAGCTTGGTCGTCACGAACACGTCGGAGCGCGGCACCACCGTCTCGCGCAGGCCCCGCCCGACGCCGCCCTCGTTGCCGTAGATCGCGGCGGTGTCGATCGAGCGATAGCCGCTGCCGAGCGCCGTGCCGACGAGCGCCGGCGTGTCCGCCTCCGGCATGCGCCAGACCCCGAAGCCGAGTTGAGGGATCGACCGCCCATCGTTGAGGGCGATCTGCGGGACGGGATCGGGGGATGTCATGGCCTGCCGGCTGCGGTGCACGGCCCCGGACGACGGCCGGGGCAACGGGCCGGGAGAATCTGCACGATCTTGCCTGTCGTACAGGCGCTCAGCCGAGGGGCTGGCCTGCATTTCCGTCAGGGCCCGGTCCCCGAGAGCGGTTCGAACGCACCCTGCTCGGGCGTGTTCACGAGGTGAAGGTAGGCCGGGTCGAAATCGCAGAAGGCCCGCAGGCGCGCCACGTCCGGGATGTGGAGGTGGCGATCCTTCAGCTCGATCAGACCGGCCTCGCGCAGATCGCGCAGGATGCGGCTGACGTGGATCGGTGTGATGCCGAGGATATCGGCGAGCATGGGCAGGGTCAGCGGCAGCGGACAATCGCGTGCGCCGGCGGCGCCGACGAGCTGCAGGCGCAGCAACACCTCGCAGAAGAGGTGGGCGATCCGCATGTCGGCGGGGCGCTGGCCCATGTTGGCGAGCCACTCGCGCAGGACGCTCTCGTCCACGAGCGTGGCCCACCACAGAACCCGGGCGACGCGCGAGTCGCGGAAGATCAGGGCGTCGATCTGCTTCTGCGGCACGTCGGCGATGATGCAGGCGGTCAGCGCGGCGATGTAATGGTCGGAGGTGCCGAGCACGACCGACTGGAGGTCGCAGAAATCGCCGGGCAGGAGCAGACCGAGGATCTGCCGCCGCCCATCGCTGACGAGCTTGTAGCGGAAGGCGAATCCGTCAAGGACGAGGTGGACGCCGCTTGCCCTCTCGCCGGCCCGGACGATGTCCTGCTGCGGATCGAGCGTGCGGGTCGCCCGGAACGCGTCGCCGAGCAGCCCCCGATCCCCGGCATCGAGATCCATGCCGTAGCGGAGTTTCAGAAGCAGAGGATTGACACGCGGGAGCGTGACGGTCGCGTCCATGGACGCACAACGCCGGGGGGCGCCGATCCGTGCCACGAAAAATGTTCCGGACCGCGCATTCTCGCTCGCGGTCGCGAAGCTGGAGGCGGCCCGGACCCTGCGGACCTCAGGCCGCCTTCCAGCGCCGGGCGGTGTGGTTGCCGAAGGCGCGGGCGTAGAGGTCGCAATAGTTCAGCGCCGCCCCGTCCCAGCCGAAGGAGCGGGACATGGCGCTGCGGCGCATGGTGTTGAGACGCTTCTTCTGGCCGAAGGTCTCGAAGGCGCGCCGGATCGCGGAGCCCAGTCCCCGGGGCGAAGCCTCGCCGAAGGTGAAGCCGGTGACGCCGTCCTCCACCGTGTCGTTGAGGCCGCCGGTGCGCCGCACGATCGGCAGGGAGCCGAAGCGTTGCGCATACATCTGCGCCAGCCCGCAGGGCTCGAAGCGCGAGGGCATCAGCAGGAAGTCGCTGCCGGCGAAGATGCGGCGCGCCTCGGTTTCGCGGAAGCCGACATGGACGCCGACATGGTCTGGATGGCGCCCGGCGAGATCCCGCAGCGCCTCCTCGAAGCGGCCCTCGCCCTGGCCGATCACCACGAGCTGCCCGCCCTCGGCGACGATCGACTCGGCGGCAGCGATGCTGAGGTCGATTCCCTTCTGGTGGACGAGCCGGGAGACGATGGCGAAGAGGGGGCCGCGCGAGACCGCCATTCCGAACTGCTTGCGGACCTCGTCGGCATTCGCCCGCTTGCCCTTCCAGTCGTCGGGCTCGAACCGGGTGGCGAGGTGGGGATCGGTGCGCGGGTCCCAGCTCTCGTCGATGCCGTTGAGGATGCCGGTCAGCCGGCCCTGCGCGGCGCGGGTGCGGAGCAAGCCGTCGAGGCCGCAGCCGCCCTCGGGCGTGGTGATCTCGCGGGCATAGGTCTCGCTCACCGTGGTGACGTGCGAGGCGTGGTAGATGCCGGCCTTGAGGAAGGAGAGCTGCCCGTAGAACTCCACGCCGTCCATCTGGAAGGCGTAGTCCGGTACGCCGATCCGTCCGAGATTGTCCCGGTGGAACAGGCCCTGATAGGCGAGATTGTGAATCGTCAGCACGCTCGGGCGGCGGATACCGAGCCAGGACATGTAGGCCGGCGCCAGCGCCGTCTGCCAGTCGTTGAGGTGCAGGAGGTCGGCCGACCAGAGCGGATCGAGACCGGCGGCGAGTTCCGCGGCCGCCCGGCTCAGGCGGGCGAAGCGCAGGTCGTTGTCCTCGAAGTCACCGCGCGCATCGCCGTAGGGGGTGCCGTCGCGCTCGTAGAGATCGGGGGCGATCAGGACGTAGACGCCGAGGCCGTCGGGCGTCGTGCCGTAGCCGAGTTCGCAGGCCGGTACGCTCGCGAAGGCCGCAAACCGGGCCAGCATCGTCAGGTTTTCGAGGCCGGCCAGAACCCGCGCGTAGCCCGGGATGAGCACGCGCACGTCGTAGTGGCGACGCAGCGCGCGCGGCAGGGCGCCCGCGACCTCGCCGAGGCCGCCGGTCTTCACGAAATCCGCCATTTCGGGCGTGGCATAGAGGATGCAGGGCAACAGGGCATTGCCGAGCCTGGCATCCGGATCGGTGGCAAAGGACGGGGACGGCGCCTCGGTGACCCGCGGCACACCGAGATCCACGTAAGCCATCGACCTGCCCCCAAACCGCTTCGAGGAAGCGGGTTCCGCTGCTGCTGCGCCCGGCATGAGAATGCTCCGGAAGGCGTTCTGTTCCGTTGCATCGCACAATTCAGACCAGGTTCAGGCTTTTAATTTCGCCGAAGAGCAGCGCTCACATCATGGGTTGCATGCGCTGAGCGAATGCGGTCGGTTTCGCGCTCCCGATCACCGAATTCTCGCGCCCGGGCTATGGTCGGATGCAACCGTATCAAACGGAGAGAGTGCCGAGGATGACGCCCTCGTCCGGCTTGAGACAGATGTTGCGTTGCGCAGGCTCGCCGCTGCGCCCGGCATGGGTCGAGAGCAGGACGGTCCAGGTGCTTCCGTCCTCGAGGGCCAGGTTGCGCTCCGCGCTGCCGAAATTGAGCAGAATGCGCAAGGTTGCGCCGTCCGCGATCCGCTCGAAGGCAAATACCTCCTCGGCGAGATCCGGCGACAGGCGAAGGCTGCGATAGGCGCCGACCGACAGGGCCGGGTGGTCCCGGCGCAGGGCCAGCAGCCGGCGGTACAGGGTCAGGATCGAGCGGGGATCGTCGCGCAGCTCATCGACGTTGCGTCGAGCCGCATCGGCGCTCTGCGGCAGCCAGGGCGTTCCGGCGCTGAAGCCCGCATGCGGCGCATCCTCCCACTGCATCGGCGTACGCGCCGGGTCGCGGCCGTGACCGGGCTCGTTGCGCTCCCAAGGGTCCTGCGCCTGCTCCGGCGGAACCGGGACCCGTCCAAGCCCGATCTCGTCGCCGTAATAGAGGGTCGGCGTACCGCGCAGGGTCAGGAGCAGCATCGCGGCGATCCGGGCCTGCGCCTCGCCGATGCGGGCGGCGATGCGGGGCTGATCGTGGTTGCCCAGCACCCAGTTCGGCCAGCCGCCCTCGGGCAGGGCCGCTTCGTACTCCTCCACCAGCGCCGCCACCGCGTCGGCGCGCCAGGGCGTCTGGATGAGCTGGAAGTTGAAGGGCAGGTCGGCGCCTGTCAGATCCGGACCGTAATAGGCCACCAGCCGCTCGATCGGCAGGTAGATCTCGCCGATCAGCACCCGCTCGCCGTAGGCGCGCAGCACCGCACGCATCCCCGCGATGACGTCGAGCACCTCCGGCCGGTCGCAGGAATAGACCTGCTGGAAGCGGTTGATCCCGGCTTGGTGCGGTTCGAAGTCGGCGTTCTCCGGGTTGTCGCGAAAACCCTCGTCCTTGATCAGGTGCCAGATCACATCGACGCGGAAGCCGTCCACGCCGCGCTCCAGCCAGAAGCGCAGGACATCGTGCATCGCTGCCCTGACATCGGGGTTGCGCCAGTTCAGGTCCGGCTGCTCGGGCAGGAAGGCGTGGTAGTAGTACTGGCCGGTCGCCTCGTCCCGCGTCCAGGCCGGGCCGCCGAAATTCGAGAGCCAGTTGTTGGGCGGTCCGCCATCGGGGGCGGGGTCGCGCCAGATGTACCAGTCGCGCTTGGGTGCCGCGCGGCTTGCCCGGCTCTCGGCGAACCACGGATGCTCGATCGAGCTGTGGTTGGGCACGAAGTCGAGGATCACCTTGAGCTTGCGCCGATGCGCCTCGGCGATCAGCGCGTCGAAATCCGCGAGCGTGCCGAACAGAGGGTCGACATCGCAGTAATCGGCCACGTCGTAGCCGAAATCGGCCATGGGCGAACGGTAGAAGGGCGAGATCCAGACGGCGTCGACGCCGAGCCAAGCGAGGTAGTCCAGCCGCGCCGTGATCCCGGGAAGGTCGCCGACGCCTTCGCCGTCCGTGTCCTGGAACGAGCGCGGATAGACCTGATAGACCGTCCCGCTTTGCCACCAGATCGTCTCAAAGCCGCTCGTGCCGGACATCGGACCTCCCGCGGTGACGGCTCTGCTGCCTCTCGCTACGGGGTGGGTTAGGGCCGTTCAGAAAGCCTTCAAGCGTTGCGAGGCAATTCTTGTCGCCGAGACCGATGGATGCGGCAGCGTTGTGTTGAGGAAGACACACGCATGCAGGCACGCGTCTTGCGCGGAGGATCTTCGCCTGGATGTGTCTCGACAAGTCAGGCCACCGGCAACACCATGGCCGGTGCAGGGCGACAGACCATGTCGCGGATCAGCGCGCCGCCGCCAGAAGCGGGCGAGTTCCGTGGCGAACCGACAACGTATCGGCTGCAACGAAGGGGGATACCTCGGTGCTTAACGAAGCTCTATCCGTTCCCGCCAGGGGCGATGAGGCGGATGCGTCCAACTCATCCACGACGACGAAGAAGGCTGCCGCTACCTATGTTAAGCAAGGCGTGCAAGACCGGGGCGATCTCGTAGTGGAACTGCGCGAGGACATCCGCGCGAAGCTCATCTACGCGCTCGGCAAGTCACCGGATTCGGCCCGCGAGCGCGACTGGTTCGCTGCGACCGCGCTGGCCCTGCGCGACCGGATCGTCGATGCCGGGCGAAAGGGCCAGGTCGACCGGGTGCCCGACAAGCGGGTCTACTACCTCTCGCTGGAATTCCTGATCGGCCGGCTGCTGTCGGACGCGATGAACAATCTCGGCCTCGTCGAGGCCACGAAGTCGGCCCTGCGCGACCTCGGCGTCGACCTCGCCGAGGTCGAGGGGGCCGAGCCCGACGCGGCTCTCGGCAATGGCGGCCTCGGGCGGCTCGCCGCCTGCTTCATGGAGAGCATGGCCAGCCTGTCGATCCCGGCCATGGGCTACGGCATCCGCTACGATCACGGCATCTTCCGCCAATCGCTGGAGGATGGCTGGCAGCGCGAGGCGCCGGAGACCTGGCTCGAGGAGGGCAACCCCTGGGAGTTCCCGCGGCCCGAGGCGACCTACACCATCGGCTTCGGCGGCCACGTCACCCTGTCGAGCCAGGGCGACCATCACATTCGCCGCCACTGGCATCCCGCCGAGACCGTGAAGGCGGTCGCCTACGACATCCCCGTCGTCGGCTGGCGGGGCAAGCACGTCAACGCCCTGCGCCTGTGGAAGGCGGAGTCGGACGCGCCGGTCGAACTCGCCCGCTTCAATGCCGGCGACCATGTCGGCGCCGTGGCCGGCCGCGCCCGGGCCGAGGCGATCTCGCGGGTGCTCTATCCGAGCGACTCCTCCGCGGAAGGGCAGGAGCTGCGCCTGCGCCAGGAGTTCTTCTTCACCTCCGCCTCGCTGCAGGATCTCGTGCGCCGACACGTCGCCGAACGCGGGAGTCTGCACAGCCTGCCGGATCACGCCGCGATCCAGCTCAACGACACCCACCCGGCCATCGCCGTGCCGGAGCTGATGCGCATCCTGATGGAGGATCACGACCTCACCTGGGAGGATGCGTGGCAGGTCACCTCCCACACGCTGCACTACACCAACCACACCCTGCTGCCCGAGGCGCTCGAGACTTGGCCGGTGGAACTGATGGAGCGGCTGCTGCCGCGCCACATGCAGATCATCTACCTCATCAACTGGCTGCATCTTGAGGAGCAGAGCAAGCACGCCCGGGCCGATGCGGCCGACGGGGCGGCCCATCTCGCCGCGATCTCGCTCATCGATGAGTCGAACGGCCGGCGCGTGCGCATGGGGCCGCTCGCCTTCCACGGCTCGCGCCGGGTCAACGGCGTCTCGGCGCTGCACAGCGAGCTTCTGAAATCGACCGTGTTCAAGGATCTGCACACGATCGAGCCGGAGAAGATCGTCAACAAAACCAACGGCATCACCTTCCGCCGCTGGCTGCACAACGCCAATCCCGAGCTGACGGCGCTCGCCGTCGAGGCGGCGGGCGAAGCGGTGCTCGACGATCCGACCAACCTGCTCAAGCTCGAGCCGTTCGCCGAGGACCCCGAGTTCCGCACGCGCTACGCGGCGATGCGCAAGCTCCGCAAGAAGCGGCTGGCGGCGGTCATCGCCGAGCGCACCGGCATCGCGGTCGATCCCTCGGCGCTGTTCGACGTGCAGATCAAGCGCATCCACGAGTACAAGCGCCAGCTGCTCAACCTCGTCGAGACGGTGGCGCTCTACCAAGCCATCAAGAAGGCCCCGCACAAAGATTGGACCCCGCGCGTCAAGATCTTCGCCGGAAAGGCGGCGCCGAGCTACCATCAGGCCAAGCTCATCATCAAGCTGGCTGGTGACATCGCCCGGGTCGTCAACGACGATCCGGAGATCGGCGGCCGGTTGAAGGTGGTGTTCCTGCCGAACTACTCGGTGAGTCTGGCCGAGGTGATCATCCCGGCCGCCGACCTCTCGGAGCAGATCTCGACCGCCGGCATGGAGGCCTCGGGCACGGGCAACATGAAGCTCGCGCTCAACGGTGCGCTCACCGTCGGCACGCTCGACGGCGCCAACATCGAGATCAAGGACCATGTCGGCGCCGACAACATCTTCATCTTCGGCCTCGACGCCGAGGGGGTGCTCGCGCGGGCGCAGGAACCGGACTACGCCGGCCGGGCGTGCGCCGCCTCGACCCGGCTGGCGGCGGCGCTCGACGCCATCGGCGACGGCACCTTCTCGCCCGACGATCCCGGCCGCTTCGCGCCGCTGGTCGACGAGCTGCGCCACCGCGACCGCTACCTGACCACGGTCGATTTCGAGGATTACTGGCGCGTCCAGCGCGAGATCGACGCGGCCTGGGAGCGCCCGGCCCAGTGGTGGCGCGCGGCCATCCTCAACACCGCCCGGATGGCGTGGTTCTCCTCCGACCGCTCCATGCGGGAATATGCCGAGGAGATCTGGCGGGTGAAGCTGGGCTGAGCACGCGAGCGGCGGATTCCATGGCGGGGAGTGGCAGCACTCCCCGCCCGTTCCGTTGGAAGACTCGTGAACCAAATGCATGGGTTCGTGGTGACGGATGCGGCAATCCGGCCTACGGTTGTGCTTTCAGCGCAGAGAACCGTTTCGACGCGATGAGCGGATGGCTCCCCCGGATCGCTTGGCTCTCGTGCCTGGCCTCGATGGCCGCGATGGCGCTGATCGCTCTGACCTATGGCGCCGGCATCGAAACCAAGACGATTCCGATGCAGTGGGGCATCCACGGCCGACCGACTTGGTATGCCGACAAGACGATCGGCCTATGGACCCCAATCGCATTCCTTGCCGTGATCGCTCCCGCGCTCTTCATCAAGATCAAGCAGACGTCAGGGCAGGCCGGTCCCTGGCACTGGATCGGAATGATCGCGACGTTCGGCTTCATCCTCGCCGTGTACGCTTGGCACGTCTCGGCGGTTCTGGCCTGGGCTCGGACACAAGGCTGAAGCCGAGTCTCACGCTCCCGGTTCGAGCGGGATCGGGTAGAACCGTGCGCCGGCGGCTGCGGCCAGCACCTCCACCGCGCCGAGGGTCGAGGGGCAGCCGGAGGCGTGCACCACGTCGGTGGTGCGCAGGCTCGGGATGTGGGCGGTGAGCGGGCCGGGGCGCACGTCGGGCGCCCGCTGGCGGTGGCGGTCGGCGGCCAGCGTGATGCGGGTGACGCCGGTGGCGCGCAGCCATTCGAGCGAGGGGCGCATGTAGAGGTCGAGGGGATCGCGCGCGCCCACCACGAGGCAGATCTCGCGGGCCGGTTCCACGTAGCGCGCAGCGCGGGCGATGGCCCAGATGCCGGCAAAACCCGTCTCGGCGGCGACGAGCACGAGGCGTCCGCCGCCGGGCCGGTAGGCACCGTGGCCGACGGGACCCTTCACCTTCAGCGCGAGACCGGGTGCGGGCGTGCAGCCGAACAGGGCGCCGAGATCCTCCGCGCATTCGCCGCGCAGGTGGAAGACCAGTTCGTTGAGTTCCGCCCCGCCCTCGACGCCGAGGGTGGGAGCGAGCGTGACGGGACGCCCGCCCTCGAGCGTGACGACGACCTGATCGCCGGGCTCGAAGGCGAGCCGCCGGTCCAGGGTGGCGACCACCTGCAGGACGCGCGGCGCCAACGCCGTGATCGCGTCGATGCTGCCGGTGCGCCGCGCCAGCGTCCGGGACAGCGTCTCGGACTTGCTCCTGGCCTTGGCCCCGGGCCGGATCGCGGCCGCCGGATCGGGCACGGACAGGGTGACGGCCTCCGCGCGCCGGGCGCGGGCCGGCAACCGCCGCGAGGCGGGGCCGGCGCCCTGGCCGAGCAGGCCGGTCATCGGGGCGATCACACCGTCGGCGAGGGCGGTTTCGAGAGAGGTGTCGCCGGGCGACACCCGCAGGGGCTGGCCGTTCACGACAAGCGAGCAACGAGCGCTCGTGGGAGCACGCATGGCGGCAACCCGCTCCGATCGGATCAAACAGGTTTCGGGATCAGCGCGGGTCGTGGATCAGGCGCTCGACCAGGGCGGCCCAGCGCGCGCGCACGGCCCGCGCCTCCTCGCCCAGCGTCTCGGGCTCGGAGAGGCCGAGGCTGGCCCGCAGGGCCTCGCTCTCCCGGCGCTCGGCGGCCAGTGCCGCCTTCATCATCATCACTTCGAGGCGCAGGCGCGCGAGGTCGTCCGCGGCCTCCTCCGGCTCGTCCGCGGCCGGCGGCGCTTCCACCACGGCGAGGTGCGGCTGCGCGGCGCCGCTGAGCTGCGCCTGGATCGGGCGGGTCATGAGGCGCCGCATCGCGCTGCCGGTGGGGGCCGGGCTCCTGCGTCTCGTCGCCTCGATCATCGTCCATCCTCGGGCAGGCCGGATCGCCGACGGGCGTCCCGGATACTTGGGATGGACCTTCCCTCAACATGGTTAAGGGAGATTTAAGCGGATCCTCGACGCTCCTGCCCCGGCGCGGGATCGGCTCGCGTCAGGCGGCCTCGGGTGCGGCGCCTACGAGCTGGCGGGCCTGGAGCATCGTCATCGGCTCGCCGAAGGCCGCGCCTTGCGCGTAGTCGCAGCCGAGTTCCTGTAGCGCCTGCGCGTCCTCCTCCGATTCCGCCCCCTCGGCGATGGTGGCAAGACCGAGTTCCTGCCCCATCCGCAGGATCGAGCGCAGCATGGCGGTCCGGCCCTGGCCCAGCTGGCGCACGAAGGTCTGGTCGATCTTGATCGTGTCGAAGGGGAAGCGCTGGAGGTAGGAGATCGCCGAGTAGCCGGTGCCGAAATCGTCGAGGACGAGGCCGGCGCCGAGGTCGTGGATGCGCGCCAGCATCTGGGCCGCGTATTCGGGGTTCTCCATCACCAGCCCCTCGGTCATCTCCAGCTTGAGCGAGCCGGGCAGGACGCCGGTGCGGGCGATGACGGTCTTCACGTCGTGAAGGAGGTCGTGGCGCAGGAGCTGGCGCGAGGAGACGTTGACCGAGGCGAAGATCGGCGGCTCGACGTCGAGCGAGCGCTGCCAAGCGGCGAGTTCGAGCGCCGTGCGCTCGATCGCGAAGTTGCCGAGCGGGACGACCACGCCCGTCTCCTCGGCCACCGGCATGAAGGTCGCGGGCGGGATGCGCCCGAGCTTGGGATGATCCCAGCGCAGCAGCGTCTCGAAGCCCGCCACCGTGCGGTCCTCGAGCCGGACGATGGGCTGGAACAGCACCTTGATCTCGTTGCGCTCCAGCGCCTTGCGCAGGTCCGCCTCCAGCATGAGCCGGTCGGAGCGCTCGACGCGCATGTTGGCGCGGAACACCTCGATGCGGTCGCCGCCGCCGCGCTTGGCCTGGATCATGGCCATCTCGGCGTTCTTGAACACCTCGTCGCGCCGCGCCGGCCCGGTGCCCTGGCTGCCGCCCTGCGCCGCCTCGTGCAGGGCGATGCCGATGGAGACGGTGAGGAACACCTCGCGGTCGGCGTAGGTCACCGGCGTGGCGATGGCGCGCCGGATCATCTCGGCGAAGGACAGGATGCGGTCGGGCTCCCGCTCCGAGAGCAGGATCACGGCGAATTCGTCGCCCGCCACCCGGGCCAGGGTGTCCTGCGGGCGCAGCAGCCGGCCGAGCCGGCGCGAGAGGGTGAGCAGGATCGAGTCGCCCGCCGAGAGGCCGATGGCGTCGTTGATCGCCTTGAACCGGTCGATGTCCAGCGCGATCACCGCGGGCTTGAGGCGCGGGTCCTGGCTCGCCAGCGCCAGCGCGGCCTCCAGACGGTCGTGGAACAGCTCGCGGTTGGGCAGGCCGGTGAGGCTGTCGTGCACGGCGTCGTGCAGCAGCCGCTCCTCGGCGGTCTTGGCCTCGGTCACGTCGCTGATGGTGCCGACGATGCGGATCACCTCGCCGTCGGTGCCGATCACGGGCCGCGCCTTCAGCCGGTACCAGGCGTAGGGGCCGTCGGCCGAGCGCAGGCGGAAATCGTGGAGGATGCGTCCGCGCCGCTCCTCGATCACCGTGTCGAGGGCCGCCGAGTAGCGCTCCACGTCGAACGGGTGGAGCAGGCCGAGCCAGTTCGCCGCCGGCCCTTCGAGGGTACCGCGCTTGAGCCCGAGCTGAGCCTCGATCTCGGGGCCGGCGAAGACCCGGTCGCCGGGTACGTCCCAGTCGAACACGATGTCGCCCGCCCCCGTGAGTGCCAGCGCCCGGCGCTCGGTATCGGACACGAGGCTGTGGCTCAGGCCCCCGCCCGCGAAGGCGTGCTGCATCACCGTGAAGCCGATCAGCATGACGATGAGCACGAGCCCGCCGATGAGGGCCGGCTGCACGAGGTCGGAGCCGATCTGGCCCGTGATGGCAAAGCCGGCCGCCACCACCCAGAACAGAAGCAGCAGCCACGTCGGCACGAGCAGGATCGCCCGGTCGTAGCCGTTATGGACGGCGAGATAGAGGATCAGGAGCAGGCCGACGCCCGCCACCGCGGCGATCGAGATGCGCGCCACGCCCGCCGCCACGGGCGGATCGAATACGGCAAGCCCGACGAGGCCGGCGAGGAAGGTCAGCCAGAAGAAGGCGACGTGGCTGTAGCGCACGTGCCAGCGCGACAGGTTGAGGTAGGCGAACAGGAAGACGAGCAGGGTGGCGCCGAGCACGGCTTCGGCCGAGGCGCGGTAGATCCGCTCCGCCTGCTCCGCGACGGGGAAGATCCGCTGCAGGAAGCCGAAATCGATGCAGGCATAGGCCAGCACAGCCCAGGAGAGCGCGGCCGCGGCGGGGAAGATGATCGCGCCCTTCACCACGAAGATGATGGTGAGGAACAGCGCCAGCAGCCCGGCGATGCCGATGATGATGCCCTTGTAGAGGGTGAGCCCCGAGGTCTTCTTGCGATAGGCGTCCTGGTCCCAAAGGTAGACCTGCGGGATGTTGGGCCCCTTCAACTCGGCGACGTAGGTGACCGTGGTGCCCGGATCGATGGTGATCAGGAACTGGTCGGCCTCCAGGCTCTCGTCGCGCTCGGGCCGGATGCCCTCGCTCGCGGTGATCGCGGCGATGCGCGAGCCGCCGAGATCGGGCCAGATCACGCCCGAGCCGACGAGGCGGAAATGCGGGGCCACCAGCAGCCGGTCGATCTGCTCGTCGGTGTCGTTGGTGAGCGCGAACACCATCCAATCGGGCCGCGCCCCCGCCTCGCGGGCCTTGACCGCGATGCGCCGGACGATGCCGTCCTTGCCCGGCGCCGTGGAGATCTGGATCATTTCGCCGTCCGAGCGGTAGCGCTCGATCGTCGGCGTGAGATCGATGGCGGGCGCGTCGAGGGTGACGCGCACGGCTTCGACCGCGCGGGCGGGAACGGCGGTCCCGAGCAGGGCGGCCAGGGAGCCGGCCACGACCGTCAGGAACGCGAGGACCAGTGAGAGCGTGCGCAACGGGCGTTTCTTGACAACCGGCTTGAGCGGTAGGGCGAGCGGCCAAGTCGTATCGGCGGCATCCTGCCCCCGCAAGGCGACCCGGCCGGAGCGGGCGGCGCACCCACCGTTCTTTCGGCCCGCCGCCCGACGCGGATCGCGTGGCTTTGCGGCCAAAACAAGTTGGGATCGTCCGATCGAGCCCGGCGCGGCCTCGCTTGAGCTGAGGAGGGCGGCTAGAGCGGAGAGCATGCAAACGATCGGAACACGCCGTCTCGAAGCCTTCCCGGCGAGCGGAAGGGCCGTTTCGCGGCTTGCGGCGGCCCGATGACCGTCGCCCCTCTCCTCGCCGCGCCGCTGGCGGCGCTGCTGTCCGCCGGGCTGATCGTCCTGCTGAAGCCGCTGCTGCAGCGCTACGCCCTGGCCCGGCCGAACGCCCGCTCCAGCCACCGGGTGCCGACGCCCCAGGGCGGCGGGATCGCCATCATCGCCGCCGCGCTCGCCGCCGCCGCCCTCCTGGCCGTGCCGACGGGGATCGGTCCCGGCTCGGCCGAACTGGCGGTGCTGGCGCTCGCCGTCCTCGTGCTGGCCGCGACCGGCGCCGTCGACGACATCCGTCCGCTGCCGGCCTCGCTCCGGCTCGTGATCCAGGCGGGCGCCGTGGCCGCGGTCGTGCTCGCCACCGGGGGACGGCTCCTGCCCGAGGCGCCGCTCTGGCTGGAGCGCGGCCTCGCGATCCTGGCCGGGCTCTGGTTCGTCAACCTCGTGAACTTCATGGACGGGCTCGACTGGATGACGCTGGCCGAGTTCGTGCCGCCGGTCGCCTTCCTCCTCGCACTCGGGCTCGCCGGCCTCTACGCCCCCGCCCCGACGCTGGTGGCCGGCGCCCTGCTCGGCGGGCTGCTCGGCTTCGCGCCCTTCAACCGCCCGGTGGCGCGGCTGTTCATGGGCGATGTCGGCTCGCTGCCGGTGGGCCTGATCGTGGCGTGGCTGCTCTACCGGCTCGCGGGGGAGGGTGGATTGGCGGCCGCGCTGATCCTGCCGCTCTATCCCGTCACCGACGCGACGCTCACCCTGCTGTGGCGCCTGCGCCGGGGCGAGGCCGTCTGGCAGGCCCATCGCAGCCACTTCTATCAGGTCGCCACCGTCCACGGTTTCTCCGTCCTCGGCGTGGTGGGACGCGTCTTCGCGCTCCAGAGCGCGCTGGCGCTGCTCGCGGCCGCGACCTTGCTTTGGCCGCACCCCGCGGTCACGCTCTCCTGCCTCGGCCTCTCGGCGGGGGGCGTCGGGTGGCTGCTGCGCCGGTTCGCGAGGGGGCGGCCGGGCGGTGCATGAGGGGGATGGGCGGGTGACCGGAAAGCTGATCGCGCTGACGGGAGCGACGGGCTTCATCGGCCGCCACCTGCTGCGGACGCTCTCGGCCCGGGGCTACCGCGTGCGGGTGCTGCTGCGCCGGCCCGTGGAGGTGCCCGAGGGCGCGAGCGGCGCCGTGGTGGGCGATCTGGCCCGGCCGATGAACATGGCCGCCGCGCTCAGCGGGGTCGATGCCGTGGTGCATTCGGCGGGCCTCGCTCACGCCATGTCCGGTGCGCCGGAGGACGATTTTCGCAATTCGAACACCGAGGCGACGCGCAAGCTGGCCGAGGCCGCGCAGCGGGCGCGGGTCGGCCGCTTCGTCTTCCTCTCCTCGATCCGGGCGCAGACCGGTTCGAGCGCACCCCTGCCTCTGTCCGAGGCGGACGCCCCCGCCCCGACCGACGCCTACGGCCGCTCGAAGCTCGCCGCGGAGGAGGCGCTGGCCGAGATCGGGCTCGATTGGGTCGCCCTGCGCCCGGTGCTGGTCTACGGCGCCGGGGTGAAGGGCAACATGGCGGCGCTCCTCAAGCTGGCGCGGACGCCCTATCCGCTGCCGCTGGCGAGCCTGCGGGGCCGGCGCTCCCTGGTCTCGGTCGAGAGTCTGGCCGCTGCCGTGGCCACGGTGCTGGAGGCCCCTGCGCCTGTGGCCCGGCCGCTGATCGTGGCCGATCCCGACCCGCTGACGCTACCCGAGATGCTGACCGCACTCCGCTCCGGTCTCGGCCGCGGCCCCGGCCTGCTGCCCTGTCCGACCCCGCTGATCGGGCTCGCCTGCCGCGCCGCCGGCCGGGAGGCCGCCTTCGAGCGCCTGACCGGCTCCCTCGTGGCCCGGGCCGAGGGTCTGGCGGCGCTGGGTTGGCGGCCGGCGCAGACCTCGCGCGACGGCCTCGCGGTGCTGGCGCGGACCGGGGGCTGAGGCCGCCGCGCTCAGGCCGTCCTGCTCAGGCCGCCTTGAGGGCGCGCGCGGCCTCCAAGGCGCCGGTCAGCGCCCGCTCGCGCGCTTCGGAGCCCAGGGCGATGCCCTCGGCGACGATGAATTCCGGCGCCGTGATGCCGATGAAGGCGAGCACCGTGCGCAGATAGGTTTCGGCATGTTCCGCTGCGGCCGCCGGCGTGCCGGGTCCGTAGAGGCCGCCGCGGGCGAGTGCCACGATCACGCGCTTGGAGCCCGCGAGCCCTTCGGCGCCTGATGGCCCGTAGCGGAAGGTGACGCCTGCCACGAGGATTCGGTCGATCCAGGCCTTGAGCTGGCTCGACAGGGTGAAGTTGTAGAGCGGCGCGCCGATCACCACGATGTCAGCGGCGAGGAACTCGTCGAGCGCCTGTCGGCCGAGATCGACATCGTGCTGAATATCGGGCGTGTTCGTGGCGTTCGGCTGCGCTCCTGTGAGGACGGCGCCCGAGAGGTGGGGAAGGGGCGCCCGCGCGAGGTCGCGGTAGGCGACGGCGAGACCGGGATTCTCGGATCTCAGGCGATCCACGATGGCGGCGGACACCGTCCGGCTCACGGAATGGGCGCCTAGAATGCTGCCGTCGACGTGCAGAAGCTTCATGTTTGATCCTCGGTATCAGAAATGAACCGAGGCGCTATAGATAACCACTGTCATCGCCGCGCAAGGAGGCACATTCTTGGAACCCGGGCACATCGAGGGAACCGAGGCGTCGCATCCCGACCACCGTACCGGACAGGATTGCCGCCTCGTCGGTACGGTCCTGGCGCGGATCGGCGACAAGTGGAGCGTGCTCGTCGTGATGATGCTCGCTGACGGACCGAGGCGCTTCAACGAGCTGAAACGGATGATCGGCGGCATCTCGCAGCGGATGCTCACCTTCACGCTGCGCGGGCTGGAGCGCGACGGCCTCGTCACGCGCACGATCTTCCCGACGATTCCGCCGCGGGTCGATTACGAACTGACCGAACTTGGCCGCTCCCTCAAGGAGCCGATCCAGGCGCTCGGCGCTTGGGCCTTCGCGCATCTGCCGGAGATTCAGGAAGCCCGCGCCCGCTTCGACGGCCGCGACGGCAAGGCGGGCTGAGCGTCAGGCCGGGGTCGCCGCTGCGGTCTCGGCGCGTGGCGCGAGGCTCGCGGGCTCCGCGTTCGGCACGGCGCCGGCCCGGTGGCGGAAGTCCGGGATCGCTTCCTCGAACACCGCCTCCGCCGCCGCACGATCTCCCGCCGCGACAGCCTCGCGCAGGCGGCCGATCCAGCCCTCCAGCACCGCGCGGTCGGCGAAGACGGGCTTGGCCGCCATGACGCCGTCGATGCCGGCGAGCGTCACCCGCGGCTCTTCCTTCGCGAACAGGATCTCGTTGAGCCGCTCGCCCGGCCGCGCCCCGGTGACCTGAATCTCGATCTCCTCGCCGGGCTCGAAGCCGGCGAGCCGGATCATGCGCTCGGCGAGATCGCGGATGCGCACGGGCTGGCCCATCTTGAGCACGTAGACGGCCGCGCGCTGCTCGCCGGTGTCGCCGCGCCCTTCCGCGTCGGCGTGGGACGCGGCGGTGAGCACGAGGTCGGAGGCCTCGCGCACGGTCATGAAGTAGCGCACCATCTCGGCATGCGTTACGGTCACGGGACCGCCGCGGGCGATCTGCGCCTTGAACACCGGCACCACCGAGCCCGCCGAGCCCAGCACGTTGCCGAAGCGCACGGCGATCAGCCGGGTCGCCTCCGGGTCGGCGCGCTCCGCGTCCAGCGCGGTTTCATGGTCGAGAGCTTGCGCCACCATCTCGGCGAAGCGCTTGGTGACGCCGAGCTGCGAGACCGGCTCGATCGCCTTGTCGGTCGAGATCATCACCAGAGCCCGGGCGCCGGCCGCCACGGTCGCGTCGGCCACGTTGATCGAGCCGAACACGTTGGTCTTGATGCCCTCGGCCCAGTCGCGTTCGAGGTAGGGCACCTGCTTGAGCGCGGCGGCGTGGAAGACGTAGGTCGGCCGGAAGTCGCGCAGGATGGCGTGCAGCCGCTCGCGGTCGCGGATGTCGGCGAGCGCGCCCTCGACCTCGGCCTCGGCGTGCAGGAGGGCCGAGCCGTTGAGCACCGCGTGGAGCGCCGGCTCGGAATTCTCAATGACGAGCAGCGCCGCAGCGCCGAAGGCGACCGCCCGGGCGCAGATTTCGGAGCCGATCGAGCCGCCCCCGCCCGTCACGACGACCCGGGCGCCGGCAAGGAAGCGCTCGAGGCGCGGCCGATCGATGGCGACGGTCGGTCGGAGCAGCAGATCCTCGATCTCGAGCGGCGCGAGTTCGGCGTCGCGCATGCCCTCGCCGAGGCTGGTGACGCGGGCGAGCGGCAGGCCGAGCCGCCGGGCGCGGGCGATCAGGTCGTCGGGCTCGGATTCGGGCGCCAGCGCGCTCGGCGTCGCCACGAGCCGGCGCACGGGCAGACCGCGGCCCGCCAAGTCGGCGACCACCTGTTCGAGGTCGCGAAACCCGCCGAGGACGGGCACGCCGCGCATCATCTGGCCCGCTTCGTCGGCTCGCGGCGAGAGGATGCCCTTGGGTGAGAGCCGCTTGACCGAACCGGATTCGATGGCCCGCAACACGATCTCGATGTCGCTGCCGCGCCCCAGCAGCAATGTCGGGGTGGTGGCCGTGCGGGCCCGGCTCTGGCGGGAGCGGGCGTATTTCAGGTAGCGGAAGGCCAGCCGCGGGCCGCCGAGCAGAAAGATCTGCAGCACCCAGTAGAGGATGATGGCGACCTTGCCGAAGAAGTAGAATCCGTAGAGGTTCGAGGAGACCAGCACGTAGTCGAGCACGAGCAGCGTCAGCGCGGTGACGCTCGCGGCGCGCACGATGCCGGCCAGGTCCGGCAGCGAGGCGAAGCGCCACTTCGTGCGGTAGAGCTTGAACCAGGCGTAGATCAGCCCGGTATAGATCAGGAAGGGCGGCAGCAGCAGCGGGAGGGCGTGCAGGCGCTCGGCCAGCGCCCCGTCCTGGAAGCGGAAGACGAAGGTCAGCACCACGGCCGCCGCGGTGGCGGCGAGATCGAGGACGACCATCGCCGCCGTCTTGAGGGTGCGCTTCTGCATGGTGCTTCGTGTCAGAGCATCCGCCCGAACGAGGGAGACCGGTTCTCGGTGAGAGCCCGCTCGGGCGCAGGCGTGTCGGCGCCGCTCTGGGCCATGTCTCCGGGCGCTGTCAACGCGACCGCGACGCGGCGGTCTTCACCGTGCCGCGCGCACCGCCTTGGTCAGCGCCCCATCCGCATCGCCCAGATCCGGGGCGTCGATGTGGCGGTAACGGGCCTGGATCAGGCCGAAAGCACCGAAGGCGAAGTGGCCGGCGGCGACGATGGCGAGCAACACCCAGCCGTAAGGTTGCGCCCTGAGGGCCGAGAAGGCGCCCGAGAGGCCCGTGGCCTCGGAGGAGGCTTGCGTCCATGCGGCGGTGAGCACGAAGCCGCCGATCATCAGGAAGACGAGGCCCCGCGCCGCGTAGCCGAACCGGCCGAGACGATCGGCCCAGGCTTCCGAGCCGGCCGGGAGCGAGAGGCGCTCCGTGACGTTGCCCTTCCAGGCCTTGGCGGCGTAGCCGATCCCTGCCGAGACGATGCCGAGCCCGACGAGCCCGACGAGCCAGGGGCCCAGCGGCTGGTCGAGCAGCCACTTGGTCCAGTCCCGCACCCCGTCGCCGCCCGCGGAGGCGCGGCCGATGCCGAAGGCGAGGCGGCCAGCGGTGAGGGCGAGGCCGGCATAGATCACGGCGCTGACGAGGTGGGCGCCCCGTACGGCCAGGGCCTTGGGCGAGCGCCCGCGCCGGTCGGCATCGGTCGCCCCCTCGACGAGACGCCACAGAGCGAAGCCCGCGAGGCCGAGCGCGATCAGACCGACGACGATAACGCCGAACGGACCGCCGAGCACGGCGCGGATCGCGGATTTGCTGTCGCCAGCCGAGCCGCCCTGCCCGAAGGCGGCGAGCACGGCGAGCGTGCCCACGACGCAGTAGACGAAGCCGCGGGCGCCGTAGCCGAAGCGGGCGAGGTGTTCGAGGGCGTTGTCGTTCCGGCTCCAGGCCATGCGGGTCAATCGCGCTCGCGCGCCGGCTTGCCGGCGAGCGCCACGTAGAAGCCGAGCCCGTCCTCCGCGGGCAGGGTCTGGAGCCTTTCGATCCAGCCGCGCCGCTTGGCATCGAGGAGCTGGCGCCCGATCGGCTGGAACAGGGTCTCGCCGCCGCCGTCCGGCGGCGGATCGAGCCGGATCGCCACGGTCTTGCCCCTGGCAAAGCGGCTGCGCTCCAGCATGTCGGTCAGCGAGGCTTCGGCCGTCGGGCGGTTGGCCCCGCGCAGGTCGAGCACGGATTCCGCGTCGGTGACCCCGAGCGAGCCGCGCAGCTTGTTGGCGTAGAAGTCTTCGAAATGAGGCAAGGCCGGATCCGCGCGGGTTCGTCGTCTAGAAGGCGATGTCGTCGTAGATCTCGGCAACGGCCAGGGCGCCGCCGAGTTCGGGCAGGTCGATCGTGCCGTCGAGGCCGCAGGCCTCGAACGCCCATCCGCCATCGGCACTGCGCCGCCAGAGTTCGACCCGCGGCTCGTCCTGATAGACGATCAGGAAGAGCTTGAGCGAGGCGATGCTGCGATAGAAGTCGGTCTTGCGGCCGCGATCCCGGCTCATGGTCGAGGGTGAGAGCACCTCCGCGACGAGGACCGGATCGCGAGCATAGCCGTCCCGCAGCGGCGCCCCGCAGCGCAGGACCACGTCGGGAATCGGCGCGAAGGTGTCCATCGCGTCGCTCAACACCGCGATACCGGGAATGGCGCGGCAACCGCGATCGCGTCCGAAGGGCCTGAGGTGCCGGACGAGGTTCGCCACGATCTGCTGGTGCCGCTCGCTCTGCGGCGCCATCAGCGAGGGCTCGCCGTCGATCAGTTCCCAGGGCTCCTCGTCCGGCCGGTCGGCGACCCAGACCTGATATTCCGCCACCTGCATGCCGGGGTCACGCCGAAGGGCGAGCGCCATCGAGAGGCCTCCGAAAACGATCTCGATGCTAGCACTGCCCGGGAGCCAGGCAAGCGGCGTGCGATGCGTGGTCAGAGGGTGAGGCGCGCGTAGACCTCCGCGACGGACAGCGCACCGCCGAGTTCGGGAAGGTCGATGACGTCGCCGGCACCGGCGACCTGAACGGTCCAGTCCGGAGCCCGGCGCCAGACCTCCACCCGCGCTTCGGTCTGATGCACGAGCAGGAGCACGGCGAGCGACGGGACGGTCTGATAGAACTCGGTCTTGCGTCCCCGATCGAGCACGAGCGTGGAGGGCGAGAGAACTTCCGCCACGAGCAGAGGATCGCCGGTGTAGCCGTCCTCCGGCGGTTCGCCGCATTGCACCACCACGTCGGGAATCGGCGCGTAATCGTCCATGACCTCGCTCAGGATCGCGAGGCCCGGATAGGCGCCGCAGCCCCGGTGCTCGGCGAGGTCGTCGAGATGTTTGACGAGATTGGTGACGATGCGCTGATGTCGGCCCTTGGCGGGTGACATCATCACCGGCACGCCGTCGATCAACTCCCAGCGCTCGTCGTCCGGCCGTGTTGCGGTCCAATCCCGATAAGCGGCGACCCGCATGCGCGTGTCACGGCGTGCTGGCACGGCCATCGATCAGCCTCCGGTGCGAAGGCGCGGATCGTAACAAAAAAGGGCCGCCCCGGACAGGGCGGCCCTCATGAGGCTTTGCGATGGAATGGCCTCAGCCGTGCACGAGCACGTTGCGGAACTGCCAGGGGTCGCTCGGGTCGATGTCCTCCGGGAACAGGCCCGGGCGGTCGGTCAGCGGGGTCCAGTCGGTGTACACGCCCACCACCGGGCCGAGATACGGCGTCTGCACTTCCAGGCAGCGGCGGAAGTCGATCTCGTCCGCCTCGACGATGCCGGCCTCCGGGTTCTCCAGCGCCCAGACCATGCCGGCCAGAACCGCCGAGGTCACCTGAAGGCCCGTCGCGTTCTGGTAGGGTGCGATCCGCCGCGTCTCTTCGATCGAGAGCTGCGAGCCGTACCAGTAGGCGTTCTTCTTGTGCCCATAGAGCAGCACGCCGAGTTCATCGATGCCGTCGACGATCTCGTTCTCGTCGAGGATGTGCTGGCGCTCCTGCACCTTGCCGGCATTGCCCCACATCTCGTGCAGCGAGAGCACGGCGTCGTTGGCCGGGTGATAGGCGTAGTGGCAGGTCGGGCGGTAGACCGCCTCGCCGTTCTCACGGACCGTGTAGTAGTCCGCGATCGAGATCGCCTCGTTGTGGGTCACCAGAAAGCCGAACTGCGCCTGGGCGGTCGGGGTCCAGGAACGCACGCGGGTGTCGGCGCCGGGCTGGAGCAGGAAGATCGCGCAGCGCGAGCCCTTGGTCTGCTCCTGGGCATTGGCGGGCTTCCAGGTCTCGTGCGTGCCCCAGCCGAGCTCGGCCGGCTGGTTGCCCTCGGAGACGAAGCCCTCGACCGACCAGGTGTTGACGAACACGCCCTGGGGCTTGGGGTTCTTGGCGCGCTGGGTGTCGCGCTCGGCGATGTGGACGCCCTTGACGCCGAGTTCGCGCATCAACGCGGCCCATTCCTCGCGGGTCTTCGGCTCCGGCGTGGTCGAGCCGGTGTCCCCCGCGACGTTCAGGAGCGCCTGCTTGACGAACCACGAGACCATGCCGGGATTGGCACCGCAGCACGACACCGCCGTCGGGCCGCCGGGCGCGGCGCGGCGGGCGGCGAGGATGTTCTCGCGCAGCGCGTAGTTGGTGCGGTCGGCCTGGCTCAGGTCCTTGTCGAAGTAGAAGCCGGTCCAGGGCTCGGCGACGGTGTCGATGTAGAGCGCGCCGAGTTCGCGGCAGAGTTCGAGGATGTCGCGCGAGGAGGTGTCGACCGACAGGTTCACGCAGAAGCCCTGGCCGCCGCCCTCGGTGAGGAGGGGCGTGAGGACGTCGCGATAGTTCTCCTTGGTCAGCGCGACCTTCTCGAAGCGCAGGCCGTGCTTGTCGGCCAGATCCTTATGCGTATCGACCGGATCGATCACGGTGAAGCGGGCGCGGTCATACTCGAAATGGCGCTCGATCAGGGGCAGGGTGCCCCGGCCGATCGAGCCGAAACCGATCATCACGATCGGGCCGGTGATGCGACCGTGGACGGGCCAATCCTTCTGCGGGCCATCGGACATGCGCGGACACTCCTTGTCGGGGCTGCTCTTTGCTTGAGAGCGGGTGATTGGTGTTTGGAAGTGACGAGCGGATGACGGTTCGGCGTCGGCCGGTCAACCGGTTGCTCGGGGAGAGAATTGCAAAAACGTGAAGATCGCCCGGTCCCAGCTATGAATTGTGCGCAGGGCTGAGGCCGGTTTTCATCCGAGACACGCGCCGAAAAGCAGGTCTATGCTGCACTGCAACAAGGGAGTGACGCCGAGGGGCACAGACAGCACGCACAAGGGATTCGAACCATGCTGACCGTCCTTACCGCACCGTCCATCCATCCCGAAATCGAGACGATCGATCGCGATCCGGGCATCATCACGCTCCTCGCCGCCCTCATCCGCGCCGGACGCACGGCCGCCAGCCAGGCCCGCGCCTTCCACGAGGGCATCAGCCGCCTGTCCTTCTCCGCGACCGCTTGGCCCTATCACCGCTGAGCCCGTGATCCGTGCCGGTGTCCCCGGACGACCATCATCGACCGGACCAGGGTCCGCCGCCGCTCTCGCGCGTCGACGGGCCCTGTTTCGCGTTCAATCGAATGACGTGAAGCGGGCGCCGCAGCCCGGCCTCGCCTCAGGCGGCGCGTCGTCGCGCCACGCATGCGGCAGCCTCGGCGGCGACCTCCGGCAGCGGCTCGAACGCACCGGTCGCGCGCAGAACGCCCGCGGCGCCCTCCAGCGCACCCGCCCGCAGTTCAAGACCGAGGAAGCGTTCGCGCTCGAACGGGCCGGGCATGTAAAGGCCGGCAGCCTTCTCCGGGGCGAAGCCAAAGCGTGCGTAGTAGGGCGCGTCGCCCACCAGCAGCACGGCGCCGTGGCCGCCCTCGGCCGCACGCGCGACGGCCGCGCGCATCAGCGCCCCGCCGAGGCCGGCGCCCTGCAGCGAGGGATCGACCGCGAGCGGGCCCAGCAGCAGGGCCGGACGGCCGCAGGCAGTCTCGACATCCCACAGGCGCACGGTGCCGACGAGCCTGTCCTCCTGCACGGCGGTGAGGGCGAGGCCACGCGCGGGCAGGCGACCCTCGCGCAGGCGCTGCGAGGTCTTCAGGAAGCGGCCGGGGCCGAAGCAGGCGTCGAGCAGGTGCTCGCGGGCTGCGATGTCGGAGGCGATCTCATCGCGGATCTGGATCACGGCCGTACCCTCCCAGGATCGCTGGCAAGCGGGGGGAAACAGCCCTCGCACCCGCCGCGAGGCGGGCCGTCCGGGACACATCGACAAGCACGCCTCGTGAGGCGCGCGACACTTCTGACGGAAGAGGCGTGAACGAAGCCTGACCGGGCTGGCCCCGCGGGACGCGGTGCGGGGCCGCTGCGGGTCAGATCACGATCTGCTCGAGGGGCGGGAAGCCGTTGAAGGCGACCGCCGCGTAGGTCGTGGTGTAGGCGCCCGCGCCCTCGATCCACACCTTGTCGCCGATCGAGAGGGAGACCGGTAGCGGGTAGTGGTTCTTCTCGTAGAGCACGTCGACCGAGTCGCAGGTCGGGCCGGCGACGACGCAAGGGGCCTTGCGATCCTCGTCGTGGTCGGTGCGGATCGCGTAGCGGATCGACTCGTCCATGGTCTCGGCCAGACCGCCGAACTTGCCGATGTCCAGATAGACCCAGCGCACCTCGTCCTCGGCCTCCGACTTCTTGGAGACGAGCACGACCTCCGCCTCGATCATCCCGGCATTGCCGACCATGCCGCGGCCCGGCTCGATGATCGTCTCGGGGATGCGGTTGCCGAAATGCTTGGTGAGCGCGC
Source organism: Methylobacterium sp. NPDC097929 (assembly GCF_049543375.1). Taxonomy (NCBI): domain Bacteria; kingdom Pseudomonadati; phylum Pseudomonadota; class Alphaproteobacteria; order Hyphomicrobiales; family Methylobacteriaceae; genus Methylobacterium; species Methylobacterium sp. NPDC097929. Next base: position 202,471 of record NZ_JBMVEP010000005.1, on the reverse strand, counting down.
GGAAGATCGCATCGCCGTAAGTTTCCACACCGGGCACCTGCTTGAGGTACTTGGTGGGAAAGCCGCCGCCGAGGTTGACCATCGACAGGCCGATGCCGCGCAGCGCGCATTCCTGGAAGATCTGGGAGGCGGAAGCGAGCGCCCCGTCCCAGGCCTCCGTGTTGGCCTGCTGCGAGCCGACATGGAAGGAGACGCCGTAGGCGTGCAGGCCGTGCCGGTGGGCGTGCTCCAGCACGTTCACGGCCATCTCCGGCTCGCAGCCGAACTTGCGCGAGAGCGGCCAGTCGGCGCCCGCGCCGTCGCAGAGGATGCGGCAGAAGACCTGCACGTCGCCGGTCTCGACACCCGCCTCGGCGCTCGCGCGAAAGATCTTCTCGACCTCGGCCTGGCAATCGACGGCGAAGAGGCGGATTCCGAGCTTGAGCGCGCGGACGACGTCGCGCTCCTTCTTGATGGTGTTGCCGAAGGAGACGCGTTCGGCCGTCGCGCCGGCAGCCAGCGCCATCTCGATCTCGGCGACCGAGGCCGTGTCGAAGCAGGAGCCCATCTCGGCGAGCAGGCGCAGCACTTCCGCGGCCGGGTTCGCCTTCACGGCATAGAACACGCGGGTATCCGGGAGCGCACGACTGAACGCGGTGTAGTTCTCGCGCACGACATCGAGGTCGAGGACCATCACCGGACCTTCGTCCCGGCCGAGGTCACGGCGCGCGCGCAGGTAATCGCGGATGCGATCGGTCATTGGTCGTCCCCACCACAGGTTCGAGGCGCCCTCTCTCGGGCGCGAGATCGAATCGGGACGGTCCGGGCAAGCGAACCGTCGGCGTCAGGGGGCGATGCGTCGCGTCATCCGTGCGCTTTGGAGACGCGCGGATGGCAACAGGCGCAGAGCACCCGGAAGCTGCCGTGGATTGGATGGGGGAACCCCAACCGCACGCCGGGCAAGGATAAACAAGCCTCTTCGGTGTCGGCCTTTGGAGGGCCGACGAGACCAAAAAAGCCCGTTCGTCGTTGCTTTAAGCTGCGTCCCCCGTGGAGAGCGGGGTTCGCCGGTTTCGCCTCCGGCTGTCGGTTGTTGTCGGGGTCTGGTGTCGCCACCCGGATGCCGGCCGTAGGGATCCACCCTTTCGACCATCGATCCTTTAAGACCCCTGGCGGCTGTCCGGCAGTTGACCGGATGCCCACCAACCGACACGCGGCCACAGGCACGTGCGAAATTGGGCAGGGGCGATATACGGCCGAGTGCCCGCGGCCACAAGGGAAAAAGCCGCGTCGTTCGGTGAAATTCGCTCCCGGCGGCGATTGTTGCGGAAAGAGCGCAGCGCCGCGTCCCAGGTGCCGGCTTCCCCCTTCCCAAGCCCCGGCGAAGCGGCCATTGAACCGTGGCATTTCGGGACGGGATCATGATCCAGGCCAAAGGTCATGCCGGGGGCGATGCGGCGCCGGACGGAGCCGCGCCCTCGCGCAGGAGCGTGATGACGGGGCTGACGGCCGCCGGCCTCGCCGCCGCCTTGCCCGCCATTCCCCGGCCCGCCGCATCCGAGCCGCTGCCCTTCGAGCCGGCCGTGGTCGAGCGCTGGGCGCGGGTGCTCGCGTCCGTGCCCTTCGAGAGCGAGCCGTTCCAGGGCGACGGGCGGCCCCTGCCGGAGGCCCTGGCCCGGCTCGATTACGACGCTTGGCGCGACATCCGCTTCCGGCCGGACCGGGCGTTGCTGGGCGAGGCCGGCGGACCGTTCCGGCTTCAGCTCTTCCACCGCGGCTTCCTATACCCGCGCCCCGTCGCCGTGAATCTGGTCCGCGACGGGGTGAGCACGCCCGTCAAATACGATCCGGCGCTGTTCGATTTCGGGCGGACGCGGATCGACGGCCCCCTGCCGGAGGATCTCGGCTTTGCCGGCATCCGCATCCACGCCCCGCTGAACCGGCCCGACCGGCTCGACGAACTCATCGTCTTCGTCGGCGCGAGCTATTTCCGCTTCCTCGGAAAGGACCAGCTCTACGGTCTCTCGGCGCGCGGCCTCGCCATCGGCACGGAGGCGGAGCGGGAGGAGTTTCCGTTCTTCCGGGCCTTCTTCATCGAGGTGCCGGGGCCGGGCGCGACGTCGCTCACGATCCACGCCCTCCTCGACGGCCCCTCGACCACGGGCGCCTACCGCTTCGTGGTCGAGCCGGGGGCGCAGACGGCCGTGCGGGTGAGCGCGACGCTCTATCCGCGCCGGCCCCTCGCTTCCGTGGGCATCGCGCCGCTGACCTCGATGTTCTTCATCAGCGAGACCGACCGCGGCCACAGCGACGATTACCGGCCCGAGCTGCACGATTCCGACGGGCTCCAACTCGCCACCGGGACCGGGGAATGGCTGTGGCGGCCCCTCGACAATCCGCGGCACCGGCGCGTCTCGACCTTCCTCGACCGGACGCCGAAGGGCTTCGGCCTGATGCAGCGCGACCGCGACTTTGCCAGTTACCAGGATCTGGAAGCCGGCTACGAGCGCCGGCCCGGCTACTTCGTGGAGCCGGAGGGCGATTGGGGCGAGGGCAGCGTCTTTCTGGTCGAGCTGCCGACGGACAACGAGACCGCCGACAACGTCGTGGCCTTCTGGCGCCCGAAGACGCCCTATCCCGCGGGTGAGCCGGTGCGGCTCGCCTATCGCCTGCGGGCCTTGGCGGGGGAGGCGCTTCACCCGAACGGCAAGGTGGTCAACACCTTCATCGCCGAACCGGCCGCGAGCGGCGCGGCGCGGCGGACGCCGGACGGCACCGCCCTGCTCGCCCGCCGCTTCCTGATCGATTTCGGCGGCGGGGATCTCGGCTCGTTGCTGGCCGACCCGACGCCGCCGGACGTGGTGGCGAGTGCGAGCGTCGGGCGCATCACCGCGACCTCGATCGTGCCGAACCCGCATGTCGGCGGTTTCCGCGTCGCGATCGACGTGCGCCTCGACGCGCCGGGTGCGACCGAATTGCGGGCCTACCTGCGCAGGCAGGATCGGGCGGGCGAGCGGGCGCTGACCGAGACGTGGTCCTATCCCTGGAGCGTGGCGTGAGCGCGCCGGCCGAGCGCGCGGCCGCCCGGCTGGCGGTGGGAATCCGGCCCGCCCGCCTTGCGGATCTCGATGCCCTGGCGGCGCTCGAACAGGCCGCCTTTACCACCGACCGGGCCGAGCGGCGGGCGATCCGCCACGCGATCCGTTCGCCCAGCATGACGCTTCTCGTCGCGATCGCGCAGGAGGGTTCGGCGGGAGCCGGCAAGCGGACCGGCGGCGAGGCCGAAGGGCCCGAAATTCTCGTCGGCGCCGCGACCCTGGAGCGTCGGCGCACCAGCCGCGTCGCCCGTCTCTCCTCGCTCGCGGTCTCCCCCGCTCGCGCCGGCGCCGGGCTCGGCCGTCGTCTCCTGCTGGCCGCGGAGGCCGATGCCCGCGCCCATGGCTGCGAGCGCCTGCGCCTGGAGGTGCGGGCCGACAACGGCAGCGGCATCCGGCTCTACGAGCGGGGCGGCTACGCGCGCACCGGGACCAAGCCGGACTACTACGAGGACGGCATGGAAGCGTGGTGCTACGAGAAGCGCCTCGCCGAGAGGTGAGCGCCGGGGGGCGGCGCGGGGCGGCGGAGGTGCGCCAGCGCACTGGCGGAATGGGGAAGGCAACACAAGGTTCGGCCTTCCGAGAGGCAGCGGGGACGCTTCCCCGGAAGCCGCCCCGCCCAAGAAGAGATTCGAATGCCGTCCCTGTTCGACCCGATTACCCTCGGCGCCATCACGCTGCCGAACCGCATCCTCATGGCTCCGCTGACCCGCGGCCGCTCCACCCGGAGCCACGTGCCGACGCCGCTGATGGCCGAATACTACGCGCAGCGTGCGGGCGCCGGTCTCATCATCTCCGAGGCCACCGGCATCAGCCAGGAAGGGCTCGGCTGGCCCTACGCCCCCGGCATCTGGTCCGACGAGCAGGTCGAGGCCTGGAAGCCGATTGTGAAGGCGGTCCATGATCGCGGCGGGCGCATCGTCTCGCAGCTCTGGCACATGGGCTATCTCGTCCATCCCGACTTCCTCGGCGGCGAGCCGCCGGTCGCGCCCTCCGTCGCCACCGCGCCGGACGAGGCCCATACCTACGAGGGCAAGAAGCCCTACGGGCAGGCCCGGGCTCTGCGCGAGGACGAGATCCCGCGGCTCATCGCCGATTACGAGCGCGCGGCCCGCAACGCCGTGGCGGCCGGCTTCGACGGCGTGCAGATCCACGCGGCGAACGGCTACCTGCTCGACGAATTCCTCCGCGACGGCAGCAACAAGCGCACCGACCGCTACGGCGGCTCCGTCGAGAACCGGGTGCGGCTCGTCACCAAGGTCGCGCAGGCCGTGGCCGGCATCGTCGGCCCGGAGCGCACCGGCATCCGCTTCTCGCCCAACGGCCCGATCCAGGGCGTGGACGATTCGAACCCGCACGAGACCTTCGGGCTCGCCGCCGAGATGATGGAGCGCGTCGGCCTCGCCTTCATCGAGCTGCGCGAGCCGGGCCCGGACGGCACCTTCGGCAAGGCGACGGTCGCGCCCGTGGCCCCCGTCATCAAGGAGCGCTTCGGCGGTCCTGTCATCCTCAACTGCGACTATGATGGCGAGCGCGCCAAGGAGGCGGTCGCCTCGGGCGAGGCCGATGCCGTCGCCTTCGGCCGTCCCTTCATCGCCAACCCGGACCTGCCCGAGCGCATCGCCAAGGGCCTGCCGTTCAACAAGGACGACATGAAGACCTGGTACAGCCAGGGGCCGGAGGGCTACGTCGACTACCCGGCGCTGTCGCAGGCCGCGTAAGGCCGGCGGCTTCGGATCGCGGACTGCCCGACGATCTATGGACGGCTCCGCCTCGGCGGAGCCGTTCGCGTTTTAGGAGAGGGGCGCATGTTCGAAGGCGAGGGGATGCGGTCGCCCTACCGGCTCGTCGCCTTCGACTTCGACGGCACGCTGGCCGACACCTTCCCCTGGTTCTGCGCCCAGCTCAACGGCGTGGCCGACCGCTACCGCTTCCGCCGGGTCGAGGCGGGCGAGACCGGACGGCTGCGCGCCATGGGCGCCCGGGAGATCCTGCGGGATCTCGGCATTCCGGCCTGGAAGCTGCCCCTGATCGCCCGCCACATGCGCGGGCTGGCCACCCGCGATGCCGGGACGGTGCGGTTGTTTCCCGGCGTGCCGGCGATGCTCGACAGGCTCGACGCGGCCGGGCTCGTGCTCGCCGTCGTCAGTTCCAACAGCGAGGCGAACGTGCGGCGCGCCCTCGGGGATCGGACCGGGTGCATCCGGCACTACGCCTGCGGCGCCTCGCTGTTCGGCAAGGCGCGTCACCTGCGGGCCGTGGCGCGCCGGGCCGGCGTGGCGCCCGCCGCGATGCTGGCGGTGGGCGACGAGATCCGGGATGCGGAGGCGGCGGCGCGGGCGGGCTGTGCCTTCGGCGCGGTGGCCTGGGGCTACACGGCGCCCGAGGCCCTGGCCGGCACGGAGCCGGCCCGCCTGTTCGGTGAGCCGGACGACGTGGTGCGCGCCTTGACGGGCGCCCCTTACTGGCCCGCGCGGGCGCCGGGGACGATCGAGGCGCCGGCGCCGCTGCCGAACGGCTCGTAGCGGGTCAGGCCGCGGAAGAGTTGGCTGAGGAAGGCGCGGTCGGCGCCGCTCGACGGCGTGGTGCGCTCGATGAAGTCGAACACGCGTCCGTCCTGCAGGCCGTAGAGCGCCACGCGCTCGACCTTCATGCCCTGGTTGAAGTAGACGGCCGTGACCTTCTGGTCCTCGACCTGCTCGCCCAGGAACATCACCGTGCGGCGGGTGTTCTGGGTGATGTAGTACCAAGACTTGTTGCCGACCGTGGAGACCGTGGACGGCGTGCCGAGGATCTGCAGCACCTGCTCGGCGCCCATGCCGGGCTTCACCGTGGCGAGCGCGGCTTGATCGATCTGGTAGCCGTGGCGGATATCCTCGCCGATGCAGCCTGAGACGCCGACCGCGACGGTGCCGAGAACGGCGGCGCGGGCAAGCGACGAGACGAGACGGCGCGACATCGGCCCCCCTAATTCCTGCGAAGCGGGATTCGTCCGTGGCGCGATTGGCCTCGCGCGTCTTCGGACTTGCACCCTGGTCCGGGGTTGCCGTACCGCGGGGTTATGGCTTTGACAAGGCAAGCTCGGCCACAGCCCGGGCCGATCCGGTGGACCATATGATCGCGGGCCTGTTCCACCGCGCCGACCGGCGCCGACGCACGATCCGGGCGCTGCATCAGCGCATCGGCGAGGCCGCGCGCCGCCCCGGCCTCTACGAGGGGCTCGGTGTGCCCGATACCGTGGAGGGGCGCTTCGAGGCGCTCGCCCTGCACGTCATCCTCGTGCTGCGCCGCCTCGGCCAGCTCCCGCCGCCCGCGGCGGACGTGGCGCAGGATCTCGTCGACTCCGTCTTCCTCCAGCTCGACGCATCCCTGCGCGAGCTCGGCATCGGCGACATGGGCATCCCGAAGCGCATCAAGAAGCTCGGCGCCTCGTTCTACGCCCGGGCGGGCGCCTACGGCGCCGCCCTCGACGCGGGCGACCGGACGGGGCTCGCCGCCGCGCTCGCCCGCAACCTGCTCGGCCGCGAGGATGCGCAGAGCGCGGCGCCGCTCGCCGCCTACGTGGAGGACTGCGCGGCCGCCCTTTCCGCCCAGGATCTCGACGGCTTGCTGGAGGTCGGACCGCGCTTCCCCGAGCCGCCCGGCCAACCCGATGCGGCGGCAGGAGGCATCCGATGACCCTCAGGAGCGAGAGCCCGCTGTCCCGTTCGGTCAACGTCGAGCGCCTGCCCAAGGACCGCGCCGAGATCGTCGTCGAGGCAAGCCCGGCGGAGTGCGAGGCGCTCGCCCGCGACTTCAAGATCCCTGCCCTCCGCGACCTCGTCGGCCGCTTCACTCTGAGCGGCTCCCTGACCCGGCTGCGCGCCGAGGGTCGGGTGGAGGCCGTCGTGACCCAGGTCTGCACGGTGACGCTGGAACCCTTCGAATCGAAGGTCTCCGAGCCGGTCGAGGTCGAGTTCACCAACGCCGACATCCTGGAAGGCACCGAGGCCGAGGATGTGGAGCTGCCCGACCCGATCGTGAACGGACGCGTCGATTTCGGTGCGCTCACGGCGGAGTTCCTGGCACTCGGGCTCGATCCCTACCCGCGCAAGCCCGGCGTCGCCTTCGATCCGGTCACGGTCGGCGAGGATCCACTGCCCTTCTCCGATCTGGCGGCCCTGCGCGCCCGGATCGCGCCGAAGGAGGACTGATCGGCTCGCATCCGGTCCCCTGCGCGGGACCGCTTCAGTTTTTGTTTGCCCGGCGGGGCGCTGCCGCTATTTTGCGCGCCGCCGATCCGGGGCGCATCCAGCCGCCCCTTCACGCTCGCTGTCCGCCACATCCCGCCGCGGCCTCCCGAAGGAACCATGTCGAACCGCGTTTGCATCTCGCTCGACGCCATGGGCGGCGATCACGGCCCCACGACCGTCGTGCCCGGTGCGGCCATCGCCCGCGAACGGCATCCCGAAATGACCTTCCTGATGTTCGGCGACGAGGCGGTGGTGCGCCCCCTCGTCGAGGCCGAGCCGCGGCTGAAGGGCGCCGTCGAGATCCGCCACACCACGGTCTCGGTCGCCATGGACGACAAGCCGAGCCAGGCGGTGCGCCAGGGCCGGGGCAAGTCCTCGATGTGGCGCGCGATCCAGGCCGTGCGCGACGGCGAGGCCCAGGCCGCCGTCTCGGCGGGCAATACCGGCGCCCTGATGGCGATGTCGAAGATCTGCCTGAAGACCATGGCCGGCATCGAGCGGCCCGCCATCGCCTGCCTCTGGCCGACCGTGCGCGGCGAGAGCGTGGTGCTCGATGTCGGCGCCACCATTGGCACCGATGCCGAGCACCTCGTGGAGATGGCGGTGATGGGCTCGGCCATGGCCCGCATCGTGCTCGACATCGAGCGCCCGACGGTCGGCCTGCTCAACGTGGGCACCGAGGAGATGAAGGGCAACGAGGCCGTCAAGGAGGCCGCCCGCCTCCTGCGCGAGTCCGAGCCCGAGAATTTCTCCTACCACGGCTTCGTCGAGGGCAACGATCTCGGTCGCGGCACCACCGACGTGGTGGTGACGGAAGGTTTCACCGGCAACATCGCCCTCAAGACGGCCGAGGGCACCGCCAAGCAGATCGGCTCCTATCTCAAGGCGGCGATGGGCCGGACCCTCTCGGCCAAGATCGGATACCTGTTCGCGCGTCAGGCCTTCGCGGCCCTGCGCGAGAAGATGAACCCGAGCCGGGCCAATGGCGGCGTCTTTCTCGGCCTGGAGGGCATCGTCATCAAGAGCCACGGTTCGGAGAACGCGCACGGCTTCGCATCCGCCGTCGACCTTGCCTACGACATGGCGCGCTACGACCTGATGCGGACGATCCGGGACATGCTGGAGCAGACGCCCGCGGTCGCGGCCGGCCTGACCGCCGGCCTCGAGGCCGGCGCGGCCGACAAGTGATGGAAGGGACGGATCTGATGGCGCATCGGCGCTCCGTCGTGATCGGCTGCGGGGCGTATCTGCCCGAGACCGTCGTCACGAACACCGATCTCGCCGAGCGCGGGATCGAGACCTCGGACGAGTGGATCGTGCAGCGCACCGGCATCCGCCAGCGCCACATCGCGCGCCCCGACGAGACGACCTCGGTGTTGGGCAGCCGGGCGGCGCTCGCTGCGCTCGACGATGCCGGGCTCTCGGCCGCCGACATCGACCTCGTGATCTGCGCGACCTCGACGCCCGACCACACCTTCCCCTCGACCGCGACCCAGATCCAGGCGGCCCTGGGAATCGAGTCCGGCTTCGCCTTCGACCTGCAGGCGGTCTGCGCCGGCTTCGTCTACGCGGTCGCGACCGCCGACCGCTTCCTGACCACGGGCGGGGCCAAGCGCGCCCTCGTCGTCGGTGCGGAGACCTTTTCGCGCATCCTCGACTGGGAGGATCGCACCACCTGCGTGCTGTTCGGGGACGGTGCCGGCGCGATCGTGATGGAAGCGCGCGAGGGGGATGGGACGACGGGCGATCGCGGCGTGCTCGCGAGCTGCCTGCGCTCGGACGGGCGCCACCGCTCCAAGCTCTACGTCGACGGCGGCCCCGGCTCGACCGGCACCACGGGCAAGCTGCGCATGGAGGGCCGCGAGGTGTTCCGCTTCGCCGTCGGCTCCGTCACCGACGTGATCGCCGAGACCTTCCGCGCCTCCGGCACCACGGCGGACGACCTGTCGTGGTTCGTGCCGCATCAGGCCAACCGCCGGATCATCGAGGCCTCGGCCGACAAGCTCGGCATCGCCCGCGAGAAGGTCGTGCTCACGGTCGACCGGCACGGCAACACCTCGGCCGCCTCGATCCCCCTCGCGCTCGACGCGGCGCGCCGGGACGGGCGCATCCGCGAGGGCGACCTCGTGATGATCGAGGCGATCGGCGGCGGCTTCACCTGGGGCGCCGCGCTCATCCGCTGGTAGGCCGAACGGTTCGGGCTCTTGGCCGTCCGCAGGGTCTGGATTATCCGACGAGGATGGTTCGCAAGCTGTCAACCGCAAGGTTCGGTTGACCATGGCCCATCTGCCGATTAGCGTGTCCGATCATAGAGATACGCGGCGGGGGTTCGACTCGGCCGGGAGGGGGAGCGCATGGCGGGGAAGACGGTCACACGCGCCGATTTGAGCGAGGCCGTCTACCAGCAGGTCGGCCTCTCGCGCGCCGAATCGGCCGCCTTGGTCGAGACGGTGCTCGCCGAAATCTGCAGCTGCCTGTCCGCCGGCGAGACGGTGAAGCTGTCCTCGTTCGGCTCCTTCGTCGTGCGCTCCAAGGGCAAGCGCATCGGCCGCAACCCCAAGACCGGCGTCGAGGTCGAGATCGAGCCGCGGCAGGTCATGGTGTTCAAGCCCTCGAACGTGTTGAAGGCCCGCATCAACGGCGGCCACGTCAACGGGCACGACACGGACGAGGACGATTGAGCCGCCCCGCAGGCCCGAACAACGCCCGGCCTGCGATCGGAGCGACGCGTCCCCCTTGGCAGGCCGGAACCCGTCCCGGCCCCGTTGAAAAGACCGGATTGAGGCACCGCCATGGGATTGCCGCTCGAAGCCCCGATCGACGAGGAGCGCGCTGAGAAGAGCCCCGGCGCCTTCCGCACCATCACCGAGGTCTCCGAGGAACTCGGCGTTCCGCAGCACGTGCTGCGCTTCTGGGAGAGCCGCTTCAGCCAGATCAAGCCGATCAAGCGGGCGGGCGGACGGCGCTACTACCGGCCGGAGGACATCGACCTTCTCCGGGGCGTGAGCTGCCTGTTGCGCGGAAAAGGCTACACGATCCGCGGAGCCCAGAGAGTCCTGAAAGAGAACGGCGTGCGCTTCGTCCAGGCGGTCGGCCGAGGCGAGGCCGAGGCCGGCGCGCCGACGGGAGCGGAGCGGGACGAGGAGAGCGTCGAGGCCGCCGCCGCCGACCGCCGGGCGCTGGAGGGGGCGCTCGCCGAACTGCGCGCCTGCCGGGCGCTGCTCGCGGGGCTCGGCGAAGCGGATCACGAGATGGGCGCACCGGCCTGATCTCGTGGCGGCCGGTGGCCCTCGCCAGCCGCCTGCCGTGCCAACTCGCTTGTGCGCAAGGTATTGGTTCGTCTCACGCTTTTCCGACTCGTCCCGGCCGGCGCCGCGAAAATTCGACCTGAACTTTACGGGCGGAGCGGCGTTGAGGCGCCATGGCTCCCCCCCGATCCCGGATGTCTCCCACCCAGGAACTCATCGCCCGCGTCATGCGGATCGTGCGCGTATGCCCCGAGGCCGCCAACGAGGTTCTGGAACTGATGTTTCTCGTCAGCCAGATCGAGGCCGCGACCACGGTCGATCGCGAGTATCGCGACGCGCGACGGGTCATCAGCCGCCTGCGGGCACCGCTCTGGGACATGGGGCCGGCCGACCGCGACACCCTGCTCAAGGCCGCCGAGACGATCCGCCGGGTCTGCGATCTGCCCGACCAGGAGATCCCGTCCACGCCGCTGGCCGATCTCGGTGAGCGGGAAAGAGTCGAGAAGGCGCTCACGCAGGCCCTGGTCGGCACGCTCGATCAGGCGCAGATCGCCCGCGTGACCGGAGCCGTCGCCGCCGCGCTCCAGCAGTGAGCGGGCGCCTGCCGCGTCGCGGCGGAGCGGGAGATTCGCGGCGCAAGCCTCGACGCGGAGGAGGGTGCCCCCCACATTCCGGCTTCAGCCCGCCGTGCCGGCCCGGATCGTCCGGCCGGCCGTTCGCGGGCCGTGAGGAGGCCAAGAAACCCCGATGGATGCGCCGACCCCCGCCGTGAAACCGATCGCAGCTCTTCCCGTCGCCCTTCCCGTCGCCGCCCTGTGGCTCGCTCTGGCGGTTCCGGCGCTCGCGCAGACCACCGTCACCCGCAGCGAGACGGTGCCCACCGGGAAGCAGGCCCGCCTCGTGATCGTGCCGAACCTCAAGAAGGATTGCTCCTTCGGTCCGATGCCGGAGATCAAGGTGACGACCGCGCCGGGCTCCGGCTCGCTCATCACCAAGGCCGGCAAGCTGAAGACGCCGGCCAAGTACCGTTGTCCGAACAAGGAGGCCGAGGTCCAGGCGCTCTTCTACCAGTCGAAGGACGGCTACACGGGCTCGGACTCGGTTGTCGTCGAGATCAAGAACGCCGACGGCGAGATCGAGAAGCGGGATATCCGCATCACCGTCGACAAGGCCGACAAGGCCAAGAAGGACACGACCGACCTCTGATCCTGCCGGGTCGGTCGCTCGCCAGCCATGCTGCGCTGCGAAGATAGCGGACGCGTTGCGACGGCATTCGGCCCTGCCTGGGGGCCGGATGCCGTGCTCCGCTACGGATGAAGGCTGCGTTAAATCCAAGTCACTCTTGGGTGTGGCGCGTTTCACACGCAGGTCTGCCGGCCTGTGGGCGGTGCGACAAATCCCGCAATGTCAGTTGCATCCGGCCCGAGACAGGATGAAGCTGTGATCAGCCTGAAGGGGGTGTTCGAATGCCGCTGCACTCGACGAACGACCTGTTCCAGAGCTTCGCTCGCGGCTATGAGGCGCGCCGCGACACGGAGATGACCCTCTCCGAATATCTCGAGGCCTGCCGCGACAATCCGCTGATGTACGCCTCCGCGGCCGAGCGCATCCTCGACGCGATCGGTCAGCCGGAGATGGTGGACACCGCCCGGGACGCCCGCCTCGGCCGTGTCTTCATGAACCGCACGATCCGGGTCTATCCGGCCTTCGCCGAATTCTACGGCATGGAGGAGACGATCGAGCGGATCGTCTCGTTCTTCCGCCACGCCGCGCAGGGGTTGGAGGAGCGCAAGCAGATCCTCTACCTGCTCGGCCCCGTCGGCGGCGGCAAGTCGTCGCTTGCCGAGCGCCTCAAGGCGCTGATGGAGGTTCACCCGGTCTACGTGCTCAAGGCCGGCGACGAGGTCTCGCCCGTCTTCGAGAGCCCGCTCGGCCTGTTCGACCCCGAGACCATGGGCCGGGAGATCGAGGAGCGCTTCGGCATCCCGCGCCGGCGTCTGACCGGCCTGATGAGCCCCTGGGCCCTCAAGCGCCTCGACGAGTTCGACGGCGACATCTCCCGCTTCAAGGTGATCAAGGTGCGGCCCTCGCGCCTGCGCCAGATCGCCATCGCCAAGACCGAGCCGGGCGACGAGAACAACCAGGACATCTCCTCGCTCGTCGGCAAGGTGGACATCCGCCGGCTCGAGACGCTCTCCCAGGCCGACCCGGACGCCTACAGCTACTCGGGCGGCCTCAACCGGGCGAACCAGGGCGTTCTCGAATTCGTCGAGATGTTCAAGGCGCCGATCAAGATGCTCCACCCCCTGCTCACCGCGACGCAGGAGGGCAATTACGTCGGCACCGAGAATATCGGCGCGATCCCCTTCACCGGCGTGATCCTGGCCCACTCGAACGAGGCCGAGTGGCAATCGTTCAAGACCAACAAGAACAACGAAGCCTTCATCGACCGCATCTACGTCATCAAGGTGCCCTACTGCCTCCGCGTCACGGAGGAGCAGCGCATCTACGAGAAGCTGATCTCGGGCTCCGAACTCTCCACGGCGGCCTGCGCGCCGGGCACGCTGGAGATGCTGGCCCGCTTCTCGGTGCTCTCGCGCCTGCGCGAGCACGCCAATTCCAACCTGTTCTCGAAGATGCGGGTCTACGACGGCGAGAGCCTTCGCGAGGTCGATCCCCGCGCGCGCTCGATGCAGGAATACAAGGACACGGCGGGCGTCGACGAGGGCATGGACGGGATCTCGACCCGCTTCGCCTTCAAGGTTCTGGCCGCAACCTTCAACCACGACACCACCGAGGTCTCGGCCGATCCGGTCCACCTGATGTACGTGCTGGAGCAGGCGATCCGGCGCGAGCAGCTGGCGCCGGAGACGGAGAAGCGCTTCATCGAGTTCATCAAGACCGAACTCGCCCCGCGCTACGCCGAGTTCATCGGCCACGAGATCCAGAAGGCCTATCTCGAATCCTACCACGATTACGGGCAGAACCTGTTCGACCGCTACATCGACTACGCGGATGCCTGGATCGAGGATCAGGACTTCAAGGACGCCGAGACCGGCCAGCTCCTCAACCGCGAGCTCCTGAACCAGGAGCTGACCAAGATCGAGAAGCCGGCGGGCATCGCCAACCCGAAGGATTTCCGCAACGAGGTGGTGAAGTTCGCCCTGCGCTCGCGGGCGCAGCACGGCGGCCGCAACCCCTCCTGGACCAGTTACGAAAAACTGCGCGAGGTGATCGAGCGGCGGATGTTCTCCCAGGTCGAGGAACTGCTGCCCGTGATCTCGTTTGGCTCGAAGAAGGACAGCGAGACCGAGAAAAAGCACGGCGAGTTCGTCGATCGCATGACCGACCGGGGCTACACCGAGCGGCAGGTCCGACGACTCGTGGAATGGTACATGCGCGTGAAGCAGGCGGGTTGAGGGGGCTTCCCCTGAGCATCCGCCGCACTTTCGCACCTTTGTCCCTCGACCAGGGACGTGAGACTAGGCGCTGAGCGACCCCGGATGCACATCGTCGACCGTCGGCTCAATCCAGGTGGGAAGAGCCTCCCGAACCGCCAGCGCTTCCTGCGCCGGGTCAAGGACGTCGCGCAGCGCGCGGTTCGGGAATCCGCCCGCGAGAAGGACATCAAGAACCTCGGCAAGGACGGGCGCATCACCGTGCCCGGCGACGGGGTGCGCGAGCCGCGCTTCTCCCGCCAGCCGGGCTCGGGCCATCAGGACTACATCCTGCCCGGCAACAAGACCTACGTGGAGGGCGACCGCATCGAGCGCCCGCCGGGCGGCGGGGGCGGTGGCGGCTCCGGGGAGGGCGGCGACGGCGGCGAGAACAGCGAGGACGCCTTCCACTTCGTCCTGACCCGCGAAGAATTCCTCGACCTGTTCCTCGAAGACCTCGAACTGCCCGATCTCGCCAAGCGCCGCCTCGCCATCGTCGAGACGGAAGGCCTGCGCCGGGCCGGCTATACCGTCTCGGGCTCGCCGGCCAACCTCGCGCTCTCGCGCACCCTGCGCAATTCCATGTCCCGGCGCATCGCCCTCAAGCGGCCGAAGCTGGAGGAGGTGGCGGCGCTGGAGGCCGAGATCGCCGAGGCGGAAGCCGCGAACGATCCGCGCCTGCCCGACCTGCAGCTCAAGCTGCTCGGCCTGCGCGAGCGCTCCAAGCGCATCCCTTACGTCGATCCGATCGACCTGCGCTTCCGCCGCTTCGAGCCCTATCCGAAGCCGATCGCCCAGGCGGTGATGTTCTGCCTGATGGACGTCTCGGGCTCGATGACCGAGCACATGAAGGATCTGGCCAAGCGCTTCTACATCCTGCTGCACATCTTCCTGACGCGCCGCTACAAGCACGTCGAGATCGTCTTCATCCGCCACACCGACCGGGCGACGGAGGTGGACGAGGAAACCTTCTTCGGCTCCCGCGAGACCGGCGGCACGCTGGTCTCCTCCGCGCTGGTCGAAATGAAGCGCATCGTCACCGAGCGCTACTCGCCGGACGACTGGAACATCTACGCGGCCCAGGCCTCTGACGGCGACAACGTCTCCTCCGACGGGCCGACCTCGACGGAACTCCTGCGCGCCCACATCCTGCCGGCCTGCCAGCACTTCGCTTATCTCGAAGTCGGCGACGAGAACGGCCCGCGTGCGGGCTTCGTCGAGCACCGCACCACCCTGTGGCGAACCTACGAGGCTCTGGCCAAGGCCGGCGAGCCGCTCGCCATGCGGAAAGTGAACCACCGCCGCGACATCTATCCCGTGTTCCGCGAGCTGTTCGGCCGCAAGGATGCCCGGGCGGAGGCGTAGCGAGAGGCCTCCTCGCGAGGGGAGCAGAGACAGCGTCGAAGAGAAGGGCCGACATGGTCGCGAGCCTGAGCCGCACGAAGTCCACGGCGCCCAAGCCCGGAGAATTGCTGTTCACCGGCAACGACTGGGACTTCGAGACGATCCGGCGCATCCACGATGCCTGCGAGGCGGTGGCCGGGCCGGAACTCGGCCTGTCGTGGTACCCGAACCAGATCGAGATCATCACCGCCGAGCAGATGCTCGACGCCTATGCCTCGATCGGCATGCCGCTGTTCTACAAGCACTGGTCCTTCGGCAAGCACTTCGCCCAGCACGAGGCGAGCTATCGCCGCGGCCTGATGGGGCTCGCCTACGAGATCGTCATCAACTCCGATCCGTGCATCTCCTACGTCATGGAGGAGAACACGGCGACGATGCAGACGCTGGTGATCGCCCACGCCGCCTTCGGCCACAACCACTTCTTCAAGAACAACTATCTGTTCAAGCAGTGGACCGACGCGGAGGGCATCCTCGACTATCTCGACTTCGCCAAGAGCTACATCGCCCGCTGTGAGGAGCGCTACGGGCATGGGGCGGTCGAGCACGTGCTCGACGCCGCCCACGCGCTGATGAGCCAGGGCGTCCACCGCTATCCCCGTAAGAAGCGCCCGGATCTGGCGAGCGAGCAGCGCCGGGAGCGTGAGCGCGAGGAGCACGGCGAGCAGATCTACAACGACCTCTGGCGCACCCTGCCGGCCAAGACCGGCGCGGCCAAGGGCGACCCGGCCCTGGAGCGGCGCAAGGCGCTGCTGGAACTGCCCCAGGAGAACATCCTCTACTTCCTGGAGAAGGTGGCGCCGCGCCTGCGGCCCTGGCAGCGCGAGATCCTGCGGATCGTCCGGCTCGTGGCGCAGTATTTCTACCCGCAGCGCCAGACCAAGGTGATGAACGAGGGCTGCGCCACCTACTGCCACTACCGGATCATGAACGCGCTCTCGCAGAAAGGTCAGCTCAGCGAGGCCGCCTATCTCGAGTTCCTGACCTCGCACACCAACGTCATCCGCCAGCCGACCTTCGACGACCGCTCCTTCGGTGGCCACAATCCTTACGCGCTGGGCTTTGCCATGATGCAGGACATCGCCCGCATCGTGGAGCAGCCGAGCCAAGAGGACCGCGAGTGGTTCCCCGACATCGCCGGCACCGGCGACGCCATGGGCGTGCTGCGCGACTGCTGGGAGAATTACCGCGACGAGAGCTTCATCGCCCAGTTCCTGTCGCCAAAGCTCATGCGCGACATGCGCCTGTTCCACGTCGTGGACGATCCCGACGAGCCGGAGATGCGCGTGGAGGCGATCCACGACGAGCGCGGCTACCGCAAGATGCGCCGCTCCTTCGCCCGTCAATACGACGTGGCGTGGCTCGATCCGGACATCGAGGTGGTGGACGTGGACCTGGAGGGCGACCGCAAGCTCATCCTCCACCACAAGGCGCTCAACCGCATCACCCTGCAGAAGGAGGACGCCCGGCGCGTGCTCCAGCACCTCGCCGACCTCTGGGGCTACGACGCGGTGCTCAAGGAGGTCGATCCGGCGAGCGGCGCGGTGCTGGTCGAGCACTCGGCGAGCGCGCGGCCGATCTTTTTCTGAGTTTTTTGGGGCGCCCGCGCACCTGCTCCCATGCCCACCCTCATCCTGAGGTGCGGAGCGAAGCGGAGCCTCGAAGGATCGTCCAGGAAAAGCGCGGGCACTGGAGCACCCTTCGAGGCCGCTTCGCGGCACCTCAGGATGAGGTCGCGGGGTGGAGTGGGTCGCAAGGTTCAGAGCGAGAGGATCGCGTCCCCCGCGTCGCGTTCCTGCGCGGTGAAGCGCACGCGGCTCCCCTCCAGCGCGGCGCCGCCGCCCGCGATCAGGGCCAGCGCCGCCGGGTAGAGCCGGTGCTCCTGCACGATCACCCGGGCGCTCAAGCTGTCGGCATCGTCGCCCGGCAGCACCGGCACGGCGGCCTGGGCCACGATCGGGCCGGCATCGAGTTCCGGTACGACGTAATGCACGGTGCAGCCGTGCAGGCGCACCCCCGCCTCCAGGGCGCGCTCATGGGTATGCGTGCCCTTGAACAACGGCAGCAGCGAGGGGTGGATGTTGATCATCCGGCCCGCCCACGCCTCGACGAAGGCGTCGGTGAGGATGCGCATGAAGCCGGCGAGCACGATCAGCTCGATGCCCGCTTCGTCCAGCTCCGCCTGGAGCGCGGCGTCGAAGCGGGCGCGATCGGGGAACGCCTTGTGGTCGATGGCGCGGGCCGGGATGCCGGACTCCCGCGCGCGGTCGAGGCCGGCGGCCTCGGGGCGGTTCGAGAGCACCAGCACGATCTCGGCCGGATAGTCCGGCGCGCGTGCCGCCTCGATCAGCGAGACCATGTTCGAGCCGCGGCCGGAGATGAGGATCGCGACGCGTTTTTTTGTTTTTTGGGTTTGAACGGGCATGGGCGTTCCGAAAGGGAAGGATGCGGACCGCGCAGAATAACCCTCCCCCCTCTGCGGGGGAGGGTGCCTGCGGAGCAGGCGGGAGAGGGGGCGGCGTCTCCGGAGAGGGCGCTCCCCTCACCCGACCCGCTTCGCGGGCCACCCTCTCCCGCGGAGGGGAGAGGGAGATGCGGCGGCGTGCCGGGCGGGTTTCTAGAGCATCGTCCCGAAAGGTGGCCGCCGGTTTTCGGAAAAAGACGATGCGAAACGACGTTCTAAAGCCCCAGCCTCCCCGTGAACGTCACCGGCTCGGCGCTCCGCTCGGTGATCTGTCCGAGCCGGACCGGCGCCTCGCCGGCCTCGCTCAGCGCATCCGCCACGGCGTCGGCCGCGTCGGCGGCGGCGACCACCACCATGCCGATGCCGCAGTTGAAAGTACGCAGCATCTCCGCTTCCGCGACCCCGCCCTCGCGCGCCAGCCAGCCGAAGACCGGCGGCACGGCGATCGCCGAGAGGTCGATCTCGATGCCGACGCCCTCGGGCAGGACGCGGGGGAGGTTGTCGGGGAAGCCGCCGCCGGTGATGTGCGCGAGCGCCCGGATGCCGCCGGCCCGTTTCAGGGCGGCGAGCAGCGGCTTCACGTAGATCCGGGTCGGCTCCAGCAGCGCCTCACCGAGGGAGCGGCCGGGGGCGAACGGCGCGTCGGCGTCATAGCCAAGGCCGGTCTTGGCCACGATCCGACGCACCAGCGAGAACCCGTTCGAGTGGACGCCCGAGGAGGGCAGGCCGAGCACGACGTCGCCGGGCAGGATGCCGGGGCGCGGCAGCAGCGTGCCGCGCTCGGCCGCGCCCACCGAGAAGCCGGCCAGATCGTAGTCGGAGCCGTCGTAGAGGCCCGGCATCTCGGCGGTCTCGCCGCCGATCAGCGCGCAGCCCGCCTGTCGGCACCCTTCCGCGATGCCGCGCACGATGTCGGCGCCGACGCCGGGCACCAGCTTTCCGGTGGCGTAGTAGTCGAGGAAAAACAGCGGCTCGGCGCCCTGCACGATGATGTCGTTGACGCACATCGCCACGAGGTCGATGCCGATGGTGTGGTGGCACCCGGTCTCGATGGCGATCTTGACCTTGGTGCCGACGCCGTCGTTGGCAGCGACCAGGATCGCATCCTTGAAGCCCGCCGCCTTGAGGTCGAACAGGCCGCCGAAGCCGCCGATCTCGGCGTCCGCCCCCGGCCGGCGCGTGGCGCGCACCAGCGGCTTGATGGTCTCGACGAGCGCGTTGCCCGCGTCGATATCGACGCCCGCCTGCGCGTAGGTGAGCCCGTTCCCGTCCTGCGCCGTCATCGCCGCCCCGTCGTCCGGTAATCGCTGGTCAATTGGCCGATAATGCGGAAATCCGCTGCCACATCGCGGCGCGATTGACCACTGTCACCGGCGGGGGACGGCCCGTTCGGGCACAGCATCATGCCGTGCCGCGGGCAAAAAGCGCCTCGAACAGGGCGGCCGAGCGCTCCAGCCCCTCCCGCGTGAGCTGGACCGACCGGGCCTTGTTGACGGGATCGAAGATCAGCCCCTTGGCGTGAAGGCGTCCGAGCGCGTCCCAGGAATGCTCCTTCCAGGCCCGGTCGCCGTCGTGCAGCGTGAGCTGAAGGAGGGCCAGAACCGCTGCGTCGATCCGGTCGGTATCCTCGGTGTCCATGGCGTCACGTCTCCGTCGAGGCCGGGCGGCCATCGAACGCCCTCCCGCCGCGCGGGGCAAGACCCGCCATGCAAGACCCGCCTTGACCGGGCGTGCGGTGCTTCCCACTGTCCCGGCCGGACGGATTCACAAAGGACGGGCGCGCGATGCGTGGGCGGGCAATCATCGGGCTCTCGATCCTCGCGGTCGTGGTCTTCCTGCTCTACGAACTGCGCGAGGTGATGCTGCCCTTCGTGGCGGGGCTGGCGCTCGCCTACCTGCTCGATCCGCTGGCCGACCGGCTGGAAAGACTCGGCCTCGGGCGGCTCGCCGCCACGCTGCTGATCCTGTCGGGCTTCGTGGTCGGGTTCGTGGTGCTGCTCATCATCGTGGTGCCGCTGGCCGCCGGGCAGATCGCCTCGCTCGTTAATTCCCTGCCGAACATGGTCGGGCGGCTGCAGAGCATCCTCGTGGAGCGGGCGGGGCCGCTCCTCCAGCGCGTCGGCGGCACCGAAGTCGTCAACGAGTTGCAATCCTCCGTCGGCACGCTGGTGGGGCAGGGCGGGGCGTGGTTCCTGGCCTTCCTCAAGTCGCTCTGGACGGGAAGCCAGGCGCTGGTCTCCATCGCCTCGCTGCTGGTCGTGACGCCGGTCGTGGCCTTCTACGTGCTGCACGACTGGGACCAGATGATTGCCACCCTCGACGGCTGGGTGCCCCCGCGCCACCGTCCGACCGCGCGGCGGCTGGCGGGCGAGATCGACGGCGCGGTGACCGGCTTCGTGCGCGGCCAGAGTCTCGTCTGCCTGATCCTCGGCTCGTTCTACGCCGTCGGCCTGTTCCTCGTCGGGCTGAACTTCGGCGTCCTGATCGGGATGATCTCGGGCTTTCTCACCTTCATTCCCTATGTCGGCACGCTCACCGGCTTCATGCTCTCCGTCGGCGTCGCCCTGGTGCAGTGGTGGCCGTCGGGCGACTGGCTGCATATCGGCCTGACCGTCGGCGTGTTCCTCGTCGGGCAGTTTCTGGAGGGCAACGTGATCTCGCCCAAGCTCGTGGGCGACTCGGTCGGCCTCCATCCGGTCTGGCTGATGTTCGCGCTGCTCGCCTTCGGCTCGCTGTTCGGCTTTCTCGGGCTCCTGCTCGCGGTGCCGGTGGCCGCCTCCATCGGCGTGATCGTGCGCTTCGGCATCGAGCGCTATCTCGAGAGCAAGATCTACCGAGGCGACGGACCGGTGCTGATCGGGGATTCCGCGAGCCCCTCGCTGCCCGCCCGCGATTGATCGCGCGCGACGGTGTATGGTGGGCGGATGCGCGACACAGCCCCCCCGAAGCAGCTCACCTTCGACCTGCCGCTCGATCCGCGCTTCGGCGCCGAGGATTTCCTCGTCAGCCCCTCCAACGAGGAGGCTTATGCCCTGATCGAAGCCTGGCCCGACTGGCCGGACACCGTGTTCCTGCTTCGCGGCCCGCCGGGCAGCGGCAAGAGCCACCTCGCCTCGATCTGGGCGACGCGGGCGCAGGCCTGGACGGTCGCCGCGGCGGAGATCGACGGGAGCAACGTCTCCCACCTGATCTCCAACGGCGCCCTCGTGATCGAGGACGTGGACCGCGAGGCGGGCCGCGACGAGGCGGCCCTGTTCCACCTGCTCAACCTCGCCCGCGAGCGGCGCTTCCCCGTGCTGCTCACGGCCTCCGCCCCGGTCGACGCCTACGGCCTGAAGGTCGCGGATCTGCGCTCGCGCCTGCGTCTGGCGCCGGGTGCCGAGATCGGCCCGCCGGACGACGGGCTGCTCCGGGCAGTCATCGTCAAGCTGTTCGTGGACCGGCAGCTCGTGGTCGATCTCGCCGTCGTGGACGCCCTTGCCCTGCGGATCGACCGCTCTCTCGACCGGGCTCGTGCCGTGGTGGCCGAACTCGACCGCGACGCCCTCGGACGGCGGCGGCGCATCACCCGGCCCCTCGCCCTCGCCGTGCTCGACCGGCTGGACGCTGCCGACGGGGCGCAGGAGGATGGGGACGAGGCCGAGAGCGGCGCCGAGGGGGCCGGAGACGGAGCCGCGTAAGCCCCGGCCCGTTGTCGTCGAGCGAGTGTCATCAAACCGTCAAACAGGTTCGGCCGCGCCATGATAGGAGCCGGGCCGAGCGAAGCGGAAGGGAGCCAGCGCGTTGTCGGAAGTGGAGTCGGAAGTCGCCGCCCGGGACGCGGAGGCGGAGGCCGAGGAGACCAGCCTTGCCACGGAACGGGGCGTGCGCAGCGAGTCGGCCCGTGCCCGGACCGCCCGCGCCGCCCGTATCCTCGCCGCGGAGAAGGCCGCCGAGAAGCCGGCCGAGCCCGATGCGGCCGGGGAAGCCGAGGCGGCGGAGGCCGCCCGCGAGCCGGTGCTGGAAGCCGGTCGCTCCCTGCGGCACTCGCCCGAGCGCTTCGTGAACCGCGAGCTGTCCTGGCTCCAGTTCAATCGCCGGGTCTTGGAGGAATCCTCCAATCCGAACCATCCGCTCTTGGAGCAGCTGCGCTTCCTCTCGATCTCGGCCAACAATCTGGACGAGTTCTTCATGGTGCGCGTGGCCGGTCTGCACGATCAGGTCCGCGCCGGCCTCGTCGTGCCCTCGCAGGACGGCCTGACCCCCTCCGAGCAGCTCGCGCGGATCGGCAACGAGGTCTCGCGGCTCGCCCTCGACCAACAGGAGCGCTGGCGGGCGCTGCGGGAGGAACTGAACACGGCCGGCATCCACCTCGCCGAGCCTGCGGAGTTGTCGGACGCGCATCTGGCGTGGCTCGACGACTACTTCCTGTCCTACATCTTCCCGGTGCTGACGCCGCTCGCCATCGACCCGGCGCATCCCTTCCCGTTCATTCCGAATCTGGGCTTCACCGTCGCGCTGATGATGGTGCGGCCCCGCGACGGGCGCACCCTGCGCGCGCTGATCCGTCTGCCGTCCCTGCTCGACCGCTTCGTGCGCCTGCCCGACGTGGCCGGGGACGGCACCGCCCGCTTCATCGCCATCGAGCAGGTGATCGCGAAATACGCGAGCCGGCTCTTTCCCGGCTACTCGCTCAAAGGACAGGGCGCCTTCCGCGTCGTGCGCGACTCCGATCTGGAGATCGAGGAGGAGGCCGAAGACCTCGTCCTGCACTTCGAATCCGCGATCAAGCGCCGCCGCCGCGGCGTCGTCATCCGCCTGGAGGTCGAGGCGGGCATGACGGAGGAGCTGCGCGCCTTCGTTGCCGACGAGCTGGAGATGGCGCCCGACTCGGTCTTCGTGGTCGAGGGGATGCTGGCGCTCAACGAGCTCTCGCAGATCGTCGGAATCGACCGGCCGGATCTCAAGTTCAAGCCCTACAACCCGCGCTTCCCCGAGCGCATCCGGGAATCGGGCGGCGACGTCTTCGCCGCGATCCGCCAGAAGGACTTCATCGTCCACCACCCCTACGAGTCGTTCGACTCGGTGGTGCAGTTTCTGGCGCAAGCCGCCCGCGACCCGAACGTCGTGGCGATCAAGCAGACGCTCTACCGCACCTCGTCGAACTCGCCGATCGTCGCTGCGCTGGCGGAGGCGGCGGAGGCCGGCAAGTCGGTGACCGCGCTGGTCGAGCTGAAGGCGCGCTTCGACGAGGAGGCCAATATCCGCTGGGCGCGCAACCTCGAGAAGGCGGGCGCGCAGGTGGTGTTCGGCTTCGTCGAGCTGAAGACCCACGCCAAGCTCTCGATGGTGGTGCGCCGCGAGGGGGACCGCCTCGTCACCTACTGCCATCTCGGGACGGGCAACTATCACCCGATCACCGCCCGCATCTACACGGACCTGTCCTTCTTCACCGCCGACCCGGCCATCGCCCGGGACGTCTCGCGCATCTTCAATTTCGTCACCGGCTACGCCGAGCCGGCGGAACTGGAGCGCATGGCGGTCTCGCCGCTGACCTTGAAGCCGCGCCTGCTCCAGCACATCGAGGAGGAGATCGCCCACGCCCGGGCCGGGCGTCCGGCGGCGATCTGGATCAAGTGCAACTCGCTGGTCGATGCGCAGATCATCGACGCCCTCTACGACGCGAGCGCGGAGGGCGTGCAGATCGACTGCATCGTGCGCGGCATCTGCTGCCTGCGGCCGGGCATCCCGGGCCTGTCCGAGACGATCCGCGTCAAGTCGATCGTCGGGCGCTTCCTCGAGCACGAGCGCGTCTACGCCTTCGGCAACGGCGCCGGGCTGCCGCATCCGAAGGCCACCGTCTACATCTCCTCGGCCGACCTGATGCAGCGCAACCTCGACCGGCGGGTCGAGGCCCTGCTGCCCATCACCAATCCGACTGTGCACCAGCAGGTGCTCGACCAGATCATGCTGGCCAACCTCCTCGACAACAGACAGAGCTGGCGTGTACTGGCGTCGGGTGCCAGCGAGCGGATCGGCCCCGCGGAGGGGGAGGAACCGTTCAATGCGCACAAGTATTTCATGACGAATCCGAGCCTGTCCGGGCGCGGCAAGTCATCGAAGAAATCGAGCCCACGGGCGCTCAGCCGCCGCGCCCAGCGGTCCTGACGACGACCTGATCCGGGCCGGCGATCGGCCCGGCACCATCGTGAGCGCTCCGCCTGTGGGGCGCGGCCCTCCAAGGGGGATGCATGGGTCCGACACGTCCCCACCTGACGCTTGCCCACTCGGTCGAACGGCCGGCCCCTATGACGATTGGCATGACGGTCGAACCTGTCGCGATCATCGATATCGGCTCGAACTCGGTGCGGCTCGTTGCCTATGACGGGCTCCAGCGCGCGCCGACGCCGCTCTACAACGAGAAGGTCCTGTGCGGGCTGGGCCGCAGCGTCTTCTCCACGGGCCGCCTCAACGAGGATTCCGTGCAGCGGGCGCTCGCCGCCCTGCGCCGCTTCCGCGTCCTGTGCGACACCATGCGGATCGAGCGCATCTTCGTGCTGGCCACCGCGGCCGCGCGGGACGCGGCGAACGGCCCGGCCTTCCTGGAGGCGGCGCAGGCGGCCCTCGGCCGAGAGATCCAGCTGCTCTCCGGCCGGCGCGAGGCCGAATTGTCGGCGCTCGGCGTCGTCTCGGGCTTCTACGCGCCCGACGGCGTGGTGGGCGATCTCGGCGGCGGCTCGCTGGAACTGGTCGATGTCAGGGGCACCACGGTGGGGCAGGGCGTGACCATGCCGCTCGGCGGCCTGGCCCTCCAGGATCTCTCCGAGGGATCCCTCAAGAAGGCGCGCAAGCTCGCCCGGGACCATCTGAAGAAGGCCGAGCCGCAGCTCGACACACTGCGCGGGCGCACCTTCTACGCCGTGGGCGGGACGTGGCGGGCGCTGGCCCGCCTGCATCAGGCCGCCCGGCAATACCCACTCCACGTCATGCACGGCTACGCGGTGGAGCCCTCCGACGAGCTGAGCTTCCTCGAAATGGTGGAGGCGAGCGACGCCGCGACCCTGCAGGAGGTCGAGACCATCTCCGAGGCGCGCCGGCCGCTGCTGGCCTTCGGCGCGGTGGTGCTGGAGGAGATCATCCGCCTGGGCAAGCCCCGCGAGATCGCGATCTCCGCCTTCGGCGTGCGCGAGGGCCTGCTGTTCGAGCAGCTCGACCGCGAGACGCGCCTGACCGACCCGCTGATCGTCTCAGCCCAGGAACTGAATCTGCAGCGCGCCCGCTCGCCCGATCACGGCGAGGAACTGCGCGACTGGACCGACCACTTCATCACGAGCCTCGACGGCCCCGAGACGGCGGGCGAGCGCCGCTTGCGTCACGCGGCCTGCCTGCTCTCCGACATCGGCTGGCGGGCCCATCCCGATTATCGCGGCGAGCAGAGCCTCAACGTGCTGGCCAACGCCGCCTTCGCCGGCATCGACCATCCCGGCCGGGCCTACCTCGCGCTGTCGGGCTATTTCCGCCACGAGGGCGTGGCGCCGGAGAAGGCGAGTCCGACCCTGCGCACGCTCGCCGGCCCCCGGCTGTTCGATCGCGCCCGCCTCGTCGGCGCCCTCATGCGCGTCGCCTTCCCGGTCTCGGCCGGAATGGCCGGTCCGCTCAAGCGGATGCCGGTCGCGGTGGAGGACGGGAAGGTCGTTCTGCGCCTGCCCGCCGAGTGGGCCGAACTCAACGGCGAGCGCCTGCTGAGCCGTGTGCGCGGGCTCGGCCGCGTGGTCGGCCTCGACGGACGGGTCGAAGTCGGCTGAGGCGAGGTCTGCTCGCGAAGGACGGAGAGCCGGCCTCAGCCCGAGAGACGCGTGTGGGCCACCGCGATCTCCCGCTCTGCATCGGCCATCAGGTAGGCGATGCGCGGACCGTCGAGATTGGCGTCGGCCAGGCGCTGGCGCAGGTCGGCCTCGTAGCTCTTCTGCTCGGCGCGCCGGACCGGCGGCAGCAGGCGCAGCAGCATCGGGCTGGCGATCTCGCTGCGCACGAGGCCGCGATGGTTGGCGAGTCGCCGCAGGCTGCTGGCGAGGTCTTCCAGCTTCGATTCCGGCAGATACTGGCGGGCGGAAACGCGGGCGCTGCCGGACTGAGACATGGTGCAACCTTCTTGCGACACTCCGCGAGACGGTAGCCTGCCCCCGATTTGTTTTTCCTTGCGAAAGACCGTTAACGCCTTGCGCGCGGGCTCAGACCGGCTCTCCCCGGCCGGGCGCGACGCCGGGCCGGGGAAAGACGCGGGAGGTAGGTGGGCCTTGCGCCGGGATCGCGGTTCCTGTTCCCCGCGCCCCCGACACACCTGCAGCCGCTCGGCCCACTGAGCGTCACAGGAACGGCGCAGAGAACTGGTCCGCACCGCCCCGTCACTGCCGGCCCCGCTGCCACGCAGGCCCGAGAGGGCTCGCGAAACCATCGGACGCATCGGCCCCGGGGAGGGCCGATGTAGAGGCCCACGCCGCCGCGGGCAACCGCGCCGTGATGCCGCGACGCTTCGGTCACGGCCAAGGTCTTGCGCCGAGGGGGCAAGGACAGGCGCAGAGTGGATTGATGCGTTGAAGCGGAGAACGGATCTGCTACTCTGGGCCGTATGAAGGGATGCTCCGATCCAGTCGGTCCAGGAGACGCCTCGGGTCGCTCGTGGCGGCTGGTGGAAGCCAGGGCTCGCTTCGGTGAACTCGTCCGGCGCGTTCGAAGCGAGGGGCCGCAGCACGTGACGGTTCGGGGACACGAAGAGGTCGTTGTCATCTCCGCGGAGGAGTTCCGGCGCTTGAAGGGCGAGGCGACGAGTGCGGATCTGGTCGCCGCCTTTCAGGCCTCGCCGCACCGAGATGTCGACATCGAGCCGGACCGCTCTCCGATGCCCGTGCGCGACCCGGCCTTGTGACGGGCTGGCTTCTCGATACGAATGTTCTCTCGGAACTGCGCCGGCCACGGCCGGAACCGAAGGTTGTTGCCTTTGTCAGCACTCAGCCGCTCGCCAGCCTGTATGTCAGCAGCGTGAGCTTGGCGGAGATTCGGTTCGGCATCGAGCGCTTGGACGACGCAGCAAAGCGGGCGGCTCTTCGCGATTGGCTCGACGCGGGAATCCGGCCGATGTTCGAGAGCCGTGTTCTCCCGGTCACCGAATATGTCATGCTGCGGTGGCGAATGCTTGTCGAAGAGGGACGACGGGTTCGTCATACCTTCCCGCAGCCCGATCTCATCATCGCCGTGACGGCGCTTCAGCTGGAGCTGACGATCGTGACCCGCGATACGGACGATTATCAGAAGACCGGCGTCGCTCTGGCGAATCCATGGGCGGGAGACACGGCCACCGGCTGAGATAGGGCAGGATGTCGGGCCAGGCTGTCGTGGGAAGAGCGTCCCACGACAGCCGAGCATCGCTTACCGCAGCGAGCCGCAGAAGCGCTGGATGCGGCGGCAGGCCTCTTCTAGGGTCTTGTTGGAAGTGGCGTAGGAGATGCGCAGGTTGGGGCCCAGGCCGAAGGCCGAGCCGTGCACCGCGGCGACGCCCTCGGCCTGGAGCAGTTCGGTGACGAAATCCGCGTCCGAGCCGATGGTCTTGCCCGTCTCGGTCGTCTTGCCGATCAGCTCGGCGCAGGACGGGTAGACGTAGAACGCGCCTTCCGGCACCGGGCATTTCAGGCCGTTGGTCTGGTTGAGCATCGAGACCACGAGGTCGCGCCGCTCCTGGAACGCCGCCTTGAAGCGCGCGAGGTGCTCCTGCGTGCCGTCGAGCGCGGCCACGGCCGCCCATTGCGAGATCGAGGAGGCGCCCGAGGTCTGCTGGCCCTGCACGAAGTCCATCGCCTTGATGAGTTGTTCCGGGCCGGCGGCGTAGCCGATGCGCCAGCCGGTCATGGCGTAGGCCTTCGAGACGCCGTTCATGGTGAGCGTGCGCTCGTAGAGGCCGGGCTCGACCTGGGCCGGGGTGACGAATTCGAAGTCCCCGTAGGTCAGGTGCTCGTACATGTCGTCGGTGAGCACCCAGACCTGCGGATGACGCATCAGCACGTCGGTGATCTTCTTCATCTCGTCGCGGGTGTAGGCGGCACCCGAGGGGTTCGACGGCGAGTTGAGGATGATCCACTTGGTCTTTTGCGTGATGACGCGCTCCAGCTCCTCCGGCTGGAGCTTGAAGTCGTGGGCCATGTCGGTCTCGGCGAAGACCGGCGTGCCGCCGCACAGGATCACCATTTCCGGGTAGGAGACCCAGTAGGGACGCGGGATCACCACCTCGTCGCCGGGGTTCAGGGTCGCAAGGAGCGCGTTGTAGATGACGTGCTTGCCGCCGGTGCCGACGATGGTCTGCGAGACCTTGTAGTCGAGCCCGTTCTCGCGCTTGAACTTCTTGACGATCGCCTCGCGCAGCGGATTGATGCCTGAGACCGGCGGGTACTTGGTCTCGCCGCGGCGGATCGCATCGATCGCCGCCTCCTTGATGTGGTCGGGCGTGTCGAAGTCCGGCTCGCCGACCGAGAGGCTGATGACGTCGACGCCCGAGGCTTTCAGCTCACGCGCCTTCTGGGTCATCGCGATGGTCGCGGACGGCTTCACCCGCGAGAGGGCGTCGGCGAGAAAGCCCATGGAAGGTCTCCGAAAGGTCTTCGAGTGCGGCAGGCGCCCGAAAGACGTTTCGGGCCAACGCGGCCCTCGTAATCTTGCGCCGCCGGACGGGCAAGCGCCGCGAGCGCGCAGCGGCCTCCCGGCGCGAGCGGGCCGCGGGAGCCTCTTCCCGGCTCGGTTGAACCGGGCCGACGCCGCCGCGGCGCGGCGATGCTGCAATTTTTCTCAAGCTGGAGCGAAGAGTTTTTCAGGCGTATGTTGCTGGAGTTTTCGGGTATTGTCGGGTCCAAGACGTGCAGTTTATTGCAGCGCGACAGCATATCGGTGCGCTGCAATGAGAAGTGCATGCAGAATTCGGCCGACCACGAGGGTGCGGACATTGTCCGAGCTCGCGGGGCCGGTCGACGGCATTCTGGGCGGATGACGGCGAGAGGCGGGCAGCACCGCCCGACCGGACGAGGCGAGCGGAGGACGGCGGCCCCATGAAGAAGAACAAGGTCATTACGGCCGAGGAAGCCATCGCACTGATCCGCGAGAACGACGTCCTGACCACGACCGGCTTCGTCCAGAGCTGCATCCCCGAGGCCCTGCACGCGGCGTTGGAGAAGCGCTTCGTCGAGACCGGGAGCCCGCGCGGCCTGACCCTGATCATGACCGCGGGCGCGGGCGATTCGAAGGGTCTCGGCACCGGCCGCCTGCACCATGACGGACTGCTCTCGCGCGTCATCGCCGCGAATTTCGGGCGCATGCCGAAGGTGGCGCAGGCCGCCCAGGCCAATCGGATCCGCGGCTACAACCTGCCTCAGGGCGTGATCTCGCAGCTCTACCGCGCCTGCGCCGCCGGCCAGCCGGGGCTGTTCTCGAAGGTGGGTCTGAAGACCTACGTCGATCCGCGCCACGGCGGCGCCAAGGTCAACGATCTGACCACCGAGGACATCGTCAAGCTCGTCGAGGTCGATGGCGAGGAGTGGCTGTTCTACACCGCCACCAAGATCGACGTGGCCTTCATCCGCGCCACCTCCGCCGACCCGTCGGGCAACCTCTCCTTCGAGAAGGAGGCGCTGACCCTCGACTGCCTCGCCCAGGCCATGGCCGCGCGCAACAACGGCGGCATCGTCGTCGCCCAGGTCGAGCGCATCGTCGACGACGGCTACCTGCTGCCCAAGGACGTGCGCGTCCCCGGCATCCTCGTGGATTGCGTCGTCGTGGCCGAGCCCGAGATGCACCGCATGAACTACGGCGTGATGTACGACGCCGCGCTGGCCGGCGAGATCCGCGTGCCCGTCACCGGCATCAAGCGGATGCCGCTCAACGAGCGCAAGATCATCGCCCGCCGCGCCGCCTTCGAACTGCCGCCCAACGGCGTGGTCAATCTCGGCGTCGGCGCGCCGGAGGGCATCTCCTCTGTCGCCAACGAGGAGAAGATCACCCCCTACATCACCCTGACGACGGAAGCCGGCGCCGTCGGCGGCGTGCTGGCCTCCGGATCGAGCTTCGGCGCGGCGACGAATGCCGACTGCATCATCGACCAGAACCAGATGTTCGATTTCTACGACGGCGGCGGTCTCGACATGACCTGTCTCGGCATGGCCGAGTGCGACGGGGCGGGCAACGTCAACACCTCGAAGTTCGGGGGCAAGCTCAACGGCTGCGGCGGCTTCATCAACATCTCGCAGAACGCCCGCTCGGTGGTCTTCGCGGGCACCTTCACCGCGGGCGGCCTGGAGATCGCCGTGCAGGACGGTCAGGTGAAGATCGTCACCGAGGGCCGGGCCCGGAAGTTCGTCACCCAGGTCCAGCAGAACACCTTCTCCGGCCCCTACGCGGTCGAGCGTTCGCAGCCCGTGATCTACGTGACCGAGCGCTGCGTCTTCCAGCTCACGAAGGAGGGGCTGGAGCTGATCGAGGTGGCGCCCGGCATCGACATCGAGCGCGACATCCTCGCCCACATGGATTTCGCGCCCGTGGTGCGCAATCCGGTGACGATGGACGCGCGCATCTTCCGCGACGAGCCGATGGATCTGATCTCGGACCTGCTCAACCTCGATCTCAAGTCGCGGGTCAGCCTGGATGCCGAGCGCAACATCCTCTTCATCAACCTGGAGGGCTGGTACTGCCGGGTGAAGAGCGACATGGACGAGCTGCGCATGACCATCGTCGAGGCCTGCCGCAAGGCCGGCCAGCGGGTCAACGCCGTGATCAACCACGACGGCTTCCGGCTCAACGAGAACCTCTACGACGACTATGCCGGGATGATCCAATATCTCCAGGCGAACTACTACGCGACCACGACCCGCTACGCGACCAGCGCCTTCCTGCGCCTGAAGATGGAGGAGGCGCTGACCAAGCGCGGTGTCGCCCCCCACGTCTTCGAGCGCAAGGAGGAGGCCCAGGCCTTCCTCGGCACCACCGAGGACAGACGCGCGCGCAAGATGATCTCGCCGGCGGTGGCCTCCGCCGCCTGATCTCGCCCTCCGCGCGGAGCGCCGCCATGCCGTCCGCCGCGTCGTCCTCCGTTCTGGGCGCGATCGCCGGGATCGAGGATTACTGGGAGCGCAGGACGCTGCGCTCCCGGCGGCCGGTGCGCGGCGGGATGGCCGATCAGATCCTGCTCGACGTGCTCGGGCTCGGGATCGAGCAGACGATCCGGCATCTGGGACAGACGAGGCCCGATTTCGACGCCTTCGAGGCCTGGGTGCTCGCTACCGCCGGGCCCCCCGATCCCGCGAAGGTGGCGCGCTACAATGCCTGGGTCTCGGCCGCACCGATGCCGGAGGCCGCCGCGCGGGAACTGGCCGCGATCGACGCCTTGGCGCCGGTCCTCGACGAGGCCGACCTCGCCCATTGGGACCGCTTCGGCTACCTCGTCCTGCGGGCGGCGATCGCTCCGGACGAGGCCGCTGCGGTCGCGGCGCTGCTGTGGCGCCTCCTCGACGCGAGCCCCGACGACGCGAGCGGCTGGTACGGCCCGCGCACCAACGGCATCATGATCCAGCACTTCCAGGACCCGCTTCTGGAGGTCGCGCGGCGCTCGATGCGCATCCACAAGGCCTTCGCGCAACTCCACGGCACCAGCGATCTCTGGTCCACGACCGACCGCCTGGGCTTCAACCCTCCCGAACATGCCGGCTACCGCTTTCCCGGCCCGCACCTGCACTGGGACATGAGCCTCGCCCCGCCGAGGCCGCTCATGACGGGCGGCATCCTCTACCTGACGGATACGGACGCGAACCAAGGCGCGCTGCGGGTGGTACCCGGCTTCCACCGCCGGCTCGACGGCTGGCTCGCCGCCATCGGAGAGACCGATCCGAGGACGGTCGATCTGAGCGGCGAGGCCGTGCCGATTCCGGGCCGGGCGGGCGACCTCGTGATCTGGCGTCACGAGCTGCCGCACGGCGCGAGCCCCAACACCGCGGATCGCCCGCGCATGGTCCAGTACGTCAACCGTTACACGCCCGACGCGGTCGAGCAGAGCGTGTGGCTCTAACCTGCTTCATCCGTCATTCCACCATTCTCCCGCGTCCGGCTCCGACGGTTGCTGTCTTCCTCGTCGTTCGTCCCGCCGCAGGTGTCGGCAGTGCCGTCTTTCGCGGCCCGCGGTGCCGCCGACGGCGACCGAGCGGAAATCGGGGCCGTCGTCGGTCGTGACGCGCAGCCGGAGCTTGCGGTTCTCGCCCGGGTCAGCCGGCTGCCTCGTCAAGGATTGCGAACGCGACGCCGGCGCGCTGGCAGGTCTTCACGCGATCGCCTTCGCTCGCCCTATGGTCGGACAAGCCGAGAGGTTCATGACGAGTA
Source organism: Methylobacterium sp. NPDC097929 (assembly GCF_049543375.1). Lineage (NCBI taxonomy): Bacteria > Pseudomonadati > Pseudomonadota > Alphaproteobacteria > Hyphomicrobiales > Methylobacteriaceae > Methylobacterium > Methylobacterium sp. NPDC097929. The sequence continues at coordinate 170,233 of NZ_JBMVEP010000005.1, read as the reverse complement.
CAGCGCGCGCTCCGGGCGCCGCTGGGGAAAAGCTGTCGCTTCGCCCCGTCGCTTTCACGTTTGTTAATTGGCTTGTTTCAAGCCTACCGACCTCTGTCGGGGGTCCATAATGAGAATCACGCTCAAGAACAGCCTCATGGGCCTGTTCGTCCTCATGCTGATCTTGTCCGTCGCGCAGGGCGCCGTCGCTCTGATCAAACTCGATGACATCGAGGCGAAGACCGGTGCGCTCCTCGACAACACGATCCCGTCGATGAACGAGGCGAACCACATCAATAGTCTCGTCATCCGCACCCGGCTCTGGCAGTTCCGTTACATGACGGCGGAGAGCGAGGCCGCCAAGAGCGAGAGTGCGGCCAAGGTCGCCGAGTTCATGCGGGACCGGGGCGCCAAGGTCGACGCCTACGACGCGCTGGTCTCGTCGCCCGAGGAGCGTACGGCCTACGACGCCATGCGGACGAAGCTCGGCGTCCTGACATCCGACTGGGAGCGTCTGCGCGCCTTCCCTGCGGAGCGCTACGAGGAGGCGATGGCCGCCTTCCGCGGACCGATGAACACGAGCTACCTCGCCGCCTCGGCGTCCGTGCGGGCACTCATCGACATCAATCTCGCGGCGAGCCGGACGGCCGATGCCGGGATCCGGCAGGCGCAGACGGAGGCCACCCGCGTCACGCTGATCGTGCTCGGCGTCAGCCTCCTGACGGCGCTCGGGGCGATGGCCTATTCCTTCCTCGGCGTCTCGCGCCCGATCGCGCGGATGAGCGGCGCCATGCGCCGCCTCGCCGAGGGCGACGCCGCCTCGCCGGTTCCCTACGGCCAGCGCCGCGACGAGATCGGCGAGATGTCGAGCGCCGTCGGCGTGTTCCGCGACAACATCCTCCGCACGCGGGCCCTGGAGGAGGAGACCGCGCTCGCCCGGGCTTCGGCCGAGGAGCAGCGCAAGGCCGGCATGCGCCAGATGGCCGACCGCTTCGAATCCGCCATCGGCGGCATCGTCGCCTCGGTCTCTTCCTCCGCCGGCGAGCTGCGGGCGACCGCCCAGACCATGAGCGCCAATGCCGAGCAGACGGCGGCGCAATCCGTCAGCGTCGCCGTGGCGGCCGAACAGGCCTCCAGCAACGTCAACACCGTGGCGGCGGCAGCCGAGGAGCTCGGTTCCTCCGTCAGCGAGATCGGCCGGCAGGTCGCGGGCTCCGCCGATCTCGCCCAGGCCGCCGTCGGCGAGGCCAACGGCACCGCCGCCCTCGTCCAGGATCTGGCGCAGGCCGCCAGCCGCATCGGCGACGTCGTGAACCTGATCTCGTCGATCGCGGCCCAGACCAACCTCCTGGCGCTCAACGCCACGATCGAGGCGGCCCGCGCCGGTGCGGCGGGCCGCGGCTTCGCGGTCGTGGCCTCCGAGGTGAAGGAACTGGCGAGCCAGACCGCCCGGGCCACCGCCGAAATCTCGGCTCAGATCAACCAGATCCAGGGATCGACCGATCAGGCGGTCTCGGCCATCGCCGGCATCGCCGACCGCATTCGCGAGATCAGCGGCGTCGCCACCGCGATCGCCTCGGCGGTCGAGCAGCAGGGCGCGGCGACCCGGGAGATCGTGCTCAACGTGGCCCAGGCGGCCACTGGAACCGGCGAGGTGACGGGCACCATCGCCAGCGTGGCGGGCGCGGCGGAGGAGACCGGCGCGGCGGCGAGCCAGATGCTCGCCTCGGCCTCGGCCCTGTCGCAGCAGGCCGATCACCTGGGCACCGAGGTCACTCGCTTCCTGGCGACCGTCCGCGCCGCCTGAGCCGCGAGACCAGGACCGAACGGCGGAGCGCTCGGATCGGGGCGGCTGGCTTCTTGCCACGCCGCCCCGTCTCTGCTAACGCCCCGCCCATTCCACACGCGGAGCCGGCCCCATGCCTGAATGGGGCGTTTCCGGTGGCCGGCCGATCGTCCGGCTACTCCTCCGCGGCGGTATCAACCGGAGAGACCAAAGAATCATGGCCGTCGATTTCTCTATGCGCCAGCTCCTCGAGGCCGGCGCCCATTTCGGGCACCAGTCGCACCGCTGGAACCCGAAGATGCAGCCCTACATCTTCGGCACCCGCAACAACATCCACATCATCGATCTCGCCCAGACCGTGCCGGCGCTGCACGCCGCCCTCCAGGCGGTGAGCGACACGGTCGCCCGCGGCGGTCGCGTGCTGTTCGTTGGCACCAAGCGCCAGGCGGCGGATTCCATCGCCGAGGCGGCCAAGCGCTCGGCCCAGTACTACGTCAATTCCCGCTGGCTCGGCGGCATGCTGACGAACTGGAAGACCATCTCCGGCTCGATCCAGCGCCTGCGCAAGGTCGACGAGACGCTCGAGGGCGGGGCCGTCGGCCTCACCAAGAAGGAGCGCCTCATGCTGACCCGTGAGAAGGACAAGCTCGAGAAGGCGCTCGGCGGCATCAAGGACATGGGCGGCGTGCCCGACCTGCTGTTCGTGATCGACACCAACAAGGAGCAGCTCGCCATCAAGGAGGCCCAGCGCCTCGGCATCCCGGTCGCCGCCATCGTCGACACGAACTGCAACCCGGACGGCATCTCCTACATCGTCCCGGCCAATGACGACGCCGGCCGCGCCATCGCGCTCTACTGCGATCTCATCGCCCGCGCGGCGATCGAGGGCATCGGCCGCGGCCAGGGCGCGCTCGGCATCGATGTCGGCGCCTCCGAGGAGCCGACCGCCGAGGAGCTGCCGCCGGCCAACGACGACGTCGCGGCCTCCGTCGCCTCCGACGCGATCGCTCCGGCCGATGTCGCCGCGCTGGCCGAGTCGACCGAGCATTTCGAGCAGCTCGCCGCGCCCCGCGGCGCGCCCGACGACCTGACCAAGCTGACCGGTGTCGGCCCGCAGCTCGTGCAGAAGCTCAACGATGCCGGCGTGTGGCACTACTGGCAGATCGCCGCCATGCAGCCCGAGGACGTGGCCAAGCTCGACACGGACCTGAAGCTCAACGGCCGCATCGATCGCGACGGTTGGGTCTCGCAGTCCCGCGCCTTCGTCGAGGCCGCGGCCGCCTGATCCCTCCCACGCGAGGCCGCCGGGCCCGAGGCCCGGCGACCGGACCGTCATCGACCCTACACAGCCCGGTGCTTTCAGCGAGCGCCGGGCTCATTCACTTCAAGACCTGCACTTCAAGACCTGCACTTCAGCCCCCGAGAGGATCGCCATGGCCAACATCACCGCCGCACTCGTGAAGGAGCTTCGCGAAAAGACCGGCGCCGGCATGATGGATTGCAAGGGCGCGCTCAACGAGACCGACGGCGACCTCGAGGCCGCGGTGGACTGGCTGCGCAAGAAGGGTCTCGCCAAGGCCGCCAAGAAGGCCGGCCGCGTTGCCGCCGAGGGCCTCGTGGCCGTCGAATCCGCCGGCCGCCACGCCGCGATCGTCGAGGTGAATTCCGAGACCGACTTCGTCGCCCGCAACGACAGCTTTCAGGCTTTCGCCCGCGAGGCCGCCAAGCTCGCGCTCAACACGGACGGCACCCTCGAAGGTCTCCAGGCCGCGACCTTCCCCGGCTCGTCCGAGACGGTTCAGGAGAAGCTCTCGAACCTCATCGCCACGATCGGCGAGAACATGACCCTGCGCCGGGTCGCCAAGCTCGAAGTGAGCAAGGGCGTGATCGCCTCCTACGTCCACGGCCAGATCAGCGAAGGCCTGGGCAAGATCGGCGTGCTCGTCGCGCTCGAGTCCGAGGGCGACGTCGAGTTCCTCTCGACGCTCGGCCGCCAGATCGCCATGCACGTCGCCGCCACCGGCCCGGCGGCGCTGGACGCCTCCGGCGTCGACCCGGCCGTGGTCGAGCGCGAGAGCAACATCCTGCGCGAGAAGAACGCCGGCAAGCCGGACCACGTGATGGCCAAGATCGTCGAGAGCGGCCTGAAGAGCTACTACAAGGAGGTCACCCTCCTCGAGCAGCCCTTCGTGCACGACAGCTCCAAGACCATCACCCAGGTGCTCAAGGAAGCCGCGGGCAAGGCCGGCGGCGAGGTCACGATCAAGAGCTTCGTCCGCTACGCGCTGGGCGAGGGCATCGAGAAGGAAGAGGGGCCGGACTTCGCCGCCGAAGTCGCGAGCATGTCGCGCTGAGGCAACGGAGGGCCGCTCGAGGCTCTCCTCGTCACCGATCCTCACAGGTCGTCTCACGGGGGCGGCGGCAGCGATGCCGTCGCCCCTCGACGTTCGGGCCCCCGTATTGCTAGAAGCCGCGGCATTGCCGGAAGCCGCGGCGCCCGGCACCCGAGACGACGAGGATCTTCGATGTCGGAGACGACGACCTACCGCCGCGTCCTCGTCAAACTCTCCGGGGAGGCCCTGGCCGCCCCGGACGGCTTCTGGCTCCATCCGCCGATGTTGGCGGCACTGGCCGAGGACATCGCCGCCACGGTCGCGCGCGGCATCCAGATCGCGGTGGTGGTCGGCGGCGGCAACCTGATCCGCGGCGCGCGCATCTCTCAGGCCGGCTGGATCGACCGGGCGACCGGCGACTCGCTCGGCATGATGGCCACCGTGATGAACTCGCTCGCCATCGAGACGGCGCTCAACGCGGCCGGCGTGCAGGCGCGCACGATGTCGGCGGTCTCGATGCCGACGATCTGCGAGACCTATGCCCGCCAGCCGGCCCTGCACCATCTCGACAAGGGACAGGTTGTGGTGCTCGCGGGCGGTACCGGCAACCCGTACTTCACCACCGATACGGCGGCCGTCCTGCGCGCGGCGGAGCTGCGCTGCGACGCCGTGCTGAAGGCGACCCAGGTGGACGGCGTCTACTCGGCCGACCCGAAGCAGGACAGTGACGCGATCCGCTACGACCGCATCACCCACGACGAGGCCATCGCCCGCGATCTCAAGGTGATGGACACGGCCGCCTTCGCCCTGGCCCGCGAGAGCCGGCTCACCATCGTGGTGGGCTCGGTGCACGCCCCGAGCTCGATCACCGCGATCCTGACGGGTGCCTCGGTCTCGACCCGCGTGGTGCCGTAGGCGGCACCTCGGCCGATTGCCCTGGTGGCCGGATCGCTTCGCCGATGCTCACGGCGGAGAGGTGAGGCGAGCGGAAGCCATCCGAGCCGCAACGGCTTCGCGTTGCGGCTCGGTCGATCGTCTGGAAAAATCAGGCGCCCTTGAGGGCGTTATGGCGCTCGATGCCTTCGAGGATCAGCCGCTGAGCCTCCTCCTTGTTGCCCCAGCGCACGACCTTGACCCACTTGCCGGGTTCGAGATCCTTGTAGTGCTCGAAGAAGTGCTGGATCTGGCTGACCGTGATCTCGGGCAGGTCGGTGTAGTTCTCGATCCGGTTGTAGCGCTGGGTCAGCTTGCGGGAGGGGACGGCGATGATCTTCTCGTCCTCGCCGCCGTCATCCTCCATCACCAGCACGCCCACGGGCCGCACGGAGATGATCGCGCCCGGGATGATGGCGCGGGTGTTGGCCACCAGCACGTCGCAGGGGTCGCCGTCACCCGAGAGGGTGTGGGGGATGAAGCCGTAATTGCCCGGGTAGAACATCGGCGTGTAGAGGAACCGGTCGACGACGAGCGTGCCGGCATCCTTGTCCATCTCGTACTTGATCGGCTCGCCGCCGAGGGGAACCTCGACGATGACGTTGACGTCGTGGGGCGGGTTCTTGCCGATCGAGATGGCGTTGATGTCCATGGCCCTGTGCTTTCTCAAGATCAGGCCGCCGGACGCGTCGCGTCGTCCCGCGGGTGCATCGTGCGGGTCGGCTCATGGTGCCGCACCCATCGCCGGCTGTCTTAGAATGGGCGGGCCGGAATTGAAATCGCCCCTTCGGCGGAGTCGGTCCGCCATCTCTTCTTCGAGGCGGAAAACGCCGATCAGGTGAACAGGTAGCCGACCTTCGGCAGGCCGATGCCGGAGACGCGCTCGACCGAGTCCGGGCCGGCCACGCCGCCCAAGCCCTCGTAGAAGGCGCAGGCGCGGGCGTTGTCGGCCAGCGCCCAGACGCCGATGCGGGTCAGCCCGCGGTCGATGAGGTCGTTGCGCACCGCCCGGAACAGGCGGGTGCCGAGCCCGAGCCCCTGGAATTCGGGGGCGATGTAGAGTTCGTCGATCTCGCCGTCCGCCCGCATGGTCCGGTCGCGCGCCCGGCCGTAGGCGGCGTAGCCCGCGAGCCGATCCCCGAAGGCGACGACGGCGAGCCCGCGCCCGCCCCCGATCATCGCGCGCCACGTCGCCGGTCCGCGCCGGGCCAGGAAACGCTCCAGAGCCAGCCCCGGGATCACGCCCTGATAGGCCTCGCGCCACGCCGCGTCGAACACCGCCGAGAGGTCGGCGGCGTCCGCGGGCCGGGCGCGGCGGATGCTCGCCGTGTTCGTCGTCATCGGAAGGCTCCGGATGGGAGGGCTCCGGTCGGGAGACTTGCCATGATGGGGGCAAAGCGGCCGGTTCGGCAACGGCTTGCAGCGGGGCGGAACAGTCCCGCGTTGTCGCCCCGGCGGCGGGCTGGTAGAGGGACGCTCCGACAGGCTGCCCCGCGCGGATCCGTGTTCAACCGTTTCCTTCCTCCCGAGACGCGCTACGCGCGGCGCATGGCGCGCATCGCGAAGTTCGAGCGGCCCATCGCCGGCTCCCTCGACCGGGCCAAGGCCTGGGCGAACATGCTGCTCGTCGATCACGGGATCTTCCGTCTCGCCTATCTCAACCGACACCGGATCGGCAGCGGCATCGCGTGGCGCTCGGCCCAGCCGACGCCGCACCAGCTCGCGTGGTTCAAGCGCCAGGGTGTGCGCACCGTGGTCTCCCTGCGCGGCGGGCGCGAGCACGGCTCCTGGCCCTTGCAGCGGGAGGCCTGCGAGCGGCAGGGGCTCACCCTGGTCGAGTTCGTGCTGCGCTCCCGCGAGGCGCCCTCCCGCGAGACGCTGCTGGCCGCCAAGGCGTTCTTCGCGGGGATCGAGTACCCGGCGGTGATGCACTGCAAGTCCGGCGCGGACCGGGCGGGACTGGCCGCCACCCTGTTCCTGATCCTGCACGAGGACCGGCCGGTGCGGGAGGCCCTGCGCCAGCTCTCGCCGCGCTACGGCCATTTCCGCTTCGCCAAGACCGGCATCCTCGATGCCTTCTTCGCCCTGTACCTGCGCGAGGGCGAGGCCCGGGGGCAGAGCTTCCTCGACTGGGTCGAGCACAGCTACGACCCGCAGGCGCTGACGCGAAGCTTCCGCGCCGGCGTCTGGTCCGACCTCGTCGTCGACCGCCTGCTGCGGCGCGAATAGGCCCGCCGCCTTGGCGTTCCGGCTTTCCCGCCTGCTCGGGAGCGTGCCCGGCCTTGGGCGCCGCGGGGCGGACGAGAGCGGTCTCCACGGTCCGCGCATCGCCGTGATCGGCAATTGTCAGGCCCGCGGCGTCGCCGATGCCCTGCGCATCCTCGCGCCGGGTGCGCGGCTGCGGCTGATCCCGATGGCGTCGCTGGGCTGGCAGGCCCGCAGCCTCGACGCCTTCGCCGCCGATCTCGGCGCCTTCGACCACGTCTTCTCCCAGCCCTTCCCGGCGGGTTTCTTCCCCGAGGGCGGCTCGGAGGCCCTGCAAGCCCTGCTGCCGCGGATGCGGCTCTTCCCGTCGATCGTCTTCACCGCCTTCCATCCGGATGCGGTCTATGTCGGCGATCTGGCCACGGTGGCGCGGGTGCGGCTCGTGCCGTCCCCCCTCGGCACCTATCATTCCGCGATCGCCCTGTTCGGCTTCCTGCAAGGGCTCCCGGCCGAGCGGATCGTCGATCTGTTCCGGGAGGAGGTCCTTGCGGGGCTCGGCTACCTCAATGCCTGGGACATCGCCGCCGCGGACCTGATCGCGTCGAGCCGGGCGATCGGCTTCGACCTGTCGGCGGAGTTGCTGCGCTGGTCGCGCACCGGCCTGTTCATGCACAACATCAACCACCCGCGTCTGGCGGTGCTCGGCGACATCGCCGCGCGGCTGCTGCGCGAGGCGGGCGTCGCGGCCAGGGCCGTTCCGGTCGAGGCCTACGCGCCGGACGCGCTCCTCGACGATGCGATCTGGCCGGTCTACCCGCCGGTGGCGACGCTCTACGGCGTGCCGGGCTCGACGGTGTTCAAGCGCCGCCAGCGCAGAGGGGCGCCGCCCGAGACGCTGGGCCTGCCCGCCTTCGTCGAACAAAGCCTCGCGATCTACCGGGCGCAGCCGCGCGCGAGCCTGACCTGCCACCGCATCGAGCACTGGGCCGCTTCGCTGCAGATCCGGAATCTGTTCGAGGGGGCGTGAACGCGCGTCCGGTCCCGGGTTCCCGAAGGGCCAGCCCTCCGGCGGGTTTCAGGGCAGCGCCCTGACGTCACCCCTCCGCCTCGTCCTTGCCCCCGCGCTCGGCGAGCCGGGCCAGCGTCGTCATCTCGCGAAACCACGTGCGCACGGGCTTGGCCGGGGTGCCGCCCCAGCGCGAGCCGGGAGGCACATCGCGGTTGACGTTGGAGGAGCCGGCGATCTGCGCGCCCATGCCGATGCGCAGGTGGCCGACGACGCCGACCTGCCCCCCGAGCACGACGTAATCCTCCAGCGTGGTCGAGCCGGAGATGCCGACACCCGAGACGATCACGCAGTGGCGGCCGATCACCACGTTGTGGGCGATCTGCACGAGGTTATCGATCTTGGTGCCCTCGCCGATGACCGTGTCGCGGGAGGCGCCCCGGTCGATCGTGGTGTTGGCGCCGATCTCGACATCGTCCTGAACGATGACGCGGCCCACCTGCGGCACCTTGATATGGCCGCCGGGGCCCATGGCGAAGCCGAACCCGTCCTGGCCGATCCGGGCGCCGGGATGGACGATGACGCGGTTGCCGACCAGCGCGTGGGTCAGGGTCGCGCCCGCGCCGACTGAGCAGTCGCGCCCGATCCGCACGTTCGGGCCGATCACCGCGTTGGGGCCCAGCACCGTTCCCGAGCCGATCTCCGCGCCGGGGCCGACCACCGCGCCCGGATCGACGCGCACGCCGTCCTCGAGCCGCGCCTGCGGGTGAACATGCGCGCCCGGCGAGACGCCGTCGGCGCAGAAGAGCGAGCGCGGGCGCATCGCCTCCTCGTAGAGACGGGCGAGCAGCCCGGCATAGGCGCGGTAGGGGTCGCGGGTGACGAGGGCGACCGTGCCGGCCGGAACGCGGGCGGCGAACCGCGGCGAGACGAGGCAGGCCAGCGCCCGCGTGCCGGCCAGTGCCTCGCCGTAGCGGGCATTGTCCATGTAGGCGAGTTCGGTCGGCCCCGCGGTTTCGAGGGGGGCGGCCCCGCTCACCGGCTGCGACGGGTCGGCTCCTTCGGGGAGCGAGACGCCGCAGGCCTCGGCAACGGCGCCGAGGGTCAGGCCGGCTTTCGGCGCGATGAAGACGGGATCTGACATGAGGCTGAGCGTGCCGCGAAGAAATGGGTTCGGGCGCCGCTATAGCGCTCTTCGCCGGAGCGGGCACTGCCTCGGGGGCGAAGAAGTCCGCCGGGACGAAAAAGAAAAGAGCCGTGCCGGACCGCAGGACGGTCGGGCACGGCTCGCGAGGGGCCGTCGGGTGAGGCGGCTCCGGCGAGCCGCCCCGGATCAGAAGCGCGAGCCGCCGGAGAAGCGGAACGCCTGGAGCTGGTCCTTGCCGACCTTGCCGAGCGCCGTCTGGACACCCTCGTCCTTGGACAGAGCGTAGGCGTAGTCGAAGCGGATCGGGCCGAGCGGCGAGTTCCACAGGATCGAGGCACCGACCGAGGAGCGGATCGTCGGCTTGTCGCGCACGTTCACGCACTCGGGCTCGACCCGGATCGCACCGGCGCCGAAGTTCGTGTAGTTGCAGCCCGATCCCGGTGCGAAGCCGTTGATGATGCTGTCGCGGTTCAGGTCGAAGGTGCGGCGGCCGTCGTAGCCGAACAGCGTACCGGCATCGGCGAACACGGCGCCCTTCAGGCCGAGATCCTTCGGCAGGCCCCAGATCGGGAACTGAACTTCGACGGTGGCGCCGAAGTAGGTCGTGCCGCCGATGGCGTTGGAGCGGGCGTCGGCGATGCCGATGTCGCGCGGGCCGAGGCCGTTCGGAGCGAAGCCGCGGACGAGCGACGGGCCGAGGAAGAACTGGTCGGTGATGCGCAGCGGGTTGTTGTCGAGCGCCGAGATGTGGCCGCCCTGCAGGCGCACGAAGCCGACGACGTCCTCCCACAGCTCCTTGTAGTAGCGGGCGTCACCCGTCACGCGGAAGAACTTCGAGTCGCCGCCGATGCCGGCGATGTCGGGCTTGACCTCGGCGTAGAAGCCGTTGGTCGGCCGCTGCAGGTTATCGAGGGTCGAGTAGGCCAGCGTGACGCCCGCGAGCGAGGTCAGGGTCGAGCCCTGGGCGCCCTTGAGCGCGATCGAGGCTTCGCCGTCGAAGGCGCATTCCGGGTACAGCGCCGTCTGACCGACGGAGGTCACCGGATTGCCGTCCTGTCCGCGGGTGTAGCCGGGGATCGGCACCGAGCAGTCGTTGTAGGGCCGCTTGATGGTGTTCGGCACCCGCAGCTCGGTGTTGTAGAGCGAGTAGCGGAAGGTGACGCCGAACTCTTCGGTGATCGGCAGGCCGACGCGGAGCTGGCCGCCGTAGACCGTGGTCTCGTAGCGCGAGAAGCGGGTCAGGTCGGAATACTTGTAGAAGGCGTCGAAGCCCGCCGCGAGGCGGTAGCCGAGGAAGTACGGCTCCGTGAAGGAGAAGTCGAAGCCCTTGGCGTACTGGCCGCCCTGGGCGGCGACGCGCACGTACTGGCCGCGGCCGAGGAAGTTCGACTCGGAGACCGAGACTTCGCCGATGATGCCGTCCTGGGTGGAGTAGCCGCCCGCCACCGAGAACGAACCCGTGGGCTGATCCTCGACATCGATGTTCACGACCACCCGGTCCGGCGCCGAGCCCGGCTCGTTGGAGAAGCGCACCTTCTTGAAGAAGCCCAGGCCGTTCAGGCGGCGCTCGGCGCGGTCCACGAGGACGCGGTTGTAGGCATCGCCCTCGGTCAGGTCGAGCTCGCGCCGGATGACGTAGTCGCGGGTCCGGGTGTTGCCGCGGATGTTGATGCGCTCGACGTAGACGCGCGGGCCGTCCTCGACCACGAAGCCGAGGGAGACCTGATGGGTGGCGCGGTCGCGCTGGCCGGTCGGGCGCACCTGGGCGAACGGAAAGCCCTGGCGGTTGACCTCGTTGGTCACGCCGACGAGCGACTTCTCCACGTCCTCGGCGTTGTACACGTCGCCGACCTGGGCGCGGATCTGGCCGTCGAGGGCCTCGCGGTCGACGCCGGGGATGCGCGGATCCACGGCGACCGCGCCGACGGTGTATTGCTGGCCTTCCTCGACGGTCACGGTGATGACCCAGCCGGTCTCCTCGCCGGCCTCGACGTAGCGGGCATCGGCGTTGACGACGCGGAAATCGGCGTAGCCGTTCTTGAGGTAGTAGCGGCGCACGACGTCGAGGTCGGCGGAGATGCGATCGGGATCGTAGACGTCGGAGGTCTTGATGAACGAGAGGAAGTTCATCTCGGAGGAGGACATCAGCCCCCTGAGGGTCGATTCCGAGTAGACGCTGTTGCCGACGAAGTTGATGGCGCGGATGCCGGTCTTGTCGCCTTCGTCGATGGTGAAGATGACGTCGGAGCGGCCGCTCGGCAGGTCGACGAGGCGGGAGCTGACCTTGGCGGTACCGCGACCCGAGCGCTTGTAGACGTCCCGGATGCGCTCCACGTCCGCGGCGATGACGGCCTGGCTGAGGGCGCCGCGCTCCTTGGACTCCACCACGCTCTCGAGCGTGGCCTTCTCGACCTTCTTGTTGCCCTCGAAGAAGACGCGGCCGACGACGCTGTTCTCACGCACGCGCACCAGGGTGGTGCCGCCGCGCGCCGAGACCTGCACGTCGGAGAAGAGGCCGGTGGAGAGAAGGTTGCGCCGGGCCTCCTCGGGTGAGCCGGAGGCGGTGCCGGTGACGTAGGAGCGGATCGTGTCGGAATCGACCCGCTTGTTGCCTTCAACGACGATCTGCTGGGCCTGCGCGGCGGCGCTGCCGAGGATCACGCCGGCGGCGGTCGCGACCAGAACGATGGCCCGCTCCGCCGACTTTCGCCGGCGCTTTCCCGTCATCGACATCATGTAATCGCCCGTCTCTTTTTTCTCAGCACGGGTTCGCACCCGCAGGCGGCCGTCCTTAGGACGTGCCGCCCTCTGGTCCCAGCCACGCTTCTATCGGGATTCCCCTGCGAAGCAAACGCAGGCGTCGTCCGACATTCAGGGATTTTGAGGGGTCGTGGCCTTCGCGCCACTTAACGGAGAAGGTCCGTTTCGGACGATCTCAGATTAGGGTGAATAGGGCGTAAATATGGTTCGAACCACGTCTTTCCGGCTCCTGTCCGGATCGTCGAAAGGTGTCGTTAACCCTCAACGAGAACGGCCCGGCGCATGCGCCGGGCCGTCGATTCGGGGGAGGGGCGTGCCCCGGCTCAGGTGCCGCGCTGGCTCAGCGAGGCCCCGAGATTGAGGATGTCGTTCCAGGCGGCGAACAGCATCAGAACCAGCACGAAGGCGAGCCCGATGCGGAAGCCGATCTCCTGCGCCCGCTCGCTCAGGGGGCGTCCGCGCACCGCCTCGAAGGCGTAGAAGAGCAGGTGGCCGCCATCGAGCAGCGGGATCGGGAACAGGTTGAGCAGTCCGATCGAGACCGACAGGAGCGCGATCAGGCCGATCAGGCCGCCGACGCCGCCGACCCGCGCGACCTCGCCCGAGACCCGGGCGATACCGATCGGCCCGGAGAGCTGGTCGGCGGATTCGCGTCCCGTGACGAGCTTGCCGATGTAGTCGAAGGTGCGCTCCACCACGAAGGCGGTCTCGAAGGTGCCGAGCTTGAGGGAGTCGAGCGGGCCGTAATGCACGAGCTTGGCCGCGCTCGCGTTCGGCCCGTTGATGCCGAGCCGACCGAAGCGGTGGCGGCCGAAGGGCGTGCGCTCGTCGATCATGTCGGGCACGGCGGTCAGGGTCTGCTCCTGGCCGGCGCGCTCCACCGTCACCGCGAGGGAGCTTCCGGCGGCGGCCGAGACGACGCGCTGCATCTCGCCGAAGGTCGCGACCGGGGTGCCGTCGATCGCGCGGATCACGTCGCCGGGCTGGAAGCCGGCGCGGGCGGCGGCGCTGCCCGGCTGCACCGCCTCGACGCGGGCCGGCGTCTCGAGGCGGCCGTTGACGTAGATCGCGCCGGCGAAAACGGCGATCGCCAGGATGAAGTTGGCGATCGGGCCGGCGGCGACGATGGCCGCGCGCTTGGCCACCGGCTGGGTCGGGAAGCTGACCGCCCGCTCGTGCGGGTCCATGCGGGCGACCGCCTCGGGGTCGGGCACGCTGGCGCCGTTGGCATCGCCCACGAACTTCACGTAGCCGCCCAGCGGGATGGCCGAGAGCTTCCAGCGGGTGCCCCGCCGATCGGTGAAGCCGACGAGTTCCGGGCCGAAGCCGATGGAGAAGGCGGTGACGCCGACCCCGCACCAGCGCCCGACCAGGAAGTGACCCATCTCGTGCACGAACACGACGATGGTCAGCACGAACAGGAACGGGATCACCGCGCCGAAGAAACCGGCCGCGTTCCCGCCCATGCTGCTCAAGAAATCCATTGCCGCCATCCCTTTAGGCCGCGACCATCACACCGGTCCGATCATGCGTCGCGATCGGATTCATTGCCGGCGCCATTCGCCCTGACAGGGCGGCCCCGGGGCCTGCAAGACGCGGATCGTCGCACGCCCCACGTGCGAGCGCGAGATCTAATCGCGCGTTCCGCCGGCAATCCGGCCCCCGCCGTCCCCGACAAGACTCTGTAAGGGTTAACGCGGGCGGCCTACCCGGCGGCGCGGGCGGCCGGCACGGCCTCCAGGCTCCAGGCCCGGACCTGCGCATCGATGGCGAGCGCCTCCTCGACATCCTCCGGGGCGCGGCGGTGCTCGCCCGCAAAGTGCTCGACCGCGCGCTCCACGAGTTCGGCGATGCCGTAGAACGGGATCGCGCCGCGGATGAAGGCGGCGACCGCGACCTCGTTGGCGGCGTTCATCACGGTCGGCGCCGCACCGCCCTCGGCGAGCGCCGCGCGGGCGACGCGCAGGCAGGGGAAGCGGGCCTCGTCCGCGGGCTCGAAGGTGAGGCTGCCGGTGGCGGCGAGATCCAGCGGGCGGCCGCGGGCGATCTCCAGGCGGTCGCCGAGGCCGAGGCAGTGGGCGATCGGCACGCGCATGTCGGGCATGGCGAGCCCCGCCGTCACCGCGCCGTCGCGCCACGCGATCAGCCCGTGCACGATCGATTGCGGGTGGACGATCACGTCGAGCCGCGCCGCCTCGATGGCGAAGAGGTGGTGGGCCTCGATCAACTCCAGCCCCTTGTTCATCAGGGAGGCGGAATCGATGTTGATCTTCATGCCCATCGACCAAGTCGGGTGGGCGGCGGCCTCGGTCGGGGTCGCGGCGGCGATGCGCTCGCGGGTCCAGGTGCGGAACGGACCGCCCGAGGCGGTCAGCGTCATCCGGGCGATGTCGGCGACGCGCCCGTCGCCCATGGCCTGGGCCAGCGCGTTGTGCTCGGAATCCACCGGCAGGATGCGGGCGCCGTAGCGCTGCGCGTCGCGCATGAAGGCATCGCCCGCGCAGACCAGGCTCTCCTTGTTGGCGAGCGCGATGGTGCGCCCGAGCCGCAGGGCCGCGTGGGTGGGTTTCAGGCCCGCCGCCCCGCTCACCGCCGCGACGACGATGTCGGCCTCGCGGGCGACCGCCTCCAGCACCGCGTTCTCGCCGGCCCCGTTCGGGATGCCGGAGCCGGACAGCGCCTCGGCCAAAGCCGGGCCGGCGCTCGCGTCGGCGAGGGCGGCGAAGTCCGGCTTCATCTCCCGGGCGAGGCGTGCGAGCGCCGCGGCATCCCGGCCGCCGACGAGGGCGCCGACGCGGAAGCGGCCGGCATGCTGGGTGAGGAGATCCGTGGTCGAGCGGCCGATCGAACCGGTGGCGCCGAGGACGGTGACGGTGAGACTCACGGGGCTGACTTCCGTTCAGGCATTCAGGAGCCGCAGGGCGGCGAGACAGAGGCCGGCGAGCCCCGCCACGGCGAAGAATCCGTCGAGCCGGTCCATGACGCCGCCATGGCCGGGGATCGAGCGGCCGGAATCCTTCACGCCGTAGCGGCGCTTGAGGCCGGATTCGACGAGGTCGCCGCCCTGCGAGAGGATCGAGGCCAGCCCGCTCAGCGCGGCGACGGCGAAGAGGGGAAGATCGGGCAGGGCGCTCCAGCCCTGGCTCCGGGCGGCGAGCACCGTCGCGGTACCGCCGAGGATGCCGGCGGCAAGGCCCCCGAGCGCGCCCGACCACGTCTTCTTCGGGCTCACCCGCGGCATCAGCTTCGGCCCGCCGATCAGGCGGCCGGTGAAGTAGGCCACGCTGTCGGTGGACCAGACCACCGCGAACATCCAGGCGGGGCCGACGATGCCGATGCCGGGATCGAGGCGCAGCAGCGTCGGAACGACCGCGATCACCGCCGCGCCGAGGAGGCCCCAGACCGCCTTGCGCCGGGTGGGGCCGCGCCCGAGGGCGAGGAGGCCGATCGCGCCGAGGATCAGGATCAGGATCGGCGCCCAGGCGGGCGCGCCGAGCAGAAGGGCGGCGAGCAGGCCGAGCAGCGTCGCGCCGGTGAGACCGAGCAGGGGCAGGAGCGGCTCGGAGCGGGTCATGGCGAGCCATTCGGCGGCGCCGACGGTTCCGGCCACGAGCCAGACGAGGGCGAAGGCCCATCCGCCGACGACGAGGGCGCCGAGCACGGCCGCTCCGAGAACCAGCGCGGAAGCCACCCGCAGGCCGAACTCGCGGGTCGCGAACGGCGCCCGCTGCGCGGGCCGCGCCGCTTCGTTCCCCGCCATCAGCCGGCTCCCGCGCTCAGGCCGCCGAAGCGGCGGTCGCGGCGGTGGTACTCGCCGATGGCGGCGAGGAAGGCCTCGTGGTCGAAATCCGGCCAGAAGCCCGGCGCGACGACGTACTCGGCATAGGCCGTCTGCCAGGTCAGGAAGTTCGAGAGGCGCTGTTCGCCGGAGGTGCGGATCACGAGGTCTGGGTCGGGGATGCCGGCGGTGTCGAGGGCGTCCGTGACGGTGGGCAGCCCGATCTCGTCGGGCCGCAGGCGCCCCTCCGCCACGGCGCTGGCGATGCGCTGAACCGCCCGGACGATCTCCTGGCGCCCGCCATAGTTGAAGGCGACGACGAGCGTCAGGCCCGTGTTGGCGCGGGTGCGGGTCTCGGCCTCGTCGAGCAGGCCGGCGATGTCGGTCGAGAGGTCCGTCCGGTCGCCGATCACCCGGACGCGCACGTTGTGGGCGTGCAGGTCGGCGAGGTCGCCGCGCACGAACAGCTTGAGCAGGCCCATCAGCTCGGAGATCTCGGAGGGCGGGCGGCGCCAGTTCTCGGAGGAGAAGCTGTAGATCGTGAGGTAGCCGATCCCGAGGCTGATCGCGGAGCGCACGGCGCGGCGAACGGCCTCGACGCCCCGGCGATGACCCTCGAAGCGGGGCAGCCCCCGGCGCGCGGCCCAGCGGCCGTTGCCGTCCATGATGATGGCGACGTGCCGCGGTGCCGGCAGCGCCGCACCGTCGGGCGCGGGCTCGCCCGCCTCCCCGATCTGCCGCGCGCCTTCCGAGCGAACCAACGCAGCCTCCCTCTCGCTGCCGCGGCCCGGCGCGGCCCCACCCGTCTTTACGTCCTCGATGCAGGTCCGGGGGTCTCAGACCTGCATGATCTCCTTTTCCTTGGAGGCCAGCACGCCGTCGATCTCGGCGATGGCGTCGTCGGTGGCCTTCTGGACCTCGCCGGCCTGACGCTTCTCGTCGTCCTCGCTGATGGCGCCGTCCTTCTCCAGCTTCTTGAGGATGTCGAGCCCGTCCCGGCGCACGTGGCGCACGGCCACGCGGGCCTCCTCGGTGTATTTGTGGGCGACCTTGACCATCTCCTTGCGGCGCTGCTCGTTCATCTCGGGGATGCGCAGGCGGATGGTCTGGCCCTCGGTCATCGGGTTGAGGCCGAGATCGGATTCGCGGATCGCCTTCTCGACGTTGGTGACCATCGAGCGGTCCCAGACCGAAATCGAGAGCAGGCGCGGCTCGGGCACGCTCACCGTGGCGACCTGCGCCATCGGCATCGAGGCGCCGTAAGCCTCGACCTGGATCGGGTCGAGCAGGCTCGGCGTGGCGCGTCCGGTGCGCAGCGATCCCAGATCCTTGCTCAGGGAGGAGACGGCGCCCTGCATGCGGCGCTTGATGTCGCCGAGGTCGAAATCCGGTGTAGCCATGAGGTCGAGATCCCGGGGTTTTTCAAAAATCCCGATGCGGTCGGGCGGCGGATGGGCCGGTGCGAGGGCACCCGGCGCGCGGTGCCGCTTCATGAACGAAAAACCGGGTGGCCGCAAATGGCCGTTGACGCCGCCGGATTTCGGCGCAGGGGCGGCTGTCGCGCCGGCCCGCTCCCGCAGGATCGCCCGCGCGGGGCCGGCGTTCGCGTCGGATGGTCCGTTTCGGGCTCCGCCCTGCATTGCCGGCCTGCCGACGGGCCGTGGCTGCGGCGCAGGTGGCGGACCGGTCCGCTTGGGGGCCCGACCGGTCCGCCTGTCGCCAGCTTGCGCTGAAATGGGCCCATGAGAGCCCTGACGACAACGGGACAACGGTTCGCGTGCGCGCTTTCATCCGGTCCCGCTCGCGGTGATCGGATGAAAGCGTCCGCTTCCGGTCGTTGGCGCTGCGTCCCGGCCGGAGGCTATCGATCCCCGAGGCGGCAGGAGAGGGGCGTCTCGATCGGACAGGAGGCCGGCGGCTCGCGGTAGATCCGGACGAGAGGCGGGGTCTCGTCGTTCTCCAGCGCGAGGCGCCGCTCTTCCTCGGCATAGGACCAGCTCCACTCGTCGGAATGCTCCCCGTCCAGAACGACGCCGGCCCGGCAGCCCCAGCCGTGCTCCCGCGCCACCTGCGCCTGCTCGTAGGTCACGGTGAAGTAGCCGAACTCGTGAAGCTCATGGTCGCGGCAGAGGATCTTGCCGTCCGGCGTGACGATGTCCCCCGGTCTGGCACCTTCCGGCAGCGTGGCTGTCATCTTCTTCTTCCCCCCGGATCGTCGGAGATCGCGATGCGTCCCGTTCGAAGATCAAGGTCGATGCCCGGTCACGGAGGCGTGGCCCGCTTCCCGTTCGACAACCTCACTTCATGAACGTGCAGCGTCTTCGCGAAATCGCAAGGCCGCGCACGACGCAATTCGATCGCAGAGCCGATGTAACAATCATTCCGCCCGCCGCCCGGATAACGGGCGGCGGGCGAAAACCAAGGTGTCCTCGATCTTGGATTTAGGCAAGCTTGACCTTGTGTGCCTCGGCCTCCTCGGCGATCTCGGCCTCCGCGGCGAGGTAGCGCCGCCGCATCGGCTTCAGCACGAAGACGGCCAGGGCCGCGGCCGAGATGTTCAGGGCGATGATCAGCCCGAACACCGCCGACCAGCCATAGGCCGACGAGAGAACGCTGGCCAAGGGCACGAGGAAGGCCGCCGTTCCCTTGGCCGTGTAGAGAAGCCCGGCATTGCTCGCCGCGTACTTCGAACCGAAGGTGTCGCCACAGGTCGCCGGGAACAGCGAGTAGATCTCGCCGAACACGGCAAAATACATCGCCGTGCTCAGCACGAACACGACCGGGTTGCGTCCGTAGCCCAGCAGCAGGATGCAGGCTGCCGCCGCGATGGTGAAGGCGATGAACATCGTGTTCTCGCGGCCGATGTTGTCCGAGACCCAGCCGAAGAACGGCCGGCCGAACCCGTCGAAGATGCGGTCGAGCGAGATCGCCAGCGTCAGCGCCGCCATCTGCAGCCCGAACAGGTTCATCGTCACGCCGGCCACTTGGAAGTCGTGGGCGATCGGGGCGATCTGCGCCGCCGCCATCAGGCCGCCGGAGGCGACCATCACGAACAGGGCGTACATCGTCCAGAACACGGGCGTGCGCACCGCCTCGCGCGGGCTGCGGTCGATCTTGGTCTGGGGCAGGCGCAGGTTCTTGCGCCGGACCGGCACGGCGACGGTGGGCTTGCGCAGCAGGAACGAGAGCAGGACGACGACGAGCCCTTGCCCGAGGCCGAAGACGAGGAAGGCCTGGGCGTAGCCGCTCGACGCGATCATGTTGGCGATCGGGATCACGGTGATCGCCGCGCCGGCGCCGAAGCCCGCCGCGGTCGCGCCCGCGGCCAGTCCCCGGCGATCGGGGAACCACTTGAGGGCGTTGCCGACGCAGGTGCCGTAGACCGAGCCCGCGCCGATGCCGCCGATGACGGCGGCCGCGTAGAGCAGGAAGAGGGAATCGGCGTAGGCGTTGAGGGTCCAGGACAGGGCGATCATCACGCCGCCGAAGCAGACCACGATGCGCGGTCCGTAGCGGTCGACGAACCAGGTCTCGATGGGCACGAGCCAGGTTTCGGTGGCCACGAAGATGGTGAAGGCGAACTGGATCGCGGTGCGGCCCCAGTGGTGCTGGGCGTCGATGGGATCGACGAACAGGGTCCAGCCGTACTGAAGGTTGGCGATCATGGCCATGCACAGCACGCCGAAGGCGAGTTGCCACCATTTGGCGGAAGGCGCATCCATATGCGCGTGCGGCTCGGCCGGTTGGTTATCCATCCGGTTACTCCCTAGTCGTTTCTGATGTTACCCAAACGGCATCATGCATAACGATGTCAGGTGTACAATATACCAGCGGTATAAATTTTCTATAATGACCGATTTGCAATTAATCCTTCAAATAAAAAATATATATTACGGATTAAAATGATCGGATTAACTTTCTGGTCCGCGCAGTCGGGATTGCCCGCAGGCGTCTGCGTCCGACTTAATCCTTCATGACTAGGTTGCGCTGAGTGCAATTGTGCTCATGGGAGCTTATGCCAGTATCGCCGCCCCGAAAGCTTGGCTATCGCGCACCACGAGGACACATGCTTTATCCTACCACGATGCCGTTGCTGTCAGGTCTCATCCTCTTCAGTCTCTCATACATAAACTATGCGAGATCGAGTTCGGCGGATGGAGGCACGTACGATGAAATCGGTGAGTAACCGCATGTTCTCGCGCAGTTTTTCGAAAATCGATGTAGCGGTGATTTCGTCGCTCATTCTGGTTCTTGCTGGCGTGAAAGCCATGATCTTAGTCAAGGTGATCGGCGTACCGTAACTCATGAGGGGGGCGGTTCGGCAGGCCGCCTCCCTTCGTTGCCGCCGTCGCCTCTGTCTTCGAAGCGGACGGCGGAGCTGTCGCACGAGGGCGGCCAGGGCGGGTGTGGCGTCGCTCATCGTGACCCGAGCCGCTCTGCGATCCGCCCTCTCGGGAAGGCTTGCAGGCTGCGCCGACCGTCAATCGGCTTCTACAGAGCCTCGCCCCGCAGCAGCCGCGGGGTCTGCCCCCGCAGAGCCGAGGCCTGCCCGATGAAGAAGCGCTTGAGACCCGGCATCCGGTCGACGAGGCCCAGCCCGAAATCGCGGGTCAGGCGCAAGGTCAGGCTGTCGTTGGAGAACAGGCGGTTGAGCCCGTCGGTCGCCGCCGCCATCGCCACCGTGTCGAACCGGCGGGCCTGCTCGTAGTCGCGCAACACCGCGTCCGCGCCGGGATCGAGCCCGAGCCGCAGGGCGCCGGTCACCGCCTCCGCGAGGGCGGCGGCACCGGCAAGGCCGAGATTGAGCCCCTGGCCCGCCAGCGGATGGATGACGTGGGCGGCATCCCCCAGGAGGGCGAGGCGGGGCGCCCGGAAGCTGCGGGCGATGCCGAGATGGAGCGGGTGGGCGCTCGGGCCGTGCTCCAGCGCGATCCGCCCGAGTTCCGCTCCGAACCGGCGCTCGATCTCGGCCAGCGTCTCGGCGGCGTCCCCGCCGAGCAGGGCCGGCACGTCGGCGCTGCGCTCGGTCCAGACGATGGAGGAACGGTGGCCGAGTTCGCCGCCCGCCGCGAGCGGCAGGATCGCGAAGGGGCCGCTCGGCAGGAAGTGCTCGAAGGCCCGGCCCTCGTGGTCGCGCGCGTGCTGAATCGTCGCGACGATGCCCGATTGCGGGTAGGACCAGCCGACCCAGCCGATGCCCGCGCCCTCGCGCAGGGCCGAACGCGCGCCGTCGGCGGCGACCACCAGGACGACGCTGGACTCGCTCCCGTCGCTCAGGCTGACCCGGATCGCGCCGGGGCCCGGCACGGCGGCGCGCACGCCCGCCGCGACGAGGCGCACCCCCGCCTCGCGGGCCGCGTCGAGCAGCACGCCGACCAGGGGTTCGGCCTCGACCATGTGGGCGAAGGGCTCGCCTTCGCCGCGCGCCTCGGTTCCGTCGCCGAAGGTGAGGAAGACCGGGCGCACCGGATCGCCGACGCGGCTGTCGCTGATGACGAGGCGGCGCATCGGCTCCGCCGCCGCTGCGATCCGGGGCCACAGGCCGAGCTGTTCGTACATCCGGCGCGGTCCCGCCGCGACGGCGTAGGCGCGCCCGCGATGGCGCCCGGCGCCCGCCTCCAGCCCGGGATCGCAGACGATCACGTCGAGAGCGGGCCCATGCGCCCGCTTCAGGGCGACGGCGAGGGTGAGGCTGGCGATGCCCGCGCCGGCCACGAGCAGGCTGCGGCTCCCGGCGCGGCGGCCCCGGGGAGGATGATCCGTTGCGCTCATGACGCCTCCTTCTCCCTCCGATCCCGGCCTGAGGTCCGCGCGGGCGGCACGGCGGGGGCCTCTGATAGCCTGCTTGCCGCCCGCCCGCATCCCGTCGCGGCCGGCACGATCAGCGACAGGATCGGCTCGGCGAGGTCGGAGGACGGCGAGCCCGGCGTGGCAGCGCGCGGCCGGGCTGCTATCTCCCCCGCGTGCCGCCTCGCCCGGGGGCGTGCGCCGATCCGTCTCGAAAGCCGCAGCGAAGCCCTCATGCCCGATCCCGTCGACGCGCTCCTCGCGATCCTCGATCTGGAACGTCTGGAGACGGATCTGTTCCGGGGCGTCAGCCCCCGGATCGGCTGGCCGCGGGTGTTCGGCGGGCAGGTGGTGGCACAGGCGCTGGTCGCCGCCTCCCGCACGGTGGAGGCGGCGCGCCCGCCCCACTCGCTGCACGCCTACTTCCTGCTCGGCGGCGACCCGTCGATTCCGATCGTCTACGAGGTCGAGCGCATCCGCGACGGCGGCAGCTTCACCACCCGCCGGGTCAAGGCGGTCCAGAAGGGGCGGGCGATCTTCGCCATGTCCGTGTCCTTCCACGAGGCGGAGGCGGGCGTCGAGCACGCCGCCGAGCGGCCCGACGTGCCGGGACCGGATTCGCTGGCCGATGCGCGCACCCTCGCCCGCGAGGAGGGGACCATCGTGCCTGAGCCGATGCTGGCCTACTTCACCCAGGCTTGGCCGATCGAGCTGCGCCCCGTCGAGACCGAGCGCTACCGCGACCGCACGCCGAGGCCCGGCCGCTACCATGTCTGGATGCGCACGACGAAGGCCCTGCCGGACGATCCCGCGATCCACCGGGCGGTGCTCGCCTACGCCTCGGACATGACGCTCCTCGATGCGACCCTGATCCCGCACGGGCGCACGGTGTTCGACCCCGAGATCCAGTCCGCCAGCCTCGACCACGCCCTCTGGCTGCACCGCCCGTTCCGGGCCGATTCCTGGCTGCTCTATTCGCAGGACAGTCCGACCGCCTCCGGCGCCCTGGGCTTTGCCCGCGGCACCTTCCACGACGAGCAGGGCCGCCTCGTCGCCTCCGTCGCGCAGGAAGGTCTGATCCGCCGCCGCCGCACGTGATCGACCTCGGGCAGGCTCGCCCGAAGCCCTCTGCCAAGCTGCAATCTGGCGCCGAAAGCGTCTGATTGCCTTTTTGTTAGGCATATTTCGCGCGCCTGCTGCCCGGATGCTGGCCAGCGCTCGCTTATGTTCTGGGCAGAAGGGCGGCTCGGCAAAAGGTTCCGCTTGGCACGGTCTTTGAATGAAGGCGCCCGGTCGCAGGATCATTCCGATCCTGCGCAACCGCTGGGTCTCGGCCGGTGCGCGGCCGGCGGTGGGAAGGCTGAACAAAGGGGGCGCCGCCCATGAAAATCGTGATGGCGATCATCAAGCCGTTCAAGTTGGAGGAGGTTCGCGACGCCCTGACCGGTATCGGCGTCCACGGACTGACCGTGACCGAGGTCAAGGGCTACGGCCGGCAGAAGGGCCATACCGAGATCTATCGCGGCGCCGAATACGCCGTGAGCTTCCTGCCCAAGCTCAAGATCGAGGTGGCGGTTTCGGCCGACCTCGTGACCAGCGTGATCGACTCGATCGCGGGGGCCGCCCGCACCGGCCAGATCGGCGACGGCAAGATCTTCGTGATGCCGCTCGAGAAGGCCGTCCGCATCCGCACCGGCGAGACCGACGCCGACGCGCTCTGAGATTTTCTCCCGCGCCGGCCCCGTCCGCCGCCGTCACCGGGACCTTCATCCCATCCGGCGAGGCGCGTCCGCGCCGCAACCCTTTCTCCACAACGCTCGACGCCTTGCGATCAGGAGCTTCCTCTCCATGAAACTACGTAACCTTCTCGCGCTCGGCCTGGGAGGGGCCGCGCTCGGCCTCCTCCTCGTCGAGCCGTCCCTGGCGCAGGGGCCAACGGTCGAGGCCGCGCCTGCCGCGCCCGTTCCGAACAAGGGCGACACCACCTGGATGCTGCTCTCGACCGTCCTCGTCCTGCTCATGATCCTTCCGGGTCTGGCGCTGTTCTACGGCGGCCTCGTGCGCACCAAGAACATGCTCTCGGTGCTGACCCAGGTCTTCGCCATCGCCTGCATCGTCTGCCTGCTGTGGGTCACCTACGGCTACAGCCTCGCCTTCACCAACGGCGGCGGTCTCAACGACTTCGTCGGCGGCTTCTCCAAGGCCTTCCTCAAGGGCGTCGACGCCAACTCGGTGGCGGCCACCTTCTCCAACGGCGTCGTGATCCCCGAATACGTCTACATCTGCTTCCAGATGACGTTCGCGATGATCACCCCCGGCCTCATCGTCGGCGCCTTCGCCGAGCGGATGAAGTTCTCGGCGCTCGTCGTGTTTACCATCCTCTGGGTCACCCTGATCTATTTCCCGATGGCCCACATGGTCTGGTACTGGGGTGGCCCGGACGTCTTCGCCGACGCCGCGCGCAAGCTCGCCGCCGCGGGCGGTGAGGCGAATGCCGCCGCGAAAGCCGACTACGACGCCGTGCTGGCCGATGCCGGCAAGCTGTTCCAGTGGGGCGCCCTCGACTTCGCCGGCGGCACCGTCGTGCACATCAACGCGGGCATCGCCGGCCTCGTCGGCTGCCTGATGCTGGGCAAGCGCATCGGCTACGGCCGCGACCTGCTCGCCCCGCACTCGCTGACCATGACCACGATCGGCGCCTCGCTCCTCTGGGTGGGCTGGTTCGGCTTCAACGCCGGCTCGAACCTCGAGGCCAACGGCACCACGGGTGTGGCCATGATCAACACCTTCGTCGCCACCGCCGCGGCGGCCGTCTCCTGGCTGTTCGTGGAATGGGCCGCCAAGGGCAAGCCGTCGCTGCTCGGCATGCTCTCGGGCGCCATCGCCGGCCTCGTCGCCGTCACCCCGGCCGCGGGCTTCGCCGGCCCGATGGGCTCGATCGTGCTCGGTCTCGTCGCGGGCGCCGCCTGCTTCGTGATGTGCTCGACCGTGAAGAACGCGCTCGGCTACGACGACTCGCTCGACGTGTTCGGCGTCCACTGCGTCGGCGGCATCATCGGCGCCATCGCCACGGGCATCCTGGTCTCGCCCGACCTCGGCGGCGCCGGCATCCCCGACTACACCACCAAGCCCGGTGAACTCGTCCTCGGCTCCTACGACATGGTCAGCCAGGTCATCACCCAGGCGAAGGCGGTGGGCTTCACCATCCTGTGGTCCGGCATCGGCTCGGCGATCCTCTACAAGCTCGTCGACCTGACGATCGGTCTGCGGGTGACGCAGGAGGAGGAGCGCGAGGGTCTCGACATCGCCGATCACGGCGAGCGCGCCTACAACTACTGAGAACCGGGCCGCCCTCCGGGCAGGCTGCAAAACGGGGCCTCGGCGCATCGCGCCGGGGCCCTTTTCGTGTGCGGATCGCGGATGGACGACGATCCCCGGATGCCACGGCATCGGATCGTTTTTCGTGATCAGTTCGGCTTTGCCGCGCCCGAGATCCTAACAAGGGATGAAGAGATGCTGTCCGTCGTGCGGGACGATTGACTGGGGCAGGATTTTCGGCGTGCTCTTCTTGCAACAATCTTCTGGCTAAGGTTGTCGCAGCGCAAAATTGCCCCTAAATTAGGCAATTGCGCAAAACTTGATTTTGCGGTGAACGCCCGAGTTCGGCACCTTGGCCGTATCGAAGTGCGGGGCTGAACCACAATGACGATCAAGACCAAAATCCTGGCCGCGGGCGCGGCTTTCACCAGCGTCGCCACCATGCCGGTCCTCGCGGCCGACATGCCTGCCGCCAGGGCGCCCGTGATCGTCGAAGAACACTGCAAGGCCGCGATCTCGACCCCGACCTTCGGCGGCCTCATCAAGGCCAATCCGAACCCGGCCTGCTTCGTCACCGGCATCGGCGACATCTATGTCGGCGGCGCGATCACGGGCTTCGCCTACACCCAAACCAACGCCTTCGGCATCCTGTCGCCCGGCGGTGAGCAGGACCGCTTCGGCCGCGTCGACTTCTCGAACCTCCAGGGCTGGATCCAGAAGGCCGACGGCCCGCTCCAGTTCTACGTCCATGCCGGCCTCTACTCGATCCCGGCGCTCGGCCTGCCGCTCTACTCCTCCTTCGAGCAGACCGAATCGCTGTTCGGCCCGATCCCGGTGGCCTTCGGCAAGTGGCAGATCAACGACGAGTGGTCGATCCAGGCCGGCCGTATGTTCACCAACATCGGCTCCGAGCTGCTGTTCTCCTATCAGAACCTGAACATCTCCCGCGGTCTGGTCTTCAACCAGGAGAACTTCATCAACCAAGGCGTCCAGGTGAACTACGCCAGCGGACCCTTCGCCGCCTCGCTCGCCGTGACCGACGGCTTCTACTCCGGCGAGCTGAACTGGGTGACGGGCTTTGCCACCTACAAGCTCGACGACTCGAACACGATCGGCATCAACGGCGGCACGCACTTCGCCGATTTCGACGCCTCGACCCGCAGCCCGCGCTTCCAGTTCGCGACGATCAACTCGCTGCAGAACAGCAGCATCATCAGCGTGAACTACACCTACGCCAACGGCCCGTGGATCGTGACGCCGTACTTCCAGTATACCAACGTCGCCCAGAAGGATAACTACTTCTCCCCGATCGCGGGCGCCGAGACCTGGGGCGGTGCGATCCTGGCCGGTTACACCTTCACCGACAATTTCGCTCTCGCCGGCCGTCTCGAATACATCGCCCAGTCCGGCACGCCGGGGATTCTCTCGGGCTCCGGCTCGACCAGCGTCCTCTACGGCCCGGGCAGCTCGGCCTTCTCCTTCACCATCACGCCGACCTTCACCTGGGACCGCTACTTCGTCCGCGGCGAGTTCGCGACCGTCCAGGCCTACGACGTGACCCCCGGCTTCGGCTTCGGCCGCGACGGAAGCAAGCGGTCGCAGGAGCGCTACCTGCTCGAGACCGGCTTCACCTTCTGAGGCGTCCCGGCCGGCTCGCCGGCAAGACACCGCGACGCTGCGAGAGCCCCGGAGAGATCCGGGGCTTTTCGCGTTTCATGTCCTCGCGGCACCCGCGTCAAGCCATTGTCTCCGTGAGGGTTTTCAAGGCAAAGTCCGGCCTCGTCGAGCGGGGGCGTTTCCTTAGCCCCCCGTTAACCGCCCGGCGTTAGCCTTACCGGACCGTTGCCACGTGACCGGTTTGCGCATGCGTTCCCTCCGCCGCTCCGCGTCGCCCTACGACACGTTCGTCGACAGTCTTCGGCCGTTCCTGGCCAAGCGGTTGACGGAGTGCGGCGGCCTGATCCTCTTCACCGGCGCCGTCGCGCTCACGGTCGCCCTGGCGACTTGGTCGATCGACGATCCGAGTCTCAACCACGCCACCGACCAGCGCGCCCACAACGTGCTCGGGCGCCCCGGCGCGGTCGTGGCCGACCTCGCCATGCAGCTCCTCGGCCTCGGCTCGATCGCGCTCGCGGTTCCACCCGTCCTGTGGGGCATCCGCCTGATGCGCGAGCGCGACCTGCCGCATGGCGGCCTGCGCATGGTCCTCTGGTTCGTCGGCGTGCTCTGCGTGAGCGCGGTCGCGGGCGCCCTTCCGCCGACCTCCCGCTGGCCGCTGCCCACCGGCATGGGCGGCGTGGCGGGCGACGCGCTGCTTGCCGGCACGCGGATGCTGATCGGGCCGCTCGCGAGCTTCGCCGGCTTTCTGTTCGCGGGCATCGCCATCCTCAGCCTCACCGCCGCCTGCCGGGTGACCAAGCCCGACTTCGAGGAGGAGGACGAGGCGCCCTACGGCGCCCCGCGCCCCGCCGCCCGCTCCACCCGCGTCTCAGCCTACGACGAGCGCCACGACGCGGACGAGCCGAGCCTCGGCATCCTCTCGCTGGGCGCCCTCGCGCAGGCGGTCATGCGCGGCCGATCCAAGATCCGCGGCCGGCTCGAATCCTGGCAGGCGCCCGCCGACCGGGCGGAGGATCTCGCCTATGCCGGCGCCTCGCCTGCGCTCGCCGCCCGCCGCGCCTTTACGGACCCGGAGGAGGCGCCCTGGGCGCCCGAGGCCCGCGAGCGGGCCGCCCCCGGTGCCCGGCGCGAGCCGCTGTTCGACGACGCGCCCGGCGAGGACGCGCCTGCCCCCTCGACGCCGCCCCGCGCTGCGGCCCCTCCCGCCGAGGAGGACGAGCCGGCGACCGAGCCGGCCTCGCGGGTGTCGCGCCCGCTGCCGCAGGCCGCGCCGGCGCGGCCGCGGCCGGTCGAGCCCCGGCGTGAACCGGGCGATTACCGTCTACCCGCCCTCGAACTTCTCGCCCGTCCGCGCGATGCGGCGCCGGGTTCGGAGGTCTCGGCCGAGGCGCTGGAGCAGAACGCCACCATGCTGGAGGCCACGCTGCAGGATTTCGGCGTGCGCGGCGACATCCTCGCCGTGCGCCCCGGCCCCGTCGTCACCCTCTACGAGCTGGAGCCGGCGCCGGGCACCAAGTCCAGCCGCGTCATCGCGCTCGCCGACGACATCGCCCGCTCGATGTCCGCCGTCTCCGCCCGCGTCGCCGTGGTCCCCGGCCGCAACGCCATCGGCATCGAGTTGCCGAATGCCAAGCGCGAGACGGTTTTTCTGCGCGAGCTTCTCGCTTCCGCGGATTTCGTGGAGACCAAGCACAAGCTGGCGCTGTGTCTGGGCAAGAACATCGGCGGCGAACCCATCATCGCGGATCTGGCCCGCATGCCGCACCTGCTGGTGGCCGGCACCACCGGCTCCGGCAAGTCGGTGGCCATCAACACCATGATCCTCAGCCTGCTCTACCGGCTCAAGCCCGAAGAGTGCCGCCTGATCATGGTCGATCCCAAGATGCTGGAACTGTCGGTCTATGACGGCATCCCGCACCTGCTCTCCCCCGTCGTCACCGATCCGAAGAAGGCGGTCATCGCCCTCAAATGGGCCGTGCGCGAGATGGAGGAGCGCTACAAGAAGATGTCCAAGGTCGGTGTGCGCAACATCGACGGCTTCAACGCGCGCCTCGAAGAGGCCCGCGCCCGCGGCGAGACCCTGACCCGGACCGTCCAGACCGGCTTCGACCGCTCCACCGGCGAGGCGGTCTACGAGGACGAGGTCATGGACCTCAACCCGTTGCCCTACATCGTGATCGTGGTCGACGAGATGGCCGACCTGATGATGGTGGCGGGCAAGGACATCGAGGGCGCGATCCAGCGTCTCGCGCAGATGGCGCGCGCGGCCGGCATCCACCTGATCATGGCCACGCAGCGCCCCTCGGTCGACGTCATCACCGGCACGATCAAGGCGAACTTCCCGACCCGCATCTCCTTCCAGGTCACGAGCAAGATCGACTCGCGCACGATCCTGGGCGAGATGGGCGCCGAGCAGTTGCTGGGCCAGGGCGACATGCTGTTCATGGCCGGCGGCGGGCGCACCACCCGCGTGCACGGGCCGTTCTGCTCGGACTCCGAGGTCGAGAGCGTGGTGGCCCACCTCAAGCGCCAGGGCCGGCCCTCCTATCTCGAAGCCGTGACCGCGGAGGAGGGCGAGATTGCCTCCGGCGGCGCCGCGTCCGAGGACGGCCCGGTCTTCGATGCCGGCCAGTTCGGCGGCGGGGAGGGGGCCGACCTCTACGAGCAGGCGGTCGCCGTGGTTCTGCGCGATAAGAAGGCCTCGACGAGCTACATCCAGCGCCGCCTGCAGATCGGCTACAACCGCGCCGCCTCGCTCATGGAGCGCATGGAGACCGAGGGGCTCGTCGGGCCCGCCAACCACGCAGGGAAACGCGAGATCCTGGTCGAGCCCGAAGCCCAGGATTACTGAGCCGCTTCATCCACTGACAAACGTCGAGCGCGCCGTCCTCCACCGAGGGCGGCGCGCTTCGCGTTTCGGGACCCGTCCTGCTTCGGCCGCCCGGCCGCCACGAGCCCTACAGCGCCCGATTCCGACTCGACAACGGCCAAGCTCCGAATTATAGCACGAGCTATAAAACGGAGTGAGTGGTCTTATGTCGAGGGTGCGCTATGGCTTTCGGCGCTGGGCGCGGATCGGTGTGCTCGGTCTGGCGGTCTTGCCGGCCCAGGCCGAAGAGGTTTCCCTCGAGGAGATCAGCGTGACCGCGGACAAGCCGGCCCGGCGCACGGGCGACGGCACGCCGCCCGGCATCCTCCCGGTCGTGGCCGACCGCTTCTCGACGGTAACCGTCGTCCCCGCGAGCGAACTGGCGCGGGCGCAGCCGACCTCGCTGGGCGAAGCCCTGTTCGACAAGCCCGGCGTGTCCGCCTCGACCTTCGCCCCCGGCTCCGCCTCGCGGCCGATCATCCGCGGCCTGGACAACCACCGCGTCCGCATCCTCGAGAACGGCACGGGCGTGCAGGACATGTCCGATCTCGGCGAGGACCACGCCGTGCCGATCAACCCGCTGATCAACGACCGGATCGAGGTGATCCGCGGGCCGGCCGGCCTGCGCTACGGCTCCCAGGCGGTCGGCGGCGTCGTCTCGGTCGAGAACAACCGCATCCCGACGAGCATCCCCGTCGGCGGCATCGCGAGTCGGGTGACGACCGGCTATTCGGCCGTCGACAACGGCCGCAACGTGGCGGCCACGGTCGATGCCGGCAGCGGCAACGTCGCGGTCCACGCAGACGCCTTCAAGAGCGCGGCGGACGATTACAACACCCCGCTCGGCATCCAGCGCAACTCCTTCAACGAATCGCAGGGCGGCGCCTTCGGCACGTCCTACCTGTTCGATCGCGGCTTCGTCGGGCTGTCCTTCAGCCACTTCGATTCCGTCTACGGCATTCCCGGCCTCGGTTCGGCCGCGCAGCGCACCCGCCTCGACCCGACGCAGGACAAGCTCCAGGCCCGGGGCGAGTATCGGCCGCTGGAGGGACCCATCGCGGCGATCCGCTTCTGGGCCGGCGGTTCGAACTACCGGCACAACGAGTTCGGGACCGGCCCGAACGGCGTCGAGGACATTGAGGCGGTGTTCAAGAACCGCGCGGTCGAGGGGCGGATCGAACTCGATCACGTCCCCGTCGAGACGGCGTTCGGCACGCTGACCGGCTCGTTCGGCTTCCAGGCCGACCGGCGCAAGCTCCGGATCTCGGGGGCGGAGGGCGGCCTCCTGCGCCCGACCGACACGCGGGTGCAGGCCGCGTACCTGTTCGAGGAACTGGCGCTCGGCGGCGGCCTGCGGTTCCAGGCGGCGGGCCGCATCGAGGGCAACCGCGTCGCCGGCACTCAGGCACTGTTCCCCTCGGACTTTCTGCCCGACGGCCCCGGCGACGAGCCGGTGGAATCGCGCCGGACCCGCCGCTTCGCCCCGAAGAGCGCGAGTTTCGGGGCATTGCAGGATCTGCCCCACGGGTTCGTGGGAAGCCTGACCGGCTCCTATGTCGAGCGCGCCCCGACCTCGCCCGAACTGTTCTCGCGCGGACCGCACGAGGCCTCCGCCACCTTCGAGATCGGCGATCCGAACCTGAAGCCGGAGCGCGCCCGCACCGTCGAGGTGGCGATCCGCCGGGCGGAAGGGCCGTTCCGCCTCGACGCGACCGGTTACGTCACCCGCTACACCGGCTTCGTCTACAAGCGCCTGACCGGCTTCACCTGCGGCGACACCTTCGGCAGTTGCGGGATCGGCGGCGGGGATTTGCGGCAGGTGGTCTATTCGCAGGCCAACACGACCTTCTTCGGCGCCGAGATCGGCAGCCAGCTCGATCTCGTGCCCGTGGGCGACGGCTTTGCCGGCATCAGCGCTCAGTACGACTTCGTGCGGGCGCAGTTCGACGACGGCAGCTTCGTGCCGCGCATCCCGCCTCACCGCGTCGGCGGCGGCGTGTTCCTGCGGGCGGATGGCTGGTTCGCGCAGGTGAGCCTGCTGCACGCTTTCGCGCAGACGCAGACCGCCGCGCTGGAGACACCGACGCCCGGCTACAACGACCTGAAGGCGGAGATCGCCTACAGCCGCCCGCTCGATCCGGCGGTCCACGGCCTGAGCGAGGTGACGCTGGGCCTGCGCGGCACCAACCTGCTCGACGACGTGATCCGCAACGCCGCCTCCTTCCGCAAGGACGAGGTGGTGCTGCCGGGCCGCAACGTGCGGCTGTTCCTGACGGCGCGGTTCTAGATCATCGTGCCGGATATCGTATCCGGCACGATGATCTAGCCTCTTGTTTCGCATCGTCTTTTTCCGAAAGCCGGCGGCCACCTTTCGGGACGATGCTCTAAAGTGCCTCAAGAAACGCCCGGTCACCGACCGTTTCGCCACCGCCCGTGACAGCGCAGCGGGAGTCTTGTGGGAGACAGTCAGGCCGCCAGGGCGGTGAGCACGGCGCTCCCGGTCGGGCTCGCCGCGTAGCGGGTGCGCTGGGTGCGCCCGTCGCGGGCGGTCACGGTCAGCAGGGTTTCCGCCGACAGGCCCTCGACCGCCCGCAGCACCAGGGCGTGCTCGACGCCGAAGATGCGGGCGAAGCTGCGGCTATCCTCGGCGAGCCCGAGATGCAGGCCGGCGAGGATGCCGGCCTCCAGAAGGCTCAATTCCGGCCGGAGCGCCGCGAGCGTGTCGGTCGCGGCCAGGAAGGTCTCGGCGTCGGCGGGAGGCGCGCTCACGCGGCTTTCCCAACGGACGCCGCGCGGGCGCGCACTTGGACCAGCACCGATTTCGAGGTCGGGGTGTCCGAGAACTCGCCGAAGGCCGAGAGCGGCACCAGCACGTTGAGTTCCGGATAGTAGCCGGCGAGCGCGCCGCGCGGCATGTCGAAGGGCACCAGGCGGAAATCCTCCGCCACCCGCTCGACGCCGTCATCGGCGTGGACGCAGACGAGATCGACCCGCTCGCCCGCCCGCGCCTTCAACTCGGCGAGGTCCTCCGGGTTCGCGAACACCACCCGGCGCTCGCCGTAGACGCCGCGGTAGCGGTCGTCGAGGCCGTAGATCGTGGTGTTGTACTGGTCGTGGCTGCGGAAGGTCTGCAGCACGAAGGTGTCGCCCTGCCGGCTCGCGCGCTGGTGCTCGGTGGCGACGGGCAACGGGCCGCTGGAGAAGCCGGCCCGGCCGGTCGCGGTCTCGAACACGCGCTCGGCAGCCAGATTGCGCAGCATGAAGCCGCGCGGCCGGCGCACCCGGGCGTTGAAGCCGGCAAAGCCGGGAATCGTCCGCTCGATGCGGTCGCGGATCAGGTCGTAATCGTCGGCGAGCGCCGCCCAGTCGATTCGCTCCGAACCGAGCGTGGCGGCGGCCATGCCGGCGATGATGCCGATTTCCGAGCGCAGCTCCGGCGAGGCGGGCTTGTTGATGCCGCCCGAACCGTGGACCATGCTCATCGAATCCTCGACGGTCACGATCTGCACCTTGCCCCGACTGTTGCGGTCGATCTCGGTGCGCCCGAGGCAGGGCAGCAGGTAGGCGATCCGCCCCGGCACGAGGTGCGAGTGGTTGAGCTTGGTCGCGATGTGGACGGTGAGTTCGCAGCCGGCGAGGGCCTTCTCCACCAGCCGGGTGTCGGGGGTGGCGCGCACGAAGTTGCCGCCTAGGCCGATGAAAGCCTTGGCCGAGCCGTCGAGCATGGCGCCGATGGCACCGAGTACGTTGTGGCCCGCCTTACGCGGCGCGCTGAGCCCGAACTCGCGATCCAGCGCTTCGAGAAGCGCGACGGGCGGCTTCTCGTTGATGCCGACCGTGCGGTCGCCCTGGACGTTGGAATGGCCGCGAACCGGGCAC
Source organism: Methylobacterium sp. NPDC097929 (assembly GCF_049543375.1). NCBI lineage: Bacteria > Pseudomonadati > Pseudomonadota > Alphaproteobacteria > Hyphomicrobiales > Methylobacteriaceae > Methylobacterium > Methylobacterium sp. NPDC097929. Next base: position 136,833 of record NZ_JBMVEP010000005.1, on the reverse strand, counting down.
AAACCGGCGCCGGGCCGGCCGATATGGCCGCGCAGGAGCAGCAGGTTGGTGATCTCGCGGATGGTCGCGACGGAATGGCGGTGCTGGGTCACGCCCATCGCCCAGGTCGCGATGACCTTTTCGGCACCGAGATAGACCTCGGCCGCGGTCTCGATCTGCTCGCGGGTCAGGCCGGACTGGTCGAGGATCGCCTCCCACTCCGTCGCCTCGACCGCCGCGCGGTAATCGGCGAAGGCGCTGGTATGCGCGGCGATGAAGGCGTGGTCGAGGAGCGAAGGCCGCCCCGCGGCGAGGGCCGCCGCGTCTTGGGCGAAGACGACCTTGGCGATGCCGCGGAAGGCGGCCATGTCGCCGCCGGGCTTGGGCTGGTAGTAGTGACTGGCGATCGGGCGGCTGGCGCCGCGCAGCATCTCGACGCTGTTCTGCGGGTCGGCGAAGCGCTCCAGCCCGCGCTCGCGCACGGGGTTGAGCACCACAACCCGGGCGCCGCGCTCGGCCGCCCGGCGCAGGTCGCCCAGCATGCGCGGATGGTTGGTGCCGGGGTTCTGGCCGACGACGAAGATCGCGTCCGCCCGCTCGAAATCTTCGAGCAGCACGGTGCCCTTGCCGATGCCGATGGCCTGGGTAAGGGCGATGCCGCTCGCCTCATGGCACATGTTCGAGCAATCGGGGAAGTTGTTGGTGCCGTAGGCCCGGGCGAAGAGCTGGTAGAGATAGGCCGCCTCGTTGGAGGCGCGGCCGGAGGTGTAGAACTCGGCCTGGTCGGGATGGTCGAGGCCACGCAGCGTTGCGCCGATTTCGGCGAAGGCGTCCTCCCAGGCCACGGCCCGGTAGCTGTCGCTGTCGGCGTCGTAGCGCATCGGATGGGTCAGGCGGCCCTGGCTCTCCAGAGCGTAGTCCGTCCAGCCGCGCAGCTCCGAGACCGTGTGCTTGGCAAAGAAGCGCGGCGGCGTGCGCTTGTCGGTCGCCTCCCAGGAGACCGCCTTCACGCCGTTCTCGCAGAACTCGAACGAGGAGCCGTGAGCCGGATCGCCCCAGGCGCAGCCGGGGCAGTCGAAGCCGTCGGGCTGGTTCGCCGAGAGCAGGGCCCGTGCACCCGAGAGCGGCGCCCGGCTGCCCAGGAGGTGCTTGCCGCAGCTCTTCAGCGCGCCCCAGCCGCCCGCGGCGGAGGAGCGCTTGGTCAAGCCTTCCGAACGGTCCATCCGAGAGCCCGGCTTTCTTCGCGATGTCGAGATGTCGCCGACGATCCGCGCCCGCCGCCCCCGTGGCGGGTGAGCGGTGTCGGATCTCGGCTCCCGTAAATATCATCTCGCGGCTGCGAGGTGATGCGCGGGCGAAAGCGGGGGAGGCATTCGTAAGATGCAGGACAACTTGGTTTAGTTCCAGAAGGTGCCCGTTTCTGGAATGGCTCAAGCCTTGGCGGCACTGTTCATAGGGCTCAAACCGCCGGAATTTTGGTGCATTGCATCAAAGTTCCGGCGTCGGAAGCAAGGTGCTGTTTCAGTTCAATCACCCCGCGCGATCGCCGCTGCGTCCCGGCCCACGACGGCGGCGAGACCGGCCGATCCTTCCGCCTTCACCCGCTGAAGCAGGCCGCGCTTGATCGTGCCGACGAGGCCCGGTCCCTCGTAGACGAGGGCGGAGTAGAGCTGGACGAGGCGCGCGCCGGCCCGGATCTTGGTCCAGGCCGCCTCCGCCGAGTCGATGCCGCCGACGCCGACCAGGGGAATGCGATCGCCGACCCGCAGGAAAGTCTCCGCGAGCAGGCGCGTCGAGGGGCCGAACAGCGGCCGGCCGGACAGGCCCCCGGTCTCCCGGGCGAGACTGGCTTCGGCCAGCGTCGCCGGACGGGCGACCGTGGTGTTCGAGACCACGAGGCCCTGGATGCCGCGGCGCAGGGCCGTGGCGGTCATGGCGTCGAGGCCCTCCAGCGCGATATCGGGGGCGATCTTCAGGAGCACCGCGGCGCGCGAGCCGCTGGCGTCGCGGGCGGCGACGACGCGGGCCAGGAGGTCGTCGAGAAAGGCCTCGCCCTGGAGGTCGCGCAGGCCCGGCGTGTTGGGCGAGGAGACGTTGACGGTGATGAAGGCCACGTGCGGCGCGAGCCGCGCGGTGCAGGCGACGTAATCGGCGAGCCGGTCCTGCGATTCCTTGTTGGCGCCGATGTTGACGCCGACGAGGCCCTCGCGGCCCGCGCGCGCCCTCAGGCGGTCGGCCACCACGTCGAGCCCCTCGCTGTTGAGGCCGAAGCGGTTGATGACCGCTCGGTCGCGAGCCAGCCGGAACACCCGCGGGCGCGGATTGCCGGGCTGCGGCTGCGGCACCACGCCCCCGACTTCCACGAAGCCGAAGCCGAGGCCGAGGAGCGCGTCCGCGACCCGTGCCCCCTTGTCGAAGCCGGCGGCGAGGCCGACCGGGTTGGGGAAGCGTTGCCCGAACGCCTCGACGGCCAGCGCCGGATCGTCGGCCTCGGGCCGGCGCGGCGGCAGCAGGGAGAGGCCGCGGATCGTCAGATCGTGCGCCGTCTCGGCATCGAGCCCGTGCAGCAGCGGCCGGGCGAGAGGAAAGAGGGCTTCGATCATGCCTGGGGTATCCCTTCCGGGAAGACGTGGCGCCCGTCCGCCCCGAGCGGCAGGTCGCTCACCGAGCGCACGGCGCGCACGGGCAGGTCGCCGTAGAGATGGGGAAACAGGGCCCCGCCCCGCGAGGGCTCGAAGCGCAGGGCGTCCCCGAGGGCCTCCACCTCCACCGCGACGAGCAGCAGGTCGTCCTGCCCGGCGAAGTGGCGCGCGGCGGTTTCGGCCGCCTGTTCGGCCGTCGAGAAATGGATGAAGCCGTCGGCGCGGTCGACCGGGGCGCCGGTGAAGCGGCCGAGGCGTTCCGCCTCCTGCCAGAGGCTTCGCGGGCAGATCTTGTAGACGAGGGCCATCCGGTCTCCCTTGCAGTCTCTCCGGGGCAGCTGCGCGAGCGATAGGGCGCGGCTGCCTGCGCGGCAACCATTCGCGCGCGGCAGGAAATTTGCCGGGCGATGCCTTCACCCGGGAGCGCCCGGATGCGACATTGCCCGCCCGGAACGCTTCCGTTTGCGTTCGAGTCGAGCGGGTTCTAGTTTCCTATCACTAGGCCGTATGTCTCAACGGCAGACGCGCCGGGCCGAGGCCGCCATGCTGTCGCACGAGCAGATCTGGACTGCCATCGACCGATTGGCCGAACGTTACGGCTACTCCGCCTCGGGGCTGGCCCGCCGCGCGGGCCTCGACGCCACGAGCTTCAACCGCTCGAAGCGGGTCGGTCCCGACGGGCGCAAGCGCTGGCCCTCCACGGAGTCGATCTCGAAGGTCCTCGCCGCGACGGGGGCCGGCCTCGACGACTTCCTGCGCCTGGTCGATTCGCGCGAGGGGCCGGCGCGCGCGGCAGCGACGGTGCCGCTGATCGGCCTGACCCAGGCCGGATCGGGACGCTTCTTCACCGACGAGGGCATGCCCACCGGCGGCCCGGGCTGGGAGGAGATCGAGTTTCCCGATCTCGGCGAGGAGCGCGCCTTCGCCCTGGAGGTGCAGGGCGATTCGATGATGCCGCTCTACCGCGACGGCGACGTGCTGATCGTCGCGCCGGCCGCCAGCATCCGCAAGGGCGACCGCATCGTCGCCCGGCTCAACAGCGGCGAGGTGCTGGCCAAGGAATTGCGCCGCCGCACGGCGCGCACGGTCGAGCTGGCCTCGCTCAACCCGGAGCACGAGGACCGCACGGTGCCGCTGGCCGAGGTCGCCTGGATGGCCCGGGTGATGTGGGTGCGGCAGTAGCCGCGGGCCTCAGAGGCCCGTCAGCAGGTGGGCCATGTCGAGTGCGACGTGGCCCGAGAGCAGGCTCCAGCCGCAAGCGATCATCGTGGCGATCATCACGAAGGGAATCGGCCGCCGCTCCAGGCGACGCCCCCGCAGGGTGTTGCGCAGGATGATGAAGGGCGCGCCGAAGGCCAGCACCGGCAGGGCGGCGATGGCCGAGACGCCGCCGGCCTCCAGGAGCCGGAAGCTCGCGCGCCGGTTCGTGGCGTATTCGAAGGCGCTCGCCAGCAGCCCCGACAGCGCGAGACCGATGATGAGCGCCTGGATCGATTCGAGGGAAGACGGGCTCACGGTCATGACGCGCTCGGCACTCCTTTTCAGGATACGACGCGCAGTCTGACCGATCGTTTACGACTTGTTAAGAAAGACGTTTCGTTAACGCTAACGCCGCCCACAGGCATGCGGGGCCGGGGCGGCGTGCGCGAGGCTCAGGCGTCTTCTTCGAGGTCGATGTCGAGAATCGCCATGCGGAAGGTGAAGGAATCGTCGCCGTCCTCCTTGTCGTCGGCGAGCACGCCGATCGACTCGTCGCCGATGAAGACCTCGGCGGAATCACCCGTCTTCATCGCCACGACGCGGATGTTGGCGTTGGCGAACTTGCGGCGCAGGTAATCCTGCAGCTTGGCGACTTCAGTCTTGGTCACGCCGTCAACCTTTTTGCGAGGCGCCGCGTGCCGGGACATGCGGTTCCGGCAGCAGCGTAGGTGGGGCTTCGGATGGTGCGGGGCGGCTTGCCACGTCGGGGCAGGGCAGGCAAGCGGCCCGTCCCCTCAAGTCCGCCCCATGTCCTGACCATTTGTTGGGCTGAGGCGCCGGATCCGTGCGTGGAAGGCGGGCCGCGGGACCGCCTCAGATCCCGCCGGCGATGTCGACGAACTCGCTCATCGCCACGAGCTGGTCCATGGAGCGAGCGGGCTCGGCGCAGCCGGCAGCGCCGACGACGCGGGCCGGCACGCCGACGACGGTGGTGTGGGGCGGCACCGGCCGCAGCACCACGGAGCCCGCCGCGACCCGGGCGCAGGCCCCGACCTCGATGTTGCCGAGGATCTTGGCGCCCGCGCCGATCATCACGCCGCGGCGGATCTTCGGATGGCGGTCGCCGCCGTGCTTGCCCGTGCCGCCAAGCGTCACCGCGTGCAGGATGGAGACGTCGTCCTCGATCACCGCGGTCGAGCCCACCACGACGCCGGTGGCGTGATCGAAGAACACGCCGCGCCCGATCCGGGCTGCGGGATGGATATCGGTCTGGAACACCTCCGAGGACCGGCTCTGGAGGTAGAGCGCGAGGTCGCGCCGGCCCTGGCCCCAGTACCAGTGGGCGAGCCGGTGGGCCTGGATCGCGTGGAAGCCCTTGAAGTAGAGCAGCGGCTCCAGCGCCCGGGTGGTCGCGGGGTCGCGGTCCATCACCGCGAGGATGTCGGCGCGCATGCTCTGGCCGATGGAGGCGTCGTCCTGAAGCGCCTCGTGGAAGCCGTGGGCGACGAGTTCCGTCGACAGGGAGGGGTGACCCAGCCGGGTCGCGACCCGGTGGGCGACCGCCGCCTCCAGGGTCGGATGGTTGAGGATGGTGGCGACGAAGAAGGAGGCGAGCTGCGGCTCGTCGCGCACCACCGCTTCCGCCTCGTTGCGCACGCGCGTCCAGAGCGGATCGACGACGCCGGCGATCGCCTCACGCCCGGAGGCCGGGCTGAGCGCAGGACTGGCGGACATGCATTCCTCCTCGACGGATGGGCCGGTTGTCCCTCCGGCCTGACGCCGCGACGCCGGGGGCGTCGCGGACCAATCACGGTGCACCCCCGCGAGCGGACCGGAACGAGACCGGATCCATCGCCGGACGGCGCATAGGGGCATGACGGACATCGTGAAAACGGTCCGGGCGAAGAGTTTCGTCTCCGCCCGCGCCGCGTCAAGCCTTACAGCTTGGGGTGCGTCCGCCCCGCATCAAGAGGGCCTGGCCCGGCCCGTCGGCCTCACGCGGCCGGGCGCGTGCCGCCGTTGTCGTTGCCGCTGAAGCGGTTCTCGATCACGTCGATCAGGCGCGCGGCCATGGTCTCGACGGGCACGCCAGAGGTGTCCACCACCGCCGAGGCGCGGGCGTAGAGCGGCTCGCGGCTGATCAGCACGGCGCGCAGGTCGTCCAGAACCCAGGACGGATCGCCCTTGCCCTCGACATGACCCTGCTCGCGCACCCGCTGCAGATGCTCCTCGGGGCGGGCCTGAAGCCAGATCGTGTAGAAGGACGAGAGCAGCAGATCGTAGGTCAGGGGCTCGGCGACGATGCTGCCGCCGGTGGCGAGCACCATCGGCCCGGGATGCTCGGCGAGCCCGCGCAGGGCCTTCTGCTCCAGGCGCCGGTAGCCCTCCTGGCCGTAGATCGCGAAGATCTCCCGCACCGAAAGGCCGTTCTCGCGCTCGATCTCGGTGTTCAGCTCGACGAAGCGCCAGCCGAGATGGGCCGCGGCCATCCGCCCGAGGGTCGACTTGCCGGCTCCGCGCAGGCCGACCAGGGCCACGCGCCGCCGGATCGCCCGTGCCTCCGCGCCGGCCGAGCCCGCCAGGGCCGCCTTCGCCAGCGCGATCTGGTCGGGCGTCGCCTGATCGAGCAGGTCGCGGATCACCCGCCAGTCCGACGAGGTCTCCTGACTGGACACGAGGTCGTCGAGGCGCATGCCCATCGCGTTGGCGACGCGCCGCAGGAGGATGATCGAGACGTTGCCCTGGCCGCTCTCGAGCTGGGCGATGTAGCGCTCGGACAGGCCGGAGGCCTGGGAGAGCAGCTTGCGCGAGAGACCGCGGACGGTCCGGGCATGGCGAACCCGCCGGCCCAACTCGTTCAGGAAGTTCGCCTCTTGATCGGCCGCGTCGGTCATGGCCTCACTCACTTCTCGTCCCCTTCCGACGCCCGCCTCGATCCACGTGAATGCCTGCGCCCAGGCCGAAGCCGCGCGACCGGCACGATCCCGCCCACCGGACCGAGCCGCCGACTGCAACGCACAGGCTATGGCTCACGCAAGGCATACCGGCGCGATGGAAGGCGCATATCTGGCGACTGACGGGCCGGCGTGCAACCCATCGCCCAAGCGTGGCATCCATGCGAACGCGTCAATGGATAATATATGACATATCGCACCGCAACGTATGGGGCTGCGCTGCGCTGCGAAACATTATTCCTTCACCGTCACTCCCTCGAAGAGATGACGCCCGAGCGGGTCCATCCGGAAGCCGGCGACGCCGCGCCGGGCCGCCATGTGGACCACGGTGTGGGCCAGGGGCACCCAGGGCGAGGCTTCGTGAAAGAGAGTCTGGGCCTCGCGGTAGAGCCGGGTACGGGTGTCCCGGTCGTCGGTGCGGCGTGCCTCCTGCACGGCCGCGTCGTAGCGGGAATCGCACCAGCGGGCGAGGTTGGCCCCGCCCGGGGCCGCCGCCCGGCAGCCGAGCAACACGTTCATGAAGTTGTCGGGGTCGCCGTTGTCGCTGGTCCAGCCGTAGAGCATCATCGTGGGCTCGCCGCCGTAGAGCGCCGCCCGGTACTCGTTCCAGCCGCGGGTCGTCAGCCGCGCGCGGATACCGATTCGGGCAAGATCCGCGCGGATCATGTCCGCGACGCGTCGTCCGTCGGGGTTGTAGGGCCGGCTGACCGGCAGGAACCACAGGTCGGTCTCGAACCCGTCGGGAAAGCCGGCCTCGGCCATGAGGCGTCGGGCGGCCTCGCCGTCGAAGCCGGGCTGGGGCAGCCCACCATGGAAAGCCCAGCTTCCCGGCGGCAGCGGATTGCGCGCGATCGTGCCGGCCGGGCCGTAGACGGCCTCGACGATGGCGCGCCGATCGATGGCGAGGCTGACGGCGCGGCGCACCCGCAGGTCCGTCATCGGCGCCCGGGTGGTGTTGAGCGCGAGGTAGGCGACGTTCAGCTCCTCGGCCGAGAGGAGGGCGAGGGTCGGGTCGGCGCGCACCGCGTCGAGATCGGCCGTGCCGGGAAAGGCCATGACGTGGCACTCGCCGGCCTTCAGCTTGGTGAGGCGCACGGCCGCGTTCGGCGTGATCGAGAAGACGAGGCCTTCGACCGACCCGGTCCCTTCGGCGGCCGGTTCGCGCCAGTATTCGGGAAAGCGGCGGTACTGCACGGCGAGGTCGGGACGGTAATCGACGAAGCGGAAGGGGCCCGTTCCCACGGGCGCGCGGGCGAGCTCGTCCTGCGCGCCGCGAGCCGCGAGCTGCTCGGCATATTCCGCCGACAGGATGCCGCCGAAGGCCTGGGCGAGGTTCGGCAGGAAGGTCGCGTCCGGCTCCTTCAGCCGGAACCGGACCCGGCGCTCGTCCAGCCGCTCGATGCCCTCGATCAGCCCGGGAAGGCCGAGATCGCGGAAATAGGCGAAGGTGCCGCCGACCCGGTGGTAGGGATGTTCCGGCTGCCACTGGCGGCCGAAGCTGAACAGCACGTCGTCGGCGTTGAGCGGCCGGCTCGGCACGAAGCGGGCATTGGCGTGGAAGCGCACACCGGCGCGCAGGGTGAAGTCGTAGGTTCGGCCGCCATCCGAGACCTGCCAGGACTCGGCGAGCGCCGGCCGCAGATCCGTGGTGCCGGGGACGAACTCGACGAGGTTGTTGAACATCTGCCACGTCACGTTCATCGCCGTGGTCGTGGTGACGCGGCCCGGATCGAGGGATTCGGGATTGCCCTCCGAGCAGTAGACCAGGGTGCGCGCCTGTCCCGGCAGCGATCCGGCCGAGAGGACGGAAAGGGCGGCCAACAGCGCGGCGCTCGCGCGGAAGACGGTGCTCGCGCGGAAGAATGGCTTCATCGTGCCTGCGCTCCGGCGGTGGGACGGGGCGCGGCGGGGCGCTCGGCCCCGGCGGGCTCGCGCGCAAAATCCAGCCGCACCAGCGTGCCGCGGCCCGGCTCGCTCTCGACGGTGATGCGCCCCTGCAGCTTGGCCGTCACCAGATTGTGGACGATGTGCATGCCGAGGCCGGTGCTGCCGCGCGAGCGGGCGGTGGTGAAGAACGGATCGAAGATCCGACCGAGATTTTCCCCCGCGATGCCGCCGCCATCGTCGACAACCTCGAGCCGGACGAGGGCGCCGAGGGAGGAGACCCGCACGGTGATGGTGCCGGGCCGCTCAGCCCCGGAGAAGCCGTGCACCACCGCATTGGTGATGAGATTCGTGACGACCTGGGCGAGCACGCCGGGATAGGTGTCCACGACGATGTCGGGCGGGCAGTCCCGCCGAATCCGGTGGCCGCCCTTGCGCAGCATGGGCTGGAGGCTCGCCAGCAATTCGTCGAGCCAGACGCCGAGGTCGAAGCTGCGGCGCTCGTCGCTGGCCCGGTCGACGGCCACCTGCTTGAAGCCGTGGACGAGGTCGGCGGCCCGGGTCAGGTTGGCGCAGAGCAGGTTCGTGCCCTCGCCGACTCGATCGATGAAGTGGGTCAGGCGCGAGCGCGACAGGGTGCCGGCCGCGACCACCGACTGGAACGTCCGGGTCTCGTCGCGCACCAGCGTCGCCGTGGTGAGCGCGATGCCGAGCGGCGTGTTGATCTCGTGGGCGACGCCGGCCACGAGCTGCCCCAGCGAGGCGAGTTTTTCCGCCCGGATCAGGTCGTCCTGCGCCCGGTGCAGGTCCTGCAGGGCATGGTCCGCCTGATCCTTTGCCCGCCGCAGCGCCCGCTCGCGCCGTCCGATCTCGGTGACGAAGAAGTTCGTCGCCCGGGCGATGTCGCCGAGTTCGTCGGTGCGCTGCGTGCCCGAGAGTCCCGCCGCCTTCGGGTCGGCGGCGAGCGCGATCATGTCGCCCTGGAGCTGGCGCAGCGGCACGAGGATCGAGCGCGCCACCGCCAGCGCCGCCAAGGCCCCCAGCAGCAGGCCGACGGCCGCCCCCGCGAGGAGGAGCTGCCCCAGAAAGGCGCCGAACCGGTCCGCATCCTCGACCGCGTCGTCGTTGAGGGCGCGGGCGGCCTCGCTCGTGCTCGCGGCGAGACCGTCCATCTCCGCGATCATCGCGTTCTGGCGCTTGAGCCCGCTGATGGTGGTGGCCAGCCGCTCGCGCCAGCCGTCGATGGCCTCGACCATGTCGGCCTGGATCAGCGGCGAGATCGGCAGGGCGCGGGCGCTCGCCGCGAGGCGTTCGCCCTCGCCGATCAGGGCCGAGACCGCCTCGACGTCGCGGCGCATCAGGGCGTCGGCGCTGCGCTGGCCGAGTTTGAGCGTCGTGATGCCGATGTTCTGTGCGGCCTGCTCCGTCGCGCTCGCCTCGATGGAGTAGGCGAGAAGTTGGGCGACCTCGTCGTCCAGGGTGCGCTGCTCGGACGACACGATCTTGAGAAGGCGCTCGCTCCATTCCGTCAGCCGCTCGAGGGGCGCCGCACTCGTCTGCGGGGCGGCGGCCAGAGCCGCGATCCCCGCCTCGATCTCGGCGGCCTCCGCCTCGCGGGAGGTGGTGCGCAGGGCGGCCGCGAGATCGCTCCCGGCATGGACCAGGCGGGTCCGCTCGGCGCGCACGGCATCGGCGGCGGCGTCAGCGGCCCGTGCTTGCGCCCGTTCGAGGCGACCGGCCGCCGTCAGAAGGGCGTTGAAGCCCATGACCACGTCGCGGGTTGCGCGCAGCCGGTTCACCTTTCCCTTGAGGGTCCAGGCAAGATCGACGTTGGAGGCCTGCTGGCGCTGGCGCGCCTGCTCGGCGAGATCGGTCAGCCGGGTGGCGCGCCGCCCCATCTCGGCGATGAGCGCGTCGTTCTCGCGGGTGACGGCCACGAAATCCCGCATCCGTGCCACGGAGCGGTCGAGCGAGGCCCGGGCGGAGGCGGCCCGCTCGGCCTGACCCCGGGTGCGTGCTTGGCCGCGCAGGGTGTCGAGGCCTCGTCCGGCCCGGTCGGTCAGGTCGGAGAACTGCCGCTCGTAGGCCGCGCGCGCGTCCGGGCGGGCGGCGTAGTCGTCGCGCACCATCCGCGCCAGGGTGAGGTCGTGATAGACCCGTGCGGCGAGCAGGGCGCCGGACCGGGCGCGCTCCCCTTGAGCGAGCAGGAACCAGCCCGCCGCGGCGATGGCCGCAGCGACGAGGATCGGGACTCCGCCGACCAGGGCAATCTTCCGCCCGACCCGCATCCTCGCCCCGCAGCGGGCTCCCTCGGGAGCATCCTTCGATGAGACGGGATCGTTGCCGGAAAAGCGCCGCGGGACAAGGCTTTTGCGCGCGACTCGCGCAGCTTCGGCATCCTTGCCGGGCGGGACGCGTCAGGTTCGCGCCAGGGCGGAGGGGCGCCGCTTGCGCACCGGCGTCGCGCGGCCCCCCGCCGCGACGCCGAAGCGCTCCTCCGCGCTGGGCGGCGTGGCCGGGCGGGGCTGGCCCGTGCGTCCGCCCTTCTGGCGCCCGTGCAGCACCTCGCGCAGGGCGGCGAGCGCCTCCGGCCGGGAATCCAGCAGATCCTTGGAGAAATGCGGCATGTCGGCCTCCCTCAGGGCTGCGTGAGAGCGATCACCCGCACGCGCCGGCCGTCGGCGGCGCAGCCGGCGAGGCGGGTGGGCCACGGGGACGGGGCGCAGGCGGCCGGGTTCGTCGCGGTCGGAGCGGGCTTCGTCGCCCGCGCTGGCGGATCGTTCCAGGCCACGGCAGCGGGGGTGGGACCGGAGGAGGCATCGGCCGCGGCCAGACCGGCGACGAGGCCCGCGGACAGCACCGCGCTCGCGGCGAACATCGACACCAATCCTTGCATGACATCCCCCTCCGGCTTCCGCCGCCTTCGTTGAGACGGCTTGTAGAGGCGGGTCGTATCCGGCGTTTTGCGTCGCCGGTGACAGGATCAGGGGATGACGGGGGCTTTGTTGCGTGGCCCGCGCCGAGGACGAAACAATCGCTCGCTCCGGCCCGGCGTCTCCCGAGAAAAGCCCGGTCGCGGACGCCCTCTCGTCGACGGCGCCGCGAGCGTTTCGCGCGGTCTCAATCCCCGTCGGGCCGGAAGATGTAACCGAGGCCGCGTACGGTGCGGATGTAGCGGGGATGGGCCGGATCGGGCTCCACCTTCTTGCGGATCCGGTTGATCCGCACGTCGATCGCCCGGTCGAACGCGTCCGGGTCGCGGGCATCGGCGAGGTCGAGCAGCCGCTCCCGCGACAGCGCCCGCTTCGGATGGTCGGCGAAGGCCTTGAGGAGGTCGAATTCCGAGCGCGTCAGCGGCTGCTCCACGCCCGCATCGTCGCGCAGGCGCAGGGCGTCGAGTTCGAGCCACTTCGTGCCGAACCGAACCTTTCGCGAGGGCGTCTCGGGTTTCGCAGCCGGCGGGGCTGCCGGCTCGACCTGCACCCGGCGCAGCACCGAGCGCACCCGGGCCACGAGTTCGCGCAGCTCGCAGGGCTTGGGCAGGTAGTCGTCCGCGCCGAGTTCGAGCCCCACCACCCGGTCGATCGGGCTCGCGGTGGCGGTCAGCATGATGATCGGGATGCGGCTGCGGGCCTTCAGGTCCCGCACGATGGAGAGACCGTCCTCTTCCGGCATGTTGAGATCAAGCACGATCAGGTCGGGCGTGCGCCCCTCCAGATGCGTCCGCAGCGCCCGCCCGCCCTCGCACAGCGTCACGTCGAAGCCGTGCAGGCGCAGGTAGTCGCCGACCATGGCGCGGGCATCCGCCTCGTCGTCCACGACGGCAATGTGGGGACCCGAGCCAGTCATCACGCGGATCTTTCCCGGACCGATGACACTGCGCGCCTGCTCACTCCAAGCTTCTCCCGAATCGAAGCGACGTCCGAACTCTTTCATCGCGACCATGCCCGATCCTTTCCCACTTGGCGACGCTGACGGACACGCGATCAACGGCTCTCCTGCGCCCGGTGGTTGCTTTCCGGACGTGCGGGTGCTGAATCCGAATCCGATCGATTTCTCGGACACGGTGTAAAGACTCGGCGCCTTTCAAAAAGATTTCTTTATCCATCTCCGCTAAGCCGCTTCGCACCCGTTCCTGAACGGCACCCCACCGGCGGCTTGCAGGGAAGGGAGGCGCCGGATCTTGGGAGACCTTTGCGGCGATGGATGACGACCGGCTCGAACTCATCCCCGACGAGGAGCCCGGCCAGCCGGCCCGCTCCGGCACCTGGACCATCGCGGTGGTCGACGACGACCCGGCCGTCCACGAGGGCACCCGCTACGCGCTGGCCGGCTACGTCCTCGACGGGCGGGGGCTGGAGATCCTTTCCGCCTACTCGGCGCAGGAGGCGCGCGCGCTGCTGGCCGAGCGGCGGGACGTGGCCATCGTGCTGCTCGACGTGGTGATGGAGACCGACGATGCGGGCCTGCGCCTCGTCGATTACATCCGCCGGGAGCTGAGGGAGGAGACCGTCCGGATCATCCTGCGCACCGGGCAGCCGGGCCAGGCGCCGGAGCGCCGGGTCATCGTCGATTACGACATCAACGACTACAAGGCGAAGACCGAACTCACCGCCGACAAGCTCTTCACCAGTCTGACCGCGGCGCTGAGAGCCTACCAGCAGCTGCGCCGGCTCGACGAGACCCGGCGAGGCCTGGAGATCATCATCGACGCCGCGCCGATGCTGCTCGACCACAAGTCGATGCAGCGCCTCGCGCAGGGCGTGCTCACCCAGGTCGCCTCGCTCCTCAACGTCGATTGCGCCGGCATCCTGGTGCTGCGCGAGGGCGAGGTTCTCGAAACCGCCGAGCCCGGCTACTGCGTGCTCGCGGGGGCGGGCCTCTACGGCGGCTATGTCGGCCGCGAGCCCGGCTGGCCGCTCGACCCCGACATCCAGCCCCTGGTGGAGCAGGCCTTCGCCGCGCGCTGCCACAGCTTCGGCGACCACTTCTCCACCCTCTACGTGCAGACGGCGAGCGGCAGCGAGATCGTCGCGCTCATCGACACCGACCGCCCGCTCTCCGACACGGACCGCGCGCTGATCACCCTGCTGACCGGCCGCCTCTCGGTCGCCTTCGACAACGTCATCCTCTACGAGCGGCTGCAGCGCGCCAACGTCACCCTGGAACAGCGCGTCGTCGAGCGCACCGCCGAACTGATCCGCGCCAACCGTCGCCTCGACATGCAGCGCTCCGACCTGCGCCGGGCCAACAGCCTGAAGACCGAGATCCTGGGCACCATCGCCCACGACCTGAAGAACCCGCTCGCGGTGATCCTCGGACGCTCCGAGATGCTCGCCGACCTCATCGATCTGCGCGCCGGCCCGACCTCCGGGCCGGAGGAGGCGCGCACGGCGATGGTGGGCCAGGTCGAGCACATCCGCACCTCGGCCCGGCGCCTGATCGGCATGATCGACAGCCTCATGGCCGACGCGATGAACGATGCCCTCGACATCACCCTGCGGCGCGAGCCCGTCGATCTGGCCGGACTCGCCCGGGAGGTCTGCGAGGCCAACCGGCCGCTCGCGGATTCGAAAGGGCAGAGCCTCGTCACGGATCTGCCCGCGCCGCTCCACCTCTGCGGCGATGCCGAGCGCCTGCGCGAGGCCCTCGACAACCTCGTCTCGAACGCCATCAAGTATTCCTATCCCGGCGGACGGATCACGATCGGCGTGCGCGTGGAGGGGGACGACTACGTCTGTGCGATGGCCGACCATGGCCCCGGCCTCTCGCCCGAGGATGCGGGCCGCCTGTTCGGCCGCTACCAACGCCTCTCGGCCAAGCCCACCGGCGGCGAGGGCTCGACGGGCCTCGGCCTCTCCATCGTCAAGCGCATCGCCGAACTGCATGGCGGCCGGGCCGAGGCGGTCTCGGAGGGACCGGGCCAGGGCGCCGTCTTCTCGCTGCGCTTTCCGAAGGAGGTCGTCGGGGTGTGGTAGGCAGGTCCTTCAGCCCCGTCCCGCCACTTCCACCGACCGCGCCGGAGGCTCGGCGATCCGACGCCGCCGCGCCCGGCGGCGCAGCCAGTAGAGCGTCACGCCGGTCGCGAAAAACCCCGGCATGGCGAGGGCGGCGAGGCAGAACAGCAGCGCGGCGGGAGCGCCGAAGAAGCGGCCGCGATGCACCTCCAGCATGTTCTGAGCGATGCGGGTGCCGAGTCCCGCCTCGTCGGAGCGCCGGTCGCTGACGAGTGCGCCGGTTCGGGCGTCGTAGGTGGCCTCGTTGCGCGGGCTTCCCTCCGCGGCGTGCCAGCGGATGCGGATCGCTGCCGCCTCGGGCGCCGGCAGGGTGACGGTGACGAGTCGTGCCGCGTGCGTGGCCGAGAAGGCCGCCCAGGCCGCATCGAGGGCGGGTGAACCGTCGGGGCCGAGGTCGGGGGGCTTGCGTTCCGGCATCCGTCCGGCGGGGCGCGTCTCGGGAAACTGCCCCGTGAGGAGCCAGGTGGCGCCGGCGCGATAGCTCTCGTAGGACCACCACAGCCCCGACAGGGCGAGGATCGCGTAGACCGGCAGCAGCCACGTGCCGATCACCGCGTGCAGGGACCACCAGCGCGCACGGCCGGGCCGGGCGAGGATCGGCCGGAGCCAGACCCGCCAGCCGTGCCGTCCCGGCCAGCGCAGGACGAGGCCGCTGCCGAGGAAGACGAGAAGGGCCAGGGCGCAGGCGCCGGTGAGCGTGCGGCCCCAGCCCTTGCCCTCACCGGGGATCAGCAGCCAGCGGTGCAGGTGCTCCACCGTGGCGAAGGCCGCTTCCAGCCGCACGGGGCCGAGCACCGTTCCGTCGTAGGGATCGGCGTAGACCGAGGGCGGGCGCTCGCCGCCCGTCCGCGGCCGGGCGAAGCGGGCCACGACGCTCCGGCCCGGATCGTTCGAGAGCGTGAGGGCGGCGACCCGCCGCTCCTGCCCGGCCTCCCGCGCCTGCGCCTCGATCCGCGCCGCCAGCGGACCCGGCGCCAGGCCGGGCTGCCCGTCCCGCACCGCCACCGCCGCGCGGTCGCGGTTGGCGAAGGCGATGACCGCCTCCTCGTAGCTCATCAGCGCCCCCGTCACGCCCATGAGCGCGAGCACGAGCCCGGCGGTGAGGCCGAGCGCCCAGTGCAGGCGAAACAAGAGAATGCGGAGGGAAGGGAGGGCGCGCGGCATGTCGCTCCGGGGAGATCCGATCTCGGCTGTCCTCAATACCGTGCGGTCAGGCTGGCCAGCACCGTCAGGGGCGCGCCGGGCAGGTTGTTGAACGGATTGAAGGGCTGCTCGATGTAGCGCCGGTCGGTCAGGTTGCGGCCGTTCACGGCGAAGCGCCAAGTCGGGTCGAGTTCGTAGAACAGGGCCGCGTCGAGCCGGGCATAGGCGCCGACCTTGTAGGTGTTGGTGATGTCGCCGAAGCGCTCGCCGACATAGGTGACGCCGGCGCCGAAGCCCCAGCCCCGGAAGGGGCCGGCCTGGAACTGGTAGGTCGACCACAGGCTGGTGCTGAAGACCGGCGCCGCGGGCAGGCGGTTGCCGACCGGAACCGTCGAATCCTTCGTCACCGTCGCGTCCAGGTAGCCGATGCCGCCGATGACCTTCCAGCCTGGCAGGATCTCGCCCGCGATGTCGCCCTCGAACCCTTGCGAGCGCTGCTCGCCGGTGATGATCGAGAAGCCGGTATTGACCGGATCGGCGACGGCGACGTTCGCCCGCAGGATGCGGAAGGCGGCGCCGCTCACCGTGAGCCGGTCGGGAATCAGGTCGAAGCGGACGCCCACCTCCACCTGCTCGCCGGTCTCCGGGGGCGGGCTCGCGACCTCGAGGACGTTGGCAGTCTGCGGCGTGAAGGAGGTCGTGTAACTGCCGTAGAGGGTCAACGGCTCCAGTGGCCGCCAGACGAGGCCGACCCGCGGCGAGGTGCCCGTGAGGTTCTGCTCCGGCGGGATCGTCCGCGTGGTCGGCGTGCGCTGGAAGTAGAGCTGGTTGGCGGTGTCGAGGCGCATGCCGAGCACGAGCTGCAGCCCGGGGAAGAACTCGATCTGGTCCTGCAGGTAGACCCCGAACAGGCGGAGCTTCTGCCGCAGGTCGTTCTGCAGGGTGAGCGTGCCGATCTGCGGCACCGACCCCCGGATCGGGTTGAGGAAGGAGACCGACGTCGCCGCCCCCTGCGTGGTGAGGGGATGGCGGAAGCCGTCCACGATCTCGAAACCGGCCAGCGCCGTGTGTCGGAAGCCGAACGGGTCCTCGAAGCGCCAGAGCGCCTCGGTCCGGCTGTCGATGGAGTGATAGATCGAGTCGGTCTCGGTGAGGCGGCGGGTCACCGTGGTGCCGGCGGCGTTGACGCCGGTGGCCCGGGTCGCCAGGGCGTCGAAGGCGCCCCACTGCCCGTTGATGGCCTGCCGCAGGGTCAGGTTCTCGTTCACGTCGTGCTCGGCGAGCAGCGTGATCATGTTCGATTCGCCGTAATAGCGGGACCACGGCTCGCCGTAGTAGCGGCGGATGTTGTCGAGCGGGACCCGGCCGCGGAAGGCGATCAGGCCTTCGTCGTACTGGCTGTGCTGGCGGCTGAACTCGGCGTTGAGGAAGACGCGGGTGGACGGGTCGGGATTCCAGAAGAAGGCCGGCGCGAAGAAGTGGCGGGAATTCTCCGGACCGCCGAAATCGCGGAAGGTCGCCTCGTTCTGCGTGCCGAAGCTGAAACGGGCGGCCAGCCCCTCCACGCTCGGGATCGCTCCCGAGACCGAGCCCTGCACGCGCCGGAAGCCGTAGGAGCCGCCCTGCACGGTGAGATCGGCGGAGGGCGTGAGAGTGGGTTGGCGCGTCACGATGTTGATGAGGCCGCCGGGATCGCCCTGCCCGTAGAGGACGGAGGCCGGGCCTTTGAGCACCTCGATCCGCTCGACATTGGCCAGATCTCGGTGCGTCGGCTGGAAGGAGTTGGCCGGGTTCATCAGCAGGCCGTCGATGGCGTAGGTCTGCGTGCGGAAGCCGCGCAGGATGTAGGTGTCGGAGCGGCCCTGGATCGTGCCCGCCGGCTGCACGTTGCTGACATTGGTGAGCGCGTCGGTCAGGCGGACGGCCTGCTGATCGACCAGCACCTCGCGGGGCACGACCTGAACCGATTGCGGTACGTCGCGCAGGGCGGTGTCCGTCCGGGTGGCGCTCGCCGAGCGCGTCGCCCGGTAGCCGACCACCGGGCCGCTCGCCCGCTCGCCGCTGCCCGTCACAGAGAGTTCGGACAGGACGATCTCGCCCGCCTCCGGCGCGACCGTCTGCGCGCGCAGGCCCAGCGGCCAGGCCGAGAGAAGAGCCATGGACAGGCCGGTTCGGGCGAGGAGAACGAAGGCTCCATCCCCGTCGCGGCGATCCGTTCCCCGCGCTGCCTTGCCCATCGCCGTTCCGATCCGAAGCCGGCGCTCCATGACCGGTCGGGGAGGGCCTTACATAGGATGTTTTTGTAACGGCAAGCGTCCGCCCAACGATTTCCCGGGATGCGGCGCATCGCACGTAAGGCGTTGCGATCAGACAACAATTTGTTATTTGTCTAAAGAAGGACTGGCTCACGAACGCTTGTGCCGGCCTGCCCTCGCCCCCTGTCCGCCATCGCGTCTACAATCGCTGATCGTCGCGTCTCCGATCCTTGAGACGAAGGCCAAGGCGGGGGCGCACCGGACATGCGACGCCTTCTCAAGTTCCTCCACACCATGGGCGCGGTCGGGCTGATGGGGGCGATGGCCTGCCTCATCGTGCTGTTGAGCCTGACCCCTCCACCGTCCTCGCTGGCCGGCTACGCGCTGATGCGCGGGGCGATGGGGGCGGTCGCCACCTGGATCTTCCTGCCCTCCCTCGGCCTGACGCTGGTGTCCGGGCTGCTGGCCGTCGCGCTCCACCCGGGGTTTCGCGAGGCGGGCTGGGCCTGGGTCAAGCTCGCCACCGGCGTGCTGGTGTTCGAGGGCGGCTTCGTCGGCATCCAGGGACCGATGCAGGAGGAGGCCCGCCGCAGCGCCGCCGCCCTCGCCGGGCAGCTCGACCCCGCTACCCTCACCGGGGCGCTCGCGGCCGAGCGCAACACGCTCTGGGTGATCCTCGCCGTCGCGGTGGTCAACGTCGTGCTCGGCATCTGGCGGCCCCGGATCCTGCGGCTTCCCCGGTCCGATCCGCCCCGGGCGGCCTGACCGCGGCTCCCGGGAGGCGCTGTTGGACGGCTTGCGCCGCGGCCACTTGCCGGCAAAGCATGGCCGGGCGCGGGAACGCTTTGGGGGCAAGTCCCGTTGCGGCGCCTGAGGGGCCTGTCGGACGAGATCGCGTTGCGGCGAGAATTGCGGCCTTGAGGCCGATACGAAGGGTCGACGGAGAAGGGCATGGCGACGCGAGGCTTCACCGGGCGGCCCCCGGCCGCGGGAATCCGCGAGCGGCTCCCGCCCGGCCAGTATCTGACCGACGACTTTCCCGTGCTCCAGCTCGGGCCGACGCCGCGGGTCTCGACCGAGGGCTGGCGCTTCACCCTGCGTCAGGGCGCCCGGCCGCTGGCGAGCTGGAGCTGGGAGGAATTCGCGGAATTGCCCCGCACCCGTTGGCGCGGCGACATCCACTGCGTGACCAAGTGGTCGAAATTCGACACCGCCTGGGAGGGCGTGAGCTTCGACGACATCCTGTCGGCGGCCGGCCTCGCGGCGCCCACGGGCTTCGTGCTGGCGGAAGGCCACGACGACTACACCACCAACATCCCGGTCGCGGACCTGACCGAGGGCAAGGCGATGGTGGCGACCCATTACGACGGCCAGCCGATCCCGCCCGATCACGGCGGTCCGGCGCGCCTGCTCGTGCCGCATCTCTATTTCTGGAAGAGCGCCAAATGGGTGAAGGGCCTGCGCTTCACGGAGCGGGACGAGGCCGGGTTCTGGGAGCTGCGCGGCTACCACATGTACGGCGATCCCTGGCGCGAGCAGCGCTTCAGTGGCGATTGAGGACTCCGGCCCCGTGAGCGGCGGCACGCCCTCGCGCTGGCGCGTCGCGACGATCCGGTCGATCGCGCCCGTGACGCCGCGGGTGAAGAGCTTCCGGTTCGCGCCCCTGCCGACGCCCTTCGAGCGGCCCCACCGGGCCGGCCAGCATGTCGACGTGCGCCTGACCGCACCCGACGGCTACCAGGCGCAGCGCAGCTACTCCATCGCCTCGGCGCCCGGCGATCCCGCCGGCCTCGAACTGATGATCGAGGGGCTGGAGGCGGGCGAGGTCTCGGGCTTCTTCAACGACACGGCCGAGGTCGGCGACGACATCGAGCTACGCGGCCCGCTCGGCGCCTTCGACTGGGGGCCGCAGGATGGCGGGCCGGTGCTGCTGATCGGCGGCGGGTCCGGGGTCGTGCCCCTGCTCGCCATGGTGCGCGAGCGCGCCCTGCGCGCGCCCGAGGTGCCGATGCTGCTGATCTACTCGGCGCGCCGCGCCTCCGAGGCCATCGCCCGGGCGGAACTGGCTGCCCGCTCCCGCGACGAGACCGGCTTCGATCTCACCCTGCTCCTCACCCGCGAGGGGGCGACCGCCGGGCGGCGCATCGACCGGGTGATGATCGATACGGCGATCGAGTGCCTCGGCATGCCGCGCCACGCCTTCGTCTGCGGCGGCAACGGCTTCGTCGGCACGGTGGCCGACCTGCTGGTCGATGCCGGCGTCAGGCCCGGCGCGATCCGCACCGAGCGCTTCGGCGGCTGACCCGTCCGGGCCGGCCGCCGATGGGGTGGGCCTCAGCCCTCCTCGTCGTTGTCGGAATCGTTGTCGATCAGGTCGGAGACGTCGTCGTCGCCGTCCTCTTCCTCCAGGAACGTATCGTCGTCCGTGCTGTTGCTGGCTTCGTCGCCGCTCTCGTCGTCGTCGACGCTGATGTCGGCATCGTCCTCGCTGGCCTCGGCCTCGTCGAGGGAGACGATCTCCGGACCGGCCTTCTCGTCCTCTTCCTCGTCGTCCTCCGTCCGGCTCGCGACCGGCGGGGCGACCCGGCTCGTGGCGACCTGATAGATCGTGCCGCATTTCGGGCAGGTCGCCGGATCACGGTCGAGATCGTAGAACTTGGCACCGCAATTCATGCACTGGCGCTTGACGCCGAGTTCCGGTCTAGCCACGGCAGCAAACCTCTGGGGGCATTGAGGAGGGAAAGGGTCCGGGAGAGCGGCCCCGTTAGTCGCAGCCTCCGCCCATGTCAAACGCCAAGTCGCGGTCAAATCCCGAGTCGCCGTCGAATCCCGAGGCGCCGTCAAACCCCAAGTCGCCGACGCGCGGTCCGGGAGTGGCTGGCCGACAGCCGGGGCCAATCGTCGATGCGGGCGCTTGGTGGGCGATGGGATCGAACTCGATCGGCCAGAGGCCGTCGGCGCATGCCGTCAGATGTGTCGCGCCCACTTGTTCTGACGGCGTTCGACGCTGATCCGCAGGAAGCGGCGGAAGGGCGTGTCGTTCACCGACGCGTACCGGCCGAAATCGTGCAGCACCGCCTCGAGAGCGACGATGCGCTCGCTCGGCCGGCGATAGGCACGTTCCAACTCGTCGAGGGCTTCGCAGACGCGCTTGACCGTCGTCGGATCGACTCCGGCAGATACGTGACCGACCTTGCGCAGGCACTGATTCACGGGCGTCATATCTCTGGTGTAAACATATGTTTGGGTAAGTCGAGCTTGAAGCGCGCGTGACCGGGGTCTTTGCGCGGTTTTCCCGCTCGCACAAGGTCGAAGTGGCAGAGGCGGCCACGGTCCGTGGGCGGCTTCGCGCGGTGCGCAGGTTCGGACGAAGGTGCGGATGAAGCGGCGGTCGGCGGCTCCGGTCCCCGCCGGGCCTGCGGATGACGCGGGGGCCTCCGCATGGTAACGGGCGCCCGTCGCACCGGGTCGTTCCGGCGGGCGGTCCGCGTCGTCCCGTCGGCGCCGGGGCGCCCTGGCGCAGAGCCCAAGCCCCGTCCCGAGACCCGTCCCGTGTCGCACGATTCCGAACCGCAACCCGTCACCGCGCATCCCGGAGGCCCCCTGCACGGGTCTCTGAAGCCGCCCGGCGACAAGTCGATCTCCCACCGGGCGATGATCCTGGGGCTGCTCGCCATCGGCGAGACCCGGGTCGAGGGCCTTCTCGAAGGCGATGACGTGCTGCGCACCGCCGCCGCCGCGCGGGCCCTCGGTGCCCGGGTCACCCGCGAGGGCGAGGGTCGCTGGCGCGTCGTCGGCGTCGGTATCGGCGGGATGCAGGACCCCGCGGACGTGCTCGATTTCGGCAATGCCGGCACCGGCTCGCGGCTGATGATGGGCGTGGTCGGCGGCCAGCCGGTCACCGCGACCTTCGACGGCGACGCCTCCCTGCGCAAGCGGCCGATGCGGCGCATCCTCGACCCGCTCGTGACGATGGGCGCGCAGGTCGTCTCGGAGGCCGAGGGCGGGCGCGTGCCGCTGACGCTGAAGGGGCCCCGCGAGGCGATCCCGATCCGCTACGAACTGCCCGTCGCCTCGGCGCAGATCAAATCGGCGGTGCTGTTTGCCGGCCTCAACGCCCCGGGCACCACCACCGTCATCGAGGGCGCCGCCTCCCGCGATCACACCGAGCGGATGCTGCGTTTGTTCGGGGCGGAGGTCGCCGTGACGCCGTCGGGGGAGGGCGGCCACGGCCGTACCATCGCGCTCACCGGCCAGCCGACCCTGCGCGGCACCGACGTGGTCGTGCCGGCCGATCCCTCCTCGGCGGCCTTTCCCCTCGTGGCGGCACTGATCGTGCCGGGCTCCGACGTGACGCTGCGCGGCGTGATGATGAATCCCCTGCGCACCGGTCTCATCACCACGCTGATCGAAATGGGCGGGCAGATCGAGCGCCTCGACGAGCGCGAGGAGGGCGGCGAGACCGTCGCGGATCTGCGAGTGCGCGCGAGCCGGCTGAAGGGCGTCTCGGTTCCGGCCGAGCGGGCGCCCTCGATGATCGACGAGTACCCCGTCCTCGCCGTCGCGGCGGCCTTCGCCGAGGGCACGACCCGGATGAACGGGTTGCACGAACTGCGCGTCAAGGAATCCGACCGGCTCGCGGCCGTCGCCGCCGGCCTCGCCGCCAACGGCGCGGACCATAGGGTCGAGGGCGACGACCTGATCGTCACGGGCGACGGCACGGCGCCCGCGGGCGGCGGCACGGTCGCCACCCATCTCGATCACCGCATCGCTATGGCCTTCCTCGTCATGGGACTGGCGACGCGAAATCCCGTGACCGTGGATGACGGGGCGATGATCGCCACGAGTTTTCCGAGCTTCCGGCCGACCATGCTGGCGCTCGGCGCCCGGATCGAGGACGGGGCCGCCGCATGAGCTCGGGTCGCACCGGCCGTCACGCCGGCCCCCTCGTCATCGCCATCGACGGCCCGGCTGCTTCGGGCAAGGGCACCCTCGCCCGGCGGCTGGCCCTGCATTACGGGCTGCCCCACCTCGATACCGGTCTGCTCTACCGCGCCGTGGCGCTCACCCTGATCGATGCGGGCACCGATCTCGACGATGCGGGCGCGGCGGCCCGGGCGGCGGGCGCTCTCTCGGCCGAGCGGCTCTCCGATCCGCGCCTGCGCGAGCGGGCCATGGGCGAGGCGGCCTCGCGGGTTTCCTCGGTGCCGGAGGTGCGCGCCGCTCTGCTGTCCTGGCAACGGAAGTTCGCGGAGGGCGCGCAGGGCGCGGTCCTCGATGGGCGCGACATCGGCACGGTGGTGTGCCCGGGGGCGCCGGTCAAACTCTTCATCACCGCCGCTCCCGAGGAGCGGGCGCGGCGACGCCATCTCGAATTGCTCGGCCGGGGCGAGGAGACGACGCTCGCGGCTATCCTCGCCGACATCCGAGCCCGCGACGCGCGCGATTCGAGCCGGGCCGCCGCCCCCCTGAAGGCGGCCGAGGACGCGGTGGTGCTCGACACCACCGAACTCGACGCCGATGCCGCCTTCGCGCAGGCCGTCACCATCGCCGAGCGTCTCAAGGCTGCCTGACGGCGCCCTCCAGCCACGCCTCCATCCGTGCGGCGAGATCGCGGGCATCGCCCGCGAGGTGCAGCCGCTTGATCCGGGAGGCCGCGCCCGAGACGACCGTCACCTCCGCCTTTCGCAGCCCGAGGCTCCGGGCCACGAAAGCGATGAGCGCCGCGTTCGCCGCGCCCTCCACCGGCGGCGCCGCGACCCGCAGGCCGAGGAGCGGCCGCCCGTCCGCTTCTGTCCGAATGCCGTCGAGACCGGTGCGGCTCGCCCGCGGCGTCAGGCGCACCGCCAGCGTGAGGCCGTCCGGCTCGCTCGTATAGGGGCGCGGTTCGGTATCGCTTCGAGGCAAGCGAGAGGGCGTCGGCACTGAGCGTATTCCTATTGATCCCGGCCCTGAGGCTGCGAATCGCCCGAGAAGACGGGCGATGTCGGACCTGCGCCGGCGCGTGGTGGTGAGATTTCGCGGCACCTCTCGCGATCTTGATCGCGCGTTCCGCGATGTCCGATCGCCCCCTCTCGGACTCACGGTCGATCCAGGGATCGAGGGCGACAAGGGAGAGATGGTTGCCTCCCATCGTCCTGCCGCAACCTCAGGGCGGAGAGTGTCGCCGTCACTCGTGCAGTCGGCTCCTCCGGTGCCCGTTCGGCAGCAACAAGAATTAACTTTTGTACGCTTCCAGTGGTCTTCAGGAAGGCTGCCCGGGCTGATGATGCCGAACCGCACCGAAGACGCCGACATCATGTACCGCCTGCTGGTCCAAGGCGTGACGGACTACGCGATCTACATGCTGTCGCCCGACGGGACGGTGGCCAACTGGAACGCCGGTGCGCAGCGGACCAAGGGCTACGCCGCCGACGAGATCGTGGGACGCCACTTCTCCTGCTTCTTCACCTCCGAAGACAGAGCGGCGGGATGGCCCGAGACAGGCCTCAGGACGGCGCGGGAGACCGGCCGCTTCGAGACGGAAGGCTGGCGCCTGCGCAAGGACGGCACGCGGTTCTGGGCGCATGCGGTGATCGACGCCCTCTACGACGACGGCCTGTTCATCGGTTTTGCCAAGATCACCCGCGACTGTACGGAGCGGCGGGCTGCCACCATCCGACTCGAAGCGGCTCTCGCCAACCTCGACCTCGCCCTGTCGAACATGGCCCAGGGCCTCGCCCTCATCGACGCTGCGGGGCGCGTGGTGCTCGCCAACGAGCGGATGCGCGAGGTTCTGATGCTGCCGGGCCGCACGGTGCTGACCGGCGCGGCGATGCGGAGCATGCTCGGCGATGCTCTCAATGAGGCCGCTGCCGCCAGCTACGTCAGGGACCACCTGCGGCCCGATCTCGACCTGCTCAAGCCGACGGTCTCGGAGATTGCGCACCGGGATCGCATCCTGGTGGTCACGACCCGGCGGTTGGCGGATGGCGGTTGGGTCTCGACCTTCGCCGACGTGACCGAGCGGCGCCGCTTCGAGGAGCGGATCCGGCACCTCGCCCGGCACGATCCGCTGACCGACCTTCCCAACCGCGCGGCGCTCCACCAAGTGCTGAGCGCGCGGCTCGCCTCGGAAGCCGGGCAGCCCTGCGCGGTGCTCTACGTCGATCTCGACCGCTTCAAGCCGATCAACGACACGTTCGGCCACGCCGTGGGCGACAGGCTGCTCCAGGAGGTTGCCGGGCGGCTCCGGCGCGCGGTGCGTCCGCAGGACGTGGTGGCGCGGCTCGGCGGTGACGAGTTCGCCCTGATGATCGGGCTCGCCGACGCGGAAGGGGCGGCCAGCACGGCCCAGCGGGTTCTCGATGCCCTCAACCAGCCCTACGCGGTCGAACGGCTGTCGATGCGGGTGGGTGCCAGCATCGGCATCGCCCAGTTCCCGCTGGCAGGGAAGGATCCCGACACGCTGCTGCGCAGCGCCGACCTCGCCCTTTACGATGCCAAGCGAAGCGGGCCGAACCGGTACGCCTTCTACGATCCGGCGATGGGCGACCGCGCGGCGGCGAGGACGAGCCTTGAGGCCGACCTCCGCCGGGCGATGGAGGACCACGCCTTCGTCCTGCACTACCAGCCGGTCGTCCGGGCCCGCACCGGCGCGACCACCGGCTTCGAGGCGCTGCTGCGCTGGAACCGCTCGAACGGCGCGCCGATCTCCCCCGCCGATTTCGTTCCGATCGCCGAGGAGGCGGGCCTGATGCCGGAACTCGGCGCCTGGGTTCTGGCCGAGGCTTGCCGCGAGGCCGTCCGCTGGCCCGCCCATCTGACGGTGGCGGTCAACGTCTCGGCGACGCAACTGCGCAGCACATGCTTCATCCGCACGGTCGAGCGGGCGCTTGCCGAGAGTGGTCTGGCGCCCCACCGCCTCGAGATCGAGATCACCGAGACGGCGGTTCTGGAGAACCGCGATCTCACCCTGGGCCTGCTCCGGCAGCTGCGCGGCCTCGGCGTCATGATCGCGCTCGACGATTTCGGCACCGGCTACTCGTCCCTGAGCTTCGTTCACACCTTCCCGCTCACCCGCCTCAAGATCGATCGCAGCTTCGTCCGGGGCCTGGGCCAGGACCCGCAATCGACCGCGATCGTGCGCGCCATCATCGGGCTGTCGCGCAGCCTCGGGCTGGCGGTCACGGCGGAGGGGGTCGAGACGGAGGAGCAGCGGCGGCTTCTCGCCCGGGAGCGCGGGCTGGACCTGCAAGGATACCTGTTCGGCCGCCCGGAGGCGGAGGCCCGCTTCACCGACACGATCAAGCTGCGCCGATCGAGGCTGCTCGCCGCCCCGACCGAGGGGCGGGGGGAGCTCCGGGTGCAGCCCGAAGCCGCCTGAGCGGCATCCGACCGCCCGCTGTCCCGATACTGGAGCGCCGCATGCTTTGAGCCTGCCGGCCCGGTCAGGCTCGGTCTCAATGCTGATCTCCCGCCATTGAGCGAAGATCAGTTGCGCACAATATTCGAGTGAAGACCGTGATGCGTGTGCAGCGCATCCATTCCCGCGCTTGCGCCGTCCCGAACTGGCTGATAGCGGGTGGCGGTGAGCCGGTTTAGCTCAGTTGGTAGAGCACCCGCCTTGTAAGCGGTAGGTCGCGAGTTCGAGTCCCGCAACCGGCACCATCTCCCGTCTCCGATCCCGCCTTCCCGAGTTTTCGTTTCCGGGATCTCGTCGGCGCGTGGACGATCCCCCTCATGACGGACTCGGCGGATCGTTTCGCGGGGGCGTTGGCATTTTTGACATCTGAAAAGACAATGCGGCGTCGCTGCCCCGCGGTCCCGCGATCGTGATCGTAGATTTGGGCAACGCGGTCTTTCATGTCGACCGCCGGACGGAAATGCTGGATTGGTAACTTATGAGGGTGCAGGAAGAGGAGCGTCGATGCTCATCCTGCGCGGCCTCTGCAGTTTTCGATGCTTCCTACGGCTCCCAAATCGGACAAGCGACTCGGACGCATGGAACAGTCGCTGAGCTTCACGCCGCCGGATCTGCAGGAGGCGCGGTGCGAGCCGGTCCGGCGCCGGCACGTGTTCTACGTTCCGGGATACGATCCGGAGGCGCGGACCCGCTACCGTCTGCTCTTCGTGCGCGAATGGGCCCGCTACATCAAACGTTTCGGCGTCGGGAAGCGCACGATCTCCTGCGCGCAGCTGAGCGGCGACGGACTCGTGCAGAGCTGGACCGTGAGCGCCCCCGAGCAGGGGCAGGGGGCCGAGACCCGCTACGACGTGCTGCTGTGGGACGACATCGTCGCCCGGGACTTCGCCCGCTCCCGCTTCGTCAGCGTCGCCCTCCTCGTTGCCGGGACGCTGCAATCGGTCACGACCGGATTGCTGTTCCAGTTCTACCGGCTGAACTGGAAGTACGGCAACGTCATCCTCTACCCCTTCGTGATGGTGGCGCTCCTCACCCTCGCCTCCGCCGCCATCGGGGTCGCGGTCTACGCCCATCTCGGGGATTGGTTCGGCCACAGCTTGCGACTGCCCATCTGGGTCTCGCTTCCGCTGGCCGTGGCGGTGGGCATCCTCTGGATCAAGGCGATCGAAGCCTTCCTGAACCGCATCTTCTTCTGGCAGTTGCTGAACGATTGGGTCTTCAACTGGCAGCACGGCCGCGGCAGGCGGCCCGATTACGACCGGCGCCTCGAGGCCTTCGCGGGCTACGTCCAGTCCTGCCTCGCGGCGCGGGCCGCGGCGGGCGAGGCGCCCGACGAGATCATGATCGTCGGCCATTCCTCCGGGGGGCTGACGGCGACCGAGGTTGCGGCCCGCCTGCTCGCCCGCGATCCCGGACTCGGCGCGTCGGGGGCGAGCCTGTCGCTGGCGACGTTGGGTTCCGGGCTGCCCCTCGTCGCCCTCCAGCCGAAGGCGGACCGCCTGCGGGCGGAGATCACGGGCCTCGTCACGGATCGGCGCATCGTCTGGTGCGACTTCCAGGCGCCGCAGGACTGGATGAACTTTCCGGGCTTCAACCCGCTGCGCCACCTCGATCTCGGCCTGTGCGGCCGGCCGGTCGCCAATCCCCTGGTCCGCTCGGCGCGCTTCCGGGACCTGCTGAGTCCGGAAACCTACCGGCGGGTGCGCTTCCGTCCCTTCCGCATGCACTTCCAGTTCCTGCTCGCGAACGAGCGGCACGGTGACTACGATTTCTTCGCGATGACCCTCGGGCCGCAGCGCCTTCGCGAGCGGGTGCTCGACCCCGCCGGCAGTCTCGAACCGGCCCTTCCGCTCTGACCGGGCGCCCGTCCGCGCCGGCGAGCGAAGTGGTCGCCGGATCACGGCGACCCGGTCCGAAACCCCTTTTCGGACGCGACGCCAGAACATCGTGCCGGATATCGTATCCGGCACGATGTTCGAGCCTCTTGTTTCGCATCGACTTGTTCCGAAAGCCGGCGGCCACCTTTCGGGGCGATACTCTAAAGTTCGAAGTGGTCCACTTCGCCGAGCAGGGTCACGAAGGCGCCTGCGCCGTGCGCGAGGGCGGCCTCTCCCGCCTCCGCCGTGCCGAGGCGGGCGTCGCCCAGGGCTCCCGAGGGGTGGAGGTCCTGCGTCTTCCAGGCGAAGGCCGCCGGTCGGCCGGCCCGCAGCAGGGTGAAATCCCGCTCCATCGCGACGGTCCTGGGCTCGAAATCCGCGACCTGCTCCCGCCGCACCAGATCCGGCCGCAGGGCCAGCATCAGGGCGGTCTCGATGCCGCCCGCATGGATGCCGTGGCGGATCTCGTCGGCCGGGAACAGACCCTCGGGCAGGCCGAGCCGGCTCCACGAGGTCGTCACCGCGACCATCCCGAACCGATCGCGGAGCGTGCCGGCCACGAGGTCGATGAGCGCGCTGTTGCCCCCATGCGAGGAGACGATCACGAGTTTCCGGCACCCGGCCCGGTGCAGGCCGGCGGCGATCTCCGTCCAGGCGGCCAGGGCGGTCCCGGCGCTCAGCGTCAGCGTACCGGGGAACGCGTCGTGTTCGTCGGATTTGCCCACCGCCTGGACCGGCAGCACCAGCACGTCGAGCCCCTCGGGCACGAGCCGCGCGACCCGCTCCAGATACCCGGCCGCGATGTAGGTGTCGGTACCCAGAGGAAGATGCGGTCCGTGCTGCTCCACCGCCGCCACCGGAAGCACCGCGATGGTCCGGCTCATGTCACGAGCGCGGATCTCCTCCGTCGTCAGGTCGAGCCAGGATCGCGCCGGCATGGTGGGGTCCTCGGGGTGTCGGCTCGACCGGGATGGTGGTCCGGTCCGGCGTGAGGCGAAGTGGATCGGGCGGGCCTGAAAGTATCCCGCTCCGTGGGGGCATGCGGAATTGGAATAGCGGAAACCGGCCTCCACGCCAGGATCTTGTCATGAACCGCAGCGCCCTGAACGAACCGGCGCCGGACAGAGGCGGCTCCCCACGTCGGCTCGGTCCAGCCCGCACGGCATCAACCGCTCGTTAGTCAAAATCCCCGTAAATCTGCGCAACCTTCCCGGGTTCGACGTGATCTGGCCGCCGTGACCCTGCCTCCTGCACGCACATTCGGCACGCCGCCGCCCGATGCGGCGGTGGATGACGGTCCGGCCGACGCGATGCAGCGGGAAATCGCCCGCCTGCGGGCGATGCTGGAGCAGAATTCCGACTGGATCTGGGAGGTCGACGCGCAGGGGCGCTACACCTACGCCTCCCGCCAATGCCTCGCTCTTCTCGGCTACGCGCCGGAGGAGGTGCTGGGTCGCACGCCTTTCGACCTCATGCCGCCGGACGAGGCTGCGCGGATCGGGCACCTCTTCGCGGCCATCGCAGCCGAGAGACGGCCCTTCGCCCAACTCCTGAACCGCAACCTGCGCAAGGACGGCAGCCTCGTCGTGCTGGAAACGAGCGGGGTGCCGCTGTTCGATGCGGAGGGGGCCTTCTGCGGCTACCGCGGCATCGACCGGGACGTGACCGAGCGGGAGGCCGCCAACGAGCGGCTGCGCCACGCCGCGCGCCACGACGACCTCACGGGCTTGCCGAACCGGATGTACCTGCGCGAGCACCTCGCGGAGCGGCTCGCCGCATCCCGGAATCCGGTCGGCGTGCTGTGCCTCGATCTCGACGGCTTCAAGCCGATCAACGATCGCTTCGGCCACGCTGCCGGCGACCGCGTGCTGGCGGAGATCGGCCGGCGGCTCGGCGATCTGGCGGCACGCGACGGCCTGTTCGCCGCGCGACCGGGCGGCGACGAGTTCGTACTGGTCGGCGAGACGGAGGCGGCCGGCCTCGTCGCGGCCGTCCGAGCCGCGGTCACGGCACCCATCGCCGTCGGCCCGCACAGCGTGTGCGTGGGTACCGGCATCGGTACGGCGCTCGCGGCGGGCCCCGACGACACGGTCGACGCCGTGCTCGGACGCGCCGACCGTGCCCTCTACGACGCCAAGGCGGAAGCGAAGCGGGAGCCGGCGCCCGGCGTCGCACGCCCCCGCTGGGTCGTGATCAGCGGCGGCTGACCAGCCAGCCGAGTCCGAAGGCGGCCGCGGCGACGAGGGCCAGCGTCGTGCCGCGGTTCTCGTCGGCGCGGATGGCCAGGGCCCGGCCGCGCCGGTGCGCCTCGTCGCGATAGTGGCGTCCGCGGGTCTGGGCTTCATCGCGCAGTTGCCGGCCGCGGGAGGCCGCCTCGTCGGCGAAACGGTAGCCCTCCTCGTAGATCTCCTCCGCCCGCTCGCGCGTGCGGCCGTAGCGCGACTGCGCCACGCCGGCGATCTGCTCGTAGGCGCCCTCGACCTGCGGCCGGGCTCGCCCCGACACGGCGCCCAGCACCGTGCGGCCTCGTCCCTTGAGGTTGCGGATGTTGCCCTCGATCCGGTCCCTGTTCATGGCCGATCCCTATCTCGTGAAAATGGGTTTTGCCGCGCTGCGCCTCGTCCCGGACCCCGAAACGAAGAAGCCGCACCCGGTCGGGTGCGGCTCCGGTCGTCGCGCTTCGCGCGAAGCGTAATCGAATTGAGCCTCAGAGCTTGCTCTTGACCGCGTCCGCCGCGTTCTTGACGCCGTCCTTGGCCTCGCCGACGGTCCGCTGGGTCTTGCCCTCGAGTTCCTGCGCCTTGCCTTCGGCCTGCAGCTTCTCGTTGCCGGTCACGTTGCCGACGCCCTGCTTGATGTTGCCGGCCGCCTCGTTGGCGATGCCCTTGAGCTTGTCGGTGGTGCTGCTCATCGCTCGTCTCCGCTGTCGTTTCTTGCGCCGTTCGTCGGCGCGCTCGGCAAGCTGAACGATGGGCGGACGGCTTGGTTCCAATCCTATGTTACGGGGTGCGCTGCGGCACCTGCTCGCATAATGAATGCATTTTGAGTTTGACGTTCAAAAAATATCTGCGCAGCGGCCAAATATTTTCCTGTCAGAGTCCGGCGCCCGACCGGTTACGTATGCGGTATCCAAAATTCCATAAAGGCTCGCCCGGACACGAAATCCGGCATGCCAAGAAAAGTCGAGATTGAGGTCCGCTCCATGGCCGTTGAAGCCGCCGATCCATTGCCCGGCGCAGGCGCTTATTCCGCAGCCCCTGCCGATTCACCCTTCGGTGGACGCTGGGGGCAGCTGATCCTCGGTGTGCTGTGCATGTCGATGATCGCCAACCTGCAGTACGGCTGGACGCTGTTCGTCAACCCGATCAACGACAAGTACCAGTGGGGCAAGCCGGCGATCCAGATCGCCTTCACGATCTTCGTTCTCACCGAGACCTGGCTGGTGCCGATCGAGGGTTGGTTCGTCGACAAGTACGGCCCGAAGGTCGTCACGCTGTTCGGCGGCGCGCTCTGCGCCATCGGCTGGGCGATGAACTCGGTCGCCGACTCGCTGTGGTTCCTCTACCTCGCCGCCGCCATCAGCGGCATCGGCGCCGGCGCGGTCTACGGCACCTGCGTCGGCAACGCGCTCAAGTGGTTTCCGGACCGGCGCGGTCTGGCCGCCGGCCTCACCGCCGCGGGCTTCGGCGCCGGCTCGGCACTGACCGTCATCCCGATCGCCGCGATGATCCGCGACAGCGGCTACGAGCAGACCTTCCTCGCCTTCGGCCTCGGCCAGGGCATCGTCGTGATGGTCGCCGCGCTGCTGCTCTCCTCGCCGAGCGCCGCCTACAAGGAGCGGATGCTCGCCGGCCGCGTCACCCCGAACGCCACGAGCCGCCGCCAGTACTCCTCCGCCGAGATGGTGCGCACGCCGGTCTTCTGGCTGATGTACGCGATGTTCGTGATGATGGCCGCCGGCGGCCTGATGGCGACCGCCTCGCTCGCGCCCATCGCCCGGGACTTCCAGGTCGATTCGATCCCCGTCTCGCTGATGGGCCTGACCCTGCCGGCGCTGACCTTCGCGCTCACCATCGACCGGGTGCTCAACGGCGTGACGCGGCCGGTATTCGGCTGGATCTCCGACCGGATCGGGCGTGAGAACACCATGTTCCTCGCCTTCATGGTCGAGGGCGCGGGCATCCTGGCGCTCGGCATGTTCGCCCATTCGCCGATGGCCTTCGTGCTGCTGACCGGCCTCGTGTTCTTCGCCTGGGGCGAGATCTACTCGCTGTTTCCCTCGACCTGCGCCGACACCTACGGCGACAAGAACGCCACCGCCAATGCCGGCCTGCTCTACACCGCCAAGGGCACGGCCTCGCTGATGCTGCCCGCCTTCCTGGCGATCCAGACCGCGACCGGCTCCTGGCAGAACGTGTTCTATCTCGCCTCGGGCATGGCCTTCATCGCCGGCTTCCTCGCGCTCTTCGTGCTCAAGCCGATGCGCGCCCGCTTCGTCGCCCGCAGCCAGTGAGGACCGCAGCCGTGACGCGCTGGATCGGATTCATCCATGACGGCGAGCACGGCTTCGGCCGGCTCGACGGTGACCGGATCGAGGTCTGCGAGGGCGACCTGTTCGGTCGCAACGCCCCGACGGGGCAGGTGCTGCCGCTCGCCGAAGTGAGCCTGGACCTGCCCTGCCGGCCCACCAAGATGATCGCCCTGTGGAACAACTTCGGGGCGCTCATGGAGAAGCTGGAGCTCTCCCGCCCCGAGGCGCCTCTGTTCCTGATCAAGCCCGCCAACACCTACCGGCCCTCCGGTGCGGTGGTGGCGGTGCCCGAAGCCTCGGGCCGGGCGCTCTACGAGGGCGAACTCGGCATCGTCATCGGCGCGGTCCCGGGCAAGAGCGCTCGCGACCTCACCGAGGAGGAGGCCGCGCAGCACGTCTTCGGCTTCACCTGCGTGAACGACGTCACCTCCGCCGCGATCCTCAAGGCGGATGCGAGCTTCACGCAATGGGCCCGGGCCAAGGGGCTGGACGGCTTCGGCCCGTTCGGCCCGGTCATCGCCACCGGGCTCGATCCGGCGACGCTGACCGTGCGCACCCTGGTCAACGGGCG
Organism: Methylobacterium sp. NPDC097929; assembly: GCF_049543375.1. Lineage (NCBI taxonomy): Bacteria > Pseudomonadati > Pseudomonadota > Alphaproteobacteria > Hyphomicrobiales > Methylobacteriaceae > Methylobacterium > Methylobacterium sp. NPDC097929. Next base: position 103,376 of record NZ_JBMVEP010000005.1, on the reverse strand, counting down.
CGAGCGGCAGAGCTTTCCCATCAGCGACATGCTGATCCCGGCGGCGCGGCTCGTGGCCCAGCTCTCGCAGGGCATGACGCTGGAGCCGGGCGACGTCATCGCCTGCGGCACCTCCGTCGGCTCGGGGCCGATCCCCAAGGGTGCCACGGTCGAGATCGTGATCGACGGAATCGGTACGCTGTCGAATCGGTTCGAGTAGACGACAACTGACGAGAACGTGGCCTCCGCGTCCGGACGAAACTGGCCCCGAGGGGCGTTGACGGTTTCGCCGGCGGAGCGAGACACGCAGCACGGGTGAGAGACATGAGCATCGCGATCGTCGGCGCCGGCGCCATCGGCGGCTATCTTGGGGTCAGGCTGGCGGAAGCCGGCGAGGACGTCACCTTCATCGCCCGCTCGAACGCGGGCGCGATCAAGGCCGACGGCATGCGGCTGATCGAGGAGGACGGCACCGAGATCCACTCCAAGTCCGTCAAGGCGACGCGCTCCATGCAGGAGGCGGGCGTGCACGAGGTCGTGCTGCTGACCGTGAAGGCGCATCAGGTCGGCCCGATCGCCGCGGATCTGAAGCACCTGATCGGCCCCGACACCGTCGTGGTGACGATGCAGAACGGGATTCCGTGGTGGTACTTCATGGGCGGCCATGGCGGCGAGTATGCCGGCACCCGGCTCGAGAGCGCGGACCCCGGCGGGCTGATCGCCGACCACCTCGACCCCAAGCACGTGATCGGCTCGGTCGTGTACCCCGCCACGGTGCTCACCGACCCCGGCACCGTGAAGGTGATCGAGGGCAACCGCTTCGGCCTGGGCGAACTCGACGGATCGAAGTCGGAGCGGGTGCTCGCCCTCTCCCAGCGTCTCGCCAAGGGCGGCTTCCGCGCGCCCGTCACCAACGACATCCGCGCCGAGATCTGGCTCAAGCTGTGGGGCAACCTCAGCTTCAACCCGATCTCCGCGCTGACCCACGCCACGCTCGAGGATATCTGCCGCTTCCCCGACACCCGGGCGATCGCCGCCGAGATGATGCGCGAGGCCGAAATCATCGCCAACCGGCTCGGCGTCACCTTCCGGCTCGGCATCGACAAGCGGATCGCGGGCGCCGAGAAGGTCGGGCCTCACAAGACCTCGATGCTTCAGGACGTGGAGGCCGGCCGCCCGATCGAGCTGGAGGCGCTCGTCGGCTCCGTGATCGAACTCGGCCGTCTCACCGGCACGCCGACCCCGCATATCGACACCGTCTTCGCCCTGATGCGGCTCCTGGCCCAGAGCCTTGAGCGCGCGAAGGGTCGCCTCGCGATCCAGGGAGCGTGACGATGCTTCTGCCCGAGACGTCCACCCTTCCCCCCGTCGAGTCCAAGGAGGCCACCGTGGCCGCGACCACTCTCCACGAGCTGATCCAGACCGGCGCCGACGCGAATCCCGCCCTGTCGAGCCCCGGCGGCGTGCCGCTGAGCTTCCAGGCCCTGCGGGCGCTGACCGAGCGGACGGTCGCCGACCTCAACGCCCGCGGCATCGGCCGCGGCGACCGCGTCGCGATCGTGCTGCCGAACGGACCCGAGATGGCGAGCGCCTTCATCGCGGTGGGCGCCGGCACCACCTCGGCGCCGCTGAACCCGAGCTACAAGGCCGACGAGTTCGAGTTCTACATGAGCGACCTCGGGGCCAAGCTCCTGCTGGTCGCCGAGGGCTCCGAGACGCCCGCGATCGCGGTCGCGGAGAAGCTCGGCGTGCCGGTGGCCCGCCTCCGGCCCACCCCCGAGGAGGGCGCGGGCAGCTTCACCCTCCACCTTGCCGACGACGCGACGAGCGAGCCCGCCCGTGGCGGCCGCGCCGAGGCGGACGACATCGCCCTGGTGCTGCACACCTCCGGCACCACCTCGCGGCCCAAGATCGTGCCGCTGACGCAAGCCAACGTCTGCGCCTCGGCGCGCAACATCCGCACCGCTGTGCAGTTCACGGCGGAGGATCGCGGCCTCAACATCATGCCGCTGTTCCACATCCACGGCCTGATCGCCGGCATCCTGGCGCCGCTCTCGGCGGGCGGTCAGGTCTCCTGCACGCCGGGCTTCAACGCGCTGAAGTTCTTCGGCTGGATGGATGAGGTGCGCCCCACTTGGTACACCGGCGTCCCGACCATGCATCAGGCGATCCTGGGCCGCGCCGCCCGGAACAAGGAGATCATCGCCAGGAACCCGCTGCGCTTCATCCGCTCCTCCTCCTCGTCCCTGCCGCCGCAGGTGATGAACGAACTGGAGGAGACGTTCTCCGCGCCGGTGATCGAGGCCTACGGCATGACCGAGGCCGCTCACCAGATGGCCTCGAACCCGCTGCCCCCGAAGCCCCACTATGCCGGCTCGGTCGGCCTCGCGGCGGGTCCGGAGATCGCCGTGGTCGATCACGACGGCGAGCCGCTGCCCGCGGGCGAGACCGGCGAGATCGTCATCCGCGGCGACAACGTGATGAAGGGCTACGAGAACAACGATCGGGCCAACGCCGACGCCTTCACGCGGCAGGGCTGGTTCCGCACGGGCGACCAGGGCGTGCTGTCGCCCGAGGGCTACCTCTCGATCACCGGGCGCCTGAAGGAGATCATCAACCGCGGCGGCGAGAAGATCTCCCCGCGCGAGGTGGACGAGGTCCTGATGGATCACCCGGCGGTGTCGCAATGCGTCACCTTCGCCGTGCCGCACGACAAGCTCGGCGAGGATGTCGCCGCCGCGATCGTGCTGCGCGAGGGTGTCGAGGCGGTGGAGAAGGACATCCGCGGCTTCGCCTCGGAGCGTCTGGCCGCCTTCAAGGTGCCCGCCAAGATCCTGATCCTCGACGAGATCCCCAAGGGCGCCACCGGCAAGCTCCAGCGGATCGGACTGGCGCAGAAGCTCGGACTGGTCTGAACCTCGGGGCGACCCGGGCACCGCCGCGGTGCCCGGGTCGCTTCTGCGAGTAAGATTCGGGCGCTCGTTCAAACAGCGCAAAACGAGAAAGGGCCGGCGGATGCACCGCCGGCCCTTTCTCGTTCACGCGACCGAGGGAAACTCAGTTCCGGGCGGCCATCATGTCGTGGGAGAGCACGGTGAGCTTGCCGATCAGGCTCGCCACGTCGCCGTGGGCGCAGGACCACTGCGTGCCGATGGCGCTGCCGTCGTTCGAGACCGAGACCACGGCCACCGAGCGCAGCTTGCCCTCGCGGGCGAGCTTGAGCTGGTCCTGAAGCACCTCGATGATCGAGGCGACGTTCTCGTCGGCCACGGCGTCCGCGGCGGCGGCGGGGAAGGGGACCACGTTGGCGTCGTTGAGGGCGCGTTCGAACTTGGACATTCAGGCAACTCGACGATGCTTGAGGGAGGTGCGGCCGAGGGGGCCGGCCTGGAGACGATCCACGAGGTGGGCGAGGCGGTCGGGTAGGGCGCCGTCCCTCTCGACCGAGAGGCGCTTGCCGATCGCGTAGGCGACACCCTTGGTCACCCGTCCGACGGAGAGCCCCTCGATGCGGGGCACCGCCTGCAGTCGGTCCGTTCGGTCAGTGTCGGCGCTCGGATCAGCCATCGCTTCCTCGCTCTCGAACGATTGCATGACTTCGATCCTGCGCGCCGCATTCGGTCATGAAAATGGCGCCGGACCGGTCACGCTTGCGCATTTCCCTGACTGTGATGCGAAAGCGACAGTCGCTGCGAGCTCAGCGGGGGTCCCGCCAGCCGGAGCGGGCCGGCGCGGAGGCGCCCGTGCTGCCGGTGGTCTCGGCCCGGATGATCTCCGGGCGGGCGGCGCGGACCGGAGGTTCGGCCATGGCGGCGCGGCGCGGGACGGCCCGGGCCTGGCGCCGGGCGGCACGCCCCCGGCGCGCGGAGCGGGGACGGGCGCCGCTGTTCGAGCTGAGAACGCCGCCGGCCACCGCGCCGACGACGGCGCCGACCGGTCCCGCCACGAGCGCGCCCGCGACGGCGCCCGCGCCGACGCCCATCGCCGTCCGGTTCTCCGCTTGCGCGGGGGCGGACAGGCCGGCAAGCAGCGCGAGGCTGAGGCAGGCGCCCAGGCAGGTCTTTCGCATCCGGTTCGTCCCTTCGAGAAGAAGTGCAGGGACGCCCTTGGCGGGCGATCTTGACGAAAGGTTGACCTGATGTTGCTGGAAAACCTTGGCCGGACGAGAGAATCGTCCGTTCAGGTCGCGCTTGATCTCAATCAATCCTGAGCAGCGGTCGCCAGCGGCCGGCGCAAACCGAGCACCAGCGGCACCGTGAGGAGCGCGGTTCCGGCCGCGGCCAGCAGGCCCACCGCCGGTCCCGTCGCGTCGCCGAGGAGGCCGTAGGCGATGGGTGCGAGGCCGCCCGATCCGATCACCGCCGTGTAGAACAGGGCGAAGGCCCGGCCGACCTCGCCCCGCGGCGCGAGGTCCGGCACCGTTCCGTAGAGCACCGAGGAGGTGCCGTTGAGGACGACGCCGACGAGGGGGAGCAGGAGCAGCGTCGGCCCGAGCGGCAGAACGAGGAGCGTGGCGACGAGGAGGGCGGTGGCCGTCTCGGTGGCGACGACGCAGGGCAGGACGCCGAGGCGGTCCCCGAGCCAGCCGCACACCGCCTTGCCGAAGGCGCCGCCGGCAAAGACCAGGGCGAGGGCGAGCCCCGTGGTCGTGCCCGTGCCGCCCTTGGCCTCCAGCAGGAAGGGCAGGAACAGCAGGGTTCCCATTCGCGTGGCCGTGTCGAGGGCGCCGACCGTCATCAAGAGGCCAAAGCCCGAACTCCGGCCTCCCGCCCGCTGCTCCCGCGGACCGGCCTCGGCGAGACCGCCGGTGGGCAGCAGCCCGGCCAGGACCAGGGTCACGGCGATCCCGATTCCCGCCATCAGCCCGACGACCGGCCGCCATGCGAGCAGGCCGAGCAGCAGGGCGACCAGGACGGGAAACAGCGATTTTCCGAGATCGCCCGAGAAATTGTAGATGCCGAGCGGGCCGCGGGCGCTGCCGCCATAGGCCTGCGCCACGAGGAGCGAGGCCCGCGGGTGCTGGATGCTGGCGCCGATGCCCGCGAGCACCAGTCCGCAGCACAGACCGGTCAGGCTGCCGCTCAGCGCCATCACGCCGAAACCCGCCGCGGCGACCAGGGTCGAGAGGCCGAGGCTCACGCGGATCGGCAGCCGCGCCGCCAAGCGGTCGGCCGGCACCTGCAGCCCGCCCATGGTCGCGTAGTAGAGGCTGCGCAACACCGCGAGGCCGGCATAACCGAGGCCGAACTCCGCCTGCCAGACGGGCAGCAGCACGTAGAGCAGGTCGGTGTAGCCGTCGTGCAGCGCGTGGGCGAGGCAGGCTCCGCCGAGACTGCGCCGCCGCAGGCTGCGTGCGTCCGTCCCGGCGGACGATTCGGCCAGAAGGGCGGCTTGGCTCACGCGAAACGATCTCCGGCTTGCGAACTCCGGCTCTTCTAAATGCGTGAGCCTCGCGCGATGAGAGTCGCTGAACTCACGGGTTCCGTGCGTTATCCTCACGGTTTGCAAGGACGACCGGAATGCGCCGCCTGCCGCCGCTCCACGCGCTGCACGTGTTCGAAGTCGCGGCCCGGGCCGGGAGCTACGCGCAGGCCGGGCTCGAACTCGGGCTGACGCACGGCGCGGTCAGCCGGCAGATTGCGGCCCTGGAGGGTTGGCTCGGCCAGCGCCTGTTCGTGCGGGTCGGGCGGCGGATGGTGGCGACGCCGGCGGCACGTGTCTTCGCGCAGGAGATCAGCCTGTCCTTCGACCGCCTGACGGCGGCGGCCGAGGCCTGCGGGCGGCCGCAGGCGCCGCGGGTTCTCAAGGTCAGCGCGCCGTCGAGCTTCGCCATGCGCTGGTTGATCCCGCGTCTCGACGGCTTCCACGCCGCGCGCCCCGGCACCGAGGTCGCGGTCACCACCACCACGTCGCTGCAGGACGCCCTGCGCGGCGGCTTCGATCTGGCGATCCGGCGCGGTCCCGAGCCCTGGCCGCAGCACTGCGCGGTGCCGTTCCTGGACGAGGCCGACACCCTGGTGGCCAGCCCCGCATTGCTGGCGCGCAGGCCGCTCGCGGCCCTGCGCGACCTCGAAGGCCACGTTCTGCTCGGCACCGAGACGCGGCCGGGCGACTGGGGCGATTGGCTCGCCGCCGCCGGGGTGCCGCGGCCCGGCGGTGTCCGGCGCCGGGTGTTCGACCACTTCTTCGTGACGCTCCAGGCGATCGAGGACGGAGGCGGCCTCGGCATCGGGCCGTTCCCGGTGCTCGACCGCGCCGTCGCCGATGGCCGGCTCGCCGTGCCCTTCCCGGAGATCCGGGTCGAGCGGCCGGGCTACTTCGTGCTGACGCCCTACGACGCCGACAAATCGCCCGCGCTCACCGCCTTCGTCGATTGGCTCGTGGCCGAGGGAGCGTCCGCCCTCACAAATCTCCGGTGAGGAACTGCGCCCGCCCGTGCCCGAAGGACCAATCCTCGTCCGTGTTCTCCACGGTCGAGACCATCACATCGGAGGGGGCGATGCCGCAGGCGGCCTCCAGCTTCTCGGTCAGCAGACGGTAGAACAATTCCTTCTTTTCGCGGCCCCGCGGCCGGGTGATCATCTGCACGACGACCACGTCCCGCGTGCGGGGGATGCCGAGCCCCGTATCCTCCACGATCATCCGCGAGGGCTTGTGCTCGGTGACGATCTGGTAGCGGTCGCCGGGCGGCACCTGGAAGGCTTCGAGCATCGCCGCGTGGGCCGCGTCCAGCAGGGCCTTCAACTCGGCATCGGTCCGGCCCTCGATCAGATCGAAGCGCAGCAGGGGCATCGGGATCTCTCCAGTTACACGGGAAAAGCGCCCTCTGGCGGTCGCCGGGCACACGCGGTTAAGTAGCTCCGCTTCCGGTCGCTTCCACTCGATCCGGATTTTTCGTATTATGCATGCAAAGCGAGGGTGGGACGGGTGGAGGGCTCCTCAACCCACCCCGCAACTGCCCACGGTCGAGGAGACGAGCGATGTCCGATTTGCGGTTGCGCCGCAGCGTTCTGTACATGCCGGGTTCGAACCCGCGCGCCCTTGAGAAGGCGAAGACGCTGCCCGCCGATTCGCTGATCCTCGATCTCGAGGATGCGGTGGCGTCCGAGGAGAAGGAGCGCGCCCGTGAGCAGGTCTGCGCCGCGGTGAAGGGCGGCGGCTACGGCCATCGCGAACTCGTGATTCGCGTGAACGCGCCGCAGACGCCCTGGGGCGATGCCGACCTGCGCGCGGCGATCGAGGCCAAGCCCGACGCGATCCTGATGCCGAAAGTGTCCTCGCCGGCCGTGCTCGAGAGCATCGCCGACACCCTGGAAGCGCTCGAAGCGCCCGAGTCCATCGCCATCTGGGCGATGATCGAGACGCCGGCGGCGATCCTCAACATCCACGACATCGCCAAGGCACGCCGCGACCGCCGCAACCGGCTCACCTGCTTCGTGCTCGGCACCAACGATCTGGCCAAGGACACCTGGGCGCAGCTGGTGCGCGGACGCGTGCCGATGCTGCCCTGGATGATGTTCACGCTGGCCGCCGCCCGGGCCGAGGGGCTGATCGTTCTCGACGGCGTCTGGAACGACATCTCCGATCCGGAGGGATGCCGCGAGGAGTGCCGGCAGGCCCGCGACCTCGGCTTCGACGGCAAGACCCTGATCCACCCCAACCAGATCGAGCCGGCCAACACCTCCTTCGCGCCCACCGAGGAGGAGGTGCGCCGCGCCCAGCTCGTGATCGATGCCTTCAACCTGCCGGAGAACGCCAAGCGCGCGGCGATCAAGGTCGAGGGCCGCATGTACGAGCGCCAGCACATCAGCATGGCCCGCCGCGCGGTGATCTGGTCCGAAACCATCGCGGCCCGCGACGCCGCGGCCTGAAACGCGAAACGGCCGCGCCCCTCGAAGGAGCGCGGCCGTGCCGTCACGCAGCGACGTGACGACGAAGGGTCTTACCAGCCGTAGCCGTAATCGTAGGCCGGGCCGCCCCAGGAATAGCCACCATAGGCGCGGCGCGGGGCGTAGTAGCCGCCATCGTAATAGCCGACGTTGCGGTACCCGTAGCCGTAAGCGGGACGGGCGTAGCCGTAGCCATAGCCGGCGACCGGACGGGCATAGCCGTAGCCGCCATAGCCGTAGCCGCCGTACCCGTAGCTGTTCGAGGCAGCCGCACCGAGGAGCGCGCCGGCCGCGAGACCGCCGACGACGCCGGCCGCAATCGCGCCACCGCCGCCACGGCCGCGCCAGCGGGCCTCCGCATCGGTCGAGGACAGGGCGCCCACGCCGAGCACGGCCACGGCGGACAGGATTGCGAGCTTCTTCATCAAGGTTCTCCGATAGCGGTGGATCGCCGATCCAATGGCACCCCAACGAGCACACCCTGGAATCGGTTCACTCCCGATGTGATGAAGGTCACGCTACGTCCTGTCGCATGAACGAAGGTGCAAAGATCCGTTCATCCAATCGTCAGGCTCGGCCGCCAAGCCCTCGAGCCATTGTGACCACATTCCTGTCGGGGCCTAATCTTGGCCGTACCGTGCGATCGAGCCTCAGCGCCGCCCGCCGACTTCGTCGAGGTGTTCCAGCAGCATCGCCGGGTCGTCGTAGACCCGGACGGCACCGGACCGCTCCAACTCCTCCGTGCCGTAGCCGCCCGACAGCAGTCCCACGCCGAGGCCCCGGCAGCGGCGGGCCGCCAGCATGTCCCAGATCGAATCGCCGACGATCACCGCGTGCTCGATCGGTGCGTTCAGCCGCTCGGCGGCGGCGAGGAACAGGTCGGGATCGGGCTTGGCGTATTTCACGAGGTCGCGGGTCACCACCGGCACTTGGCCGGGATCGACGCCCAGTGCCGCGAGATTGTGACCCGCCGTCTCCATGCGCCCGCTCGTGGCGATCGCCCAGGGAATGCGGTTCTCGGTGAGCGTGGCGAGCAGTTCCCGGGCGCCCGGCAGCGGCACGACGCCCTTCGAGAGTCGCCCATAGGCTTCGGCATGGAGACGGCGCAGGCGGTCGATCCGCTCGGGGTCGATGGCAAGCCCGGTCTCACGCAGGAGCTGGTTGGTGAACAGGCCGCCGCTCATCCCGATCTTGCGGTGGATGCGCCAGACCGAGAGCGGGATGCCCTCCGCGTCGAGCGCCTCCTTCCAGGCGAGCACGTGCTGGTAGACGCTGTCGACCAGCGTGCCGTCGAGGTCGAACAGGAAAACGGTCTCGATGCGCATGGTTTCGGGGCTCCTCGGCGGTGGCATCGGAACAACGGGCGCCTCCGCCGGACGATGCATGGGTCGATGTATGGGTCGATGCATGCGGGAAGAGCGCGACGCGAGCATTGACCGGCGGCGGCCGAGCGGGTTGTGGTTCCGCCCGTCCCGCCATGCTCTTCACCCACCTCGCCGACGACCTCTTCCGCCCGCTCGCCTCGCCGAGCCGCGCCTTCAACGCGGCGCTGCTGCTGCACCTGCACGCGCGCGTGTTCGGCGATGCCGCCGAGCCCTTACGCAAGAGCGAGCTTCTGGCCGCCATCGGCGACTTCTCCGCGGGCTGGAGCCAGGCCGAGATCGCCGACGACGAGGCGACGCCCGCCGATCCGGTCGAGCGCCGCTCGGCGGTCTACCGGCGGCTGATCGAGGCGGGCTGGCTGGTGGAGCGGCGCGAGCGCTACGTGCCGGTAGTCGATTTCGATCCGGACGCGCGGCTGCTGATCGAGGAGCTGGCCCGGATCGAGCGCGGCGAGACCCGCTCCTACGGCGGCGCGGTGCTGGAGGTTCTGAGTGCGCTGGAGAGCGCCATCGCCAGCCCCGCCGAGCGTTCCGAGGCCCTGCGCAACGCGGCCAAGGCCTCGCGCACCTTCCTGGGACATCTGCGGGGCCTCGCCGGAGCGATGCGCAAGCTCGAGGAGCGCATCCTGCGCGAGCCGGATCTCAGCGCCGCCTTCCGGCTCTATTTCGAGGAGTTCGTCGAGCGCCACCTCGTCTCCGACTACCGGACGCTGCACACCCGCTTCAACCCGTTCCGCTTCCGCTCCGGCATCGTGCGCGAGGCGGGCCGGGCGCTGCGCGATCCCCTGACGCTGCGGGCGCTGGCCGAGGGCAACCTGCGCGAGGGCCGGGCGGCGGACAAGGCCGCCGCCGAGCGGATGGTGCGCACCGACCTCGTGGAAATCCTGTCGATCTTCGAGGGACTCGACCCGCATCTCGACGCGGTGGCCGAGGTGGTGACCCGGCTGGAGCGGCGCATCTCGGCCGCCCTGCGCTACCGCGATCCCCGGGATTCCGCGCGCATCGAGCGGGCGGCGGCGGCCCTGCGCGCGGTGGGTGCGGGCAAGGACGATCTCGCCGGGATGCCTGCGGCCCAGATCTCGCTGCTGCGCCCGCCGATCGGCCCGCCCCAGCTCACCAATCCGCGCCTGCCGCGCCGGATCATCGAGTTCGAGCCGCTGCCCGAGATCGATGTCGATCCGGCGATCGAGGCCTTCATTGCCGCCAAGGACGAATTCCGCCGCCGCATCACCGTCACGCCGGAGCGCATCGCCGCCTATCTCGATGCGCGCCTCGGCAGCGCCAAGACCCTGCGCGGCTCCGAGATCGTCGTGGACGGCGTGGACGGCTTCGTCGTGTTCCAGCGCCTGCGCGAGATCGACGTACTGTTCGACGGATTGCTGCGCGGCCGCTACCGCGTCGCCCGGATCGAGGGCCGCGTCTCCAACGGCTGGCTCGACTGCCCGGATTTCCTGATCGAGCGCGTGGCGGCTCCCGCCCCGCGGCGGCGGCAGACAGGCTGAGACACGATGCTCGAACCCTTCCGCGCCATCCTCGACGGCGACGAGCCGCCTCCGCCCGGCCGGGCCGCCCCGAACGAGGAGGAGTTGATCCGCGCGCTGCAGGTGCTGCTCAAGAGCCAGTGCATCTATGCGGCCAGCACCGGGATCGGACGCTCCTACGAACTCGCCCGGCACTACGCGCCGTTCTTCCGCGACTACTTCGCCTGCCTCGGCTACCGGTTCGAGGTGGCCCATCGCGACCAGATGGTCTTTCTCGCCCTGCCGCCGGACGGCGTGCGCCACGACGCCCAGGGCGAGCGGCTGCGCAAGGACGAGACCCTGGTGCTGCTGGCGCTCAGGCTCGCCTATGAGGAGGGCCTGCGCGACCACCGCGTCTCCACCGACGGGACGGTGGAGTGCACCACCGACGACATCGCCGACGCGATCCGTTCCGCCGCCCGCACCGATCCGCCCGACGAGGCGCGGCTCATCGAGATCCTGCGCCTGTTCTCCCGCAAGGGCGCCCTGCGGCTGGGCGAGCGCGACCGGGCCGAGCGGGTCACGCCGCTGATGGTGATGCCCGGCATCACGGTGCTCTCGCCGGATGCCTGGATGGATCAGGTCAGGGCCTGGGCCTCCGCCGGGGAGGGCAGGGGGGCCTGACCAGCCGTTTCCGGCTGCGCCCAGGGCGCCTCCGAGAAGGCCCGCTCCAGGAAGCCGATCAGGGCCGAGACCCGCGCCGGGCGCGGCAGGCCGGGCGGCATCACGAGGTTGAGGGCGATGGGCGGCGGCTGCCAGTCCGGCATCACCCGCTCCAGGCGCCCGCTCTTCAGATCCTCCCAGATCGTGAAGTCCGGCTGCACCGCGAGGCCGAGCCCGGCCCGCAGGGCGGGCGCCAGCGCGTCGGCGTTGTTGGCCCGCAACGGGCCCTCGGGCACGATTGAGACCGTCTCCTCGGCCGCGTTCGAGAAGTGCCAGCGGTCCGGGGTCGGCAGGTAGGCGTAGCCGAGGCAGGCATGCGCCTTGAGATCCTCCGGGTGTGCCGGTCGCCCCTGCCGGTCGAGATAGGCGGGCGTCGCCACGAGCGAGCGGCGCACGCTGCAGAGCCGCCGCACCCGCAGCGAGGAATCGGGCAGCGCGGCGATCCGCAGGCCGAGATCGAACCCGCCGCCCACGAGATCGACCCGCTCGTCGGACAGGTGCAGATCGACCGAGACCTCGGGATAGGCGGCCAGGAAATCCGGCAGGACCGGTGCGAGATGGGCCACGCCGAAGGACATCGGCGCGGCGAGCCGCACGCGCCCCCGCGGGGCGCCGCTGGCTTCGCGGGCGCGGGCCTCCGCCGCCTCGCCCGCGGCCAGCAGCCCGGCCGCGTCGTCGCGCGCCATGCGGCCGGCCTCCGTCAGGGACAGGCGCCGGGAGGTGCGGTGGAACAGGCGGGCGCCCAGCCGCACCTCCAGCCGCGACACCGCCTTGGAGACGGTGGCCTTCGAGACCGCGAGTTCCTCCGCCGCGCGGGCGAAGGAGAGCGTGTCGGCCACGACCGCGAACACGGCCCAGGCTTCGAAATCGGGAAGGCGTGCCATGACGAACTCTGGAAACGATGTGTTTCGATCGTTTCCGTTTTCAAGCGGGAAGGCAAGGGCCAGATTGCTCTCACACCGGCAGCCGGAGGCGGCGGATCCTCCTCGCGGCGCCCCGGATCGGGAGACCTGAACCATGAGCGCCTACGGCATCCACCACGTCACGGCCTTTGCCGGCGGCACCGCCCGCACCGTCGATTTCTACACCCGCGTGCTCGGCCTGCGCCTGGTGAAGAAGACCGTGAACTTCGACGATCCGGGCACCTACCATCTCTATTTCGGCGACGAGGCGGGCGCGCCCGGCACGATCCTCACCTTCTTCCCGATCGCGCATGCCGCCCCGGGCCGGGTCGGCGTCGGCCAGGTCTCGCAGACCGCCTTCCGCGTGCCCCGCGGCTCGATCGGCGCCTGGACGCACCGCTTCGTGGCCCTGGGCGTGGCGCACGAGGCGCCGAGCGTCGCCTTCGGCGAGACGGAGCTGCGCTTCCGCGATCCCGACGGCATGCCGCTCGCGCTGGTGGGCATCGACGGGATCGAGGGCGAGCCGGCCTGGGCCGCGGACGGCATCGCCCCGGATCAGGCGATCCGCGGCCTGCACGGCGCCACCCTGCTCCTGCGGCAGGCGGAGGCCACCGCCGCGATCCTGACCGACGTGCTCGGCTTCGAGCGGATCGGCCAGGAGGGGACGCAGATCCGGCTCGCGGGCGTGGCGCGGCTGGGCGGCACCGTGACGCTCCGGGAGGTCGGCGACTTCCTTCCCGGGCGTCAGGGGGCGGGGTCCGTCCACCACATCGCCTTCCGGGCCGCCGACGACGCGGCGCAGGAGGCGATGGCCGAGCGGCTGCGCGACCGGCACGGCCTCGCCGTCACCGAGCAGCGGGACCGGCAGTACTTCCGCTCGGTCTATTTCCGCGAGCCCGGCGGCATCCTGTTCGAGATCGCCACCGACGCGCCCGGCTTCGCCGTCGATGAGCCCGCGGCGGAACTCGGCCGCGCGCTCAAGCTGCCCGCCTTCCTCGAACCCCATCGCGGGCAGATCGAGGCGGTGCTGCCCAAGGTCGCCTGACGCGTTCTGCGGTCGCCCGGAGAGATCCGGGCGACCGTCGTCGAGAGAGTTGGGAGATGGTCATGACGAATACCCCCGCCCTGGACTTCGTCCACCGCTTCGAGCCCGGCCCGGACCCGGCCGCTCCGCCGCTCCTGCTGCTTCACGGCACGGGCGGCGACGAGGCCGACCTGCTTCCCCTCGGCCGCGCCCTCTCGCCCGGCTCCGCGCTGCTCTCGCCCCGCGGCCCGGTGCTGGAGAACGGCATGCCGCGCTTCTTCCGGCGTCTGGCGGAGGGCGTGTTCGACGAGGCGGATGTCCGCCGCCGGGCGGGCGAGCTCGCCGCCTTCGTCGCGCAGGCCCGCGTCGCTTACGGTCTGGCTGCGCCCGTGGCGGTCGGCTTCTCCAACGGCGCCAACATCGCCGCTGCGACCCTGTTGCTGCACCCGGAGGCGCTGGCGGGCGCCGTGCTGCTGCGGGCGATGGTGCCGCTCGCCGAGGCGCCGCCGGCCGATCTCGCGGGGCGCCCGGTGCTGCTGCTCTCGGGCGCCTTCGACCCGATCGTCCCCGCCGAGAACGCCGAACGGCTCGCGGCGGGCCTCGAACGGGCCGGGGCGCGCGTGACCCACACGGTCAACCCGGCCGGCCACGGCCTGTCGCAGGCCGATCTCGCCGCGGCGGGTCCCTGGCTCGCCCGGAATTTCGAGCGCTAGCGCGCCGCCGAAGCGAAGAACGCTTCGGCGGCGCGCGTCACGACAAGGGGCCGGCGGCGTGAGGCGCACCGTGTCGTCGCGACGAAAAAGGTCGGACCGATCGCCTTCTCAATCGGTCCGACCCGGCCCGGGACATCGCCTGGGCGCCGCTTCGTCCCATTCGCGGTCCCGCTCCCGCTGCATCTCGGCGCGGTCCGGCTCGGCCATCGCCTCCCGGGCGGCATCGTCCTCGCGCGTCGTCCCGGCGGGCAGGGGACCGGGCCGGTCCGGCTGCAGGGCTCGGGCCAGAGCGGAGATGATGTCCTCGAGATCCGCGGCCGAGATCCCGAGCGCCCGCAGAGCTTGCGCGCGCGGCAGCGAGGCGAGATCGGCCCAGGTCGCCCCGGCCGGGCCGAACCGCTCGACGAGGAGCCGACCGAGGAGGGCCGGTTCCACCGGCACGGCACGGAGCCGATCCAGGCGCCGTCGGTCGGTCGCGTCCCTGTCATGGGCCGCCCTCGCGCCCGGAACGAGCCGGGCGAGTTCGCCGAGCACGTGGGCACGGATGGCCTCGACCCGCACCGGGCCGATCTTGCGCACCGCCCTGAGGTCGGCCGGCGTCGCGAGCGCCAGCGCGCCCATATCCGCGAAGCCGGCCTTGCGGAGCCGCGCCCGGATCGCGGCCGTCAGCAACCCGCGTCCGAAGCCGAGGGCCGCGAGGCGATCCACGGTTCCCGCGGGCAGGTCGTCGAAGAGTGGCAGCCGGGCGGACGCTTCGTCGGCGATCCGGTTCAACTGATCGGGCATGGCTAACGGCAGCGATGTGGATCGTGACAGGGACGTTCGCCGTCCCCGTTGCGGCCCGGCGGCGACCGGCCCCTCTGACCATGCCGGATCGTGAAGTGGAAGGTGGAGAATGAGCCGGTTTTTACGCCTTATGCGCCTTTGCGCGTCCCCCAAATCGGCAGTACCTTGAGAAAAACCTGCACCTACGAGCCGTCCTGTTCGTGGCTGGCAGAATAGGGTCGTGATCAAGTGTTGGCGATTATATTTCTCATCATCGCTGGGGTGCTGATCGGACTATTCTGTCATTGGGGAGTGCTTGCCGCCGCAAGCTTTATCGTGGTGATTGTGCGTATCGCCTACCACTTCCACGGCGAACAATCCCTGCTGATCGACGGGCTGATGCTGCTCGCCAGTCTGACCGCGTTGCAGGGCGGGTTCGTCTGCGGCGTCTATCTCGGCTACAGGAAAGATGTCTGACAACCTTCGGCGATGATCTCTCCTCATCGCCCGCCGGGCTCGCGACGTCAGAACAGAATGACGTGTCCCGAGAGCCAGGAGGCCGTGCCCCAGAGTGCGGTCGAGAGGAGGACGAGTCCGATTCCGTAGGACAGACGGGGACGGGCGGGGGGCATCGGAACGGTCGTTTCCAGGCTGACGGCGCGCACCCTGGCCATATGACACGGAACCCGTTGAGTCTGAGGGAGAATCGATCGCATCCGGCCGCGGCAAAATACGTAACCGTGCCGGTCGGAACGGCATCGGAGGCGCTGCATAAACCGGCCGTCGCGGCTCGACGTGCGAGGTTGCGGACAGGCGAAGCAACGGCGTCGGGATGCCGCCCGCTGCTTTCATTCGGGTCTTGCATCGTCAAGTCACGCTTCGGTGAGGCGCGGCCTCTCGGCAGACGCGCGGCGCGGATGAAGTCGAATGTTCCGGAGGACCGTCGCGAAATCCCCCGGCGCGAGCCGAGGCCGGCTCGGGGCCGAGGGCTCCCGCCCTTGCGTGTGCGGGGCGCAGCGTCCATTGCCCTGGCTCTCGTTCAACCTCAGGGACTGGCGGCCGGGCCGGTGTATCGCCTCACCGATATCGCGATTTCGAACTGGTACCTCATCCGGCGCGAGCAGATCCGGATTCGCGGGGCGGCCGCGCTCGTCGGTCCGACGGGAGCGGGCAAGTCGACGATCTTCGACGCCGTCGGCACCGTGCTGGCCGGGAACAACGCGAGCCGGCTGGCGCTGAATGCCTCCGCATCGGGCCGCAGCGCGCGCACGGTGCGCGACTACTGCCTCGGCTGGATCAGCGACCCCGCCGAGGGCGGACGCCCGACCCGGGAGGCCTGCGAGACCGTCATTGCCCTGGTGTTCGAGAACGCGGCCAGCGGGCGCGTCGTGACCGTCGGGCTGGCGCTCGCCGCCCGCGCCGAGGAGCCGAAGGAGGAGACGCTCTCGCGCTTCATCGCGGTCGGCCACCGCTTCGAGATCGGCGATTACGTGCGCGAGACGGAGGAGGGCAGCTTCGTCGCCCCCTGGACCGAGGTCGCCGCCGACCTGCGCCGCCGGGCGGACAACTTCGAGGAGTTCCGCACCTCCGGCGAGCGCTTCACCGCGGCGGTCCTGGCGCAGCTGCGCGAGGGCGCGGCGGTACCCGATCCGCGCCAGTTCCTGCGCACCTTCTCCAACGCGGTGGCGTTCAAGCCGATCTTCGACACCAGCGCCTTCGTGCGCAGCTTCGTCCTGGAGGCCGAGCCGCTCGACGTCGCCCGCATCCGCCAGTCGATCGAGACCTGGCGGCGGCTTCTGGAGACCATCGAGGAGCTGGAAAAGCGCCTCGCCCATCTCTCGCGCATCTGCGAACGCTACGAGGGCTGGGCGCGGGCGAGCCTCACCGCCGCCCTCGACGAGATGCGTGCGGCCGGCGCCGACCTGCGCCGCCGCATCCTCGACCACGCCGAGGCCCGCCGCCTGCTCGTCGAGGCGAGCGAGCGCCTGCGCATCGCCCGCGAGAGCGTGGCGACGAGCCAGGGCTTCGTGCGCGAGATCGATTCGGAGATCGCCGCCCGCAAGGCCATGATCGTCGGCAGCGCCGCGGAGGCACGGCTCGCCGCCTCGAATGCCGGCCTCGCCATGGTCGCCCGCGACCGGCGCGATCTGGCGAACCGCCTCGCCGCAATCATCGGCCTCGTGCAGGATGCCGGGCGTCTCAGCGCGATCGGCGGCACCCTGCGCCGGATCGATCTCGGCGCGGCGCGCATCGTCGAGGCCTGCGCCCGCTCCGGGCTGCGCCGGGAGGCGCCGCCGGAGGATAGTCTGCGCGCCGACGGGCCGCTCAAGGGCCTGCTCGACAGCCTCGCGACCCTGCCCGATATCGGTGGCGCCCTGGAGGAGCAGGCCGAGGATCTGGCCCTCAAGGCCCGCGAGCGCGAGAACGAGGTGCGGGGCCTCGATGCGCAGGTGAATGCCGGGCGTTCCACATCCGCGCGCCTCTCCTCCGACACGGAAGCCTTTCGCGAGGAGCTGGGCCGGCTCGGGATCGAGGCGGCGCCGATCTGCGAACTCGCCGAGATCGTCGATCCGAAATGGGGTCCTGCGCTGGAGGGGCTGCTGGGCCGCGCCCGCGAGGCCTTGGTGGTCGAGCCCGACCGGCTCGACCGCGCCTTCGCTCTGCTCGAGTCGCGAAAAAACCAGTTCTTCCGCTGCCTCTTGGTGAAAACCACCGACACGGCCCGGCGCGCGGCGCGGCGCTTCGACGACGGGCCGATGGGCTTGATCGAGACCGAGAGCGACCACGCCGAAGCTTTCCTCGCCGCCCGGCTCGGCGGCTACGACCTCGCCCCGGACGACGCGGCGCTGCGGCACATGAGCCGCGCGGTGGCGCCGAGCGGACGCTCGACCTCTGGCATGGCCTATTCCGTGGTGCGACCCGTGCCGCTGATGATGACCCGCGGCCAGCGCGGGCCGACCGCCGAGACCCGCCGCCGCCTGGAGGAGGCTCGCGAGGAGGCGCGGACCCTGCGGGCCGAGGCCACGGTGATGCGCGAGGCCGCCCGTATCGCCGCGCTCCTGCGCAGCCGGCTCGCCGAGGCGCCGGTCGATGTCGAGGCCCTGCGCGCCGAGGCCGACGCGATCGAGGGCCGCCGACGCAGCCTCGCCACCGAGCAGGAGACGGTCGCCCGGGCCGATGCCGGCGTGATCGAGGCCGAACTGAAGGAATTGCAGAAGGAGCGCTCCGCCTATCTCACCGAACTGGTGCAGGTGCTGGAGCCCAAGCGCGATGCCGGGCTGGCCGAGGAGGCGGGACTCAAGGCCCGGGTCGCGCAGGGGCGCGAGGCGGCGCGTGCCGCCTTCCTGGTCTATCGCGCGGCGCTCAAGCGCTGGACCTCGGGCGACACCGTCCGCATCCGCCTGACCGGCTCCGTGCCGGCGGACGTGCCGGACACGGTGGCCGGCATTGCTCAGGCACGGGCCGACCGGGCCGATCTCGAGGCCAAGGCGCTGGCCTCGCTCGCCGCGCAGGCCCGCGCCGCCGCCCGCGAGGCGGCCGACAGCGTGCGCAACCAGGGCCGGGCCGCCGAGCGGGACCTTGCCGAGTACTGCGCCGCCTGGCGCGTCGAGAATCCGCTGGGCTCGGCCGAGCAGCCGGCCTCGTTCGGCTATGCCTGGGCGATGCGCGAGCGCGACGAGGTGGCCGGCCACGAGCTGCGCCGCTACCGCGACCAGTCCCTGCGGGCGGAGGCCGAGATGCGCCGCCTGATGACCGAGGATCTGCTGACGCGCCTCGCCGACAAGTTCGAGCGGATGCGCGCGCGCCTCGACGCGCTCAACGAACGCCTCGCCTCGCAGACCTTCACAGGTCAGACCTACGCCTTCGAGGCCGAGGTGGACCGGCGCTACGCCGCCGTCCACGCGCTGGCCACCGAGGTCGCCCGCTCACCGGACGCCGCGCAGGCGGTGCTGCCGGGGCCGGAGGAGGGGGCCGAGAAGGGGCCGCTCGCCGCGGCGCTCGCCGAGATCACGGCGCTGATCGAGGGCGAGGAGAACGCGGCGCGGCTGGCCGATTATCGCAACTACTTCGTCTACGAGATCGGCATGCGCGACCGGGCGGGCAACCGCACCACCCTGTCGAGCCGGGCGCTGCGCGGTTCGGGCGGTGAGGCGCAGGCGCCGTTCTACGTGGCGATCGCCGCCTCCATGGCCTCGGCCTACTATCCCGGCGACCGTCCCGGCGACGAGACGCCGGGACTCGGACTCTGCCTTCTCGACGAGGCCTTCTCGAAGCTCGACGTGCGCAACAGCCAGTCGCTGGTCGATCTCTTCCGCGCCTGGGGCCTGCAACTCCTCATCGCCGCGCCGGAAGACAAGCGCACGACGCTGACCGAGGTGATGGACACCGTCGTCACCGTCTACAAGAGCCCGGATCTCGCCTCCGTCCGAATCGAAGCCGAGCACCCGCTGGAAACCGCCAAGCGCGCGCTCGCCGAGATCAATCCGGAGCGGCGGGGAATCGAGGCGTTCCGCCTCTCGGATGCCGCCGAATAGCGACGTTTCGCCGGTGGCTTAGCCCGACAACGGTTCGGCCGCTGACCGCAGGCCCGTTCATCGAACTTTATCCTCTCCAGGCATTGACGGAGCCGACCCTCCCGCGTAGAAGCGCGCCACTCCGGTGGATCGAGAGTCGCTTTCGGGTCGAAGCCACGGGCTTCGGCGACCGTCGTCAGACCGATACCGGCATCACACCCTGACGTACTCGTCAGATCAGCGGGTAAGAACGCGTCGTTCACGGCGTGCTCCTCTGCCTCACCATCGCCAAAGGCCCTGATCGGCCTCTGGCGCTATTCGTTTTGTCGCGGGCTCGCTCGCGGTTCTGCCGCTCCGCAAGGGGCTTCGACAGGTTCAGACGGTGGCCGCCCAGCGCGGCCGGATGAAGAGGGCACAGGATGCCGACGATCAACCAGCTGATCGCCCAGCCGCGCAAGGCGCAGAAGGCGCGCAACAAGGTGCCGGCGCTCAATGCCTGCCCGCAGAAGCGCGGCGTCTGCACGCGCGTCTACACCACGACCCCGAAGAAGCCGAACTCGGCTCTGCGTAAGGTCGCCAAGGTGCGCCTGACCAACGGTTTCGAGGTGATCGGCTACATCCCGGGTGAGGGCCACAACCTTCAGGAGCACTCCGTGGTCATGATCCGCGGCGGCCGCGTGAAGGACCTTCCGGGCGTGCGCTATCACATCCTGCGCGGCGTGCTCGACACGCAGGGCGTTAAGAACCGCAAGCAGCGTCGTTCGAAGTACGGTGCCAAGCGTCCGAAGTAAGACCGGCGTCCGAAGTAAGATTTCTTCGGACGGCCATTTCCACGGCCTCGCAAGGATGTCGCCGGCGTCACGCTCAAGGCGGCCTGCGCGAGGTGCTTAAAGCCAGTTTTTCGAGAGTCTGAACAATGTCCCGTCGTCACTCAGCCGAGAAGCGCGAGATCATTCCGGACGCCAAGTACGGCGACATCGTCCTCACCAAGTTCATGAATTCGATCATGTACGAGGGCAAGAAGTCGACCGCCGAACGGATCGTCTACGGCGCCTTCGACCTCGTCGAGAGCCGCGCCCGCGCCAATCCGATCGAGGTGTTCCGCGCCGCGCTCGACAACGTCGCCCCGGCGATCGAGGTCCGCTCCCGCCGCGTCGGCGGCGCGACCTATCAGGTCCCCGTCGAGGTCCGCACCGAGCGCCGTCAGGCTCTCGCCATCCGCTGGCTGATCCAGGCCGCCCGCGGCCGCAACGACCGGACCATGGTCGAGCGTCTCTCCGCCGAGCTGCTCGATGCCGCCAACAACCGCGGCAACGCCGTCAAGAAGCGCGAAGACACCCACCGGATGGCCGAAGCCAACCGCGCCTTCTCGCACTACCGCTGGTAATTCGCCTGTCGAGCGCGGCCACCGGGCCGCGCTCCAAGCCCGCTTTCTCCCGGAGAGACCCCGATGCCCCGCACGCATGCGATCGAGGACTACCGCAACTTCGGCATCATGGCCCACATCGATGCCGGCAAAACCACGACGACCGAGCGGATCCTCTACTACACCGGCAAGTCCCATAAGATCGGCGAGGTCCATGAGGGCGCCGCCACCATGGACTGGATGGAGCAGGAGCAGGAGCGTGGCATCACGATCACCTCGGCTGCGACCACCTGCTTCTGGCGCGACAAGCGCCTGAACATCATCGACACCCCCGGCCACGTCGACTTCACCATCGAGGTCGAGCGTTCGCTGCGCGTGCTCGACGGCGCCGTGTGCGTGCTCGACGGCAACCAGGGCGTCGAGCCGCAGACCGAGACCGTGTGGCGTCAGGCCGACAAGTACGACGTGCCGCGCGTCGTGTTCGTCAACAAAATGGACAAGATCGGCGCCGACTTCTTCAAGTGCGTCGCCGACATCATCAGCCGCGTCGCCGGCAAGCCGGTCTGCCTGCAGCTGCCGATCGGTGCCGAGTCGAGCTTCAAGGGCGTCATCGACCTCATCAAGATGAAGGCGATCGTCTGGTCGGGCGAGGCGCTCGGCGCCAACTTCTCCGAGGAGGAGATCCCGGCAGATCTCAAGGATCAGGCGGTCGAATACCGCACCAAGATGATCGAGGCCTGCGTCGAGCTCGACGACGACGCGATGACCGCCTACCTCGACGGCGTGGAGCCGGACGAGGAGACCCTGCGCAAGCTCGTGCGCAAGGCGGTGCAGCTGCGTGCCTTCCATCCGGTACTGTGCGGCTCGGCCTTCAAGAACAAGGGCGTGCAGCCGCTCCTTGACGCGGTCGTCGATTACCTGCCGTCTCCCGCCGACCGCGGCGAGATCAAGGGTCTCGACTTCAAGACCGAGGAAGAGGTGGTTCGCCACCCGTCCGACAGCGATCCCTTCTCCATGCTCGCCTTCAAGATCATGGACGATCCCCACGTCGGCACGATCACCTTCTGCCGCGTCTATTCGGGCAAGGTCGAATCGGGCGCCAACGTCATCAACTCGTCGCGCGACAAGAAGGAGCGCGTCGGCCGCATGCTCCTGATGCACGCCAACAACCGTGAGGACGTCAAGGAGGCCTTCGCCGGCGACATCGTCGCTCTGGCCGGCCTCAAGGACACCCGCACGGGCGACACGCTGTGCGATCCGAAGGACGCGGTGATCCTCGAGAAGATGGAGTTCCCGGAGCCCGTCATCGAGATCGCCGTCGAGCCGAAGTCGAAGGCCGACCAGGAGAAGCTCGGCATCGCGCTCTCGAAGCTCGCTGCCGAGGACCCGTCCTTCCGCGTCTCGACCGACCAGGAATCGGGCCAGACCATCCTCAAGGGGATGGGCGAGCTCCACCTCGACATCAAGGTCGACATCCTGCGCCGCACCTACAAGGTCGACGCGAATATCGGCCAGCCGCAGGTCGCCTACCGCGAGAAGCTGACCCGTCGTCAGGAGATCGACTACACCCACAAGAAGCAGACCGGCGGTACCGGTCAGTTCGCCCGGGTGAAGTTCGTGGTTGAGCCGAACGAGCCGGGCGCCGGTTTCTCGTTCGAGTCGAAGATCGTCGGCGGCGCGGTGCCGAAGGAGTACATCCCCGGCGTCGAGAAGGGCCTCAACTCGGTCCTCGGTGCGGGCGTGCTCGCCGGCTTCCCGGTGGTCGACGTGAAGGTCGAGCTGATCGACGGCGCCTACCACGACGTCGACTCCTCGGCGCTCGCCTTCGAGATCGCCTCCCGCGCCGCCTTCCGCGAGGCGCTGCAGAAGGGCGGCTCGGTGCTGCTGGAGCCGGTGATGAAGGTCGAGGTGGTGTCCCCGGAAGAGTATACCGGCTCGGTCATCGGCGACCTCAATTCCCGCCGCGGCCAGATCCAGGGCCAGGACATGCGCGGCAACGCCAACGTCATCAACGCGATGGTGCCGCTGGCCAACATGTTCGGCTACGTGAACCAGCTGCGCTCCTTCTCCCAGGGGCGCGCCAACTTCACGATGCAGTTCGACCATTACGAGGAAGTGCCGCGCGGCGAGGCCGACAAGGTCATCGCCAAGTACGCCTAAGGCGGGCGCCGAACGCTTCTTCGAACCACGACACTGACGATTAGGAGGCCCTGATGGGTAAGGAAAAGTTCTCCCGTACCAAGCCGCACTGCAACATCGGCACGATCGGGCACGTCGATCACGGCAAGACCTCGCTGACGGCGGCGATCACCAAGGTGCTGGCCGAGTCGGGCGGCGCCACCTTCACCGCCTACGACCAGATCGACAAGGCGCCGGAAGAGAAGGCGCGCGGCATCACGATCTCGACCGCCCACGTCGAGTACGAGACCACCAACCGCCACTACGCCCACGTCGACTGCCCCGGCCACGCCGACTACGTGAAGAACATGATCACCGGGGCCGCCCAGATGGACGGCGCGATCCTGGTCGTGTCCGCCGCCGACGGCCCGATGCCGCAGACCCGCGAGCACATCCTGCTCGCCCGCCAGGTCGGCGTGCCGGCGCTGGTGGTGTTCCTCAACAAGGTCGACATGGTCGATGACGAGGAACTGCTCGAGCTGGTCGAGCTGGAGGTGCGCGAGCTGCTCTCCAAGTACGACTTCCCCGGCGACGACATCCCGATCACCAAGGGCTCGGCCCTGATGGCGCTCGAGGACAAGGAGCCCAAGATCGGCAAGGAGGCCGTCCTGGCGCTGATGGCGACCGTGGACAGCTACATCCCGCAGCCGGAGCGTCCGATCGACCTGCCGTTCCTGATGCCGATCGAGGACGTGTTCTCGATCTCGGGCCGCGGCACGGTGGTGACGGGTCGCGTCGAGCGCGGCATCGTCAAGGTGGGCGAGACGGTGGAGATCGTCGGCATCCGCCCGACCACGACGACGACGGTGACCGGCGTCGAGATGTTCCGCAAGCTGCTCGACCAGGGTCAGGCGGGCGACAACGTCGGCGTTCTTCTGCGCGGCACGAAGCGCGAGGACGTGGAGCGGGGCCAGGTGGTGTGCAAGCCGGGTTCGGTGAAGCCGCACTCGAAGTTCAAGGCCGAGGCCTACATCCTGACCAAGGAGGAGGGCGGGCGCCACACGCCGTTCTTCACCAACTACCGTCCGCAGTTCTACTTCCGCACGACCGACGTGACGGGCGTGTGCACGCTGCCCGAGGGCACCGAGATGGTGATGCCGGGCGACAACGTGACCATGGACGTGGTGCTGATCGTGCCGGTGGCCATGGAAGAGAAGCTGCGCTTCGCCATCCGCGAGGGCGGACGCACCGTCGGTGCCGGCGTCGTCGCCGCCATCAACGACTAACCGCCCTTCGCAGCGCATCATCGACAGGGGACGTAAGAGGGGCGGGCCCTCGCGCCCGCTCCGCAACGTTTCCGCCGAGGTCAGGTCATGAACGGTCAGAACATCCGCATTCGCCTCAAGGCGTTCGATCATCGCATCCTCGATGCGTCCACCAAGGAGATCGTCTCGACCGCGCGCCGCACCGGCGCGCAGATCCGGGGCCCGATCCCTCTGCCGACGCATATCGAGAAGTTCACGGTGAACCGCTCGCCGCACATCGACAAGAAGTCGCGCGAACAATTCGAGATGCGCACGCACAAGCGGGTGCTCGATATCGTCGACCCGACGCCGCAGACCGTGGACGCGCTGATGAAGCTCGACCTCGCCGCTGGCGTGGACGTGGAGATCAAGCTCTAAGTCCGCGTCGGATTTAGAGCTTACCGTTTCATCGCGCGAGGGAGAGACCTATGCGCTCAGGCGTCATCGCACGGAAGGTCGGCATGACCCGCGTCTTTACGGACGCTGGCGAGCATGTGCCCGTCACTGTGCTCCAAATTGATCAGTGCCAGGTCGTTGCGCATCGCACGACCGAGAAGGACGGCTACGTCGCCCTCCAGGTCGGCGTGGGCAAGGCCAAGGTGAAGAACGTATCGCAGGCCGAGCGCGGCCGCTTCGCGGTCGCCAAGGTCGAGCCGAAGAAGAAGCTCGCCGAGTTCCGCGTGTCCGAGGACGCGTTGATCCCGGTCGGTGCCGAGATCACGGCCGACCACTTCATCCCGGGCCAGTTCGTCGACGTGACGGGCACCAGCACGGGTAAGGGCTTCGCTGGCGGTATGAAGCGCTGGAACTTCGGCGGTCTGCGCGCCACGCACGGCGTGTCGATCTCCCACCGCTCGATCGGTTCGACCGGTGGCCGCCAGGATCCGGGCAAGACCTTCAAGAACAAGAAGATGCCGGGTCACCTGGGCGTCGAGCGCGTGACCACGCAGAACCTCAAGGTCGTCCGCACCGATCCGGAGCGCGGTCTGATCCTGGTCGAGGGTGCCGTCCCCGGCGTCGCCGGCGGCTGGATCCAGGTTCGCGACTCGGTCAAGCGCAAGCTGCCGGCCGACGTGCCGCTGCCGGGCAAGTTCCGTGAGAACGGTTCCGCCAACGGCTCGGCCCAAACCGAGGCGGCTCCCGAAGCTCCGGCGTCCGAGGAGAACGCGTGATGAAACTCGATATCACCACGCTCGACGGCGGCTCCGCCGGCTCGGTCGAGCTCAACGAGGCGATCTTCGGCCTTGAGCCGCGCGCCGACATCCTGCAGCGCATGGTGCGCTACCAGCTCGCCAAGCGGCGCGCCGGCACCCACGCGGTCAAGAACCGCTCGGATGTCGATCGCACCTCGAAGAAGCTGTACAAGCAGAAGGGCACCGGCAACGCCCGTCATGGCGCCGCCTCCGCTCCGCAGTTCCGCGGCGGTGGCCGGGCCTTCGGTCCGGTGGTGCGCGATCACAGCCACGACCTGCCCAAGAAGGTCCGTGCGCTCGCCCTCAAGCACGCCCTGTCGTCGAAGGCCAAGACCTCGACCCTGATCGTCGTGGACGACATCAAGGTCGACAGCCACAAGACCAAGGCGATGATCGAGCGCTTCGAGCGGCTCGGCCTGTCGAGCGCGCTGATCATCGGCGGTTCGGAAGTGGACGAGAACTTCGGCCGCGCCGCCCGCGCCATTCCGAAGATCGACGTCCTGCCGGTGCAGGGCATCAACGTCTACGACATCCTGCGCCGCGACACGCTCGTGCTGACGCGCGCCGCCGTCGACGCGCTGGAGGAGCGTTTCAAATGAGTGCCGATCCGCGCCACTACGATGTGATCGTCTCCCCCGTCATCACGGAGAAGGCGACCAACCTCACCGAACAGAACAAGGTCGTCTTCCGGGTCGCCCCGAAGGCCACCAAGCCGCAGATCAAGGAAGCGGTCGAGCGTCTGTTCGACGTCAAGGTCACGGGCGTCAACACGCTCACGACCAAGGGCAAGAAGAAGTTCTTCCGCGGGCAGCGCGGGCAGCGTTCGGACGTGAAGAAGGCGATCGTCACCCTCGCCGAGGGCGATACGATCGACGTCACGACCGGCCTCTGACAGAAGCGTTAGGATCAAGCCGATGGCCTTGAAGACATTCAAACCGGTCACGCCGAGCCTGCGCCAGCTCGTGCTCGTCGACCGCCGTGAGCTCTACAAGGGCAAGCCGGTAAAGGCGCTGACCGAGGGCAAGAGCTCCTCGGGCGGACGCAACAACCTGGGCCGCATCACCGTCCGCTTCCGCGGCGGTGGCCACAAGCGGGTCCTGCGCAACGTCGACTTCAAGCGTCGCGAGAACCTCAACGTTCCCGCGACCGTGGAGCGGATCGAGTACGATCCCAACCGCACCGCCTTCATCGCGCTCATCAGCTTCCCGGACGGGAAGCAGAGCTACATCCTCGCCCCGCAACGCCTGTCGCCGGGCGACAAGGTGGTCGCGGGTGAGAGCGTCGACGTGAAGCCGGGCAACGCCGCCCCGATCGGCTCGATGCCGGTGGGCACGATCGTCCACAACGTCGAGCTGAAGATCGGCAAGGGCGGCGCGATCGCCCGCTCCGCCGGCAACTACGCTCAGATCGTCGGCCGCGATCAGGGTTACGTGACGCTGCGCCTGAACTCGGGCGAGCAGCGCCTCGTGCACGGCCAGTGCTTCGCGACCGTGGGTGCGGTCTCGAACCCGGACCACATGAACATCTCGCTGGGCAAGGCCGGCCGCAACCGCTGGCTCGGCAAGCGCCCCCACGTCCGCGGTGTGGCCATGAACCCCGTCGATCACCCGCACGGCGGCGGCGAGGGTCGTACCTCGGGCGGCCGGAACCCGGTCACGCCCTGGGGCGTGCCCACCAAGGGGAAGAAGACCCGGTCCAACAAGCGGACCGACACCTTCATCCTGTCCAGCCGCCATAACCGCAAGAAGTAACAGCCATGGCACGTTCCCTCTGGAAAGGGCCGTTCGTCGACGGCTACCTCCTCAAGAAGGCCGACGCCGCCCGCGGCGGCAGCCGCAACGAGGTCGTCAAGATCTGGAGCCGCCGCTCCACGATCCTTCCGCAGTTCGTGGGCATCACCTTCGGTGTGCACAACGGACACAAGCATATCCCGGTCTACGTCACCGAGGAGATGGTCGGTCACAAGTTCGGCGAGTTCTCGCCGACCCGCACCTTCCCCGGTCACGCGGCCGACAAGAAGGCGAAGAGGCGCTGAGATGGGCAAGCCTGCCACCCCCCGCGCGCTTCCCGAGAACGAGGCGAAGGCCGTCGCGCGGATGCTCCGCGTGTCGCCCCAGAAGCTCAATCTCGTGGCGGCGCTGATCCGCGGCAAGAAGGTCGAGTCGGCTCTGGCCGACCTCGAATTCTCCCGCAAGCGCATCGCCCGCGATGTGAAGAAGTGCCTCGAGAGCGCGATCGCCAACGCCGAGAACAACCACGACCTCGACGTGGACGATCTCGTCGTCTCCCAGGCCTTCGTCGGCAAGGCGCTGGTGCTCAAGCGCTTCCACGCCCGTGCCCGCGGTCGCGGCGCGCGCATCCTGAAGCCCTTCTCGAACCTCACGATCGTGGTTCGCGAAGTGCGCGCTGAAGCGGCCTGAGGAGACCATTATGGGTCAGAAGATCAATCCGATCGGCCTGCGTCTCGGCATCAACCGGACCTGGGATTCCCGCTGGTTCGCCGAGAAGGGCGAGTACGCCAAGCTGATGCATGAGGACGTGGCCATCCGCGCTGCCCTCATGAAGCAGCTCAAGCAGGCCGCCGTCTCGAAGATCGTCATCGAGCGTCCGCACCGGAAGTGCCGCGTCACCATCCACTCGGGCCGTCCGGGCGTGGTGATCGGCAAGAAGGGCGCGGACATCGAGAAGCTGCGCAAGCTCGTCGGCACGATGACCAAGGCCGACGTCACGATCAACATCGTCGAGGTGCGCAAGCCCGAGGTCGACGCGACGCTGGTCGCCGAGTCGATCGCGCAGCAGCTCGAGCGCCGCGTCGCCTTCCGTCGCGCCATGAAGCGCGCCGTGCAGTCGGCCATGCGTCTGGGCGCCGAGGGCATCCGCATCAACTGCGCCGGCCGTCTCGGCGGCGCCGAGATCGCCCGCACCGAGTGGTACCGCGAGGGCCGCGTGCCCCTGCATACGCTCCGCGCGGACGTGGATTACGGCACGGCCACCGCCTTCACGACCTACGGGACGTGCGGCATCAAGGTGTGGGTGTTCAAGGGCGAGATCCTCGAGCACGACCCGATGGCGCAGGACAAGAAGGCCCAGGAAGAGGGTGGCCGTTCCGGCGGGCGCCGCGAGCGTGACGGTGACGACCGGGGTGGCCGCGGCCGCCGCGAGCCGTCGCACGCCTGACGCTCATCAAGCAGAAATCTTGAGAGGCTGCCATGCTGCAACCCAAGAAGACCAAATTCCGTAAGCAGTTCAAGGGTCGCATCAGTGGCGCGGCCAAGGGCGGCTTCGAGCTGAACTTTGGCCAATTCGGCCTCAAGTGCCTGGAGCCCGAGCGCATCACCGCGCGGCAGATCGAGGCGGCCCGCCGCGCGATCACCCGCGAGATGAAGCGTCAGGGCCGGGTCTGGATCAGGGTGTTCCCGGATCTGCCCGTCACCGCCAAGCCCACCGAGGTCCGCATGGGCTCCGGTAAGGGCGCGCCC
Organism: Methylobacterium sp. NPDC097929; assembly: GCF_049543375.1. Lineage (NCBI taxonomy): Bacteria > Pseudomonadati > Pseudomonadota > Alphaproteobacteria > Hyphomicrobiales > Methylobacteriaceae > Methylobacterium > Methylobacterium sp. NPDC097929. The sequence continues at coordinate 74,565 of NZ_JBMVEP010000005.1, read as the reverse complement.
GAGTACTGGGCGGCCCGCGTCCACCCGGGCCGGATCATGTTCGAGGTCGACGGCGTCGCCGAGGACATCGCCCGCGAGGCCCTGCGCCTCGGTGCCGCGAAGCTGCCGGTGCGCACCCGCGTCATCCAGCGCATCGCTGATTGATAGGAAGAGATCATGAAGTCCGACCAGAGACTGTCTGATCTGCGCGCTCTGTCGGCGGATCAGCTTTCCGACGAGCTCGTCAACCTGAAGAAGGAGCAGTTCAACCTGCGCTTCCAGGGCGCGACGGGCCAGCTCGAGAACGTCGCCCGCGTCCGCGAGGTTCGCCGCGACATCGCCCGTGTCCGCACGCTGCAGCGTCAGAAGACGCTGGACGCGGCCAAGGCCTGAGGAGATTCCACATGCCCAAGCGCGTCCTTCAAGGCGTCGTCGTCAGCGACAAGACCGATAAGACCATCGTCGTGAAGGTGGAGCGTCGCTTCACCCACCCGGTGATGAAGAAGACGGTTCGCCGTTCGAAGAACTACCATGCCCACGACGAGGCCAACTCGGCCAAGATCGGGCAGACGGTGTTCATCGAGGAGTCCCGCCCCTATTCCAAGACCAAGACCTGGAAGCTGGTCGAGGATCAGGCGGCTGCGGCCGAGGCGGCCGGCACGGCCTGAATTTTCTCTCTCCGAGAGTCGAAGCGGGCGCGGAAGGATCCTTCCGCGCCCGTTTTCGTTCGTCCGGCCGGCGTCATTGCACCAGCACCGCCTGCTCGCAGCGCGCATCCTCCGCGGCGACGGTGGCGGTGCCGAGCTGCAGGCCCAGCGCCCGCAAGGTGGTGTCGAGAATGCCGTCGAGCGCAGGGGCGGCGGCTGCGAGCGTCGCGATCAGGAGCGGTCGCAGCGTCGGCAGCAGGCTGCCTCCGTTGATGTCGAGCTCCAGCGTTCCGAGCAGGCTCCCGGTCGCGGAGGACAGCAGGCCGGCGCTCGAGACCGTCCGGTCGCTGTGCCGCACGATGTCGTCCTCGCTGAAGCTGACCCTCTGCGCGTAGGTCGAGCCGATGTTCGTCTGCGCCCGTCCTCGTATGGCGAGCGACAGAAGGGGCAGGCGCAGCAGGTCGGCCGGTAGGGCGGCGTTGGGCGGCGGGGTCCGTGCGTTGATGTCGGCGGCCGTCACGTCGCCGAGCGTCAGCCGGGCGAGGCTCGGCTGTACGTCGAGATCGACCCGGCGCCCGCCCGCGGCGCCGGAGCAGCCCACCGCCCGCAGCGTCGTCTGCGCGCTTCCGGCCTCGACGTAGAGCGGCAGGGCGATCGTTCCGAGATTGAGCGGAGCCCGGATCTGCGTCTCGATCAGCAGCCGGACCTGGCCCGTCCGCAGGGTCGCCCGCGCGCTGCCGGGCGCGACCCAGCCTGACGATTGTCGCCGCTCGCCGACGGCCAGGGTGAGACGGGTCGCGACGAGGCCCGGCACGCTTCCGGCGAGATCGACCGAGACCTGACGGTCGCCGTTGGCCAGGGCGGCCGCGGCCGAGACGACGTCGAAGAGGCGGATGGCCGGACCGGCGCTGCCCCGCTCGGGCGAGAGGTTCTCCGCATCACCGAGATCGATGATCCCGCGCAGGGGAATGCGGCCCGCCCCCTTCGGAACGGCCTGTCCCAACCGGCCGAGGACGCTTCCGGCCGTTGCCGAGGAGGTCGAGGCGGCCGAGACGGCGAGCGCGCCGAGGATCTGGCCCGGCGTGGCGCTGGCGGCGATCATGTCCGTGTAGCTCGCCGCCTGGAATCCGAGATCCGTCGCGAGCGCATCGAGAAAGCGGAAGGCGTCGACCCGGGCGGAGAGCAGGGCGTTGAAGTCCAGCAGCGTCAGCGACAGGCGGGTGCCGAGCATGGCGCCGAGCACCGCGTTGGCGATGCCCGCATCCAGCGCCGCGACGCCGGAGCCGAGGCTGAAGGCAGCAAAGCGCGTATTCGCCGCCGTGCTGGTGACGGCGATGTCGAAGGCCGCGGGCAGGCCGACGAAGCGGCCGAAGGTGAGCCGGACCGGGGCATTGAGGTTCACCCGCACCGCGTTCGGTGAGGCGCTAGCCATAGTGAAGCGGCTCGCTTCGGGAAGGGCGGCGCTGCGCAGGTAGGAGCCGGTGCGGATCTCGATCCGTGCCGCGTCGCTGAAGCCGTTATCCGCGAGCGCGCGCCGTGCCGCTGCCTCGGCGGTTGCCGGATCGCTGGCGGCGGTGAGGGCAGCAAGGTCGGCCGCGCCCTGAGCCCGCCGCTGGGCATTGTAGAGAACGCTGAGGTCGAGACCGATGGCGGCGGCGCCGAGCAGACCCGTGAAACTGAGGGCGGTGATGACGGTGACCGAACCGCGTTGATCGGAGCGGATCCTCATCACAGCCCACCGTTTCGCACGTCGAAGGAACTCGTGAGCGTCTCGGGCACGAAGGTGGCGACGCCGGGAATACGCCCGAGCCCGAGCGCCCGCGTGTCGTAGCTCAGGCTGACGCGGTAATGCGTCCGATCGGCCGAGAGCGCATCGACCGACACGCTGACGGAGGCCGGCCGCAGCAGCACGCCGTCGCTGAGGGCGCGATCGAGGCTCTGCCGCACCAGGCTCAGGCGCTCGCCCGCATCGATGCCGGCGATGGAGGCGCGCGCCGCCTGAGCCGTCACGTGCTGCAGCTTGTGAAAGGCCCCCAAGTAGATCGCGCCGACGAAGATGTTGAGCATGAGGTAGAACAGCAGGGGGCCGAGAAACGCGAACTCGACCGCGATCGCCCCTCGCACGTCGATCAGAAAGGCATGTCGGACTGCGCGGCAGTAGCGAATGTTAGAGTCTTGTCGCGATCGTCTCATGGCGCGATCCTGCGGCGCTGACTGACTTTCAATGCTGCATCGTTCGCCTCTCAGGTTGCTGAAGTCTTATGGCGCAACCGACGGAAATTATATTTCCGTTCGCCGAGACTGAAGCTCGCCTGCCTTCGGCCAGGACATTCCCGTCGAGGCCGCGTCGCGACTCGCCGTCGGCGGTCGGGTCACGTTCCGTGCCGCACGATCGTCCGAGGCGCGACCCCGCCTGAAAGTTGCTTTGCGGGTCCCGAACGTCTTGCATTTCACGCCCGCCCGTAGTACCGGACCGGCCTTCGCGACAGTCCTTGGGGTGTTCGCACCCCTTCGTACGCGGCGACCGCGCCGGTGCTGAAAAGTGCCGTTTGCGCGGTTCATTACATCCGGGGACATCAGATCCCCATCAGGCGTCGTCCGCCGGGCAATACCGTCCGTGTGCGGAAACCCGCCTGAAACAAGGAAAGGTCACTCCCGTGATCCAGATGCAGACGAATCTGGACGTCGCCGACAATTCGGGTGCGCGCCGCGTGATGTGCATCAAGGTGCTCGGCGGGTCGAAGCGCAAGTATGCCGGCGTCGGCGACATCATCGTCGTCTCCGTCAAGGAGGCGATCCCGCGCGGTCGCGTGAAGAAGGGCGACGTCATGAAGGCGGTCGTCGTTCGCACCGCCAAGGACGTGAAGCGAGCCGACGGTTCGGTGATCCGCTTCGACAAGAACGCCGCCGTTCTGATCAACAATCAGAAGGAGCCGGTCGGCACCCGTATCTTCGGGCCGGTGCCGCGCGAGCTGCGCGCCCGCAACCACATGAAGATCATCTCGCTCGCTCCTGAGGTGCTGTGATGGCCGCCAAGATCAAGAAGGGCGACACGGTCGTCGTTCTCACCGGTCGCGACGAGGGCCGCTCCGGCGAGGTCGTCCAGGTCATGCCGAAGGAGGGCAAGGCCCTGGTTCGCGGCATCAACCTGGTGAAGAAGCACCAGCGCCAGACTCAGAACCAGGAAGGCGGCATCATCTCCAAGGAGGCTGCCATCCACCTGTCCAACATCGCGGTGGCCGACGCCAACGGCAAGCCGACCCGCGTTGGATTCCGAATCCTCGACGACGGGCGCAAGGTCCGGTTCGCCAAGACCACGGGGGATCAGATCGATGGCTGAGGCCGACAAGAACGCCTACACCCCGCGTCTGCGCAAGCATTACGACGAGGTCGTGCGGCAGAAGCTGATCGAGCAGTTCGGGTACAAGAACCCGATGCAGGTCCCGCAGATCGAGAAGATCGTCATCAACATGGGCGTCGGCGAGTCCACCGCGGACTCGAAGAAGGCCACCGTTGCGGCGGGCGACCTCGCGCTCATCGCCGGCCAGAAGCCGGTCATCACCCGCGCCCGCAAGGCGATCGCGACCTTCAAGGTCCGCGAGGGCATGCCGATCGGCTGCAAGGTGACCCTGCGCAAGGCCCGCATGTACGAGTTCATGGACCGGCTCGTCACGATCGCGCTCCCGCGCGTCCGCGACTTCCGCGGCCTGAACCCGCGCTCCTTCGACGGCCGCGGCAACTACGCCATGGGCCTCAAGGAGCACCTCGTGTTCCCGGAGATCTCCTACGACAAGGCGGAGCAGACCTGGGGCATGGATATCGTCGTCCAGACGAGCGCCACCACGGACGAAGAGGCCAAGGCTCTCCTCGCCCACTTCAAGTTCCCGTTCCGGCAGTAAGCGGCGGCTTTCGTCGCTTAGACGCGGACACTGGAGAAAGACATGGCTAAGAAAAGCTCAGTCGAGAAGAACAACCACCGCAAGGAGCTGGTGAAGCGCTTCGCCGAGAAGCGTAAGGCCCTCCTTGCCATCGCCAACGACGAGTCCCGTGAGATGGAGGAGCGCTTCGAGGCGCGCCTGAAGCTCGCGGAACTGCCGCGCAATTCCTCGGCCACCCGCATCCGCAACCGCTGCGAGATGACCGGTCGCCCGCGGGCCTACTACCGCAAGCTCGGCATCTCGCGCGTCGCTCTGCGCGAGCTCGGCAACCGGGGTCTCATCCCCGGCCTCGTGAAGTCCAGCTGGTAAGGGGAGGCATCCATGGTGAACGATCCCGTGGGTGATATGCTCACCCGCATCCGCAACGGTCAGAGCCGTCGCCGCAACGTCGTCCAGACCCCCGGCTCGCGCCTGCGCGCCTCGGTCCTCGACGTGCTGAAGTCCGAGGGCTACATCCGCGACTACGCGGTGTCGGACCTCGGCAACGGCCGCACCGAGTTCGCGATCGAGCTCAAGTACTACGACGGTCGCCCGGTCATCCGGGAGATCAAGCGCGTGTCGAAGCCCGGCCGCCGCGTCTACTCGTCGGTTGGCGAGCTGCCGCGCGTCGCCGACGGTCTCGGCGTGACCATCATCTCGACCCCGCAGGGCGTCATGGCCGATCACGAGGCGCGCGAGCGCAACGTCGGCGGTGAAGTGCTCTGCAAGGTGTTCTGATCCGGAGGACAGCGACATGTCTCGCGTAGGCAAGAAGCCCGTCCCCGTCCCGTCTGGCGTCACCGCCACGGTCACGGGTCAGACGGTGAAGATGAAGGGCTCGAAGGGCGAACTCCAGTTCGTCGTCCCGCCCCAGGTGGTCGTCGAGTTCAAGGACGGTGCCGTCTCGGTGCAGCCCAAGGACCAGTCGAAGCAGGCCCGCTCCCTGTGGGGCACCTCGCGCGCCCAGGTGGCGAACCTCGTCGAGGGCGTCTCCAAGGGCTTCGAGAAGAAGCTCGAGATCACCGGCGTGGGTTACCGCGCGGCGATGGCCGGCAAGGCGCTCAAGCTCTCGCTCGGCTACAGCCACGACATCGAGTACGAGATCCCGGCCGGCATCACCATCGTGACGCCCAAGCCCACGGAGATCGTGGTGTCGGGCATCGACCGGCAGCGCGTCGGTCAGGTCGCGGCGGAGATTCGCGAGTATCGCGGCCCCGAGCCCTATAAGGGCAAGGGCGTCAAGTACGCTGGCGAATTCATCTTCCGCAAGGAAGGCAAGAAGAAGTAAGGGGGGCGATCATGTCGAACAAGAACGAAGCCCTCCTGCGCCGCAAGGCGCGGGTCCGTCGGGCCCTCAGAGCTGCCGCCAACGGCCGTCCGCGGCTGTCGGTGTTCCGCTCGTCCAAGCAGATCTACGTCCAGGTCATCGACGACGCAGCGGGCCGCACGCTCGCCGCCGCCTCGAGCCTCGACAAGGATCTCAAGGCCAGCCTCAAGACCGGCGCCGACAAGGCGGCGGCCGAGGCCGTGGGCAAGCTCGTCGCCGAGCGCGCCAAGGCTGCGGGCGTCACCAAGGTCGTCTTCGACCGCTCGGGCTACATCTTCCACGGCCGCGTCAAGGCTCTCGCCGACGCCGCCCGCGAGGGTGGCCTGGACTTCTAAGACGCCGCGTTCCCTCCCCTTCGCGGGGAGGGGACCCATCGAGCGAGCGGGTCGTTCCGATCCGCGTCAGTGAGATCACAGGAATCAGATATGGCACGTGAACGCGAGGGTCGTCGCCGCGACGACCGCGAGGAGCGCGACAGCGAGTTCGTGGACAAGCTCGTCCACATCAACCGCGTCGCCAAGGTGGTGAAGGGTGGCCGTCGCTTCGGCTTCGCGGCGCTCGTCGTCGTCGGCGACCAGAAGGGCCGCGTCGGCTTCGGCCACGGCAAGGCCCGTGAGGTGCCGGAGGCCATCCGCAAGGCGACGGAAGCCGCCAAGCGTGGCCTGATCCGGGTCAGCTTGCGCGAGGGCCGGACCCTGCACCACGACGTCAACGGCCGCCACGGCGCCGGCAAGGTGATCCTCCGCGCTGCTCCGCAGGGCACGGGCATCATCGCCGGCGGCCCGATGCGCGCCGTGTTCGAGACGCTCGGCATGCAGGACGTCGTCGCCAAGTCGCTCGGCTCGTCCAACCCCTACAACCTCGTGCGCGCCACCTTCGACGCGCTCAAGAACGAGGACAGCCCGCGCTCGGTCGCGGCCCGTCGCGGTCTCAAGGTGTCGGCCCTCCAGGCCCGTCGCCGTGACGCCGACCCGGCCGACACCTCCGAAGCGGCCGTCGCGTAAGGGGAGGGCAGCATGGCAACCAAGACTGTCCGCGTCGAGCAGATCGGCTCGCCGATCCGCCGCGAGGCCTCCCAGCGTGCGACGCTGATCGGCCTCAAGCTGAACAAGCTGCACCGCGTGTCCGAGCTGGAGGATACTCCCTCGGTGCGCGGCATGATCCGCAAGGTCGCGCATCTCGTGCGCGTCCTCGACGACGCCGCGGCGTGAGGAGGGCTTAACCATGAAGCTCAACGAAATCCGCGACAACGAAGGCGCGACCAAGAACCGGATGCGCGTCGGTCGGGGCATCGGCTCCGGCAAGGGCAAGACCGCTGGCCGCGGCGTGAAGGGTCAGAAGGCCCGCACCGGCGTGTCCATCAAGGGCTTCGAGGGCGGCCAGATGCCGCTGCATCGTCGCCTGCCCAAGCGTGGCTTCAACAACATCCACGCCCATGACCTGAACGAGGTGAACCTCGGTCGTGTCCAGGCGGCGGTGGATGCCGGCAAGCTCGACGCCAACGCCCCCGTGACGGTCGATGCTCTGGTCCAGGCCGGCATCATTAGCCGGGCCCGCGACGGCGTGAAGCTGCTCGGCGTCGGCGAGCTGACCGCGAAGCTCAGCTTCGAGGTGACCCGCGCCTCCAAGTCGGCCGTCGAGGCCGTCGAGCGGGCCGGCGGTTCGGTGACCACGACCTTCGCCGCCGGCGTCGCCCACCGCGGCACGTCCGACAGCGCAGTTGCGTCGGCCTGACGCCGCCATTAAGTCGAACGCCGAAGCGGCGGCCCGTGCTCGCACGCGGCCGCCGTTTCCGCTTTCAGGGACCGTTCGAAGCGCGTCCCGACGGCATATTCCGGGATCAATGACATGGCCTCAGCCGCCGAGCAGCTTGCCGCCAACCTGAATTTCGGCGCGATCGCCAAGGCCGACGAGCTCAAGAAGCGCATCTGGTTCACCCTGGGCGCGCTGATCGTGTTCCGGCTGGGGACCTACATCCCGATTCCGGGCATCGATCCCGAGCAGTTCGCGCGCAACTTCCAGAACCAGGCTGGCGGTGTGCTCGGCATGTTCAACATGTTCTCCGGCGGTGCCGTCGAGCGCATGGCGGTCTTCGCGCTGAACATCATGCCCTACATCTCGGCCTCGATCATCGTTCAGCTGTTGACCTCGGTCGTACCGACCCTGGAGGCGCTGAAGAAGGAGGGCGAGTCGGGCCGCAAGGTCATCAACCAGTACACCCGCTACCTCACGGTGGTGCTGGCGCTGGTCCAGTCCTGGGGCATCGCCTTCGGCCTCCAGGGTTCGAACGCGGTCATCAATCCCGGGCCCTTCTTCATCCTCTCCACCGTCGTGACGCTGACCGGCGGCACGCTGTTCCTGATGTGGATCGGCGAGCAGATCACCTCCCGCGGCATCGGCAACGGCTCCTCGCTCATCATCTTCGCCGGTATCGTCGCCCACCTGCCGGCCTCGATCTTCGGAGCGCTCGAGCTGACCCGCACGGGCGCGCTCTCGCCCGCCATCCTGCTCGGCGCCGGGCTTGCCGCGGTCGCGCTGATCTACTTCATCGTCTTCATGGAGCGCGCTCAGCGCCGTCTGCTGATCAACTATCCCAAGCGCCAGGTCGGGAACCGCATGTACGAGGGCCAGACCTCGTTCCTGCCGCTCAAGCTCAACACCTCGGGCGTGATCCCGCCGATCTTCGCCTCCTCGCTGCTGCTGCTGCCGACGACCGTGGCGAGCTTCTCGGCGAGCCAGGGCTCGACCGCCATCCTCGGCACCCTGACGGCCTATCTCGGCCACGGCCGGCCGCTCTACATGGTCGCCTACGCCGCGCTGATCATCTTCTTCACGTTCTTCTACACGGCCGTCGTCTTCAATCCGCAGGAGACCGCCGACAATCTGAAGAAGCATGGCGGCTTCATTCCCGGCATCCGCCCCGGCGAGCGCACGGCGGCCTTCATCGACAAGGTGCTGACCCGCATCACCGTGATCGGCGCGGCCTATCTCACCTTCGTCTGTCTCGTGCCGGAGATCGTGGCCTCCTACACCTCGGCCGCGCTCGGCTTCGGCGGCACCTCGCTGCTGATCGTGGTCTCGGTCACCATGGACACGGTGGCGCAGATCCACGGTCACCTGATGGCGCACCAGTACGAGGGCCTTGTGAAGAAGGCCAAGCTGCGCGGTGCATCGACCACGCGGCGCCGCTGATCCCCCGACTTCGCCAAAGGTTCGGTGGACGCGCGGGCCGGAATTGCGCATCACAGCGGCTTGACGCTGGCGCAGCCTCGGAAGGGAGGCGCGCCGATCAGGAAGAACGAGCCCGGCGCCGGGCCTTGAGGACGGGGAGACGCCATGCGGATCATTCTGCTCGGACCGCCGGGAGCGGGTAAGGGCACGCAGTCCGAGCGCATCGTAGAGCGCTATCGGGTTCCGCAGCTCTCGACCGGCGACATGCTGCGCGCGGCGGTCGCCGCCGGGACGCCGGTGGGCCTGGAGGCGAGGTCGATCATGGAGAGCGGCGGCCTCGTGCCGGACGCCGTCGTGGTCGGTATCGTCGCCGACCGGATCGAGGAGGCCGACGCCAAGAGCGGCTTCATCCTCGACGGCTTCCCCCGCACCGTGGAACAGGCCAAGGCGCTCGACGCGATGCTGGCCGAGAAGGGCATCGCGCTGGACGCCGTGGTGGAGTTCGTCGTCGACGAGAACGCGCTGGTCGGCCGCATCGCCCGGCGCGCCGAGGAGACCGCGGCAAAGGGGCAGCCCGTTCGCAAGGACGACACGCCCGAGGTCTTCAAGACCCGCCTCGACGCCTACAAGCGGCAGACCGCCCCGCTCTCCGACTATTATGCCGGCACGGGCCTGCTTCGGAAGATCGACGGCATGAAGCCGATCAACGAGGTGAGCGGTGACGTGACCGGTCTGCTCGACGGATTTCGCGAGACGGCGAATTCCTGATTCGACGGCACCGAACTGACCGATGGCGAAGCCCGCTTCCATCTCGATGGAGCGGGCTTTTCTCTGTCAGAGGTGTCCCTCCACGCGGACGGGCGAAGCCGCTGCCATCGCTGACGCGCTCGCTCTCTCGCGTCATCCGTCGAAGAGACCGTTTGCAAGGCGTTGACAAGTCGGCCCGCTCGCGCTAGGCGGGCCCCCTTCGTCCAAACGGGATGGTGGTCCGGAGCGCCTCACAGGGAGCGCTTGCGGGCCGATTTGTCGTTTTGGGCGGGTGCGCAGGGGCCGGCCTCCACCGGACGCGCGCCTTCATTCGCTGACGGCGGGGCAGGGCCCTGCCCCATGGAGAGATCATCTTGGCCCGTATCGCAGGCGTCAACATTCCGACTGGCAAGCGCGTCGTCATCGCGCTTCAGTACATCCACGGCATCGGTTCGAAGAAGGCCGAGGAGATCACCGAGAAGGTCGGCATCCCCGCCGAGCGCCGGGTGAACCAGCTCACCGACGCCGAGGTGCTTCAGATCCGCGAGACCATCGACCGCGACTACATCGTCGAGGGCGACCTGCGTCGCGAAGTCTCGATGAACATCAAGCGCCTGATGGATCTCGGCTGCTACCGCGGCCTGCGTCACCGCAAGCAGCTCCCGGTCCGCGGCCAGCGCACCCACACCAACGCCCGTACCCGCAAGGGCAAGGCCAAGCCGATCGCCGGCAAGAAGAAGTAACGTTTCGGCATTGGTAGGCCGTGCTTCGCTCGGCCTACCTTCCGTCGCGCCGGGTGTCCCGCTGAGGATGCCGGCGTAACAGGCCGGGCTCCGCGAGCGGCCCGGTCTAATTTCAAAAGAATCCCGAGCGCCTGGTGTTACGGGCGTGATTGAAGGACCAGCGAGAACAAGATGGCCAAGGAACCGACCCGCGTCCGCCGCCGCGAACGCAAGAACATCGTCTCCGGCGTGGCGCACGTGAACGCCTCGTTCAACAACACGATGATCACCATCACCGACGCGCAGGGCAACACGATCTCGTGGTCGTCCGCCGGCGCCATGGGCTTCAAGGGCTCGCGCAAGTCGACGCCGTACGCTGCGCAGGTCGCGGCCGAGGACGCGGCCCGCAAGGCCTCCGAGCACGGCATGCGCACCCTCGAGGTCGAGGTCTCCGGTCCCGGTTCGGGCCGTGAGTCGGCGCTTCGCGCGCTCCAGGCCGCGGGCTTCACCGTGACCTCGATCCGCGACGTCACCTCGATCCCGCATAACGGCTGCCGGCCGCGCAAGCGCCGCCGCGTCTGATCGGACGGACCCGGAGCACACTCGGACGGAGACGCCCATGGCGGACGGATCGAAGCCCCTTCCCGGCGCGCTGCGTCGGAACCTCGGCGACCTCACGGTCACCGCGCTCAACGACGGCTGGTTTCAGGGCTCCCTCGATCTCGTCACGGGCATCGCCAAGGAAGAGGCCGGCGCGCTGCAGCGGGCCGGCTTCCGCTCCGAGGCTCCGGTCGTCACGCTCAACGCCTTCCTCGTCACCGGCCCTGGCCGCAAGCCGGTGCTGATCGATTCGGGCTACGGGCATTTCGGTCCCGCCACCATGGGCCGGGTGCCTGCCGCGCTCGCTCTCGCCGGCGTCGCGCCGGAGGAGATCGAGACCGTGCTCCTCACCCATCTCCATCCCGACCATGCGGGCGGGTTGGTGAAGCAGGATGGCAGCGCGGCCTACCCGAATGCGGAACTCGTGGTGCATGCCGACGAGGCGGCCCACTGGCTTCCCGACGAGGCGCTCTCCCGGGCGCCGGACGAGGCGAAGCCGTATTTCGAGAACGCTCGCAAGGCGGTCGCGCCCTACGGGGCGCGGCTGCGTCGGCACGAGGGCGGCGAGCTGGTGCCCGGCATCACCGCCGTCCCGCTGCCGGGCCACACGCCGGGACATTGCGGCATGCGGATCGTATCGGGGGACAAGTCCCTGCTGATGTGGACCGACGTGGTGCATATGCCGGCGATCCAGTTCAAGCAGCCGGAGGCGGGCGTCGCCTTCGACGTGGACGGGGATCAGGCGCGCGCGACCCGCAAGCGCGTGCTCGACGAGGTGGCGACCGAGCGGACTTTCATCGCCGGCTCCCATCTGGAGTTCCCGGCGCTCGGCACCGTCGCCCGCGATGGTGCGGGCTACCGCTTCGTTCCCGCTCTCTGGGTGGCGGGCGAGCAGCCGTGATTTTTGGGACCGGTCCGGGCGCTCCGCGAGCGCTCCAGGGCCGGCCGAAGCGCTCTCCGGGACGCCGGCGGCGCAGGTTTGGCAAGAGGTAGGACCGTGGTCATTCAGAAGAACTGGCAAGAGCTCATCAAGCCGAACAAGCTGCAGGTCTCCGCCGGCGACGATCCCAAGCGGGTCGCCACCGTCGTGGCCGAGCCGCTGGAGCGCGGCTTCGGCACGACGCTCGGCAACTCCCTGCGCCGCGTGCTGCTCTCCTCGCTTCAGGGCGCCGCGGTCACCTCGGTCCAGATCGACGGCGTGCTGCACGAGTTCTCGTCGATCCCGGGCGTGCGCGAGGACGTGACCGACATCGTCCTCAACATCAAGACCATCGCCCTGCGCTCGCAGACCGATACCCCGAAGCGCATGACCCTGCGCAAGACCGGTCCGGGCCTCGTCACGGCCGGCGACATCGGCGCGGTCGGCGACATCCAGATCCTGAACCCCGACCTCGTGATCTGCACGCTGGACGACGGCGCCGAGATCCGCATGGAGTTCACGGTCGCCACCGGCAAGGGCTACGTCCCGGCCGAGCGCAACCGCCCCGAGGACGCGCCGATCGGCCTGATCCCGGTCGATGCGCTCTATTCCCCGGTGACCAAGGTCAGCTACCGCGTCGAGACCACCCGCGAGGGCCAGGATCTCGACAAGGACAAGCTGACTATGACGCTCGAGACCAACGGCGCCGTGTCGCCGGAGGATGCGCTGGCCTACGCCGCCCGCATCATCCAGGACCAGCTCCAGGTCTTCGTGAACTTCGAGGAGCCCCGCAAGGAAGAGGCCGCGCCGCTCGCGCCGCAGCTTCCCTTCAACCCGGCGCTGCTCAAGAAGGTGGACGAGCTGGAACTGTCGGTCCGTTCGGCGAACTGCCTGAAGAACGACAACATCGTCTACATCGGCGACCTGATCCAGAAGTCCGAGGGCGAGATGCTGCGCACCCCGAACTTCGGCCGCAAGTCGCTCAACGAGATCAAGGAAGTGCTCGCCGGCATGGGCCTGCACCTCGGCATGGACGTTCCCGGCTGGCCGCCGGAGAACATCGAGGATCTCGCCAAGCGCTTCGAGGAACATTACTGAGGCGCTGCTCCTAAACTCCGCCCTCATCCTGAGGTGCCGGAGCGAAGCGGAGGCCTCGAAGGAGGCCTCCAGCGCTCGCAGAGACTTCTGGAGCCCTCCTTCGAGGCCGCTCACGCGGCACCTCAGGATGAGGGTTTCGGGTTGGAATCCCGCCGCGGGGTTATGCGGAAATGAAGAGCCGCAATCAGCGGCACCGGTCGGCCCTTGGCACGGCGGCCGGATCACAACGGAAAGGCCCAAAAAATGCGTCACTCCTACCGCGGTCGCCGCTTCAACCGCACCGCCGAGCACCGCAAGGCGATGTTCGCCAACATGTCCGCCGCGCTGATCAAGCACGAGCAGATCGTCACCACGCTGCCGAAGGCCAAGGACCTGCGTCCGGTCGTCGAGAAGCTGATCTCGCTCGGCCGTACCGACAGCATCCATGCCCGCCGCCTCGCCATGGCCCAGATCCGCGACGCGGACATGGTCAGGAAGCTCTTCACGGTGCTCGGCCCGCGCTACCAGTCGCGTCCGGGCGGCTACTGCCGCATCATGAAGGCCGGCTTCCGCTACGGCGACAACGCTCCGATGGCCGTGATCGAGTTCGTGGACCGCGACGTCGACGCCCGCGGCAAGGATTCCGGTCCGACCGCCGTCGAGACCGCCGACGCCGCCTGATCCGGTCTTACGCCGTGGCCCTTCGAGCCCGGCACCGACGATCGACGCGAAAGGCGGCCTCACGGCCGCCTTTTTGCTTTTGAAGCTTTCCGTGAACGCGAGTCTTCGCCGCCGCTGTCACCGAGAAAGCGCGGGGAAAGCCGGTACTGGGACAATTGTGCATGTACCTTGCCGTCTTTCATCCGCTATCGTGGTGGTTGGAGCGGCGGAGTCAGGATTGCCGGTGCGCGGGTGCCCGTTTCCATGGCGCGGCCGGCCGGAAGACCTAGTCGAACGGCAGGATGTGAACCGTGAATGCTCCCAACGAGACCGCTGAGGTGCTGAGGGACCCGCTGCTTCTCGACAATCAGCTCTGCTATGCGCTCTACGCTGCTGCCCACCGGATGACGAAATCCTACCGGCCGATGCTGGAACGGATGGGGCTGACCTACCCGCAATACCTCGTGCTGCTGGTGCTGTGGGAGACGGACGGCATCACCGTCTCGGAGATCGGGCGGCGCCTGCGCCTCGATTCCGGCACGTTGACGCCGGTGCTGAAGCGGCTGGAGAGCAGCGGCTTTCTCAATCGCAGCCGTCGCCAGTCGGACGAGCGGGAGGTCGAGATCGCCCTGACGGAGCAGGGCCGCGCCCTGCGCGACGAGGCGGTCGCCGTGCGCCAGTCCGTGATGTGCCAGCTCAACATGTCGGAGCCCGAGATCCAGGCCATGCGGGCGGATCTGAACGCGCTCATCGAGAACCTCTGCGCGGCAGGTTGATCCCGGCGGGCGGCGTGCCGCATCCTTTGCCGGTTAAATTTCGATTGAGCCCCTGCCTTCCGATCCGGTACTGAGCCCTGTCGCCCATCGTCTCGGCGCGACGGCAGCTTTCGGTCACGGCGACGTGCTTTCCCGTCATCATAGCTTCAACTGGTTCTGTCTGTTTCGCCCACCTGCCGGGACGAGCCTGGAGGGATGGGCCGGTTGCGAACCGTGCCGGACGCGAGGCGTTTCAGCGGAATGACGTCCGGGCCGATCGAGATTACCCGCGAGGCGCGGCCGCAAGTCGGCGTGCTGCCGATGCGCCGGACTCCGGATGGCGGGACCGAGATTCTGCTCGTCACCTCGCGTGAGACCCGGCGCTGGGTCATCCCGAAGGGCTGGCCGATGAAGGGCCGCAAGCCCTACGAGGCCGCCGCCCGCGAAGCCTACGAGGAGGCGGGCGTGGTCGGGCAGGTCGGCAAGCGCCCGCTCGGCTTCTACCTCTACGAGAAGCGGCTGAAGAACCGTGACGCGGTGCTCTGCCAAGTGAAGGTCTTCCCCCTCGAGGTGCGCAAGCAGCTCAAGAAGTTTCCCGAGCGCGGCCAGCGCGAGGCGCGCTGGTTTTCGCCGTCCGAGGCGGCCGACGCGGTGATCGAGTCGGGCCTGGCCGGTCTGATCCGGGCCGCCAGCAACCGAGAGGCGAAGAAGAAGGGCTGAGCCCTCAGTCCCCGCCTTCACCGGGGGCCGCCCGCGCGGCGGCGCGCACGGCCTCCAGGGTGAGGCTGCGGTCGCCGACGGTGACCCGATCGGTACCGGTCTCGAGCATGCGGTCGAGCGCTTCCTGCAGGCTGGCCCCTTCCGGGATCACCGGCGCTGCCTCACCCGCGGCCGGGGCTTGCGCGAAGTCGCGGACCTGAAGCCGCTCCAGGCGCCGCAGGGCCCGCGTCTCGCCCAGAAAATTCGCCGTGAAGGCGTCGGCGGGGGCGGCGAGCAGACGGTCGGGCGAGCCGGCCTGCACGAGGCGCCCGTCCCGCATCAGCGCGATCTGGTCGCCCATCCGCATCGCCTCGCCGATGTCGTGGGTGACGAGGATCACCGTCTTGCGCAGGCGCTTCAGGATCGCACCGATCTCACTCTGAAGGCGATCCCTGGCGACGGGATCGACCGCACCGAACGGCTCGTCCATCAGGAGCACGTCGGGGTCGGCGGCGAGCGCCCGGGCCACGCCCACCCGCTGGCGCTGGCCGCCGGAGAGCGCGTCGGGACGCCGGTCGCGGAAGCGGTCGGGTTCGAGCCCGACGAGATCGAGCATCGCTTCCACCCGCGCGGCGATGCGCTGCCGCGGCCAGCCAAGCAGGGCGGGCACGGTGGCCACGTTCTGGGCGACGCTGCGATGGGGAAAGAGGCCGACGCCCTGGAGCACGTAGCCGATGCCGCGCCGCAGGGTCACCGGATCGATGCCGCCAATGTCCCGCTCGCCGATGCGGATGCGGCCCGCCTCCGGCTCGACGAGGCGGTTGACCATGCGCAGGGTGGTGGACTTGCCGCAGCCCGAGGAGCCGATCAGGGCGCAGGTCGTGCCTTCCGCGACCACGAGGTCGAGGGCGTCCACGGCCGGGCGATCGGCGCCGGGAAAGCGTTTCGTGACGCCCTCGAACCGGATCATGCCGGGAGCGGCCGGGTCTCGGCCTCGATGCTCAAAGGCCCTGCCGTCAGCAGCCCTTGCAGATCGAGCCCATGGTCTTGTTCATCTTGGCATCCCACGCCTTGTCGCGGTCGCGGGCGGCGCGCTGCGCCTTCAGCATCTGGTCCTGCGAGGCCGGGGAGATCTGCCCCTGCGCCGTGCCCGGCGTCGGCGGCTTGGTCTGGCCGGTGGCGGTCACGGTGCGCCCGGTCGGAGTTGTTCGGCGGTCGCCCGCGTCCTGAGAGAGGGCGGGCGCAGCCGCCATCAGGCCTGCGAGCAGAAGGGCGGAGACGGCGATCGGGCGACGCATGGCTTCTCAATCACTCCCTGATGCACGCCGCCGGTCCCGCTCGAGGCCGCATTCCACCGCTCCGGGCGGCCGAGGAAGGTGAGGCTCGCGGGGGTGACCGGCCGACGTGATCGGCCGACCTGCGTTGCGCGCAAGCGCCTAGGTGGCACCGGGCCGGAGTGATCGCAA
The DNA here is from genome assembly GCF_049543375.1 of Methylobacterium sp. NPDC097929. NCBI lineage: Bacteria > Pseudomonadati > Pseudomonadota > Alphaproteobacteria > Hyphomicrobiales > Methylobacteriaceae > Methylobacterium > Methylobacterium sp. NPDC097929. The sequence goes on along the minus strand of NZ_JBMVEP010000005.1, from coordinate 57,879 downwards.
GCGGCGCAAGGACGCGCCGCGGTTCGCCCGGTGCCATTGCTCACCGCAGGTCTCGGCCACGAGCCGGTCCGCGCGGGATCGGCCCCGGCTGCGTGCCCTGTCCAGGTCGGATGGAGGGCGGCAGCGTCAGCGGGCCTCGGGCTGCGCGTCGGCCATGGCGTTGGCGCGCGAGTAGCTCGTCCGCTTCTGCGCGGTCGGGTCCTCGAACGAGCCCGCCCACAGGCCGAGGCGCTTGCCCCAGGCCAGGGTCTCGGCGCCGACATAGGCGGCCTTGCCGCCGCGCTCGGCCATGGCCAGACCCTTCTCGGCCATCCAGGCGTTCACGTCCTCCTTGTCGCGGTGGCAGACGGAGAGGGCGCGCCCGTAGGCATCCGTCTCCCGGATCTGGCAGGTGACGGTGGCGTCCTTCAGGTGGGCGGCCAGCGCCCTGGCCGAGCGCGTGCCGCAGGCGTAGCTCTGGCCCTTGGCGTTCAGGCAGGTCTGCGTCAGGCCCGGCGCCGCCACCCCGTAGAGGCCGACGATGCGCCCGCCCACGACCAGCGTATCGCCGGTCAGGACGCGAGGCCGTCCGCTCACGCTCTCGCCGGCCCGGGACGGACCGATTCCGGCCGTGCCGGCCACGGCGAAGGCGAGAACGCCGAGGCCGAGCAATCCCGTTCGTCTCATCGAAGCACCCTGCTTTTCCGGCGCGCCGATACGGCGGCGCCGGCCAGTGACGTTCACGTGGGGGTCGCTCACGTGTGGCTGACGAAACGCCCGGTCGCTCTCGGGTCCGATCGGGGTCCGGCAGCGGAGCGAGCGTTTGCCGAAAACCCTAAAGCAGAGGTTATGCCCATTTCGTGGCTGGCCTCATGTCGCAACCTCATGGCAGCGTCGCATCCTGCGCCGCAGGCACGGTCGTTGCGCTCCGCCGCTCGGGGCTTGGCTGCCGGGTGTGGATTGCGGGAACGGATGAAGGCGCGTCGTATCGGGCGGCTGGGAAGGGAAGGTGGGCTATGGAGACGAGGCTGGAAGATCTGGTGCGCAGCGCCGCCGCGCAGGCCCGCCGGCTCGCCGCCGCCTTTCCCGGCTCGGGCCGAAAGGACGATTTTCCCTGGGCGGTGATCGGGCCGTTAGATGCGCAGGTGCGCGGGCATGTCGAGCGCGACCGGCGAATCGAGGACGAGCGGGACCGGGTGCTGATCGCGTCGGTGACGCTGGCGGAAACCCTGGGCGACGATCCCGAGGAGACGATCGAGCGGGCGCGCCGGCAACTCGTGCGGGCGGTCGATTACCTGGAGGAGGCGGTCCTGCGCTTCGGCATCGTCAACCGGGAGGCGGCCCGGCGCGGCTACGGCGCTGCGGGTGAGCCGGTCTCGAGACCGCCCGGCCCATAGTGCGACGACCGGTGTCTTTCTCGCCTTGCCATTATCCTTTCGTCTTGAGCGAAGGGCAATGGCTCAGCTACCATCGGGGCCTCGAGGCTTGCTTGGCATGTCGATGCTTTCGCCTATCGAAGCCGGATTGAGCCGCCCCTGGTATCGGCTCAGATTGTCGGACCCGCTCGAAGCGCAGTTCCGGGCCGAGACGGAGCGTCAGAGCGGCTTCCAAGTCCAGTCCTGGCTCGGCCTCTTCACCCTGTTCAACGTCCTGTCCCTCATCATGGACCGCGAGGTGTTCGGCCCCGAGGGCTTCGCGGTGCCGCTGGCGATGACGCTCGGCCTGTTCTGCCCGGTGGCGCTGGCGGCGATCGCTTCCCTGCGGGGGCGGCCGACCGTGACACGGATCTCGATCGCGGTGCTGGCCACCGTGCTCGTCGACATCGTCGTCGTCCTCAACAGCGCCCGTCTCGCGCCCGCGCCGCACACCGACGTCTACGTCATCATCGCCACCATCGTGCCGCTGGTGGTGGGGCTGATCGCGCCCCTGCCGTTCCGGCACTGCCTCTGGTTCTGCGGCGCCTCGCTCGCCCTCTATGCCGGTCTCGTCGTCGCCTTCGGCCTCTACAGTCCCGGGCATAGCGGCCTGCCGCTCCTCGTCTCCGGCCTCATCCTCGTGCCGCTGAAGCTCAGCTATTCCCGAGACTGGGAGGCGCGGAAGACCTTCCTCATCGCCCTGCGGGTCAAGCGGCAGGGCGAGGCGCTGGCCCACGCCAATGCGCGCCTGACCGTACTCTCGGAGACCGACTCCCTCACCACCCTGGCCAACCGCCGGTATTTCTCCGAGCGGCTGGAAGCGGTCTGGGAGCACGCGGGACGGGACGATGCCTGGCTCGGGGTGATCCTCGTCGATATCGACCACTTCAAGCTCCTGAACGACACCGCCGGCCATGCCGAGGGAGACCGCTGCCTCGTGGCGGTCGCGGCGGCGCTCCAGGCCTCCGTCGCGGCCCGCGGCGGGCTGGCGGCGCGCTACGGCGGCGAGGAATTCGTCGTCCTCCTGCCCGATGCGGAGCCGTCGGCGGTGCGCGAGGCGGGGGAGGCGATCCGCGCGGCGGTCACGGATCTCGCGATCCGTCATCCGGGCCGCCCGGTGGGGACGCGGCTCACCGTCAGCGTCGGCGTGACCGCCGCCCGCGGCCGGACGCGCGAACTGGGCATCCGGGCGATCGACTTGCTCCGGGCCGCCGATTTCGCCCTCTACGCCGCCAAGAACGAGGGACGGGACCGGGTCGAGAGCTTCAGCCCGGCGGCGAACGCCAACCGGCCGGCGTCGAGCCAGGAGCCGTCGCAGACGGCGGCACCCTCGGCCTGAGGCCGCACACGCCGAACCAAACCCCGCTCTGCCGCGTCTTCCCCTCCGCGGGGTGACCGGATCGGTCGCGGACGGTGGGGAGCGACCGACGGATGCTGCTTGATGCGGAACGCGGGGCCGGGGCGGCGCGGGACTGCCCGCAGGCGCCGGACCTCGCTCGGGGATCCGGAGCCGGCTCGCCGCGGCGCGCGCTCTCGGCGGGCCTCGCCGCACCGGGGGGCGGATTCTGGGCCGTCACAGGATTCGTGGCCGTCATCGATGCGGTCTGGCTCGCCGCGGCCGGCATCGCCGTGGCTTGGCCCGGCCTGCTCACGGTGACCGGCACGGTGGCGGTGCTGCTCGCGCTCGCCCTGCTGTTCAGCGCCGTCAAACCGGAACCCAAGCTCAGGGCCATGGCGCTGTCGAGCGCGTATCTGGCCGCCTTCACCACCGCGGTCGCCGTGCTTCACTATCTCACGGCCACCCTGGCGCCGCCGCTCGCCGATCCCTGGCTCGCCCGATTCGAGGCGGCTTTGGGCTTCGACTGGCAGGCTTGGCTCGGCTTCCTGGCCGCGCATCCGGACCTGTCCCACGGGCTCGCGCTCGCCTATCATTCGAGCGGCCCGCAGGTCGGTCTCGTCGTCGTCGCGCTGAGTGCGGTCTCGCGGGTGTCCCGCCTCTGGGCCTATGCCCGCCTGTTCTCGCTGGCCCTGCTCGCCTCGGTTCTGCTCTCGGCCCTCTGGCCGGCGGTGGGCCCTTACGCCTTCTACCAGCCGCAGGCCTATCCGGCCGGGCATCTGGAGACCGTGGGCGCCCTCTGGCACCTCGACGCGCTGCAGGCCCTGCGGGAGGGCACGATGGCGACGCTCGCCCTCTCCGAGATCCGCGGCCTCGTCACCTTCCCCTCGTTCCACGCGGCGCTTGCGGTCCTCACCGCCTGGGCGCTCGCCCCGGTGCCGGTGCTCGGCCCGCTGGCGCTCCTCCTCAATGCGGCGATCATCGTCGCGACGGTCGGGGCGGGCGGCCATTACCTGCCGGATGTCGCGGCAGGGACGCTGATGGGGGTTCTGTTGCTGGCGTATCAGCACTTCCGGCGCCGCCTCCCTACCGTCTTCGAGGGGCGGCGGGCGGCGATGCCCGATCCGCGGACGCTGCCGGGGAGCGGTCGCTTCGCGGCGATCGGCGCCGAGCGACATCCTTAAGGCCGGTCGCGGACCGATGGTGCCGAGCGGCGCCTCATACGATCTCGGGTTGATCGCTTCGGTCTCTTCCCTCGTCCTTGCGAGGCGGAGCCGAAGCAATCCAGGGCTCCGGACCTTCCGGACAGGTCGCGCTCTGGGTCGCTTCGGCTCCGCCTCGCGATGACGCAGCGGGGCGAAGATCGAGGCGATCAAACGGAGACGAGATCACAGGGCATCGGCGAACAAGTCGAGCTGGGTCGAGGCCACCCGGCGGCGGCGGGGCGGGCGCGCGACGAAGCGCGGGAGCGGGATGCCGGGCTTGCCGTACAGGGCCACGCCGATCACACGGCCCCGATCCGCGCTCAGGACGATGGAAGCGGTGTGCGGGCCGGAGCGGGCGACTTCCTCAATGAGCGGTTCCGAGACCGGAAGTCGGGAGAGGGCGCTCACCAACGCCGACAGGCCCGCCGCCTCCGCGCCCATGACGCGGAAATCGAAGCTCCTGCCGGCCCAGGTGTTGCGCGCGGCGGCGGCGCGGGTCGCCGAGAACGGGTTGTCGATGAGCCGAACGGCCGGATCGCGCAGAAACGCCGCGACGCGCTCACGCTCTGGGACGTCGTGCGCCTCGGCGAGCAGCGCGCAGAGTTGGGGCTTGGTGATGGACACCGCGCAAGGCTCGCACGGCTTGACCGGTGGCGTCGAGCGCGGGCCGCGTCAGCGCTGTGGAAGGCGTGCCTCAGACTGCCCGCCGTAGGCCTCTGGCCCCGGGTTGTCCCAGCACATCATCGTAGCCAGCGAGCCCTCTTTCCTCCCACAGCGAGGCGACGGATGGCAGGACAGGCCTGCCGGTCCGCGCCGTCGGAAACACGAACCAGGGTGTGCTTCATCGAGCGAGCGTCATGCGATGCGGACCTGAAGGGTTGATGAGAACCCCGAAGCCGAGCCGGCACCGAAGCGAACCGATCTGCGTCGGCCTCGTTGACCCCTCGGAGATCGCAGCATGAAGAATCCCGCACTCAGCCTATGGCTTTCATCCGTCAACGGAACACTCGGCTGGTGGGGCGGCCACGCAGCCAACGCGGTGCGTCGCCAGCAGCGTGCGGCGCTCGCGGAGATGCTGAAGCCCGCAACGGGCACTCTGGGCAAGCCGAAGCGGAGAACGAGACGGCGTAAGGCGGTGGCCAAGCGGAAGGCGCTCTGAGCGCGCTCCTTCGAAAGGGCAGGCCGTGCCGTCCTGCGCCGGCCGCAGCTTGAGCATGTCTCGGCGCCGAGGGCATATGGTCTGATGAAACGGCGCTTTGCAGTGGCGGGCGCCGAAAATCACCTTGATGCGGACGGCGGGAGACTCTCCGTACCAGCGCTATGCGTTGAAATCGCTGATGTTCTTCGAGCGCGAACGGAGGGCTTTGTCGCGGCTGACGTGGGCTCCGAAGGTGCCGGCCCTGCCCAGCGATGGGGCGATCCATCGCGACGTTCGGCCCGCACAGCCTCGTATGAGCCCATCAGGTAGCAGGCGTTGCAGCCTTAGGGCATCCTTCGTGGGTGATTGAAGCTTGTGCCTGTAATGCACCTAAGTACTAGGCATTTCTGGAAACTAGCCGGTGCGCAACTCGTTGGAGAGGGCCTATAAGCGTAAGCGGGGAAAGTACGGTGCCGCCGACGAATTTCGACACACACCAGTTCGCGGCTCAAGCCCACGCCGGCCAAGTGGACAAGGGTGGTAAACCGTACATCCGGCACATCAACCGCGTCGCTGCTGCTGCTGATAAGCGCGCGCGCCATGCCCTCGATGTCGATGGCTTGAAGGTCAATCCTGAGCAGGTGCTACAGGCTGCCTACCTTCACGACGTGATCGAGGATACGAAAACGACACCGGAGGATCTAGCGCGCGCGGGGTATGCCCCCGAAGTGATCGAGATGGTTCGCCTTCTTACGAAGACGGATGAGCCCATGAACTACGCCGAGCGCATCTCTGCCCTGATTGAAACGAGAAACCTCGGGGCAATCCTCATCAAACTGTCGGACAACGAGGACAACGCGAGCATCGAGCGGCAGCTTCCGAATATGGAAAGTGTCACCGCTCGTTACGCAGCCTCCATCCCGAGGCTCCGGGAAGCCGCGGCTGCGCTGGGGTACACCGGCTCGTAGTCAGAGGGCCTGGGCATCTCCATCGTGACGCTCGCCTCTCGCCACCTCCTTCATGAGCCCATCAGCAAGCGGACGTTGCAGCCTCAGCGCCTCTTCCGTGGGCGCCTCAAGCCACGCTCCGCACTCCTCCTTCGTCGTGAGTAGGACGGGCATTGCCTTCGGATGCACGGGGCCGACCACGCCGTTGGCCTCCGTGGTGAGGAAGGAGAACAGCCGGTGCTCCTCCTCGACCCTGTCAGGGTTCTCCTTCTTGGTCCCCCTCACACCCGTCCAGGGGCGCCAGATGCCCGCGAAGGCGAACAGAGGCCGGTCATCGTCCAGGGCGAACCAGACGGGGGTCTTACGAGGCTTCGTATCGGCGTATTCGCTGAACGATGAGACGGGCACGAGGCAGCGGAACTCAGGCTTGAGCCACGGGCGCCAGTGCGGGCTCTTCACGTTGCGGACGTTGGTCACGGGGTGCTCCCCGTACGCCTTCGGCCCAGGGATGCCCCACCGCATCATCGTCAGCTCGCGGCCCTCCTTCCCGGCCAGGACCACGGGGGCCATCTGGTCCGGGAAGATGCCGGGCATGGGAGGCAGGTTGCCGGCGCTGTCGCGGCTCACGTCGAACCAGCGCCGTATCTCGTCCTGGGGTCGGTTGAGGCTGTAGAGGTTGCACATGGGGTGAGCCTAGCACCGAAGCGAACCGCCTATGGCTTTCGTCCGTCAACGGTGCTCTCGGATCGTGGGGAGGTCACGCCGCCAACGCGGTGCGTCGCTCGCAGCGTGCGGCGCTCACGGAGGTGTTGAAGCCCGCTCCGGACACGCTGAGCAAGCCGAAGCGGAGAACTCGGCGGCGCAGGACGACGGCCGAGCAGAAGGGGCTCTGAGGGCGGATGGGTGCCCGTGCGCCTCGCGTGGCGTGAGCCCCCGGCTCACGCCCCCGCGTAGCAGCCCTCCGCGCCTCGATACGGCCAGTGACGGTCGCGCCCCAATCAACGTCGCTCGGCCTTCGCCGCGCCTGTGGACAGGCTCCCAGGGCGTCGAAAACGCTCCTTTTGAGCCACGCCGTAAGCCGCTCGGATGTCCTTCGGGATGCCTTGCCGGGCGAACCAATCGCCATTCGCGGCGCGGCTCAGGGAGGTCATGGAAACGGCCGCTTCGTAGCGCCCCTTGTAGCGGTGGGCGCCGAAAAACACCTGCGGATCAGCATCTTACTGACGGTGCTTGCCATTTCAACAGATTGGTGCGGACGGCGGGACTCGAACCCGCACAGCCCTGGGGCCGCAAGATTTTAAGTCTCGTGCGTCTACCGATTCCGCCACGTCCGCATCGCCGCAGCGGTAGCGGCCCCGCGGGGGCAGATCAAGCGGGGGGGCGCCAGCCGTAGATCCAGGCGTAGCGCGCGCTCATGCCCTCGGGGCCGAGGCGCCGCATCGCCGTGTCCCGGGCGAAGCCGATCAGGCGCCCGGCATGGTAGAAGCGGCCGTTGCGGCGGGCGGCCCGCTGCACCGCGCGCACGCGGGGTAGGCGCGCCTGCGCGTAGCGGTCCAACGCCGCGGGCACGCCGTGGTGTCCGGCCAGTTCGGCGGCCAGCAGCGCCGCATCCTCGATGGCCAGCGCCGCGCCCTGGGCCAGGAAGGGCAGCACCGGATGCGCCGCGTCGCCGAGGAGCGCGATCCGGCCGCGGGCGATCGGCCGCGCCGCCGGACGGTCCACCAGCGACCAGACCACCCAGGCATCGGGCAGGCCGATCAGGCTCACGAGCGGGGCGGCCGCGTCCGGAAAATGGTCGCGCAGGGCCGCGGGGTCGCCGATCCGGCCCCAATCCTCGTCGCCCTCCCGCTCGGGCACGATCGCCACGACGTTGAGGCGCCGGCCGCCGTTGATGGGGTAGTGGACGACGTGCCGTCGGCGGCCGAGCCACAGCCCGGTCTCGTCGCCCTGGAGCATCTCCGGCGCGGCCTCGCGCGGGATGACGGCGCGCCACGCCGCCTCGCGGTGAAGCCGCAGGGGCCGGTCGTCGAAGCGCTGCCGCAGGGAGGAGCGCACGCCGTCCGCGCCGACGAGGAGGTCGGCGTTCAGGGTTTCGCTGCGGCCGCCGTCGATGCCGGTGATGGTCAGGCTGACCCCGTCCTCGCGCTCGCGCAGGTCCGAGACCTCGCGGCCGACGCAGAGGCGGATGTCGGGGCGCCCGCGCACGGCGTCGAGCAGGATGGTCTGAAGGTCGGCCCGGTGGATGACGTAGTAGGGCGCTCCGTGGCGCTCGCGCAGGGCGGGGCCGAGGCGGATGCCGCCGATGACCCGGCCCGTGGCCAGCGCCCGCACCGTGACGCCCGGCGGCTCGTCGGCCGCCCGGCGCAGGGCCGCGCCGAGGCCGAGGCCGATCAGGACGGCGCTGGCGTTCGGCGAGAGCTGGAGGCCCGCGCCAACCTCGGAGAAGCCGGTGCGGCGCTCGACCAGGGTGACGGAATGGCCCGCCCCGGACAGGGCGAGCGCCGCCGTGAGGCCGCCGATTCCTGCGCCGACGATGACGATGGAGAGCGCCGCCATGGGGTCGCTTGCGGGGCCGGGCCGGGGGCGCCCGACCGTCAGGCCGCCTTCGTCTCGGGCGTCTCGTCGTGCCAGACGCACTCGGCCGGCGCCGCGGTGCCCGGCTTCAGCGCCCGGTCGTAGCGGAACAGGGTCGAGCAGTACTCGCAGATGATCTCGGTGTCCGCCCCCATGTCGAGGAAGACGTGGGGATGGTCGAAGGGCGGCAGCGCCCCGATGCACATGAACTCCTTGGAGCCCACCGCGATCACGCTCACGCCGGCCTGATTGTGGTAGTGGGGAACCGCCTTGTCAGCCATCGCTCGTCCCTGAGATCGAGCCCGTGGTCTAGCGCGTTCGCGGCCGCAATCCTAGACGGAAGCGGTCCGGCCGGGCGAAGGGAGCGCGGAGGAAGCCGCCGCGCCGTCTCGATCATGCCCCGTGCGATCCGGTCTCGCCCGGGACAGGTCGGGTTGGCGGCGCCGCCAGGGCGGCGTAAGACGAAGCGACCACCTCGAATTCCTGCCGAAGCGCCCGATTCCATGAGCCGTGAAGAGCAAGCCCTCGCCGAAGGCGGGCGCCGCGCCCCCGAGCCGCCGATCCACGGGCCGGAAGGCTTCGAGGGGATGCGCCGCGCCGGCCGCCTCACCGCGGAAGCGCTCGACCTCCTCGTCGAGGCCGCGCAGCCCGGCGTGACGACGGAGCATCTCGACAAGCTCGCCTTCGAGTTCGGGATGGATCACGGCGCCTATCCGGCCTCGCTGTTCTACCGCGGCTACCGCAAGTCGATCTGCACCTCGATCAACCACGTCGTCTGCCACGGCATCCCCAACGACAAGCCCCTGCGCGAGGGCGACATCGTCAATCTCGATTGCTGCCTGATCCTCGACGGATGGCACGGGGATTCGAGCCGCATGGCCTATATCGGCGAGGTGCCGCGCAAGGCGCAGCGCCTGTGCGAGATCACCTACGAGGCGCTGATGCGCGGCATCCGCGCGGTGCGGCCCGGCGGCTCGACCAACGATATCGGCCGCGCGATCCAGACCTACGCGGAATCGGAGCGCTGCTCGGTGGTGCGCGATTTCTGCGGCCACGGCCTGGGCCGCGTCTACCACGACGCGCCGACCATCCTGCACTACGTCGAGGCGAGCTACGACGTGCCGCTCAAACCCGGCCAGTTCTTCACCATCGAGCCGATGATCAATCTCGGCCGGCCCGCCGTGAAGGTTCTCTCCGACGGCTGGACCGCCGTGACCCGCGACCGCTCGCTCTCGGCCCAGTTCGAACACACCGTGGCGGTGACCGAGGACGGCTACGAGATCTTCACGCTCTCGCCCAAGGGGCTCGACCAGCCCAAACCCCACGGTATCGAGACCCACGGCACCCAGGCCGACTGAAGATCCCGGGGATGGCCCGCCGGACGGCCGATCCGCCCGCTCTGCCGGGCCTTGCCGAGGCGCCGCTCCCGGCGGCGTCCGCCGAGGAGACGCCGCACTATCACGGCCACCGCGAGCGCCTGCGCGCCCGCTTCGCGCAAGCCGGCGCGGAGGCGCTGGCCGATTACGAACTCCTCGAACTCACCCTGTTCCGGTCGATTCCGCGGCGGGACGTGAAGCCACTGGCCAAGGCGCTGATCCAGCGCTTCGGCTCGTTCGCCGAGGTCGTCAGCGCGGAGCCCGCCCGGCTCATGGAGGTGGAGGGCGTCAGCGCCGGCGTCGCGGCCGACCTCAAGCTGATCGAGGCCGCCGGCCGGCGGCTCGCTCGCGGCGCGATCGCCGCGCGCCCGCTGCTTTCCTCGTGGAGCGCCCTCATCGAGTATCTTCGCGCCACCATGGCGTTTTCGGGCCGCGAGGAGTTCCGGGTGCTGTTCCTCGACCGGCGCAACCACCTCATCGCCGACGAGGTGCAGGGCCGCGGCACCGTCGATCACACCCCGGTCTATCCCCGCGAGGTCGCCCGCCGGGCGCTCGAACTCTCCGCCACCGCGATCATCCTGGCCCACAACCACCCGTCGGGCGATCCGACCCCCTCGGGGGCCGACATCCGCATGACGCGGGAGATCGTCACCGTGCTCGATCCGCTGGGGATCGTGGTGCACGACCACGTCATCCTCGGCCGGGACGGACATGCGAGCCTGAAAGGGCTCAAACTGATCTGATGCCCGTGGTGACAGGCCGCCGACAGCATCGCCTTTTTCGCCGCCGCCATCCGCAATCGGTGCGGGATCGGGGATAGGCCCGCGCAAAGCGTCCGCTACATCGATGACAGGTTGTCCGGCAAACCCGCCGCCGAGCGGGTCAGGGGTGGCCGCCGTCCGGGGCTCTCGTGCCACGGCAGGTTGAGGCGAGGCGGGGACGGGACGCGCGGCAACCTTCCGGGTGGCCTGCCTCTTGCTCCGGCAGGGCGAGACATCAGGGGGAACCGCGCGGATGGCGCACACGGCGTTCGACGAGATGAACGGGGGCGGGGCGGGCGGGCTCGATCCGGCGCAGTCCAATGCGGCTGGTGTGCGCGAGGCCTACGACATCCTCAAGGCCTGGCTCGACAAGACGCCGCCGGAGCATTTCAACACCCGCCGCAGCCAGGCCGAGATGCTGTTCCGGCGCATCGGCATCACCTTCGCGGTCTACGGCGCCAACGAATCGACCGAGCGGCTGATCCCCTTCGACATCATCCCGCGGGTGCTGACCAAGCCCGAATGGGATTTCCTCGAGCGCGGCCTCAAGCAGCGGGTGACCGCGCTGAACGCCTTCATCAACGACATCTACGGCGCGGAGGAGTGCATCAAGGCCGGGATCATCCCGCCCGACCTCGTCTACCGCAACCCGCATTACCGCATGGAGATGCGCGCCTTCGACGTGCCGCACGACCTCTACGTCCACATCGCCGGCATCGACATCGTGCGGACCGGCGAGAACGACTTCTTCGTGCTGGAGGACAACGCCCGCACGCCGTCGGGCGTCTCCTACATGCTGGAGAACCGCGAGGTGATGATGCGGCTCTTCCCCGAGCTGTTCTCCCGCCACCGCGTCGCCCCGGTCGAGAACTATCCCGACGCCCTGCTCGCGACCCTGCGCAGCCTCGCGCCGGCATCCGCGACGCGCGACCCCACGGTCGTGCTTCTGACCCCCGGCCGCTACAACTCGGCCTTCTACGAGCACTCGTTCCTGGCCGACAAGCTCGGCGTCGAGCTGGTGGAGGCGGGAGACCTCTTCACCAAGGACGAGATCGTCTACATGCGCACGACTGAAGGTCCGCGCCGGGTCGACGTGATCTACCGCCGTCTCGACGACGATTTCCTCGATCCGCTGGTGTTCCGGCCGGATTCGGTGCTCGGCGTGCCGGGGCTGATGAACGCCTACGAGCGCGGCAACGTCACGCTGTCGAACGCGGTCGGAACCGGCATCTCGGACGACAAGGCCGTCTACAGCTACATGCCGGAAATCGTGAAGTTCTTCACCGGCGAGGACCCGATCCTGCACAACGTGCCGACCCATCGCTGCCGGGAGAAGGACGCGTTCTCCTACGTGATGGACAACCTCAAGGACCTCGTGGTGAAGGAGGTCAACGGCTCGGGCGGCTACGGCATGTTGGTGGGCCCGCACGCGACGCGCCGCGAGATCGACGAGTTCGCCAAGAAGCTGCGGCACGCGCCCGACAACTTCATCGCCCAGCCGACGCTCTCGCTCTCCACCTGCCCGACCTTCGTCGCCTCGGGCGTGGCCCCGCGCCACGTCGACCTGCGCCCCTTCGTGCTGGCCGGCGCCGACGAGATCCGCATCGTGCCCGGCGGCCTGACACGGGTCGCGCTGAAGGAGGGCTCGCTCGTGGTCAATTCGAGCCAGGGTGGCGGCACCAAGGACACCTGGGTGCTCGATGCCTGAGCGTTTCGCCCGTTTCTTTCGCATTCTTCCGGCGAGCCGGGCGGCGTCGGTGCTGAAACACCGCGCATCTGCCGCCCCGGTCGCCAACGCGCCCGCGAGCTGACCCCATGCTGTCCCGGACTGCCGACAACCTCTACTGGCTCTCGCGCTACGCCGAGCGTGCGGACTTCCTCGCCCGCATCCTCGACGCCGCCCTGCGGCTGGCCGCCCTGCCGTCGAGCTACGGCGGGCGCACCTCGAACGAGTGGGCCTCGGCCCTGTCCTCGGCGGGCGATCCCGAGCTGTTCAAGACGCTCTACGATTCGGTCAACGAGCACACGGTCTGCAACTTCCTCGCCTTCTCACCCCACAACCCGTCCTCGATCCGCTCCTGCATCGCCACGGCGCGGGAGAATGCTCGCTCGATCCGCACGGCCCTCACCACCGAGATGTGGGACACGATCAACGGCGCGTGGCTGGAGCTGCGCTCGTATGAAGGCCGCGACCTCTCGCGTGACGAGTTCACGCAATTCCTCGACTGGGTGAAGCGCGTCTCGCTGACCTTCGACGGCTCGGCCTACCGGACGATGCTGCGGAACGACGCCTACTGGTTCACCCGGGCGGGCACCGCCATCGAGCGGGCCGACAACACCGCCCGCATCCTCGACGTGAAGTACCAGATCCTGCTGCCCGCCTCGGAGCGCGTCGGCGGCTCGCTTGACTACTTCCAGTGGACCACGATCCTGCGCGAGGTTTCGGCCTTCAACGCCTATCACTGGGTCTACCGCGAGAGCATCAAGCCGGTGCTGGTGGCCGACCTCCTGATCCTCAATCCCGAGATGCCGCGCTCGCTGGCGAGCTGCTACCGCATGCTGGTGGAGCATCTCGACCTGATCGCCGACGCCTACGGGCGCCGGGGCGAGAGCCAGCGGCTGGCGAGCAACATGCGCGCAAAGCTCGCGGGCGCCGATATCGAGCGCATCTTCGCCTCCGGCCTGCACGAGTTCATCCAGGGCTTCATCTCGGAGAACAACGCGCTCGGCGCAGCGATCAGCGAGCAATATCTGGTGTGAGCGGCGACGGGCGGTCGAGCCCGCCGCCACCCGTCGCGTCTGGGGCTCACGGCCGATCTCCGGCACCGGATGGCGCCCCTTCTGTCGGGGCGCGGCCCGCGCCGCCTCAGAGAGCGGGCTCTTCCTCGCCGCGCCCGGTCGGCTTCGGATGCGAAACGCCGTGACTGACGGCTTCCGCTGCCAGACCGATCAGCGCACCGGCCAGCACGTCCGCGGGGTAGTGCGCCCCGCGCACCACCTGCACGGCAACGACGCCGGCCGCCCCGAGAGATGCGACGCCTGCGAGCTCTGGATAGGCGCGCCCCGCGGCACGGGCCACGGCGACGCTCAAGGCGGCGTGACCCGAGGGGAAGGACTGCCAGGGCCCGATGCCGGTCCCCGGCCGGCCGCGTGCATAGAGGCCCTCGTCCATCAGCACGTTGGGACGGGTGCGGTGGACCGTCCGCTTCACCGTCGTCTTCGCGAGGCTGGCCAGGATGCCGGCCCGGAGCATGCCGCGCCCGGCATCGGCGAGCCGCCGGTTCCGGCTCGCCAGACCCCAGGCCAGCGTGGCGGCGGAGAGGGCGAGCAGGGCCTGCCAGCTGCCGATTTCGCTGGCCCGTGCCAGGGCGCGAACCGCCGGACGATCCTTCGCGCGGGCGAGCGACACGCCGGAGGCGATGTCGGCCGCTTCGAGGCGCGTGGCGAAGCGTTTGGCGCGATCGAGAGGCGGCGGAGAGGGAGTCGGCGAAAGCATGGCCTTAAACGCGGATCTCCGGCGATCGTTCGCCGCCGAGCGATCCGCCGCGCACCGGAGCGGGCGCCGGTTGCGCGTAACCGGCCTCGGCTGCGTCGTGCTGCCGACGCTTTGAGCAGGGCTTCGGATTTCCAAACCGGGTCCCATGCCTTAGCTTGGCCCCGTCACCCCGGCAGGATCGAGGCATGCGCATCCGGATCGTCCACGATACGGTCTACACCTACGAGCAGCCGGCCCGCGGCCTGATCCAGATCCTGCGGCTGACCCCGCGCGATCACGACGGGCAGCACGTGCGCGAGTGGCGCATCGAGCCCTCCGTCAACGGCCGGCTCACCGCCCGCGAGGACGGGTTCGGCAACCTCGTCCACTGGTTCACCGCCGACGATCCCACCGACGCGCTCACCGTGCGGGTGACCGGCGAGATCGAGACCTTCGAGACGAGCGGCATCGTCCGCGGCGCGGTCGAGCGCCTGCCCGATCTCTTCTATCTGCGCGACACGCCGCTGACCGAGACGAGCCCGGAACTCGCGGTCTTCGCGCAAAAGGTCGGGGCGGCGGGCGAGCGCGACGTGCTCGCGACCCTGCACCGCCTGCTCGCCGCGGTGCACGACACCGTGACCTTCGAGCCCGGCCCGAGCAGCGCCAGCACCAGCGCCGCCCAGTCCTTCGAGGCGGGCAAGGGCGTCTGCCAGGATCTCACCCACGTCTTCCTCTCGGCGGCCCGCCAGCTCGACATCCCGTCGCGCTACGTCTCCGGCTACTATCGCCGCGACGATGGCGACGACCAGAAGGCGGGGCATGCCTGGGTGGAGTCGCTGGTGCCGAATCTCGGCTGGGTCGGGTTCGATCCGGCCCACGGCATGTCGGCGACCGAGGCGCATGTGCGGGTCGCCGTCGGCCTCGACTATCTCGGCGCGGCGCCGATCCGCGGCAGCCGCCTGGGCGGCGGCACCGAGACCCTCGACGTCGCCCTGCGCGTCGAGCAGGTGCAGACCCGCTCCCAGCATCAGGCGCGGGGCCAGCAGAGCCAGGGACAGTCCCAGAGCCAGACCCAGGGCTGAGCCGGTCTCCGATCGATTCCTGCGGTCTTCTCCCGTCACGGCGAGACGGGGCGGGGGCCGTACGGGGCGGCCGGAACCGCTTTGGAACACTTGTCCTGCCGCGCCTCTCGCCGCGCCTCTTGCCGCGTCCGGCCGGCGCGTGCGATGCGACAAACCTGATCCTCGTGCCCGCCGCCCGGGCACCCTCGCGAAGGCGGGTGCCGCCATGACCTACTGTGTCGGAGTGCTCGTCGAGGACGGGCTGGTGATGATCGCCGACACCCGCACCAATGCGGGGCTCGACAACATCTCGACCTACCGCAAGCTGCACATGTTCAACGTGCCGGGCGAGCGCGTGATGCTGCTGGCCTCGGCCGGCAACCTCTCCATGACGCAATCGGTGCTGAGCATGCTCCGCGAGGGCGTGGACGACGTCGAGGGCGAGACGCCGCCGAAGCTCGAGGACGCGGCCACCATGTTCAAGGCGGCCCAGCTCGTCGGAAGGGCGATCCGCCGGGTGCGCGAGATCGAGCAGGCCGGCTTCGAGGCGGCCAATCTCCGCATGGAGGTTTCGTTCCTGTTCGGCGGGCAAATCGGCGACGCGCCGATGCGGCTGTTCATGATCTACTCGGCGGGCAACTTCATCGAGTGCAGCCGCGAGGCGCCCTTCCTGCAGATCGGCGAGCACAAATACGGCAAGCCGATCCTCGATCGGGCGGTGACCTACGAGACCGATCTCTACGACGCGCTCAAGGTCGGCCTCGTCTCGATGGATTCGACCATGCGTTCGAATCTCGGCGTCGGCCTGCCCATCGACATCGCGGTGCAGCGCCGGGGCCGCCTCGACCTCGAAGTGAGCCACCGCATCGAGGCCGGCGAGGGCTATTTTCACGACCTGCGCGAACGCTGGTCGGCGGCCCTGCGCGCGGCGCACCGCGCGATCCCGCGCCCGCCCTACGGGCCGCAGTGACAGACTCGTCGGTCACGGCGGACGGAGCGAAGCAATCCGGCGGCGCAACCTCTCCGGACAGGGCAGTGCCCCGGATCGCTTCGACTCCGCCGCGCGATGAGCGCGGGGATCACGCCCGCCCGCCCAAAATCTCCTCAACCCAAGCCGGCACCGTCCGGCTCGCCGGCCCGAGCCGGGTCGCCTCGAACATCCCGGCATTGTCGGCCGCCTCGAGCGTGAGGGCGAGCGTCGGGATGCCGAAGGCGCGGGCCTGGGCCACGTAGCCCGCCGCCGGGTAGACCGCACCCGAGGTGCCGACCGCCACGAACAGGTCGGCCTCGGCCAAGGCCTCGTCGATCGCGTCGAGATGCATCGGCATCTCGCCGAACCACACGATGTCCGGCCGCATTCCGCCGCGTCGGCCGCAATGCGGGCAGGGCGTCTCGACGCCGAGGTCGTCCTGCCAGTCGAACCCCGTCCCGCAGGCGGTGCAGCGGACCTTCAGCACCGCGCCGTGCATGTGCACCACGTGGCGGGAGCCGGCCCGCTCGTGCAGGTCGTCGACGTTCTGCGTGCACAGGAACAGCCGGCCGCCCCGCGCGGCCAAGTCCGACTCGAGGCGGGCGAGGGCCGCGTGCGCGGCGTTGGGCCTCGCGGCGCGCGCGTCGCGGCGGCGTCCGTTGTAGAAGTCGTGGACCAGCACCGGGTCGGCGGCGAAGGCCTCCGGCGTGGCGATCCGCATCGGGTCGATACGGGTCCAGGCCCCGCCCGCATCGCGAAAGGTGCCGAGCCCGCTCTCGGCGGAGATGCCCGCCCCGGTCAGCACGAAGACGTTTCGGGCCGCGCCCACGGCGCCGCTCACGCGTCCGCGAGGCGGGTGGCGAGCACCTTGTCGATGCGCCGCCCGTCCATGTCGACCACCTCGATGCGCCAGCCCTGCGCCTCGATCGCGTCGCCCTCGGTGGGGATGCGCCCGAGCTGGACGATGAAGAAGCCGGCCAGGGTCGAGAAGTCGTCCGAGCGCGGCTTCTCGCTGAAGCCGAGGCGGTCGAAGGCCTCGCCCGCCGACATCATGCCGTCGATGAGCAGCGAGCCGTCCTCGCGCTCGACCACCATCCGCTCCTCGCCCGGCTCGGGGATCTCGCCGGCCATCGCCTCCAGAAGGTCGGTCTGGGTGACGATGCCCTCCAGGCTGCCGTACTCGTCCACGACGATGGCCATGCGCACGGGCTTGGTCTGGAACATCTCCAGCACCTTGAGGATCGCCAGACCCTCGTGCACGACGATGGGCTCGCGGGTGGCCGCCTTCACGTCGAGGGACTTGCCGTCGAGGAACTGGTCGAGCAGGTCCTGCTTGCGCAGCACGCCGACCACGTCGTCGATCTGTGCGCGGCTCACCACAATCTGCTCGTGGCGGCAGGCCCGCACCGCCTCGATCTGCGCCTCCTGGGGATCGTCGAGATCGACCCAGTCCACCTCGTTGCGCGGCGTCATGATCTCGCGGATGCGCCGCTCGCCGATGGCGAGGATGCGGGCCACCGCATCCTCCTGCGCCTCGTGGAGCAGGCCCGCCTCGTGGCTGGCGGTGACGAGGAGGCTCAGCTCCGCGGGGGAGGGAAGGTGGCCCTCGCCCTCGCCGGGGCGCAGGCCGAGCAGCCGCAGCACGCCGTTGCCGAGCCCGTTGAGCAGGTGGATCGCCGGGCCGAACACCGTCAGGAACAGCGTGAGCGGGCGCACGATCACCAGCGCCGTGCGCTCGCTTCGCTGGAGCGCGAGGCTCTTGGGCGCCAGTTCGCCGAGCACGATGTGCAGCGTGGTGATGATGACGAAGGCCGCGATGACGGCGAGCGTATGGGCCGTGACGCCGGCCGCCGCCGCCGGCAGCCAGTGGAACATCGGCTCGAACAGGTGCGCCAGCGCCGGCTCGCCGACCCAGCCGAGCGCCAGCGAGGAGAGGGTGATGCCGAGCTGCGTCGCGGCGAGATGCGCGTCGAGTCGGTCGGTGGCGCGCTGGAGCGCCCGGGCGTTGAGCCGGCCTTCGTTGACGAGTTCGGCGACCCGGCTGCGCCGGACCGCGACGAGGGAGAATTCCGCCGCGACGAAGAAGCCGTTGGCGAAGACGAGGGCGATGACCGCGAGGAGGCCGAGCGCCGAAGACCAGATGCCGTCCGAAATCGTGCCCTCCCGGGGCCAAGCCGCACCCGATGGCCGCACCCGTCGGCGGCACCGATGCTTAAAGCCGAACCCGGTCGCGGGGGAAGGGGGCTGCGCTCATTCTTGCTTGACGGACCCGCCCCTTCCGGAAGCAAGCCACGGATCTGTGTGTTTTCGGAAATATCGATGCACACACATAGGGTATAGAGCGTCGATCCGGATGGAGTACCCTGGCCGGAATTTCCGGCCAGCCTTGACAGCGAAGTCGCGAATCGTCTGAGGATGTTGTGTCAGGTCGAACCATATAGGCGTCATCGTATCTGCTGTACCGCAAGGCGCTCTTCCGCTCCTCGAAGGATTTAGTCTTGATCAGGCTGCCAAGTATACTTCGAGCCAAGCGTACCGATACTATCATTTCTGCTGCTTTCTTCGACCGTGCCTTCTACCTGAACGCTTATCCCGACGTCGCCGCCAACGGGGTGGATCCGCTTCTGCACTTCCTCGATCACGGCTGGCGCGAAGGCCGCGATCCCTCGGCCGTGTTCTCAACCCTTTACTACCTCGATCGCCACCTCGCGGAGGGGGCGCCGACGAACCCGCTCCTCCACTATGCCCGGCTCTCCCCGCAGGAGCGGCTGCGGGTCGCGACCCAGCCCGGACCCGACTTCCCGGATATGCAGGCCGGGATTGTCGAGCCCTTCTTCGACGCGCCGTTCTATGCCCGCCTCGCCGGGCTCGACGGGAGCGCGGACCCGCTCACCCATTATCTAATGAAGGGCTGGCGGCACGGTCTCGACCCGAGCGAGGGCTTCGGAAGCGAAGCCTACCTGCAACGCCACGCCCATATGCGCCGCCTCGGCGTCAGCCCGCTCTACCACTTCGCCTCGACGCGGCGGCTCCAGTGCGCGGCGCGCGCGGCCCCGCCCGCGCCTCGGGCCAAGCCCCGGGCCGTGCCGCTTCCCGCCGACCCCGCGGAGGCCTCCGACGCGCAGGTCTACGAGACCGTCGCGGCCGCCTTCGACCGGGATTACTACCTGGAGACCAACGCGGATATCCGCCGCTCCGGCGTCGATCCGGTCCGCCACTTCCTGGATTTCGGCGCGCGCGAGGATCGCGACCCGAGCCCGGACTTCTCCCTGCGCTTCTACCGCAAGCAGTACCACCGGGAGATCGGCGCCGGGGTCAATCCGTTCTTCCACTATCTCGCGGTGGGGCGGGCGCGGGGCTTGCGCCCGACGCCCTTCGGGCTCGGCACTTGGCCCGCGCAGGTGGCGCCGACGAAGGACGAGTGGAGCCGGGTGCAGCCGGCCGCCGACATCGACGCGGCGCGGGTCGTCCTGATCATGCCGGTCTACAAGGGCTACGACGACACCCTGCGGGCGATCCACTCGGTGCTGTCCGCGCCGCAGTCGACTGTCTTCGCCCTCCTCGTCATCGACGATCGCAGCCCGGACGCGCGCCTGAGCGCGGCGCTCGCCGGTCTCGCGGCGCGGGGCCTGTTCGCCCACGCGGTCAATGCGGAGAATCTCGGCTTCGTGCGGACCTGCAACCTCGGCCTGGAGCGGGCCGCGGGCCGGGACGTGGTGCTGCTCAACGCCGACATCGTCGTCTACGGCGACTGGCTCGACCGCCTGCTCCGGCACGCGCAGGACGATCCGGCCATCGCCACGGTGACGCCGTTCTCCAACAACGCCACGATCTGCAGCTATCCGCGGCCGAACGTCGAGAACCGGGCCCGGCTCGAGATCACGCCCGCCGAGATCGACGCCTTCACCCGCGTCTGCAACGCCCGCAGCCGCTCGCCCGTCCCAACGGGGGTGGGCTTCTGCATGTACATGCGCCGCGCGGTCATCGACGCGGTCGGCCCCCTCGACGCGGAGACCTTCGGGCGCGGCTACGGCGAGGAGAACGACTTCTGCATGCGCGCCCTCAAGGCGGGTTACTCCAACGTGCTGGCCCACGACGTGTTCGTGTTCCACTCCGGCAGCGTCTCCTTCGGCGCGTTGCTGGCGACCAAGGGGGCGGACATCTTCCGCACCATCCTCACCAAGCACCCCGATTACCAGCGCCGCGTCCACGCCCATATCGAGGTCGATCCCGCCCGCTTCGCCCGACAGCGCCTCGACCTCTACCGCTTCGCCCGGTGCGCACAGAAGAGTGCCACACGGGGAATCGCCCTGATCGTGACCCACGATTTCGGCGGCGGCGTCGAGACGCATATCGAGGCCATGAGCGCGCGGCTGAGCGAGGCGGGGCTGGCCGCGATCTACCTGCGCACCGAGGAACCCGGCGCGTTCAAGCTCGGCCTTCCTCGATCGAGCGTGATCGACTTTCCCGCCGCCATCCTCGACCCGCTCTCCCTCGACCGGGACGGGGCGCTTCTGGCCGATCTGATCGGCTGGCTTGCCCCGGCGATGGTGCACGTCCACTCGCTGGCGGGCCTCGACGCAGCCGCGACCCGAGCGGCGATGCGGCTGATCGAGGGACTGGGCACCGGCTACGACGTGACGCTCCACGATTACGCGCCCGTCTGCCACCGCAACAATCTCGTGCGCCCGGAAGGCGTCTATTGCGGGCTGGCGGCGCCCGACATCTGCCGCGACTGCATCCGCCTCGACCGCGACGCGGACAGGGTCGCGCTGCCCGATCCCGCGGAGCGGCGGCGGCTCTGGGCCGGCTTCCTCGGCGGCGCCCGCAGGGTGTTCGCGCCCTCGCAGGATCTCGCCGACCGCATCGGACCCGTTCTCTCGCTCAACGACATCGTGCTTCGCCCGCACGAGGAAGCGCTTGCCTGCGCCGAGCTGCTCCCGCGTCGGCGCGGGGAGGGGCCGTTGCGCATCGCCGTGATCGGATCGATCGGCCCGCACAAGGGCTTCGACATCGTCCACAATCTCGCCCTCGACGCCGGGCTGCGGACGCTTCCGATCACCTTCACGATCGTCGGCCATTCCTCCGAGCCGGAGGCGATGGCGGCGGTGGGGGTGCGCGAGACGGGCCCCTACGGCAGCGACGCGGCGGCGCTCGCCGAGATCGCCCGGCTCGATCCCGACCTCGTGCTGCTGCCCTCGATCTGGCCGGAGACCTACTGCTACACGCTCTCCCTGGCACTGGCGGCCGGCGTGCCCCCGGTGGTGTTCGACCTCGGTGCACAGGCCGAGCGCCTGCGCGCGATCGGGAGCGGCCACCGGCTCGATCCGGACTTGGCGGAGGACCCTCAGCGGCTGAACGACGCTCTGCTCGCGCTCCCCGTCGAGGCGCTCTGGGCCACCCGGCGGCCCTTCCGCGCGGCCGCCTATCCGCGGATCCTCGAAGATTACTATGGGCTTGCCGGTACCGAAGTCGCCGCGCCATCGGCCGTCGTGGTGTCCGGCTGAACGCCGGGCGATCGCTGGCCCAGCCTTCGGGGGCCCGCCCGATCCTCTCCCATGTCATGGACGGGGCTGCCGACGGGGGCTTACAACGGCCAAGCTAGGCGAGGCGCGCGCGGTCTCGCCCGGCGTTCGTTGCAAGCCAAGGGGACTCCCATGACCACGCAGAACATCACCGTCACCGCCCGCGAGCGCGACACGCTGTTGGCGGCGTTGCGCTACTACCAGTTCTACCGGATGCAGGGGCATCCCTTCGATCCGCAGACGGACGACCTGATCGACACCATCGCCGCGGGAAGCGGCGAGGCGCTGGACGTGACCGAGATCGACGATCTCTGCGCCGGCCTGCATGGCAACCGCCACGCCGTCGGCTGCCTTGCCGACAGCCTGAAGCTCGGGCGCGGTGCCCGCCCGGCCGAGGACGCGTTCAGGTCCGCGTCTCTCTGAAGGCGGGGCCGGCCGTCCCGTGAAACCGCCGTGACCGCCGCGGCGTGCCGACGAGGCGCGCGGGGGCGGTCAGCGGGAGGCGGCGTCCGCCGTGGTGCCGAGCAGAAGCGGCCGGCGGGCCATCACGACCCGACCCGAGACCGGCTCGACGCCGTCGAACCGGGCGCTCACGGGGACCGCGCCGCCCGCCTGGGGCAGGCGCTGGGTGAAGGCCTTCGTCGGCGCGGCCGGGCTCGGCACGGCCTCGACGAGGGTGGGGGCGAGCAGGGCGTAGGCGGTCAGCACCGTTCCGGCCGCCGCGATCTTGATCAGGTCCCGCATGATGTCCGCCCCTCTCGCTTGAGGCCCTTCCGGCTCTCGTATGGCGCCGTTCTAGGGTCTCAGGGTGTCCGGCGGATTGCCTCGTAAGGTTACCGGATTGCGTCGTCCGCGCGGGACGAAACATCGGCACCGCGATGACTTCACCGACGATCCGAGTGGTAGGCTAACCCGGCACCGTCCCGCTGGATGAGCGAAAACGCACGCGGCCGGCGCGCCGGGCATCGGGATCGGCACGATCCTTCCTGCCGTGCCGATTGCGAGCGCGTCGTTCGACCGGGCGAGACGGCCGCGGCCGGGTCGTCCTGCGGTCACGGTCATGACGTGCCCTGGACGAACCCGCATCCCCTTCGCCGGGACGCGTCCTACCCGCCGAACACCGAGGTCAGCACCTCGCCGCCCCGGTTGATCGAGACCTCCCACAGGCCGAGACTGCGCTGGGTCAGCCGCTCCAGATCCTTGGTCGAGGGCACGGGCATGCCGTTGATCGCCAGGATCACGTCGCCCTTGCGGAAACCCGCCCGGTTGGCCAGGGACCCCTCTTCCACGGCGGTGACCGCCACGCCCTCGTCCGGCAGGTCCGCCTGCAGCTCCTCGCTCACCGCGGGAGAGGTGTTGACGAGCGTGGCGCCGGCGAACGGCGTGCGGCTGCGGACCTTGAGCACGTCGCGCGGGCGGGTCTCCGGCGCCGGCCCGAGCTTGACCTGGATGGTCTGGCGCTTGCTGCCCCGCAGGATGCCGAGATTGGCGGTGCCCGTGATGCCCTTGAGGGCGTAGCGGTAGCCGAAGGCGTCCGGGTCGGCGACGGTCTGGTCGTCGACGGTGAGGATCACGTCCCCGCGCTTCAGGCCCGCCTCCTCGGCGGGGCTCTTGGCCTGCATGCTCGCCACCAGCACGCCGGTGGGGCGGTCGAGCCCGACGCTCTCGGCGATGTCCGCCGTCACGCTCTGCACCCGCGCGCCGAGCCAGGGCCGGCGCACGACGCTGCCGCCGCTCTTGGCGGTCTCGACCACGGCGCGGATCATGCTGGCGGGGATGGCGAAGCCGATGCCGTGGCTGCCGCCGGACTGCGAGTAGATCGCGGTGTTGACGCCGACGAGGCGGCCCCGGAGATCGACCAGCGCGCCGCCGGAATTGCCTGGATTGATCGCGGCATCCGTCTGGATGAAGAACTGGTAGTCCGACGAGCCGACCTGCGTGCGGGCGAGCGCCGAGACGATGCCCTGCGTCACGGTCTGCCCGACGCCGAAGGGATTGCCGATCGCCATCACGAAGTCGCCGACCTCGATGTGGTCGGAATCGCCGATCGGCATCGGCGCCACGTCCGCCGGGCTCTTGATCTTGAGCACCGCGAGGTCGGTGCGGGGATCGCGCAGGACGATCTGCGCCTCGAACTCGCGCTTGTCGGCGAGCGCCACCTTCACCTCGTTCATGTTCTCGATGACGTGGTTGTTGGTGATGACGAGGCCGGAGGCGTCGACGATCACACCCGAGCCCAGGGAGCGCTGCGCCCGCTCGCCCGGCATGCCGCCGGGGCCGCGGCCGGGGCGGTCCTCCCCGAAGAAGCGGCGCATGAACTCCTCCATGGCGTTGGAGCGGGCGGAGCGCTTCTCGACATGCGTGGCGTAGACGTTGACGACGGAGGGGGCGGCCCGCTTCACCACGGGGGCGAAGGAGAGCTGGATCTCGCCCTTCGAGAGCGGAACGGCCCTCTCGTGCATGGGCGCCTCGGAGGCCGGCTTCTCCGGCGCGTTCGCGGTCTGGGCGAGGGCGGGCGCGGCGGCGAGGAGCAGCACGGAAACGAGGCCGGCCGGCAGGAGCGGCGAGGTGGGCATGCGGGTCTCCCGGGGGTGTCGAAGCGTGCGGGCTATGTAGCCTCCGAGGAGACGGGGGGCGAGGGGGCCGGCGCCTCCCGCGGGCCTGCCTCCGCGCCATCCGCCCGCGACAGGCACGCAAACAAAAAGGGCGGCCATCCTTCTCGGACGGCCGCCCTGAACTCTTGTCTGACCGCGTTCGAAGCGCGCGAGGGTCAGTGCCAGCGGACGGATTCGCCCAGGCGGTTGGCGCTGCGCACGATGTCGCTGAAACAGGTCAGCGAGGCGTCGGCGGCGCGCTGCATTTCCGTGACCTGGAGGCGGATCGCTTCCGCCGGGTTCTTGGCGCGGGCCAGGGCCTGGAAATGGGCCAGGACCGCCTCGCTCTCACCGCGGGCGAAGGCGAACAGCTTCGCGTTGATCTCGGTGAAGGGTGCGAGGGTGGCGACGCCGAAGCTCGCTCCGACGCGGTGGTGATCCGAGCTGCGCCGGCCGGCGGATGCGTCCCGCACGGGCTCCTCCAGCGCCGGAAGCAGCGCGGCCTGGGCGACGGCCTCGGCCGTCTCCTCGGCGGCTTCTCGAACGTTTTCCTGGACGTTCTCGGCGGCCTCGGGCTCGGGAAGCGTGAAGACCGCTTCCGGCGCGGGCTCCTCGACCGTCGCGACGTCCTGAACGGGGGCGGCCTCCTGCACCGCCTCGGTCGCCTCGGAGACCGGGTCCGACGCCGCGTCCCGCGCCTCCTCGGCGGGGGCGGCCTCCGCGGCAGAACCCTCGGCGGCCGGCTCGGCCTCGCTCACCGTCTCGCCATCGGGCTGCTGCGCGAGGCCGGTCTCGGATTCGCTGGTCTCGAAGCTCTGGCCCTCGTCCGCCGCGGTCTCGGCGCTCTCGACGGCCGGATTCTCGAATCCCTGGGACTCGGCGCCTGTCGGCGGCGCGGGCTGGGCGGAGGCCCCGGGCGAACGTCCCCTGCGGCGGCTCGACGACATGAATCCTCTCCTCGTTCGAAATGCTCATCCGCCCGCGGCGGCCCCGGACCATGTCCGGGGCGCCTTGGGGGAGAGCATCGTGTCAGACCGCGGCGCAGCCTCGCTGCGAGGCTCCCGGAACGGATCGCGCCGCGCTCACGCACGGACTCGGACGGTCGGCGGACCGCCCAGCCCGACACCGGACCGGCTTAGTGCGCGGCGTTCTGAGCGAGCGCACCGTACTCCTTGGCCTGGGCCTGGAGGGCGGCGAACTGGGTCTTCACGAACTCGGACTGGATCTCGAAGGCCTCGCGCACGTCCTTGGCGCGCACGACGCGCTGCGCGTAGTCGAAGGTCGTGTCGGCGTTGGTCTTGGCGTGATCCAGGCTCTTGAGCATGGCGGCATGCAGGGTCGACTGAACGGTCGAGGCCGAGTTGCGGAACTGCTCGGAGGTCTTCACCGCGCCGTTCAGGATGGTGCCGAAGGCGTTGCGGGCCTGATCGACGCTCTTGTCGGCGAAGTCGCGGAACTCGGCGGGGATCTCGAAGCTCGGGTTGCTCATATCGCTCTCCTGTCAACGGACCGGGAGAAGTGGTGCGGCGGGTGTCTGCAATACAGCCCCGCGCTGGCCGGCCCGCCCCTCATATGTTGCGGTGCAACATGAAAGTCAAGGCCACATTCCGACAATCGAGAATTGGTTCCGAGGTCCGATAAAATTTACTTATGCTACTAACTCGTAACGAGATTTCGCCTCAACGGCGCGAGTCGGCGGCTGAGGGAGGCATTATAGTGTCGAGAAGTGCACCCTGCCAAGGGTCCGCGCGGGAGAGGACGACCGCTAAGGTGCCACAATCGAGGCCGGCGTCGGCATCTCCGTTTCGCACTGCCGCATATTGTATTCGTCTGCCAGCCGGCCGTAGAGCGCGAGCAGCGCACGGGCATGGGCGCAGAGCGTGAGCGGGGCCCGCCAGTAGGCGTCGTAGGCGGCGCGGCCGAAGCGCGCCGTGGTTCCGTCGTCCTTGAGGGCATTCAGGGCGGCAGCGAGCGCGTCGACCTCCGGTTCCACGACGTAGCCGCTCACGCCGTTCTGCACCTTCTCCGCGGCGCCCGAGCGGCGCGAGGCCACGACCGGAATGCCCTGGGCCAGTGCCTCGTAGACCGTGAGCGGGCCGGTCTCGTCCCAGCGGGAGGGCGCGCAGACGACTCTGGCGCGGCGGCGCAGGATCGTCTCGAGTTCCGCCGGACGGGTCCAGCCGAGCACCTCCGCACCCTGCGCGCGAAGGCGCGCCTCCAGCGGGCCGGCGCCGACGAACAGGGCGGGCAGCCCGGCGCGGCGGGCGGCCTCGGCCACGAGATCGGCGCCCTTCTCGACGGTGAGGCGGCCGACATAGACCGCGGCGTCGCCCCGGGCGGGCTCGGCCGGGGCCTGACACGCCACGCGCACGGGGTTGTCGATGCGGTGATGGCGCAGGCGATAGCCCCCGGCGATCGCCTCCATCCGCCTCAGGCTTCCGTCGCAGACATGGACGACCTCGAGGCGGGCGCGGCCCACCGCGATCCGCAGCGCGGCGGCGCGCCCGAGCCGCACCGCCTTATGCAGCCGGCTCTTGGGATCGCAGGCGGCGGCGAGGCAGGCGCCCGACATCGGCCGCAGCGCGCAGGGTTCGGCGCGGTCGAAACGGTAGTAGACGCCGTTCGGACAGGCGAGCGCGTAGTCGTGCAGCGTCAGCACCAGCGGCACGGCGCGCCCGAGCAGAACCGGCAGCACGGCGGGCGAGAGCGCCCGGGTGAACTGGTGCAGGTGAAGGCAATCGGGCGGCTGCGGCAGCGCGTCGAGCACGCCGGCGAGGCGCGCGGCGGCCTCGCCGTTCCAGATCCCGCTCAAGGCCCCGCGCAGGGCCGGCAGGGACCAGACGTCCGGCAGGTCGAGGCCGATCCGGCGCAGGCGCGGATGGGCGAGCAGCGGGTCGGCCGGCCCGGCGACCGCCTGAATGTAGGTCACCTCCGCGCCGGCCTCCGCCAGCGCGCGGGCGGATTCCACGGCGACCTTCTCGGCACCCCCGCTCGCGGCGGCGAATTCGGCGACGATCACGACGTGCATGGGCGCGCTTCGCCTTCGAGCGGGGAGACCGCCGCGGCGCGGCGGGTCGATGCGCGCAAGGTTTACGAGCGATCAACTGCCGTCCGGTAAACGGAGGGCTCTCGCCATGAAGAGCCGAGGCCTGCCGTGCACGTCGTCCTCGTCCTCGACCACGCCCACGTCAACGGTGGCCAAGCCAAGGTCGCCCTCGACTCGGCGCTCGGGCTGCGGCGGCGCGGCTACCGGGTCACGGTCTTCGCCGCGGTCGGCCCCGTGGACCCGAGGCTCGCCGAGAGCGGGGCGCGGGTCGTCTGCCTCGGGCAGGACGACATCGCCTCCACGACGAACAAGCTCGCCTTCGCGGTGCAGGCGGTCTGGAACACGCGTGCGGCCGCGCGGCTCGCCGCCGAACTGACCCTGTGCGACCCGCGCGACACCCTCGTCCACGTCCACGCCTTCGCCAAGGCGCTCTCGCCCTCGATCGGCACGGCGATCCGGCGCTCCCGCCTGCCGTGCCTCTACACGATGCACGAGTTCTTCCTCGTCTGCCCCAACGGCGGATTCTACGAGTACCCGGCCGACCGGATCTGCCACCGCACCCCGATGTCGGCGGCCTGCCTGACCACGAATTGCGACGCGCGCTCCTACCCGCGCAAGCTGATGCGGGTGGTGCGCCATCTCGGCCTTGAGCACGTCGCCGGCCTGCCCGACCTGTTCCGCCACGTCGTCACGATCAGCGCGCTGCAGGAGCGGGTGATCGCGCCGCTCCTGCCGCCCCGCACCGTGTTCCACCGGATCGACAACCCGATCTCCGTCGAGCGCCGCCCGCTGGAACGCGAGGGGCGGGACGACTTCCTCTTCGTCGGCCGCCTCTCGACGGAGAAGGGGGCGCCGATCTTCGCCGAGGCGGCGCGGCGGGCGGGCCTGCGCCCGGTCTTCGTCGGCGACGGCCCCGCCGCGGACGATCTGAGGGCGCGCTATCCCGAGGCCGTGCTGCTGGGCTGGAAGGACGGCCCCGCGGTGCAGGCGCTGATGCGGCGGGCGCGTGCCCTGGTCTTTCCGAGCATCTGGTACGAGGGCCAGCCGCTCACGGTCTACGAGGCCCTGGCCTCCGGCTGCCCGGTGATCGTCTCGGATGCCTGCGCCGGCCGCGAGGCGGTCGAGGACGGCGAGAACGGGTTCTGGTTCCGCTCGGGCGACCCGGACGCGCTGGCCGCCCACCTCAGCCGCCTGTCCGACGACGGGCTCGCCGCCCGCATGGCCGAGCGCGCCTACGAGCGCTACTGGGCAGCCCCACTCAGCGTCGACGGGCATCTCGACCGGCTGGAGCAGGTCTACGGCCTCGTCCTGCGCGAGGCGCGGCCGCTCCCGCGGGCCGTCGAGCGACCGGCCCTGCGCGGCGCGACGCCGGCGGGCTCGTAACGCAGGCAACGCAACAGGATGGCCGCGCTCGCGTTGGTCGGCATGAGAGCCGCCATCCTCGGCGGCGCGTGCGGAACGAGCAGCGAGGCCTTCATGTCCGACAAGACGCGAACCGACGACGAGACCAAGTCCACCTCCCAATCCACCGGGTTCCAGCAGGACGGCGCGGGCGACAAGGCCAATCCCGGCAACAGCCAGGAGGAGAAGGACGAGCGCCTCGACGAGGCGCTGGAGGAGACCTTCCCGTCGAGCGATCCGGTCTCGGTGAAGATCACGAAGTAGCGCGACCATCCCTCAGGCGCAGGCGGCCAGCCTCGGCTCCGGCCGGAGCAGCCGCCGCGCCTCCAGGGCCGGGATCGGCCGTCCGAACAGGTAGCCCTGGGCCTCCCCGCAGCCCTCGGCGCGCAGCAGGGCCCACTGGTCCTCGGTCTCGACGCCCTCGGCCACGGTGACGATCCCGAGACTGGCGCCGAGCCCGATCACCGCCCGCACGATCGCCGTCGAGTGCAGATCCTCGCCGAGCCGCATCACGAAGGAGCGGTCGATCTTGATGGTGTCGAAGGGAAACTTCTGCAGGTAGCTCAGGGACGAGTAGCCCGTTCCGAAATCGTCCATCGCGATCCGCACGCCGAGGTCCCGCAGGGCGTGGAGCGTCGCCACGTTGGCCTCGCTCGCGGCGAGCAGCACGGATTCGGTCACCTCCAGTTCGAGGCGCTGCGGCGCGAGACCGGACAGGGTGAGCGCCTCGCGCACCATCGCCACGAGGCCGGGATCGCGGAACTGCACCGGCGAGAGGTTGACCGCGACCCGGACCGGAACGCTCCAACTGCCGGCCTCGGCGCAGGCTTGGCGCAGGACCCAGGCGCCGATCGGCCCGATCAGCCCGATCTCCTCGGCCAGCGGGACGAAGGCGGCCGGCGGGATCGCCCCCTCGACCGGGTGGTGCCAGCGCAGCAGCGCCTCGAAGCCGACGACGGCGCCCGTGCGGGTCTCCACGACCGGCTGATAGGCCAGAGTGAGATCGCCCCGGGCGAAGGCCTCGTGCAGATCGGTTTCTCTCCGCCGCCGGGAGCGGGTCCAGCCGTCCATCGCCACCTCGAAGGTGCGGGCGAGGCTGCCGCCCTCCGCCTTGGCCTGATAGAGGGCGAGATCGGCGTTGCGCAGCAGGGTGTCGGCCTCGCTCCCGTGCTCGGGCAGGCAGGCGATGCCGATGCTCACGCCGATCCGGCATTCCCGCTCGCCGAGCCGGACCGGGCGCGACAGCGCGTCGACGATCCGCCCGGCGATCGTCCGCACCGTCGCGGCGTCGGGGTTGCGCAGCAGCACGGCGAACTCGTCGCCGCCCAGGCGCGCGACGAGATCCTCGCGGCGCAGGCAGAGGGAGATCCGCTCGGCCACCTGCCGCAGCAGCGCGTCCCCGGCGGGATGGCCGAGGGTGTCGTTGACGAACTTGAACTTGTCGAGGTCGAGGCAGAGCAGGGCGGCGCACGCACCGCAGCGGGCGTGATCGGCGATCGCCTCGGCAAGCCGGGCAGCGAAGAGAACGCGGTTCGGCAGGCCGGTCAGCGCATCGTGATGGGCCATGTGGCTGATGCGCGCCTCGGCACGGCGCTGTTCGGTCACGTCGATGGCTGCGCCGAGCACGGTCGGCCGCCCCTCGAAGGCGAGGAAGCGCTCGAACAGGGTCACGTCGATCGCCGAGCCGTCGGCCCGCAGGTGCCGGTGCAGGTTGCCGCCGCAGGAGAAGCCGACCGCAGCGGTCTCCGCGAGGTCGGGCAGCCGACGGCTCAGGAAGGTCTCCCGGCTGTAGCCGTAATGCGCGATCGCCGCCTCGTTCACGGCGACGAAGCGGGCCGTCTCCTGATCCACCAGCCACATCGGCAGCGGGTTGCTCTCGAACAGGAAGCGGAACGACTCCTCCCGGGCCTTGATGTCGCCGACATCCGTCATGGCCACGGCGATGAGGTCGCCGATGGCGCGGGCCTCCACCCGCAGCGTCAGGATCGTGCGGTCGGCGCGCGGCACGGCGAGTTCGAACACGGTGCGGTCCGAGCGCCCGAGGATGCCCGCCAGCAGCGGCGTCGCACCGAGCCGGGCCGGAACCACCTCGCCGAGGCGCTTCCATTGCAGGCTCTCGGCCGGCCGCTCGAAGATCTCGGCGGCGCCCTGGTTCAGGGCGACGATCTTGAAGTCGGCAACCGCGCCCTCGGCATCGCGCAGCGCGCCCAGCGCCATCAATCCCTGCCCGGTGGCGCCGAAGATCGCCCGCATCAATTCGGTGCGCACGCCCTCGGCATCCACGTGGATGAGAATGAGGGGCGGGCCGCCATGGGCGAGTGGAACGCCGACGAGTCCCCAGGTCGTGACGACGCCGTCGGTGATGCGGTCGCAGCGCGCGCTCGCCGGCTCGCCCGTGCGCAGGGCGGCGAGCGCGATCTCCTCGACCGGTCGGCGGATCTCGTCGGGGATGCGGGCCAGGGGGAGGTCGCTGACCTCGTCCTCGAACCAGTCGCGAAAGCCCGGACCGCCCCAGAGGATGCGGTCGGCCCGGCCCTCGCAGGTGGCGACGAGGGCGCAGCGGTCGGCGAGGCGGCCGAGACGTCCCAGCACGACGGAATCGTAGCTCGGCATCGCCCCGGGGCGGGTCCGGCAACTGCGCCAGTGCTGGATCAGCGTGGCGTCCTGCACGCCGGAAGTCGGGTCTGGCAACACGCGGGCCGTGCTCCGGGAGGTTCGGAGCACGGCCTAAGCGGCAGAAGTTGAGGGCAAGTATATGAGCTGGCTACGCTATCCGGCTCAAGCGATGGCCCGCCCCTCGCCGGTCGAGAGCCGGCCGGGGCGGACGAGGTCTCGACTTACTGCTCCAGCAGGCGCCGCGCGATGACCTGCGCCTGGATCTCGGCGGCACCCTCGAAGATCGAGAGGATGCGCGCGTCGCACAGCACGCGGCTGATCTTGTATTCCAGCGCGAAGCCGTTGCCGCCGTGGATCTGCAGGGCGTTGTCCGCCGCCGCCCAGGCGACGCGGGCGCCGAGCAGCTTGGCCATGCCGGCCTCGAGGTCGCAGCGCTTGCCCTCGTCCTTCTCGCGGGCGGAGAAGTAGGTGAGCTGGCGGGCGATGTTGATCTCCACCGCCATCATCGCGAGCTTGTCGGCCACGCGCGGGAACTCGACCAGGGCCTTGCCGAACTGCACCCGCTCCTCGGCGTAGCGCAGGCCGATGTCGAGGGCCGACTGGGCCACGCCGATGGCGCGGGCCGCCGTCTGGATGCGGGCCGATTCGAAGGTCTGCATCAGCTGGGCGAAGCCCTTGCCCTCGACCTCGCCGAGCAGGTTGCCGGCCGGCACCGAGAAGCCCTCGAAGGAGAGTTCGTACTCCTTCATCCCGCGGTAGCCGAGCACCTCGATCTCGCCGCCGGACAGGCCCTCCACCGGGAAGGGGTCGGCGTCGTCGCCGCGCGGCTTCTCGGCGATCAGCATCGAGAGGCCGCGGTGGCCCTTCTCCTCCGGCTTGGTGCGCACGAGCACCGTCATGATGTCGGCGCGCACGGGGTGGGTGATCCAGGTCTTGTTGCCCGTGATCTTCCAGACATCGCCCTCCCGCACCGCCTTGGTGCGGAGCGAGGCGAGGTCGGAGCCGGTGTTCGGCTCGGTGAAGACGGCGGTGGGCAGGATGTCGCCGCTGGCGATGCCGGGGAGGAAGCGCTGCTTCTGTTCCTCGGTGCCGCCGCACAGGATCAGCTCCGCGGCGATCTCCGAGCGGGTGCCGAGCGAGCCGACGCCGATATAGGCGCGCGACAGCTCCTCGGAGACCACGCACATCGCGGCCTTGGGCATACCCATGCCGCCGTATTCCTCGGGGATGGTGAGGCCGAACACGCCGAGTTCGGCCATCTTCTCGATGATCGACATCGGGATGTAGGCGTTCTCGAGGTGCCACTCGTGGGCCTGCTCCACCACCTCGGCCTTGCCGAAGCGGCGCATCTCGGAGCGGATCGCCTCCATGTCCTCGTCGAGGCCCGAGGCGCCGATCGTGGCCGCGCCGGCGCTGGTCGCCTCGCGGATCCGGGCCACGAGCGCGGCGCGGTTGGCCGGGGTGTTGCCCTGGGCGATCACGGCCTCGATGGCGGGCGTGCGGAAGCCGGCCAGTTCGGAGGCCTCGAAGCCGAGCGAGCCCGTCGGGCGCACCATCTCGCCCTGGCTCATCGGGATGCCGCCGAAGATCTGGTCGAGATACTCGCCCATGCCGATCTTCACGAGCAGCGCCTCGGTCTCGCCGAAGGCGCCCTCGCCCTGCAGCCGCTCGGCATAGTCGGCGAGTTCGCGCACCGCCTCGCCGTAGGTGGCGAGCCAGGCCAGACCGTGGGCCGCATGCTGCTCGCGCTCCAGCGCGCCGGCGTCGAGCTTGCCCTCGGGTCCGGCCACGCGCGCCTTCACGCGGGCGGTGGCCTCCGCGACGAGGGCCCGCGCGCCCTCGGCAGCGTCCTTGGCCAGGGCCACGAAGTCCTTCGGGTCGTTGGCGGGCTGGATGGCGGGAGATGCGGCCATGTCTGTCTCTCTACGGAGTGGATCTGTGGTTCCTTATAGCCGGGATCGCCGGCACAATAGTGGTTTCTCGTCGCCGCATCCCCCGTCTTTAGGCTGAATTCATCATACAGTTCACCGGCTTGGACCCGTCGAAGACCGGCCCGCCGAGGGACCCGTGGCGAGGCCGACGCCGGCGGCGGCCACTGCCATTCCGCCGATCTGCACGGGGGTGAGCGCCTCCCCGAACATCGCGTAGGCGATCGCCGCCGAGACCGGCGGCACGAGGAAGAACAGCGAGGCCACGCCCGCCACCGCCCCGCGCCGGATCAGCGCCATCAGCAGGAGGATGCCCGCCACGGAGTTGACGAGGACGGACCAGCCCATGCCCAGCGCCAGCGGCAGGCTCGTCTCCAGATGCGTTTCCCCGGCGAGCAGAGCGAGGGGCACGGCGAAGGCGGTGCCGCCGACGAATTGCAGGCAGGCATTGGTGACGAGGTCGGCACCCGCCGCCTTGCGCTTCTGCCAGAGGGTGCCCGCGGTCATCGCCAGCATGGCGGCGAGGCAGACCGCGAGCGCGTCGGGCGGGATGCCGGCGGCATCGACCGCCCCGAGCTTGGGCACGAGCACCAACCCCGCCCCGAGGAAGCCCAGCCCGATGCCCGCCCAGCGCTTGCCTCCCACCCGCTCCCCGAGCAGCGGCTCCGAGGCGGCGGCCGTGAGCAGCGGCTGCAGGCTGCCGACGAGGGCGGCGATGCCGGCGGGCAGGCCGCGATGCACCGACCAGAACACGCCGGCCACGTAGATGCCCTGCATCAGCACGCCCGCGACCATCCCGTCGCGCCAGCCGGCGCCGGTCCGGGGCCAGCGCGAGCGCAGAGCCAGCGCGATGGCGCCCAGCACCGCCGCCACCAGGGCGAGCCGCAGCGCGACGAAGGCCAGCGGCTCGGCGAACGGCGCCACGTAGCGCGCGGCGACGAAGCCGCTCGCCCAGATCAGCACGAAGGCGGCCGGGATCAGACGGGACAGAAGCATCGACATGGCGTCCGGCAGGCAGCACGCGGGTGGCGCGGAGGCAAGCAGGGCGGAATCTTCCCAGCCATGCCGGTGACGGATCGCTCGCTTCACCGTTGACGGGGGCGGGCCGAATGCCCGTATGAAGCCCGTCCGCCCCAGTCCTCGTGCGAGAAGCCGCGTCCTCCCTTGAGCCGTCCGTCTTGAGCCGCCTGCGAAAAGTTCTCGACGTGACGGGGCTGGCCGCGCAGCGCTTCGTCGCCCATGACGGCTGGGCGATCGCCAGCCACATCGCGCTGTCGATGCTGACCTCGCTGTTCCCGTTCCTGATCCTGCTCGCGGCGCTCGCCGGCCTGATCGGCACCAAGTCGCTGGCCGACGAGGCGGGCACGCTGATCTTCGACGCGGTGCCGCGGGAGGTGGCCAAGCCCATCGTCGGCGAGGTGCACCGGCTGCTCACCGAGCAGCGCGGGGGCGTGCTGACGCTGGGCGCCCTGCTCGCGCTCTACTTCTCCTCCTCGGGCGTCGAATCCCTGCGGGTCGGGCTCAACCGGGCCTACGGCATCCGCGAGATGCGGCCCTGGTGGCTCACCCGGCTCGAATCGATCGGCTACGTGGTCTGCGGCGCCTTCGCGATGCTGGCCTTCGCGCTGCTCGTGGTGCTGGGGCCGCTGATCTGGCGCCAGCTCGTCTTCGTGGCGCCGGGACTGGAGCCCCTGGGGCTCACGGTCGCCATCGGCCGCATCGGGGTGACGGCGGTCTTGATCGGGCTGGTGCTGATCATCGCCCACAAATTCGTGGCCGCCGGGCGGCGCGCGGTTCTCTCGGTGCTGCCGGGCATCGCCGTGACGCTGGTGCTCTGGTTCCTGGCCGGCCTCGGCTTCGGCTTCTACCTCGACCGCTTCTCGAACGCCTACGCCTCGACCTACGGGGGCCTCGCCACGGCGATGGTGTTCCTCGTCTTCCTCTACTGGCTCGCGGCGATGTTCCTGTTCGGGGGCGAGGTGAACGGCACGGTCATCGCGGCCCGGCGCCAGCGTCTTCAGGCGCGGATGCGGGCGCGTCAGGCGGAGGCCGCGCGCCAGAGCGGGGAGTCGCCTCCGAAGCCCGCGCCGAATCCCCTCCCGAACCCCCTCCCATGACCTTGCGCTCGCGGGCGAGTTCCGCGAGCCGCTCGATCCGGATGCCGCGGGGCGGCAGGTCGATCAGGAAGCGCTCGGCGATCTCGGCGAGCACGAAATCCGGCCGGACGCCTTCGAGGTAGTGCCAGTCGATGCCCGTCGACCAGAGGAAATGCACCTCCCGGAAGCGGTCGGCGAAGAGCGCGGTCAGCGTGGCGACGGGGCTGTGGGCGGTGTGCTGCGCGTAGGAATCGCCGAAGATCACGAGCCGGCGCGGATCGGCGCCGGGATCGTCGTTGCGAAACACCGCGTGCGTGCCGAGATGGGCGTCCCCGCCGCGCCCGAGCGCCTCCATCTCGGTCAGGAGGCCGTTGGCGTAGGTCCGCCGGGCGCCGCTCGAGAAGGCGCTGCCCGGTGCGATCTCCGTGCGGTGGGGGCCGAACTTGCGGCCGAGATCGCCCGAGAACGGGACCGGGCCGGCCTCGCGCCGGGCCTCGAGATCGGCGCGCGGCGTCATACCCATCCGCGCCAGGATGGCCCGGTGGGCGATGTCGCAGCCGCGATGGGTCCAGTGGGTGTCGGTGCGCAGGTAGAGCGGCGGGCCGTCGCGCGCCGCCCGCAGCGGCCCGACGAGATCGACCCAGGCGCGGGCGCCGGGCGAGCCCGTCAGCCAACGGGCCAGCCGCAGGGCGGGGGCGCGGGCCGGGTCGAAGGCCAGCCCCTCTGCGAGATCGGGATAGATCGTCAGCTTCTCGGGCGCGACGGCGTGCAGGTAGAGCGCGCCGAGCCGGGCGCAGGCGCGCCAGCGTGTCTCGATGATCCGGCGCCAGCGCCAGAGCGTCCTGCGGGAGACGCCCGGCCGGCCGTACTGCTCCAGCACGCGGTTGTTGCCGCGGGTCAGGAAGAGCCAGCCGTCCCGTCCCTCGTACAGGTCGTCGGCCGGATCGGGGGGGGAGGTCATGGGCTGGTTCTAGCGGGGGAGCGGGCCACCGCCAAACCCTCCCCCCTCCGCGACGGAGGGGGCCCGCTCCAGCGGGCGGGAGAGGGGAGCGACGCTTCCGGACAAGGCGGAGCCGGCCCCTCACCCGACCCCCTTCGGGGGCCACCCTCTCCCGCGGAAGGGGAGAGGGATAGGCTGCGTCTTCTACCCGCCGAACAGACGCCTGAGGCCGGCCAGCAGGCCGCCGCTGCGCGCGGGCTCCGGCTGCGCCGTCTCGGAGGCGACCGGCGCCGGAGCGGAGGCCTTGGCCGAGGCGACCACCGTCTGGACGAGGCCGAGCGCGGCCGTGTCCGTGGTCTCGCGATCGATCAGGATCAGGCTGCCGGTGTCGCGGTTCTCGACATACGGATCCACGGCGATCTGCCGGTCGAGCGTCAGGGTCACGTCGCCGATGTCGTTGACCGCGAGTTTGTCGGCCGGGCCGGCCTGTCCGGTCTCGGGGTCGATCCGGCGGTGGACCGCCTTCACCACGGCGTTGACGGTCTGCGTGCCGACCTTGGCCCAGAGGCTCGAACCGGGGGCGAGTTCGGTCTCGGCGGCCCAGAACAGGCGCACGTCGAGGCTGTCGGTCAGCGTCAGGGCTGCGTCCGAGGTGGCGATCACGGCACCGCGGGAGGCGTCGATCTCGTCGGCGAGCACCAGCGTGACCGACTGACCCTCGCTCGCCCGCTCCAGATCGCCGTCGGCGGTGAAGATGCGGGCGATGGTCGAGGACTTGCCCGACGGCGCGACCGTGACGGCGTCGCCCGGCGCGATGGAGCCCGAGGCGATCAGGCCGGAAAAGCCGCGAAAGTCGGAATTCGGGCGGTTCACCCACTGCACCGGCATGCGGAAGGCGGCGGCGCGCTCCTCCGACTTCACCGGCACCTCTTCGAGGTAGCGCAGCAGCGGCACGCCCGCGTACCAGGTCGCGGCGGTGCCCGGCAGCACGACGTTGTCGCCGTTCTTGGCCGAGAGCGGGATCGCCCGCACCTCGGAGAAGTTCAGCGGCGCGGCGAAGTCCTGGAAACCCGAGACGATGGCGTCGAACTTGTCCTGCGACCAGCCGACGAGATCCATCTTGTTGATGGCGAGCGCGACCCGGTGGATGCCGAGAAGCGAGACGAGCAGCGCGTGGCGCCGGGTCTGGCGGGTCAGCCCGTGGCGGGCATCGACCAGGATCACGGCGACGTCCGCGGTCGAGGCGCCGGTGGCCATGTTGCGGGTGTACTGCTCGTGGCCGGGGGTGTCGGCCACGATGAAGGAGCGCCGCTCGGTCGAGAAGAAGCGGTAGGCGACATCGATGGTGATGCCCTGCTCGCGCTCGGCCTGGAGGCCGTCCACCAGCAGCGCGAGATCGACCTCGCCGCCCTGGGTGCCGTGCTTGCGCGAGTCGCGCTGCAGCGCCGTCACCTGATCGTCGAAGATCTGCTTGGTGTCGTGCAGCAGCCGCCCGATCAGGGTGGACTTGCCGTCATCGACCGAGCCGCAGGTGATGAAGCGCAAGACCTCCTTGTTCTGGTGCTGACGCAGGAAGGCGTCGTAGCCGAACGCTTCCGGGGACTGATGGATCGTCATCAGAAATAGCCCTCCTGCTTCTTGCGCTCCATGGCGCCGGCGCCGTCCTTGTCGATCACCCGGCCCTGGCGCTCCGAGGTGCGCGCGGCCAGCGTCTCGCCGATGATCTCCGGCAGGGTCGCGGCCGGGCTCTCGACCGCGCCGGTGAGCGGGTAGCAGCCGAGCGTGCGGAAGCGGACGTTGCGCAGTTCCGGCGTCTCGCCCGCCTCAAGCGGCAGGCGCTCGTCATCGACCATGATGAGCTGGCCGTCGCGCGCCACCACAGGCCGCTCGGCGGCGAAGTAGAGCGGCACGATCGGAATGTTTTCCTGCTCGATGTAGAGCCAGATATCGAGCTCGGTCCAGTTGGACAGCGGGAACACACGAAAACTCTCGCCGCGCCGCTTCTTGAAATTGTAGAGGTGCCACGGCTCGGCGCGCTGGCGCTTGGGGTCCCAGCGGTGCTGCGCGTTGCGAAGTGAGATGATGCGCTCCTTGGCCCGGCTCGCCTCCTCGTCGCGGCGCGCGCCGCCGAAGGCCGCGTCGAACTTGTGCGTGTCGAGCGCCTGCCGCAGGGCCTGCGTCTTCATCACGTCGGTGTGCACTTCCGAGCCGTGGCTGACCGGGCCGATGCCCCTCGCGAGCCCGTCGGGGTTGGTGTGCACGATGAGTTCGAGGCCGAGCTCCTTCACGCGCCGATCGCGGAAGGCGATCATCTCCCGGAACTTCCAGGTCGTGTCGATGTGCATCAGGGGGAACGGCAGGCGTCCCGGTGCGAAAGCCTTGAGCGCCAGATGCAGCAGGACGGAGGAATCCTTGCCGATCGAGTAGAGCATCACCGGGTTCTCGGCCTCAGCGACCGCCTCCCGGAAGATGTGGATGCTCTCGGCCTCCAGACGCTGGAGATGCGTCAGGCGGGTGCGCGCGGGCGCGGCGACGGCGGCGCTCATCAAACCAGTTCCCTTCTCTGTTCGCGTGAGGTCGCGGCGCTCGCCGGCTCCTCGAAAGCGGCGGCTTCCTGCCCGGGAGCTACGTCCTTCGAGGCTTCTTCGCCTTCGGGGGCGTGCAGGTGCAGGCCGCACTCCCGCTTGGATTCCTGTTCCCACCACCAGCGGCCCGCGCGCTCGTCCTCGCCGATCTTCACGGCGCGGGTGCAGGGGGCGCAGCCGATCGAGGGGAAGCCGCGATCGTGCAGGGCGTTGTAGGGAATGAAGTTCTCGCGCACGAAGCGATCGATGTCGGCGCGCGACCAGTCGGCCAGCGGGTTGACCTTGATCAGCCCGCGGCCCTCGTCGGCCTCCGCCAGCGGCGTGTCGGCCCGGTTGGCCGACTGGCCGGCGCGCAGACCGGTGAACCACGCCGCCGCGCCGTCCAGCGCCCGACCCAGGGGCTCGACCTTGCGAAAGCCGCAGCAGGCCTGCCGCGCGGCCATCGAGTGGCGGAAGCCGTTGATGCCCTCGCGTGCCACGAAGTCCTCCTCGGCCACCCGCTCCGGCGCGTAGGCGCGGATGCGGATGCCGTAGGCGGCCTCCGTCTCGGTCCAGACATCGTAGGTCTCGGGGAAGAGCCGGCCGGTATCGAGGGTGACGATCTCGGTACGACCCTTGTGCAAGGCGAGCGCGTGCGTGAGCGCCTGATCCTCGATGCCGAGGCTGGTGGTGAAGACGAGCCGGCCGGGGATGCGGTCCTCCACGAGGCGGATGCGCCCGCGAAGATCCTGCCCCGCCATAGCTTCGGCGAGGTCCCGGGCCGCCCGGACGAGGGCAGCGGTCATGTGCGTAAAATCGGATTGCCTGCTTGTCGGAGTTCTGAAATGTTCGCTATAACGAACGCTGTCAAGGCGTCGGTGCCGCTGCGCACGCAATCCTGCGCTGCGGCGCGAATGACCCGGCAACGACCTTCAGGGCGGATCGTTGCCGGTAATAGAAAATATTCTTCTCAGTGAGGCGTTGTGCGGTCCGGCCTCCGGCGAGACCGTCACGGCGCGCGATCCTCGCTACGCGCTTCGGAGAGGCCCCTTGGATTCCATCGACCTGAAGATCCTCGCGCTCCTGCAGAAGGACGCCACGCTCTCCATCGCCGCCATCGGCGAGCAGGTCGGGCTGTCGCAGACCCCGTGCTGGAAGCGCATCCAGCGGTTGGAGGCCGACGGCGTGATCGACCGGCGCGTGGCCGTGCTCGACCCGGTGAAGCTGGGACTCGGCCTCACCGTCTTCGTCTCCATCGAGACGGCCGATCACTCCAAGGACTGGCTGGAGCGATTCGCGGACCGAATCGCGGCGATGCCGGAGGTGCTGGAATTCTACCGCATGGCCGGCGACGTCGATTACATGCTGCGCGTCGTGGTTGCCGACATGGCCGCCTACGACACCTTCTACAAGCACCTGATCGCGACGCTTCCTCTCAAGAACGTGACCTCGCGATTCGCGATGGAGAAGGTCAAATCCACCACCGCCCTGCCGCTGCCGGCACCCCCGCCGCGGGGACGGCCCGAGCCGCGTCTCTCGGTGGTTGGGGAATAATCTTCCTTTTTGCGTCGCAACAACGAACAATCTCTTCTCTTCTCCGGGCGTTCTTTAAAACGGACATTTCGCCGTTGACAGCGACGCCGCGGCAGACGACATGGCACCCACGATGTCCAGGCAAGCACTCCTCCCCCGCACCGCTCCCTTCGGAGATCAGGAACGGGCCCATCTCGACGCGGCGCTCGGCGCGGCGACGCCGATCCAGCGCGCGTGGCTCACGGGCTTTCTCGCGGGGCTCGACGCGGCCTCCGGCCAGCCCGCCGCGGCGGCGCCGGCCCCGGCCGCCCCACCGAAGGCGGCCGAGCCGCTGACGATCCTGTTCGCCTCCGAATCGGGCAATTCCGAAAAGCTCGCGAGCGACGTGAACAAGCTCGCGCGCAAGCAGGGCTTCAAGCCGAAGATCGTGGACTTCGCCGATCTCGACCTCGCCACGCTCCCCAAGGCCGGCAAGCTCATCGCCATCGCCGCCACCTGGGGCGAGGGCGAGCCACCGGCCCGCGCCGTGCGGGCCTACGGCGAGCTGATGGGGGAGGGCGCCCCTCGGCTGGACGGCGTCCAGTTCGGCGTGCTGGCTCTCGGCGACACGAGCTACGCCGAGTTCTGTGCCATCGGGAAGGCGCTCGACGCGCGCTTCGAGGCGCTGGGCGCCAAGCGCGCCGCGGACCGCGCCGATCTCGACCTCGATTTCGAGCGGCCGGCCGCCGACTGGATCAAGGGCGCGCTGAAGGCGCTGGCGCCGGCGGAAGTCCCGGCCGACAACGTCGTGGCGGTCGATTTCCGCGCCGGCACCGAGGACGAGGACGGCGAGGTCAGCCGCGAGCCGGTGGTGGTCGAGGTGATCGACCACGTGAACCTCAATTCCTCCCGCTCCGACAAGGAGACGATCCACCTCGCCCTCGAGTTCGAGGACGGCGCACCGGCCTACGAACCCGGCGATTCCCTCGAGATCTACCCGGAGAACGACCCGCAGCTCGTGGACGAGATCCTGCGCGCCACGGGGCTCAGCGGCGACGAGGCCTTGCGCCGGGCGCTGCTGGCCGAGCGCGACATCACCACGCTCTCGCCCACCACGGTCGAGCGCTTCGCCAAGGCCACGGGCCACGCGGATGCGCAAAAGTTCGTCGAGAGCGGCGAGGTGAAGGCCTGGATCGAGGGGCGCCACCTGATCGACCTGATCGAGCGCTTCCCGACCGCGCTGACCGCCGAGCACCTCAACACCGTGACCCGGCCGCTGCCGCCGCGGGCCTACTCCATCGCCTCCTCGCGCAAGGAAGTCGGCGACGAGGTGCATCTCACCATCGCCGCCGTGCGCTACGAGACCCACGGCCGTGCCCGCTCCGGCGTCGCCTCGGTGCACGTGGCCGACCGCATCGCCAACGGCGCCAAGCTGCGGGTGCGGGTGAAGCCGAACAAGCATTTCCGCCTGCCTTCCGATCCGGCGACCGACATCATCATGGTCGGCCCCGGCACCGGCGTGGCGCCGTTCCGCGCCTTCGTGCAGGAGCGCCGCGCGTCGGCAGCGCCCGGCCGCTCGTGGCTGTTCTTCGGCGACCGGCACTTCACCCACGACTTCCTGTACCAGCTCGAATGGCAGGACGCGCTGGAGGACGGCTCGCTGGCCAAGATCGACGTGGCCTTCTCCCGGGACCAGCCGGAGAAGATCTACGTGCAGGACCGGATCGACGCACATGCCGCCGCGGTGGTGGAATGGCTCGACGGCGGCGCCCACTTCTACGTCTGCGGCGACGCCAAGAACATGGCCAAGGACGTGCGCGCCGCCGTGGTGCGTGCCTTCGAGAGCGTGAAGGGTCTGAGCAGCGCCGATGCCGAGGCGCATGTCGCCTCGCTGGAGCGCGCCCGGCGCTACCAGCAGGACGTTTACTGAAGACGCTGCGTCCCCCTCTCCCCGCTGCGGGAGAGGGTGGCCCCGAAGGGGTCGGGTGAGGGGCACCCGGCTTCCGGAGATTTCACGGCGAGCGCGGCCACGCTGCACCGTCGCTCCCCTCTCCCGCCTGCTCCGCAGGCACCCTCCCCCGCAGAGGGGGGAGGGTCGAAGCTATCGGATCACCGCCATGGACGACCACAAGCCGATCGACACCCCTGATGGCCCCGCCGTGGACACGCCCGGCATCGGCGCGCGCCGCTACGAGACGCCGCCGACCGACCGCCCGATCACGGATGCGGAGGCCGCCCGTGCCGCGGGGCTCGCCCATAACGAGCACCTGAAGATCGCCAGCGGCTACCTGCGCGGCGGGCTGGCCGACGGGCTCCTCAAGCACGCCACCGGCGCGATCTCCGAGGATGACGGCCAGCTCGTCAAGTTCCACGGCATGTACATGCAGGACGACCGGGACATCCGGGCGGAGCGCACCAAGAAGAAGCTCGAGAAGGCCTACAGCTTCATGATCCGCCTGCGCATCGCGGGCGGCGTCGTGACGCCCAAGCAGTGGCTGATCCTCGACGACATCGCCACGACCTATGCCGGCAGCGCCCTGCGCGCGACCACGCGCCAGACCTTCCAGTATCACGGCGTCATCAAGTCGAACCTCAAGCGCACCATGGCGGCGATCGACGCGGCGCTGCTCGACACCATCGCCGCCTGCGGCGACGTCAACCGCAACGTCATGGCCGCGACGAACCCGGCCCAGGCCGGCGCCCACAAGGCCGCGCTCCAGCTCGCCAAGGACATCTCCGACACGCTGCTGCCGAAGACCGGCGCGTGGCGCGAGATCTGGCTCGACGGCGAGCGCGTGATCGGCGGCGAGGACGCGGCCGAGGTCGAGCCGGTCTACGGCAAGACCTACCTGCCGCGGAAGTTCAAGACCGTGGTGGCGGTGCCGCCCTCCAACGAGGTCGACATCTTCGCCCACGACCTCGGTTTCATCGCCATCCTCGATAAGAAGAACCGGGTCACGGGCTGGAACGTCACCGTCGGCGGCGGCATGGGCATGACCCACGGCGAGACCGACACGTTTCCGCGCACCGCCGACGTGCTCGGCTTCGTGAAGCCCGAGGACGCGCTGAAGGCGGCGGAAGCCGTGATGACGGTTCAGCGCGACTGGGGCAACCGCAAGAACCGCAAGAACGCCCGGCTCAAGTACACGATCGAGCGCTTCGGCCTCGACGCCTTCCGGGAAGAGGTCGGAAAGCGCATCGGCAAGCCGCTGGCTGAGCCTAAGCCCTTCACCTTCGAGGGCAACGGCGACCGCTACGGCTGGGTCGAGGGCGAGGATGGGCGCCACCACCTCACGCTCTACGTGCCGTCGGGCCGCATCAAGGACATCGACGGGGGCCCGCAATTCCTCTCGGGCCTGCGCCGCATCGCAGGGGTGCACGAGGGCGATTTCCGCCTCACCGGCAACCAGAACGTCATCATCGCCAACGTGCCGGCGGACAAGCGCGCCGAGATCGATGCGCTCGTCGACGAGTACGGCCTGACCCGGGGTGCTTCGGCGATCCGGCGCAGCTCGCTCGCCTGCGTCGCGCTGCCGACCTGCGGTCTGGCCCTGGCCGAGAGCGAGCGCTACCTGCCCGATCTCCTCACCGAGTTGGAGGAGAGCCTCGCCCGGCACGGCCTGCAGGACAAGGAGATCACGATCCGCTCCACCGGCTGCCCGAATGGCTGCGCCCGGCCCTTCGTCTCCGAGATCGGCCTCGTCGGCCGCGGCCCCGAGCGCTACCACCTCTATCTCGGCGCCGCCTTCGACGGCTCCCGCCTGAGCAAGCTCTACCGCGAGGACGTCACGGCGAGCGAGATCAAGGACACGCTGGAGCCCTTGTTTGCCGCCTATGCCAAGGATCGGCAGCCGGGCGAGCATTTCGGTGACTTCGTGATCCGGGCGGGCTTCGTGGCCAAGACCGGCAACGGTCCGGACTTCCACGAGCGCACGGGGCCGTTGCGGGCGGCCTGAAGCCGGCATCCGCCTCCCACTGGTGGGAGGCGGACGTTGTGGTATCGTCAAGCCCATGCAAGACGAGTCCGCCTCTCCGCGCGTGGCAAGGCCCGACCCGACCCACGTATCGGTGGAGCCGCGCGACGGACAATGGGTCGTCAGGCGGGCCGGAGCCGCGCGCCAGGGCGATATCTATGCCACGCAGGACGAGGCGATCCGCGCCGCCCGGGCGCTGACACGTCCGGAGGGCGGGCAACTCCTCATCAAGGACGCGAAAGGCCACGTTCACGAGAGCTTCACACTCGGCCGGCTGGCCTTCGAGAAGATCAGCGCCGTCGAAGGCATCCGGCTCAGCAGGGCCATGAAGCGGGATCTGCGCCGTTCGGCTGAAGCCGCTACGCCCGACGCCGCGCGGCGGATGCTGGCGGAAAAGTACGGCAGCACGACCGGCTGACACCGGGTGTACGACGTCGAGGACGAGACGTACTGCTACCCCGGCACGTCCGTCCTTAAGAATCTTGCCGGCCTGCGCTCCCAGTCCGGCCTCGATCGTTTCGAGGCCGTGATGACGGCACAGCGCTTCGAGGAGCCG
This sequence comes from Methylobacterium sp. NPDC097929, assembly GCF_049543375.1. NCBI lineage: Bacteria > Pseudomonadati > Pseudomonadota > Alphaproteobacteria > Hyphomicrobiales > Methylobacteriaceae > Methylobacterium > Methylobacterium sp. NPDC097929. The sequence continues at coordinate 12,890 of NZ_JBMVEP010000005.1, read as the reverse complement.
CTTCCTCCAGGTCGCCTGACCGTCGCGCATTTCCGGGCGATTCACCGCCACATCTTTCAGGATGTCTACCCTTGGGCGGGACGCTTCAGAACCGTCCGGATGCGCAAGGGCTTCAGCCCGTTCTGCTATCCCGAGCACATCTCCCGCGAGATGGCCCATCTCTTCGCGCGCCTTGGGGCGGCGAAGAACCTGTCGGGGCTGGAGGCCCCGGCTTTTGCCGAGCAGGCGGCCGCGTTTCTCGCGACGCTCAACGCGATCCATCCGTTTCGCGACGGAAACGGTCGCGCCCAGACGGCTTTCCTTCTGCTGATCGCGAGCCGAGCCGGACACCCGCTGAACATGCACCGTTTCGATCCCGAAGCCTTTCGCTGGTCCATGGTCGCGAGTTTCGACGGGGATGAGGAACGACTTCGCGCGCAGATCCTGGCGGTGGCCTCACGCTTCTGAGGGGTAGGGCGCCTCAGGCCGGCACCACCGCCACGTTGTCGATGAGCCGCGTCCTGCCGAGATAGGCGGCCACGAGCACCCGCGCCTCCCGCTCGGCCCGTGCGACGGGCTGGAGCGTCTGTGCGTCGCGCACCTCCAGATACTGCACCGGGCCGAAGCCCGCCGCCGTCAGCGCCGCGATTCCCTCGGCGACGAGCGGCCCCGCCTCCGCGCCGCGGGCGAGGCGCTCGGCGATGTCGGCGAGCAGCGCGTGCAGGCGGGGGGCGAGCGCGCGCTCGCGCGGGTCGAGGTAGCGGTTGCGCGAGGAGAGGGCGAGGCCGTCCGTCTCGCGCAAGGTCGGCACGCCCTCGATCGTCACGGGCAGGTCGAGGTCGCGGGTCACCGCGCGGATCACCTGCAATTGCTGGAAATCCTTCTCGCCGAACAGGGCGATGTCGGGCCGGACTTGGTTGATCAGCTTGGTCACCACGGTGGCGACCCCGGAGAAGTGCCCGGGCCGGAAGCGACCGCACAGGCCCTCCGCCGCCGGGCCGGGCTCGATGCGGGTCGAGAAGCCCACCGGGTACATGGTCTCTACGCTGGGAAGCCACGCCGCGTCGGCGCCCACCTGCGACAGGAGCGCGAGATCGGCCTGCGTGTCGCGCGGATACCGCGAAAAATCCTCGGTCGGGCCGAACTGGGTCGGGTTCACGAAAATGCTGACGATCGCCCGCCGGCCGATCGCCTTGGCATGCGTCACGAGGGCGAGGTGGCCCGCATGCAGCGCGCCCATGGTCGGCACCAGCACGATCCGGTCGCCGCCCCGGCGCCACGCGTCGACCCGCGCGCGCAAGGGTTCGAGGGTGTCGAAGCGGAGGGTGGTGTCGGACATGGGGCTGCTCGCGGAGTGACGATGCGCGCGGCACAGGTAGGCCCGCTTTCCTCCCGGCGCCAGCGCAACGGGCCGACGACGTGGGGGATCAGGGACAGTAGCGCAGGGGCCGACCGAACGGGTCGTCGGTGCCGAGCCCCGGCCGGAATCCGTAATAGCTCGGCTTGCCCAGGCCGTAGGCCGAGCCGACATAACTCGGATCGTCGGGGGCGTCGGTCGGCACCGGGGCGATCCGCGGCGCGCATCCGGCGAGACGCCGGGGAAGGGGACGGGGCGGCCGGTCGACGATCGCCTCGCCGTCGCCGCGGGGAAAGAAGCGCGGGGCCGAGGGCGGCAGCGGAGCGGCCGTCCCGAACTCCGACAGGTCCGCTGCCGGAACCGGTGCGCCGAGGACGGAGGTGAGGGCAAGGGCGAGGAGGGCACCGCGTGCCCGCTGCCAACCGCCCGTCATCGCAAGGAGCCTCCCGCCGATCCCGAGGAAAAAGCCTGGCAGCGGATGGTGAACGAAACCTTACCGCGCCCTGCGCTCACCCGCGCGGATAGACGATCACCGAGAGGTAGGTCATCGGCGTCCGCAGCAGCTTGGCCGGCCCGTGCAGGCCGTTCGAGTCGAACATCAGCGCGTCGCCGGGCTCCAGGTGATAGTCCTGGCCGGAATGGTGGTAGAGCACCTCGCCGCTCAGCATGTAGATGAACTCCGTGCCGACATGCCGGAAGCTCGTATAGGCTTCCGCCTCGGTCTCCAGCGTGATGAGGTAGGGCTCCACCACCACGTCGCCGCGGATGCCGGCGCCGAGCAGTTCGTAGAGATGGCCGACCTTGGTGCCCCGCCGCTCGATCGGCACGCCCTGGCCGCGCTTCACGTAGCTGCAGTCGCGGGTCTCCTCGAAGGCGGCGAAGAGCGCCGTGATCGGCACGTTCAGGGCCGAGGCGATCGAATTGATCGAGGCGAGCGAGGGCGAGATCGCGCCGTTCTCGATCTTGGAGATCATGCCCGGCGAGATGCCGGCCGCGGCGCCGAGATCGGCCACCGAGAGGTCGCGCTCCCGTCGCAGCAGGCGAACCTGATGACCCAAGGCCTTTTCGAGCGGACGTTCCTCGACGGCGGGCGCGTTCGACGCGGTGCTGAGCATGGATCCCTGGCTGCCTCCTCGCACCGTGCGGTGCACACCCATTATGACGCGGGTTTTCGCAGGCGCCACCGGGACGAAGCGGCCAGGGCAGCGGCACACCGTCCACCGCCGGCGCCGCAAGCCCGTTCGGGGGCCGCCCGGCGAGCGCAGACCACGCAAAGGTCGGGCGGACACGGATGCGAGGGCCGATCCCGCCTGTTTCGGATGGGGAGGATGAGCCTGACGCGAAAGTCGAAATCATCCACAGATCGACGGGTAAGCGTGTGGCTCACGTGCAACGAGGGTTGGGAATGAATAATAATTTGTAATTATTCCAGTTATGAAGTCGTGTTTGGCCGGAGAAGTTTCATTCGTTTGGACAGTGATTTGTGTTGTTTGCAGCGTCTAGCCTGGAAAGCGTCTAACGTGCTGCGGAACTTGCATGATCGAGGCAATTCCGTCTGGTCTTCATCGGTCGTTGCAAGAGATGGGAAGACCGGTGGGCGAGAGGACCGATGCCATGCAGGGGATATCGGTCGATGCCCTCTACCGTCACGAGGGCCTGAAACTGCGGCGCTTGCTCGCGAGGCTGCTCGATAATCCGGCGGATGCCGCCGATGCGAGCCAGGAAACCTATCTGCGCATGGTCGCCGCGCTCTCGCGCACGAGCGTCGAGCATCCGACGGCTCTGCTCTTCCGCATCGCCACCAACGTCGCCCTGCGGATGCGCAACCGACGCCGTCTGGAAAACAGCCTGTTCTCGCCCAAGACCGATCTCGAATGGGAGGAGATCGCCGACGGCTACGCCCTCCCGGAGCGGGAGACGATCGCCCGACAGGAGTTGAGGCGCCTCGCGCAGGCCGTCGACGAATTGCCTCCCCGCTGCCGCGAAGTCTTCCTGCTCAGCCGCTTCGACGGTCTGGCGAACGGCGAGATCGCCACGCGTCTCGGCATCTCGCGCAACATGGTCGAGAAGCACATCATCCGGGCCCTCCTGCACTGTCGGCGCAGCCGCCTCGATCTTTTTTGAGCGGACGGGATCAGGAGAACGGCCCCTCGTTGATCTATGAGGAGCAGGAGAAAGCTGCGCCGATCCGGCCGCGGCGGGCACGGAGGGCGTGGGCGTGGCCGGCGGCGAGGAGGCGGAGGGAGAGAGCGGCGAGGACCCGATCTACGAGGCCGCCGCCGCCTGGGTCGCGCGGCTCTCCTCTTCCGACGTGACCGCCTCCGAGCGCGACCGCTTCGAGCATTGGCGGGCGGCCGACCCGGCCCATGACGCGGCCTATGCGGAGATGGACGCACTCTGGCGCCGGCTCGGGCATCTGCCCGATCCCCGCCCGCGCCGGGGCGGCGCGAAGACGCTGGCGGGCCTCGTCCTCGCGCTGCTGCTCGGGGGCGCCCTGGCCTCGCAATCGCCGCTCCTCGACCGGCTGCGCGCCGACCACTGGAGCGGCGTCGGCGCGATCGAGCGCGCGACGCTCGCCGACGGCAGCCGCGTCGATCTCAACACCGATACGGCGATCGCCCTGCGTTTCAGCGAGGGGGAGCGCCGCGTCGAACTCCTGCGCGGCGAGGCGAGCTTCGACGTCGCGCCCGATGCCGGCCGGCCCTTCGTCGTGCGGGGACCCGGCTTGAGCGTGCACGCGATCGGCACCCGCTTCTTCGTGCGCGCGGACAGCGCGAGCAGCCCGGTCGGCGTGGCCGAGGGGCGGGTCGCCGTCTCGGCCGCGGGCCGCCACGCGGTGGTCTCGGCCGGCGAGGCCGTCCGGATCGGCGCCGACGCGTCCCTCAGCGTGGCTTCGGCGGACGTGGAGCGGGCGATGGCCTGGCGCGAGGACCGGCTTCTCTTTTCCGGCGAGCCGCTCGCGCGCGTCCTGGCCGAACTCGGGCGCTATCGCCACGGTCGAATCCTTCTGCTCGACCGGCGCTTCGGCGAGCGGCGCGTGACCGGCGCCTTCGATCCCCGCAACACCGACGAGGCGCTCGACGCGATCGCCGCGACCATGGGCGTGCGCATCCGCCGGCTCTCGCCCCTGCTGGTCCTGGTCGGGTCGCCCGTGTGAGCGCCCTCCGAAAAAGTTCGCGTCCGGACGTCAGGAGACGGCGCTCCCGTTGATCTTAGTCGGTGAGAGGCCAGAGAGCGCGAAGCGCGCCGCGCCTCCCGACGGATCGATGGGGCTTTGACATGGCGGCGCAGCGGCGCGGGTTTTCACACAGGCGGTTGACGGTGTTCGCCCTGGCCGGCGTCTCGCTCGGGGTGATGGCGCAGGCCGCGACCGCCCAGTCCGCGCCCGCCCAGGCCGCGCCCGCGAAACGTGGCCTGGACGCCGTCTCCCCGGCCGTGCCGACGGCGCTGACGGACGGCCGACACCGCCGTCTCAGCATCCCCAGCGGCTCGCTGGAGACCGGCCTCGTGGCCTTCACCGAGCAGGCCGGCGTCAAGCTCGTCTACCCGACCGAACTGACCGCGCGGCTGGAGACGCAAGGGATCGACGGCACCTTCTCGCCCGTCGAGGCGCTGACCAAGCTCCTGGAGGGCACTGGCCTGACCTATCGACCGGCGGGCGCCTCGACCATCACGCTGGTCAATCCGCGCTACGTCCAGCTCGGCGCGGAGCCGGCGGGGGCGGTGACGCTCGACGAGCTGCACGTTCAGGGGCAGGCGACGCGACAGGGCCGCGCCGCCGCCGCCGCCGGCCTGCCGCCGCCCACCGGAACGGTCGGACAGCCGCCCGTCCCCTATGCCGGCGGCCAAGTCGGCTCGGGAACCCGGGTCGGCTTCCTCGGCAACCGCTCCGTCCTGAAGACGCCCTTCAACATCACGGGCTACACGGAAAAGCTGATCGAGGACCAGCAGGCGGTGTCGCTCGCCGACGTCGTGCTGAACAACCCCTCGGTGCGCAACGACGCGCCGCCCTACAGCGAGCGCGATTCCTACTTCATCCGCGGTTTCTCGGTCACCAACCTCGACACCGCCTTCGACGGCCTGTTCTACCTCGCCAACCCACGGCGCAGCTTCACGGAGGGCCTTGAGCGCGTCGAGATCCTGCTGGGGCCGTCCGCGCTCCTGAGCGGCGGCACCGGCCGCGTCGGCGGCACGATCAATCTCATCCCCAAGCGCGCCTACGACGAGCCGTTCGCCCGGCTCACCACGACCTATCTCAGCGATGCGCAGATCTGGACGCATGCCGACCTGAGCCGCCGCTTCGGCGACTTCAAGGAATGGGGCGTGCGCTTCAACGGCGCCTACCGCACCGGCGCCACGCCGCTCGACAACAACGCGATCGAGGTGGGCGTCGCGGCGCTCGGCCTCGACTATCGCGGCGACCGCTTCCGCGCCTCGCTCGACATGACCCACTCGACGCAGAACGTCACGGCGCCGACCTCGCTGTTCAACGCGGTCGCCCCGGGCATTCCGATCCCCCGCGCCCCGAACAACCGGCGCAACACCGCGAACCCGTTCGAGTACAACGACAGCCGCTACGGCATGATCGCGGGCCGGGCCGAGTACGACGTCCTGCCCGACACGACGGTCTACATCGCCGGCGGCGCCAGCCGCTACAACGAGGACTTCCTCACCTCGAACTATCGCGTGACGAGCGTGACCGGGCAGGCGACCAACCTGCTCGCGATCCAGCCCCAGGAGATCCAGGGCCTAAGCGGCGAGGTGGGCCTGCGCACCCGCTTCCGCACCGGCTTCCTCGACCATCAGGTGAACATCGCCGCCGTCGAGGCGAACAACAAGAACTTCCGCAGCGGCTTCGTCCCGCCCGTCTTCACGCCCTACACGATCAACATCTACAATCCGACCTACCTGCCGACCGGATCCGTTCCGACGATCGGGCTTCCCCGCTCGGCCGCGCAGCCGCTCTTCGCGCAGCTCTCCGCGCGCAGCGTGGCCATCGCCGACACCCTCTCGTTCTTCGGCGACGACCGTTTCCTGCTGACGCTGGGGGGGCGCTACCAGGAGATCGACCAGCAGGGCTACGCCACCCGTCCGGGACTGGACCAGGGGAGAGTTACCTCGAACTATCGGGAGGGCCGCTTCAGCCCGGCCATCACCTTCGTGCTGAGCCCGTTCGACAACCTGTCGTTCTACGGCAATTTCATCGAGTCGCTCGACCCCGTCGCCGGCCCGCCCGCCACGGCGCGGAATGCCAACGAGATCTTCGCGCCGGCGGTCGGGCGGCAGAAGGAAATCGGCGTCAAGTACGATTTCGGCACCGTCGCGGCCACGGCCTCGCTGTTCGAGATCGAGCTGCCGAGCGCCTTCACCGATCCCGCGACCAACATCTACTCGGTCAGCGCCCGTCAGCGGAACCGCGGCGTCGAACTCAACGTGTTCGGCGAGGTCGTCCCGGGCCTGCGGCTCCTCGGCGGCGTCACCTTCATCGACGCGGAACTGGTCCGGGCTGCGAATCCGCTGGCCAACGGCAAGGCGGCGCCCGGCGTGCCCGACACGGCCTTCAACCTCTACGCCGAGTACGACCTGCCGCCTTGGCTGGCGCCGGGCCTGACCCTGACCGGCCGGGCGATCTACACCAGCAGTATGTTCTACGATCAGACCAACACCCAGTCGGTGCCGGACTGGACGCGCTTCGATGCGGGCCTGCGCTACACCACCGTGGGCGCGAACGGGAAGCCGGTCGTCCTGCGCGCCTTCGTCCAGAACCTTCTGGACGATTCCTACTGGGCCTCGGCCGCCCGCGGCTTCCTGGCCGTCGGCGCGCCGCGCACCTTCATCGTCTCCGCATCGGTCGACTTCTGATCCTTCTCGCAACCCCCGTCGCTGCGCGTACGGAGCCGAAACGAAAGCAGGCCCGCGGTCTCCCGCGGGCCTGTCGTGCTTCCGGCATCGGGGCCGGAGACGATCCGCCGTCGCGAACATAGAGCGATTTCCGAGCGCGTTGGGACGGGGGGCGTTTGGAGGCGTTGCCGGGTGAAGGAGTTGCCGATGCCTTCACCGTTGTCCCTGGATCTGCGTGAGCGTGTCGTGGCGGCTGTGGCCGCGGGCGCCTCCTCCCATCAGGTCGCGGCGCGCTTCGGGGGCGGCGTATCGAGTGCCAGCCGCTGGGTGGAGCGCTTCCGCCGGGAGGGCCGGATCGCCGCCAAGCCATCGGGAGGCGACCACGCCTCGCACCGCATCGAGGCGCAGGCCGAGCTGATCCTGTCCCTGTGCCGGGAGCAGCCGGAGATCTTCCTGCGCGAACTGCGCGATGCCTTAACTGAGCGAGGCGTGCAGCCCTGTTTGCCGCCCTCGACATCCTCCACGGCAGCGTGATCGGCCGCTGCATGCAACGCCACCGGAACGGTGCGTTCATCCCCTTCCTCAACGCCGTCGAAGCCGCCGTGCCGGCCGGCAAGACGATCCACGCGATCCTCGACAACGACGCCGCCCACAAGCACCCGAAGGTGCGCGCGTGGCTGGTGCGTCATCCGCGCTGGACCTTCCACTTCACCCCGACCTCCGTTTCCTGGCTCAACGCGGTCGAGGGCTTCCTCTCCGCCCTGACCCGCCGCCGTCTGCGGCGCGGCACCTTCACCGGCGTCGTCGATCTTCAGGCCGCCATCAATCGCTACATCGCCGAGCACAACAGCCGCGCCCGGCCCTTCACTTGGACCAAGCCGGCTGCGGGAATCGTCAGGGCCGTCAGCAGACTTCCGTGAATCCTCCGTCTACGTCAGTCCACTAGCCTCAAAGCTTTGGCGACGCTAAGTAGGAAACCCGGAACATCTGGATGTCGCGGCCCTGCTCGAACCACGTGTACCCAGTCAGGCCGACGCCCGCGAGGGCGGCGACCTCCTCCCGCCGCAGGCCCGGCATACGGCGCCGGCCGGTCGTAGGAAAGCCGACCTCGACGGCCACACCCCCAACGCAGACGCTGTTCGCCGACCACCTCAAAGCATCCACGATAGACTCGAACGACGCAATGCTTTGTGCATTCTTAATTTCGACGTATTCCAAGAGTATGAGGTTATAAAACTCTGAGAATTTGCCTCAAAATCCATGAAGGGCAGAGCTTGGTGTTGTCACGGAAGAATGTATTAATATTCAACCCTCACGGTGTGCCATGAAGATTGGAATATTCGGAGCTGGTGGGTTTGGAAGAGAAGTTCTTCCAGAAATAAGAGCGGCTAACCCTAATGCAGACATTGCGTTCGTTGTTGATATAGTCACGAAGGAAGATAATACTATCAATGGAATAAATGTAATTTCATTGGAGCAGGCTATTAATCAGCGCAGGCACTTAAGTCTTGCGGTTGCAGATTGGCGAACCAGGGAGCGGATTTCAGGCGTTATGGAAGAGAATGGTGTCGCGCACTTTGATATGTTTGCCAAAAGTGCGATAATATACGATGCTGTTGATATTTCACCTGGGGCGATTTTGTGTGCAAACTCAATGATCACATCGAATGTGCGCATAGGCAAATGCTTTCACTCCAATATATATTCCTACGTTGCCCATGACTGTGTTATTGAAGATTATGTTACTTTTGCGCCAAGAGTCTGTTGCAATGGTAATGTTGTAGTAGGCAGAGGGGCGTATATCGGAACTGGTGCGGTACTAAAGCAAGGATCCTCCGCTTCCCCCTTGATGATTGGGGCGGGCGCTGTAATTGGCATGGGTGCCGTAGTAACTAAAAATGTTCCCGCGGGATGTGTAGTGGTAGGCAATCCAGCTCGACCAATCGACCGTAGTTAAATGAGTCGTTATAATAGGATAAAAATTCTCTTTTGGCAGAGCTGGCTAGGCTGGATAAATAGAAACGCAAGTAAAATTTCATTATTCTATAATACTAATTTTTGTAAAAATTTTTGAAAATTACAACCTCGAAGTGCGTCTTAACGGCGACTATACGATGACAGGTGGGGACTCGCGCATGAAAGACGTTTTCGAATGTATTTTATGTTGCGGCAGTGGCTACTATACAATAAATCGACGGGAATTATCAGCAGAGCCATTACTGCTGCTCTGCGATGTGCCCCGAGGGAGGGCCCCTAAAAACGAAGATAATGCACTTCCAAAGCGAATCGAGATGGATGTGGCGAAGATAGAGGCTGCTATAAATTATCCGAGAGTAGAACGACCTATTTTTAAGCACGAGGCAGGCAAGGGCAATGATACTTAAGTTGGCTAGGGCTATGGAAAATCATTTCTAGTCTTTGACAAGCCGGTGGTTGTGGCTGATGCAGGCGAAGAGGCGCTCGATATGCGCTGATCGCAATTCGGATTAAAACTGTGTCAGATGACTGCCAAGCGGTACGCACCATGGCTTCGCTGGCCCGCCTCAGACACTTAGTTTTCACCGTTCGCCTGCACCTTCATATGTCGCCCCAAGGCAACGCGGGTTGACCCATGACTCTGAGTATCAAATTTTGAGTTTTGATTTGTCAAACGCAGATATGCGAATTACAGTCGCATATCTGCGTTTGAAATTATAAGGTAGATTGATGTCTGAGGTGTTTATCTCTGTCTATGAAGACCAAAAGACGATTCTCGAACGAATCTCTGCCAAAGTGACGGATTATAATTGGCTCTGGAATGCTTGTAGAGCATCCAAGAGCCCGATTCAAGCATACGCTGAGCTTCGCAAAAATATTAATAGTGATCAGCCTTACTTCATAGGCACTCTTTCGACAGGTATACGCTTTGTAGGCGACGCAAGGGATTTTCCTTCTGCATGGCACGCAATCAATCCTGATGCGAATTCTGCACTAATCAAGCAAATGATTGATCATATCCCGCCCTCAGGGTGCGATGTGGTCGATATAGGTGCGAATATTGGCGTCGTTTCTGCAAGCGTCGCTATGCACCTCGAGGGTCGTGGAAACGTATTCGCATTCGAGCCATCTCCTTCAACATATGAACTTGCGGCGGCAACCATTGCTTTAAATGGCGTTGAAAATGTTATCCTAATTAAGTCTGCGGTTGGAAAACAGGAAGGATCTGTAAAATTTTTCGCCACCCCCGGGAATTCTGGAATATCCTCTTTATTAAATCATGGATTCAAATTTCTAAGTGAGCTGCAAGAGATAGAAGTGCCAATATGTCAAATTGACAACTTCTTCAAAGGACGCGAATCAAGCGTAGGCATCATGAAGATTGATGTTGAGGGCGCAGAAATTGACGTAATAGAGGGTGCATCGCAGTTTATATCAAATTCTCTCCCGCTTGTCATTTTCGAATACACTCCAGTTGCTGCGGTAAGTCATGGATGGACTGATATGGACGCAATTCGTTCTTTGAGCAAATCGGGAAGTTTTGACTTTTATGCTGTTAGCGAAGAAGCCGAGGGAGCTATTTTAAGCTTTCCACTTCCTGCGAATTGTATGGATCAGGTTAATGTTTTTTCAGTCCCCAGTTTCGGATCGACTAGAACCGATCCCGGTCATGTAGCGACGGCCAAGTCGTTGTTGTAGCCGGCGGCGGCGAGGCCGTCGCGGCACTCGTCCGGGGTGAAGCGGGTGAAGCCCTGCCGGATGTTGTCCCAAAATTCAGGCACGGTGCGGGCGGCTGCGGTCGGCAGCAGTGCTTTCAGCTTGGCGAAGATCGGCTCGATCGGATTGAAGTCTGGGCTCTATGGCGGGAGGTAGAGCAGCCTCGCCCAGGCGGCCTGGATGGTTTCGCGCACACCCGTCACCTTGTGGGCCTGCAGGTTGTCGAGGATGACGGTGTCGCCGGATCTGAGCACGGGCACGAGCGTGTCGGTGACGTAAGCCCGGTATCCGCTCGGCCGCTAGGTGTATGGTCCCGGGATGAGGTGTGACGGGTCGATCCTGAAGCGATTGGGCTCTTTCGTCCAGGCATTCAGGATGAACTCGGTGGGCGTCAGGCCCCGCAGGGTCTTGAGCCGACGAGCGTGATTGTAGGCATCGACGAACAGGTGCAGATGCGTTCGAAGCTGGTCGTGGCTGTCGTAGTGGTAGCGCTTGACCGTCGCGTCCTTGATCGTACGGTTCATCCGCTCGACCTGCCCGTTGGTCCAAGGATGGTTCACCTTGGTCAGCCGATGCTCGATGTCGTGCTCGTCGCAGACGCGGTCGAAGATGTGCTGGCTATCGTAGATGTCCTGCCGGCGTGATGTGAACTGAACGCCGTTGTCTGTGAGCACGGTGTGGATGCGGTAAGGCACCGCCTCGATGAAGTCGCGCAGGAACTGCGCTGCCTCCATCTTGCCGGCGCTCTCCACGAGCCGCACGAAGACAAACTTACTGGTTCGATCAATGGCCACGAACAGCCTGAGCTTGCCTTCAGCCGTACTCACCTCGGCGATGTCGACGTGCACATAGCCGATGGCGTAGGCCGCAAAGCGCTGCTTTTTGGGCTTGTCGCCGTCGATCTCAGGTAGGCGGCTGATGCCATGCCGTTCCAGGCAGCGATGCAGCGAGGATCGCGTCAGGTGCGGGATCGTCGGCTGCAAGCCATAGAGGCAGTCGTCAAGCGGCAGCAGGGTGTGCCGGCGGAAGGCGACAACGATCGCTTCCTCCTCGACGGTGAGCACGGTGGAGCGCGGTTCCTTGGGGCCCATCCGGGCATCCGCTGTGCTCGTCCGTTTGCGCCACTTCTGCACCGTCGTCGGGCTGACGCCGTAGCGCTTGGCCAGCGCTCTTACGCTCTCTTCACGTAGCTGGATCGCGCGACGGACTGCCTCCGTCGTGGTGGCGCTTCCATGGAGAACCTAGCCCATAGCCCATCCCTCGCAGCATGGTGGTCAACCGTACCACCACACCGCGGGATCAAACACCTAGGCAGCGCCGGATCGAGCCGGTGATCCCGACCCGCGCGGAGCAGTCGTGCCAACCCGACTTCGACAAGGCTGCCTACCGGGAGCGTAACATGATCGAGCGGCTGATCGGCCGGCTCTAGCAGTATCGCCGCAGCGCGACCCAATACGAAAAGCGGGCGCCCAACTACCTCGCCATGGTCACGCTTGGCATGACCATCCTTTGACTGACATGATTTTGCAGAGACGCCCTAGATAAGATGGCTGGGATCGTACTGGACGCGTTCATGATGTGTCTGCAACGTTCCATGATTGGATCGGTCGTAAGATCATGCAACTAATCCTGCAATAAATAGTTTACTGGGACTATATTTTTGGGAGGCAGCGCTCTCGATGTTCTAATTGAATATGAAATCAGGCTTCGAAAAGGCGGTGGTTGGCGACGCGTCCCAAATGCGTTGCCAGTGACCGCGTGTTGTCGTAACCGCACCACGGCATCAATCTTCCTGTCACATAGGCTGGAAGCGCGAGCAGGCAAAAATGGAGTGAAACCCGATGCGCATACTGGTGACGGGCGGCTGCGGTTTCATCGGCTCCGCCCTGGTGCTGCATCTGGTGCAGGACCTCGGCCACGAGGTGCTCACCCTCGACGCCCTGACCTACGCCGCCAACCCGATCTCGCTGCAGCCGCTGGCCGACGACCCGCGCCACCGCCTGGAGCAGGCCGACATCTG
>NZ_JBMVEP010000004.1:0-309588 GCF_049543375.1 Methylobacterium sp. NPDC097929 | reverse complement strand
GTCCCGAAAGGTGGCCGCCGGCTTTCGGAAAAAGACGATGCGAAACAAGAAGCTAGACCATCGTGCCGGATACGATATCCGGCACGATGGTCTAGAAACCATATGAGGCGTCGGCGCGCGGCTCGGCCGGTGCGCCGTCGATGGCCTCGCGGTGAGCGCCCTCAGGCGCCCATCTTCTCCACCAGCGCCTCGGACAGGGCGAAGTTGACGTAGACGTTCTGCACGTCGTCCTGGTCCTCGATCACCTCGACGAGGCGGATCAGCTTCTCGCCGGTCTCGTCGTCGACATCGATGGTGTTCTGCGCCTTCCAGATCAGGCCGGTGCGGCGCGGCTCGCCGAAGCGGGATTCCAGCGCCTTCGAGACGTCGCCGTAGGCGTCCTGCGCGCAGGTGACCTCGTGGCCGTCGGTATCCGAGCGCACGTCGTCGGCGCCGGCCTCGATGGCGGCTTCCAGCATCGCGTCCGCGTCGGCGACGTCGGCGGCGAAGGCGATCACGCCGACCCGGTCGAACATGAAGGCGACCGCGCCGGTCTCGGCGAGGCTGCCGCCGGACTTGGTGAAGGCCGAGCGCACGTCGCTGGCGGTGCGGTTGCGGTTGTCGGTCTGCGCCTCGACGATGAGCGCGGCGCCGCCGGGGCCGTAGCCCTCGTAGCGGATCTCCTCGTAGTTCTCGCCGTCCCCGCCCGTGGCCTTCTTGATGGCGCGCTCGATGTTGTCCTTGGGCATGTTCTCGGCCCGGGCCGCGAGGATCGCGGCGCGCAGGCGCGGGTTCATCGAGGGGTCCGGCGTGCCGAGCTTGGCCGCCACCGTGATCTCGCGGGCGAGCTTGCTGAACACCTTCGAGCGGACCGCATCGACGCGGCCCTTGCGGTGCATGATGTTCTTGAACTGGGAATGCCCGGCCATGGCGGGATCGTCTTCTCGTTCGGGCGGGCGGAGGGCTCCCCTCGCCAGGGATCCTCGACGCCGCGCGGGCTGTGTCGGGAACGGTGCTTATAGGCCGCCCGCGCCCACCGAAGCAACGCGGGGAGGGGCTGGTCGCCCGCGCGATGGCCGGTTCTCCCGCCCGCGCCGGGGGCGAGCACCGGATTCCCGCCGCACCGGCGGCCTCCGAGACGGTGGCGGTCACCGCGGGGGCGATGATAGACTTGCCGCGATGGACCTGCCTCGACCGGATAGGCCCCTGACGCCGCGAACGGAGAGCGGGATGCCGATGGAGACGCGCCCGACGGGAACGGCCGGCGCGCCGCGGCGCGGGGGCTGGCGGTTCGGCCTCGCCGCGCTTCTCGGCGCCCTGGCCGGCGCGACCCTGTTTCCGCGGCCCGCCAAGGGCGCTGCCTCGGGCGACGCGAAGGGCCGCCTCAGGGCTGATCCTGCGCCAGCAGCGCCCGGTAGCGGGCCGCCGAGCGGCTGACCACCTCGGCGGCACCCTCCTCGATGTGTAGGCCGAAGGCACCGTAGAGGCGCGCGAAGGCGCGACCCTCCAGCCGCGCCGCGATCCGCGCCACGCTGCTCCCGGAGAGGGGCAGCCAGTTGGGATAACTCCAGAGGAACGAGACCGACTTCCGGTCCGCCCCGACCTGGACGATGTCGCCGGACAGCAGCGCGCCGCGCCCCTGCGCCCCGTCGTGCCAGTGCAGCACGCTGCCGCCGGGGAAGTGGCCGCCCAGCCGCAGGAGGTCCAGGCCGGGGAGGATCGTCCGCTCGTCCTCCTCCCAGAACACCACGCGGTCGTCGGGGCGCATGACCCATTCGCGGTCGCGGGCGTGCAGGTAGACCGGCGCGTCGAAGGTGTCGGCCCAGTCCGGCATGGTCGTGTAGTAGTGCGGATGGGAGATCGCGATGGCCGACAGCCCGCCGAGCGCCCGCACCAGCGCCACCGTCGCCGGATCGAGCAGGGCGAGGCAGTCCCACAGCACGTTTCCGTGCGGCGTGCGGAGCAGGAAGGTCCGCTGGCCGATGCCGAAGCGGGGATGGGTCTCGATCTCGAATAGGTGGGGCTCGGCCTGCCGCCACGCATTGGCGTGGGCCGCGGCGAGGGCGTCCGGCGTGGTCCAGGTCTGGCCCGAGGCCGGCACGTATTGCCGCTCCTCGTCGCAAATCGGGCAGCGCCGCGGCGGCGCGGCGGAGGCCGGAAAGCTCGTCCCGCAGGTGACGCAGATCTGGATCGGCACGAGCCCGCTCCCGTCGGCGCCGCTCAGCCGCCGCGGTAGCCCTGGCCGTCCTCGGCGCGCGGGCGCTCGCGCGGCGGCGCCTCCTCGTCGCGCTCGGCGCCGATGTCGCCGGGCTCCGTCGCGCCGGGCGAGCGGCGGCCCTGGACGGAGGGCGAAACCTCGCGCGGCTCGTAGGTGCGGGCACCGGGCGTCTCGGCGGGATCGTCGGGCCTCGTCGCATCGGTCGGGCTCATCGCCGCCTCCAAAGGGCTTTCAGGACGTCGTCACCGGTCAAGACGAGCGGCGCGGGCCTTGTTCCCCGGGCCTGCCGAGAACCGGCTTGCGGTGCAGGCGGTTGCTCGGCCAGATGCCGTGAACGGCTGTCGCGCCCGAACCGGAAGCCCCAGGATGAACCGCTTCGCTCCCCCTCTCTCCCGCACCCTCTGTCTCGGCCTCGCCCTGGCGGCGTTTCCGGCCGCGGCGCAGGAGCGGCCGCTCACCCGCGCCATGACCTGCGAGGCCGTCAAGGCGCTGGTGGCACGGGAGCGCCGCATCGTGCTCGCGACGAGCCAGACCGCCTACGAGACGGTCTATTTCGAGAGCGGCGCCTGCCAGAACGAAGTGAGCGCCCGGCCGGCCTTCGAGCCGACGCTCGACGACCCGAACTGCTTCGCCGGCTATCGCTGCGTCCAGCGCAACAACGGCGACAACTCGGTGCGCTGAAGGCCGGGGGGAGGTGCGTCAGCTCCGCTTGAGCAGGCGCTTGGCCTCGGCCCGGGCGCGGTACTCGAACCGGGCGAGACGCAGGCGCCGCTCCAGGGAGATTAGGCCGGCGCCGGGCGGCACGGCGACGATCTCGGCGATCGTCTCGCGCTCCGGGTAGAGGCTCTCCAGCGCCGAACCCGGCAGCGTCGCGGAATCGAGGCGCTCGGCGAAGGCCTCGCCGTGGACGGCCCGGACGATGGCATCCTCCAGCACGAGGCCGGGGGCGAGGGCGCGCAGCCCCTCGTCGTAGGCGGTCTTGAGCAGGGTCGCGGTGCCACCGGAGACCAGGGCGAGGCTCGCGGCTACCGTGCGGCCGTCGAGGCGCAAGGTATCGGCCCGGACCGCGACGGGGCCGCCGTCGGGCCGGAACAGGGTGCGGGCGAAGCGCTCGGTCTGCGGGCGGCTGCGCAGGGCGGTGCCGGCCTCGCCCTTCCAGCCGGCGGCCTCCAGGGCCAGGAAATCCTCCAGCGCCCGCTCCAAAGCCGCGCCCTCGCTCGCACTCTCGACGCGCAGCGTCCCGGCCTCCTCGAGCCGGCGACGGCGGCGGCGCAGGTCCTTCAGGCGGCTCTTGTGCGGGTGGCCCGCGAGGAAGGCGTCGTAATCGGTGCGCCGGTCGAGCACGGGCCGCTCGAAGCGCGCCACGGTCCCGACCTGCCAGCCGGCCCGTCCCATCGCCGCGAGGAGCTCGGCGCCGAGGCGGGTTTCGCTCGCCAGGAGCGGCCAGCGCCAGGGCCGGCCGCCGGAGGCCAGCGCGAGGCCGGCGACCAGGGCGTCGAGCCGCTGCTCGAGGTCGGGGCCGTCGGCCACCAGCGGCGCGCTGGCGGTGACGTAGGGCGAGTGGAAGGGCTGCGCGAGCGCCGCGCCGAGGCCGGCGATGTCGGGGCGCAGGGTGAAGGGCAGCAGGGCGCCCCAGCCCGCGCCCTCGCGGACGACGACGGCCGAGAGGCCTGGGTCGCACAGGCCGTGGGCGCGGTGGGCCTCGATGGCCTGCCGGGCGTAGAACGGGTGAGGCGTGGCGGCGCGGGCGACGAGATCATCCCAGGCCGCCGGCTGTCCGGCGAGCACGGCCACCGGCTCGATGGCGGCGCGGCAGGAGGCGGCGGGATGCGCGAGGGCGGAGAGCGTCATCGTGAGGCGGCTTTCCGCGAGAGGCCGAGAACCGGCGTGGCGAGACCGTGGATCGCCCGGGCACCCAGGGCCATGGCGAGCCCGCGGCCGATCTGGGCTGCCGCCACTGCGAGCGCCGCCCCGGCGAGGCCGAGCCAGGGCACCAGGGTGAGGCAGAGGAGCGCGGCGAGCGCCAGCGCGGCCAGGGTGATCCCGGCGCAAAGCCGCTCGCCGCCGAGCATGGTCAGAACATCCTCGCCCGGACCGAACAGGCTGGCGGCCACGCTGCCGGCCACCAGGATCGCCAGCACCGGCAGGCTGGCGCGGAACGCCTCGCCGAACAGGCCGAGCAGCAGCGGCGCGACGGGGAGGATGCCGAGCCCGACGCAGGCGGTGGCGAGGAAGGTCCAGCGCGCCTGCCCCCGCACCAGCCGGCCGAGCCCTGCCTCGTCGCCCCGCGCCCGGGCGGCGGCGAGGCGCTGGGCGGTGGTGGCGGAGGCCGCGTAATGCACGAAGGCCACGAATTGCTGGATACGGGTGGCGGCGAAGTAGAGGCCCACGGCCTCCGGCGGCACGAGGAAGCCGAGGATCACCACGTCGACGAAGCCGAAGGCGCTCGCGGCGAGGTCGCCGGCGGCGATCGGCAGGCAGGCCCCGAGCCAGAGCCGCCAGCGGTAGAGGCGCGGGCCGGCGGGCAGGGCGCGGCGCAGGCGCGCCAGCAGCAGCGCGGCCTGCAGCGCCGCGGCGAGGCCGGTCGCGGCCAGCGTGCAGGCGATGGCGACCCAGGCCTCGGCCGGTGCCCCTGCGATTACAGCCGCCCCCATGGCCGCCATGATCAGGCCCTGGCGCAGCAGGTAGGGCGGCGCGATCGCCAGGAGAGGCCAGTTCTGGCTGCGCGCCACGCCCTCCAGATAGTCCTGGAAGGCGAAGAGCGGCACGACGAGGGCCGCCAGCAGGATCGGCGTGCCGTACGGGCCGGCGAGCAGGCCGCCCTGTCCGGCGGCCACCGCGAGCCCGGCCAGCGAGAGGGCGAGCCCGCCCGCGAGGCTCGCCAGGGCACCGCCGAGCAGGAAGCCGCGCACGCTGTCGAGCCGGTCGAGGGCTTGGTCGGCGGGCAGGAAGCGGCAGGCCCCCTGCGAGAGGCCGAGCGTCGCGGTGTGTCCGAGGATGGCGATCCAGACCCAGACGGTGGCGAAGATCCCGTACTCCGCCCCGCCCATCATGCGCGCCATGATGACCTGCGCGGCGTAGGCGAAGCCCGCCGCGCCGATCCGGACGGAAAACACCCCGAGCGCCGAGACGGCGGGCGTCGCGCGCAGCCGGGCCAGGACCGTTTCGAAGGGAGGCAGGGCCTCCGGCCGCCCCGCGATCATCTTGTCCGCTGCCATGGGGCGCCATCCGAACGGGGCGCCGGGCCGCGGAGGAGGCCGGCACGCTCCGCCGTCAGCGTAGAGGCGGCGGCGTTTCGGGCCGGTTAAGGCCCGTCGGCGCTACGGATCGCGTGTCGGCGCGGCGCCCGGCGTACCGGTCTTGGCTGAATCGGATTTGGCCGCGTCCGATTTGACGGCATCCGGCTTCGTCGCCCCCGGGTTGGCGGCATCGCCCTTCACCGCGTCGGGCTGCAGCAGCGACAGCGAGATCGCCCGCGTGGCGTGCTCGGCCATGCAGCGCAGGCCGAGATCGTTGAGCCGGAAGTGGCGGCCCAGCATGTGGGCCTCGCTGGTGCGCTGGGTCGAGAGGAAGCGCATCGCCGCGTAGCGGTGGACCAGGGGCACCGCCTCGCGGCGGGCCACGTCCTGCACCGTGCGCACCATCTGCGTGTAGTAGGCGTCGTCGGCCAGACTCTCCGTGAAGACGGGGTCGATGAGCACGATGTCGATGTCGTGGGACTTGATCCACTGCACCGACTCGTCGAGAGCCTCGCCGAAGGCCTCGATGTCGACGCGGGCCAGCGCGTCGTTGGTGCCGACCTGCCAGACCACGAGGTCGGGCTCCAGCTCGGCGACCATGGTGCGCAGCCGCTCGCCCGCCCCGCTCGCCACCTCGCCGGGAAGACCGCGGGCCTCGACCTCGACCTGAACGTCGGGCAGGGCCTGTTCGAGAGCGTTCTCCAGCTTGACCGGATAACTCGCGGAAGCGCCGAGCCCGGCCGAGGAGGAGCCGATCGCGAGCACGCGGACCGGCCGCTTCTCCTTGAGTGCGGCCTTGACCGCGTTGAGCCGGGCCAGGGTGTAGAGCTTCGAGCCCGGTACCCGGCACTCGGGCGACAGGCTCAGATCCAGCGTCTCGGCCGCGGCGGGCGGCGCGGCTGTCGTCGTCACGGTCTCGCCGCGTGCGGAGGCGGCACAGCCGAGACCCAGGCTCAGGCCGAGCCAGAGGATGAATCCGCGGGCGAGGCGGTGTCGGGCGCCTTGCGCGTTGGCCGCGGCCTGCGGGAACGCCATTCGACGAACCATGCGGTGAAACCCAGTGCAAACAGGCCGAAACCTACGACCGAAATGTCAACGATGATACCGCCGCCCGTTTGAAAGCGCACGAATTGTGCAGCGAGGCTCAACAGCGATCCCATCGAGAAGACCGCGAGGGAGTTGCGCCCCAAACCTGACAGAAACCGGGCAAGCGGGCCGAGCCGCGGCGCGACGAGTGCGTAGACCGCCTGGAAGGCCAGGATCATTCCGCAGAAGTGGATGAGCCGGGCGGGCGAGAGATAGGTCTTGTCGAAGGTGAACACGAGGCGCGGCTCCGGCGCCAGCATCGGATCGGGCCGCAACTCCAGCACCGCGAGGACGAAGCCGACGATGACGATGCCGATGCCGAGCGGCGTCAGGCGCCGCCACAGGCGCCGCAGGCGGTCGGATTCCCGGGTGGCCTCGTTCGCGAGGAAGCCCAGCACGAGCAGGAGCTGCCAGCAGAGCGGGTTGAAGAACCAGTCGCCCTCGCCGGGCCAGGAGGGGAAGTTCCACTCGAAGACGAGGCTCGCCCCGTAGAGCGCGAGCGAGAGCGCGAGCAGCAGGGTCCGGCTGACGCGGCCGATCAGCACCACGGCGGGCGCGATGGCGATGAGCACCACGTAGAGCGGCAGGATGTTGAAGAAGCCGAGCTGGTGCGTCAGCAGCACGACCCCGACCATGGTCTGGATCGGGTCGGCGAAGAAGCCGCCGGCATTGTGCCATTCGAGGATGAGCGGGTTGTCGAGATAGAGCGCGCAGGCGGCGATCATGGCGAGCGCGAGCGCCATGATGGTGATCTGAGCCCGGTAGACCTCGACGGTGCGGGAAAGCAGGCGCAGCACCGTCATCAGGCGCGGCTCCGGCAGGCCGTCCCGCCCGCGGGTGGCCAGCCCGATCGACCAACCGGCCAGGAACACGAACAGCTCGGCGGCATCCGAGATGCCGTACTGGGAGAAGGTGTAGCGCTCGAAGAAATTGCCGGGGATGTGGTTGATGAAAATCGTCACCAGCGCGAAGCCGCGCCAGAAATCGATCGCGTTCGGCTCGCGCATCAGGCTCCACGGTCCGGCGGTGTGACGTCGACGCGGCAGAGTCCCGGCCTCCCGCACGGGGGCCGCTGACGGCCGGCGCGGCGCCGTTCCGGGACCCGCGACCCGGAAGCGGAAGACGGCCGCCCTGATAGACCGCGTGGGGGGCGATTGGGAAGACGCGAGGCGATGACGAGCGTGCGACTCGGATCAGGAGCGATCCGCCTGCCGCAATCGGGGACGAGCGCCGCGCATGCTGCCATCGATCGCGCAGGAGCCGGTCATCCCTGAGCCTGCCTCCGCCTCCCTCCGATCGCGTGCAGTCACGACCTGGGCGTCGCCGCGATGACGGCGTGATCGCATGCCGTCCGCAAGCGCCTGCGCCATGGGGCAATGCCACCTCCGCGCAAGCCCGAAACGGATCGAAGAGGCGCCATCCCCGCATCGCACCGAGCTGCCGCTACTCCCGGCGCTGCCCAGGAAGATTGTTCGGGCCTGCGCGGCTCTCGGACCCTCCGTGCGAATGCGGCGGCGAGACGGCCGCACGGGTCTGCCGACCCGAGATCTGCATCATCGGCGGCGCGCTTCCAGCCAGACATGCTTGCGCCAGGTCGGCGGCAGAAGCCTGTCGCCCAAACCGTGGCGCTCCTCCAGGCTGAGCAGGAGCCGCTGCGCGGCCGACTTGCGCTTGCGGCTCTCGTAGGCGGCGTTGACCGTGAACACGGCCACCGGGTCCAGTCCCAGAAGCTCCGGCAATGCCCGAAACTCGGCCAGGGTATATTCCCGGTGATGACCGAGAAACGGGTTGCCGTCGTGGAAGAACGGCACGAAGCGTTCGTGCACGGTGCGCCCGGCGAGGAGACGCAGGCGCATCTCGATCCGGGCGATGTTCGGTGTCGAAAGGCAGAGACGCCCCCCGGGCTTGAGGCTGGCCGCCATCGCCGCCAGAACCGGTTTGGGCGAATGCGCGAAGTGTTCGATCGTCTCGAAGGCGGCCGTCGCATCGTAGGCCGCCGGGGGAAGCCCGGTCGCGAAGACGTCTTGGCGCTCGATACGGATTCCGAGGCGGTCGAACAGCTCCAGGCGCCGCCGCACCTCCGCGACGAAGCCCGGCGCCGTGCCCGGGTCGGCATCCAGGTAGGGCAGCGTATCGACGACGCTCACCTGCGTTCCGAGGGCATGTGCGACCACGAGGTAGGCGGAGGTGCTGCCGCCCACGTCGCAGAGCCGTCCGCCCGGTGCCGCCGCCAGCGCGGCAGCCACCTGCATGCGGGCGCTGATGGCGGGCTGGTCGCCCAAGAGGCTCAGAGCTTCCCGACAGGCCGAGCGAAAGTCGGCCGATGCGATGCCGCGACGTCTCAGCACGCGCGCGACGGCCGGGTGCAGGCCGCCCTCGCGGCCCCCCGATCTCCGCGTCGGCAGGACATCGGCAGCGCCAACGTCATGCTGCGGAGGACGGGCGAGCCCGCCCGGCCCGCTATCGCTCGACATCGGAGCACGCCTCCCTCGCGGCGACCTGCTCGCTGATCGTGTCGTGGGCCGGGCACGAGGACAGAAACAGATCCGCGGCACTGCGGACGATGTGGAAGCCCAAGACGGCGAACAGCAGGCCGAACAGCAGCCACTCACCGAGCCGGCGCAGGCTCAGCGGCACGATTTCACGCATGCGGCTCCCTCCTGACGGGCGTCGCCGACCAGCGCGCCGCCGACGGTCATGGCGAGGAACAGGAGGAACACGAGCGTGCAGGCGAAGCCCACGAACAGCGCCTCCGGGCCTCCGGACCGGTGTCCGCGCGGTGTTCTCATGACCGGTGGTCCGGTGCCGGCTGAAAGCGGTTCGTGACGCGCGGAAGGGAGGCGGTCGGTGCTGCGGGGCCTGCACGCCAAGAGTACGGCAGCGGACGGACCGTTGCCCGAGCGGCGAACGGAAGTCTCCGTGGATTTAGGAGGATGCGTATGAAAGTGAGCTTGACTGCCCTGAAATAGTCGCGACTGCCCTGGGTCTCAAGCAACTCAAGGTAACAAGAAATACTTAAATAACATTGTCCAATCATCTGTCCTATCCCGCAAAGATTGCGGAACAGAATTCCCCATTCTGTTTACACGACTGAAAAACATTGTCTTTTAAGCTTGTTAAGTCCTACAACCTGTGCTTTACCTCCCGACTGGGCGCCATAAGTCGTTGCATGCGTTCACATTCCCAGCGCTGGAACAGAATGGGGAATTCCGCTCCAAGCTCGGCCGCAATCGGCTTGCGCGGGATGGCAAGTCATCAGGAAAGCTTTCCTCCATGTCGCATCCGCGACCGGTCAGTTGGCGTCTCCACACGCCGCGCGGACACCGCAAGTACCTCAATCCCGATGAGCGCCGCCGCTTTCTCGACGCGGCGGATCGCGCGGGGCCCGAGTTGAAGGCGTTCTGTCATCTCCTGGCTTGGTCCGGCTGCCGTCTCTCGGAGGCGTTGGCACTCTCGGTCACGGACCTCGATCCCGGCGGCAGCGTCGCGATCCGTTCGCTGAAGAAGCGTGGCCGGACGATGGTTCGTGAGGTGCCGGTGCCCGAGGCGGTCGTGACGCAACTCGGTCAGCTCCCCGGCGCCTCGGGCTCCCTCTGGAGCTGGGGACGGACGACGGCATGGCGGCATGTCAAGAACGTGATGGCAGCGGCCGGCATCACGGGCCTGCAGGCTTCGCCGAAGGGCCTGCGGCACGGCTTCGGCGTCCACGCGGTACGCTCGGGGATACCGCTGAACCTCGTGCAGCGCTGGCTCGGCCATGCCGACATCGCCACGACGGCGATCTATGCCGACGTGATGGGCGCCGAGGAACGGGAAATCGCTGCCCGCATGTGGTGAGAGCTCTGCGGACCGCCGCTGCGGCGGCCGTGCGCCGCGCCTCAAGCCGCCCCGTGCAGGTGCCCCGCATGCCAGTCGCGCAAGCCGTCGAGGGTGACGACGCCGTCGGGCCAAGTGAAGCCCTGGATGTGGTGGTGGGGGGCCTCGGGCTCGCCGAGATCGGAGACGGCGGAGAAGGCTCCGTCGAGCCGGTGGGTTCGCGTGTAGCGGCTGCGGGTGGCGAGCACCGGCAGGCCGGCGGCGAGCGCCGAGCGGATGCCGGCCGCCGAATCCTCGAAGGCGATCGCCTCGGACGGGTCGATGCCGAGGCGGTGGACGGCGAGCGCGAAGATGTCCGGGGCGGGCTTCTTCTGCGCCGCCTCGTCGCCGGCCGCGATCACGTCGAAGGGCTGTGCCCCCTCGGTGAAGTTGAGTTCGAGCAGGAGGTCGATGTTCGGCCGGCTGGTGGTGGTGGCCACGGCCAGCCGCACGCCCTGCCTCCGCGCTTCCTCGACGAGGCGGCGCACGCCGGGACGCAGGGAGAGGCCGCCGCTGCGTGCCAGCTCGCCGTAGGAGCGCGTCTTGAGCTCGTGGATCTCGGGCATGCGGGCCTTCAGCCCGGCTGCCTCCTCGGGATGGAACCGCTCGATGTAGTGGAGGAGCCGTTCCTTGCCGCCCATCACCTTGAGGAGTTCGGCGTAGAGTTCCGGCGACCAGTACCAGGGCAGGCCGAGCGCCCGGAAGGCGCGGTTGAAGCCCTGCCGGTGCAGATCCTCAGTTTCGGCGAGCGTCCCGTCGACGTCGAAGATCAGCGCCTTCAGCATCGCACGCCGTCCCGCCCGGTGGCCGATTGGGCCGCCTCGCGGATCGCGGCGACGTTCTTTCCGTACGCGTCCGGCCCGCCCTTGAAGGCGGCCGAGCCGGCGACGAGGATGCCGGCCCCGGCCCGCGCCGCCGCTCCGGCCGTCTCGGGGGTGATGCCGCCGTCGACCGAGATGTCGATGGCGCGGCCGGCCGTCATCGCCTTCACGCGCGCGATGGTCTCCAGCGACGAGTCGATGAAGCTCTGCCCGCCGAAGCCCGGATTGACCGACATCACCAGCACGAGATCGAGCATGTCGAGCAGGGGCTCGATGCTCGAGGCCGGCGTGCCCGGGTTGAGCGCCACGCCCGCGCGCTTGCCCAAGGCTCGGATCGTCTGGAGCGAGCGATGGATATGCGGGCCCGCCTCGACATGGACGGTGATGGCGTCGGCCCCGGCCTCGGCGAAGGCGGCGAGGTAGGGATCGGCCGGGGCGATCATCAGGTGGACGTCGAAGAACGTGTCGGTGCAGGGCCGCAGCGCCTTCACCACGGCCGGGCCGAAGCTGATGTTGGGCACGAAATGCCCATCCATCACGTCGAGATGGATCCAGTCGGCGCCGGCCTGCGCGATCGCCCGCGTCTCCTCGCCGAGCCTCGCGAAGTCGGCGGCGAGGATCGAGGGTGCGATGATGGTCATGGAACGGCTCGGGGCAGGCGATGCGCCGCACCGCCTAGATCGGCGGCCGGCACTCGGGATGAATGAGGCTTCCTAACACCGATCTAGGGCGTCGGCCGGAAAGATGCTCGCCGCCTTCACGCAAAAAGCCGGCGCTGTCAGGGCGGGCCGCGCGCGCGATCCGCCCTGACAGCGCCGGCACCGGACGGTACGGCCTTGCCCAATTTGTCGCGCGGGCCGCCTGCACTCGTGCACTATATGCCCGGACGATCCGGCACCGCGCCGGCCACCGGACCGTGCCGAACCCTCTTCTCTCCACCGATGCAGGACCGCCCTCTCATCCTCGGCATCCACGGCCTGGCCAACAAGCCGCCCCGTGAGGAGAAGCAGGCGTGGTGGGGGCAGGCGATCCGCGAGGGGATGCGGCGCAACCTCGGCCGGGACCGGGAGGATCTGCCCTTCGATTTCGTCTACTGGGCCGACCTGCGCTACGACGCGCCGCTCTGCGAGACCCGCAACCGGGAGCCCTACTACGCGGCCCGGGGGCGGGGTCCTTTCCCGAGCCCGGACGGGATCAGCGCCCCGACCCTGACGGACCGGCTCTACCGCGTCGTCGAATGGTGCCAGGACCGGATCGGCCGGCAGGTTCTCGACGACGTCATCATCGAGCATCGCCTCGACGACCTCTGGGGCTATCACGAGGACATTCTCTTCCGTCAGGCGGCGCGAGACCGGTTGCGGGAGGCGTTCGAGCGCCATGCCGGGCGACCGCTGCTCGTCGCCGCCCATTCCATGGGCTCGCTGATCGCTTACGACGTGCTGCGGCTGCTCGAGCAGGAGGGGTACCGGCCGCCGGTCTCCCACTTCGTCACCATGGGCGCACCCTTGGGGCTCGCCGAGATCAAGCACCGGCTCGCCGCCGAGCACGGCGATCTGAGGGTGCCCGAGGCGGTGGCCCGCTGGAGCAATCTCGGCGACCGCGAGGACGTGGCGACCGTCGGCACCGTCCTGGCCGCATCCTACGTCCCGAACGAGGCCGGCGTCGGCGTCGTCGACTGCCCCGTCATCAACGCCTACCGGCGGCCGAAGGGCGGGGCGAACCGCCACAAATCCTACGGCTACCTGCGCACGCCGGAGTTTTCGCGGGCGGTCGCCGCGTTCCTGGACGCGCAGGGCGTGCCGCGGGGTGAGCGGCAGGAGAACGCACGGAGCGAGGTCTCGGAAGGCGCGAGTCCCTAGGGATCGGGCGGCCTCACGCGAGCCGCCGCCGCCGTTCCACCAGCTGCATGATGATCGGCGTGAGGATGAGCTGCATCGCCAGATCGAGCTTGCCGCCGGGGATGACGATGGAATTGGCCCGGCTCATGAAGCTGTCGTGGATCATCGACACGAGATAGGAGAAGTCGATCCCCTTTGGGTCCTTGAAGCGGATCACCACCATCGATTCGTCGGCCGTCGGAATCCAGCGGGCGATGAAGGGGTTGGAGGTGTCGACCGTCGGCACCCGCTGGAAGTTGATGTCCGTCCACGAGAATTGCGGGCAGATCGTCTGCACGTAATCGGGCATCCGCCGCAGGATCACGTCGGTGACGGCCTCCGTCGAGTAGCCCCGGGTCGAGCGGTCCCGGTGCAGCTTCTGAATCCATTCGAGGTTGATGACCGGCACGACCCCGATCTTCAGGTCGGGATAGCGGGCGAGATCGACGGCGTTGTCGACCACGCAGCCGTGCAGGCCCTCGTAGAACAGAAGGTCCGAGCCCGGCTGGAACGGCTCCCAGGGCGTGAACGCGCCGGCGGGCACGCCGTAGCGGATCGCGTCCGCGTCGTCGTGGGCGTAGTGCCGGGTGCGCCCGGTGCCGGACTCGCTGTAGCTGCGAAACACCTCCTCCAACTCGGGGAGGAGGTTGGCGCGGGGGGCGAAGTGGCTCAGCGTCGGCTCGTGCGCCATCATCGCGCGCATGGTGTCGCGGTCGAAGGCGTGGAAGCCGTCGCCCTCGATGTAGACGGCGCTGACATCCTCCCGGCGGAAGATCTGCTCGAAGGTGTTGCGGACCGAGGTGGTCCCGGCGCCCGAGGAGCCGGTGACCGAGATGATGGGGTGACGCGCCGACATGGACGGTGTGGGGCTTGGGGCGGGCGCTCTAGCTGCGCATCAGGCCGCGCTGGCCGAACAGGGGCGAGCGGCCGGCGGTGGGCTGGCGCCCGTCGTAGTACTTGGCGACGCAGGCGACCTCTTCCGCCGAGCCGAACACCAGCGGCGAGCGCTCGTGGATCTTGCTCGCGACCCGTTCCATGATGCGGGCCTGCCCGTCGGTGGCCTCGCCGCCGGCCTGCTCGATCAGGAAGGCGATCGGCGCGGTCTCGTAGAGGAGGCGCAGGCGCCCCTGCGCGTAGCCCTTCCGGTTGTCGCCCGGATACAGGAAGATGCCGCCGCGGATCAGCACGCGCTGCGCATCCGCCACCAGGGCGGCGGTCCAGCGCATGTTGAAGTCGCGGTCGCGCGGGCCTTCCGTGCCGCGCTGGCAATCCTCGATGAAGCTCTTGATCGGCCCGTCCCAGTGGCGCGCGTTCGAGGCGTTGATCGCGTACTCGTTGGCGCTCGGCACGATCCGCATCGCGTCGTGGGTGAGCCGGAACACGCCCGCCGCCCGGTCGAGGGTGAAGATGCGGGTGCCGTTGCCCAGCGTGATCACGAAGGTGGTGGCCGGGCCGTAGACGACGAAGCCGGCGGCCGTCTGCGTCGTACCGGGGGTCAGGAAGGAGGCGTTCGGGTCTCCGCCCTCTTGGCCGCGGACCACCGGGCGGATGCCGAAGATGGTGCCGACCACCATGCCGACGCCGATGTTGGACGAGCCGTCGAGCGGGTCGATCGCCACGGCGAGCGGCGCGTCGGCCTTCAGCGCCACCATGTCCTCGGCTTCCTCTGAGGCGACCTGCGCCACGGGAGCCTCGTCCAACGCCTGCATGAAGCGCTTGTGGGCGATCACGTCGAGTGCCTTCTGCACGTCGCCGTCGCTGTTGTGCTCGCCCTGCGCGGCGAGGTCGCCGGCCAGGGAGCCGCGCCCGACGATCTCGCTCACCTCGATCGCCGCGGCGGCCAGCGCCCGGATCGTGGCGGCGGTGTCCGCCAGGGAGGCGTCCCGCGCCACCTCGGCGTCGAGGTGATCGTCGAGGGAGGACCCGTTGGGCTTCGTCATCGTCTTAAGGCTCGCTCCCGTCGAGGCCGCGTTCGCATTCTGCGCCCTGCGCGGCGTTCTGGCCGGCCATGTCCGCCGTGAGGCATGCAGGCGACCGCGGACCATGATACGCCGCAGCGGGGCGGCAGCGCCAGACGGCACGGGACTGCTGTCGAAAGATTTCTAAAAAAACTTGTGGTGCCCTGCAAAAAAACTAAAAACGAGGCATGCGCAACCTCTCGCTCAAGCAGCTTCAGGCCGTCGCCGCGGTGGCGCGGCTCGGCACCATGACCCGGGCCGCGCAGGAGCTCAACGTCACCTCCGCCGCGCTCTACGCACGCATCCGCCAGCTCGAGGAGGAGGCGGGCCTGCTCCTGTTCGACCGCACGCCCACCGGCCTCAAGCCCACCGATGCGGGCCGCGAGATGCTCTGGGCGATCAACAGCATCAACACGGTTCTGGAAACCTGCACCGACCGCCTGCGCACCCTGAAGGGCGGCGGCGGGGGCCGGGTCGGCCTCGGCGTGGTCTCGACGGCGAAGTACTTCGCGCCGCCCGTGATCGCCGGCTTCATGGAGGGCCATCCGAAGGTCGAGATCGCGCTCACCGTCGGCAACCGCCAGGACACGATCGAGGCCCTGCGCAACTACGACATCGACTTCGCGATCATGGGCCGTCCGCCCCGGGACTTCGCCATCGAGGCCGAGACCTTCGGACCCCATCCCCTGGTCCTGATCGCCGCCCCCGACCACCCGATGATCGGACGCCGCGGGCTGACCCGGGCGGATCTCGCGGAGGAATCCTTTCTCGTGCGCGAGGAGGGCTCGGGCACCCGCTCGGTGTTCGAGGAATTCATGAACGGCGTGATGATCCGCCGGGCCAAGCTCGGTATCGATTCCGGCTCGAACGAGACCCTGAAGCAGGCGGTGATGGCGGGGCTGGGCATCGCGCTCCTGTCCGGCCACACCGTCGCCTCGGAGGTCGCGGCCGGACGCCTCGCCCTGCTCGACGTGGAGGGCCTGCCGATCCGGCGCGACTGGTACGTGGTGCGGCGCGCCGACAAGGTGCTCGGCCCGGCCTCGGACGCGTTCTGGGACTACCTCGTGCGGGAGGGCAGCCGTTTCCTCCCGAGCATCCCCGGCGGTTTCCCCGTCAACGGCTCGGACGGCGTCGCCGGCAAATCCGCCCGCAGCCCCGCCGAGGCCGGTCCATGAGCGTCAACGACATCGTCATCGTCGGCGCGGGCCAGGCCGGCTTCCAGGCCGCGGCCTCGCTGCGGGAGGCGGGCTTTGCCGGAGGCCTCACCCTGATCGGCGAGGAGGCGGCGTTGCCCTATCAGCGCCCGCCGCTGTCCAAGGCCTACCTCGCCGGCAAGACCGATGCCCGCGGCCTCCTGCTGCGGCAGCAGAGCTTCTTTTCCGACCACGCGATCAGCCACCGCCCCGAGACCCGCGCGGCGCGGATCGACCGCGAGGGGCGGCAGGTGCGCCTCGACGATGGCGAAAGTCTCCCTTACGACCACCTCGTCCTCGCCACCGGCACCCGCAACCGGCCCCTGCCGGTGCCCGGCGCCGAACTCGCGGGCGTGCGCCAGCTCCGCTCCCTCGACGACGCCGACGCCCTGCGTGCGGCCATCGAGAGCGCCGGCCGCATCGTCGTGGTGGGCGCGGGCTTCATCGGGCTCGAATTCGCTGCGGTCTGCGCCGGTCGGGGCCTGTCCGTCACGGTGATCGAGGCGGCCGCTCGCGTCATGGCGCGGGCGGTCTCGCTCGAGACCTCGGAGGCGTTCCGCGCCTTCCACGAGGAGGCCGGAGTCCGTTTCCTGTTCGAGGCGGGCGTCACCGCCATCGAGGGGGAAGGGGGGCGGGCGGTCGCCGTGCGGACCGCCGACGGGCACCGGCTGCCTGCCGATCTCGTGCTCGTCGGGATCGGCGTCCTGCCGAACCAGGAGCTTGCGGAAGCCGCCGGCCTGCCCGTGCGCGACGGCATCGAGGTCGATGCCTTCCTCGCCACGCCCGATCCGGCGGTCTCGGCCATCGGCGATTGCGTCCGCTTCCCGAGCCGCTTCGCCCACGGCCTGCCCGGCGGCGACCGGGTGCGCATCGAATCGGTGCAGAACGCGGTCGATCAGGGCCGCTGCCTCGCCGCACGGCTCAACGGGCGGCCTGCAGCCTACGACGCGGTGCCCTGGTTCTGGAGCGATCAGGGTCCGCGCAAGCTCCAGATCGCCGGCCTCGCGGGTCCGGGCGATGCCAGCGTCCTGCGTCGGGCCGGCGCCGGATTCTCCGTCTTCCGCTTCCGCGACGGCGCGCTGAGCGCCGTCGAGTCGGTCGATCGCCCGGCCGACCACATGGCGGCCCGGCGCCTGCTGGCTTCGGCCAAGAGCCTTACGCCCGAGCAGGCCGCCGATCCGGGCTTCGACCTCAAGGCCCTGGCGACCGCCTGACCGCTCTCAGCGGTCGTTCTCCGTCGTGAGGTCGCCGAGGCGGGTGCCCTCGTTGCCCCCGCGCTGCTGCTCGGAGAGGCGTACGCCCGGCGTCGCGCCGTCGGTGAAGACGATCCCGGCCCGCATCAGGGTGCTGCGCAGCGCCTCGATCCGGCCCGACGCGGGATCGCCCGTGCCGGCCTCGAAGGTCTGCACGAAGCCCTCGTCCAGCCCCGACCGGCCGGCGAGATCCGCCGCCGACCATCCGAGCAGGCCCCGCGCGGCCCGGCACTGGGCCGCCGTCATGGTGTTGGGCGACGTGCCGCTCGCCACGCCCTCGTCCGATCCCGTCAAGCCGCTCTCCTCGCTCCTCGATCGCGCCTTCGCGCCCGCGTCGAAGCGTTCAACGGTCGGAGCGGCGGGTTCGTTTCGGCAAGGCGCGAGAATCGAATCGTCGGGGCCGGATCGGAGATCGGCGCGCCTCGACCATAATTGTGCTTGAATCTGTGACGATTCCGCCGGTTCGCGACCGGCGGCACGATTCTTCCCACAGGTTGGGACGGACGCGAGGAATACCGGCATCGCGGCGGGGTGTAAGGACCGTGTCGGGTCGTCCTGCGATCGGGCAGAAGTCCGGGGCGAGGCAGCCGAGCAGAAAGGGGGCTGAACCATGAACAGAATGCTGACCACTGCGCTGGCCTGCGCGGTTGCCGCGGGAGCGCTGGCCGCCGTGCCGGCCGCCGCACAGATGAGCATGGGCGGCGGCAATCCGTCCGGTTTCGGTGCGGGCCAACAGCCCCAGAAGAAGCCCCAATACGTCCCCGGCGCCAAGCCGACGGAGAAGATTTTTCCGCTGGGCGCGATCTGGACCGCAGTCAGCATGAACGGGAAGCCGTTCACCGGCGCGGACCGGCCGAGCTTCATCATCGACGCGCAGTACCGCGCTCGCGGCTACGGCGGCTGCAACACCTTCACCGCCACCGCCTTCCCCCTGCGCGAGCAGCAGCTCGCCGTCGGTCCGCTCGCGCTGACCAAGAAGAGCTGCGACAAGGCCCTGGCCGCCACCGAGCAGGCCTTCCTCGTCGCCCTGCGCACGGCGGGCAAGTGGGACCTCGTGGATTCGCAGCTCGTGATCCAGAGCCCGAACGGCGTGCTGCGCTTCGACCGGTCGCTTTAAGCCGCCGTTGACGACGATTCGCGAGCCCGCCTGCGGATTCACCGTCCGTCAGTCTCCCGGGCCGCTTCCTCGCCCCTCTCGGCCGCGCTCCGCGCGGCCGGTCAGGCGGAGAGGCGGAATGCGGATCGACCGGACTCACCAGCGTGTCGTCCCGACGGTGCGGCCGGCCCATAGGGCCGCGACGCGCTACGCTTTCATCCGCGCCCACCACGAAGGGGCCGCCGCCCTGGCCGCCCTCGCCACCGGCTCCGGTCTCGGCCTCCTGGTCCTCGCGACCAGCCTTCTGGCCGCCTGAGGTGGCCGCCCGCAGCCTCGCCGGGCCCGCCGCCGGGATGACAATACTGTCGTTCGGGCGCCAAAAGATAAAATAAAATTCTCCGCGCAAGCTCTGCCCGACGCCGGCCGTGTAAAGCGGCGGTATCCGCCATGCGCAAACCTCGACGGGGTTTGCGAAATCGGCTACGCGTCGCCCCGGCGGCCAGCACCCTGACCGGGCGGGTCCACCGCGCGATCCGGCGCGAGACCGGCCGCCTCGAAGCCTGCGGCCCGCCCCTCGCGCGGCCGACGGTTCCGATCCGTGTTTTGCCGCGCTCGCCTTCGCCGGAACGGCCTCCGTCGCGGCGGCGAGCGCTTTTGGGAGCGGACAGACGATGACTGACACCTCGACCCCGGAAGCCCGTAAGCCCGGGCACGGCCGCGTCTACGGCTCGATCACCGAGACCATCGGCAACACTCCGCTCGTGCGCCTCAACCGGCTCACCAAGGAGCGCGGCGTCGATGCCGAGATCCTGCTCAAGCTCGAATTCTTCAACCCGATCGCGAGCGTCAAGGACCGCATCGGCGTCAACATGATCGACGCGCTCGAAGCCTCGGGCCGGCTCAAGCCGGGCGGTACGCTGGTCGAGCCGACCTCGGGCAACACGGGCATCGCGCTGGCCTTCGTGGCCGCCGCCCGCGGCTACCGCCTGATCCTGGTCATGCCGGAGACGATGTCGCTGGAGCGGCGCAAGATGCTCGCCTTCCTCGGCGCGCAGCTCGAACTGACCCCGGGCCCGCAGGGCATGAAGGGCGCCATCGCCCGCGCCGAGGAGCTGCTGAGCGAGATCGACGGCGCGGTGATGCCGCAGCAGTTCTCGAACCCCGCCAACCCCGAGATTCACCGCAAGACCACCGCGGAGGAGATCTGGAACGACACGCAGGGCCGGCTCGACGCCTTCGTGGCGGGCGTGGGCACCGGCGGCACGGTGACGGGCGTGGGCGAGGTGCTCAAGCCCCGGCTGCCGAACCTCAAGGTCTTCGCGGTGGAGCCGGTGGACAGCCCCGTCATCTCCGGCGGCCAGCCCGGCCCCCACAAGATCCAGGGCATCGGCGCGGGCTTCATCCCCGAGAACCTGCACACGGACGTGCTCGACGGCGTTCTCAAGGTCACGAACCAGCAGGCGGTCGACACCGCCCGCGATCTGGCCAAGTTCGAGGGCATTCCCGGCGGCATCTCGACGGGCGGCAACGTCGCCGCGGCGCTGGAACTGGCCTCCCGGCCCGAGTTCCAGGGCAAGCGCATCGTCACCGTCGCCTGCTCGTTCGCCGAGCGCTACATCTCGTCGGTGCTGTTCGAGGGCATCGGCTAGCTTCCGCTGCGGCGCGGGCCCTGCGACGGACCCGCGCCGCAACTCCTCCGGTCCCGGATTGTTGTCCCGGTCAGATCAGGAGGATGACATGACGGACAACGACCGCTCGCGGCCGTCGCTCAAGACGTTCGATGCCTATGCCGACCGCAACGGCCAGGATCTCGGCTCCGACTCGCCCCTCGATGTCGGTCTCCCCTCGCGGACGCAGGCCGACCTGAAGAGCAATCCCGATGGGCTCTCCGAGGCCGCGCGCCTCGCCTCCGGCACCCCGCGCCAGGACGCGGTGGAGCAGACGGAAGCCGAGACGCCGGAGGAGAACCTGCGCCGGATCTCCGACCCCTCCACGACGCCGCTCAAGCCCGATGCCGGGCTCGATGCCAAGGCCCAGGAGGCCGTCGAGCGCGCCACCGCCGCCGTGGGTCAGGAAGAGGCGCCGCGCCATGGGAAATGAGAACCGGCCCGACGAGGATCTGAGCAACACCGGCACCCGCAAGCCCGACGAGGCGGTGGGCTCGCGCGGACCCCACCCGGCCGGCGGCGGTCACCAGACCCCCGAGCAGGCGGCGATCACCGGGCAGGGTTCGGCCGGCCGCTCGGATGCCGAGCGGCGCGGAGAATGGGGCACAGGGGCGGACGGAAAGGCCGAGACGGGGCGCGCGCCGCCCGCGATCGGCGGCTCCTCAGGAGGGCATTCCGACCGCAAGGCCGCGGCCGGACCGCGGGAGGGCGAGCCCGTGGCCGGCGAACCGGAGCGGGCTAAGCGCTCCTGATCGGTTCAGGGGCGGCAAGCGCGAGGGGAGGGGATCATGGACGGACGGGACGAGAAGGATCGCGAGACGTCGCGGGAGCGCGGTGACGGGGACAAGCCCGCCAACAGCGCCCCCGACGCGGTGAAGGACCCCAACGAGAAGACCGACGGCAAGCCCGGCGTGCCGGCGCAGGGCGACGAGACCGATCCGGGCAGCGGCTGAGAAGCCGCCGGACGCCGGCTCCGGCGGGAGCCGGCGTCGGCATTCGGATCAGGCGGCCTGCCGGGGTGCCTCCAAGAGGTCGTCGGCGGGGCCGAAGAACTCGTAGCGCACCCGCTCGGGCGGAATGCCGGCCCCGACGAGGCCGTTGGCCAGGGCGGCGAGGAACGGCTTGGGGCCGCACAGATAGTAGGTGGCGCTCTCCCGCGGCGTGTGGGCGACGAGCCACTCCGCCGTGATCAGCCCGGAGGCATCGTAATGCTCGCCCGGGCGATCGCCTGCCTCCGGCTCCGCGTAGAAGACGTGTGCGCGCAGGTTCTCCCGGCTCGCCACGAGCTTGCGGACATGGTCGCGCATGGCGTGGACCCGCCCGTTCAGGGCACCGTGGACGAACCAGGTCGGCCGCTCCGGCCCGGTCTCGGCGAGGGTCTCGAGCATGCTCGCCATCGGCGTGAGACCCACGCCGCCGCTGACGAGCACCACCGGCGCCTCGCTCTGCCGGTCGAGGAAGAAGTCCCCGGCGGGTGCGGTGACCTTCAGCGCGCTGCCGGGACGGACGGAGGCGTGCAGCCAGTTCGAGACGATGCCCGCCGGCAATCCCGGCGCGGTCTCGCGCTTGACGGTGATGCGGTAGGCGCGGTCGTTCGGCGCGCAGGAGATCGAGTAGTTGCGCTTGAGCACGCCGTGCTCCGGCAACTCGAACAGGAAGCCGAGATACTGTCCGGGCTCGTGACGGACCACGGGCCCGCCATCGGCGGGGACCAGCACGAAGGAACGGATCGTCTCGCTCTCCGGGGTGACGCTCTCCACGACGAAGTCGCGCCAGCCGTTCCAGCCGCCGGGCCGGGCGGCGAGGTCGCGGTAGATCGCCGCCTCCCGGCCGATCAGCAGCTCCGCCAGGAACCAGTAGGCTTCGCCCCATGCCCCGGCGATCTCCGGCGTCGCCGCCTCGCCCAGGACGTCGCCGATCGCGCCGAGCAGGGCGTCCGCGACGTGAGGGTAGTGCTCGGGCAGGATGTTGAGCGCGACGTGCTTCTGGGCGATGCGCTCGACGGCGCCGGCCAGCACGCCGAGATTGTCGATGTTGCGGGCATAGGCGAGGACGGCCTGCGCCAGCGCCTTGGGCTGCGAGCCGGTCTCGCCGTGATGGGATTGGTTGAAGAGATCCCGAATGTCCGCGTTCTCGAACAGGCGCTCGTACATGCGCCGCGTGATGGTCAGGCCGTGGGCTTCGAGGGCCGGCACGGTCGCTTTGATGAGGGCGATGGTCTGGGGTGACAGCGGCCTGGGCATGGATCGTTCCAAAGATTCATTTGACATGAACCTTTTATGGCGACCTCGAAAAAGGTGCAAGCAGAATGTATCTTATAACCATAGACAGATTGGGTATCCCTCCGCGCCGCGCTCCGACGCGCCCGGTCTCAGCATCCCATGGCCCTGAGGGCCGCTCGGAGCCATCATGCGCCTGACCCGCTATACGGACTACGCCCTACGAACCTTGATCTATGTCGGCCTGCACGAGCCTCGGCAGAGTTCGATCGGCGAGATCGCGCGCGCCTACGGGATTTCGGAAAGCCACCTGACGAAGGTGGTCCACCAGCTCGGCCGCCTCGGGCTGATCCAGACGATCCGGGGCCGGGGCGGCGGCTTGCGACTCGCCCAGGCGCCGGCGGAAATCGTGGTCGGGGCCGTGGTGCGCCAGACGGAGGACGACCTCGCCCTGGTCGAGTGCTTCTCGGGCGGGGCCTGCGCGATCACGGCGCCCTGCCGCCTCCGACGCGCCCTGGGCGAGGCGCTGGCGGCGTTTCTCGCCGTCCTCGACGGTTACACCCTGGCCGACCTGCTCCACGGGAGCGAGGGCGACGAGATCGCGCGATTGCTGGGCCTGTCCGGACCGGCCGCGGCAAGCTCGGCGGCGAGCCGCGTCGCAAGCGGGGATCGCGAGCCCGTCTGACGGTCCCTGCCGACCGGCCGCTTAGGCCGCCGTCGCCTCGACGCGGTTCCGGCCGAAGGACTTGGCCCGGTAGAGCGCGGCGTCGGCGCGCTTGATGACGTCGGCCGGGCTGGTATCGGTCGGGCGCCGCACCGAGACGCCGACCGAGACCGTGACGGAGATGTCCAGGGCTCCGGCCATGATGCCGAAGGGCGTCACCTCGATCCGCTCGCGGATGCGCTCGGCGATGGCGCGCGCCTCGGGCAGGTCCGCGCCGGGCACCACGATCACGATCTCCTCGCCGCCGTAGCGGGCCAGGATGTCGACCGGCCGCACCTGCTGGCGGATGCGCTCGGCGAACGCCCGCAGCACCTCGTCGCCGGCCTCGTGGCCGTAGGTGTCGTTGATCGACTTGAAGCGGTCGATGTCCAGCAACAGGCAGGCCAAGCCCTTCTGGTGGTGCGTCGCCTCGCCGAAGGCGGTGCCGATCTGCCGGTCGAGATAGCGCCGGTTGTGCAATCCCGTCAGGTCGTCGGTAATCGCCATCTCCATGGAGGCCTGCAGCACCCCGCGCAGGGTCTCGCAGAAGCGGCGGCGGCGCACCTGCGTGCGCACCCGGGCGATCAGCTCGTTGCGGTCGATCGGGCGCAGCAGGTAATCGTTGACGCCGAATTCGAGTCCGCGGGTCACGCGGGCCCTCTCGTGCATCTCGCCGATCATGATCAGCGACAGGCTGCGCGTCCGTTCGAGGGAGCGGAGCTGGCTGCACAGGCGCAGGCCGTCGAAGCCCTCCAGGTCCAGGCTCACCAGGGCCAGCTCGAAGCCGCCCTCGGGCGCCATGACCAGGGCGCGGTGCGGGTCGCTCTCCACGGTGACGTGGTGGCGCTCCCCGAGCGCCGTCGCGATGCGGTCGATCGCACCCGGCCGATCCTCCACGAGGAGGATGCGGGCGCCTTCCCCGGTATCGGACGTGGCGAGCGCCAAGGGATCGGGACCGCCGATGTCACGGGTCGCGAGCACGCGCGAGCGCAACTCGTCGGACACGGCCTTGAGCCGCACGAGGCTGCGCACCCGCGTCATCAGCGCGGTGTCGTCGATAGGCTTGGTGAGGAAGTCGTCGGCACCCGCGTCGAGACCGCGCAGCCGGTCGGCGGGCTGATCCAGAGCGGTGACGATCACGACGGGCAAGTGGGCGGTGACAGGGTTGGACTTGAGCCGGCGGCAGACCTCGAAGCCGTCCATGCCGGGCATCATCACGTCGAGCAAAACGACGTCGCAGGCGCCCCGCTCGCAAATCGCCAGGGCGTCGGGGCCGTTCATCGCCACCACGACGTCGAAATACTCGAGCGAGAGCTTCGTCTCGAGCAGCCGGACGTTGGGGTAGAGATCATCGACGATCAGGACGCGAGCCGACATCGTTCCTCCGATGCGCGGCCGAACGACCGCCCCGGCGCTCAGGCCGGAGAGGCCTCAGGCGGCGCCCTCATCCCCAATGTACTTGCGGACCGTTGCCAAAAACTTGGCAACCGAGATCGGTTTGGACAAATAGGCCTCGCAGCCGCCTTCACGAATGCGTTCCTCGTCGCCCTTCATTGCAAAGGCGGTGATGGCGATCACGGGAATGTTACGAAGGTCGTCGTCGTCCTTGAGCCATTTCGTGACCTCCAGCCCCGACACCTCGGGCAGCTGGATGTCCATGAGG
Source organism: Methylobacterium sp. NPDC097929 (assembly GCF_049543375.1). NCBI lineage: Bacteria > Pseudomonadati > Pseudomonadota > Alphaproteobacteria > Hyphomicrobiales > Methylobacteriaceae > Methylobacterium > Methylobacterium sp. NPDC097929. Next base: position 284,761 of record NZ_JBMVEP010000004.1, on the reverse strand, counting down.
ATCAGGTTGGGATGATGGGCGCGGGCGAGCTCGATCGCCTCGATGCCGTTGGCGGTCTTGAGGGTCGCGTAGCCATGCGCCTCCAGCAGATCGTTGAAGAGCTTCATGTTCAGCTCGTTGTCTTCAACGATAAGAACGGTTTTCTTCATGACCTGCTCCGGCGCGGTCGCGATGGCGTTCCACCCCGTGGCCCGGCCCTCATCCTCTCTTAAACTGCCACTCGTTGATGAAACGCAAACTTGATCATAGAGATGCGGGAGCCGAGGGCTTGGCGACCGACGTGCTGGGATGGCTCGTCGCCGACGAGGATCGGCTGTTCCGATTCGTGGCCGCGAGCGGCCTGGAGCCCGGGACGCTGCGCGAGAGCGTCCGCGATCCCGGCTTTCTCGGAGCGGTTCTCGACCATGTGATGAGCGACGAACCGTCGCTGCTCGCCTGCGCCGAGGCGATCGGGGTCAAGCCGGAGCGGATCGCCTCCGCTTGGCACAAGCTCCAGCCGCCGCCCTTCGACGAGGGCGGGTGATGCGCGCTCCCTCGCCGGCGGCGCTAGACCATCGTGCCGGATATCGCATCCGGCACAATGTTCTAGCCTCCTGTTTCGCATCGTCTTTTTCCGAAAGCCGGCGGCCACCTTTCGGGACGATGCTCTAGCGGGCGAGTTCCCGAAGGCCGAGACGGATCAGCGTCTTGGCCTCGAGGGTACCGGCCTCGTCGCCCGCGCCCTTGAGCGCGGCGGCGATGGCGGCGGAGGCCTGGACCTGGGGATAACCGAGATTGACCAATGCCGAGATCGCGTCCGCGACCGGCTGCGGCGCCGTTCTGTCCTCGACGGCGCCGGTCAGCGCCACCAGGGCCGGATCCACCGGCGCGAAGGCGGGGGCCTTGTCCTTGAGTTCCGCGACGAGGCGGGCGGCGAGTCGCGGGCCCACGCCGGGGGCGCGGGCGACCGAGCCCTTGTCGCCGGTGGCGATGGCGGTGGCGAGCTGCGCCGGCTCCAACACCGAGAGAACGCCGAGCGCCACGCGGGTGCCGACGCCCTGCACCGTCTGGAGCAGGCGGAACCATTCCCGCTCCGCATCCGAGCGGAAGCCGTAGAGGCGGATCATGTCCTCGCGGACATGGGTCTCGATGGCCAGATCCGCGGCCTCGCCGGGCTTGGGCAGGCGCTGCAGCGTGCGGGCCGAGCAGTGCACGACGTAGCCGACGCCGTTGACGTCGAGGATCACGAAATCCTCTCCGTAGGAATCCACCAGCCCCTTGAGCTTGCCGATCATCGCGCCTGCCGATCCTATGAGGGCGTCGTTCCTCACGGGTCCGTTGCCGCGCCCGCCCGAACGCCATATCCGTCAGGCCGGCCCAACCGACAAGGTGACCGCATGAAGCGCATGTTCGCCCTCGCCGCCCTCCTGCTGCTGGCCGGTGCCGGCGGAGCCGTGCCCGAACGGGCCGCGGCGCAGGAGGCCGGCCCCGCCCTCACCAAGGACCCGAAGCAGGTGAAGGCGGGCCGCTACCGGCTCGACACCGCGCACGGCAAGATCACATGGTCGATCAGCCATCTCGGCTTCTCGACCTATTACGGCCAGTTCACGGAAGTGTCGGGCGAACTCGCCCTCGATCCGGCGGCGCCGGGCAAGAGCAGCCTGTCCGTGAAGATCGGCACCGGCAGCGCCAACGGGCTGAACGAGAAGCTCAACGCCCATCTCAAGACGCCGGACTTCCTCGACGTGGAGAAGTTTCCCGAGGCGACCTTCGTGAGCCAGTCGGTCGAGCCGACGGGACCGACCACCGCGCGCGTCAACGGCACGCTCACCCTGCGCGGCGTGTCCAAGCCCGTCTCCTTCGACGCCACCTTCAATCAGGCCGGGGTCAATCCGGTCGACAAGATCTACTCCGTCGGCTTCGACGGCTGGACGGTGATCAAGCGCTCCGATTTCGGGGTGAACGCCTTCCTGCCCCTGCTCGGCGACGAGGTGGCCCTGAGGCTGGAGGGCGAGTTCAAGCTGCAGTGACGGGGCAAGCCTCGTCTCCCATCACGTCTGCGTGATAGAGTCCCCGCCGCCACGCAGGTGGCCGTCCGGTGACGGCGGGGTTCCGGCAACGCTCCGTTCACGGTACGTGCCGTAACCAGCCGGTTCCGGCAGTGACAGGGAGGCGCGAGGCCATGACGAGCGAGGTGCGCATCCTCGGCATCGATCCGGGCCTGCGCCGCACCGGCTGGGGGCTGATCACGGCCCAGGGCACCAAGCTGTCCTACCTCGCCTGCGGCGTCGTCACCTCCGACGGCGACCTGCCGCTGGCCCTGCGCCTGCGCGAACTGCACGAGGGGCTGACCCGCGTGGTCGCGACCCACGCGCCCGACGAGGTTGCCGTGGAAGAGACCTTCGTCAACAAGGACGCGCAGGCGACGCTCAAGCTCGGCCATGCCCGCGCCGTGGCGCTGCTGGTGCCGGCTCTGGCCGGCCTGCCCGTGGCGGAATACGCCGCCAACCTCATCAAGAAGACCGTGGCCGGCTCCGGCCACGCGGAGAAGGTGCAGATCCAGGCGATGGTGCGCTTCCTGCTGCCCAAGGCGGAGTTCAAGGTCGCCGACGCGGCGGATGCGCTGGCCATCGCCATCACCCATGCGAGCCACCGCGGCGCCATCGCTCTCGATCGCCGCCACGCCGTTCCCGCGGGCACCGGTCCGGGCGCCGCCCGGATCGCGGCGGCGCTGGCGCGGCTCGACCGGTAGAGATCTCCTCGGCCGGTCTCAGGCGGCCCTGACATCGACGAGGAAGCGGGCCACCTCCTGCCGCATCTGCTCGGCCTGGCTCGACAGCTCCGAGGCCGCCTGCAGCACGTGCTCGGCGGCAAAGCCCGTCTGCTCGGCCGCCTGGGCCACCTCGGCGACGTGGCCGGTCACGGCCCGGGTGCCCTCGGCGGTGCGACCGACCCGGAGCACGATCTCGTTCGTGGCCGCGCCCTGCTCGCCCACCGCGCCCGAGATGGTGGCGGTAACCGCATCGATCTCGTCGATCCGCGCCGTGATGCCGTCGATCGCGGTGACGGCCTGACCCGTCGCCCCCTGGATGCGGGCGATCTGCCCCGCGATCTCGTCGGTCACCCGCGTCGTCTGCGTGGCCAGGGCCTTCACCTCGGAGGCGACGACGGCAAAGCCCCGCCCGGCCGCGCCGGCCCGCGCCGCCTCGATCGTCGCGTTCAAGGCCAGCAGGTTGGTCTGGCTGGCGATGCTGGAGATCAGGGCCACCATCTCGCCGATCTGCGCTGCCGCGGCGCTGAGTTCCCGCACCACGCCCGATGTCCGGTCGGCCTCCGTCACCGCCATCCGCGCGAGGCTGGCCGATCCCTGAACCCGGCGTCCGATCTCGGAGACCGAGCCGCCCAGCTCCTCGGAGGCCGAGGCCACCGCCTCGACATGGGCCGCGGCATCGCCCGCCGCCCGGCTCATCCGGGCGGAGCGTTCGGCGGCGTGCTGGGCCGTCAGGCTCATCGTCCGGGCGGTGTCCCGCAGCTGTGTCGCCGACTGGCCGACGGTGGCGACGATGCGGCCGACCGAGGCCTCGAATCCGTCGGCGAGGCTGCGCACCAGGGCCCGGCGCTCGGCTGCCGCGCCGGCCTCGGCAGTCTCGGCCTCCAGCGTCCGGCTGCGGATGAGGTTCTCCTTGAACACGGCCACGGCGGCGATCATCGCCCCGATCTCGTCCCGGCGGGTGGTTGCCGGCAGCGCCACGTCGAGATCGCCCGCCGCCAGCCGGCTCGTATCGCGGGCCAGGCCCACCAGCGGCTTTGACAGCGAACCCGCCAGCCACCACGCCGCGCCGGTGCCGGCCACCACGGTCGCGGCGGAGAGGGCCAGCATCAGCCAGATGGTCGAGGACAAGTCGGCGCCGGTCGTGCCGATCTGCGCCTGCGCCTCCTGGCCGGCCAGGGCGACGGCCTCGTCGAGGTCGCGGCCGATCTGCGTCCCGTGGCGCGTCATCAGGGTCGCGGTCGGAATCTCCCGGGCCGGACGCAGCCCGAGCAGGATCTCCGCGCCGGTCCGCCATTGCCGCGCCTCGGCCTCGGCGGTGCGGGACAGCGCCAGCATCCGCTCCGACAGCGCCGAATCCTTCAGCCGCACGAGCATGGCTTCGAGGGCGTCGGCATTGGCGGTGAACTCGGCGCCGATCCGGGCGGTATCGACGAGATCGGTCATGGCCGTGACCCGCGCCACGAGGGCTTCGGCCCGGCGGAAGCGGTCGCGGGCGGCGCGGCTGGCCTCGCTCGCCTCGATGGCGCGGTCGGCCAGGACCGAGAGCTTTCCGAAGGCCGAGAGGCTGGTCAGGCCCGTCATCGCGGACAGCAGGCCGCCGAGCAGCATGAAGCCGAGCAGGGGCAGCAGGATCTTGTGGCGAATCGACATCGCGGGATCTCTGGCCGTTCGTCTGGAGATGGGGCGGCGCGGGGCGGGTCGGCCCCTCGGGAACCGGAGAGCGGTCGCTGGCCGGTCAGTTCGGCAGGTTCGGCAGGGCCGTCTCGGTCTGGTCGGCGGTCAGCGAGCGCAGGAATGCGATGATCTCCGCCCGCTCGTCGCCCGTGAGGCCGACCGGCTTCATCAGCGGCGATCGGGAGGGACGCGGCACGCCGCCGGTCTCGTAATGCGCCATGATCGCATCGAGGTCGGCGAACTGGCCCGCATGCCCGAAGGGCGCGCGGTAGTTCAGGTTCCGCAGGCCCGGGGTCTTGAAGGCGAACTTCGCGTAGCGATCGTTGGGATCGAAGGCCGCGCGGCCGATATCCTTGGTCTCGATCCCGAGATCGTGGAACTTGTTGTCAGTGAAGTTCCAGCCCGTATGGCAGCCGGAGCAGGCGGCCTTGCCGGTGAACAGCGCGAAGCCGCGCTTGGCCTCCTCGGAGATGGCGGCCTCGTCGCCTTCGACCCAGCGGTCGAAGGGCGCCCAGCCGGAAACCACGGTCCGCTCGTAGGTGGCGATCGCCGTCAGGATGGAATCCTGCGTCACGCCCTTGCCGGGAAACAGGCTCTCGAACGCGCCCCGGTACTCGGGAACGCGCTTGAGGCGGGCGATGATCTCCGGGAACTTGCCGTCCATTTCGGCGTCGGCGGTGATCGGTCCCTGCGCCTGCATTTCGAGGGTGGGCGCGCGGCCGTCCCAGAACAGCACCGGGATCCAGGCCGCGTTGAGCACCGTCGGCGCCTTGCGTGCCAGGGGCTTGTTGGTGGCGCCGATCGCGCCCGGCACCGGCACTTCGAAGCCGAAGGACGGGTTGTGGCAACTGGCACAGCTGAGGTTCTGCTTGCCGCTCAGGCGCGGATCGAAGAACAGCATCTTGCCCAACGTGGCCATCCGCGGCGAGTAGGGCGCCTCCTCGGGGAAGGGGATGTGCGTCGGCCGCTTGTAGCCGGCCTTCAGGCTGTCGAGGCTCTGCGCTCCGGCCCCGGCCGGCGAGAGGCAGGCGGCAGCGAGCATCGTGACGATGAGCCCGAACCTCGGGAGCATGAGCGTTGCCTGAAAAAGCGATCCGGCCGTTGCGGCTTGCCGACGCTTATGGACGGCCGATTATTAAAAATGATTGTTTCGATCCGCGCCAACGTGTTCCCCGACGGATCTCGCCGAGCCGGTGCAGTCGCGACGCGCGGAAGCGATGCGGTTCACGGTCCGAGCCCGTCCGGCAAGCAACGGCGCACGGGATCGGTTCGCCAGATGCCTCGCCGCGGCGAACCAAGACATCTCGAAGCCCTCGAATGCGGCGCGCGCCGGCACGGGGGCGGGGCGGATTCGGAGGCCGACCGGCGCGACATCGCAGGCGGCGATCAGGCCTCGATCCGAAGGAGCACCTTGCCCACGGCCTCGCGGCGGACCAGCACGCCGAGCGCTTCCTCGTAGGCGTCCAGCGGATAGACGCCGTGCACCTTCACGGTGAGCCGGCCCTCCGCCGCCCAGGCGAGCAGTCGGGCTTGGTTGGCCCCGTGCGCCTCCGGCTCGCGCTCGACGAAGGCGCCCCAGTGGACGCCCTGCACGTCGATGCCCTTGAGCATGATCACGTTGAGGGGGAATTTCGGGATCTCGCCCGCGGCGAAGCCGATCACGAGGTAGCGGCCCTTCCAGCCGAGCGCGCGCATGGCGGGCTCGGCGAGATCGCCGCCCACGGCGTCGTAGACCACGTCGACGCCGTGGGTGCCGGTGAGCCGCCGCAATTCCTCGCGCAGGTTGTCGGCTTGGTAGTCGATCAGTTCGTCGGCGCCGTGGGCGCGGGCGGTCTCGAGCTTGGCCGGCGAGGAGGCGCAGGCGATGACCCGGGCGCCGAGCAGCTTTCCGAGTTCGACCGCGGCCAGCCCCACGCCGCCCGAAGCGCCGAGCACGACCAGGGTCTCGCCCGGCTTGATCCGGGCGCGGTCGTGCAGCGCGTGCAGCGTGGTGCCGTAGGTGATCGACAGCCCGGCGGCGGTCTCGTCCGACACGGCGTCGGGCACCCGCGCGAGCCGCCTGACCGGCACCGCGATGCGCGCGCGGGCGGTGCCGTGGCTCAGATGGATCATGACCCGGTCGCCGACGGCAAAACCCTCGGTGTCCGGCCCCAGCGCCTCGACCACGCCGCAGGCTTCGCCGCCGGGCGAGAACGGCAGGTCCGGCTTCACCTGATAGCGGCCGGCGATGATGAGCGTGTCGAAGAAGTTCAGCGCGGCCACCCGCACCCGCACCAGCGCCTCGCCGGGCCCGGCCACGGGATCGGGCCAGTCCTGAACCGCGAGATCCTCCGGCCCGCCGAGCCGGCTGCACACCAGGGCCTTCATTCTCCGCCGCCTCCGTGACACCGCCCGCCGAGCCGCGCATCCCCGCGCCGAGGGATCGCCCGACGCTCATGCCCCTTCGGCTCGGGCGAGCGCAAGACGCTCACCGCCGCTCGTAGCGGCCCGTCAGCAGGCCTTTGGCGAGGACGTTGCCTTGAAGCGCGTCGAGCAGCGCGCTCCGGCCCGGCGAGGCGGGCAGGTCCGCTGAGCGGGCCAGGGCGAAGGCCTGGAACAGGTAGCGGTGCGGGCCGTGGCCGGTCGGCGGATCGGGCGGGAGCCAGCCCTCCTTCAGGAAGGAGTTGCGGCCGAGATCGTGCCGGGCGCCCACGCCCGCGGGGCTGGCGAACTCGCCCTCGGGAAAGGTCCGGTTCCGCGGCGGCAGGTTCCAGGCGATGAGGTGGACGAGCGGGTGAGGGGAGGGCGCGTCCGGGTCTTCCACGAACAGCACCAGCGCCGCTGCCGCCTCCGGCACGCCCGCCACCGCGAGCGGCGGCGACAGGCCCTCGCCGTCCGCGGTGTAGCGGGCGGGGATCGGCGCATCGTTGGCGAAAGCCTCGCTCGTCACGCGCAGGGTCGCGGGAGCCTGCGCCGCGAGCGTGTGGAAGGCGGTCGTCTCGAGGCCGGCCCTCACGCCGGAGAGGGCCTCGCCCACGGCACGGGGCAGCTTTTCGAGCATGGTCCAGGGTCTCCGTTCTCGCCGGGAGACCCGTCAACGACCCTGCGGCCGCTTCGTTCAGGCGTCGGGCGGGCGATGGGCCGCCACCATGTAGTTCACGCCCGTGTCGCGGCTCGCCCGCCAGGAATCGGTGAGGGGGTTGTAGACCACCCCCGTCGTGTCGGTGACGCCGAGCCCGCCCGCGGCGATGTCGGCGGCGAGCTCCCTCGGCGTCACGAACTTCTCCCAGTCGTGGGTGCCCCGGGGCAGCCAGCGCAGGACGTACTCGGCCCCGACGATGGCGAGCGCGAAGGAGCGCATCGTCCGGTTGAGGGTGGCGGCAAACAGCAGGCCGCCGGGCTTCACCGTCTCGCAGGCCGCGCGCAGAAAACCGGCGCGGTCGGCCACGTGCTCCACCACCTCCATGGCGAGCACGATGTCGTAACGCTCGCCCCGGGCCGCCACCGCCTCAATGGTCTCGTCGCGGTAGTCGATGGTCAGGCCTTCGCCTTCCGCGTGGGCGCGGGCGGCCAGGACGTTGCCGGGCGCCGGATCGAGTCCCGTCACGCGGGCGCCGAGCCGGGCCAGCGGCTCGGACAGCACGCCGCCGCCGCAGCCGATATCGATGACGCTCAAGCCTTCGAGCGGGAAGGGGGCGGAGGGATCGCGCGCGAAGATCCGGCAGGCCTCGTCGCGGATGTAGCCGACCCGCACGGGGTTGAACTTGTGCAGGACCGCCATCGGCCCACGCTCGTCCCACCAGCGCGCGGCCAGCGCGTCGAAGCGCGCCACTTCGTCCCGGTCGATCGAGGCGCTCGTCATCCGGCTCACTTTCGCATCGTTTCAACCTGCCGTCCGTCCGATTGACACGGCCGGGGGGCCCTTGTACCCGCCGGGCGCATTCCCGGTACAGCCGCGCCGCGTTCTTTTCCCTGTCGGCGAGTTCCTGCCGGCCGCGAGGCCGGCGCCGTGGAGACGAAAGAGCAGACCGGACGCGACATGCCCCGTTTGGTGATGAAATTCGGCGGAACCTCCGTCGCCAATGTCGACCGCATCCGCAACGTGGCGCGCCACGTCGCCCGCGAGGTCGCGGCCGGCTACGAGGTCGCGGTCGTGGTCTCGGCGATGTCGGGCAAGACCAACGAACTCGTCGGCTGGGTCAAGGACGCCGACCCGCTCTACGACGCGGCGGAGTACGATACGGTCGTGGCCTCGGGCGAGCAGGTCACCTCCGGCCTGCTCGCGATCGCCCTCAACAAGGACGGCATCAAGGCCCGCTCCTGGCAGGGCTGGCAGATCCCGATCCACACCTCGTCCGCCCACGGCTCGGCCCGGATCGAGGGCATCGACCCCAAGAACCTCGACGCCGGCTTCGCCCGCGGCGAGGTCGCCGTCATCGCCGGCTTCCAGGGCGTGAACCCCGAGACCGGCCGGATCGCGACGCTGGGACGCGGCGGCTCGGACACGTCCGCGGTCGCTATCGCCGCCGCCATCGGCGCGGAGCGCTGCGACATCTACACCGACGTGGACGGGGTCTACACCACCGATCCGCGCGTGGTGCCCAAGGCTCAGCGCATGGAGCGCGTGACCTTCGAGGAGATGCTGGAGATGGCGTCTCTGGGCGCCAAGGTGCTCCAGGTGCGCTCCGTCGAGCTCGCCATGGTGCACCGGGTGCCGACCACGGTGCGCTCCTCCTTCGATCCCCCCGATGCCGCGCGGCCGGGCACCCTCATCTGCGACGAGGACCAAATCGTGGAACAGCAGATCATCACCGGCATCGCCTTCTCGAAGGACGAGGCGCAGATCACGCTGCGCGCCGTGAAGGACAGCCCCGGCATCGCCGCGGCGATCTTCGGCCCGCTGGCGGATGCCAACATCAATGTCGACATGATCATCCAGACCGTGTCCGGCGATCAGTCCACCACCGACATGACCTTCACCGTGCCGGCCGCCGAGTACGAGCGCTCCCATGCCATCCTCGACGCGCAGCGCGACACGATCCAGTTCGGCCAGATCGAGGGCGCCACCGACGTGGTCAAGGTTTCGGCCATCGGCGTCGGCATGCGTTCGCATGCGGGCGTTGCAGCCAAAGCCTTCCGGGCGCTGGCGCAAAAGGGTATCAACATCCGCGCCATCACCACCTCCGAGATCAAGTTCTCGGTGCTCATCGACGCTGCCTACACGGAGCTTGCCGTCCGCACGCTCCACTCGCTATACGGCCTCGACCAGGCCTGACCGTTCCCGTCGGCGTCGGCCTCAAGGCTCACAAGCCCAGGTTGCGCCGGCCGACCCGGATTGACGAGACGATGCCCGCTGCGCCCGGAGGCCCGCGCCTGCTGCTGCGCCGGCTCCGCGAAGCCATGGCGGAGCCGGTCAGTCCGCAGCAGCGCCTCGACCGGATCGTCGTCCTCATCGCGGCGAACGTGATCGCCGAGGTGTGCTCGGTCTACGTGGTGCGCGACGACAACACCCTCGAACTGTTTGCAACCGAGGGTCTGAACCGCGACGCGGTCCACATTACCCGCATGCGCGCCGACGAGGGCCTCGTCGGCCTGATCGCCAAGACCGCCGAGCCGCTGGCGCTCTCCGACGCACAGTCGCACCCCTCGTTCTCGTATCGGCCGGAGACGGGCGAGGAGATCTACCACGCCTTCCTCGGCGTGCCGCTGCTGCGGGCCGGGAATACGCTCGGCGTGCTGGTGGTCCAGAACAAGACCTACCGCGTCTATTCCGAGGAGGAGATCGAGGCGCTCCAGACCACCGCGATGGTGCTCGCCGAAATGATCGCCTCGGGCGAGCTGCAGGCCCTGGCGCCGGGCGCCGGCACCGCCGCGCGCCGCCCGGTGAGCCAGCGCGGCGTGGCGCTCGCCGACGGGATCGGGCTGGGCCACGTCGTGCTCCACGAGCCGCGCATCGTCGTGAAGACGCTGATCGCCGAGAACGTCGAGCGCGAGATGGAGCGCCTGGAATCGGCGATCGAGGACGTGCGCTCGGCCATCGACGAGCTGGTCGAGCGCGGCGACGGGATCGGCACGGGCGAGTCCCGGGAGATCCTGGAGACGGTCCGCATGTTCGCCCACGACAAGGGCTGGCTGCGCCGGATGCGCGAGGCGGTGCAGTCGGGCCTGACCGCCGAGGCCGCGGTCGAGCGGGTGCAGTCGGACAACCGCGCCCGGATGCTGCGCCAGAGCGACCCTTACCTGCGCGACCGCCTGCACGACCTCGACGATCTCGCCAACCGCCTGCTGCGCCGCCTCGTCGGCCAGGAGGGGCAGGGCGGGGACGGCCTGCCGGAGAACGCGATCTTGGTCGCCCGCTCCATGGGGCCGGCAGCACTCCTCGACTACGACCGGGGGCGCCTGCGCGGCGTCGTGCTGGAGGAGGGCAGCCCGACGAGCCACATCGCCATCGTCGCCAGGGCGCTCGGCATTCCCGCCGTCGGCGAGGTCGCCAACGCCACGGGCCTGTGCGACTCGGGCGACGCCATCATCGTCGACGGGCTCTCCGGCGAGGTCCAGATCCGGCCGACCCCGGAGGTCGAGGCGTCCTATGCCGAGATGGTGCGGCTGCGCGCCCGGCGGCAGGAGCAGTACCGGGCCCTGCGCGACGTGCCTGCCGTCACCCGGGACGGCGTGAAGATCGGCCTGCACCTCAATGCCGGGCTGCTCGTCGATCTGACGCATCTCAACGAGACCGGGGCGGAGGGCGTCGGCCTGTTCCGCACCGAGCTGCAATTCATGATCGCCGAGCGGATGCCTTCGGCGGCCGAGCAGCAGACCCTCTACGAGGCGGTCTATTCGGCCACCGGCGACCGGCCGGTCACGATCCGCACCCTCGACATCGGCGGCGACAAGATCCTCCCCTACATGCCCGCGCTCGAGGAGGAGAACCCGGCGCTCGGCTGGCGGGCGATCCGCATCGGCCTCGACCGGCCGGCCCTGCTGCGGGTGCAGCTGCGCGCGCTGCTGAAGGCCGCGTCCGGGCGTCCGATCAAGATCATGTTCCCGATGGTCGCCACCGTCGAGGAATTTACCCGCGCCCGCGACATCGTCGAGCGCGAGAAGGCGCACTTACGCCGCCACGGCTACGCCCTGCCGAGCGATTGCCGCCTCGGCGCCATGGTCGAGGTGCCCTCGCTGCTGTTCCAGATCGACGAGATCGCCCGGGAGGCGGACTTCCTCTCGGTCGGTTCCAACGACCTGATGCAGTTCCTGTTCGCGGTCGATCGCGAGAACCGGCGCGTCGCCAACCGCTTCGATCCCCTCTGCGGGGCGGCCATGCGCGCCTTCCGCCTGATCGCCGAGCGCTCCGCCGCGCAAGGGTGTCCGGCCACCGTTTGCGGCGAGATCGGCGGGCGGCCCCTCGAAGCGCTGGCGCTGATCGGCCTCGGCTTCCGCGACTTCTCGATGTCCCCCGCCTCGATCGGCCCGGTCAAGGCGATGGTGCTCTCCGCCCATGCCGGCGAGGTCGCGGCGCTGATCGCATCCGAACTGGGCCGGGTGACCGACGGCGCCTCGGTCCGGCCCGCGCTCGCGGCCTATGCCAAGGCGCAGGGTGTTCCGATCTAGAGCATCGTTCCGAAAGGTGGCCGCCGGCTTTCGGAAAAAGACGATGCGAAACAAGAGGCTAGACCATCGTGCCGGATACGATATCCGGCACGATGGTCTAGGGACGCGGGAACGGACGGACGGCCTTCGGGACAGCGGAAAGGAAGACGATTGGATTGGCGCGTGCACTGGCTGGAGGCCGAGGGCGATCTGGCGCCGTGGCGCGACCGGATCGCGGCGGAGATCGAGGCCGCCCGGCTCGCCGTGGCGGGCCTCCTGCCGCCGTTCCCCCTGGATCTCCTCGTGGAGCGCGTGACCGGGGCGGTCATCCCGGAAATCGGAACGACCGGCCGCGCCTACCGTCCGGGCCTGTGCGCGCTCACGGTCGATCCGCTCAATCCGAACTTCGCGGCGAGCCTCGATACCGGCGACATCCGACGCACGGTCGCTCACGAGGTGCATCACTGCCGCCGCTTCGCCGGACCCGGATACGGCCGCACGCTCGGCGAGGCGCTCGTCAGCGAGGGGCTGGCCGGGCAGTTCGCGGGCCGGCTCTTCGGCGCGCCCCCCGAACCCTGGGAATGCGCCCTGGACGACGCGGCTCTGCGGGCCCATCTCCCGAGTGCGGCGGAGCTGCGGGCGCCCAACGCGGATCACGCCGGCTGGTTCTTCGGAGCGGGCGGGCGCCATCCGCGCTGGCTCGGCTACACTCTCGGCTACCGCATCGTCGGCGACTGGCTCACCGCCAACCCCGCACCCGATGGCGAAACCTGGGTGAACGTGCCGGCCGATGTCGTCCTCGCGGCCTCCGCGTGGTCCGCCACGGCCTGAACGGTGTCGAGACCCCGCTGCGGGTCCGGGCCCATCTTCCCTCCCGCTCCCGGCGCGGGTAACGGGTGCCGGTCGGACCGCCATGAACCCGCCGTTCGAGCGAGCCGGCCGACGCGGTCCCGCGATCCGTCCCGCTCCTTTCAATTTGACGCGCACCGTCCACGAGTGTCCTAGCAGGCGATGACCCCCATTCCTCCCGATCGCCTCGATGCCATCCTGGCCCGGCACGAGTTCGTCACGGCGCAGCTCGCCGACGGCTCCGCCGATGCCGAGAGCATCGTCCAGCTCTCGCGCGAATTGTCGGAACTCGACGGCGTCGTCGCCGCGATCCGCCAGTACCGGGCGGCGGAGGCCAACCTCGCCGGCATCCGGGCGCTGATCGACGAGCCCGGGGGCGATCCCGAGATGCGGGCGCTCGCGGCCGAGGAGAAGCCGGAGGCGGAGGACGCGGTCGAACAGGCCCACCGCGCGCTCCAGCTGATGCTGCTGCCTAAGGACGCGGCCGACGAGAAGAGTGCGATCCTCGAAATCCGCGCCGGGACCGGTGGCGACGAGGCGGCGCTGTTCGCGGGCGACCTGTTCCGCATGTACGCCAAATACGCCGAGTCGAAGGGCTGGCGCGTCGAGGTGATCTCGGAGAACGAGGGCACGGTCGGCGGCTACCGCGAGGTCGTGGCCGAGGTGAAGGGCCGCTCCGTGTTCTCGCGGCTGAAGTTCGAGAGCGGGGCGCACCGGGTCCAGCGCGTGCCCGACACCGAGACGCAGGGGCGCATCCACACCTCTGCCGCCACCGTCGCGGTGCTACCGGAGGCGGAGGAGGTCGACATCGTCGTCAACGAGGCCGACCTGAAGATCGACACCATGCGGGCGCAGGGCGCCGGCGGCCAGCACGTCAACAAGACGGAATCGGCGATCCGCATCACCCACATTCCGACCGGCGTGGTGGTGTTCGTGCAGGAGGAGCGCTCCCAGCACAAGAATCGCGCCCGGGCCATGGCGCTGCTGCGCGCCCGGCTGTTCGACGCCGAGCGCACCGCCAAGGATTCGGCCCGCGCCGCCGACCGCAAGGCGCAGGTCGGCTCCGGCGACCGCTCGGAGCGGATCCGCACCTACAATTTCCCGCAGGGCCGCGTCACCGACCACCGTATCAACCTGACCCTCTACAAGCTGGAGGAGGTCATGGCCGGCCAAGCGCTCGACGAGGTGATCGACGCGCTGGTGACCGAGCATCAGGCGGAGCTGCTCGCCGCCGAGGGCATGGCGTGATCTCTCAGGGTGTGCGTCGCCCCGAGGAAGTCCTTCTCCCTCCGCGGGGGAGGGTGCCCGCGGAGCGGGCGGGAGAGGGGCCGGCTCGGGTCTATTCGGCAATGCCGCTCCCCTCATCCGACCCCCTTCGGAGGCCACCTTCTCCCGCGGAGGAGAGAGGGAGGAGGGACGCATGCGTCCCGATCCTTCGGGCATGACCTCTGACTTCGCGCCGACACTGTCCCGCGAAGCCGCCCTGCGCAGCCTCGCCCGCGCCTTGGAGGCGGCCGGCCTGCCCGATGCGCGCACCGACGCCCGTTTCCTCGCCCTCCACGCCCTCGCGCTCGACCCCCTCGACCTGTCGCTGCGCGGGAGCCAGCCCATCGGGGAGGACGGGGCGCGGAGGCTCGGCCGAGCCGCGGCGCGGCGGCTCGCGGGCGAGCCCGTGGCGCGCATCCTGGGCGAGTGGGAGTTCTGGGGGCTGCCCTTCGCGCTCTCGCCCGAAACGCTGGTGCCGCGGCCGGACACCGAGAGCGTGGTGGAGGCCGCGCTCGGGCTGTTTCCCGAGCGGGGTCAGCCGTTGCGGCTGGCCGATCTCGGAACCGGCTCCGGCTGTATCCTCGTGGCGCTGCTGCACGAGCGGCCCGACGCCTTCGGTCTCGGCCTCGACCGGTCGGCCGGCGCCCTGGCGGTCGCGCGAACCAATGCGGCCGCCAACGGCGTCGGGGCGCGCGCGGCCTTCCTGTGCGGTTCCTGGCTCGACGCGCTCAAGGGACCGTTCGACCTGATCGTCTCGAACCCGCCCTACATCGCCGCCCCGGTCATCGCCACGCTCGATCCCGAGGTCCGCCTGCACGATCCGCGCGCCGCCCTCGACGGCGGGGTTGACGGGCTGGATGCCTATCGCGCGATTCTCGTCGGGCTCGCGCAGCGGCCGGATCTGCTCGCGCCCGGGGGCGCCCTCGTCCTGGAGATCGGTTACGACCAGGGCGAGGCGCTCTCCGCGCTCGCTCGAGACGCCGGATTTGCCGAGGCCCGAATCGGCCGGGACCTCGCGGGCCGCGATCGGGTCGTCACGCTTACGCCATCCTTGGCGGGCAGATGATGCGGCAGGGGGCCGGGGCTGAGCCGTCGGCGCGCGCGCAAATCCGGTAAAAGCCGCTTTGCGCATGAAAAAATGCTTGTTGTCGAGAGCGGCAGTCACTAGCTTAGACGGGCAGATCGCCAACTCTCCGTTAAGACGGTATCGGCAGGATCGGTTTTGACCGCATCCTCCGGGTTCGGACGGTCTTCCCACCATCGAGCGGACGCGGCCGGGCAATCGCGGTCAGGCTCGGTGGGATCGAACCTGACAGTCGAGGGATGTCTCGCGGCGCGCCAAGATCGAGCGCAGCCAGTGGACGAGCGGCAAACAGCGCGGGTTGATCGCGGTCGCGCCGATGCGCTTGAGCGACATCGGACCGGTCCGCACCCGCGAGCGACGCTCCGGTGCTGTCAGTCATGCTGAGCGACAGGTTAACGAGGGTCAATCGAGGCCGATGAGACCAAACCAGAATCGACGGATGCGGGGCCGGAACCGGCCCAAGGGTCCGAATCCGCTGACGCGGTCCTACGAGTCGAACGGTCCCGACGTCAAAATCCGCGGCACCGCTCAGCACATCGCCGACAAGTACGCGCAGCTCGCCCGCGACGCCCTGGCGAGCGGCGATCCGATCGCGGCGGAGAACTACTTCCAGCACGGCGAGCACTATTTCCGGATCATCACCGGTGCCCAGGAGCCCGGTCGTCCGCAGGTCAGCCAGGGCTATGCCCGCAACGGCTTCGACGAGGACGAGGAGGGCGACGAGGAGGCCGTGCAGGGTCAGGGCGGCGAAGGTGGCCGTCAGGGCTACGGCTACGGCGGCGAGGAATACGGCGACCCGACCCAGCAGCCCCAGCCCTTCGAGCGCCACGACTTCGACAATCGCCAGGGGCGCAACGACCGCAACGATCGCAACCCGCGCTTCCAGGGTCGCGACCGCAACGACGGACGTGACCGCAACGATCGCAACGATCGCGGCAATGACCGGGGCCAGCGCTTCGAGGGCAACCGGCAGGATTACAACCGCGGCGAGCCGCGGCAGGAGTTCCGCCAGGATCGCGACCGCCAGGATCGCCCCGACCGGCAGGATCGTTCCGATCGGCAGGATCGTCCCGAACGCCAGGATCGGCAGGATTATCCCCGCCAGGATTACCGGCAGGACCGGAACCGGCAGCAGGAGCCCCGCCAGGATTACGGCTCGCCCTCGCAGGAGGGACGTGAGGGACAGGGCCGCGAGGGGCGTGCGGAGAGCCGCCGCGAGCAGCCCCGTGAGGCGGCCCGCTTCGAACCCGCCGATGCGCCCCCGGCGCCGCGGCCCGCCGAGCCCGTGCGGCCGGACGCGCCCGTGCGTCCCGAAGGGCCCCCGCCCCGGCGTGGACGCGGTCGCAGCAGCGAGGCGAGCCGCGCCCCGGCCGCCGCCGATCCGTCGGCGCTGCCCGCCTTCCTGATGACGGCGACCCGCAATCCGACGCCGCTTCCCGAGGCCGAAGCGCCCCCGCCCCGCGAGGCGGCACCCGCCGCCGAGGCGCCGAGCGCGCCGTCCGCCGACGAGGCCGCCGCACCCAAGCCCCGGCGGCGCCGCACCCGCTACAAGGGCGCCGAGGGCGAGACGGCTCCCGAGCCGAACGATACGCCGAACGCGGCCGAGTAGGCCTTCGAGAGGCTTGAGCAACGAGCAGGAGCGGCCCGGGGGATGACCCCCGGGCCGCTTCTCTTTTTCGAGCCCAGCCTTCGCCGAGCTTTCCCGGACGGCTTATCGGAGGAAGTTGACGAGGCTCATCTCGGAGAGGATCGAGGTGACCTTGTAGCTGGCCTGAAGCTGCGTCTGCAGGCTCAGGAGCTTGGCGGCGACCTCCTCGGTCGAGACCGTGTCGACGCCGTCGAGGGAACTCTCCAGGGTCGCCTTGGTGGCGCCGGCCACCGATTTGGCGTTGGCCATGCTGCTCGCGGCCAGACCGAAATCCGTGCCCATATCCTCAAGGCTCGCCGTTCCCTCGCCCGCGGTGAACAGGGTCGCCGCGCGATTGGACAGGGCCTGGAAACGATCCCCGTCCGTCGCGGCGCCGCCGAAGCGCTCGGCCGCCACCGCGGCGATGCCCGCCAGCGAGCGGCGGATCGCCTCCTCGTTGGCCTGGGCGCCGATCTCCACCGTCCGGCTCGTGCCGACCTGCACCGCCGCGGTCCCCCGCGCATCGGCCGCGGTGTCGCCCTTGTACCAGATCACGGTCTTGCTGCTCGCGGTCTGGGCGTAGCCGTCGCCGTCCGCGTTCACGCGCCGGGGGCTCAGGCCGGCCTCGGGCGATCCCTCGAAGAAGTTGAGGGAGGCGCGGGCGGTCGAGCTTGCCGAGAGGTCGGTGCTGGCGGCCTGCTGAAGCGCCCGCTTGAGCGTCGCGTCGAGGTTCGCCGCCGTCTCCGCGATCCCGGCCGCACCCGGCTTGTCGCTGATGGCGAAGGTCGTGGCCGAGGTCGCGTCGGCCGTGGCTCCCGCCGTGAGGGTGATCGTCCGCGTGGTGCCGTCGTGCATCCCGAGCTTCAGCGTGATGGCGTCGCCCGCCACCGGCTGGCTGCCCAGCGCGAGCGTGGCCGAAGCCGGGCTGCCGCCCGTGAACGCCGCCGCCACGCCGGGCGGGTTCGCGCTCTGCACGCTGGCGATGTCGGCACCACCGAGCGCCGCCTTCAGGTTCAGCGCCGTCGCCTCCTTGGTCGCGCCGATGAGGAAGGCGCCCGGCCCGTTCCCCGCTTCGCCGGCCCGCGCGGTCAGGTCGAGGGTCTTCTGACTGCCGTCGGCGAGCTGGACCACGACCCGGACCTGGCTTCCCTCGGCGGGCTGCGCCGCGAGGCTCAAGGTGACGTCCGCCTTCGTCCCGGCCGTCCGGTTCGCGAATAGGGCCCCGCTGCCCGAACTCGTCGCCGCCTCGAGGGAGAAGCCGAGATTCGCCCGCGCCTCGCCGTTGCCGTCCTCGATCAGGGTCAGGCTCGATCCGGTCAGGCGCTGCGACAGGCGCCCGTTGCCGGCGGGGCCGAGATCGGCCGCCTTCTGCTCGGCGATCAGGGTCTTGAGGCCGTCCAGGCCCTCGGAGGGAACGCCGTTCAGGATGACCTGATCGGACACGACCGGCGAGGTGTCGGTCGCGCGCCCCGAGAACACGTAGACGCCGCCCACCTGCTGGTTCAGGGCGTCGACCGCCGCCGAGAGGTTGTTGGCGGCCAGCTGCACGCTGGTCTGGGGCAGCGCTTGGTTGCGGGAGGAGACGACGTTGGTGAGGTTGGCCTGGGTCGAGTCGGCGAGCGTCTTGAGCTGGGTCAGGCTCGCGCTCGTGACCTTGACCCGGGTTTCGGCGGCGGTGATCGCCGCGAGATAGCCATCCTGGGCGCTGATCGCGGCGTGGGCGCTGAGGCTCGTCGTGCGCCCGGTGCCGAGTCCGCCATAGGTCTCGGCGGTCCGCCCGGTGGAGAGCTGGCGGGCGAGCCCGTCGAGCTGGTTCTTCATGCCGACGAGGCTCGCCGACTGGCGGTCGAAGCGGTAGGTGCCGGCGGCGAAGGCGTTGATGGTCATCGTCGGTTCCGCAAGCTGGAGCGCTCGTCGCGGGAAGGGAGCCGGCGCCTCGGACGGCGCCGGATCGTCAGATCCGGAGCAGGGTGTCGATCATGTCGCGGGCGGCGGTGAGCACGCGGGCATTGGCCGAATAGGCCTGCTGGAGCGCGATCAGGTTCGACATCTCCTCGTCGATGTTGACGCCCGAGGCCGAGGCGAAGCGCCCCTGCGCCGTCGAGAGGGCGATGCTCTGGCCCTCGTTGAGATCCTGGGCCGCCGCTGCGGCCGCGCCCTGCATCGAGATCACGCCCTGGACGAAATCCGCCACGCTCGACCGGGTCGGGGCGTTGATGCCGCCGATGGCGCTCGCGGAGGAGAAGGTGCGTTGCGCGCTCGTCAGCGCGTTGTAGAGCGCCTGCGGCCGGGTCGCGTCGCCGCTGCCCGTGGCGGCGCCCGCGACGGTGACGAGGCTCGCGGCGTTGCCCGCGACCGTTGGGTTGACGGTGATGCGCTGCGCGAAGCCCGTGAGCTGCGCGCCGTCGTCGAAGGAGCCCGTGTAGAGAGCCGCCGACTGGCCGTCGACGAAGAGCGGGATCTGCGTGCCGGCGACCTTCGTGTCGCCGGACGAGGTCGCCTGGGTGACGCTGGCGCCGGCCGCCACCAGCCTGGCGCCGCCGGTCGAGAGGATGCGCACGGCTCCGGCCTCGCCCCCCGGCACGGCCGAAATCTCGTAGCCCGCCCCCAGGGCCGCGGTGATCGCGCTGCGGATCGTGGCCGGGTCGCGGCTCGCGCCGGGCTTCGGGATCGTGAGGGGGATGACCGTGGCGTTCGCGTCGTCCGTGGCACCGGCGGGCACGGAGGGCGGCGGGGACTGGTAGGAGGGCATCAGGACGAGGTTGCGCTGCGTGCCGCTGCCGTCCTGCACGGTCAGGGTGATCGCGTTGCCCGCCGAGAGGCCGGTGAGATCGATGTCGAAGCCCGCCTTCGTCCCGTCCTGGGCGGGCACGCCGGTGGCGAGCCGGTCGGACATGGCGCGCGACAGGCCGGCCGCGAGGTCGTCGAGCTGGCGCTGGGCCTGCGGCAGGACGGTGTCGCGCAGCTCCACCGCCGCGGCGATCGAGCCGGAGCGGATCGCGCCCGAGGCGATCAGATCGATCTGCCCGCCGCCGGGCGTCGTCGCCACGATGGTGCCGACGCCGCTCTTGGCCGGGTCGGTCGCGTAGAGCGCGTTGGCCGAGAGCGTGCCGCGCGCGTTGAAGCTCAAGCTTGCGGCGTTGGAGCGGTCGAGCAGGGTGACGCCGGAGCCCGTCAGCACGCTGACGCTGCCGTCGCTCTGCGCCACGGCGTTGATGTCGATGAGCCCGGACAGGCTGTTGAGCGCCTGATCGCGCTGGTCCTCCAGATCGGGGCGGCTCGGATCCCCGGCCGAGGTCGCGACGATCCGGGTGTTGAGCTTGGCGAGCTGTGCCAGCAGGCCGCTCGCCTTCTCCGTGTCGCCGGAGAGCTGCGATTCGAGGCCGGAGCGCAGGGCCTGAACCCCGTTGGCAGCGCCGCCGATGCGGTTGGCCAGATCCTGGGCCGCGCCCAGCACCGTGGCCCGGGCGGCGGTCGAGGTCGGGTTGGCCGCCAGCGTCTGGAGCGAGAGGGTGAAGGTGTTGAACACCCCGTCGAGCGCGGAGGAATCGCCCGGCCGGCCGTAGAGCGTGTCGAGCTGTGTGCGGACGCCCGACATCAGCGAGGTGTAGGCCGCGCCCGAGGTCTCGGCCCGCAGCTGCTTGAGGGCGGCCGTGTCGAGCGCCCGGGCGATCGTGCCGGTGGCCACGCCCGAATTTCCCGGCCCCGAGGTGACCGACGAGATTGTGCGGCGGACGTAGCCCGCCGTGCCGACATTGGCGACGTTCTGCGAGACGATCCCGATCTGGGCCTGGGTGACCCGCAGGCCTGCGGTGGCCGTGCTGAACGCGTCGAGGGCCAAGGCGGGACTCCTTCTTCAGGGCTTCGTCGTCCGGAGCGTGTCCGCCCTCAGCGGATCACGTTCAGGAGGTCGGAGATCATCGTTTGCGCCGTGGACATCACCCGGGTGTTGGCAGAGTAGGCCTGTTGGGTAACGATCATCTTTGAGAATTCCGCCGCAATGTCGGTATTCGACTGCTCGACATTGGCACCCACCAGGGTGGAATCCTTGAGCCCGCTGATCGGCTCGCCCGAGGCGACGGTCTGCTGGTAGTTGCCGAGCGAATCCGCCTTCAGCCCGTCGGGGTTGACGAACTGCGCCACCTCCACCCGGGCCAGCCCGATCACCGAGCCGTTCGAGTATTTGCCGGAAATAACGCCGTTCTCCCCGACCTCGACGGAATTCAGCGTGCCGGAGGCGTAGCCGTTCTGCTTCAGGTCGTTGGTCGTCACGGTGCCGGCGGCGGAGGCGTACTGGGTCAGGCCGCCGCCGAGATCGATGTTGATCCGGCCGATGGCGGCGCCGTCGACGGTCAGGTTGTTGATCGGCAGCGTGCTCGCCGTCGGCGCGGTCAGCTGCCCGCTCGCGCTGAAGGTGAAGGCCGCCCCGACATTGGTCCAGCTGGTCTGGTTGTCCGTGACGCTGGTCTTGTCGGCGTAGAAGAGGTTCCAGGTGTCGCTGGTGCCGGTCGCCGAATCGGCGGCGGCGACCTTGGCCCAGCGCGTCCGCATGCTCACGGGCGCACCCGCCTCCGTATAGACGGTGAGCGAGGGGCCGGAGACGCTGCTGTCGATGAAGCTCTGCGCGTTGGATTGCGACACGGTGCCGGAGGTCGCGCCGTTGGCCGCGGTCACCCGGGCGTCCGTGCCGTCGGTGAAGGCGGCGAGCAGCCCGCCGCTCGTGGACGCGTTGGCCGTGGCGGGCGATTTCGGGAGGTTTGCCGAGTAGGTGATCGACGTCGTTGCCTTGGCCGGAATGATCGCATTGGAAATCTTGATCGGCCCGGTGCCGTTGGTCTGGCCGCTGACCGGATCGAGGCTGGCGCCGACGAGATAGGAGCCGCCGCCGTTGACGAGGTAGCCGTCCTTGTCCGGGGCGAAGTCGCCGCGCCGCGTGTAGAGGTTGGCGGTCGAGAAGCTCTCGCCGCCGCCCGCATCGGTGGACTTCTTACGCACGGCGAAGAAGCCCTGGCCATCGAGCGCCATGTTGGTCGAGACGCCGGTCGAGACCTTGTTGCCCTGGATCGAGTTGGTCAGCTCCGAAAAGGCGCCGACCGAGCCCGCGGCTTGGTTCCGGGCGTCCCGGTCCGCCATCATGTCGACGAAGCTCGTGTCGATCCGCTTGTAGCCGGTCGTCTGCGAGTTCGCGATGTTGCCGGAGATGTTGCCGAGCGAGAAGGACTGCGCCTTCAGGCCCGAGACCGCGGTTTGCAGCGCGGAAAAGACGTCCATGGCGTTCGCTCGTTCCTTAAGGCCGCTCGACGCGGTCTGCCGGAAAGAGCCGGCGCAACCGCCGTGCCAGAGCCAAGTCCTTGAAAATCCTGAGTCCGGTGCCGCATCGCCCGGCAGATTCGGATGGGCGAACCGGTCTCGGCGGGCAGATTCTGCCGGGTCCCGCGACGTTTACGGCCCGTTATCGCTGCAACCGTTAGGGTCCCTCCCGCGCCGCCGCCCCGGACGAGATCCATGAAGAACAAGAGGACGAGCCTCGTCCACCTGATCTACTTCTCCCGCCTGACCATCTCGAACGACCCGGCCCTGCGCGCGAGGCAGATCGGGGAGATCACCCGTCAGGCTCAGAAGAAGAACGAGTTCGCGGTGATCACGAGCTTCCTGATCATCGACCAGAACTTCGCCCTCCAGGTGATCGAGGGGGAGCGCCAGTCGGTCAACGAGACCTTTCAGCGGATCGCCGTCGATTCCCGCCACCGCGACGTGCAGATCGTCGAGTGGCGCGAGATCGCCAAGCGCGAATTCGTCACCTCGTTCACCACGGTCAGCCGCAACGGCACCAACGAACCGCACTTCTCCAAGTCGGGCCTGCTGCCGATGCTGCAGCGGGGCACGCCCCGGGGCAGTACGATTCACGGGCTGGCCGTCACCCTGCAGGCCGAGTCGATGGCCAAGCAGGGCATCGACCACCTTTTCGTTTGACCGGTCGGGATGCTCCGCCCGTCAGAGATCTGTTGAGACGCGAAGTCGAACGCCATGAGCGATACGCTGCCCATCCTCATCGTCGATGACCAGCCCAAGCTGTTGCGGCTCATCATCGAATTGATGACCCGACTCGGCTTTCCCGAAGTGGACGGGGTCTCGGACGGGGCCGAGGCGCTCCTCCGCCTGCGCGAGCGCCGCTACGCCCTCGTCATCTCCGATCTCGCCATGGAGCCGATCGACGGTCTGCAGCTGCTGCGCGAAATCCGGGCCGACGACGCCCTGATGAACACGCCCTTCATCCTCACGGAGACCTCGTTCGACTTCGAGGACATCAACCACGCCCACGTCGCGGGCGCGGACGCCTTCATCCTCAAGCCGTTCGACATCAACCTGCTCAAGACCAAGCTGAAGCAGGTGCTCAACCGCAAGCCCCGCCGCCGCGAGGCGCCGCTGCCCGCCGAGTCGGCCCTCAGCCAGGATTTCCCGATGCTGGGTAAGTTCTGAACGGCAACGCCTCGCGCCGGTTCGCCCGGGAAAGAGGCTTCTCATATCGTTGCCGGTCGAACGCCTCTCTCCGTCATCGCGAGGCGGAGCCGTCGTGACCCGGAGCGCGACCTGTCCGGACAGTGCGGAGCCCCGGATTGCTTTCGCTGAGCCTCGCAAGGACGAGGGAAGAGACCGAAGCGATCAAACGGAAACCGTTTTCAGGCGGCCTGCGCCGGTGCGCGCTCCCGCGACACCCGGGCGACCGCCTCGCGCAGCGTTCCGAGACCGGCATCCGGGGCCATCCCGGCGGTGGCGAGGTGCCGGCGAAAGGCCCTCGCCCCGGGCCGCCCGTTGAACAGGCCCAGCATGTGACGGGTATAGGCGTGCAGCCGCAGGCCGCGGGCCAGCCCCTCGGCGATCACCGGCTCCAGGGCCTCGACCGCGGCGAAGGCGTCGGCCACCGGCGCCGGCTCGCAGAACAGCTCCGGATCGACCGCGAGCAGCAGGGCCGGGTCCGTGTAGGCGGCCCGCCCCATCATGACGCCATCCACCTCGGCCAGCCGCGCCTTCGCGGCCGGAATGTTCGCGATCCCGCCATTGACCGCGATGGGCAGTTCCGGCCAGGCCGCCTTCAGCCGTGCGACGCGCCCGTAATCGAGCGGCGGCACGTCCCGGTTCTCGCGCGGGGACAGGCCCTTGAGCCAGGCCTTGCGCGCATGCACGACGAGACCGTCGACGCCCGCCGCGACCGCGGCCCCGGCCACGGCGTCGAGCGCCGCCTCGATGTCCTGCTCGTCGACGCCCAGGCGGCACTTGACGGTCACGGGCACGGCGACGGCGGCCTTCATCGCCGCCACGCAGTCGCCCACCAGGGCGGGCTCGCGCATCAGGCAGGCGCCGAAGCGTCCCTCCTGCACCCGGTCCGACGGGCAGCCGACATTGAGGTTGATCTCCGCATAGCCGAAATCGGCGGCGATCCGCGCCGCGGCGGCCAGATCCCCGGGATCGGAGCCGCCGAGCTGCACCGCGACCGGATGCTCGAACGCATCGAAGCCGAGCAGCCGCTCCCGATCCCCGTGCAGCACGGCGCCGGTCGTCACCATCTCGGTGTAGAGCCGAGCCCGGCGCGAGAGGGTGCGATGGAACGCCCGGCACTGCCGGTCGGTCCAGTCCATCATCGGCGCGACGCTGAAGCGCCAATCCTCGGCGGTGATGGAATCTCTGTCGTTGACCGTCACGTTTGACCGGAGCGTTGCCGTGCGGGGCCGCAAGGCCCGGCGAACCCGGGACGCCTAGATCATTTCGGCACCGCTCGGCAACTTCGCCGCCGCGCCCGCATGCCCGGCCGGCGCGTCAGACGAACGGGTTCGAACGGATCTGACCCTTCTGGCCTTCGCGCTGATCGGCGGCCACCACCGCATCGACCGCCTGTTCGGCGAGGGCACGGGCCACGTCGTAGGGGAGACGCGTGTTTCCGTAGATGAGGCGACTGCCCAGGGCTTGTTGGGAAATTGTCGCCGCGACCGCTCTGATGCGCTCTTCCCGGCTGGCTTGGGCCTGCATGTCGCCTCCCTGCGCAGCGCGCCGTCTGCCTTCCGATGCCGACGCCTGCTCATCAAACGACCGTGCTGGCACGCCCGAAAGGCTCGCCACTCCAGCACCGTCGTATTTTCGTCATGATCTACAGCGGATCGGCCCTTTGAGAAACTTCTTTTCTCTTTTGGCGGGTGACAGCGGCTTGAGCCGGTGAAGGCGACGCGTGTCCGCCTCAGCCGCCGCGTCGGTCTCGGGCAGCGACATGCAGCGCGTCGAAGGGCGCGAAGGGCCGTCGGAGCTGTCCTCCCGCTCTTTACCCTTGCCCGCCGACGGGACAGGCCGCGAGCCGGCTTCCGCGGGCGCGATGCCGCCTCCTTGCCGAGGCGTATGCTGGGGGAGGAAGGTGATGCAGCCCGGCCGGATCGAACCGAACGCTCAGGCGGGTCGCGGGGTCTGCCGCTCGTGAAGCCGGCGATAGGCCGCCGCGAAGGCTTCCGCACTCTCCCGCGTCAAGCCGGTGACCACGAGGTTCGGGGCGGCCACGGCCCACAGGCCGTCCTCGTTCTGAAGGAGATGAATCGTGGGCACGGCGGTCGTCCCCGTTGGCCTGCCTGTGGCAACGGGGACGACCCGAGGCATGTTCCGCCCGCGCCCGGAGCTGCGATCCACGCGGACGGTTCGGCGGACCTCTTCGATCCGGGCCGCCTCAATGCGGGTCTCGGTATGCGGGTCTCAGTGCTCGTGGCGATGGTCGTGCCCGCAGGCGCCGTGAGCGTGATCGTGGCTGTGATCGTGCTTGTGACCATGGCTGTGATCATGGTTGTGATCGTGGGCATGGTGGTGATGCCCGTGATCGTCGTGGGCGGCGTGATCGTGCGCGGCAGGCTGGTGCGCGTGGTCGTGGTGATGGTCGTGGCCGCACTGGCTGTGGTCGTGGGCCGCCTTCTCCGGCTTGAAGGGGCGCTGCACCGGCGTGGCGGTGCAGCCGGCGCCGCGCACCAGCTCGGCCGCGCGGGCGGGCACGTAGAGTGCGTCCGGGCCGACCTCGGCAGGAACGTGCTCGCCGCCGAGCTGCCAGGCGAGTCGCAGCAGCCGGGCCGGGCTGCCGGCGCGGACTTCGAGAAGCGCCTCCTCCGCCGCGCGCACCCCGACGAGGCGCCCATCCTCGAGCTTGAGCGCATCGCCGTCCTCCAGCCCCAGGGCCCGCTCCAGGGCGAGGTCGACGGACAATCCGCCCGCCGTCGTCAGGTGGGCATGCGCCTGCGCCCGGGCGGCGTGGTCGAGGATCACCGTATCGACGACGAGATCGGGCCGGACGGCGACCTTGCGGACGATCAGGCGGGCCTTGGACGAGTGAGCCTTGGATGAGTGGGCCTGGGACGAGGTGGCTTCGGACATGGGATCCTCAAGGAGCGTCGGGGCCGGCCGGGGCCGACGTTTTTGCAACAGGCGTGCCTCAGATGGCAGGCGCGGCGTCGATTGTCATGCCCCCGGTGCAACCCGCCCCAATCTTGGCCGTTTCATGTGCCGACGATGACCGCCGGTGACAGACCAAGGCCGTTTCAAGGCTTTCCGGCATCTCGCCGGCAACAATGGCACGATCGCCGATGCACAAGGGAGATCTGACCACCATGAAGAAGCTCATTGCCGCCGCCCTCGCGGGCAGCCTCGCGCTCTCGCTCGGCGCCTGCAACACGCCGCAGGACCGGGCGCTGGGCGGTGCCGCCCTCGGCGCCGGCCTCGGCGCGGCGGTCGGCGGCCTCGCCACCGGCCGAGCGGGCGGCGCGCTCGCCGGTGCGGCGATCGGCGGCGCGGGCGGCGCCATCGCCGGCGCCGCGACGGCGCCCCGCTGCCCCTACGGCACGTTCCGCGACGAGTACGGCAACGTCTACTGCCGCTGATCCCCACGCGCGGATGGCGAGGAAGGGCCGGGGCGGCAGCGCCCCGGCCCTTTCGTTTGGGACGGACCTGCAGGACGACTTGCAGGGTCGGAGTGCACGGTCGGATTGCACGGTCGGACTTGCGCCGCGCGACGCTTTGCGGCGTTAGAGTGCCGCGGGAAACACCCGGTCACGGACCGCCTCGGCCCGCCTGCCGACGGCGCGGCAAGCGCGTCGTGAGTGACACCAAGCCCCTGTGCGCGCGCCGTTGCGCCCGCGGATTACCGGAAGAGCCCTTGTCCCTGCCCGAACCCTCGCGTCACCGCACTCCTTCCGTCGGCATCTCCCGATGAGCGCCGGCCTGTGGGGAAAGATCGGCGGCGCCGGGCTCGGCGTGCTGGTCGGCGGACCGATCGGCGCGCTGGTCGGGAGCGTGGCCGGACACTTCCTCGTCGATCGCGAGGGCGCGCCGTTCGGGCCGACGCCGCGGGACGTGGTGTTCACCACGGGCCTCGTGGCGCTGGCGGCCAAGATGGCGAAGTCCGACGGGGTCGTCACCGAATCCGAGGTCGAGGCCTTCGGGCGGGTGGTGCAGGTCGAGCCCGAGGCGCGCGCGGGCGTGCAGCGCCTGTTCGATCTCGCCAAGGCGACCACCGACGGCTTCGAGGCCTATGCCGGGCAGCTCGCCACGACCTTCGGCGAGGAGCCGGCCCTGCTCGAGGACGTGCTGGACGGCCTGTTCCACATCGCCACCGCCGACGGCGCCATCCACGAGGGGGAGGAGCGCTACCTGCGCGCGGTGGCCGGAATCTTCGGCCTCGACGAGACGGCCTTCCGCCGGATCGCGGCCCGGCACCTGCGGCTGGCCGACGATCCCTACCTCGTGCTCGGCGCCGATGCCTCCGCCGACGCGGCGGCGCTGAAGGCCCATTACCGGCGGCTCGTGACCGAGAACCATCCGGACCGGGCGCTCGCCCGCGGCCTGCCGCCGGAGGCCGTGGCCATCGCCACGCGGCGGCTCGCCGCGATCAACGCCGCCTGGGACAGGATCGCGGCCGAGCGGGGCCTGACGTGAGCTTCGCTGCCGACAGCCGGCTCGTGGAGGCCGTCCTCGCCTCGCCCAATCGCGGCGTGCGGGCCGCGGGCGGCCTCGACATGCTGATCCTGCACTACACCGGAATGCCGACGGCGGAAGGAGCCCTGGACCGCCTGCGCGATCCGGCGGCGGAGGTCTCGGCCCACTACTTCGTGTTCGAGGACGGGCGCATCGTGCAGATGGTGCCCGAGGCCGACCGCGCCTGGCATGCCGGTGCGGGCGCCTGGGCGGGTTCGCGCGACATCAACTCCCGCTCCATCGGCATCGAGATCGCTCATCCGGGCCATGCCGGCGGCCTGCCGCCCTATCCCGAGGCGCAAGTCGCGGCGGTGGTCGCGCTCGCCGCCGACATCGTCCGGCGGCGGGCGATCCCCGGGCCCCGCGTGCTGGCCCATTCCGACGTGGCGCCGGCTCGCAAGGAGGATCCGGGCGAGCTCTTCCCCTGGGAGCGGCTGGCGCTTGCAGGCGTCGGGCACTGGGTTGCCCCGGCCCCGATCCGCGACGGGCGCTTCTTCGCCGCGGGCGATACCGGCGAGCCGGTCGAGGCGCTGCAGGCGATGTTCGCCCTCTACGGCTACGAGCAGCCGATCACCGGTCGCTTCGACGAAGGGATGCGCGCGGTCGTCACCGCCTTCCAGCGCCATTTCCGCCCGGCCCGCATCGACGGGGTGGCGGATTCCTCCACGATCACCACCCTGCGCGACCTGATCGCCGCACGGCCGGCCTGAGGATCGCGCCCCCGGGGGCAACGACCAGGGGCGGGCAGGGCGCGACGCGCAACATCATCCCGGGCCGACCTGCGTTCTTTCGCCACTGTCGCCCGATCCGGCGGCGCCGTCGCCCATTTCCCTTGCATGTTCGTCTTTCACTGGATCGTCGGCGTCCTGATCGGGGCGGTGCTCCTGGCCGCCCTGGCGCGGCGCCTGGGCGCGCCCTATCCCGCCTTCCTCGCTCTAGGCGGCGTCGGCCTCGCCTTCCTGCCCGGCGTGCCGAACCTCTCGCTCGATCCCGAACTGGCGCTCGCCCTGTTCCTGGCCCCCGTCCTGATGGATGCGGGCTACGACACCTCCCTGCGCGATCTCGTGCGCAATTGGCGCCCTATCGCCGGCCTCGCCGTCGGGGCGGTGGCCGCCACCACGGCGGCGGTGGCCGCCGTCGCGACCTGGCTGGTGCCGGACATGCCGCTCTCCGCCGCGATCGTGCTCGGCGCGGTCGTCGCCCCGCCGGATGCGGTGGCCGCACTCTCGGTGCTCAGCCACGTCTCCCTGCCGCACCGCCTCGCCACGATCCTGCGCGGCGAGAGCCTCCTGAACGACGCCGGGTCGCTGCTGATCTACCGGCTCGGCGTGGCGGCGGCGGTGACCGGGCACTTCTCGGTCGGGGAGGTGGCGCCGGCCTTCCTGATCGGCGTCGTCGGCAGCCTCGTGGCGGGGCCGCTCGCGGCCTTCGTCTACCTGCGCATCCTCCGACGGGTCGAGGACGCGGCCAGCGCCATCGTGCTCCAGTTCTCCGCCGCCTTCGGACTCTGGATGACGGCGGAGGCGGTGGAACTGTCCGGCGTGCTCACCGTGGTGAGCTTCGCCATCGCCGTCGCCCGCCGCGCTCCCGGCCAGACCCCGCCGCGGGTGCGGGTGATCTCGAACGCCGTCTGGGAGACCGCGATCTTCGTGCTCAACGTGCTCGCCTTCGTGCTCATCGGCAACCAGATCGGCCCGATTCTGGAGCGGCTGAGCCCGGAGCAGGAACTCTCCTACGCCCTCGTCGCGGGGGCGGTGGTCGCCACCGTGGTGCTCGTGCGCATCGCCTGGGTGCTGCCGGCCAGCCTCATCCGCCATCTCGGCGTCTCCGGTACCGGGCCGTCCGGCGGGGACGGGCCGGACCGCGATCTCGGCCTCGGCGCGGGCGCCGCCGTGGCGTGGTCGGGCATGCGCGGCCTCGTCACGGTCGCCGCGGCCCTGGCCCTGCCGGAGGGCGGCCCCGGCGGCGCGGGCTTTCCCTATCGCGACCTCATCGTGCTCACGGCCTTTTGTGTGGTGATCGGCACCCTGGTCGTGCAGGGCCTGACCCTGCGTCCGCTCCTGGCCCGGCTCGGGCTGGAGGATGCCGATCCGGTCGGCCTCGAGGTCGGCTGGGCACGGGCCGAGGCCTACGGCGCCGCGGTCGAGGCTCTGAAGGCCGACCGATCGGAGGCCGCCGAGGCCCTACGGGGGGAATTCCACTCCGTCCTGGCCCAGGCCGAAGCCCATGAGAAGGGGCTCGCACCGGAGGGATTGCCGACCGACGAGCCACGCCGCCATGCGATCCGTGCGGCCCGCGACCGGCTGCTGGCGCTCCGCTACGAGGGCCGGATCGGCGACGACGCCTACTTCGTGCTGGAGGAGGAACTCGACTGGGCAGAACTCAACGCAACGCCGAGAGCGGAGGCGTGACGCCCGCACACCGCGAGCGGACGGCGCGATCATCACCAATGTGATGTGACCATTTGCAACTTTAAATACAGAACAATGCTCACGGGTCACAATTTATTGTGAGCTATTTCGAGTTCTGCTCAGTGTTCTCGGAACGAGTGGGCCTAAAACTGCTTTCAGTAATTGATTTTGGAATTTGTGGCGTGATAGGCCCGGGCCGATGATCGAACATTTCGCCTTCTTTCAATGTCGCTCGGGCGATCTCTGCAGCACACGGCGAAGACATTCGTACGATGCAACCTTCGTGACGATGCCGGACGTTCGAAAAGATCCCGTTGAAATGTGCGAATGGAGCCGTCGCTACTGCGTGAACGGTGCCGCGTGTCGGCGGAGCCGTTGGTGATGGTCGTCGCCAGCGTTGCTTGTCTTGCCGGCGGCGTCGCTCTGGCGGCCCGGGCGGGCCGGTTCGGAGAGCGTGCCGCCGGGGCCGAGACCCTGGCCGGCGCCCTGCTGATCCTCGGCCTTGTGCTGATCGGTCTCGGCCTGCCGGTCTTCCGCTGACGCTGCGTTCCGGGCCAGCCGATCCGGCCCGAAAGCCGTTGGCGCGCGGAGGTGGTCCGTAGCCGGGTGCTGCGACCCGCTGGAGCATCGTCCCGAAAGGTGGCCGCCGGCTTTCGGCAAAGGACGATGCGAAACAAGAAAAGGTGGCCGCCGGCTTTCGGCAAAGGACGATGCGAAACAAGAGACGAGACCATCGTGCCGGATACGATATCCGGCACGATGTTCTAGGCAGCGGAGCCGGCGCCGCGGCGGGCGGCGACCCGCGCCTCGATCGCGTCCCAGACCGCAACCGAGAGATCGGGTCCGCCGAGCCGCTTGATGGTGCGGATGCCGGTGGGCGAGGTCACGTTGATCTCGGTGAGATGCCCGTCGATCACGTCGATCCCGACGAGGATCAGGCCGCGCCGCTTCAACTCCGGGCCGATGGTCGCGCAGATTTCGCGCTCGCGCTCGGTCAGGTCGGAGGCGCCCGCCGCGCCGCCGCGCACCATGTTGGAGCGGATGTCGCCCTTGGCCGGCACGCGGTTGATCGCGCCCATGGCCTCGCCGTCCACGAGGATGATGCGCTTGTCGCCCTCGGTGATCTTCTCGAGGAAGCGCTGCACCACCCACTGCTCGCGAAAGGTGGCGGCGAACAGGTCGAACATGGAGCCGAAATTCGGGTCGTCCTCCGAGACCCGGAACACCGCCGCGCCGCCATGCCCGTGCAGCGGCTTCATCACGACGGTGCCGTGCTCGGCCCGGAACGCCTCGATCTCCGCCCGGTCGCGGGAGATCAGGGTCGGCGGCATCAGTTCGGAGAAGTCGAGGACGAAGAGCTTCTCGGGCGCGTTGCGCACCTCGGCCGGATCGTTGACGACCAGGGCGCGCCCGGCGACCTTCTCCAGCATGTGGGTGGCCGTGACGTAGGCCATGTCGAAGGGCGGATCCTGGCGCATCAGCACCACGTCCACTTGGCCCAGATCGATGCGCTCGGGTGCCTGCAGGGTCGCGTGCGCGCCCTCGACATCCTGCACCGTCACCGGGGCGGCGTAGGCGGTCACGAGCCGCCCCTGCATCGAGAGCCGGTCGGGCGTGTAGGTATAGAGGCGGTGCCCCCGCGCCTGCGCTTCCAGCATCAGGCCGAAGGTGGTGTCGCCCGCGATGCGGATCGACTGGATCGGGTCCATCTGAACCGCGACGGTCAACGCCATGCTCGTCCCCGATCTGTCGGTACCCGCCTCGGGGCCGGCGGAGCCTGTCGCCCGGCCGGCCTTTCGGCGCTCTTAAAGAGGCTCTGGTCGGCGCTGCGGCCTCAGCGCTGGCCGCGGGGCTGCGAACCGCCGGTGCGACGGTCGTAATCGCCGATGGCGGCCCGGCATTCCGGCGAGAGGCGGGCACGGTTGCGGTTCATGCAGTTCTCGGCATCCGCCTCCCGGCTGGGATCGACGCCGGCGCAGAGGCGGAAGAAGTCGTTGGCGCAGCCGAGCTGCAGGCCCTGATCCTCCCGCTGAGCCTGAGCCGGAACGGCCAGGAGAAGCAGAGCGAAGGGGGCGAGTTTCAGGGCCGCGATCCGTCCGCGCATCGGGCTGCCAAGTCGTGAGAAGTCCGGACGCATCCTGCCTTGTCCTTCGCTCGATCCAAGTTGGGCTGGCCCCGCATATCGGGCATCCCCCCGCGTTAGCAAGCGCAGCACGGCCGCATCGCGGTTGCGAGGACGGGCCGGGGCACCGCGCCGCACGACGATGGCCGCGTGCGACCGGCATGCCGAAAAAAGGCCCCGCGGCGAGGTGCGCGCGGGGCTTGGAAGTCAAGGGAGGAAACGCCCGCCATGGGCCCGTGCGGCTTCGCAAGGACTATGCCGCAGCCCCCGCCGAACTCTCCTCCGCGAGGCTCTGCGGTGTGGCCGCCATGCCGCGCCGGTTCGATCGGGACGCCAGCGGAAGGCGCCTCGAAATGTTCCGTTAACCACGTTGTGCTGAGCTTGGCCTCAATCGCTCGGCCGGGTGGGCGCGTCCCGCCCCTTGGTCGAGACCCGCTTCGGACCTTCGTCGGGACATGCGGCGGGTCGGGGGGCGGCCGCCAGAAGCATCGACGGAACAGCGCCATGACGCCTTCACACACGAACCCGACGCCGCCGATCAAACGACCCACGCCGGCCCAGCGGGACCGTCAGGCCGCAGGCTCGGTCGTGCCCTTCGTCGGAAGCGGTGCACGCCGCTTCCGCCGGGACGAGGACGATGCCCCGCGCGGCCAGGTGCTGCTCTTCACCGGGGTGCGCTACGAGAGGCTGCCGGACGCGGACGCCGCGCCGGTTCCGCAGCGCCGCCGCTCGTGACGCGCCGCGCCGGATCGGCCTTCGCGCCGCTTCGCCGGTTCGGTCCCCTGCTCGCTCCGCTGCTGCTGGTCTCCTGCGCGCAGGAGGGCGATTTCGGCCGCCCGGCCCGCAGCGCCTGGAACGGCCTGATCGAGACCACGGGCACGCTGGCCGCCCGCAACCGCGAGACCCCGGCCTCGTTCTCCCCGCTCACGGACGACGAGGCGACCCTGCGCGACCGCGCGTGGCGCTTCCTGATGCCGGCCGACGGCCGCGCCGCCTTCCAGGATGCCCTCGCCAACCTCACCCGCGCCCGGGTGCTGCCGCCGCGCTGGCGCACCGACGACATCCCGGCCTATCACGCAGGATTGATCTCCGAGCCGTTCCGCTCGCCCGTCTCGCGCTACCGCCGGCTCTCGGACGACGCGACCGCCGACGGCCGTCTGATCCCGCCCTTCGCCGCGCTGGCGCAGCGGGTGTTCGAGGCGGACGGCGTGCGCCTGCGCGCGCTGCCCTTCGCCAGGAGCCTCGACGACTGGGACGTGCGGCAGGCGGCGATGCGGGTGGCGGAGAACCGTTGCCTCGTCGCCTGGGTGCGGCTGGAGGCGGGCCTGCGCATCGCCCGCTACCGCTACGCCCTCGAACATTTCCTGGTCGAGATGCCCGGCCGCGAGGCCGCCCCGGCCGAGCAGGCGATCACCTTCCTCGAAGGCCGGAAGGTGCTGCTCGACCCGCTGCTGGCGGCCGATGCCGCCGCGCGCTGCGGATTGACGGAGCCGCCCGCCCAAGCGGTGCTGGCCGGACCGGTCGTGGTCAAGTACTAGAGCGCTCGCCGCCGAAGCGGATGCCGGTTCGGCGAAAAAGAGCGCGATATAACAATGGCCTAGAGCGGCACCTCGATCCAGCGTGGTCGGGCGCGGCTCTAGGCTCGCCCCGTTCGGCCTGACCCGAGTTCGAGAGCAGACAGAAACGATGCGAACCATCGTCTACGCGGATGGCGGATGCGATCCCAATCCCGGCCCCGGTGGCTGGGGTGCGGTGATCCAGGACCCTGCCGGCACGATCGAGCTGCATGGCGGCGAGCGGGCCACCACCAACAACCGCATGGAGCTGACCGCCGCGATCCGGGCGCTGGAGCATTTCCCGGAAGGCGCGCAGATCGAGATGCGCTGCGACAGCCAGTACGTGGTCAAATCCGTCACCGAGTGGATGCGCGGCTGGAAGGCGCGCGGCTGGCGCACCGCCACAGGGCCGGTGAAGAACATCGACCTGATGCAGCGGCTCGACGCGCTCGCCAGCGCCCGCGACGTGCGCTGGACCTGGGTGCGGGGCCATTCGGGCGAGGCCGGCAACGAGCGGGCCGACCGGCTCGCGACCCTGGGCCGCCGGGAGGCCCTGGGCCTGCCGGTGCCGCCGTCGCCCGATCGTCCGCCCGCGCCGGTTGCGGCCCCCGCGCCGGCGCAGACGCCCGAAACCGTGCAGGTGGCTCTGCGTGCCGATCTCGCCACGGCGCTCGCCCGGGCGGCGGGCCGGGCCGGGATGTCGCCTCAGGCCTATCTGGAGGACGCGGTGCGGCTCGCCCTCGAACTGAAGCCGCCCGGCATCGCCCGCGTCCGCGCCGACCTGCAGCGCAAGGCGTCCTGACGCGAGGGGAGGGAGCGGCCCGTGGACCCGGCCTTCTTCGATCGCCCCGCCGCGACGGTCGCGGCCGAGCTGATCGGCCGCAGGCTGCTGGTGGCTGGCATCGGCGGCACCCTCGTCGAGACCGAGGCCTACGACCGCACCGACCCGGCCTCCCACAGCTTCAACGGACCGACCCGGCGCAATGCCAGCATGTTCGGACCGCCGGGCCGCGCCTACGTCTACCGCTCCTACGGCCTGCACTGGTGCCTCAACCTCGTCTGCGAGACGGGCAGCGCCGTGCTCCTGCGCGCGCTCGCCCCGAGCGCGGGGCTGGAGACGATGCGCGCCCGCCGCGGCCTCGACGCGCCGCGCCTCCTCTGCGCCGGGCCGGGCCGGCTCGCCCAGGCGCTCGGCATCGACCTCTCGCATGACGGCCTGCCCTTGGACCGGCCGCCCTTCGCCTGGGCCGAGCCGGAGGAGCCGGTGACCGTGGCCGCCACGACCCGCATCGGCATCAGCCGCGGGGTCGAGGCGCCCTGGCGCTTCCTCGTGCCCGGCTCGCCCTATCTCAGCCGGCCGCTGCCGCGGCGGACGCCGTAGGGCCGTCAGGTCTCCGCCAGACCGGCACTCGATTCCGAGGCGGCGCGGCCGTGGGGCGTGCCGAGATAGTCTTCCGAGCGCATCTCGATCAGGCGGGAGGCGGTGCGATCGAACTCGAAGGCCTCGCGGCCCTGCTCCGCCCGGTAGAGGTCGGTCGGCTCGGCTTCCGCGGAGGCGACGAGCTTGACGTGCGCGTCGTAGAGCGTGTCGATCAGCGTGATGAAGCGCTTGGCCTCGTTGCGCTCCGCCTCGCCCATCACCGGAATGCCGGAGACGATCAGCGTATGGTAGGCGTCGGCGAGCGCCATGTAGTCGCCCGCGCCGAGCGGCTGGCGGCAGAGGTCGTCGAAGCGGAAGCGGGCGACCCCGCCCGCCTCCTCCGGCACGGGCACCGCGCGGCCCTTCACCCGCACCGTCGTCGGCGTGCCCTTCGCCTTGCCCGTGAGCGCCTTGAAGGCGGCATCCAGCGCGCTCTCGGCGGCCGCGTCCGCCGGCACGTGGTAGACGGAGCTGCCGCCGAGCTTCTCCAGGCGGAAATCCGTGCGGGAATCGAGGCGCAGAACCTCGACCCGCCCCTTCAGCTCCGCCACGAAGGGCAGGAACAGGGCGCGGTTGAGACCGCCCTCGTAGAGCCGGTCGGGCTCGACGTTCGAGGTCGCCACCACGGTCACGCCGCGCTGGAACAGGGCTCCGAACAGGCGCCCGAGGATCATCGCGTCGGCGATGTCGGTCACCGTGAACTCGTCGAAGCACAGCAGCGTGGCCTCCGCCGCCAGCGCGTCCGCGACCGGCGGGATCGGATCGTCGCCCTTCGCCTCGCCGCGCTTGAGCGCCTGCCGGTGGGCGTGGATGCGCTCGTGCGCGTCGGCGAGGAAGCCGTGGAAGTGGACGCGGCGCTTACGCCCGGGCGCGGCCTCGTGGAACAGGTCCATCAGCATGGTCTTGCCGCGGCCCACCGATCCCCAGACGTAGAGTCCCTTGGGCGGACCGGCATCGTCGTCCTTGCGGCCGAACAGCCAGCCCAGCGCGCTGCCCTTCCTCGCCCGGCGGCGGCGCTCCAGGTTCTGCACCAGCCGGTCGAGGGCCTGGACGAGGCGGACCTGGGCCGGATCCCGCTCGATCGCGCCCGAGGCCACCAGGGCGTCGTAGCGCTCGCGCACCGGGCCGGGGGAGACCGCGCCGGCGCGGGCATGGTCGGAGGGGGCTTGGCTGTCGGGCATCCCGGCCGATCGTTCGCGTGAGGTGAGGGCTCCTCCGATGAGCGAACCCGCGGAGGAGGCCAAAGGTTGACGCCGTCGCTCTGCCGCGCCGCTTCACCGCGATCAAGCCGGCAGGGGACAACCTCACGAACATCCCTGCCGATCCGAAGCGGGACCGCCGCGGCGGGCGGGATGCCGCTCGGCCGATCCGGGTCGTAATCGATGGAAAGGCCGCTCCGGGTCCGCACCGCCTACCGGGTCAGGCGGGCCACCCGCAGGGCTTGGTCGAACATCGCGCTCAACGAGGCCGTGATGTCGGCCGGCGTATTGGCCGTAAAGAACAGGCCCTCCGTGGCGCATTTCCGCAGCGGGTCGGCCAGCGTCGGGCTGAAACCGTTGACGACCTTGTTCTCTCTGGCGACCTCGCCGCCCCTGTCGATGAAATCGATCTTGATATAGGGAATGTACAGGATCGAAATGGTTGCCCCGGCTTTTTTCAACTCAGAGCAGTTCTCAGGATCGATTTGTGACGGCTTCGAGCCATCCCAATCGGAGGCGCCGTAGCCCGGGAACTTCGATGGAGCGCCGGTGAACGTCTTTGCATCTTTATTGAGCGAGAAGTTCTGTCCGTTCTGCATTCCGTCCGTGATGAGAAACACGAACGGTTTGGACTTGTCCGCGGTGGCCCCGTTTCCGTAGGACTTGATGGTGTCCTTCATCTGCGGCATGGCCTTTTCGAAGTGGGTTCCGCCGCTGCCCGTGCCGGTCTTCGGATCGTTGTTGGTGTAGAGTTGCGTGACGCCGGTATCGAGCAGCTTCGTGAAGGCAAGCGGCCACGTCTTGTTGCACTCGGCGGAGGTCTTGAGGCTCTCGAGAGCGGTATCGCTCTCGGCGAGCGGGGCCAGCGTCGCGAGGCGGTTGATGAAAGGGTATATGCCGATTCTGTATTGCTTCGGGACGAGCGGCGTCGAGGCCCGCTTCAGAAGCTCGCAGACGGCGTTGTTCACGGCGTCCGATCGAAGCTGGATCTTTCCCGCCGCCAGGTCCCAACCGATATTGTTCGGGAAATGACAGGCGAACTGGCAGCCCTGGCGGTAATCCCAGGACAGGTCTGTATTCTTATCGGCAAGGGACTTCATGCCGGCGGCCGTCGTGGGAAGCCCCATGGAGCCCGAGACATCGACCATCAGGTAGAAGTCGAGGTAGCTCGCCAGGTCCGCGGACGCCGTGACGGTGTTGCTGATCGTCGTGGTCGGTGAGCGGAAGATCCGTCCGAACGTGTTCTGGACCGTCGCCGTGTAGGTCACCGTCGAGGTGAGGGTCTGGCCGTCCCGCTGCACCTGCGGCGGGGACAGGGTGATCTGCGTGAGCGGCATCGAGCCGGCATTGACGGTGAAGGCCCGCGTCGCCTGGTTCCGGCCGGCGCTGAGCGCCGCCTCGACCACGTTGCTCTGCCCCGCATGGTCGGCGAAGTAGCTCTTCGCCGTGACGACGGCCGCCATGGCGGCCGCGTCGGCCGCCCGGTCCAACCGCGTCTTGCCGGCGACCGCCAAGCCGTAATCGACGCCGAGGCCGGTCAGGCCCACGATCGGAACGATGGAGAGCGTGAGCAGGACATTGATGGCGCCGCCCTGATCGCCCGCGAGGGCTCTGGCCCGGCTCTTGAGCCGGCCCGCGCAGGTCAATAGCCGGGGCATTTCGTGGCGATCCCAGTGTCGTTGGTCGTGTCGTAATTCACGAGCGAGGCGTAGCGCGGCTGCATGTAGGCCGAGCGCGCGAGCCGCACCGGCGAGACGATGCGGCTGCCGAAGGTCGGCCGGAAGGTGAAGACCACGTCGACCACGATCAGCGAAGTCGGGCCGTACACCGAGCGCGGAAGGGTGGCGCGGTTGGGCGGCGCGGTGTTGTCGGCCGGCTCCTGATCGATGCCGCAGGGCCGGAAGTTGGGCCCCTCCGGCGGCTGCGCGGTGCCCGTGCTCGTCCACACCACCTTGGCAGTGTAGCAGGCGCTCATGTCGAGGCTGTCGGCGCAGGATGTGGATTTCGGTGTGAACTCGATGCTGGCGTAGTTGATCGAGATGTTCGCGTACCACGGGACGCTGCGACGGACGGAGTCCTGAAGCAGGTAGGGAAACAGCACGAGCGTCGCGTCGAAGCTGAAATGCAGGTCGCCCGCATCGACGAGCGCGACCGACTTGTTGGTCGGGGGCATCGCCTGCGAGAGCATCTGGCTGATCGACTGGGCGATGAGGTCGACCTTGCGGCTCGCATCGACGTAGAGGGTGAGCTGGCTGCCGCCGAGCAGGATCAGCAGCAGGACGGGCAGGCCCACCGCGAACTCGATAGCGGCCAATCCCCCGTCCGCCCCGAGGAACGTCGTCGCGCGAGAGGCGAGGCCGGTCGCGGGGACACGGAACGCCGTGTGCCGGCGGTCGCCGCGGCGGGCTTTCCGGCTGCTGTCGATTCGCGTGCCGGGACCGGGCGGGGGGGTGCGACCGGCCATCGTCAGAACCGCTCGTTGCGGAAGGCCGCGCCCGAGACCGCGACGAAGGCCGGCTTGCCGTCATAGGTCGTGCCGCCGCCGAGCCAGGATGCCACGACGGGCGGCAGGAAGGTGATCGGGTAGATGACCTGCAGGTACTGATAATCGCCGCGATTGCCGAGCTTGAACTGGCCGGAGGCGGCGTCGAGCTTGGGCAGCGCCAGACCGCTCATGTCGGCTTTGACGAAGGTGTAGTAGCCTCCGGGCCCGCGCGCCTTCGGGACGACGTAGAGGTTGATGATCACGTTGTTGCAGGTGAGCACGGCCGGCAGAAAGGTGCAGAGGCTCTCCCTGAACGTCGCGAGAGTCGCCGGAGTCGATTGCGATTGCGCCTTGCCGGTCAGGATCTGGCGCGAGGCGCTCGCTGTCGCATTGTCGAGCGCTTGATTGAGATACAACACGACAGCAACGGCCATCACGAAGAGGATCGTCGCGATGAAGGCGAGGCCGACCAGTGCGAACTCGACTGTCGTCGCTCCCCGTTCGTCTCGGATATATTTCGACGTGCGCCGCATGAGATCAGTCTATCGGCGGGGAGTTTAAGGAACTTATAATTTGATAGGTGGAAGTGCGTTAACGCGTCCCAACCGTCGCGGACCGCCGAGGCACGCCCCCGCGCGGCTCTCGCTCGGCCGTTTGCGGCCCGCACGGGGCCGCGACGGTCCGGCCGGACAATTTGTTGCATTGCAACAGGATCCGGCTCTGACCAGATGCATCGGGTCCGCGTTCGACGAGGGAGGCAGCGCGGGCGGTTGCATTCAGGAACAAGCGGAAGCGTTCGCGTGTCGATGCCCCCTTCGGTCTCCCCTCCGTCCTCTCCCATCCCCTCGGCGCCGCGGGCGGTGAGTTGCCGCCGGCTCTGGCCGAGCGACGGGCCGGCCGTGAGGGCCTTCTTCCTGCGACTCGATGCCGAGACCCGCGCGCGCCGCTTCCGATCGGCGGTGAGCGACCGGATGGCGGAATCCTATGCCGAGCGCGCCATGGTCGCGCGCGGCACGATGTTCGGCGTCTACGTCGATGGCAGCCTGCGGGCGCTGGGCGAATTGCGTCCCCTCGGCGCGAGGGCGAGCGGGACGCAGCGGAGCGCCGAGGTCGCCCTCGTGGTCGAGCGGGGTTTTCGCCGGGCAGGGTTCGGATCTCTGCTGCTGCGGCGCCTGGGCGAGGCGGCCCGCAACCGCGGCATCGCCGCGCTCCGGCTTCACTGCCTTCCCCACAACGCGCCGATGCGGCGGCTCGCGGCGCGCCTCGGGGCGGAGCTGCGCGTGGAAGCCGGCGAGAGCGAGGGGGCGATCCGCCTCGCACGGGCGA
The DNA here is from genome assembly GCF_049543375.1 of Methylobacterium sp. NPDC097929. Taxonomy (NCBI): domain Bacteria; kingdom Pseudomonadati; phylum Pseudomonadota; class Alphaproteobacteria; order Hyphomicrobiales; family Methylobacteriaceae; genus Methylobacterium; species Methylobacterium sp. NPDC097929. The sequence continues at coordinate 244,432 of NZ_JBMVEP010000004.1, read as the reverse complement.
CGCCGCTCTCGCTCTGGCGGGAGGGGATCGAGGACTGCCTCGATTTCGGCCTCGCGGCGGCGGCCTGTTCCCCGCCGCCGTTTCAGCGGGCAGCCTGACGCGCCGGCCCGCTCAGGCCGCCTCGTCCGGCCACGCCACGATCCGGTCGATCAGCTCCTCGTCGGAGAACTCTTCCTCGTTGCCGGCGACCCGCCCGCGCACCGAGATCCCCGCCTCGTGGACGCTGGCCCGGCGCCCGGTCTTCAGCGGGTGCCAGTCGGGCAGGTCGCGGCCCTCGCGCACGAGGCGGTAGGCGCAGGTGGGCGGCAACCAGGGGATCGTGCGCACCGCCTCCGGCGTCAGGCGCACGCAGTCCGGCACCCGCTTGGCGCGGTTGCGGTAGTCGCGGCAGCGGCAGGCATGGGTGTCGAGCAGGGTGCAGCCGACATCGGTGTGGTGGATCGCGCCGGTGTCGTCGTCCTCGAGCTTCAGCAGGCAGCAGCGCCCGCAGCCGTCGCACAGGCTCTCCCACTCGGTCGGGGTCATCGCCTCCAGGCTCTTGGCACGCCAGAACGGCCGTGGGCTGCGATCGGCCGTGTCGTCGGCCATGTCGGGCGCCTCGCTCTCTTCGATTCCACCGGGGAGGGTCCGGCCGGCGACGGGCGCGCGGCGGATCGTGCCGTTTCGGGACGGGCCGCCCCTCCTGACGCATGACGATTCCGGAGGCAAGCGCGGCCATCCGCCATCCACGCGCCCAGATCGTTCGGCAATCCTGTCGCCTTAAGGTTAACCTGACATCGGGCCGGCTCTGCCGGGACGGCGGCCCGCTCCTCGCGTTCCTTAACGGAAGCGAAAGCTCGCGGGCCGGCGCGTGTCCTGATACAGAACGTATCGGGACGCCGCGTCAGGATCCCGGCCCCAAGCCGACCCGGACGACGTGAAGAGAAACCGGAAAACGCCGTGCGCCTGCCCAGCCTCAAGTCGCTGACGACACGGATCAGCCGCGCGGCGCTGGCTTTCGACGCCTGGGTGAACGCGACCCTCTACGAGGGCGGCCACTCCACCACGGAGGCCTATGAGCGCTTCCAAGCACGGATGCAGGTGTTCTCCGTCCGCGGTTGGAAGCGCGTCGCGCTCGATCTCACCAGCGAGGGCGTCACCCTCGGCACCGCCGGGGCGATGGTGCTGCTGTTCCTGGCCCAGCCCGCCTTCAACCTCACCAGCGACAACTGGCTCAAGGCCCAGGATCTGGCCGTCACCTTCCTCGACCGCTACGGCACCGAGGTCGGGCGGCGCGGCATCAAGCACGACGACTCGCTCAAGTTCGACGACTTTCCCGAACTGATGATCAAGGCGCTGCTCTCGACCGAGGACCGGCGCTTCTACGAGCACTGGGGCATCGACCCGATCGGCACCGCCCGCGCCCTGGTCTCGAACTCGTCGGGCAAGGGCAACATGCAGGGCGGCTCGACCATCACCCAGCAGCTCGCCAAGAACCTGTTCCTGACGAACGAGCGCTCGCTGGAGCGCAAGGTCAACGAGGCGTTCCTGGCCTTCTGGCTCGAGACCCATCTCACCAAGAACCAGATCCTCAAGCTCTATCTCGACCGCGCCTACATGGGCGGCGGCACCTTCGGCGCGGTGGCGGCGGCGGACTATTACTTCGGCAAGCGGCTGCAGGACATCACGCTGGCGGAAGCCGCGATGCTGGCGGGCCTGTTCAAGGCGCCGACCAAGTACTCGCCCAACGTCAACCTGCCCGCCGCCCGCGGCCGGGCCGTGGACGTGCTGCACAACATGGTCGAGGCGGGCTTCGTCACGGAAGGCCAGATCCAGACGGCCCTGCGCAACCCGGCCACACCGGTCACCCGCACCAAGGACATCACCGCCGACTACTACCTCGACTGGGCCTTCGGCGAGGTGAAGCGGATGGCCGACGCGGGCAAGCTGCGCAGCGACCGCGTGCTCACCGTCAAGACGCCGCTCGACCTCTCGATCCAGAGATCGGCCGATCAGGCGGTCGAGAACATGCTGCGGCGCCTGGGAGACCAGTACGACGTGGACGAGGCGGGCGTGGTCATCCTCGATCCCGATGGGGCGCTGCGCGCCATGGTCGGCGGCGCCGATTACGGCGAGAGCCAGTTCAACCGCGCCACCGACGCCCTGCGCCAGCCGGGCTCGTCGTTCAAGCCCTACGTCTACGCCGCAGCACTTGCCTCGGGCCTCTACAAGCCGGATACGGCGGTGGTGGATTCGCCGGTCTGCGTCGGCAACTGGTGCCCGCAGAATTACGGCCGCTCCTATTCCGGCCGCCAGCCGCTCTGGCTCGCGGTGGCCAAATCGGTCAACACGATCCCGATCAAGATCACCACCGCCATCGGCAAGGGGCTGGGGATCACCCACGAGTGGAACGCGGCCAAGGCGGGTCGGGCCAAGGTGATCCAACTCGCCAAGGCCATGGGCGTGACGACGCCGCTGACCGACACGCCGTCGCTGCCCATCGGCGCCACCGAGGTGACGGTGATGGATCAGGCGGCGGGCTTTGCCGTGTTCGCCAACGGCGGAAAGGTCGCCAAGCCCTACGCCGCCACCGAGGTGCGCAATTCCAGCGGCGAGGTGATCTACCGCCACGCCGACGAGAAGCCGGTGCAGGTGCTCTCGTCCCAGGTGACCGCGGACATGAACTACATGCTGAACAAGGTCGTCGAGGAGGGCACCGCGCGCAAAGCCCAGATCGAGGGCGTGAAGGTCGCGGGCAAGACCGGCACCACCAACGGCTACCGCGACGCGTGGTTCGTCGGCTACACCGGCAATTATGTCGGCGCCGTCTGGTACGGCAACGACGACCACAGCCCGACCAACAAGATGACCGGCGGTTCGCTCCCCGCGATGACGTGGCACGAGATCATGGCGCCCGCCCACCAGGGCATCGAGCTGAAGCCGATGCCCGGCCTCAACGAGCGCAACCGCGGTGCGCAGGTCGTCCAGGCCCAGGCCGACAACGCGGCGGCGAGCACGGCGGGCAAGCTCTCGCGCCGCTCCTTCGAGGTGCTGTCGAGCCTCAACGGCCTGTTCCGCACGGTCGAGTCGAGCCGCTCGGCCGCCAAGATCGAGCCCGGCAAAACCGAGCCCGGCAAGAACGAACCCGGCAAGCCGGAGCCCGCCCGCTCCGGCGCGCTCAGCCCGGACAGGATGCGGGCTCCCGGCATCGCCCCCGTCGACGTCGCCGAGGGCGCGCGCGCCTCCGGCGGCTTCGGGACGCCCTGAGGCAGCGTCCATGGCGTCCTCGAGCGAGATCGGCCCGGCGGCCGGCACGTCCCCGCGCGGCCCGTCCACGGGGGGACGGAACGGTGCGGCGCGGCTGCGGCGCTTCGCCCAGGGGGCCGCGCGGCGCACCTCGCGGGTAGGGTTGTTCGTCTACGCGCTGAGCCTGGGCGGCCTGCTCGGTCTGGCCACCGCCGACTATGCCACCAGCGGCGGCTATCCCTTCGGCGGCACGGGCATCGGAAGCTGGACCGCCTGGCCGCGGGCCGGCTCGCTCGATTCCGACCCCTATGCCCGCGCCGTCAACGCCCGGCGCGGCGATGTCCCGCTCGCGGTCGGCGAGGGCATGCTGCTGACGGCGGCCAGCGACGATACCGGCCGGACGCTCGATGCCCGCTGCACCTATCGGCTCGCTGGGGTCACGCCGCCGGCGCGTGCCTGGACGCTGACCGTCACCGGCCGCGGCCGGCCGGAGCCGGGGCAGGAACCCGTGCGGACGGGCTACACCTCGACCGAGATCCTGCGCGAGACGGACGGGCGCTTCGCCATCAGCCTCAGTCCCGAGGTCCAGCCGGGCAACTGGCTGCCGATGCCGCGCCCGCGCGGGCCGGTGCGGCTGGCGCTGCGCCTCTACGACACGCCGGTGGCGGCGAGCGTCGGCTCGCTGGACCGGGACAGCCTGCCCGCGATCGAGCGCGTGGAGTGCCGCTCGTGAGCCGCAGCGCCTTCCTTCTCGCCACCGCCTGCGGCCTCGTCATCGCGGGGGCCGTCCACATCGCCACGGTGCTGGCGATCCCGCGATTCGCGGAAGGGGACGCCTTCACCCGGGCGCGGGCGAGCGAGACGCTCGACCACCCCCTGCGCATCCACGGGCTCGCGCCCGGCGAGGCCGCCGCGGGCGGCGATTGGCTGCCCAATCCCGACCCGTCGGTCTCGGTCGGCGTCTGCTCCTACGATCTCGACGACGGCCCGATGCGCGTCTCGGCCCAGACCGGATCGCTGATGCTCTCGGTCTCCATGCATACCCAGCGGGGCGCCTTCTACGCGGTGACCGATCAGGCGGCGGTGCGCGGCGGCCTCGATCTCGTGGTGATGACCCGCGCCCAGTTCGACGAGGCGCTCGCCAACGACGTGGCCGGCGAGGTCACCCGCGACGTGCGCATCATCGCTCCCGCCCGCCGGGGATTCGCCGTGGTCCGCGTGATCGCCGCGTTGCCGAGCGAGCGCGCCATGGCGGATGCGGCCGTGCAGGCGGTCTCCTGCACCATCGACAGCCCGGCGGAGCCGACCGGCGAGGGCGACGGCAAGAGCTGACCACGGCAAGAGCTGACCGAAGCATCGTATGGACCCGGGAGGCCGGGCGCCGCATCATGGCGGGAGCCCCGCTCGACCCGGCGTCCCGAGATCGTCCCGACCGTCCATGGAATTCACCGAACTCTGGCTCGCGGCGGGCATCGTCCTGATCTCGCTGGTGCTGTCCGCCTTCTTCGCCGGGGCCGAGACCGCCTTTACCGCCGCCTCGCGGGCGCGGATGCTCTCCCTGGAGACCGGCGGCAGCCGCCGGGCGGCGATCGTCAACCGCATCCTCGGCGACCGGGAGCGCTTCATCGGCGCCATGCTGATCGGCTACAACGTCGTGGCCATCGGCGCCTCCGCCTTCACCGCGGCCGTGCTCACCAGCCTGTTCGGCCGGGAGGGCGTGCTCTACGCCACCCTCGCGACCTCGGTGCTCGTCATCGTCTTCGCGCAGGTGCTGCCCAAGACCCTGTCCATCAACAATCCCGACCGGATCGCCCTGGCCTCCGCCCGGCCCGTCGCCTTCGCCGTCGGACTGCTGGGGCGCCCGGCGCTCGCGGTGGAGGCGCTGGTGCGCGCCGTGCTGCGCCCGCTCGGGCTGTCGATCGATGCGGGCCGCTCGATCCTGACGCCCCGGGAGGAGATCCGCGGCCAGGTCGCCCTGCTGCACCGGGAGGGCGGGGTCGAGAAATCCGACCGCGACATGCTGGGCGGCCTGCTCGATCTCAACGAGCTCACGGTCTCGGCGGTGATGGTCCACCGCACCAAGATGCGCACCATCGACGCGCGCCTGCCCTCGGAGGAGATCGTGCGCGAGGTGCTGGCCTCGCCCTATACCCGCATGCCGCTCTGGCGCGACGGCCAGGAGAACATCGTCGGCGTGCTCCACGCCAAGGATCTCCTGCGCGCGCTCGCCGCCGCCGGGGGCGATGCCGGTTCGCTCCAGGTCGAATCCCTGGCGCTCGAGACGTGGTTCGTGCCCGGCACCACGACCCTGCGCGACCAGCTCAAGGCCTTCCTGGCGCGCAAGACCCACTTCGCCCTCGTCGTCGACGAGTACGGCGAGGTGATGGGCCTCGTGACCCTGGAGGACATCCTGGAGGAGATCGTCGGCGACATCGCCGACGAGCACGACGTCACCGTCTCCGGCGTGCGCCCGCAGGCCGACGGCTCGGTCCACGCGGACGGGAGCGTGCCGATCCGCGATCTCAACCGAGCGATGGACTGGAGCCTGCCCGACGCCGAGGCGACGACGGTGGCCGGCCTCGTCATCCACGAGGCCCGGGCCATCCCCGATGCGGGTACGGCCTTCAACTTCCACGGCTTCCGCTTCCAGGTGCTGCGCAAGGCCAAGAACCGGATCACGACGCTGCGCATCACGCCGCTGGCACCACCCCCCGCCGCGCGGCACGAGGACGCGTAAGCGCACCGTCCCGGGGGGGGCGGCCGTCACGTGCGGTCGATGGCCGGGGCGGCCGCATCGCCGCATGCGGGTGGGCGCCCATCGCTGCGCGAGGCGCCAAGCGAAAAAAATTAACGCTCTTCATGCGGATGAAGGCGAAAGCCATGCGCGTGGTTCGATTGTACGCGCCACGATTTTTCTTTACGGTCCGCGTCTTAGGTCCGCCGCAAGGTTTCCGCCGCGCGGCCGCCGCCGATCGTGACGCCTGTCACGCGAAGGCGGGGAGCCGCACGGACCGGTTGCTTTGCCGAGCAGGGTCTTCTTCGAGAGGGTGCAGTGGGCGCGCGGGCGTCCGAACGATTCGTGAAGGCGGCTTGCCGCCTCCTGTCCGAAGGGCCCGGGTTCGTGCGCCGGGCCGCAAACGCCAGTGCGCCGTGTGCGCACCGAGGAAGAGTGCCATGAGTCGACCGGGCCGCGATGACCCGCAATCCCTGGACAACCAGCTCTGCTTTGCCGTCTACGCTGCGGCGCATGCCTTCGGCCGCGCCTATCGCAGCCTGCTGGCCCATCACGAGCTGACCTACCCGCAATATCTCGTGCTGCTTGTGCTCTGGGAAGAGGAGGGCCTTTCGGTCAAGGAGATCGGAAGCCGGCTCTTTCTCGATTCGGGGACCCTCACGCCGCTGCTCAAGCGTCTGGAGGCGTCGGGCCATGTCCGCCGCGCCCGCGACCGGCCGGACGAGCGGCAGGTCAGCATCTTCCTCACCGACAAGGGGCGCGGGCTCAGGGGCAAGATGGATTGCCTGCCGCTGACGGTGGGCGGCATGACCGGGATGACCCTGGAGGAGCGGCGCGGGCTGCTCGAGAATCTCGCCTCGATGCGCGACGAGTTGCATGCCCGCGCGGGCAGCGTCGGAGTGCCGGTCGACCCGCCCTGCTGACGGCGCCTCGTTCCAAAGTAAGGCCCCGAGACGAGAAAAGCCGCCCCGAGGGGCGGCTTTCATTTTTTTGACGGACGGACGCGATGCCTCAGGACTTGGTCTTGAGGTAGGCGATGATGTCGTTGACCTTCTTCTCGTCCTTGATGCCGGGGAAGACCATCTTGGTGCCGGGCACCTTCTTCTTCGGGTCGATGAGCCACTCCTTGAGGTTGGCCTCGTCCCAGGTGATGCCGGACTTCTTCAGCGCGTCGGAGAAGGCGTAGCCGTCGGCACCCTCGCCGGCCTTCATGCCGACCACACCCTTCAGGGTCGGGCCGACGCCGTTCTTCTCGAAATTGTGACAGGCCTTGCAGGGCGCGAAGGCCTTCTCGCCGGCGGCGGCATCGCCCTCGGCGTGGGCGGCGACAGGCAGCAGCAGCGCGAACGCGGCGCCGAGGATGAGGTGACGCATGTTGTTTTCCTCCTTGGGTCGGCCGTAGCCGCCTTGCTTATGGCAAAGCTTTTTGCCTTAGAACAGATATAGACTTCGCCCGCCCGGCGTCCAGTCGAGGTTGCTCCGACCAAGACGCTGCGGCTCCCGTCGGTGGCTGCATGGCTCGGTGGGAACGACCGTGCGTCCCCGAGCGCTTTCGGCTAGAGTCGCGGCTTGCATCGTCCGTCCGAGCCTGCGGCGCGGCGGCTGAAGCGGGGCTGAAGGCTCTGCTTGCACGGCCGGGACGGCGCCGCCCTGTACGGGCGACAAGGTTGCGAAGCCGCCCCCAAGGCGGCGCCTCTGGAGGAGATGCCGGCCATGTCGATAGCCTTCCCCGCCCCGAATGCCGGCGTCGTCGCCCGCCGCGAGGCGATCATCGAGGGGCTGTCCGCGCTGGTGGCGCCGGAGGCGCTGGTGACGACGGAGGACGAGCGCCGCGCCTTCGAGACCGATGGGCTGACGGCCTACCGCAAGATGCCGCTCGCCGTGGTGCTGCCCTCCACGACGCAGGAGGTCTCGGCGGTGATGGCCTTCTGCCACGCCAACGGCGTGCCGGTGGTGGCGCGCGGCGCGGGCACCTCGCTCGCCGGCGGCGCCATCGCCCAGGAGGATGCGATCATCCTCGGAGTGGGCAAGATGACGCGCATCCTCGATCTCGATTTTTCCAACCGCACGGCCCGGATCGAGGCCGGCATCACCAATCTCGCGATCTCGGGCGCGGTGGCCCACGAGGGCTTCTTCTACGCTCCCGACCCGTCGAGCCAGCTCGCCTGCACCATCGCCGGCAACATCGCCATGAATTCGGGCGGGGCGCACTGCCTGAAATACGGCGTGACGACGAACAACCTCATGGGCGTCACGCTCGTGACCAACGACGGCACCGTGGTCGAACTCGGCGGCGAGCACCTCGATGCGCCCGGCTACGATCTGCTCGGGCTGATCTGCGGCTCGGAAGGGCAGCTCGGCATCGTCACCGAGGCCACCGTGCGCATTCTTCGCGCGGCCGAGGGCGCGCGGCCGGCGCTCGTCGGCTTCTCCTCGGTGGAGGATGCCGGCGCCTGCACCGCGGCGATCATCGCGGCGGGCATCATCCCGGTCGCCATCGAGTACATGGACCGCGAGGCGATCCTCATCACCGACGACTTCGCCAAGGCCGGCTATCCGCGCGACGCGGCGGCGATGCTCATCATCGAGGTCGAGGGTTCGGACGAGGAATGCGCGGACATGCTGGCCCGCATCGAAGCCATCGCCGCGCGCTTCAACCCGACCAGCATCCGCGTCTCGAAGTCCGAGGCCGAATCCGCCGCGATCTGGAAGGGCCGCAAATCCGCCTTCGGCGCCACGGGGCGCATCTCCGACTACATCTGCATGGACGGCACGATCCCGACGGGCCAGCTCGGCCACGTGCTGGAGCGCATCGAGGCGATCTGCGCCGAGCAGGGGCTTCGCGTCGCCAACGTGTTCCATGCCGGCGACGGCAACCTCCACCCGCTGATCCTGTTCGACATCAACACGCCCGGCGAGCTGCAGAAGGCGGAGGCGGCGGGCGACGCGATCCTCAAGCTCTGCGTCGAGGTCGGCGGTTGTCTCACGGGCGAGCACGGCGTCGGCATCGAGAAGCGCGAGCTGATGCGCTTCCAGTACGCGCAGGAGGATCTGGAGCAGCAGATGCGCGTGCGCAACGTGTTCGACCCCGCCTGGCTGATGAACCCGGCCAAGGTGTTTCCCCTCGAAGGCCGAGTCGCCGCGTAAGACCGATGCCGCGCTACTTCTTCCACACGCAGATCGGCGACGACATCCTCACCGATGAGGAGGGCGCGGAGCTGCGCGACCCCGACCATGCGTGGCGGGTGGCGCAGGCGACCATCCGCGCGAGCCTGGAGGAGGAGGGCAGCGATCCGCGCCTGATCCGCGCGATCCTCGTCGTCACCGATGCGGCGGGCGAAGTGGTGCTGGAATTTCCCTTCGTCGAGACCGTCACCGGGACCGGGCCGGAGGCGGGGACGCTGCACTGAGGCGTGACCCGTCCTATCCTTCCCGCCCGAGCCGTTCGCAGCGGAAGGCGCCGTAGCCGCTGCGGGCCAGCCGCTCCGCGAGGGCGGGCAGGAACAGCTCCGCTTCCGCCGACAGGGTCCAGGGTGGGTTGACGACGACGAGGCCTGTCCCGGACAGGCGCGTCGGGTCGTCCGGCCGCTCGATCATCAGGTCGAGGCGCAGGGCCGGGCGCTCCAGCCCCGCATCGAGCGCGGCGGCCATGCGATCGACCGCCGACAGGTCCTTGATCGGATACCAGCCGAGATAGATCCCGGTCGGCCACTTCCGGGCGGCCCTGAGCAGGCTCTGGCCCAGCCGGTCGATCTCGCCGCGCTCCTCGTAGGGCGGGTCGATCAGCACGAGGCCGCGGCGCTCCGGCGGCGGGATCAGGGCGTTGAGCGCGGTCCAGCCGTCGAGATGCAGCACCTTGGTGCGGGAATCGCTGGCGTAGCGATGCGCAAGCGTCTCCGCGTCGACCGGATGGAGTTCCACGAACACGCCCTTGTCCCCGGCGCGCAGATGCTCGCGGATGATCGCGGGCGAGCCGGGATAGGTCGTGGCGCCGTGCCGCGCTCGCACCGCCTCCACCGCCGCCCGGTAGGGCGCGAGCAGCGCCTCGACCTCGGCCGCGAAGGGCGCGTCGAGCCGGCCGAAGCCGTCGTGCCACTCGCCCGTGCGCCCGGCTTCGTCCGCTTGGAGATCGTAGACCCCGAGGCCCGCATGGGTGTCGATGGCGCGGAACGGCTTGTCCTTGGCGCAGAGATGCACGAGCACGCGGGTCAGCACGACGTGCTTGAGCACGTCCGCGAAATTGCCGGCGTGGAAGGCGTGGCGGTAGTTCATACCGTTTCCGTTCGGTCGCTGCGTCGCGCTTCCGCACGCCGCCGTCGCGAGCGTCAGCGAAGCGATCCTGAAGCGCGACTGTCCCGGAGATGGCGGCGCGCTGGATTGCTTCGGCTTCGCCTCGCAATGACGGGGAGAAGACCGGAGCCAGCGGTCGGTTGTCGTCTTAGGGGGGCAAGTCCGGATCTGGAAGGGGGCGCGGCTTCGAGCCGGCAAGGGCCGGCGCCGTCATCGTCGACCGGTCGCAAGACAGCCCGTCTTGCTCGGCCGTATCAGACGCACCCTTTCCCGATTGCGATCGGCATCACCGTGACGAGAACGCGAGATGGTTGGCGCCTCGCCATCCACCTCGCGCTGATCTGATCAGGATCGTCTGACAAAAGCCCGGCGGGCTGCCACCTGCCGGACTCTACCCACACCATCATGTCGTTCGGCGGAAATCCACGATGCATGGACGTCCGGCTTCACAAAATTCGCTGCCGAATTGGCGCTATCGGAGCGTCAGCGCCCCGCCTCGATCGAGACCTCGCCCGCGCGGCAGTTCTGGCGCGCCACCTCGGGGCAGGGGGTGAAGCCGCGCAGGTCCTTGGAGAAGCAGATCCGCACCTCCTGCAACTGTCCGCGGCGGCAGGTCACCGACATCATGTCCGGGCGCAAGCCCTTGTTGGCCGCCACGAACTGCCGGGCGATGTCGATGGGGGCGGCCCGCAGGCTCGCTTCCGGCTTGGCGAAGGCTTCTGGGATCGTCACCGCCTCACGGGCGGTCTTCACGGCCTTGAAATAGGCGAGCGGATCGAGGCCGGAGCAGGTGCCGTGGGTGCGCCACTCGTGCCGGGCCAGACCCTCGCTCGGCATGATCTCGCCCGCCGCCTCGACCGCGTTGCGGGTGAGGGGGCGTTCCACCGTGGAGCAGTTCGAGGGGAAGCCGCGCTCGTATTGCGGCCAAAGTCCGTGCACCACGAAGCCGAGGCCGCGGCCCGGCGCGCACTGGCCGTTGCGGTCGCGGCGCGCGCCCTCGCCGTCGCAATAGGTCGGCGACCAGGACAGGGCCAAGACGTAGAAGTCGAAGGCGCCGGGCTCGCCGCCGCGTCGAAAGCCGCCGAAATCCTGCGCGCCCGCCCCGGTGGCGAGCGTCAGGCCGAGGGCCAGGGCGGCGAAGCGGCGAGGGATCATCGGGCGGTCTCGGGCAAGCACGGCCGCGACGATGCCGAGCCGGACATACAAGTCAAGCGTGCATCCCCCGCCGGCCCGGTCTTTTCCGCACCCGGATCAGGGCCGCGCCATCCGGCAGGCGGTGGCGTAGGCGTAGGCGAGGTTGCGGTCGAGCCCGTGCACGCAGAACTCGACGCCCCAGGTCGAGCCGATGATGCCGAGGCTCTCGCGCACGGAGTAATCGACCTTGCGGCGCACCCCGTCCGAGGTGGTGGCGAGAGCCGAGCAGTAGCGGCGCGGGATGAAGTCGACGCCGTAGGGCCGCCAAGCGGTGCGCTCGATCTTGTCGTAGGCGACGATCGTCAGCGACGAGTTCCAGAACTTCGCCTCCTTCTCGGCGAACTGGGTCGAGACCTTCTCGAGCACGTCCGCGTCCTGGCAGCCGGGGATGTCGGCATCGTAGGGGAAGGTCTGCTCCTCGGCGGGCGAGATCTCCTCGCGGCCCGAGCGGGCGAAGGCGGGAAGCACGGAGGAGGCCGCGACGAGGCCGAGAGCCAGGACGGCGAGAGGAAGGTTCGGGCGCATGCCGCTCAGATCCGCCTGTTGAGGGTGCCCCGCATCGAAAACCCCTTGCCAGAGAAGGAGCACGGCGGGCACCGGATGGGCGAGAGACGATGCTCCGCGCTCGTTCCAAGTCAAGCTTGGACCGGGCATGGGCGCCGCTTTTCGGCAGGGTTGGGGTGTGCCGGGCACACCTCAGGATGGATCAGTAGATCGGCTCGTCCGGGGCGTGGTCGGCGGCATGGGGCGCGGCCAGCGACAGCGGCGCGTAGGCCGCGTCGTGGGCCGGGACCGGACCGCGCGGGCGGCTCGGGGGCGGGGCGGCGGCGTAGGCCGTGGGAGCCGCCGGCGAGCGGGCGACCCGCGTCCCGGTCGTGCGGGAGGAGGTCGGGGCGACGCCGTAGGGATCGTCCTCCTCCACGTCGATCGGGGCCTGCGACGGCAGGGTCTGGCGCGTGGGCGGACGGGGCGAGGCCAGCGGCCGGGCCGAGCCGTCGGCGGCGGCCAGCTGCGACTCGAACTTCAGGAGCGGCTTGCAGACGCGCCGCAGGCCGCGCGGGTCGTGCATCGCCAGATCCACGTGGATGTGGTCGTAGTGATAGATGTTGGAGCCCGGCGCCAGCACCGTCGAGAAGCGGGCGCAGGCCCCGACGAACACCTCGCGCAGGAAGGCCTGCTCCGCCTCCGTGCCGCGCCAGCCGCCCTTCACGGTGATGACGTGCCCGTCGGCCAGGGTGAAGGACATGATGTCCAGCGCGTTGCCGAACGAATGCTCCGAGAGCTTGGCGCCCACTTGGTTGTTGCGGCCGCGGCAGGAATAGGAGCCCGCGTTGATCTCGGCCACCGGAACGCCGAAATAGAGGTTGGCGGCGGGCTGGATCGTGTCGGCGAGCCACGCCTCGGCCTCGGCGAGCGCCGGGCAGGCCAGCGTCATGCGCTGCTTGAGCGCGACGCTGCCGCCGCCGAGCTTCGTCACCCGGAAGGGCTGCTGCATGCCGCAGGGGCCGGGGCCGTCGATCTCCTTGGCGAGGGAGACGTAGGCCGTCGGCTGCACGAGCTTGCGGGCGATGCACATCTGCTCGGCTTGGTCGCGCCAAGCCTCCCGGCGCTCGAACCGGTTGATCGCACAGCCCGTGAGCCCCGCGCCGAACAGCACCAGGGCCGAGAACGCTAACGCTTTACGCCACATGGCCCGACGATGCGCAGCGTTGCGTAAACGCGCCGCTAACGATGCGCCGCGGTGCCGGTCCCGGTCCGGCAAGCTGTGGAACGGTGTTGACAGATCCGGCGGCTTGCGACGACTCGGGGTGCATGATTTCGCTCCTCGACACGCGCGCCCGCGTCGCTGACGGCACTCTCACGGCGGCGGGGGCGGTCCGCGCCGCCCGCGAACGCATCGCCGAGCGCGATCCCGCGCTCCGGGCCATCCTGCGCAGCGCGCCGCCCGAGACGGCGGTACCGGAGAGCGGGCCGCTCGCCGGTATCGCGGTCGGGGTGAAGGACATCATCGACACCGCCGACATGGCGACCGAGTTCGGCTCGGGCATCTATGCCGGCTGGCGGCCGAGGGCCGATGCGGCCATCGTCTCGCGGCTGCGGGCGCTCGGCGCGGTGCCGCTCGCCAAGACCGCGACCACGGCGTTCGCCGGCCTCGACCCCGCGGCGACGGTGAACCCGCACGATCCCGGCCATACGCCGGGCGGCTCCTCCTCCGGCTCGGCCGCCGCCGTGGCCGCCGGGCTCTTGCCGCTCGCGCTCGGCACGCAGACCGGCGGCTCGGTGATCCGCCCGGCGGCCTTCTGCGGCGTCGCGGCGATCAAGCCCTCGTTTCGGCTCCTGCCGACGGTGGGGGTGAAGACCTTCTCCTGGGCGCTCGATACGCTCGGCCTGTTCGGGGCCTCGGTGGCCGACATCACCCGGGCGCTGGCGCTGATCGCCGACCGGCCGGAGACCGAGGCGCGCGAGCCCGACCGCCCGCGCCTCGCCCTCTGCCTCCAGGATTTCGCGGCTGCGCCGGATGCGGATGCGCTGGCGGCCCTGACCGTCGCGGCGCGGGCCGCGGAGCGCGCGGGCGCGCGCCTGCGCGATCTCGTCCTGCCGGAGCCCTTCGCCCGGGCCTGGGCCGCGCATCCGACCGTGCAGGATGTCGAGGCGCGCCAGGCGCTCGCCTGGGAATATACCGGGCATCGGGAGGCGCTGCCGCCGGTGCTGCGCGGACAGCTCGACCGTGCGCAGGCGCTGAGCGCGGCGGATTACGATGCCGCCCGACGGGATGCGCACCGGGCGCGCCGCCTCCTCAAGGAGATGTTTTCGGAGTTCGATGCGATCCTGACGCTGTCGAGCGTGGGCCGCGCCCCGCGGGGCTTGAGCTCGACGGGGGATGCCCGCTTCAACCGGCTCTGGACCCTGATGGGCGTGCCCTGCGTCAACGTCCCGGTGCCCGGCGACGGCCTGCCGCTCGGCGTGCAGGTGATCGCCCGCTTCGGCGATGACGGGCGCGCGCTGGCCGTCGCGCGGATGATCGAGGGCGCGCTGGGGCGCGGGTAAGGCCGGCCGTCCCACGGTCCGGCTCGGCTTTCCGCGCCGCGCTGCGAAGGGGCCGGCATCAGGGATGGTCGGTCGCGCGCTCGCTGCCGCGCCGGTCCGTCAGCGGCAGGTCGATGGAGCAGTGCAGGGCATGCTCGCCCAGCGCGTAATGCGTGCGCGCGTCGAGGGCGTAGGGCAGCGCCTTCTCGATCAGTTCGCGCCCGTAGCCGTACCGGGCGGGGGGAGCCGTCGCGGACGGCCCCTCGATTCCCTCCTCGGTCCATTGCAGGGCGAGCCGCGTCCGGCCGTCCTCGTCATAGGTCCGCCACGTCACCTGCAGGCGCCCCGAGGGCACGGCGAGGGCGCCGTACTTGCGGGCGTTGGTGGCGAGTTCGTGCAGGGCGAGCGCGAAGGTCTGCACCGTCGCCTTGCGCAGGCGCACGGAGGGACCTTCGAGCAGGATGCGCTCGGCCGCCTCCCAGGCGCCCAGGGCGTCGAGTTCCGCGGTGATGACGGTGTCGAGCAGGACCGGCTCGACGTTCGAGCGCGAGAGCAGCCCCTGCACCCGCGAGAGCACGGCGAGCCGGTCGTAGAAGCGCCTGCGGAACACGTCGAGCGAGGCGCTGCTGGCCATGGTCTGCTCGGCGATGGAGCGCACCACGGTGATCAGGTTGCGGGTGCGATGCTGCAGCTCGGCCACCATCACGTCCTGCTGCTCCTGGAGGCGGCGCAGGTCGTCGATGTCGGTGGAGGTGCCGAGCCATTCCGAGTTTTCGCTCTCCCGGAGAAGCGGCAGCGCCCGCGACTGGAACCAGCGGTAGCGATCCTCCGCGTCCGACCGGATGCGGAAATTCAGGGTCAGCCCGCTGGCGGCCTCGGCTTCGGTCCAGGCCGTCCGCACCCGCTCGCGGTCGTCGGGATGGAGCGCGTCGAGCCAGCCGAAGCCCAGGGGCTCCGCCTCGCTCTGGCCGGTGTAGCGGCACCATTGCGGGCTGGCCCAGGTCCAGCCGCCGCCCATCGCCGAACGCCAGACCAATTGGGGAATGCCCTCGATCAGGGCGCGCTGCCGGGCCTCGCTCGCGCGCAGCTCCGTCTCGGCCTGCGCCCGCTCCGCCGCCTCCCAGGTCCGCGCGGCCACCTCCTCGACCAGTTTCGTCTCTGAGCGTGTCCACGCGTGGGGCTCGCGACGGATGGCGTAGAGCACGGCGCGCAGCCGGTCCTCGCGCACCAGCGGGACCGCGAGGAGGCTGCGGATCGCCGACTCGCTCCAGATGGTGAAGGTCGAAACGCTCGCGACATCCTCCGCGAGGACCGTCTCTCCATTCCGGAGCCGTTCGTGAATCCCCTCGCCGAACACCCTGATCGGCAATGGCCCGAGCCGTGTCCTGGCCTGCGCGGGATAGCCGACCTGCCTCTCGACCCTCTCGCCGTCGTCGCTGACGCGCGCGTAGCCGAGCCGGCTGACGCCGAGATGGTGCCCCAGCGCCTCGGCGACGGTTTGGAGCGCCGCCTGTGGATCAGTCAGCCTCTGCAGCCGGTCGGCGAGGTCGAGCAGGAAGGCTTGGCGTGACTCCTCCGCCCGCAGGTTTTCCGAGGCGACGTGCTGGTCGTGGATGTCGGTGGCGGCGCCGTACCAGCGCAGGATTCCGCCCTCCGCGTCGCGCGCGGGCGCGTGGCGAACGAGGAACCAGCGATAGACGCCGTCCCGGCGGCGAATCCGGTGCTGCCGCTCCAGGCCATGGCCGGTCGCGTAGGCGTCGGCGAAGATGCGGGCGGTCTCCTGCGCGTCGTCGGGGTGGATCACGGCAAGCCAGCCGCCGTTCTGCACTTCGGCGAGGGTCTGCCCGGTATATTCCGTCCACCGCCGGTTCACGAGGGCGGTCCGCCCCTGCGGATCGGCGTCCCAGAGCAGGCTCGGCACCAGTTCGGTCAGGGTGCGGAAGCGCTCCTCGCTCTCGCGCAGGGTGTCGGCGGTCCGTTTCCTCAGGAGGGCCTGGAGGATCGCCGGAGCGAGCGCCTCGGCGGCCTCCAGATCCTCGGGCCGGTAGCCGCCCGCACGGTTGCCGAGGCCGATCATGCCGATGGTCCGGCCATCCCGCCTCAGCGGCACGCCGAGGAAGGCCTTGAGCGGCGGGTGACCCGGCGGCGTGCCGATCCGGTCGGGATGCGTCTGCGGCTCGTTGAAGATGAGACCCTTCCCGTCGCGCAGCACCCGCCCGTAGAGGCCGTGGATCGGAAGGCCCGTCGGCGCCTTCCCCGCCGGGAAGACCGAGCCGTCCATGGCGAAGTGCTGCCAGCCCCGGTCGCTGATGGAGAGTTCGTCGAACCGGTCCGCCTCGACGTTGATCTCGCCCATGAAGCTGAAGGCGCTGCCCGTCACCTCCTCGGCGATGGCGAGGCAGGCGCGGCCGAGTTCCTCCTCCGTGGAGGCGCCGAGCGCTTCGCGGAAGATGCGGTTGATCCCTTCCAGCACCGCGTTCTTGTGGCGGATGTCCGCCTCGGCCCGGCCGCGCTCCACCGCGGCCCAGATGCGTTCGGCGACGTCGCGCAACAGCTCGACCTCGTCGCCCGTCCACTCTCGCGGACGGGACTGGGTGACGCAGAGCGCTCCGACGAGCTGGCCGTCCTTGACGAGCGGCGCGCCCATGCAGGCGGCGATCCGCAGCGCGGCCAGGGCCGGACGGTCGGCCGGCGGCACGGCCGGCGAGGTCTGCGTGTCGGCCACGACGTGGCACTCGTCCCGGCGCAGGATCGCGACGGACCACGCGAAATCCGCGATCCGGTGCTCGCCGGCCAGGGAGGGGGCGTCGCCGCGGACGTAGTCGCGGGCGACCCGGGCCAGACCGAGGGTCTCGTCGACCGCGACGTAGTAGGCCCGCTCCACGTCCAGCCGCCCGGCGAGAAGCCGGCAGGCCTCGCCCTGGATGGCGGCCGGATCGGTCAGCCGACGCACGGCGTCGCTCATCGCCAGGAGAAAGGCCTGCCGCTCCTCACGCTCCCGCAGGGCCGCCTCGGCCGTCTTGCGCTGGGTCACGTCGTCGTAGAGGACGAGCAGACGGTCGCCCGCCTGCGGGTAGACCGAAACTTCGTACCAGCGGCCCTGGGGCGTCTCCGTGTGCTCCAGCCGCCTCGGCACGCCCGTCGCGACGATGTGCTCGTAGGTCTCGAACCACCAAGGGTCGATCTCCGGCACGAAATCCCGCCCGCGCCGCCCGCGGGCCAGAGCCGCCGGCGGGCCGACCAGCCGCTCGAAGGCGGGGTTCACCTCGATGTAGCGCCAATCGACCGCCCGGCCCGTCGTGTCGCGCACCAGTTCGAGTTCGCAGAAGCCCTGGCCCATGGTCTGGAACAGGGTGCTGTACTTCTCCTCGCTGACCCGCAGCGCCGCCTCGGCCCGGGATTCCCGCGCTTGAGGTTCCTGCGCCGGAGGTTCCGCGCCGGTCGCGCGCGTATCCGTGACGATGGCGAGCAGGCCCGCCACCGTTCCGTCGGCCCGGCGCAGGGGCGTGAGCGAGAGCGCGACGCGCGCGCCCGCATCGCCGGCCGGCCCGCCGCCGAGCGCGAGGTCCGCGGCGGGGACGGCCTCGCCGCATCGGACGCGTTCGACGAGGGCGGCGAGCGCCTCGCTCCCGGACACGCCCCCGAGGGCGGCGAAGGGCTGCCCGAGCGGGTCCGTCCCCCCGTCGAGGAGAGCGGCGAAGGCGTCGTTGCACAGGAGGGTCGAGGCTTCGCCCCAGCCGAGGGCGGCGGGCAGGGCCATGTCGAGCACGAGCCGCGCGGCCGAGCGCAGCGCCTCGGGCCAGTCGGCGATGGGGCCGATCGGCGTCGCGGACCAGTCATGCGCGCGGACCCGCGCCTCCATCGCGCCCTCGCCCGATCGCCACGCAGTCGGGTTCGTCCGCTCGCCCATCCCACGTCCCGCGCTGGCTCGACGGGGCTGAACCTAAGCGATGGTTGGGCCGGGTTGTAAAGCCGGTCGGCGCCATCGCGCCGGCCGGCCTTTTCACAGGGAGTGCCGGAGGCCTCAGGCCCCGCGCAGGCTCGACAGATCGAGCGGCAGCGAGCGCAGGCGCTGGCCGGTGGCGGCGAAGACCGCGTTGGCGATGGCCGGGGCCAGCACCGGAACGCCGGGTTCGCCGATGCCGGTGGGCGCAACCTCGGAGGGGGTGATGTGCACCTCGACCCGCGGCATCTCGGTCAGCCGCGTCGGCTGGTAGCTGTCGAAGTTCGTCTCCTGCACCACGCCGTCCTTCAGGGTGATGCGGTTGCGCAGCACCGCCGAGAGGGCGAAGCCCACCGCGCCCTCGACCTGAGCCCGCACCACGTCCGGGTTCACGGCGATGCCGACATCGACCGCCGCGACGATCCGGTTGACCCGCACGCTCGAATCGCCCGCCGTCACGTCGGCCACCATGGCGACGTAGGAGCCGAAGGATTCGTGGACGGCCACGCCCAGGCCGCGACCCTTCTCGGACGGCTTCTGGCTCCAGCCGGCCCGCTCGGCGGCCAGACGCAGGACGCCCGACAGGCGCGGCGCGCGGGTCAGCAGCGACAGGCGGTAAGCCACCGGGTCGGCGTTGGCAGCATGCGCCAGCTCGTCGATGAACACCTCCATGACATGGGCGGTGTGGGTGTGGCCGACCGAGCGCCACCACAGCACCGGCACGCCCTCGCGGGCGTTGTGCACCTCGAAGCGATAGGCGGGCAGGGCGTAGGGCGTGTCGGAGGCGCCCTCCACGGTGGTGGAATCGATGCCGTTCTTGACGAGCATCGCCTCGAAGGGCGAGCCGATCATGATCGATTTGCCGACCATGGCGTGGCGCCAGCCGGTGACCTGCCCCTTGGCGTCGATCCCGGCCTTGACCGTGTGGTAGACCTGCGGGCGATAGTAGCCGCCGGCCATGTCGTCCTCGCGGGTCCAGACGAGGTGGACCGGGGCCTTGCCGTCCCAGGCCTTCACGATCGCGGCCGCCTCGGCGAAGTAGTCCGCGCCCGGCGTCGCCCGCCGGCCGAAGGAGCCGCCGGCCCATTGCGTGTGCAGCCGAACCTTGTCGGTCGTGACGCCCAGCGTCGCGGCCAGCACCGCCTGCTCGACGGTCTGGATCTGGCAGCCGGCATAGACGTCGTAGCTGCCGTCCGCCGCCCGCTCGATCGTGGCGTTCAGGGGCTCCATGGCGGCGTGCGCGAGGTAGGGGAAGGAGAACTCCGCCTCCAGCACCTTGGCCGAGTTCTTGATGGCGCCATCGGCGTCGCCCGCCTGCGAGGCGACGAGGCCGCCCGTCTTGGCCATCTCGCGGTACTCGGCCAGGATCGCGTCGGAGGAGCGGGTCTCGGCCGCGGAATCGTCCCAGGTGACCTTGAGGGCTTCGCGGGCCTTCATCGCGCTCCAGGTGTCGCGGGCGATCACCGCCACGCCCGTCGGGATCGTGACGACGGCGACCACGCCGGGCATGCCCTGCGCGGCCTCCGCATCGACCGCCTTCACCGTCGCGCCGAAGCGCGGCGGGTGGGCGACCAGCGCCGTGACCTGGCCGGGGCGGCGGATGTCGAGGGAGTAGATCGCGCTGCCGTCGGTCTTGGCCACCGAATCGATCCGCGGCACCCGTCCGCCGATCAGGGTCCATTCGGCCGGGGTCTTGAGGCGCGGCTCCTGCGGCACCGGCCGGGCGGCCGCAGCCTCCGCGAACGCGCCGAACCGGCCCTGCTTGCCGGATGTGTGGCTGATCACGCCCTTCGAGACGCTGACCTCGCCCGCGGGCACGCCCCAGCTCTCGGCCGCGGCGGCCACCAGCATGGCGCGGGCGGCGGCCCCCGCCTTGCGCAGCTGGAACCAGGAATTGGCGATCGCCGTCGAGCCGCCGGTGCCCTGCACGGGGCCCATCAGCAGGTTGGCGTAGAGTTTCGCGTCGGCCGGCGCGAAGGCGACCCGCATCTGACCCCAATCGGCGTCGAGCTCGTCGGCGACGATGGTGGTGAGCCCCGTCGTGTTGCCCTGGCCCATGTCGAGATGCTTGATCATCACCGTCACGGTGTCGTCGGCACCGATCCGCACGAAGGCGTTGGGCTGGGCCGGCGCCTTGGACAGCGCGTCGTTGCCGCCCGCGGCGCGGGCGCCCCGCAGGTCGAGGCGGAAGGCGAGCAGCACGGCGCCCGCCGCCGCGCCGCCGAGGAAGGCGCGCCGCGAGGGAACGGGCGCATCATTCCGTTTTGACGCGCTTTCTCGCGCCGAACCGGTGGCCACTTCGGCGGAAAGCGCTTCGGTCACATCGAGCTTGAGCATGCCGGGCTCCAAATCGTGAAAGGCTGCGGGGCGGCTCAGGCGAGCGTGCGGGCGGCTTCGTGGATGGCGGCGCGGATGCGCTGATAGGTTCCGCAGCGGCAGACATTGCCGTCCATGGCGCCGTCGATGTCGGCGTCGGTGGGCTTGGGGTTGTCGCTGAGCAGGCCGATGGCCGACATGATCTGGCCGGACTGGCAGTAGCCGCACTGCACGACATCGAGGCCGCGCCAGGCCGCCTTCACCGCGTCGGCCACCTTGCCCTGCACGCCCTCGATCGTGGTGATCTTGGCCTCGCCGACATCGCCGATGCGGGTCTGGCAGGAGCGCACGGGCTGGCCGTCCATGTGCACGGTGCAGGCGCCGCACTGGGCGATGCCGCAGCCGTACTTGGTGCCGGTCATGTCGAGCCGGTCGCGGATCACCCACAGCAGCGGCATGTCGGGATCGGCGTCGACCTCCCGGGCCACGCCGTTCAGGTTGAGGGTCAGCATGGCGGTCGGCTCCGGGATTTGGAATCGTTCCGATTCTGATCCCTCGCGTCCGCCTCCGATGTGCGCGGGCGCACCTGCATTAAGAACACGTCCGCCGCGGCCGGGATCGGCGCAATTCGCCCGATCGGCGAAGCCGCTTCTTAACGGTTCCCGGGGCACCCTGAGGGCTCCCCGACCTGCCCCGGGCGCCGCACCTCACGACCGGGCTTCCCTCGCGTTCCGATCCCGATTGATGCCCGACCTCACAGCGGAGATGGTTCAGCGCGGGCGCGGTCCCTCCTCGCAGGAGGTGGCCAAGCGTCGCGGCATCGCGCGCGACATGCGCTCGGCCCGGGAGCGGCTGACCTCGACAAGCGGCCTGGAGCGGGCCTTCGACACCGAATTGCTGCGTCTCTACGCCCAGTACCGGGTGGGAGCCGGCATCCCGCTGCTGCTGCTGGCGCTGGTGGTGGCCGGCGCCTCGACGATCTGGGTGCCCGCCGTCACGGCCGCGGCCGCCTCGGCCGGGGCGCTCGCCGCCGCCGCGATCATGATGCTGCTGTGCCGCCGCTTCCTGCGGCAGGCGCCGGGCAGTCTGCCGCTGGCCCGTTGGCGGCGGATCTTCATCGCCGCGGAGTTCGGTCAGAGCCTCGCCTGGGCGATGCTGCTGCTGGTCGGCATCCCGGAGGCGCGCACCTTCGCCCTGTTCGGGCTCGTGATCGTCGCGGCGGTGACGACGATGCTGGCCGCGACCGTGCCGGTCGCCGCGCTCTCCGGGCTGCTCCCGCTGATGCTGGCGGCGCTCTCGCTGCTGCTGTCCTCGCGCGACATGGACACGATGCTGCTCGTGGCGATGACGGTGGCGAGCCAGATCTTCTTCGCGGGGTTGGCGCGCCGGCTCTACGCCTCGGCCGTCGGCACGCTGCAATCGCGGGCGGAGAAGGACGCGATCTTCGCCGAACTCGAACAGGCCAAGGCCAATTCCGACGAGGCCCGGCGGCGTGCGGAAGAAGCGAATCTCGCCAAGTCCCGCTTCCTCGCCACCATGAGCCACGAGCTGCGCACGCCCCTGAACGCCATCCTCGGCTTCTCGGAGGTGATGAAGAACGAGGTGTTCGGCGCCCACACCGCCCCGGCCTACCGGGAATACGCCACCGACATCCACGACAGCGGGATGCACCTGCTGAATCTCATCAACGAGATCCTCGACCTCTCGCGCATCGAGGCGGGGCGCTACGACCTGAGCGAGGAGGCGGTGCAGCTCGCCCACGCGGTCGAGGAGTGCCGCCACATGATGACCCTGCGCGCCCGCAGCAAGGGTCAGACCTTCGCGAGCCTCATCGACGATTCCCTTCCGCGCCTGTGGGCGGACGAGCGGGCCCTGCGCCAGATCGTGCTCAACCTGCTCTCGAACGCAGTGAAGTTCACGCCGCCGGGCGGCGAGATCACGATCAAGGTCGGCTGGACCTCCTCGGGCGGGCAATATGTCAGCGTCAAGGATTCCGGCCCCGGCATCCCCGAGGACGAACTCGGCACCGTGATGTCCTCGTTCGGGCGCGGCTCGCTCGCCATCAAGACCGCCGAGCAGGGCTCCGGCCTCGGCCTGCCGATCGTGAAGGGGCTGGTCGATCTGCACGGCGGCGGCTTCCAGCTCAAGTCGAAGCCGCGCGAGGGCACGGAGGTGATCATCACCTTCCCCGCGAGCCGCGGCATGGACACGCTGCCCGCCGTCGATCTGGCCGCCGCGCCGGCTCCGGCCGAGACGGCGCCGCCCCGGCGCGCCCGGGCGGCGTGATCCGCGCGCCCGATTGACGGGGAGATCGCTCCTCGCCCAAGGGGAGGGTCCGCGCGGCGCAAGACGATCCATCGAAGTCCGGTGAAGAGCGAACCCCCTCACGGCGTCACCCTGGCCGAGGCCACCCGCGTCTGGGCGCGCATCGCCCTCTTGAGCTTCGGCGGTCCGGCCGGGCAGATCGCGGTGATGCACCGCATCCTCGTGGACGAGCGGCGCTGGATCGGCGAGGCGCGCTTCCTGCACGCCCTGTCCTACTGCACCCTGCTGCCGGGGCCGGAGGCGCAGCAACTCGCCACCTATATCGGCTGGCTGATGCACCGCACGCCCGGCGGGCTGATCGCGGGCGGGCTGTTCATCCTGCCGGGCGCCGTCTCGATCATGGCGCTGAGCGTGATCTACGCGGCCTTCGGCGGCGTCGGGATCATCGGCGGCCTGTTCTTCGGCCTCAAATGCGCGGTGCTCGCCATCGTGGTCCAGGCCGTGGTGCGTCTCGGCGGCCGGGCTCTGCGCAACGGCGCGATGCGCCTGATCGCGGCGGGCGCCTTCGCGGCGATCTTCCTGTTCGACGTGCCCTTCCCGCTGATCGTGCTCGCCGCGGGCCTGATCGGCTACGGCTTCGGGCGCGCGGGCGCGCAAACCTTCCGGGCCGGCGGCCACGGCCCGGCGGGCCCCGGTCTCGCCGAGGCGGACAGCCTGCTGGGCGCCGAGGTGCCGGCCCATGCCCGGCCCGATCCGCGCTGGTCGCTGCGGATCGCCGCGGTGTTCCTGGCGCTCTGGCTGGTGCCGGTGCTGGCCCTCGTCGTCGGGCTCGGCCCGGGCCATGCGCTGGCCGACATCGCCGTGTTCTTCTCCAAGATGGCGGTGGTCACCTTCGGCGGGGCCTACGCCGTGCTGGCCTACGTCGCGCAGGCCGCGGTCGAGACCTATGGTTGGCTCAAGCCCGGCGAGATGCTGGACGGGCTGGGGCTGGCGGAGACCACGCCCGGCCCGCTCATCATGGTCACGCAGTTCGTGGGCTTCCTCGGCGCGTTCCGGGCGCCGAACGGGATCGACCCCTATCTCGCGGGGGTGCTCGGGGGGCTCGTCACCACCTGGGTGACCTTCACCCCCTGCTTCCTCTGGATCTTCGCGGGCGCGCCCTACGTCGAGGGCCTGCGGGAGAACCGCGCGCTCTCGGGCGCGCTCGCGGCGATCACCGCCGCGGTGGTGGGCGTGATCCTCAACCTCGCGGTCTGGTTCGCGCTCCACCTCTTTTTCGCCGAACGCGTCGCCCTTCGCCCCGGCCTCGGCCTGCGGCTCGAATGGCCGGTCTGGACGAGCCTGAACGGGCCGGCCCTGCTCTTGGCGTCCGCCGCGATGCTGGCGGTGTTCCGCTTCCGCCTCGGCGTGATCCCGACGCTGCTGGCCTGCGCGGCGATGGGGGCTTGCCTAAATGCCTTGAATTAAGGACTAAATACTGATCCGATTGTGGTTGCGGCTATTGCAATCAATGTATCTTGCCGAGATAGTTCGCATAAATCCAACTGTGTCTGAAAATATCAATATATGAAATACAAAATAAGAAAGTAGAATTCCCTGCAAACAACGATCTTGCAAAAATTAGCGAAACAATATAGATTTTATGGAAGATTTCGTCATGTTAGGAATTGATAATTGAAGGCTTAGAGGCCGCGTTGGCTAAAGGCGCTATTTCTTCTGTGCAAGAGATAGGCAGAGATCTTCTGAAATTCCTTGGTTCCAAAGGAAAGAAGGAAATCGGGAAGATAAAAGTTGATTTCGAAATCGGTTTTGCCACATTTTTGGAAAGAAATTATAAAGCCCTATCAAAAATAAAAACACCTCTTAATCCGAAGTCTCCAGTTTCGCTTGAGTCAACTTTCGAGGCGCCAACAATCACTCTGGATGGAAAGTCATAAACTGAGCAAGAGTTAATCAATAATATTGAAGTATTTAGATTGGTTGTCATTTCGGGCATCGGAGGGTCTGGTAAATCAATTCTGTTGAAGCATTTGTATGTTCGTTTTTATAATGAGTCCCTAGGGAGAGTACCCTTCTTCATCGAGTTGCGAAATATCCCTCATAACAAAAGTTTAACAGAGTATTTGTTCGAGCGGATAAGCTCACTAATTCCCTTTCTTGATTTGGAAGGATTTGAATATGCGTTGAATTCTGGAAAGTTTTTGTTTCTATTCGATGGATTCGATGAAGTCGATTTTTCGCACATGCCGTCCCTTTCTAAGCAGATAGGTGATCTTGCATATAGATATGACAAAAACTCTATCATCATGACGAGCAGGCCCGACAGAGTATTTGACTCTTGGGGAGAATTTTATGTTGCGGATATCAATGGATTTTCAAAAAAACAGGTAATATCTTTGGTTAAAGAAATGCGATATGACAAATCTATAAAGAAAAAATTTATAGTGGCAGTGCAGGCAAGTTTATATCAAAGCCACACCCCATATTTGTCCAATCCATTGCTTTGTACAATAATGCTTCTTACCTATAATTATGGGGCTGATATTCCATCAAAAATGCACCTTTTTTATCAGCAAGCTTTTGATGCCTTATATTATAAACATGATGCGACAAAGGGGCCTCATTATAGGAGAAAATTCAAAACAGCTCTAGATTTTGACGATTTTAGAAAGTTGTTCGAATCTTTCAGCATGTTCACATATCTAGATCATGGCTCTGTGTTGTCCTACCGTGAGGCAGTTGAATGCGCTTCAAAGGCTCTAGAATTCAACAAAAAAGACCAAAAAGCTGAAGATGTAATTTATGATTTATGTACCTCGGTTTCAATGTTGCTGCGAGAGGGCGATGATATTACTTATATTCATAGAAGCTTTCAGGAATATTTTGTTGCGCTTTTTCTTTCGTACGGAGATTTTTCAGGGTGGGGGAAAGTAGTTCAGCATATTTGCATAAATATACATAATGACATAGTCATAGAATTGATAAGAGATATAAATGGCGATCGATTTGATAGAAGATTTTTAATGCCTAGGTTGCGCTCTTTGATAAAAAAAATGAATTCAATTGACGCAAAGAGCAATCCAGAAGAATTTTTTTACCTATTTTATTTAGATTTTCCTGTAGGAACTGGCGCTCGAGGGCGACGTGTTTTGTCTTGGACAGTAGGAAAAGGAAGTGTAAGGCCGGAATTTGCATATTTAATACGCTACATAGAAGAACATGGAAAAATAATTCGCTATAATGCAACTGAGTTTAACTGGGAGGAATACGCGAAAAGCTTGAGTCCTGACCATATTTTTCGATCGCAAGACGAAACGATAGAAATACGCAAAGTTACTGGAGAAATTATTAAACAAACTCCGCTATTGACGTATTTTAATTTGGTAAAAGATGCCGCTATCGATCTAGAACAAAATATATATCTCGGCGATTCAAGCAAAATAACAAAATGGTATCGCAATCTCTTATGAGCAAAAACTATCGACGCAGCCTATTCGATTAATCGCAAAGATTGATCTGCTGAATTTTGATGCATATACCAGTATGGATGTGCATACAAACAAAGCTAATCATCTGACTTCCCGGCGACGCCCGCCTGCTCGAAGGTCGCCATGTCGCGGTGGCAGGCGAGCGCCCCCTTCAGCAGGCCGAGGGCGAGGGCCGCGCCGGACGCCTCGCCCAGGCGCATGCCGAGCGCGAGCACGGGCGTGAGCCCGAGGCGCGCCAGCACCTCCCCGTGGGCGCCTTCCGCCGAGAGGTGGCCGGCGATGCAATGGTCGAGGGCCCGGGCGTCGAGGGCGTGCAGCACCGCCGCCGCGGCGGTCGCAACGTAGCCGTCGAGCACCACCGGCACCCGCTGGAGCCGCGCGGCGAGGATCGCGCCCGCCATGGCCGCGATCTCCCGGCCGCCGAGCCGGGCGAGGATCGCCAGCGGATCGGTCAGATGCCCCGCATGGGTTTGAAGCGCCAGCCGCACGGCCTCGGCCTTGCGCGACAGGCCGGCATCGTCGAGCCCGGTGCCGCGCCCGACCCAGTGCTCGGCCTGCCCGCCGTAGAGCGCGGCGTAGATCGCTGCCGCCACCGTGGTGTTGCCGATGCCCATCTCGCCGACCGCGAGGCAATCGGTGCCCGCCGCGACCGCCTCCATGCCGAAGGCCATGGTGGCCACGCAGCCCCGCTCGTCGAGGGCGGGCCCCGCGCAGATGTCGCCGGTCGGCAGGTCGACGGCGAGGTCGAACACGCGGAAGCCGAGCCCGTAGGCGGCGCAGAGCTGGTTGATCGCCGCACCGCCGGCGGAAAAATTCTCCAGCATCTGCCGGTTCACCTCGGCCGGGAAGGCCGAGACGCCGCGGGCCACCACGCCGTGGCTGCCCGCGAAGACGCAGACCATCGGCCGGTCGAGGCTCGGCACCGCCTTGCCCTGCCAGGTGCCGAGCCATTCCACGAGCCCTTCGAGCCGGCCGAGCGCGCCCGGCGGCTTGGTCAGGCGCGCGTCGCGGGCGCGGATCGCGGCGGCGGCCTCTTCATCGGGGCCGGGCATCTCGGCGAGCAGGCGGCGGATATCGGCGAAGGGCGCGGCGTCGGAGGTCATCGGGGTCTCGTTCGCGTCGGGTGCGGGGCGCCGAACGGATCGCTCGATCGGCGGGGACAATCGACCGGTTCGCCGGTAGGCCCGCGTAGCAGGCAGAAGGCTTCCGGGGCTATAGAAGGGGGCGGGCCCGCGGTACAGGCGGCCGGGCCGCGAGGGGAGCGGCGAGGGGGCGGAATGGTCGGGCGCAGCGGCAGCGATCTGGGACCGCCCTTTCCCGGGGCGGATCTGGTCTACGACCTCGCCGCCTGTCTGCGCTTCTTCACCCGCCTGCCGATTCCGCCCCTGCCCGACGAGCCGGACCCGTTCGGCGTGCCGGATTTCCGCACCGTTCCGCGCATGCTGCCCGTGGCCGGGCTGCTGTTGGCGCTGCCCGCCGCCCTCGTGCTGGTGCTGGCCTGGGAGCTTCGGCTCGGCCCCTTCGTCGCCGCCGCGCTCGCGCTCGTGGCGACCGCGCTGATCACCGGCGCCATGCACGAGGACGGGCTGGCCGACGTGGCGGACGGTTTCGGCGGCGGTCAGAGTCGCGAGCGCAGCCTGGAGATCATGCGCGACAGCCGCATCGGCGCCTATGGCGGCACCGCCCTGTTCCTCGGGCTGGCCCTGCGGGCGGCGACGCTCGCCACCCTGCTCGACCGCAGCGGTGCCCTCGCGGCCGCCGCCCTGCTCCTTGCCGCCGCGCTCTCGCGCACCGCCGCCCTGATCCCGATCGTGCGGCTCGACCCGGCCCGGCCCGGCGGCGCGGGCGCCGCGGTGGGCCGTCCGACCCGGGCGACGCTCGGGATCGCGGCTCTGCTCTGCCTGATTCTGGCCGGGCTCGGCGCGGCTCTCGGCCTGCCGCCGCTCGGATTGCTGCTCGCGCTCGTCCTCGCTCCGCTGGCGGCCCTGGGCCTGAGCGCGCTGGCCCGGCGAAAGATCGGCGGCCAGACCGGCGACGTGGTCGGCGCCTGCCAGCAGGTGGGCGAGGTGGCGGTCCTGCTCGCGCTGGTGGCGGCGACGGCGTAGCGCCAGGGAGTCGCGCACTGGGATCGGGATCGCACATGCGGGAATTCTTTCGCCGGCTCTTCGGCGGCCAACCGATCGAGAGGCCCCGGGAGGCAGCCTCCGGCGCGTCCGTGGAGCCGGTCGATCGCGCCGACACGGCCGAGCGGATCGAGGTCCTGACCTGGGGCGGCTTCGAGACGCCGGCCTCGACCCTCGAGGCGATCCTGGACGAGTATCTGATGCCCGAGGCGATCGGCCCCGACGACCGGGGCTGGATCGAGGCGGAGGTCGCCCGGGCCTTCGCGCGCAAGCGGGACGAGGAGGCGACCTGGCCGGCCCAGACGGATGTCGATCGGCTCGCCGTCGCCTTCGAGGTCTTGGACGCAGCCGGGATCATCGCGCTCCACTGCGCGGGTTACACGCGCTCGGACGGCATCTCGGACGCGGCGGAGGTTTTTCACGCGCGCCGGGAGCAGGGGCGGGCATCCCGCGGCTTCGTCTTCTACCACGGGCAGGATGTCGAGGCGGTCCTGGTCGATCGCGGGCTCTACCTCGCCTTCGGCGCCTATGACGACCGGGACGAGACCGCGGCCGGCATCGCCGCCGAGATCGTGGCGGCGGTGGAGGCGCACGGGTTGCGCACGACCTGGGAGGGCGATGTGGACAAGCGCATTCTCGTCCACCCCATCCTTTGGCTGAACCGCAGCCCGTCCGATCCGTGAGCGGACCGCCCGCGCAACGCCTGGGACGAAAGGAGCCGTCGGCAAAACCCTTGATTCACGGCCCCGCTCCGCCCCATCTGCGCAAGCGATGACGGCGATCCCTTCCCAAAAACCTTCGAGCCCCTGCACCAAGGTCTGCGTGCTCGATGCCGCCAGCGGCCTGTGCGAGGGCTGCGGGCGCACCCGCGACGAGATCGGCCTGTGGGGCTCGTTGCCCGAATCGCAGCGGCTGGCGATCATGGCGCTCCTGCCCGAGCGGCTGCGCCGGGCCTATCCGGGGCGAGGGGCGCGCACGCGATGATGTGGCTCGGGCTCGCCATCCTCGGGATCGGCCTCGTCGTCCTGATCGCCAACCACGACGGCGGCCCCGTGATGGGGCTCGACTCGGACCAGATCGCCGGCCTCGTCTCCATGGGGGCGCTGCTGATCCTGCTCACCGCCGGCCGCTGGCGTCAGGCCCTGGCCATGCCGGGCGCGACCGTGCGCGCGATCCTGATCTGGCTCGCCATCGGCGCGGTGCTCGTGGCGGGCTACGCCTATCGCGACGACGCGCAGCGGGTCGGCGCGGGTCTGGTCGGGGCCCTGCGCCCCGGCACCGCCGTGGTCGGCCCTGGCGGCGAGGTCACGATCACCCGCCGCTCGGACGGCGATTTCGCGGTTCTGGCCGAGGTGAATGGCGGCCGGGAGCAGCGCTTCGTCTTCGATACGGGGGCGAGCAGCGTGGTGCTGACCGCCGAGAGCGCCGCGGCGCTCGGCATCCGCCCGCCGGAGAGCGCCTTCACCCAGCGGGTCTCGACCGCCAACGGCACCGCGCTCACCGCCCCGATCCGGCTCGACGCGATCACCGTCGGGCCGATCACCGAGCGCAACGTCGACGCCATGGTGAGCCGGCCCGGCGTTCTGACGGTCAACCTGCTCGGGCAGAGCTTCCTCACGCGGCTGCCCTCCTACGAGGTCCGCGGCGACCGGCTGATCCTGCGCAGCCGCTGACCCGCTGCCCGAGACGGGCGATAGCCGCGCCGGCTCAGCGCGGGCCGCCCCCGCCCGGCCCACCTCCGCCCGGACCGCCACCTCCGCCGAATCCGCCCGGACCTCCGCTCGGCCGGCCGAAGCCGCCGCCGAATCCGCCTCCGGGGCTTCCCCCGGGGCCGCCGAACGCGCCGCCGAAGCCGCCGCCCGGCGCGGCGCCGCCCGATCCGGGTGCCGGCCGGGTGTCGATCGGGTAGCCGCCGGGCATCGAGGAGCCGCCGCGACCGGGACCGAAGCCCCCGGCATCGCCGCCGGGGCGAGGGGAGGGCGCGCCACTCCCCGCACCGCCGCGGCCCGAGCCCGCAGGATTCTGCGCGCCGCCAGAGCCGGCGGGACCGCTGCCACCGGGACCGCGACCGCCCATGCCTTGCCCGGCCGGTCCCTGTCCGCTCGGGCCTTGCCCACCGATACCTTGCCCACCCGATCCGCCTCGTCCCGGTCCGTCGCCGCGCACCGCTTCCACCCGCATGCGGCCGTCGCGGCCGATGTCGGTCTCGATCACGGCGGGGCGTCCGCCCTGGGGAAGCGCCGCGGGATCGATCCGGCCCGAGACCGAGAGGCCCGAGCCGAGCCGCAAGCCGCCGTCGGTCCGTGCGACGTAGGCCTCGATGGAGGCGCGGGTGAGCCCCGGGAAGGGTCGGCTGAGATCGCGGGCGGCGGCGACCCTCAGGCCCGCCGCATCCGCCTCGCCCTCCACGAGGGCGCGCCGGCCGACGAGGGCCGGCGCCAGCCCGTCGAGCCGCAGGCCGCCGATGCGTAGGCTGCCGTCCCGGCCGCGCCGCACCGGGCCGGCGAGGCGGGCGGGGCCGTCGGGGCGGGGCTCGATCAGGCTCGCGACGATGGTGCCGTCGGGGCGCCGCAGGCCGCTCACCGCGACGCGCTCGCCCAGGGCGAAGGTCTTGGACCTCGCGATCCCCGCGGTGGCGACGCTCTGCCCGAGCACCGTGAGCCGGTTGCGGGCGACGGCCTCGACCGGGCCGATCACCTCGCTCGTCACGTCGATGGCGCGGGTCGAGAGGCCGCCCTCGGCGCCGCGGGCCACCACGCGCACGACGTGACCGAGCTTCAGGTCGGCGGCGCGGGCCGGCACGCCGTCGATGCGCACCCGCACGTCGGCCGGGTAGGCGATGCGCAGGTCGTTGACGACGATGGAGCCGAAGCGGCGGATCGTGCCGATCACGCCGGTGCCGCCGATGCCGCGGTCGCCGCCGGGCGTCTCCTCCTCGCTGGGCCGCGCTCCGGTGCCGCCGATGCCGCGGTCGGACGGCACGTCGTCCGCCTGCGGCCAAGCGGGTTGGGGCTGCCACAGGGCGGTACCGGCCAGCAGCGCCAGCAGGCCCCGGCGGGTCGGGTTCGGGCGGCTCAAGACGCGCGGCCCCGCCCGGCCTCGGCAGCGGGTTCCGGCTCGCCTGCCGGCACGTCCTCGCGGTAGATGTAGATGCCGAAGTTCCAGCGATGACGCCCGCCCGCGTCGTCGGCGCAGGCGGCGTGCGCCTCGGCATTGGCCTGCTTCAGCGCCTCCATGGCGATCTCCCGCGAGCGCGCCTCCAGCTGCGCGGCCAGCGCCTCGGACAGGCCGTCGTAATGCACCGCCCGCTCGAAGAAGCGGGGCGAGGGGCCGGCGATGTTCTCCGCCGCCGCCGCGAGATGGTCGTGGAGGTTGCGCCCGAAATAGTAGAGCTGCGGCTCGGCGCCGCCGCGGGGCAGGTAGGCCGCCTCGAGCAGGCGCACGCGGCCTCTCTCGTCGAGCACGGCCACGCCCCGGTCGAGCCATTCGTCGAGCACGGCGCGGGGGCGCACGTCCTTGGTCACGCCCTCCACGAGGCTCTCGAAGGAGGGCGCGTCCCCCTCGGCGGAGCGCGGCAGCGGCAGCGGCCGGCCCTCGCCGTCGGTGAACTCGGGTGCCGCGACCCAGCGCGCGATGATCCGGCCGGTGCGGGACACGGTGGCGGGCACTTGGCTCACCGGGGCACCCGCTCCGCGCAGGCGGCGCACCTCCTTGCGGTGGATGCCGGTGAGCAGGCTGACGCGGCTGTCGGTCTGCTCCTTGCCGGGCAGGGCGAAATCGTACTCGGCCACGTTCACGTAGAGTTCGCGCAGCAGGTTCGTCAGCGCCGGGAAGGTGATGCCCCGCTGGACCAAGAGGCGCACGAGCGGACGCAGCAGGCGCGCCACGGGCCCGTGCAGGGCGCCACCGTCCAGCGGCGCGCATTCGGTCTCATGAGACATGCCCCGAGTGTAAGCGTGTCGCCGTGGGAGACAATCCCACAACGTGCGCCGACGCACCTTGGCTATTGGATTCTCCATTGACGTGGGATTTTTGCACACGTAGCACTTTTGTGGTCAATTTTCCCACGAAAGGCTGAGGTCGCGATGGACGCCACCATGATCGAATTGAGGCCGTCCCGGCTTGCGGGCGATGCGCCGCTGCGGCTCACGGCGGGTTCCGCACCGGTCCTGGACGCCTCCGCCCGTCCCCTGCTCCGTGCCGCCGCCCTCGCCGCGATCCTCGCCGCCGCCCTCGCCCTGCCGGCCTTCGCGGCGGCCGTCACCGGGTCCTATCCGGCGCGCGGAGCTTCGGTCGGGGCCGGGAGTCCGGCTGCTCCGTCGGACTCCGACGCCTCCCTGACTCGCGCCGGCCTTCGGGGGAGCGCGCGATGAAGACCGCGTTTCCGACGAGCTTTCCAACCGCCGGTCTCGCCGCCAGCCGATTCCGGCCGCGCCCGTATCCCGCTCGGCCGGCGCGAGGCCGCCCGGACAGCCGCGGCGCGGGCGAGGCCTGCGGCGGCGAGACGGTGATCGACTTCGCACTCTGCCTGCTGCTGGCCGTCCTCGTGGTCGGCCTGCTGCTGCTCGCGCTCTGAACCCGTCCCACCCGCAACAGACTCACCCGCAAGAGAGATGACCATGATCCGACGCTCGCTGCTGCCGGCCCTGACCGGCTTCCTCATCACGACCGGGGCCGGCGCCGCCGACCTTCCGCGCCGCGCGGCACCCCCGCTCCCTCCGGCCCCGCCCGTCTTCACCTGGACCGGCGTCTATGTCGGCGCCAATGCCGGCTACGGCTTCCGCGGCGGGTCATCGAGCTTCACCGACGCCACCTACGGCACGGTGACCGGGAGCGGCGGCAGCGGCGGCTTCGTCGGCGGCGGTCAGATCGGCTACAATTATCAGATCACGCCCGGCTCGGGCTGGGTGCTGGGCGCGGAGGCGGATTTCCAGGGCACCACCTTCGGCCGCCGGGGCGACGGCACCATCGGCACCACGCCCTATTACGGCGTCGCGCCGAGCCTCGACTGGTTCGGCACCGTGCGCGGGCGCCTCGGCTACGCCTTCGACCGCTGGCTCGTCTACGGCACGGGCGGCTTCGCCTATGGCGGTGGAAGCGCCTCCCCCTACGCCTCCGCCTATACCGCCACGTTGCCCGACACGACCCGGCTCGGATACGCGGCCGGCGGCGGCGTCGAATATGCCCTGACCGACCGCATCTCGGTGAAGGTCGAAGGGCTCTACGTCGATCTGGGCAAGCGCAGCACCGGCGTGACCGTCTACGACGCGACCGTCCCCGCCTATTACGGCACCGGCCGCTCGGAATCGGGGTTCGGCCTCGTGCGCGGCGGCCTGAACTATAAGTTCTGACGATCCGCCGGAGGGGCCGATGGTGCGGTGCAAATGAACTTAAGCCGGAAGAGATCGTTTGAACGGCGCAGCCTTTCCGATCGCGGGTTGGATTCCGCTGGCGGCTGTGAGGGGAGCATTTCGAACGGAGCGTTTAACCTTGGCCCTTTCTTCGCACCGCGCCGAACGGCGCTTCCCTCTGATCCTCGGCCTTTCGGCCGCACTCGTCGGCTTCGCGCCGCTGGCCGCCTCGGCCCAGACCATCGCCGTTCCCGAGGAGGAGGCGCCGGTCATCGAGGCTCCGGCCGCCCCCGCTCTCGGCAAGGGGCTGCCCAAGGGCGCCCTGGTGTTCCACGGCAATTACTGCGGTCCGGGCAGCCGCGGCGCCGGCCTTCCTCCGGTCGATGCCCTCGACCGGGCCTGCATGCATCACGATGCCTGCTCGCCCCCGGTGGGACGAGGGCTGCCGACCTGCTCCTGCAACGATGAGCTGGAGCGGGAGGCCTCCCTCGTCGCGCACTCGCCGCGGGTCCGCGAGGATCTGCGCTCGACGGCGGAATTCGTCGCCATGGGCGCGAAGGTGCTGGCCTGCGAGCCCTGAGCATCGGGCATTGACGTCACGAACCGGCCCGGATCGCCTTCGCGTCCGGGCCGTTCCCGTTTGAGGGGCCGGCTCAGGTCGCGTCCGACACGTCGAGGCTGAGGCCGAGCGCATCGAGGCCCTCGTCGAGCAGCGATCCGGCATCCGGCGAGCCGAGCAGCTCGCGCATCACCGTGTCGCCCGCGGCCTCGCGCTCCTTGGCGAAGCGGACCGCCTCACCCCATTCCGCCGCCTCGTAATCTCCGCGGCCGATATAGAGCAGCGCCCCGAGATCGGCCCGCTCATCCTCGTTGAGGCCGGCGATCATGCTGCGGATCTCCTGCTCGGTGGCGTCGTCGGTTCCGCCCACCAGCACGTCGGTCGCACCGTCATCGGTCGGGTTCGAGCCCGAATCCGGATCGGTCGGGCCCTCCTTCGCCTCGATCGCCCGCAGCCGCAGGATGATCTCGGAGACCTTGTCGAGGGCGATGTCCATGCTTCACTCCAAACTTCGGCGCCCCCGCCGGGGATGGGCCGGGGCGCCCTGTGCGAACGAAACGCGCGGGATCGCCGGGGCGCTCCGGACAAGCCGGTCTCGTCGGGCCGCGGCGGGGCGCAGAGCCTCGACAACCCGTGGCGTGGGCGTTGGTTCGCCGCGGTGCGAGCGGTTGGACCGCCGGCGCCGTCAGGGTCTGGCGTTGGGGGAGGCCGCTACGCCCGGGGCGGGTATCCGCCCGGTTCGGCGCTCACGGCCCGGACGGGGCACTCCTCTTCGCGCCGGTGCCACATCAGCAGCAGGAAGGAGACCACGAGCCAGGGGCCGGCAATCCCGATGAAGAACGACATGGGCGCATCTCCCGCGCGGCGGAGCCATTTTTCGGATCGCGCTCCGATCCGCTCGACGCGTGATGATAGACCGACCCCGCCCGCCCGCAAGCCGGGCGTCGGGCCGGGCCGGCCTCAGGCAAAAAGGTCGGGCCGGCGCAGGCGCAGGCCGAGGATCAGCGCCAGCGTCTTCATGTCGGTGATCTCGCCGGCCTCGCTCATCGCGGCGAGTTCGGCGAGCGGCATCTCGACCACGGTGATCGCCTCGTTCTCCTCGGCTAGTCCGCCGCCGGGTCCCTCGCGGTCGGCCTCCCCGTAGGGGGCGAGATAGAGGTGCATCCGCTCGGTGGAGATGCCGGGCATGCTCCAGACCGTGGAGAGAGGCTCCAGGTGCGACAGGCGCAGGCCCGTCTCCTCGTAGGCCTCCCGGCGCACGCCGGCCTCCGGGTCGGCCTCGTCGAGCAGGCCGGCGGGCGCCTCCATCAACTCCGCCACGCCGGCGGTGAAGAAGGGCGGCGCGCGGAACTGGCGGATCAGCACGGCGACCCGGCGCTCGGGATCGTAGGGCAGAACGCAGACGGCCTCGCCGTGATCCTCGATCTCGCGGGCGACCTCGGCGCCGTCCGGCGTCGTCACCTCGGCGACGAGGAAACTCGCCCAGCCATCGTGGATGGTGCGGGTGCCGCGAATCTCGGGGGGCATGGCGTCTCCGGGCTGAGGCGCGCTTCCGGATCGAGACCCGGGGCGCGGCGGAATGGCGTCGAGGCCAGCCCTAGCTAGGGCTGCGATCCGTCCGGGCGATGGGACGGATCAGGAAGCGCGAGACGGGGCCGTGCCGCTCCTGCGCGTCCAGCGCGGCGCCTTCCTCGCGGACCACGTTGGGAATGTCGATGCCGGCGAGCGGATCGGTGCAGGTCACGGCAAGCCGCGCGCCGGGCGCCAGCCCGCGCAGGGCCTTGCGGGTCCGCAGGGCCGGCAGGGGGCATTTCAGGCCGCTGAGGTCGAGTTCGACCGTGCCGGCATCCGGGGTCTCGGGCGGGATCTCGGGCATCGCCCCGGCGCCATAGCATGAAAAAGCCCCGTCGGCGGCGATGCAGGGCGCGCGTTTGAAGGGACGGGATTCCGACCTTGCGCTTCTCGGCTTCGTCGGGCGCCTGCGCGCGACGGGGCGTTCGATGTCGGGCCGGGCGCCCCTGGACCGCTATTCGGCGTCGGACGATCTGAACCGGTGCGGGCCGGTGATCGACCTACCGTCCGAAATCATGCTGCGGTCACACCGACCGCTCGAAACCCTTCGAGCGATGGCCCGGCCGGTGCCGGTTCGGGCGCCTCGCGCAGCCAGCGCTGCATGTGCGGGAACGGCAGGGCGCCCCGCGCCTGCGCCGTCGGCGGATCGTAGGTCAGCCCCATCCATTGCAGCAGCGGCAGCCCGGGCGCGTGGCCCGACCCGAACAGCTCGGTGAACCATGCCGAACTGCCGCGATAGCCGCCGGGGTGGAACACGACCGTGGGGTCGAGACTCAGATGGGTCAGCGCCGCCCAGGACCACGCGATGGCAGCGATCTCGTCGCCGAGGTTCTGGCTGATGTCGAGGCTGCGGCGGGCCCGCACCGCCGGCGTCATCACGGCGATGTGCCCGGCCTCGTGCAGGAGGTCGCCTGGATAGGTCATGCGCGCCTCGTCGACGAGGAGCCGCCCGCGCTCGATGCGGATGCCCGGTACGAAGCAGCGCCCCGGGAGGTCGGCCGCCTCGACGGGGATGCCGATCCCGGCCAGAAAGGCGGCGATCCGCGCGGTCAGCGGATCGGCGAAAATGGGGCCGGCGGAAGCCATGATGACTCGCGTGAGAGGCGCGGGACATCCATCCTGCAACCGCGATCGTCACCGATCAACGCCGGCTCGGGCTTCCCGGCGTGCCTCGGTCGCCCGCCTCCGCCTCCGCGGACCGACGCGTTCGCGACGATCCTCGGGCGGCGACGGGATTCTCGCGGGCGGGGCGCGCTTACCAGCCGTAGGGGTAGTACCCGCCGCCATAGCCACCATAACCGCCATAGGCGGGGTAGCCGTAGCCGTAATAGCCGACCGGGCGGGCGTAGCCGTAATCGTAGTAGCCGTATCCGCCGTAGTAGCGGGGCGCCGCGCTCGCCGCGATGGCACCGCCGATCAGGCCCAGCGCCGCACCCGCGAACAGGGCGCCTGCGGCGTTGCGGCGGCGGTATCCGTAGCCGTAACGGGGGCCGTAATAGCCGCCGTAATAGCCCCGGCGCCAGCCGACGGTATCGACGGTGGTGTGGGCGCCGCCGACCTGGGCGGCGCTCAGAGCCGGCAGGGGCGCCGCATCGGCGGAGGGAACGGCCGCGATGGTCAGACCGGTCGCGGCGAGGCCGGCGAGCGCCAGGGTCGTGATACGGGACATGGCTGCGGACTCCTCAACATCATCAAGGAACACACGCAGGAACAACGAGGCGCCGAACGCGTTCCACCGGCCCCGCTTGCCCGGCGGAAGAATCTGCTCCGGCTGTCGCGAAGGATCAGAAGGTGCAGGCCGTGAAGGCCGGCTCGACGGATTTCTCCCACGGCCCCTCGTAATCGGCCAGCCGCTCCTCGGCCTGGCTGCGGCCGGCGGCGATGATCGCCTCCAGCGGCTGGAGGTAGACCGCCTCGTCGCGCCCGCTTCCGTCGCGGCGGGCCCGCGCCTGGAGGCCGGAGCGGGCGATCGAGAGGGCTTCCGCCGCCACCGCGCCGAGGCAGCGCCCGCCGATGCTGGTGTGGAGCCCGAGACGGGGCACGGCGGCGCGGATCGATTCCCGCTCGCTGGCGGACCAGCGGCGCACGAGGTCCCAGGCGGCCGACAGGGCGGTCTCGTCGTAGAGCAGCCCGACCCAGAAGGCCGATTGCGCCGCGATCATCGCCCGCCCGCCCACATCGGCGCCGCGCATCTCCAGGAAGCGCTTGAGCCGCACTTCCGGAAAGACGGTCGAGGCGTGGTTGGCCCAATCGGAAACGGTGGCCCGCTCGCCCGGCAGCTGCGCGAGGCGGCCCTCCATCAGGTCGCGGAAGGAGGCGCCGGAAACGTCGTGATAGGTCTCGCCGCGCTTGACGAAGTACATCGGCACGTCGAGCAGCCAGTCGGCGTAGGCCTCGTAGCCGAAGCCCTCCTCGAAGGCGAAGGCCAGCATGCCGGTGCGGTCGGGATCGGTATCGCGCCAGATCTCGGAGCGGCGCGACAGGAAGCCGTTGGGGCGCCCGTCGGTGAAGGGGGAGTTGGCAAAGAGCGCGGTGGCGATGGGCTGGAGCGCGAGGCTGACGCGCATCTTGCGCACCATGTCCGCCTCGGAGGCGAAATCGACGTTCACCTGCACGGTCGCCGTCCGCAGCATCATGTCGAGGCCGAGCTTGCCCACCTTCGGCATGTAGCCGCGCATGATGCGGTAGCGGCTCTTGGGCATCTGCGGCGTGGCCTCGCGGGTCCATTTCGGACTCATGCCGAGGTCGAGGAAGCCGATGCCGAGCGGCGCCGCGGCGCGCTTGGAGGCGGCGAGGTGCTCGTCGAGTTCGGCCACGGTGGCGTGGATGTCGGCCAGCGGCGCCCCGGAGAGTTCGAACTGTCCGCCGGGCTCGATCGAGATGGCGCCGCCGCCCTCATGGCCCGCGAGACCGATGATGTTGCCCGCGTCGAGGATGGGCTCCCAGCCGGTCTCGCGCGCGAGGTTCTCCAGCAGCGCCCGGATGCCGCGCTCGCCCTCGTAGGGCACGGGCGCGTGGTCGGCCGTGTAGAACGGGATCTTCTCGTGCTCGGTGCCGATGGCGAAGCGCTCGCGCGGCTTCTCCCCCGCGGCGAACCACGCGATGAGTTCGTCACGCGTGGTGAGCGGGGTCGTGTCGGACGTATCGCGCGCCATGCGCTGCCTCGAAGGTGACGTCGGTCGAAGAAGTCAGCGGGCGCGCCGGTCGTCCGCCACCGGACGGGCCGGTGGCGGCCTCACCGGATGTCGTGTCCTTAGAGGACGCAGCAAGGGTGAACAACGCGCCCGCGCCGCGCATGGCTGACATGAATCCGCCTTGTGCACGATCATCGTGCGGGCCTCACGGATCCGAGAAGAAGGCTCCGTACGCGCTTGGCGCGAGGCCCGCGCGCAGCAGAAGCTGGAGCAGCAGCCGCGCTTTCAGCCCCGACAGCGAGCCGGCCGAGAGGGCGCCGCGGCGCAGGAGGTCGATCTCCCCGCCCGGATACCCGTATGTGCGGCAGAACACAGGTCCGCTCTGGGCGCGGCTGGCGAGGACCACCGGCATCCGCTCGACCAAGCCTGAGACGGTCTGCGCCAGCGCCTCCGGCACGTGGCCCGCGCCCATCCCCTCGATCACCGCGCCGGCGAAGCCAAGCCCCGGCAGGGCCGCGAGCAGCCGTCCGTCGTCACCGAGCCCGATCTTCAGGAGAGCGACCGGCGCCGCTTCTTCCGACAGGCGCCCCGTGACGAGGGGAGCGCGGGGGGCGCGCAAGAAGATCCGGGCCTCGCCCTCGATCACGAGGCCGAGCGGGCCGGCCAGCGGCGAGCGGAAGGCGGAGGGCAGGGCGGTGTGCGCCTTCTGGACGAGGCGGGCGGCGTGGATCTCGTCGTTGAGGACGGCGAGCGTGCCGAGGCCTCGCGCCGCCCGGCTCCCCGCGACGATCGCCGCGGCCAGCAGGTTGGCGGGACCGTCGGCCCCGGCGCTCTCCGGCCCGCGCATCGCCCCCGTGACGACGACCGGCTTGTCGCTCGCCACGAGGCGATCGAGCACGAAGGCGGTCTCCTCGATCGTGTCGGTGCCCTGGATCACCACCGCACCGTCGAGATCGCCCGCGAGGCGTTCGGTCAGCGTGCGCGCCACCCCGATCAGATCATCGAGGCTCAGCCCCGCGCTCGGCCGGCGTAAGGGAGACAACGTCTCGATGGCCGCCACCGCGTCGAGCCCCGGCACCGTGGCCGCGAGGTCGGACGCCGTGAGCGTCGGCACGATGCCGCCCCCGCTGCTGCGGGTCATGGTGATCGTCCCGCCGAGGGACAGCAGCAGGAGGCGGGGGAGGTTCATCTCTTCAGACATCCTTCGGACCCGCGCTCACCGCGCGTCACCCAGCACCGCCTGCACCAGCGC
The DNA here is from genome assembly GCF_049543375.1 of Methylobacterium sp. NPDC097929. NCBI lineage: Bacteria > Pseudomonadati > Pseudomonadota > Alphaproteobacteria > Hyphomicrobiales > Methylobacteriaceae > Methylobacterium > Methylobacterium sp. NPDC097929. Next base: position 203,959 of record NZ_JBMVEP010000004.1, on the reverse strand, counting down.
CAGCACGGCCACGGCGGCCGTATCCGCCCGCAGGATGCGCGGACCCAGCGAGAGTGCCACCGTGTTGGGGCGGGCGGCGATCAGCGCGCGCTCCTCCTCGTGGAACCCACCCTCGGGGCCGACCAGGACCGCCAGCGGCGGTACTCGATCTGGGTCGGCGGCCCCGCGCAGGGCTGCCACGGGATCGCGCACAGCCGCGTCCTCGTCGCAGAAGACGAGGAGGCGGTCAGCCTCCAGCGCGTCGAGGCAGGCGGGAAGCCGGGCCGGCTCGCCGACTTCGGGCACGGCGAGAATGCCGCACTGCTCGGCCGCCTCGATCGTGTTGGCCTGCAGCCGGTCGCGCTTGATCCGCTCCCCTTGCGTGAAGCGGGTGAAGACCGGCTGGAGCCGGCCCGCGCCCATCTCCACCGCCTTCTGGGCCATGTAGTCGAGCCGGCCGGTCTTCAGGGGCGCGAACAGGTAGTGCAGATCGGGCCGCGCCGGCTGCGGGCGGGTTTGCGCGACCACGCGCAGATCGGCGCTCTTGCGGCCCTGCGGCACGATCTCGGCCCGCCACTCGCCGTCGCGGCCGTTGAAGAGCAGCACGGGCTCGCCCTCCGCGCGGCGCAGCACGGTGAGCAGGTAGTTCGCCTGCGCCCGCTCCAGCGGCAGGACGCGCCCCTCCGCCAGATCCGCTTCGACGAAGAGGCGCGGGGCGGTGAAGTCGTAGGCAGCCATGGTCTCTCGCAGCGAAGGCCGGTCTCGTCGCGTGGCCGCCCCGGCCTGTCAATCGGCGCCGAACCCGGCGGGATGTGGTGCAGAAATGTCACGTCGGTCGCGTTTCGAACGATTTCCCACCGTCGTGGCCGGCGGAAGCCGCGCGGCACCATTGGCGCCACATTCCCATGCGCAACAAGCTTCCGCATCGAAACACGTTCAAGCCCCTCGCCGGGGCCCGCGGCGCAGCAGCGTTCGGGCCGAGGCCGGGCGGGCGCTGCGGGATCGGGGGCTACACCCGTCGCGGCACGCGGGGAGAAGGACCGGCCGAATGTCTGCCTGGATGTCTGCATCGTCGAAGACCGTCGCCGCCGCTTTCGCCGGCCTCGCCCTTCTGGCCGGGCCCGCGCTCGGCCAGGGCATGAGCGGCATGCCGCTGCCGTCGATGGATACGCCGGCCGAGCCCGCCCCCTCGGCGGGCGCGCCGATGAGCATTCCCGCCCCCATGGCGCCGGCGGCTCCGGCTCAGTCCGTGCCGCAGCAGGCGGGTACCGATTGCGGCTCGATCCAGAAGACGCTGATCGAGCGCAAGAATCTCGTGGCCAAGGCGAACTCGGCCTCGAACTCCAAGAAGAAGATGACGCCGCAGGAGGCCTGTTCCCTGTTCGGCCAGCTCCAGGCCAACGGCGCGACCGGCATCAAGTGGATCACCGCCAACAAGGAATGGTGCTCGATCCCCGATTCGTTCGCGGAAGGCTTCAAGGCCGACCACAACAAGGTCGGGGCGATCCGCACCAAGGTCTGCGGCATCGCCGCCCAGGCCTCGAAGATGGAAGCCCAGGCCAAGGCCCAGGCGCAGAACGGCGGCGGGGGCGGCGGTCTGCTCGGCGGTCCCGGCCTGTCCGGCGCCTTCCGCATGCCGCAGGGCGCGCTCTAAACGGCGCGCTCCGACCCGGCGAAACCGCATCCCCATTGCCTTCTCCGTCCGAGCCCGGCTCCGGCCGCGTCGCCGACGCGGTCGCCGGCCACTGGGCCGACCGGCTCGCGCCGGCCGCGGCACGGCCCTATCTCCGGCTCGCCCGGATCGAGCGGCCGGTCGGCTGGTGGCTGCTGCTGCTGCCGTGCTGGTGGTCGGCGGCGCTCGCCGCGACCGCCGCCGGGCGCCCGGGCCCCGATCCCGTCCACCTCGCCCTGTTCCTCGTCGGCGCGGTGGCGATGCGGGGCGCCGGCTCGACTTACAACGACATCGCCGACCGCAAGCTCGACGCGCAGGTCGAGCGCACCCGCTCGCGCCCGCTGCCCTCGGGGCAGGTGATGACGAAGGGCGCCGCTACCTTCCTTGTGGCGCAGGCGCTCGTCGGCCTCGCCGTGCTGCTTCAGTTCAACACGACCGCGATCCTCGTCGGCATGCTCTCGCTGGCGCCGGTGGCGATCTACCCGTTCATGAAGCGGGTGATGCCGATGCCCCAGGCGGTGCTCGGCCTCGCCTTCGCCTGGGGGGCACTGATGGGTTGGGTCGCCGTGTTCGGCCGCCTCGACCCGCCGGCCCTGTGGCTCTACGCGGGCACGATCTGCTGGATCGTCGGCTACGACACGATCTACGCGGTGCAGGACATCGAGGACGACGAGATCGTCGGCATCCACTCCTCGGCCCGGTTGTTCGGCGCGCGCCTGCGGCTCGCGGTGGGGCTCTGCTACGCAGGCACCGTCGCCCTGTTCGTGCCGGCGCTGATCGGGGCCGGCGCCGGCCCTCTCGGCTGGCTCGGCCTCGCGCTGTTCGCCGCCCACCTCGCCCGTCAGGTCGTCCTGCTCTCCGAGCGCGACGGCGCGCGCGCCCTGACGTTGTTCCGCTCGAACCGCGATGCCGGGCTGATCCTGTTCGCGGGGCTGGCGGCCGACGCGCTCTGGCAGGCGTGGCGCTGATGCCCCGGTGGCCGGGCCCGCGGCCCGCGCCATATCGGGCGGCATGAGCGAGACAGATCCGCACCGACAACCCGACGACACCATCGCCGAGGGCGCCCGCGCCCGGGCTCAGGGGCGTCCGCGCGACGCCTGCCCCTATCCGCGGGACACGCCCGAGCGCACGGGCTGGCTCGAGGGCTACGACGGCTCTCCGGCCGACCGCGCGCCGGATCAGCGGCTGGATGCCGGCTGAGACACTCGCGTCTCAGCCCCGGGAAATGATCTCGCTCTCGCCCCGGTGGATGCAGGGCCGGGCCGGGAGACGGGCGGTCTTGCGCCGCACGAGGAAGCGCGGGCGGCGGCCGCTGAGTGCGGCGTGGCGGCGGCGCTGGCGGCCCTTGCCGAGCACGACCGGCCCGAGCTGCTGCGAGACCGGGACGATGGAGCCGTCCTCGCGCAGCAGCATCCGGGCGAGGCCGCCCTTGGCCGAGACATCGCGCCACACGGCCACGACATCCTCCTCCGCGAACGGCCCGAGCCGCATCGCCACCTCGCCCTCGGCATCGACGAGCAGGAGCGCGAAGCGGTCCTCCCCGCAGGCATCGGCGGCCTCGTCGGCAAAGGCGAGGGCGACGCCGACGGGGGCACCGAGCACGAGCAGCGGGGTGGCGGGCACCTGAAGGGTGCTCACGAGGGTGCCGTCTTCGGAGCCGGGGCGAGAGTTCTGATTCAGGATCTCGAAAGTCATCATCGGTGCGACGCCCTATCCCTGGCCGCGGTCTCTGTCGGACGCGCTGATCTGACAAGCACAGTGCCGTTCGTCCTCCCCAAGCTGCCTTAAAAGTGACAGTTAAGCGTTCGTGGATCGAGCCGAAGCCTGCGGAATGCTCAACGGACCCTTGCCGCGATCGGCACAAATGCGCGCAAACGGGGCCGGAGCAGGAGGCCGTAGCGCGGGCACATGAGGGCATGGCGGCGCGGCCTGCATCGCACGGTCCCGAAAACCGATGGCCACATTTTCGAGGGATGCTTTAGAACGGAACCGCGCCGATGCCGTTGAAGCGGAACGTGGTCGGCTTCGCACGGCGGCTCCAAGCGGCTCTCATGACTCAGACGACACCCTCTCTCGAGGCGCTGCGGCCGGATCTGCGCGAGGCGATGCAGGCGGCGGCGGCCCTGGCGCTGCCCTACTTCCAAGAGGGCGGGCACACGAGCGCGAAAGTCTGGTCGAAGGCGGGCGGGTCGCCGGTCACGGAGGCCGACGTCACCGTGGACGCCTTCCTCAAGGTCCGCCTGTCGCAGATCGAGCCGCGGGCGGCATGGCTCTCGGAGGAGACCAGCGACGATCCCGTGCGGCTCGGCCACGACCTCGTCTGGATCGTCGACCCCATCGACGGCACCCGCGCCTTCCTGTCCGGGCATCCGGACTGGTCCATCGCGGTGGCGCTCCTGTCGGGGGGCGAGCCGGTGCTCGGATCGGTCTTCGCTCCGGCGCTCGGGGATTTCTACGAGGCTGCGGCGGGAGCGGGGGCCACGCTCAACGGCGCGCCGATCCGCGTCTCGACGCTGGCTGGGCTGGAGGGTGCGCGGGTCACCGGCCCCAAGCCGCTTCAGGACCGTCTGCTGGACGGCGCGGCGCGCGGGGCCGGGGGCGCGCGGCCCTCGGTCACGGTGATCGAGCGGATTCCCTCGCTCGCCCTGCGGCTCGCGCGGGTGGCCGAGGGACGGATCGACCTCGGTCTCGTTTCGAAGGATTCGCGGGACTGGGACCTTGCCGGCGCCGACCTGATCGTGCGCGAGGCGGGGGGCGCCGTCTGCAATCTCGATGGGACTCCGGTGGCCTACAACCGACCGGAGCCGCGTCACGGCGAACTCATCGTTGCGCCGCTCTCCCTGCGCGAGGCCGCCTTGGCGGCCCTGGCCGGGCGGTAGACCCCGCTCCCGAGGGCGCGGGGTTCAGGCTTTCAGGCCGCTTCCTTCAGTCGAACCGCGGCGGGGGCGAGGCCCAGCCGGTCGGCGAGGTGCCAGCGCAGCTCGCGCGGCGAGTGGTACTCGTAGGAAGAGTCGATGAGGTGGCTGAGGTCGGCGGACGCGTTGCGCGTCGGCGTTTCGACCAAGCGGTCCACCCGGAAGGTCACCGCATTGGTGACGGGTGAAATGGCGCCGACATGGCGCCGGAACTCGAAATGCATTGTCTTTTCTTCTCTCTTCACCGAATCCCGCGCCATCCGTGGCGTGGCCGGCGTCGTTTCTGGTTGTTGTGATGCTCGATCGGCGGCGGCGCCCGCCGCCGGATCCGGGCTGGATCCTGGGTCGGTGGGTGCCGCTTGATGTGTCAGGCTACGCGGTTGGGCCGGTCTGTCACCGGCCCCTTTGCGGGATCAGACCGCCTGGAGGTTTCCGGCGGCATCCTTGCCGCTGCGCTTGTCCGTCAGAACCTCGTAGGAGATCTTCTGGCCCTCGACGAGGTTGCGCAGGCCGGCCCGCTCGACGGCGGAGATGTGGACGAACACGTCCTTGCCGCCGTTATCCGGCTGGATGAAGCCGTAGCCCTTGGTCTCGTTGAACCACTTAACAGTCCCAGTATCCACGAATAGTTCCTTCGTATCTCACGAGCCAAGCGCAAGCATCTGCTCGAAGCGAGCACATGGTCTCGTCCGCCGATTTTGCGGGATGACGGGTCACATGAGGGTGGCAGCGGAATCGACCGCCTTGCCGTGCCCGTCAGGACTACATGTAGGCCGGCCGTGCGGCCTTAACAAGGCAGGACGAGCCGGCGGGAGCGGGCGGGAAGGCCGCAGGGGCGGCGCGGCCGCCCGCGCGCGACGCTTCGGCCACCCTGTGACAAAGCCTCGAGCCGGTGCATATATGACCGTCAATCCAGGCGGTTACGCACCGCCCTCAGGCAGTGCAGTCAGGCAGTTCATGGCGGGCATCTCGGTTTCCCTCGAAGGCGCGAACATCCAGCTCTCCTTCCAGAAGGACGACCAATCGACGGCGGTGGTCATGGACGCCCGCGCCGCCCGCGCCCTGGTGCGCGCCGTGGGCCAGCTCCTCACCGCCATCGACGACGACGGCGAGGCCGACCTGCCCGACGAGACGGGCGACGAGGAGATCGCCATGCTCGACGTGACCTCCTCGGCGATCGAGGTGGGCACCGACGAGCAGGGGCAGGCCGTGGTGGCCCTGCAGGCCGGCGCGCTGCCGCCGTTCCAGCTGCGCCTCACCGACGAGGAGGCCCGCCACGTGGCCACCAGCCTCAGCGAGATCCTGGCCGCGCCGCGGGATGTCCGCGCCTCCCACGGCGGGCATTGAGGCTGCGCCCCACGCGCCGCCTCGCTCGGGCTCTCAGGCCTCCGGCCTGCCGCGGCGGCGCTTGGGCACGGCGGACTGAAATGTAATGTCGATCAATTCTACCGGCCCGGAGAGTGCAAGGTCTTCCGGGCCGGCAGGAAGGCGTCGGCCTCCGGCGCTTGGTCTGACGGCGCCGGAGGCCGGTCCTCGCAACGAGGGTTCAGAGCCGGATGCCGGGATCCGTCGGGCCGCCGGGCAGATAATCGGGCTCGGAGCCGGGACCCTTGGGCTCGTCGATCCCCGGGTCATCCACCGGATAGGGCGTGCGCGGACCGGTCGGGCCGATATCTGGCATGTCGTCCGGCTGCGGCGGTGGGGGAAGGTCGCCGGGGATGTTGCCGCCGGGGGTCGGATCGGGTGTCGGGACGCCGGGATTGGCCATGGGCCGCCTCCATTCTGGTGTCGGGGATGGGCGTCCAACACATGCCTGCCGGTGCGGTTCCGTTCTCTCTTCGTCTCGCTCCGCCCGGGTGCGGCCGGGTGTCCGGCGCCGGAACCGCCTGCGGGGCGACCTGTTGGCCCGGCAAATCCCTCACTCGATCCAGAGAGACGCCATGCCCGACATCCGCGACGCCAAGATCCTCATCCTGGCCACCGACGGCTTCGAGGAGAGCGAGCTGACCGTGCCGCAGGCCAAACTCGCGCAGGCCGGCGCGACCGTGACGGTCGCGAGCCCGCAATCGCGCCAGTCCAAGGGCACGATCCGCGGCTGGGACAAGACCGACTGGGGCAAGGAGGTCGCGGTCGACCTCGATGTCGAGAGCGTGAACCCGGACGCCTACGACGCGCTGGTGCTGCCGGGCGGGCAGATCAACCCGGACAAGCTGCGGGGCGAGCCCAAGGCGCTGGAGGTGATCCGCAGCTTCCTCACCTCCGGCAAGGTCGTGGCCGCGATCTGCCACGCGCCCTGGCTGCTGATCGAGGCGGGTGCGGTCAAGGGCCGGACGCTGACATCGTTCTCCTCGATCAAGACCGACGTGATCAACGCGGGCGGCCACTGGCAGGACAAGGAGGTCGTCACCGACGGCGGCATCGTCACGAGCCGCAACCCCGGCGATCTCGACGCCTTCTGCGCCAAGATCGTCGAGGAGATCCGCGAAGGCCGCCACGAGCCGCGCCGGCTGGCCGCCTGACGCACCGTCCGAACGTCGGAGGCCGTCGGGCTGCCGCCCGGCGGCCTTTTCGTCGGCTCAGCGCTTGGCGACGGCTTTCTGGACTTTCGGCCGGTCCGTGGACGCGCCCGCCATCAGCTTGGCCAAATGCTGCTGGTCGAGGCCGGCCCCGAGGCTGGCGGGCATGACCGACGCGTCGGCCGCGCGCTCGACCTTGCGCGGGGCGATCGAGCCGGTCGTGACGGGATCGGGGAGGGCGGCCACCGGCAGGGCGGGCGCCGCCGGCTCCCGCTGGAGGCGCATCGCCCAGTGGGCGGCGGTGGACAGAGCGGCGACCGCCAGGATCGCCTTGATGCCGCTGGTCAGGAAACGCCGCATGATCGGCCCCGGGAAACGCAAGGAACGCGGCTGGTTCCCCAGCCCGTCCCCAGGATTGCCCAAGATCGTGAACGAAGCGCTCTCGCCCCGTCCGGGCGCGACGTGCCGGATCGGGATGGCGGCCCGATCCGGATGGGGTCAGCCGCGCTGGGCGGCCTCCCGGTGCGGCTTCTCGGGCTCCGTCTCCACCGCGCCACGAGTGCGCCACAGGCTGTAGACGACGCCGATCGTGAGCAGCACGAGGGTGACGAGCAGGGACACCCACGGCGGCAGGTGGACCAGCTCCAGCGTGTCGGCCACGACGATCTTGCCGCCGATGAAGAGCAGGATGAAGGCGAGCGCCGTCTTGAGGTAGGCGAAGCGGTCCACCATCGCCGCGAGCGCGAAGTAGAGCGCGCGCAAGCCCAGGATCGCGAAGATGTTGGACGTGTAAACGATGAACGGATCGGTGGTGATGGCGAAGATCGCCGGCACGCTGTCGACGGCGAAGATCACGTCCGCGATGTTGACGAGCACCAGCGCCACGGCGAGCGGCGTCAGCCACCGCACCATCCGGCCGGTCTCCGGATCGGGCCGGCGCACGACGAAGGCTTGGCCCTCGGGCTTGTCGGTGACGCGCACGAACCGCTTCAGGAAGCGCATCGAGGCGCTCTCGCGGATGTCGTGCTGGTCTTCCTCCTTCGAGACCAGCATCTTGATGCCGGCATAGATCAGGAAGACGGCGAAGATCGACAGCACCCAGTGGGCCTGCTGCACGAGGATCGAGCCGAGCCCGATCATCACGCCGCGCAGGATCACCGCCGCGAGGATGCCCCAGACCAGCACCCGGTGCTGGGCCGCCCGCGGCACTCCGAGGGAGGTGAGGATGACCGCGATGACGAAGACGTTGTCCATCGACAGCGACTTCTCGATCACGAGGCCGGTCACGTATTCCTGGGCCGGATCGGCCCCGAGCATCCACCAGATCCAGCCGCCGTAGAGCAGGCCGAGGGTGAAGTAGAAGGCGGTGAGGAGAAGGCTCTCCTTCACCCCGATCTCGTGGTTCTTGTCGCGGTGGAGCAGGCCGAGATCGAAGGCGAGCAGGCCTGCCACGAGCGCGTGGAAGCCCAGCCACATCCAGACGGGTTTGCCGAGCCACTCGTAAGTGAGAAGTTCCATCGTCATGCGGGACCCCGATGCTTCACTCAAGGAGAGCATCGGCTCCGACATCACGGACGCGTCTTCCGGGCCTCTCACGGTTTGGGCCGCCGCGACGGCGCGGACGGGGGAGGGCTCCCGTATGCGGGCAGCCTCGTGAGACGCACGGTGCGCGTTCCGCCAGAGGGGCCCGCAGCCGATCCGAGGCAGTTAGAGAGCCGGCCGCGTCGATTCAAGGGCCGCACGGCTTTCCTCTCGTCTGGGTCATCCCGCTTGACAGCGGGGTGCTCTCGGGGCCTCCCCGGGGCATGAGCAGGGATCGGGAGCATGCGGTCGCCGTCGTCGGCGGCGGGCCGGCGGGGTTGGCCGCGGCGGAGGTGCTGGCCGGGGCGGGGCTTCCCGTCACGGTCTACGAGCGGATGCCCTCGGTCGCGCGAAAGCTCCTCATCGCCGGCCGGGGCGGGCTCAACCTCACCCATTCCGAGCCGCTGCCGGATTTTCTGCGCCGCTATAGTCCGGCCGAGCCGCGCCTCACGGCCGCCGTCGAGGCGTTTCCGCCCGCGGCGTTGCGGGAGTGGTGCGCGGATCTGGGCCAGTCCACCTTCGTCGGTTCGAGCGGGCGGGTCTTTCCCGAGAGCTTCAAGGCCTCGCCCCTGCTGCGGGCCTGGCTCGCGCGGCTCGACGGGCTCGGTGTGACGATCCGGACCCGGCACCGCCTCGTCGGCTTCGGCGGCGGAGGCCTCCACTTCGAGACGCCGGAGGGGCCGCTCGCCGTCCGGCCGCGGGCGAGCCTGCTGGCGCTGGGCGGCGCGAGCTGGCCGCGCCTGGGATCGGACGGGGCCTGGGTGCCGCTCCTGACGGCGGAGGGCGTCGCGGTCGCGCCGCTCAAGCCCGCCAATGTCGGCTTCACGGTGGCGTGGTCGAGCCATTTCTCGGAACGCTTCGCCGGCGAGCCGCTCAAGCGCGTCGCCGCGCGGATCGGCGAGCACCGCGCCCGCGGCGAGGCGGTCGCGACGAAGGACGGCATCGAGGGCGGCCTGATCTACGCGCTCTCGCGGCCGATCCGTGAGGCGATCGAGCGCGACGGGGCGGCGAGCCTCGTCCTCGACCTGCGCCCCGATCTCGACGTGCCCGCGCTCGCCGCCCGGCTCGCCCGCAGCCGCTCCGGCGAGAGCCTGTCGACGCGCCTGCGCAAGGCCGCCGGCCTGAGCCCCGCCGCCGCGGGACTGCTGCGCGAGGCGCATGCCAACAGGCCGCCGGGCGAGCCGGCGGCTCTGGCCGCGGCGCTCAAGGCGGCACCCCTGCGGCTGTCGTCGCCGGCCCCGATCGCGCGGGCGATCTCCTCGGCGGGTGGGGTCGCCTTCGACGCGCTCGACGCGCGCTTCATGCTGCGGGCGCGGCCCGGCACCTTCGTCGCCGGCGAGATGCTCGATTGGGAGGCCCCGACCGGCGGCTACCTGCTTCAGGCGGCCTTCGCCGGCGGCCGGGCGGCAGCCGCCGGCCTGATGGCGTGGCTGTCCGCGCGTTAGGGACGAGCGCAGATCCCGACCATGCCGCCGCTGTCGGCGGGGCAGGTGCCCTCCCGCTCCGAGCTCAGGCTCGCCCCGGCGCCCTTGAGGCAGGTGGCCGAGGCCAGCACCTCGCCCGTCTCGCAGGCCAGCGTGCAACCGCTCTCCCCGCAGGATTGCGCCCGCACGACGCGGAACGGCGCGGCGCTCGCCCGGGCGGCCTCGCCCTTCGGTCCGGCCGCGCCCGGCGCACCGGCCTCGCCCTTGGAGCCCGGCTCACCCTTGGAGCCCGGTTCCCCCTTGGGGCCGCCGGGGCCGGGCGGTCCGGCCATGCCCGCCTCGCCCTTCGGACCTTGTTCACCCTTAGGCCCTTGTTCGCCCTTGGGCCCCTGGTCACCCTTGGCCCCCGGCTCCCCTTTCGGTCCGGCCGCGCCCGCCGGGCCGGGCGGTCCCTGCAATCCCGCCGTGCCGGCCGGTCCGGGCTCGCCCGCCTTGCCGACCGGGCCTTCCGGCGCGCAATTGGCGACCACCGCCTCCCGCTCGTCCTCGCCCGCCTTGATGACCGCGACGCAGGTCGCCGGGCGGTAGGGCAGCCGGAACTCGAAGCGTCCGCGCCGGTCGGACAGGACCGAGATGTCCTCGTCGAGGATCACGGTCACGCCGCTCTTGCGCACGCTGCCGCTGATGCGTAGGTCCCCGCCCTCGATGCGCGCGTCCCAGATCTGGATCGGTTGCGCCGGCTGGCTCGGCGCCTTGCGGGCGGCGCGCTGCGGGGCTGCGCGTTGCGGGGCGGCGGAGGGCTCGCCCGGCCCGGGCTGCTGGGCCGCGGCCGGCGCGGCGAGCGCGAGGCTCATCGCGATCAGGATCGGCCACGGCCGTCGTCCCAGGCTGCGCGTCGTCGGCATTCCCGTTCCTTCCGATCGTTTCGTCCCAGGCCCGCGCGTCTCGCGGCGCGGCGGCGGGCAGGTTTCCGCCGCCCATTTGCCGGGGTCAAGCCCGGCGCTCCGTCCACATCCGTCCACAGAGCGTATCCACGGTAGTGGGTCAGTTTGAAATTTGTGAGGGTTGACCCGCCCTTGGTCGCGGCGGGTGCGCGTGGCATGATGAGAGCATGATTATCGAAGCCCTCGTTCAGGACGGCGATCAGTGGATCGCGGTCAGCCCAGTGGAGGCACGCGCCATGCTCGGAAAGCCAATGCGCTGCCCGTCCTGCAGCGGGCCGGTCCACCTTTATACGGGCGTCGGCACCAAGCCGCATTTCGGGCACAACGCCGCCCATACGGGCTGCAAGCTGTCGCACAATTTCTCGGGCACAGCGTCGCTTCACCCGGACGCTATCGCATGACCACGCCCAAGCGCCCCCGCGATCCCAACCAGCTCGCCAAGTTCATCGTGGATGTAGCGACGGCGGTCGAACAATCGACTCGACAACCTGAAGTCACCGCCCCAGTTTCTCCCGCGACCGAATTCGCAAGAAGCGGCGGCTTAAAGGGAGGAAGGGCGCGCGCTGACAAGCTGTCGGCGGAAGAGCGCTCGCAGATTGCCCGTCAAGCCGCTGCCGCAAGGTGGCGCAAAGATGACGGCTGAAATTGCAGTAGCAAACAAGCTCGGCATAGCAATTGCCGCTGATAGTGCCGTTACTGTCGAGCAACTACACAAAGATCAGATAGTAACTAAAGTATATAACTCAGCGAATAAAATATTTACGCTATCGAAATGGCGACCGGTCGGCGCCATGATATACAACACAACCACTCTCGGCGGAACTCCGTGGGAAATAATCATCAAAGACTACAGAAAGGGACTTGGCCAATCGTCCTTTCGAACACTTGAGGAATACAAAAACCATTTTTAGCACAATCCAGTCTTCAAGCTACTTATTTCCCCAAGAAACAGTCAAAGAAATAGTATTATTCAACGTATACCGACTTTTGAAGGACATTCTCGACTCTTCGAAAACGGTATCCGACTTCAAATTAAACTTAGCGGCAAAAATCACAGAACTTGAAACCAAAGATTTTGTCGAAGGCTTCGACGCAAATTTTGAACGACGCATCTCAAGAGAATATGGAACCGAGATATCAACTGCAACAAATTACGTGCTTAAGCCCGCCTATAGCCGCGGGTGCGCTCGTTCAATCGACCGGCTAGTTCAGGTAGCTTTTTCCCGAAAAGAGCGCCTGAAAGGATATTCCGGCTTGGTACTTTGCGGCTTCGGAGAAGAAGAGGTTTTCCCGAGTCTGCTTGAATACACATGTGATATCGTTGTTTGCGGACGTGTCAGATCCTGGAAAAAGCAAAATGCGATTATTGGGAGAAACAAATCTTCTTTCGTGCTCCCATTCGCAGATACGTCTGTAATTCGCACAATGATTGAGGGTATTAATCCGGATTTTAGACAGAAGCAGTATGCCGAGGCAATAAGAGTTATGGCTTCAATGCCGGCAGAAGTCCTGTCGCAAGTCACTCAGCTTTCTCAGACAGAAAAAGACGCGTACGCACTCGCGGCCAACGCATCCATTATCAATGCATTCAGAGAATTTGCAAAAGCGATGGATAGCTACCGCCGAGAAGAATACACCGTACCAATTGACCAAACAATCAGCCTCCTCCCACTAAGCGACTTAGCTACAATTGCCGAGACACTTCTAACCGCATCCCACATACACAAACGATTAACCCCAGACTTGGAGTCGGTTGGCGGGCCAGTAGACGTTGCAGTTATTTCAGAAGGGGATGGATTTGTATGGATTAAGAGGAAGCATTACTTTGAAGAAAAACTAAATCGTTCATATGCCGCAAGATATCTTGACTCTGCCGGCCCGTAGTCTATATCATCGGGTATGTCAAGGAGGGCTCCCGCATGATTTTGGATAAATTTGAGGAGACTCGGCGGTCAAGCCAACTCGTCGATGAAGTGATGCGTGAGCTTGGCTTGCATGGACAGGACCAGCCTAAGGATTTGAGCCTAGATCGCGACGAAGGAAAAAAATCACCGTCCGAGATCGCCGTAGAGCGCTTCCGGCAGGAGTACGAGAAGCGAGTGAAGGCGGCAGCGGCGGATTGAAAAGCACCCTTGATGCTTGACTGACAAGCAAAAGGGTCATATTGAAGGAGGGCCATGAACAAGCTCTCCTCCGAAGATCGTGCGCGCATCCTGCTGCTCCTATGCGAAGGCATGTCGATCCGCGCGATCACTCGGGTGACGGGCGCCAGCAAGAACACCGTCGCCAAGCTGCTTGCCGATGCCGGCCGCGCCTGCGCGATCTATCAGGACCAAGCCTTCCGCGAGCTGCCCTGCACGCGCATTCAGGTCGATGAGATTTGGAGCTTCGTCTACGCGAAGGCAAAGAACGTCGAGACAGCCAAAGCAGCGCCGGAAGGCGCGGGCGACGTGTGGACGTGGACGGCCCTGTGCGCCGACACCAAGCTGCTTCTGTCGTGGCTGGTTGGCGGCAGGGACGCCGAGTACGCGACCGTCTTCATGCATGACATCCGGGGCCGGCTCTTGGAGCGCCCGCAGATCACGTCAGACGGCCATTACGCCTATTTGTCCGCCGTCGATGAGGCGTTCGGCAAAGAGGTCGATTACGCGCAGATCATCAAAACCTACGGCGAGTCGGCAGATAGCACCCGGCGCTACAGCCCGCCGATCTGCACGGGCGTGAAGAAGCGGACCGTTACCGGCAATCCCGACAAGGATCACGTCTCCACGTCGTTCGTAGAGCGCCAGAACCTCACGATGCGGATGCACATGCGCCGTTTCACGCGGCTGACGAATGGCTTTTCAAAGAAAGTCGAGAACCACGTCCACGCTGTCGCGCTTCACGCGATGTACTACAACTTCGTCAAGGAACAGCGAGGCATCCGCATGACATCAGCCATGAAAGCGGGCGTTACGGACACGCTTTGGACCATCGACCACATCGTTCGTGTCGTGGAACTGTTTGACGCGAAGCCGGGTAAGCGCGGGCCTTATAAGAAGGCATCGCAGACGGGGTTAGGCGCCCTCGACTAATTCGAGGATTGTTCTGATTGGCATCAGCATCTTTGGAGAGTGCTCGTTTTCCGAATAGCGAGCGAAGCCGAGGCTTTCGTAAAACGCCGTGGAGTTTTTATCATAAGATTGCAGCGTAAGTGCGTACATGCCTGCTAGCTGGGAAATTCTGTAAACCTTATCGAAGACATCCGACAAGAGCGCCGTACCAATACCCTTGCGCTGAAATTCTTTCTGCACACCCAGAAACGCTAAATGAACCGCCGGGAAAGCGGTGTAATTTTTAGTATAATCTGTAGGCTTGGTATTTAAGGCATCCATGCTCTCGTTCCCAATTTGAAGAGCATAATAGCCTATTACGCGACCGTTCGCATCGCCAATGGCTTCGAAAACGCGATACTCAGCGCGATCGAAGCACTTCTTTGAATTATTTTTGTACCAATTATCGATTGGCTTGCGTCCGCACTCAAAAAAATTGCGCGGACGCGCGCGATCGTATGGCTCGATATGAAATACCAATGTATATTAGCGCGCGTACGCCGCCCCACGATCAGAGGCATCGCTAACGTTACGGATTTCTCGGCCGCGACGATACACTTCTTTGAGCTTCGCGTTTGGAGCGCCATTCTCGTTGTAGATGCGCCGCACGAACTCAGCTGCCTCGCGTTGATTTTTGAACGCAAGCTTCTCCGACTTGTCGCTGCTGCGACTTAGCCATGATAGGAATGTTTGCAGCACGTGCATGGTTGCACCACTCAGCTCGACCCGTGATACCCTTGGACCGTTAGGTGCTGATTAACGGGGGCGCCTCTTGCGACGTTCCCTCAGTACGCGCAATCCGGCTGGCCGTCCATTCCAACTGAACGGCTCCCGGTTGCGCAGGTGACGTATCTCACAGGCAATTTAATCAAGCCGTCCGCGATGCGAGGAGGCGCGGCGGCAGGGAAGCTCTTTCCGGAAGACCCATCACTTACTCCTCTCGTCAACCCCTCCCGCCCCCTCCGAAATTTCAAACTGACCCACTACCGTATCCACAGGCCAAGGGGCTGTGACGCCTCGTCTTTGCCCGCGCGGTCCACAGGTGCCGCAGGTCTTCGCGGTGTCCCGTCGACACACCCGATCCGTCCGCGATCGAAATCGGGAAGCCAGGGACGGGACGATGATCTAAACGGGTTTCACGAAGCTCCCGGATGATCGGCCCGTCCGCGGCCGGGAGCGGAAGGAGTTCGATCCGCCGCCATGCTCGTCCCGCTTCTCGCCGTCCTGCTTCTTCTCTCGACCGCCGCCCGGGCCGACGAGTGCGACACGCTCGCCGCCCAGGTCGCCGCGGCCACGGGGGCGAAGAAGCTCGGGCGGCGGGTCGGTCCGAGCATCGAGGTGCGGGCCGCGAGCGGGGTCAAGCTCGACCTCACCTGCCGCGCCCAGCCCATCGTGCAGGCCGCCTCCGGCGATCCGTCCCCGTCCGCGGCCTATTTTCGCGAATTGACGGTCGCCGCC
Source organism: Methylobacterium sp. NPDC097929 (assembly GCF_049543375.1). Classification (NCBI taxonomy): domain Bacteria; kingdom Pseudomonadati; phylum Pseudomonadota; class Alphaproteobacteria; order Hyphomicrobiales; family Methylobacteriaceae; genus Methylobacterium; species Methylobacterium sp. NPDC097929. The sequence continues at coordinate 188,378 of NZ_JBMVEP010000004.1, read as the reverse complement.
GAGATCGTGGTCGGCGAGCCCGCATCGACCGTGCGGCCGATCCTCGGGCGCGCCTATAAGACGGCCCTGCGCGAGGGGCGCAAATCCTTCATCCAGCAGAACGGCTGGTCGGCGAGCTGCTACACCGACAGCGCGGGCGCTCTGCGCACGCTCTGCTCGGTCGGGCGCATCCCGACGGATTGAGCGGTTCAGGGCGGAACGCTCGCCTCGCCGACGCCGGGCGGCCCTTCGAGACACTTCGGGCGCGCTTTGAAAGCGATCCTGCGTGCGCGCGGCGCGGTTCACGCTTGAACCGAGCGCCCGCCCGCGCCAATGCGGGACCCAAGAACTTCCAGGGAGGAACCCGAGATGGCCCGCCCGTCCGTCAATCACCTGTTCGACCTCGTGCGGGCCCACCTCCCGGCGGACCCGGCCGCGAAGGCCTTCATCGAGACGCCGGACGGCGTCCGTTACAGCTACGCCGACCTGATCGCCCGCTCCGGCGCCTATGCGGCCGCCCTGCGCGCCCTCGGGGTGAAGCCCGGTGACCGGGTCGCGGTGCAGGTCGAGAAGAGCCCGGAGGTGATCTTCCTCTATCTCGGCGCGGCGCGGGCCGGCGCGGTCTTCCTGCCGCTCAACACCGCCTATACCGCACCCGAGATCGCCTACTTCCTCGGCGATGCCGAGCCCGCCCTGTTCGTCTGCGATCCCGCCCGCGAGTCCGAGCTCGCCCCGGTCGCCCGCGAGGCCGGCGTGCCGGAGTTGCGCACCCTCGACGCCGCCGGGCGCGGGAGCATGGCGCAGGCCGCCGACGCGGGCGATCCCGACTTCGCCGACGTGCCCCGCGGGCCCGACGACCTGGCCGCGATCCTCTACACCTCGGGCACGACCGGGCGCTCCAAGGGCGCCATGCTGAGCCACGACAACCTCGCCTCGAACGCCCTGACGCTGGCCCAGTACTGGCACTTCACCGAGAGCGACGTGCTGATCCACGCCCTGCCGGTGTTCCACACCCACGGCCTGTTCGTGGCCACCAACATCGTGCTGGCCACGGGTGGGACGATGCTGTTCCTGCCCAAGCTCGACCCGAAGAAGATCCTCGAGGTGATGCCGCGGGCGACCGCGATGATGGGCGTGCCGACCTTCTACACGCGCCTGCTCAAGGAGCCGGGCCTGACCCGCGAGGCCGCGGCCCATATGCGCCTGTTCGTGTCGGGCTCGGCGCCGCTGCTGGCCGAGACCCACCGGGAATGGTCGGAGCGCACGGGCCACGCCATCCTCGAACGCTACGGCATGACCGAGACCAACATGAACACCTCGAACCCTTACGAGGGCGCACGGCGGGCCGGCACGGTCGGTTTTCCGCTGCCGGGGGTGACGCTGCGCGTGGTCGCGCCCGAGACCGGGGCGCCGCTCGGCCCCGAGGAGGTCGGGATGATCGAGGTGAAGGGTCCCAACGTCTTCGTGGGCTACTGGCGCATGCCGGAGAAGACCGCCGCCGAGCTGAAGGTGGACGGGTTCTTCATCACCGGTGATCTCGGCAAGATCGACCGCGACGGCTACGTGCACATCGTCGGCCGCGGCAAGGACCTGATCATCACCGGGGGCTACAACGTCTACCCCAAGGAGATCGAGGCCGAGATCGATGCGCTGCCGGGGGTGATCGAATCCGCGGTGATCGGCCTGCCGCACGCCGATTTCGGCGAAGGCGTCACGGCGGTGGTGGTTCCGGGCGCCCATCCGCCGGACGAGGCGGCGGTGATCGCCGCCCTTGAAGGGCGGCTCGCCAAGTACAAATGCCCCAAGCGCGTGCTGTTCATGCAGGAACTGCCGCGCAACACCATGGGAAAGGTGCAGAAGAATCGTCTGCGCGAGACGCATGCGGATCTCTATCGCGGCTGACTTCGCCCGTGCGGCGCCGGATGATCGGGCGACGTTCCGTTTCGCGGGCCGAGTCGGTTCGGCCCTCGGAGGATTGCCGGCCCTGCAGGGTAGAGAATACCTGGGTCGCGCCCCGTGCCGGTGCTCTCAAGCCTGTGATGTGCCGCCCGGCGACGGACGGTGATATGAGCCGTCCCGTCTTTTCGGGGCGCCTCCCTCCTGCCGACGCGGATGCCGCCGCGGCCCGCGCCGCGTATGCTTTTTCGAACCGCGGAGATTCGTCCGACCGTGACCAGCAGTGCCGAGCATGACCGGATCGAGGCCGAGCTGGTCAGTGTCTCCGAGAGTTCCGACCCTTTCGCCGCGGCCGTCAAGGCGACCCGGATGCCGATGCTCGTCACCGATCCGCATCGGCCCGACAATCCGATCGTCTTCGCCAACGACGCCTTCACCCGGCTGACCGGCTACACGCGCCCGGAGATCCTGGGACGCAATTGCCGCTTCCTGCAGGGGCCGGAGACGGACCCGCGCGACGTCGCCCGCATCCGCGACGCGGTCGAGCGGCGGGTGCCGATCGAGATCGATCTGCTCAACCACAAGAAGGACGGCGCGGTCTTCTGGAACCGGCTGCTGATCTCCCCGGTCTTCGACGCGGAGGGGCATCTCACCTACTTCTTCGCCTCGCAGTTCGACGTGACGCTGGAGCGCGACCGGCTGGTGCGGCTCCAGCGCGATCACGATGCGCTGGAGCAGGAGGTCGAGCGCCGCAACGACGACCTGACCCGCAGCGAGCACCGCCTCGAATTCATGCTCGCCGCCGGCCGGCTCGGCGCCTGGAGTCTCGACCTCGCCGAGCGCCGTCTCGTCGCCTCGGATCTGTGCAAGCAGAATTTCGGGCGGCCGCTGGGCGAGCCCTTCACCTATGACGACCTCGTGGCCGCCGTGGTGCCGGAGGACCGCGAGCGCATGCGGGCGGCCATGCAGGCGGCCATCGAGCGGCGCGCCGACTACGACGTGGAGCACCGGGTGACCGCGCCCGGCGACGAGGTGCGCTGGGTGCAGCTGCGCGGCCGGGCCTATTACCGGGCGGACGGGGCGCCGCTCTCCATGGCGGGCATCTCGCTCGACGTGACGGAGCGCAAGCGCGCCGACGAGCAGCGCGCCCTGCTCGCCGCGGAGATGAAGCACCGGGTCAAGAACTCCATCGCCACCGTGCAGTCCATCGCCCACCAGACCCTGCGCAACGCCGCCTCCCTGGAGGATGCGCGCAAGACCCTCGACGCGCGCCTGAACTCCCTGGCCAACGCGCACGACATCCTCACCTCGGAATCCACCGCCGGCGTCACCCTCGCCGAGGCGGTCGAGAGCGCGCTCCAGCCCTTCCGCGTCAGCCCGCGCAACCGCATCCGCTGCGGCGGGCCGGAGGTGCGCCTCACCTCCCGCCTGACGGTGGCCGTCGTGATGGCCCTGCACGAACTGGCCACCAACGCCGTGAAGTACGGAGGCCTGTCGAACGAGTCGGGCCGGGTGATCCTGAACTGGGAGGTCGAGGCTGGACGGCCCGGCCAGCTGCTGATTCGCTGGGAGGAACTCGACGGGCCGCCGGTCGAGAAGCCGTCGCGTATCGGCTTCGGCACGCGCATGATCGAGCGGGTGCTGGCCGCCGAGTTCGGCGGCACGGCGCGGATCGACTACAGGCCCCGCGGCCTCGTCCTCACCGTCGCGGCGCCGCTGCCCGAGCGCGAGTGCGGCTGATCCTTCTCTGCAGCGCCTCGGTTTCGCCGCGCGATGAGGGCGCGGCGCCAGATCCTTGTCCGGTCTCGGCTTTTCCGGGGACGGCAGCCTGTTCGAGGGAACGGCCAAGCCTGGCTGGCGTTTGATCGGCGTCCGCCCCAGGCGCCTGCGCCCGACCGCACCGAACCATGCCCTCCTCGCCCCCTTCCCCGTCGCGCATTCCCGCGGAGGGCACGGCCTCCGTGCTCTGGACCCTGATGATGGGGGCGGCCCTGGTCGCGCTCGCCGCCGCGCATCGCCGCAGGGCCGATGAGGACGTGCATGAGCCGGCGCGCGCCGTGTCGAAGGAGTCCAACGGCGGCGCGCATTCGCACGAGGGCCGTGCCGCCCGCTGGGTGGCGGCGACGCAGCCCGAGCGGGGACGCGACGCCAACCATCCGGGAGAGATCCCGGCGCCCGGCTGGTGGGACATCGTCGTGCGGGTCTACCAGGAGTTCAACAAGGACCGGGTGCTCTCGGTGGCGGCCGGCGTCACCTTCTACTCCCTGCTCTCGCTGTTCCCGGCCATCGCCGCGCTCGTGACCTGCTACGGGCTGGTCGCCGACGTGAACACCATCAACGTCCACCTCGCCACCCTGCAGGGCGTGCTGCCGAGCGGGGCCATCGAGATCATCGGCGAGCAGGTGAAGCGCATCGCCGCCAAGGGCAGCGGCACGCTGGGCGTCACCTTCTTCACGAGCCTCACGCTCTCGCTGTGGAGCGCCAACGCCGCCATGAAGGCGATGTTCGATGCGCTCAACGTGGTCTACGAGGAGGAGGAGAAGCGCAATTTCTTCTGGCTGAACGTGCGCTCGCTGACCTTCACCGCGGGCGCGCTGCTCTTCATCATCCTGGCGCTCACCGCCATCGTGGTGCTGCCGGTGGTGTTCAACTTCCTCGGCCTCGGCGACGGGGCGCGGCTCATCGCCTTGGCCCGCTGGCCGGCCCTCTTCCTCGTCCTGCTCGGCGGGCTCGCCGTGCTCTACCGCTACGGCCCGAGCCGCGAGCGGGCGCGCTGGCGCTGGGTCGGCGCGGGCAGCGTGATCGCCGGCCTGCTCTGGCTCGTCGCCTCGATCCTGTTCTCGTGGTACGTCGGCAGCTTCGGCAATTACAACGAGACCTACGGCTCGCTCGGCGCCGTGATCGGCTTCATGACCTGGATCTGGATCTCGGCCACGATCGTGCTGCTGGGCGGCGAGATCAACGCCGAGATCGAGCACCAGACCGCCCGCGACTCCACCACCAGCCCGCAGCAGCCCCTGGGCCGGCGCGGCGCGCGCATGGCCGACACGGTGGGCGCGGCGGCCTGAGGGCCGGATATCGGTGCGGCGACCTATCATCGGTTCTTGCGCGGCCGGGTCGCACTCGCGACAAGCGGTGCCCGGCACCATCTCGGACAACGAGAGAGGCACGGGAGGAACGCGACATGGCCGGATCGAACGTCGTCGAAGGCGATCCCGACACCCGCACCGACGCGGAATGGCGCGCCGCGTTGACGCCGGAGCAGTACCGCGTGCTGCGCGAGCACGGCACCGAGCGGGCCGGGACGAGCTGCCTCAACGCCGAGAAGCGCCCGGGCACCTTCTTCTGCGCGGGCTGCGGCGCGCCGCTGTTCGAGACCGGGACGAAGTACGAATCGGGCAGCGGCTGGCCGAGCTTCTTCGCCCCCCTCGAGGGCGCGGTGGAGACGCAGGTGGACCGCAGCCACTGGATGACCCGCACCGAAGTGCATTGCGCCCGCTGCAAGGGCCATCTCGGTCACGTCTTCGAGGACGGACCGGCGCCCACGGGCCTGCGCTATTGCATGAACGGCGTCTCCCTCGCCTTCGAACCGGAGGGATGACCCCCTACCCACTTCGGGCAATTCTCCCGGGAATTCCACGCCTTTTCGGGCTTCCGGGTTGCTGCCCGGTTGTTTCGGGGCCTTCACTTCGTCATGAAGGACCCAGTGAAGAACAGGTTAACGCCCCGGTCTTCGCGATCCGCCCGTCTGTGAAGACGGTCGGCGCTCGTCGGTCCTTGAGGGTCGACCTCGCGCGCGAAGGCCGAGCATCCGGTGGCGATCCCGGGCTCAGGGGCATGCCGACCCGCGGAGGGAAGTGAATGAGTGTCGTTCGCCGGTTTCTCGTGGCGCCCTCGCTGGTCCGCCTCCTGCGCAAGGAGCGCGGCGGCGCCCGCGTCACCGAAGGCTACTTCGCGCCGCAGGCCGGGCGGACCTCCTTCGTGCGGTTGCAGGGCACCAACTGCTTCCTCGTGCTGATGACCGGCGCCGAGGGTGCCATGGCCGAGGAGCGCACGGAGGTGCCGCGCGCCCACGGCGACGCGCTCCTCGACGTCTGCGCCGGCCGCGCCGTCTACGAGCGGACCACGGTCGCGCTCGGCGGCGGCGGCGAGGCGCTGGTCGATCGCTACGTGCGTCCGGCCGGGCTCGACGTCGTCAGCCTCGTCTTCCCCGATACGGGTGCCGCCCAGGCCTTCACGCCGCCGGTCTGGTTCGGTGCCGAGGTGACGACGGACAAGGCCTATGACGGCCAGTCCATCGCGCTCACCGGCATCCCGACGCCGGGCGACATCCCGCTGAACAACGCCGCTCTCGACGCGGTGCTGGACCTGATCGAGCCGCGCTTCGGCTCCGGCCGGCCCCCGCTGGGCTCGCCGAAACCGCTGTCGCCGCGGGACACGGGCTTCCCGCCGCGCGCCTCCGAGCCGCCGAAGCCGGCCCCCGTGCCGGAGGCACTGCTGGCCGGGGCCGCCGCGGATTCCGCCGCACCGGCCGAGCCGAAGGCGGAGGAGCAGCCGCAGTCCAGCGAAGAACCTCTCCCGGCCGCGTCCGGACAGGCGGAGCCGAGCGCGGAGGCCGCCCCCGAGGCTTCCCCGGTCGAGGCGCCCGCGCCGGCCGAGCCGGTCGTCGAGGAGACGCCCGTGCCCGCCGAGGAGCCGCAGCCGGCCGAAGCCGTCCAGGTCGAGGAGCCGCAGCCGCCGGCGCAAGCTCCCGAGGCCGAAGGCCGCCCCGCGGCTCCGGCGGAGTCGCAGGAGCGCCTGCCGCCGGATGCGCGCATCGACGACGTGATCGAGAGCCTGTCCAAGGCCCTCGGCGCGGCGATCCGCAATCCGCAGGAGCCCGGCCGCGACGAGGAGGTCACCGAGGCCTTCGAGCGCTGGCAGGTCCGCCCCCGCCGCACGCAGCAGACTTGAGCGGGCCGGGCCTCGGAGCCCGTCTCGATGCGCACGCATCGTTTGCAGGATCGGGCGACGGCTCTACCGAGGGTCGGCGCCCGTCTCGTTTTTACCATCACGCGGGTCCGGGTCGGCGGGGCCGGAACCGGCGCGGATCAGGCTTCGTTGGCAGGCACCGGTCGCGGCTCACCATCGAGAGGGCGGCCGGCACGCTTTCGCTCCCAAAGAGGAACGCCGCCATGAAACGCTTCGCTGCCGTCGCCGCAGGGCTGATGCTCTGCCTCCTGCCTCTCGCCGGTGAGGCCCAGGCCCAGGGTATCCCCGGCGGCATGCGCCGCGGCGCGGCCGAGGGCGACCGGGTCGCCGGTCCGATCGGCGGCATCGTGGGCGGCGCCGTCGGCGGCGCGGTGGGTGGCGTCAACGGCGTGCTCGGCATCGATCCGGGCCGGCGCGCCTATCGCACCCGGCTGCGTTCGAACCGCCACCATCACCACCGCCGCCACCATCACCACAACCGTCGCCACTACCGCTGAGCGGTAGCCACGACCGCTGAGCGGTCAGCGCGGCGGGGTCTCAGCCCCGCCGCGCGCGCCGGCGCCGGAGGGAATCCTCGGCCAGCAGAGCGAGGCCCGAGGCGACGATGACGCCCGTGCCCACCACGGTCCAGAGGCCTGGCACGTCGCCGAAGACGAGGTATCCGAGCAGCACCGACCACAGGATCTGCGTGTAGATGAAGGGCGCGAGCAGACTCGCCGGAGCGCGGGCATGGGCCAGCGTCAGGAGCCAGTGTCCGGTCGTGCCGAACAGCCCAACGGCAACCAGCATCGCCCAGACGCGGGGCGAGGCCGGCGCCGACCAGATCCAGGGCAGGAGCGGGCTCATCACCGCGAGGCCGCCGAGCCCGGTGAAGAACACCGTCGTGGCCGTGGAATCGTAGGCGGCGAGCTTGCGCGTCACGATCACGTAGACGGCGTAGCAGAGCATCGCGCCGAGGCTGAACAGCATGGCGGGCTTGGCCGCCAGCGCGTCCGGCCGCACGATGATGAGGACGCCGAGAAAGCCCGCCGCCACTGCCGCGAGCCGCGCCCGCGACGACCACTCGCCGAGCAGGGGCCCCGCGAGCAGAGCCACGGTGAGCGGAGCCGCGAACTGGATCGAGACCGTCTCGGCCAGCTGGAGCGAGCCCAGCGCCAGGAAGTTGAAGGCGGTGGAGCCGAACAGCAGGAGCGAGCGGACGATCTGCAGCGGCAAGCGCCGCGAGCGCGCCACGCCGGGCCGCGTCACCGGATTGAGGAAGGCGGTCACCAGCGCGACGTTGACCGCGTAGCGCATGAAGGTGGTCAGCAGCGGATCGACGCCCGCCGCCGCCAGCAGCTTGCCCGTGGTGTCGAGGCTCGCGAAGAAGACCGGCGCGACGCACATCAGCAGGATGCCGGCCAGATGCCGCGGATCGCGGCCCGTCATCCGCCCCGCCTCGGCGGCCTGTTTCGCGGACACGCTGTTCTCCCGGTCTCCGGCCCGTCTGAGGCTCTGGCCGTAGACCAAGCCGGGGCGCATGGCATCCCGGCGCCGCGCGGGTCTCCTCTGTGGGGAGGGGCGATCCGAGGCTCCGCATCGCCGCCTCCCATGCCCGCGCGAAAACGATCGTCGCGGGTCAGCCGTCCTTGGAGGCCGGTCCGCCCGGCTCGTGGATCGGGCAGCCGTTATGCTCTGCCCGGAAGCCGGCGGATGCGGGATAGGCCGCCCGGCGCGCCCGCATGATCGAGCCGAGGGGGCGGTGCGCGGCCAGCGCGTGCCAGGGATTGAAGGCGAGCCGATCGTCGATCCGCTTCACGTTGGCCGCGCTCCACGCGTCCTGCCGTGGCACGGTGAGGCGGGCCACGGCGACGTAGGGGCTCGTCTCTTCCGGCCAGGGCTTCGAGGCGTCCTCCACCGGCATCGTCTCGGCGTCGGTGCGCAGCTGCGCCCGCAACTCCCACACGCCCTCGTGCTCGGCGAAGAAGACGGTGACCGCCTCGCGCAGGCCGTTCGGCCGGCCGTTGACGTCGAGGGCCGCCCCCGTGAGCGCCGTCAGCGCGGGCGAGACCGGGGCGACGGCGACCTTGGCGACGTAGTCGCCCCAGCGCAGCGGCACTTGGCTGTAGAAGGTCTCGCCGAGGATGTGCGTCTCCGGGTGGCCGCCCATCGCGATCAGGGTCGGGCTCTTGGTGCCGAGGCTCTCCAGCACGGTCTCGACCCCGCGCAGCATGGCGGAGAACGCCCTCTTGAAGATCTGCGGCGTGTCGGTGGTGGCCGCGAGCAGCTTCAGGCTCTTCAGGAAGGCCGCGTCGTCCGGGGCCGTGAAGGAGGGAGCGTTGGCCATCACGAAGTCCTGCGTCGTGCCCTCGGCGCCGTCCAGGCGCTCGCCCGGAACGCCGACGATCTTGAGCGCGAGGCCGCGCGGGGTCGAGACGCTGTCGTCGAGGATGTCGCCCGGATTGGTGGAGAAGCGCAGAACCGCCTCGTAGGAGCCCGGCCGGGTGCACAGGCCCTGCGCCAGGGCCGGCGGCAGGCCGTCCAGCACCTCCAGACGGCCGGTGAGCAGGCCGTGCGCCTTGGCGTGGACGCCGCGCACCGCTCGGCCGTAATCCTCGAAGGTGGTGCACTGGATCTTGGCGAAGGTCGCCAGCATCTGTGCGTGAACGTCCTCCTCGTCGTCGCGCGGCTGCTCCACCGACGGATGGTAGGGAATCGGGCTCGCGGCGTTCACGTCCAACCTCGTCTCGCTGGCTCTCGGACCGCGTCGGAGCGATCGTTCGGGGCCAACCGAGCTCGGGGCGCGGCCGTTCACCGGCTCGAGGCTCACGCCTGCGCGATGGGTCCGTCGAGGGGCGCGAGCCGGGGCGCGGGGGCGAGCGCGCCCGGAACGGGCGGGCGCCGCGCCTGCCCGAGCCTGCGGGCGAGGCCGGGAAGGTCGGGCCGGGCGTCCCCGGCGGGAACCCGGCCGAAGACCTGCCGGTCGAGGGCGGCGAGATCCCGCGCGAGATCCGGCTCCGCCCGCCAGAGGGCGGCCAGCGCCGGATGGGCCTGCTCGGCGCTGGCCAGCGCTGCGCGGAAGGCCGCCGCATCGCCCGCGGCTGCGGCCCCGCGCAGGGCGCGGGCCCGGGCGCGTTCGAGGCGCAGGCGTCCCGGTCCGGTTCGGAAACCGATCAGCGCCAGCCCAAGGCCGAAGGCGGCCAGGGCCGCGGCGCCGAGGACGCCCCAGGAGGCGGGGGCGGCGGGCTTCAGGTCGTCCTCGCGCTCGGCAAAGCCACCGCCGATCTGGCGGGCGGGGATCTCAGCCTCGCGCATGGTGCGCGTGAGCGTGTCGAACCAGGGGATCTTGATGGCGTCGAGCGGGATCACCTCGGCCACGCCCTTCTTGATGTCCCACTGATAGGTCGCCCGGGCCACGGGGCCGGTGGGGGTGATGATGGTCTCGCGCTTCACCGGCCCGGCGAAGGTGATGATGCCGCGGGTGCGCATCACCGGACGCGGCGGCAGCCCCTCGGCCAGCATCCCCTGCGCTTCGAGGGTGACGATTCGCCGGGCGGTCTCGCCCTGGTTGATCGTCTCCGGGTCGGGGTCCCAAGAATCGCTGATCGCCACGTCGCGCGCCGGGAGCCACCAGGGCTCCGCCGCGTCGGGACCGCCGCCCTCGCCCTTCCAGGGCGCCACGGGGAAGGGGACGGGTTCCGAGCGCACGTCGATCTGCTTGCGCTCGCCCCCGTCGTTGATGGTGAGCCGATGCACGAACGGGTCGATGGTGAAGTGGCCCGTGTGCTGCGGGAAGATCGCGATGGTGCGCTCGAATTCCAGCGCCATCTGCCCGTCGGGCATCCGCGTGCGGCCCCAGCTATCGCGGCCGAGCTGCGTCCAGGAGAAGTTGACGAGCGCCGGCTGGCGCACCTCCTCCAGCAGGATCTGCGTGCGGTAGACCCCCCGCAGGCGCAGGAGCACCATCTCGCGGGCGTAGGGCGGCGCGCCGCCGGAGAGATCGGGCGTCACCGTGAGGGTGAGGTCGCCGGGTTCGATGGCGTGGGCGGGAGAGGCGAAGGCCAGCAGGACGAGGAGCGTGAGAACAACCCTCCCCCCTCTGCGGGGGAGGATGCCCGCGGAGCGGGCGGGAGAGGGGAGCGACCGTCCCGGAACGTGCTGAGTCGGCCCCTCACCCGTCCCCCTTCGGGGGCCACCCTCTTCCGCGGAGGGGCGAGGGCGTGCGGCCGAGCTGCGCCCGAAAAATTCCAAAACCATCACCACGGGTTGCTGCCTCCCGGGATCGCGGTGCCGGCCTCGACGCGGCGGGCCTGCTCGGCCTTGAGGCGCAGCTTCAGGTAGCGGCCCGGCTCGTCCGGCAGGGTCTGGAGCCAGAGCCGGTCGGGGTGGATCTCGTGCGCCTCGAAGCTCTTGGTGACCCGCCGCGCCTCCCGCTCGGGGGCGGCGGCGACCATGGCCGAGCCGGCGCCCTGGCGTCCGCGGCCCGCCGCGTCGCTGGCCGAGCCGCGGGCCTGGCCCTTGCCGGAATCGATCGCCTGCTGCTCCGCCTTGCCGCGGCGCGCCACGGGGCTGGTGCCGGGCAGGGACGCGGAGGAACTCGCCTCCTTGTTGCCGGCCAGACCCTCGCCGCTGGAGGTGGCGCGGATGTCGTCGTTCTGGTCCTGGTTGGCGGTGTTGTTGTAGCGGGCGCCGTACTGGGCCGCGGCATTGGCGATGCCGCCGCCCTTGCCGCGGTCGATCTCCTCCTCCAGCGCCCGCGCGATCAGCGAGCGGTTGGCCTGGGCGTCGGCGTCGCGCGGATTGTAGAGGAGCGCCTCGTCGTAGGCGTCGAGCGCGCCCTTGAGGTCGCCCGAGCGGGCGAGCGCGTTGCCGAGATTGTAGGCGCCGCGCTTCCCCTGCGCCCGGAACAGCGGGATCGCCTCGTGGGTGCGTCCGGCCTCGTAGAGGGCGGCCGCCCGCCACGCGGGCTGATCGAAGACCGAGACCGCCGCACCCGGAAACCCGCTCGCCATCAGGAGCCGACCGAGGCTGGTACGCGGCTCGGACAGCAGCATCAGGCCGAGGATGCCGGCCCCCGCGAGCGCCAGCCCGGCGATGCGCGCGAACCGGCGCCAGTGCCGGGGGAAGGCCCGGGGCATGCCCCGCAGCAGCGGCGTCGCGGACGCGAAGGCGCGGGAAGGCAGCGGCGCCGTCATCACGCGCTCCGTCGGAACAGGAAGAGGGCTGGCACGAGGGCGAGCAGCAGGAGCCAGCGGCCGAGATCGGCGAAGGCGAGCACGCCGTAGCCGCCCGCGGCGAGGTGCTGCGCGGTCGAAGCGCCGACCCGGTCGAGCACCGGCCCGGCGGCCTCGATGTCGGCGGCCCGTCCTCCGCCCGCGGCGGCGAGGCGGTCGAGGGCGGCGCGGTCGGTCTGCGGCGCGCCCGGCGGCAGGGCCCTGGCGGCGGGCACGAACAGGCCGTGAAGCTGCCAGCCCAGAGCGCGGATCGCGGCGGCCTCGCGCTCGGCGGCCTGCCCAATGCCGTCGCCGTCCGAGATCAGCACCACGTCGGCGGAGACGACGTTCGATTCCGCGAGCGTGCGGCGGGCCAGCGCGAGGCCGCGCTCGGGATGGGTGCCGCGGTCGGGCACGGTGTCGGCGTCGAGGGCGAACAGGGTGGTGGCGATGCTGTCGCGGTCGGTCGTGGGCGAGACGGCGGTGTAGGCGTCGCCCGCGTAGACGATCAGCGCCGCCGAGCGGGTGCCGGCGGCTTCCGCCACGGCCTGTGCCGCCTGCCGCGCCTCCTTGAAGCGCCCGCCCTCGGTGACCGAGCGGGAGAGGTCGAGCACGATCACCGTGGCGTCGAGGTTGCGGAAGGTGGCCGCCTCCGGCCGCTCCACGGCCGGGCCGGTCAGCGCCAGGGCGAGGAGCCCCGCCGCGAGCGCCGCGGCGAAATTCGCCTGCCGCCGCCCGCCGAGCACCGCGCCGCGGCGGGCGAGCAGCGCCATCAGGTGCGGATCGACGGCCTTGCCCCAGTCGCCGAGCGGGGCCGAGCGCCACGCGGCGCGCAGGGCCAGAGCCGCCACGAGGGGAATCGCCAGGAACCAGAGCGGGCGCAGGAGGGCGAAGGATTCGATCACAGCCGGCGCCTCGTCGCGAGCAGTCCGCAGGCGCAGAGAAAGGCGAGGGCCGCCGGCCAGGGCCAGAGGTCCCGGCGCAGCGGCAGCGGCGGCGCCTTGGCGCGTCCGCCCTCCAACTCGTCGATGGCGGCGGCCACGCTCTCCAGATCGTCGGTGGTCTTCACCCGGAAGGCGCGGCCACCGCTGACCTCGGCCATGGCGCGCAGGGTCTCGACATCGACGACATCCTGCTCGTTGTTGGGATTATCGGCCATGTCGATCGGCCCGAGGGCGATGGTGTAGACGCGCACGCCCAGATCCTTTGCCAGTTCCGCGACCTCCTTGGGGGCGGTCTGGCCGGCATTGTTGGCCCCGTCCGAGAGCAGCACCACGACCTTGTCGCGGGACGGGGGAGGGCCGCCGCCCTCCGCATCGGCGATCTGTGCGGGCGCGAGGCGCTTGAGGGCGAGGCCGAGCCCGTCGCCGATGCCGGTGGAGCGCCCGACGAGGCCGATGGTCGCCTCCTCCAGCGTGCGGGCGACGGAGGCCGTGTCGAAGCTCGGCGCGGCGGCGACGTAGGCCTGATCGGCGAAGGCGACGAGGCCGATCCGGTCGCCGGCCCGGCGGCGGATGAACTCGGCGCCGACGCGCTTGACCGCGGCGAGCCGGCTCACCGTCTCGCCGTCGAGGGAGAAATCCTTGCGCTCCATGCTGCCGGAGAGGTCGAGCGTCAGCACGATCTCGCGGGCGGAAGCCGGCAGGGCCGTGGCGGGCAGGACGAGACGGGGACCGGCCAGCGCCACGACGAGCGCCGCCCAGAGCGTGCCGGTGAGCCAGAGCCGGCGTCGGCCGCGCGCGGCCACGCTCTCGGCCCGCTCCGCCGCGCCGACGAGGGAGGGCGGTACCCGTAGGGCGCCGCTGCCGCCCTCCCGTTCCGCCGGGATCAGCCGGGCGGCGAGCAGGGGCAGGGGCAGGAGCAGCAGCGCAAGGGGGCTCGCGAAGTCGAAGGCGGAGGCGAGCGCCGTGAGCCAGGCGGGGACGAGATCGACGGGCATGGCGGCTCAGGCCCGGATCTTGGCGACGAGGCGGCTCAGGCCGGCATCGATCCCGGCGGGGTCGCCGCTGCCGGGCCGGCGGTAGAGGTCGTCGGCGAAGGCGCGGCCGGCGCCGTTGCGGAAGAAATCGGTGCCGAAGGTCGCGTCCAGCGTCTCGGCCCAGGCCGGGCCGCGGGCGCGGGCCGCTTCCTCGCCCCTGAGCGTGCGCACCACCCGGCGCAGCAGCCGGGCCTGGGCCACGCGCCGCGCCTCCGGCTCGAGCCGGCTCGCCAGCGCGAGTTCCCGCAGGGCCGCCCAACGCACGGACGCGCCGCGCCGCGCCCGAAGAAGGCGCAGGCCGCCGACGAGCAGCGCGAGGGCGAAGCCGAGCGCGATCGCGGCCACCATTTCGGGGTTCACCGCGCCGCCGCCGCCCGTGGGCAGGTGCAGGCCGCGCAGGGCGGAGAGGTCGGGGGAGGGGGTGACAGTCATCCGCGCCCCCTCCGAGTATCCTCTCTCCCTCGCACGCGGGGAGAGGGGAATGCGCCTCCGGCCTCACAGCACCGCATCGAGCCGCTCCATCAGCGGGGCGTAGCTCTCGGGGCCGCCCTCGACATCGATGCGCAGGCTCTCGACGCCGCAGGCGTGAAGGCGGGCGAGGCGCGGATCGTCCGCGCCGCCGGCCTCCGCCGCCGGAGCGCCGGGGCGGGCTTCCACCGTGCCGCGGCGGCCGTCGGGCAGGGCGTAGGGGTAGAAGCCCGGCCGGCGCTGCCGCTCGAAGGCGTCGCTGACGAGGAGCAGGCGGATCGAGAGCCGCTCGGCCAGGGCGGTGAGCAGGCTCTCCCAGTCCGGACCCGGGGCGTCGAGGGCGCTCGCCAGCACCAGATGGCCGCCGGAGGGCAGCAGCGAGCGGGCCAGCGCCAGGGTGTCGGTGAGCGGCGGGTCGTCCTTGGCTGTGCCTGCGAGCGCTGCCGCGTGGGCATGGGCGAGCGCGCCCGTCACCGCGGTCATCGCCCGCTCGCCGCCGGCCGGGCGCACCACGGCGGGCTCGCCCGCGCGCGCGACGATGAGGCCGATGCGCCCGCCGTCGCCGACGATGCGCCAGCCGAGCAGGGCGAGCGCTTCGGCCGCCGCGACCGAGCGCAGAGCCCGGCGGGTGCCGAACAGCATGGAGGGCCGGAAATCGGCGAGCAGCACCACGGCGCGGTCGCGCTCGTCGTGGTGGGTGCGCACGTGGAGTTCGCCGGTGCGCGCGGTGGCGTTGCGGTCGATGAAGCGGCGGTCGTCGCCCTCCGACCAGGGCCGCACGTCGTCCGGCTCCGAGCCGCGCCCGCGCTTGCGCGTGACGATGCCGCCGGGCAGGCCGGCGATGGTGCGGGTCGAGGGCGAGACGCCGCGCCGGGCGAGGTGGCGCAGGCTCATCAGGCCGGCCCCGGAGAGATGGATGCCGGGGGCGTCGGTCGAATCGCTTGCAGGCGCCGCGGTCGCGGTCATGGCGTGCCCGTCCCGTCATGCGTCCCACCCGCGCCCTCATCCTGAGGTGCGAAGCGCAGCGAAGCCTCGAAGGGTGCTCCAGCGATCGCGCGCCTTCTGGAACACCCTTCGAGGCCCGCTGATGCGGGCACCTCAGGATGAGGGTGTGGGTGGGAGGACCGGTCGAAGCCTCTCACGTTCAGAGCGCCCGCGTCCGCTCGACCAGCCCACTGACGATGCCCCGCGTGGTGCGCCCCTCGGCCGCCGCCCGCCAGGTCAGGCCGATGCGGTGGGAGAGGGCATCGGCGGCCAGTTCGGCGATATCCTCGGGCACCACGTGGTCGCGCCCGTGCAGATAGGCCCGCGCCTTGCCGGCCACCATCAGGGCCAGCGTGCCGCGGGGCGAGGCCGGGTGCTCGATGGAGGCACGCAGGTCCGGCGCCACGGCGTCGGTGCGCGTCCCCGACACGAGCCGCACGAGGTAGTCCTTGAGCGCGGGCGAGACGTAGGTGGCGAGCGCGGCCTCGCGGGCGGCGATCACCTCGGCTACCGAGAGCTTCACCGGCATCGCCTCGGCGTGATGGGTCAACTCGCCCTCCACGAGGTCGAGGATGCGGCGCTCGGAGGCTTCGTCGGGCATCTCGACGACGACGTGGAGCAGGAAGCGGTCGAGCTGCGCCTCCGGCAGCGGGAAGGTGCCCGCATGCTCGATGGGATTCTGCGTCGCCACCACCATGAAGGGATCGGGCAGGCGGTGGGTGTGACCCGACACCGTGATCTGGCTCTCGGCCATGGCCTCGAGCAGGGCCGACTGCACCTTGGGCGGCGCGCGGTTCACCTCGTCCACGAGGATCAGCGAGTGGAACAGGGGCCCGGGCAGGAACTCGAACGTGCCCGCATCCTGACGCCAGACCGTGGTGCCGGTGAGGTCGGCGGGCATCAGGTCGGGCGTGCACTGCACCCGGGCGAAGGAGCCGTCGAGCCCGTCCGAGAGGCGCTTGACCGCGCGGGTCTTGGCGAGCCCCGGGGCACCTTCGATCAGCAGGTGGCCACCGGTCAGCAGCCCGATCAGCAGGCGCTCGACGAGCTTCTCGGCGCCGATCAGCCCGTGGCTGAGGCCGTCGCGCAGCTGGAGGATACGGTCGCGGATGCCGGCATCGGCTTTGCGGGCGGGTGCTTCGGCCAAGGGGGCAGCCGGGTGGGCGGCCGGGGGGTCGGCGAGGGCCTGACCGCTCATGCGCGGAGGCTCCCGGCGTCCGCCGGACGGACTACCGGACTCGTCGCAGGGGAAAGATCCTGCCGCATCGGCATCTCCTCGCCGTGGGTTCTTCTTATCGGTCCCACAATCTTGCCGGTTTGCCCGCTGCCCACGCGCCCCGTCAATCCCGCCGCGTCGCCGCTCCCTCGGGCAAATTGACCGCCCGGTCTTCGTGGCCGAAGAGGCGGGCCGCGCCCTTCCTGCTTCACGAATACGCGGGCCGCCGCACAACGCGGCGCATGTCACGCAACCGTCACGCTCCTGCGACAGCGGAGAGCCTCTTCGCCAGACACCAGGACATCATGGCCGGCCCCTTTCCCGTTCCGACTCCCGAAGCGCTCAATTCCGGCATCAGCCTCGTCGTCGCCTTCGGCCTCGGCACCCTGATCGGGGCCGAGCGGCAGTACCGGCAGCGCACGGCGGGCCTGCGCACCGCCGTGCTGGTGGCCTTGGGCGCCGCCGCCTTCGTGGATCTCGGCATGCGGCTGACCGGCGGCGAGGGGGCGACGCGCACCGTGGCCTACGTGATCTCGGGCATCGGCTTCCTGGGCGCGGGCGTGATCATGAAGGAGGGCATGAACGTGCGCGGCCTCAACACCGCCGCGACGCTCTGGTGTTCGGCCGCGGTCGGCGCCTTCGCCGGGGCCGACCTGCCGCTGGAGGCCTGCTTCGTCACCGCCGCGGTGCTGGCCGGCAACACCCTGCTGCGCCCGCTCGTCAACCTGATCGACCGCATCCCCATCGACGAGAGCGCGACGGAGGCGACCTACGAGGTGCAGGTGAGCGTCGCACCCGAGGCGGCGGGCCCCGCCCGCGACCTGCTGGTCGAGCGGCTGGAGGCAGCGGATTATCCCGTCGGCAGCACGGAGGTGGAGGAGCGCGGCGAGACCAGCGTCGACGTGATCGCCACGCTCACCGCGACGGCGGTGGAGGCAAAGGATCTCGACGCCGTGGTGGCCGATCTCGCGAAGCGGCCGGAGGTGCGCCACGCGACATGGTCGGTGCAGACGGGGGATTGATCGATCGTCGCGCGCCGACTTACCCGATGCATGCCCATCCCGCACGGGCGCAGTCGCAGGTGCAGAGTACGACCATGCCCGACCGCAAGAAATCCGCACTGATCGTCGGAGCCTCCCGCGGGCTCGGGCTCGGGCTCGCCGAAATCTTTCTCGATCGCGGCTGGCGGGTGACGGCGACGCGGCGGGGGGCCTCGCCGGGCCTCGAAGCGTTGGCGGCGCGCGGTCTGCGGGTCGAGACGGTGGAGATTGACGACGACGCCTCGGTCGCCGCCCTACGGGAGCGGCTGGCGGGCGAGACCTTCGACCTGATCTTCGTCGTGGCGGGCGTCCTGATCGAAGCGGAGAAACCGCTCCACGCGGTGCCGCGGGCGGTCCATGCGCAGGTCTACCTCACCAATGCGGTGAGCCCGATCCTGTTCGCGGAACGCTTCGCCGACACCCTGGCGCCCGGCGCCACGCTGGCCTTCATGTCCTCGGTCCTCGGCAGCGTCGCCCTCAACGCCGAGGGCGGCTGGGAAAACTACCGGGCGAGCAAGGCGGCGCTCAACACCCATGCCCGCAGCTTCGCCGCGCGCCACGCGGCGCGCGATTTCGGCGTGCTGCTGCTGCATCCGGGCTGGGTCGCCACCGACATGGGCGGCGAGGGCGCCGACCTCGACGTGGCGACGAGCGCCGCCGGTCTGGCGGACGTGATCGAGGCGCGGGCCGGCCGGGCCGATCCGGCCTTCCTCGATTACCGGGGCGAGACGCTGCCCTGGTGACTCAGCGGCGCGGGTCGAGAGGGCGCCCGCGGCGCTCGATCACCACGGTCGGCCGGCTGCGCCGCTCCACCACCACCGTCCTCGGGGGGGCGCGGTTGGGGCTGGAGGGCGCCAGGATGCGGTGCTCCTGCGGGCGGTGAGCCGGCCGGGCCGCCGCGGCCTTGGCGGCCGCGACCACGTGCGGGCGCACCTCGTCCGGGCTCAGGCCGATCAGCCCGGCGGCGATCTCGACCTGCTGCTCGACGTCGTCGGCGAGATCCTGCGCGGCGGTCACCGCCTCGGTGATCGTGGGCGGCTCGCGCCGCACCCGGATCGGCGGCAGATCCTGGAAGCTCTTCTGGGTTTTTTTCACGGCACGACTCGCGGTCTTCATGCACCGATCTTAGGACGGTCCGTCCGGTTTGTGCAGTGCACACAGATCGGACGTGACGGACCGTCAGCCGCATGGCTTGACCGACGGACGCTCCCGCTCGTCTCCCATGCAGGATGCGCGCCGGTTGCAACGAGGCGCCAGTACATTCGATGACGATGCGAGCCGGCCGCTCGGCGCGCTTCGGGGCAAAGTGTCGCGGCGCTGCGGCAAGGCCAGGCTTCGAGCGCAAGATGTCATCCGCTTCCACGCCATTGCGTCGGCATGGGCCGGCGATCCCCAATCCCGCCCCGATCCAGGGCGAAGCAGGGCCATCATGTCCGATACGCACGATCCCCGCCTCACCCCGGCCCGGCCCGACCTCGCCGACATCCGCCTGCGCGGGATCGTCGAGGCAGATCGATACGTCGCCGGGGAGCCGGCACGGGTCGTCGCCCCCGCCGCGCCCCTGCGCCGGGCGCCGCGCCCGGCGTCGGGGCTCGACACGCAGGTCGTGATGGGCGACGCCGTGACGGTGTTCGACCGGCGCGACGGCTTCGCCTGGGTCCAGATCGCCCGGGACGGCTATGTCGGCTACCTGCCCGAGGCCGCGCTCGGGCCCGCCGATCCGGCGCCGACCCACCGGGTCGCGGCTCTGCGAACCTTCGTCTACCCGGCGCCCGACCTGAAACGCCCGCACGTCGCGCATCTGAGCCTCGGCGCCGCCCTCGCGCTGGAGGGGGACGAGGGCGAGTACGCGCGGCTCGCGCAGGGCGGCTACGTCTTCGCCGGCCACGTCGTGCCCCTGGGCTCCGCCGAACCCGATTTCGCGGCCACCGCCGAGCAATTCGTCGGCACACCCTATCTCTGGGGCGGTCGCACCAGCCTCGGCCTCGATTGCTCCGGCTTGGTCCAGCTCTGCCTCGAGACGGCGGGCCGCGCCTGTCCGCGCGATGCCGACCAGCAGGAGCGGGCCCTCGGCGCGCCGCTGCCGCCGGGGCTCGACGGCTTGGCGCGCGGCGATCTCGTGTTCTGGAAGGGCCATGTCGGGCTGATGCTCGACGCCGACCGGCTCATCCACGCCAACGGCCACCACATGGCGGTGGCGGTCGAGCCGCTGCGCGAGGCGGTCGAACGCATCGCCGCCAAGAGCTTCGGCGCGCTCACCTCGATCCGCCGGCTCGCTCCGCGCGCCGCCTGATCCGTCAGGGGGCGCGCAGGCTCTCCGGGGCGAGCGCGGCCAACGCCTCGGCCAATGCATCCACCTGCGCCTCGCTGTGGGCGGCCGAGAAGGCGATCCGAAGGCGGGCCGTGCCGGGGGCCACCGTCGGCGGGCGGATCGCGACGACGAGGAAGCCGCGCGCCTCCAAGGCCGCCGAGAGGGCGAGCGCCGCCTCCGCCTCGCCGACGAGGACCGGCACGATCGGACTCGTCGCCTCCGGCAGCCCGAGCCGCGCGGTGAAGCGGCGGGCGAGCGCCAACGGCCGGGCGGCGCGCTCCGGCTCGGCCTCGACGATGTCCAGGGCCTTGCGCGCCGCGGCGGCGGAGGCCGGCGGCAGGCCGGTGGTGTAGACGAGGCTGCGCGCGCGGCTCGTCAGCAGGTCGATCACCGACCGCGAGGCGCAGAGATAACCGCCGTAGGAGCCCAGCGTCTTCGACAGCGTGCCCATCTCCAGCGGCGCCCGGATGCCGGGCTCGACCACGCCGAGACCGTGCGCGTCGTCCACCAGCGTCCAGGCGTCGTATTCCCCCGCGAGCGCCAGGATCTCGGGCAGCGGCGCCCGGTCGCCGTCCATGCTGAACACCCGCTCGGTCAGGATCAGCGCCCGCCGCGCCGTGCCGCGATGCTCGGCCAGCAGGCCGCGCACCTGCGTCAGATCGTTGTGGGCGAAGCGCATGACCCGTGCGCCCGACATCCTCGCGCCCGCGAACAGGCAGGAATGGCCGAGTTCGTCGATCAGGATCAGGTCGCCGGCGCCGACGAGGGCGGGGGCGATGCCGAGATTGGCCAGATAGCCGGAGCCGAAGACGAGGGCCGCCTCCTTGCCCTTGTGGCGGGCGAGCCGCTCTTCGAGCGCGACGAGCGGAGGCGAATTGCCCGTCACCAGCCGCGAGGCGCCCGCGCCCGCGCCGTAGCGGGACAGTGCCTCGGCGGCCGCCGCGATCACCCGCGGCTCGTGGGCGAGGCCGAGATAATCGTTGCAGGAGAACGAGACGAGGGCGCGGCCTCCCCGATCCGCTGCCGCATCGGGGCCGCGGGCGGTGGCCACGAGCCGGCGGCGCAGCGCGGCCGCATCCAGCCCGGCGAGTTTCTCGCGGGCGAAGGCGTCGAGGCTCCGGGTCGGGTCTTGCGACGAAGGGGTCTGGGACATCGCGCCTGAAGGCGGCGGCAGCCGAGGGATGTCAAGCACGGGCCGCGCAGGGCCGGTCACGGCCGGGTCGAACCCGGCTCGGGTCCGCGCGTTGCCGGAGGCTTTCGAGGGAACCGTCTCATGCCCCGTCCCATTCTCGCCGCCCTGCTGCTCGCCGCCGCCTGGGCCATCGGCGGTCCCGCCCCGGCTCTTGCCGGCCCGGCCCAATCCTATCTGTTCGGGGAGCAGCGCTTCCGCAAAGCCTGCCGGCCGCCGCTGAAATACGCGGCCGGAGCTTGCGTCCGCCGCTGCCCGGCGGGCTTCGAGAGCTTCCGCGGCTATTGCCGCCAGCGCAACATGATGCGCTGATCGTCACCGGCGTCGGCTTGCGCGCCCTCGGGCAAAGTGCGAGCCTTCCGGCGTCCGATACAGACGATACGGGAGAGCCCAGGCCGCTCGCGAGAGAGGCTATGGCGCCGACGGAGCAACCACCCCCGGAAACTCTCAGGCACAATCACCGTATCGTTGGACAATCTGGAGAGAGGCGCCGTCCGGCGTCCACCGAAGGAGAAACCTCGCTCAAGATCCGAGTGAGGGAAGCTCTCAGGTAAGCGCGACAGATGGGGGCAACTTGCCAGCCGGCCGGCGGGCAAGATCCGTCTGTCGTGGAGTGCCCGATGAGCCTGCAAGCTGCCGGGGCCTTGAGCCCCGCCGCCCCCGTTTCCGCTGATCCGCTGGCGCAGACGCCGCTGCACGCGCTCCACCTGCGCCTCGGCGCCAAGGTGGTGCCGTTCGCAGGCTACGCGATGCCGCTGCACTACCCCGGCGGGCTGCTCAAGGAGCACCTGCACACGCGGGCGGCGGCCGGGTTCTTCGATGTGTCTCACATGGGCCAGGTCGCGCTCACCTCCCGCTCCGGCGATGTCGCCGAGGCGGCTCGCGCCCTTGAGGCGCTGATCCCGATCGACATTCTCGGCCTGGCGGAGGGGCGCCAACGCTACGGCTTCCTGACGGATGCGGCCGGGGGCATCCTCGACGACCTCATGGTCGCGCGCCTGCCCGACCGGCTGCACGTCGTCGTCAACGCGGCCAACAAGGCCGCCGATGTCGCGCATCTGCGGGCGCATCTCCCCGAGGGCATCGACATGGCGCTCGTGCCGGATGCGCTGATCGCGTTGCAGGGGCCGAAGGCCGCCGAGGTGCTGGCGCGGCTGACCCCCGAGACCGCGGGGATGCGCTTCATGGACGTGCGCGCGGTCGCGATCCTCGGCGCGTCCTGCCTCGTCAGCCGCTCCGGCTATACCGGCGAGGACGGGTTCGAGATCGCCGTGCCCGCCGAGCGGGCCGAGTCGGTGGCCGAGGCCCTGCTCGCGGAGTCCGAGGTGCTGCCGGTCGGCCTCGGTGCTCGCGATTCCCTGCGCCTCGAAGCCGGCCTGCCGCTGCACGGGGCCGACATCGACCCCGGTACCAACCCGGTCGAAGCGAGCCTCGCCTGGGCGATCTCGCCGGCCCGCCGCCGGGGCGGCGCCCGCGAAGGCGGGTTTCCGGGCGCGGACACCATCCTCCGCGCGATGGAGGCCGGGCCGTCCCGCCGACGCGTCGGCCTGCGCCCCGAGGGTCGAGCGCCGGTGCGGGCGGAGGCTCCGCTCTTCGCCGCCGAGGCCGGCGGCGAGCCGGTCGGCCGCGTCACCTCCGGCGGCTTCGGCCCGAGCGTCGGGGCGCCCGTCGCCATGGGCTTCGTGCCGGCCGCGCTCGCCGCCCCCGGCACCCGCGTCTTCGCCGAGGTCCGCGGCCAGCGCCTGCCCGCCACCGTCTCCTCGCTTCCCTTCGTCCCGGCCGGCTTCAAGCGCGGCTGATCTCTCTCGTGTCAGGAGTTTTGACCATGCTGCGTTTCACCGACGAGCACGAATGGCTGCGCCTGGACGGCGACGTCGCCACGGTCGGCATCACGGCGCATGCCGCCGAACAA
Source organism: Methylobacterium sp. NPDC097929 (assembly GCF_049543375.1). Lineage (NCBI taxonomy): Bacteria > Pseudomonadati > Pseudomonadota > Alphaproteobacteria > Hyphomicrobiales > Methylobacteriaceae > Methylobacterium > Methylobacterium sp. NPDC097929. Next base: position 165,242 of record NZ_JBMVEP010000004.1, on the reverse strand, counting down.
CTCGGCGACCTCGTCTTCGTGGAGCTTCCCAAGGTCGGAGCCACGCTCACCAAGGGCGAGGCGGCCGCGGTGGTCGAGTCCGTCAAGGCGGCCTCCGACGTCTACGCGCCGCTCTCCGGCGAGGTCACCGAGGTCAACGAGGCGGCGGTCGCCGACCCGGCCTCGGTCGGCGCCGACCCGCAGGGCGCAGGCTGGCTCTACCGGCTCCGGCTCGACGACCCCTCCGCCATGGACGCGCTGATGGACGAGGCGGCCTACGCGGAGTTCGCGAAGTAGCCAGCTCCAAAACCCTCCCCCCTCCGCGGGGGAGGGTGCCTGCGGAGCAGGCGGGAGAGGGGAGCGACGCTTTCGGACGATGCGGAGCCGGCCCCTCACCCGACCCCCTTCGGGGGCCACCCTCTCCCGCGGAGGGGAGAGGGACGCTCAGCCCATTCGCCCGAGAGGCACTCCCATGAAATACGACCGCCACGACCCCTTCGATTTCGCAGCCCGGCGCCATATCGGCCCCAAGCTCTCCGAGATCGACCAGATGCTGGAAACGGTCGGCGCCAAGTCGCTGCACGCGCTGATCGACGAGACCCTGCCTCCCGACATCCGGCAGGCCGAGTACATCGACTTCGGGGTCTCGCTCACCGAGCGGCGCTCGCTGGAGAAGCTGCGCGCCACCGCCAACAAGAACCGGCTGCTCGTCTCGCTGATCGGCCAGGGCTACCACGGCACGACGATGCCGCCGGCGATCCAGCGCAACATCTTCGAGAACCCGGCCTGGTACACCGCCTACTCGCCCTACCAGCCGGAGATCAGCCAGGGCCGGCTGGAGGCGCTGCTCAACTTCCAGACCCTGGTCTGCGACCTCACCGCGCTCGACGTGGCCAACGCCTCGCTGCTCGACGAGGCGACCGCCGCGGCCGAAGCCATGGGCATGGCGCGCCGCGTGGCGAAGTCGGACCGCAACTCCTTCTTCGTCGATCGCGACTGCCTGCCCCAGACCATCGCCGTGCTGCGGACCCGCGCCGCGCCGCTCGGCTGGGAGATCGTCGTCGGCGATCCCTTCCAAGACCTCGACCCATCGACCGTGTTCGGCGCGCTGTTCCAGTATCCGGGCGTGAACGGCGCGGTTCACGATTTTTCCGAGGTCATCGCCGCGCTTCATGACACCGGGGCGCTCGCCGTGGTTGCCGCCGACCCGCTGGCGCTGACGCTGCTGAAGGCGCCGGGCGAGATGGGCGCCGACATCGCGGTCGGCTCGATGCAGCGCTACGGCGTGCCGATGGGCTATGGCGGCCCGCACGCCGCCTACCTCGCGACCCGCGATGCCCACAAGCGGGCGCTGCCCGGCCGCATCGTCGGCGTCTCGGTCGATGCCCGCGGCAACCGCTCCTACCGCCTCGCGCTCCAGACCCGCGAGCAGCATATCCGCCGCGAGAAGGCGACCTCGAACATCTGCACCAGCCAAGTGCTGCTCGCGGTCATCGCCTCGATGTTCGCGGTCTATCACGGGCCGGCCGGCCTCAGGGCCATCGCGCTGCGGGTCCACCGCGACGCCGTGCGCCTCGCCGCCGGACTGGAACAGCTCGGCTTCACCGTCGAGCCCGCGCATTTCTTCGACACGATCACCGTGCGGGTCGGCGCGTTCCAGGGCGTGATCCTGAAGAGTGCGGTCGAGAACGGGGTCAACCTGCGCCGGATCGGCACCGACCGCATCGGCATCAGCGTCGATCAGCGCACCCGGCCCGACACCATCCAGGCGGTCTGGCGCGCCTTCGGCGGCGATCTCGCCTACGACGAAACCTATCCCGAGCCGCGCCTGCCGGCGGCTCTGGAGCGGACCTCGGAGTACCTGACCCACCCGATCTTCCACATGAACCGGGCCGAGAGCGAGATGACGCGCTACATGCGCCGGCTCAGTGACCGCGACCTCGCGCTCGACCGGGCGATGATCCCGCTCGGCTCCTGCACGATGAAGCTCAACGCCACCGCCGAGATGCTGCCGGTCTCCTGGCCGGAATTCTCTGAGCTGCACCCGTTCGTGCCGGAGGATCAGGCGCTGGGCTACCGCGAGCTCATCGACGACCTCTCACACAAGCTCTGCGCCATCACCGGCTACGACGCGATCTCGATGCAGCCGAACTCGGGCGCCCAGGGCGAGTATGCGGGCCTGCTCGCCATCCGCCGCTACCACCTCTCCCGCGGGGAGGGGCACCGCACGGTCTGCCTGATTCCGTCATCGGCCCACGGCACCAACCCGGCTTCGGCCCAGATGTGCGGCATGAGCGTCGTGGTGGTCGGAGCGGATGCCCAGGGCAACATCGATGTCGAGGACTTCAGGAAGAAGGCCGAGCAGCACGCGGAAAAGCTCGCAGCCTGCATGATCACCTACCCGTCGACGCACGGCGTGTTCGAGGCGCGGGTGCGCGAACTCTGCGACATCGTCCACGCGCAGGGCGGTCAGGTCTATCTCGACGGGGCCAACCTCAACGCCCTGGTCGGGCTGGCGCGGCCGGGCGACATCGGCGCGGATGTCAGCCACCTCAACCTGCACAAGACCTTCTGCATCCCGCATGGCGGCGGCGGGCCGGGCATGGGGCCGATCGGCGTGAAGACGCACCTGATCCCGTTCCTGCCCTCCGATCCGCGCTCGGGCGAGGAGGGTGCGGTCTCGGCCGCCGCCTTCGGCTCGGCCTCGATCCTGCCGATCTCGTGGAGCTACTGCCTGATGATGGGTGGGCGCGGCCTGACCCAGGCGACGCGGGTGGCGATCCTCAACGCCAACTACATCGCCCGGCGGCTCGATGGGGCCTATTCCATCCTCTATGCCGGCCGGAACGGACGGGTCGCGCACGAGTGCATCGTCGATGTGCGGCCCTTCCAGAAGAGCGCGGGCGTCACCGTCGAGGACATCGCCAAGCGCCTGATCGATTGCGGTTTCCACCCGCCGACGATGAGCTGGCCGGTGGCGGGCACGCTGATGATCGAGCCGACCGAATCCGAGACCAAGGCCGAGATCGACCGCTTCTGCGACGCCATGCTGGCGATCCGCGAGGAAATTCGCGCCATCGAGGACGGGCGGATGGATCGGGCGAACAACCCGCTCAAGAACGCGCCGCACACGGTGCAGGACCTGATCGGCGCCTGGGAGCGGCCCTATTCGCGCGAAGCCGCGTGCTTCCCGTCGGGGTCGTTGCGCATGGACAAGTACTGGCCGCCGGTGAACCGCGTCGACAATGCCTACGGCGACCGCAACCTCGTCTGCTCCTGCCCGCCGACCGAGGCCTACGGCGAGGCCGCCGAGTAGCGGGCCGAGTCGAAACCCTCCCCCCTCTGCGGGGGAGGGTGCCTCGCGGATGCGAGGCGGGAGAGAGGAGCGACGCTTCCGGAAGAACCTGAGCCGGCCCCTCACCCGACCCCTTCGGGGCCACCCTCTCCCGCGGAGGGGAGAGGGAAGGGCGGGCGTGTTTGACTCCGCCGACTCCACCCCCCATCCCCCGCGCATGACCGCGCTCACATCCCAAAAACTCTGGCGCCCCTACACCCAGATGAAATCCGCCGCGCCGCCGCTGGAGGCGATCGCGACGCGGGGCTCGCGCATCACGCTCAAGGGCGGGCGCGAACTGATCGACGGCATCGCCTCGTGGTGGACGGCGGTGCACGGCTACAATCACCCGCACATCGCGGCGGCCATGGCCGAGCAACTCATGCGCATGCCCCACGTGATGTTCGGCGGGCTCACCCACGCGCCGGCCGAGCGGCTGGGCGCGCGTCTGGCGGCGCTGCTGCCGGAGGATCTCAACCACGTCTTCTTCACCGATTCCGGCTCGGTCGCCGTCGAGGTGGCCCTGAAGATGGCGGTGCAGCTCTGGCTCAACCGGGGCGAGACCGGCCGCACCCGGGTGCTCGCCTTCCGCGGCGGCTATCACGGCGACACGCTCGGCGCGATGTCGGCCTGCGACCCCGAGGAGGGGATGCACCGCCGCTTCGGCGCCTACCTGCCGACTCAGGTCTTTTGCGACCTGCCGCGAACGGCCGAGGCGGAGGCCGCGCTCGATGCGGCGCTCGCCCGCCATCGCCACGAACTCGCGGCGGTGATCGTCGAGCCGCTGGTGCAGGGCGCGGGCGGGATGCTGACCCATCCGCCGGAGGTGCTCGCCACCGTCGCGCGACTCGCCCGCCGCTACGGCCTGCCGCTCATCGCCGACGAGATCTTCACGGGGTTTGCCCGCACGGGAACGATGTTCGCCTGCGAGCAGGCGGAGGTCGTGCCCGACATCCTCTGCCTCTCGAAGGCGCTGACCGGCGGCACGATGGCGCTCGCCGCGACGGTCGCGACCACCGAGATCTTTTCGGCGTTCTGGTCGGACGATCCGGCCGCGGCACTGATGCATGGCCCGACCTTCATGGCCAACCCGCTCGCCTGCGCGGCGGCCAATGCCAGCCTCGACCTGTTCGAGACCGAGCCGCGCCTGGATCAGGCCCGCGCCATCGCCGCGCGCCTGGAGGAGGGCCTCGCCCCCCTGGGCGCGCTTCCCGGTGTGCGGGCGGTCCGCGTGCTCGGCGCCATCGGTGCGGTGCAGTTCGCGGGCCCGCCCGACCTCGCCGATCTCAAGCGGCGCTTCCTCGCGCAGGGCGTCTGGGTGCGGCCGTTCGGCGACATCGTCTACCTCACGCCCGCGCTCAGCATCGACGCGGACGACCTCGGCCGCCTGATCGAGGCGGTGACGGCGGTGGTCTCACGGACCGCGAGGGGTTGACCCGTCACGGTCCCCAAGGGACCCTGCAACCGGGAGCAGGGTTTCTCGTTGGATCATCGCGGCGGCGCACCGGGGCCCGGTCGGGGAAACGGTCAAGTCCGCGAACCAATTGGGTCGTTGGGGCAATCGGGGAGAGCTTAAGGTGGCGAGCGAGACCGAGACGACGAATCCGGAAGCCGACCGTCCCGTCATCCTCATCGTCGAGGACGAGGCGCTGACCATCATGGATCTCGGCGACGTGCTGGAGGAGGGCGGCTACGACACCGTACAATGCGCTTCCGCCGAGCGGGCGCTCTCCATTCTTCAGGCGCGGCCCGACATCTGCGGGCTCGTGACCGACGTGGAGCTGTCCGGCCGCGTCAACGGCTTCGAGCTCGCGACCTCTGTGGCGCAGGCGCGGCCCGAACTGCCGATCCTGATCGTGTCCGGCCGCGCCGCGCCCGATCCCGACCGAATGCCGAACGGCGCCCAGTTCATCGCCCGGCCCTGCGCGGGCGAGGACATCCTGGCCCGTCTCAAGGGGCTGATGCCGCATTGCTGAGCGCGGCGCGCCAGCCCTCGACCGTCCCGGCCAAGCCAGTCTCCAGGCCGTAGGCCGGGCGAAAGCCGACCGCGTCGGTGAGCCGGTGGATGTCGGCCTCGATGCAGGCCGGCTCCGTGGCACCGAGCGGCCGCGCGCCGAAATCGATCAGATCGTGGCGCCCGGTCAGCGCGCCGACGGTTTCCAGGATGGTCCGAACCGGTACGGCTTCGCCCGAGCCGAGATTGACGGGGCCTTCGACGCCCGAGCTGAGCAGGGCCGCGAAGGCGGCGCCCGCGTCGGCGACGTGCAGGAAGTCGCGGCGCTGGCGTCCCTCGCTGGTGGCGAGGCGCTGGCCCGAGAGCAGGGCGCGGGCCGCGTCGCCCACGAGCCGGCCCGGCGTCTCGCCGGGACCGTAGAGGTAGAACAGCCGGCCCCAGGCGAGGGAGAGTCCGGCGGATGGGGCGTAGGCGTGCAGGATGCGGCGCAGGCCGTCCTTGGCGCTGCCGTAGAGGGTGGCCGGGCGGCAGGGGGCGGATTCAGGAAGGCGGCCGCTCTGGAGGCCCGATAGGTCGGTCCAGTCGTACTCCGCGCAGGTCCCCGCCACGACGGCACGGAGGCCGCCCGACTCGCGGAACGTCCGCACGAGGTCGAGGCTCGCCGCCGTCCAGTCGAGGTTGTCCGGCGCCTGCCAGTAGCGGCCGGGTGTGGTGATCCAGGCCAGATGCAGGAGATGGCTCGCGCCGGCCGCCCGCACGGCGGCGCGGCGTTGGCCTTCGTCGAGCAGGTCGGCGGCGTGGAAGGCCTGCACGCCCGGCGGTGCGGTCCGGCCGACGGCGTGGACCTCGCATCCGCGGGCCCTGAGCGCGGCCACCGCGTGGCGGCCGACGAAGCCGGCCCCGCCGGTGACGAGGACCCGCGTCACCGCCCCGTCCAGTCGGGGAAGGCGAGATCGCGGGTTGCGATGACCGTCACCGGCTCGGGCCAGGCGAGGCCGAAGGCCGGATCGTCCCAGCGCACCCCGTCGGCGGCGCAGGCCACGAAGGGGCGGTCGATCATGTAGAGGATTTCCGCGTCGTCGCTCAGCGTCTGGAAGCCGTGGGCGAGTCCGGCCGGGATGTAGAGCGCGTGGCGGTTCGCGGCCGAGAGCGTCACGCAGACGGTGCGAAGATAGGTCGGCGAGCCCGGCCGCAGGTCGATCACCGCGTCGTGGATCGCGCCGGCCGTGCAGCGCACGAGCTTGGTCTCGGCATGGGGCTCTCGCGAAAAATGCATGCCGCGCACGGTGCCGCGGCGGTGGTTGAACGACACGCTCGACTGGGCGAAGCGGCCGACGAGACCGCGCGCGACGAACGTCTCCTCGCACTGGGTCCGGGCGAAGAAGCCGCGCTCGTCCGCGTGCGGCTCGGGCGCGACGCGGAACAGGCCGGGGAGGGCAAGCTCCTCGAAAATCATGAGGGGTGCCGATCGATGCGGCTCGGGGGGCCGTCGTGCGATCCATTCCCAGCCGTCATCGCGAGCGCGAGCGAAGCGATCCAGAGGCGCGCCGTTTCCGGATGGAACGGCGCAGCGGGATGGCTCCGCCTCGCAATGACGGAGCGCGCGGGACCTTTGGCATCCCCCATCAGAACACCGTCAATTCGGGGATCGCCACGGCGAAGCGCCCGCCCCATTCGCGGATGGCCGCCATCTCCCCGGCGATCTCGTCCTTGAGGTTCCAGGGCAGGATCAGCACCGTGTCGGGACGCATCGCCAGGAGTTCGTCGGGCGAGACCACCGGGATGCGGCTACCGGGGAGCCACGTGCCCTGCTTGTGCGGCGAGCGGTCGGCGACCGCGCCGATCAGCTCCGGGCCGATGCCGCAATAGTTGAGGAAGGTGTTGCCCTTGGCCGCTGCGCCGTAGGCGCAGACCGTGCGGCCCGCCGCCCGCTCCTCGATCAGGAAGCGCAGGGCGTCGCATTTGATGTCGGCCACCGCCCGCCCGAAGCCGGCGTAGCCGGACGCGTCGAACAGGTTGGCGCCCCACTCGCTGAGCACCACCCGCTCCAGGGCCGGGGTCGGCTGGTGCGCGGCATTCGCGTGGCAGGCGAAGACGCGCAGCGAGCCGCCATGGGTCGGCCATTCCTCGACATCGAACACCCGCAGGCCCTGCTGGCGCAGGATGCCGATCACCACGCCGAGCGAGAGGTAGGAGAAGTGCTCGTGGTAGATCGTGTCGAACTGCTGGCTCTCGATCATCCGCAGCAGGTGCGGGAACTCGAAGGTCGCGACGCCCTCCGGCTTCAGGATCTCGGCGAAGCCCGCCGCGAAGTCGAGGATGTCGGGCACGTGGGCGAGCACGTTGTTGGCCGCGGTCAGATCCGCCCTGTGGCCGGCCGCGGCCAGCCGTCGGGCGGTGTCGCGGCCGAAGAAGACGACCTCCGTCGGCACGCCGCGCTCGACCGCGACCCGGGCGACGTTGGCGGCCGGCTCGACGCCGAGCACCGGCACCCTGCTGGCGACGAAGTATTGCAGCAGGTAGCCGTCGTTGCTCGCGACCTCCACGACCTTGCTGTCCGGACCGAGGCCGAAGCGCTCAATCATCGCCGCGACGTACGCTTCCGCGTGCCGCAGCCAGCCCGCCGAGAAGCCGGAGAAGTAGGCGTAATCCGAAAAGATCGCCTCGGGGCTCTCGAAGGCTTCGAGCTGCACCAGCCAGCAGGCGTCGCAGACATAGGCGTGGAGCGGGTGGAAGACCTCGCCCCGGTAACGCCGCTCCGGCGTGACGTAGGAGTTGGCGAGCGGCGACAGGCCAAGATCGCAGAAGGTTCGGGTCAGGTCGGCGCCGCAGGCGCGGCAGGTCGGTGCGGTCACGCGCGGGCTCCGGGCGGCTGGCCGAGGGCCTCGTAGCGCGCGATCTCGGCCTCGACCAGGGCCCGCGGATCGCTGCCGGCGGCGGCCGCGCGGTACCATGCGGCGGTCCAGTCCAAAGCCGTGTCGAGGCCGAGGCGCCGGTCCCAGCCGAGCCGGGCGCGGGCCTTGGAGGCATCGACCTTGAGATAGGTCGCCTCGTGCGGATGCGTCTGCCGCGAGAGGTGCCAGCCGGCGCCCGCGCCCCAGCCTTGAGCAAGCCGCTCGACGAGATGGGCAACCGGGCGGCAATCCTCGTCCGCCGGGCCGAGATTCCAGGCTTCCGCGAAGGCCGCGCCGTCCTCGCCCGCGAGACATTCGGCGAGGCGCAGGTAACCGGCCAGCGGCTCCAGCACGTGCTGCCAGGGGCGGATGGCGTGGGGCGCGCGGATCTCGACCGACTGCCCCGCTTGAAACGCGCGCACGATGTCGGGGATCAGCCGGTCGGCCGACCAGTCGCCGCCGCCGATGACGTTGCCCGCCCGCGCGCTGGCGATCCGGGCCGGGTGGCCGCCCGCGCCGAAGAACGAGGCGCGGTAGGCGCTCGTGACGAGTTCGGCGCAGCCCTTCGAGGCGCTGTAGGGGTCGCGCCCGCCCATGGCCTCGGGTTCGCGGTAGGCGTAGGGCCATTCGCGGTTCTCGTAGGCCTTGTCGCTCGTCACGACGACGACGGCGCGCACGCTCGGCACCGCCCGCACCGCCTCCAGCAGGTGGACGGTGCCCATGGTGTTGCTCGCGAAGGTGCCGACCGGATCGGCGTAGGAGGGCCGCACCAGGGCCTGCGCCGCCATGTGGATCACGATCTCGGGCTCGGCCTCCCGCACGGCCGCCGCCAGCGCGCCGAGGTCGCGGACGTCGCCGATCCGCGAGGACTCCGGCGGGAAGTCGATCGCCTCGAACAGGTTCGGCCGCGTCTCCGGCGCGAGGGCGAAGCCGGTGACGCGGGCGCCGAGCCGGAAGAGCCACAGGCTCAGCCACGCGCCCTTGAAGCCGGTATGCCCGGTGAGCAGCACGCGCCGGCCCGCCCAGAAGGCGGGATCGGGGTTGAGCGCGCCCATCACCACACCTTCCAGGGCGCGTCGCCGCGTGCCCAGAGTTCTTCGAGGTGCTTCTTGTCGCGCAGCGTGTCCATCGCCTGCCAGAAGCCGTGATGGTGGTAGGCGTGGAGTTCGCCGTCTCGGGCGAGGCTCTCCAGGGGGCCGCTCTCCCACACGGTGGCGTCGCCCTCGATCCGGTCGAGCACCCTGGGCGAGAGCACGAAGAAGCCGCCGTTGATCGTCGCCCCGTCGCCCGCCGGCTTCTCGCGGAAGCTGCGGACGGCGTCGCCCGCGAGGTCGAGGGCGCCGAAGCGGCCCGGCGGCACCACCGCCGTCAGGGTGGCGAGCCGCCCGTGCGCCCGGTGGAAGGCGGCGAGCCGCGTGAGGTCGATGTCGGCGACGCCGTCGCCGTAGGTCATGAAGAAGTCGTCCTCGCCGAGATAGTCGCGCACACGCTTCAGGCGCCCGCCGGTCATGGTGGCGTCGCCCGTCTCGATCAGCGAGACCCGCCAGTCCTCGGCGGCCGAGCGGTGGAACTGCACGTCGCCGCGGCCGAGGTCGAGCGTCACGTCGCTGAGGTGCAGGCGGTAATTGAGGAAGAACTCCTTGATGACGTAGCCCTTGTAGCCGAGGCAGATCACGAACTCGGTGACGCCGTGGGCGGCGAAGATCTGCATGATGTGCCAGAGGATCGGCCGTCCGCCGATCTCCAGCATCGGCTTGGGGCGCACCACGGTCTCCTCCGAGAGCCGCGTGCCGAGCCCGCCGGCGAGGATCACCGCCTTCACGGACGGCCTCCGGGTCGTTGCGTCGTCGCCATCATCGCCACGCCTCTACCATGCGCCGCGCGGCTTGCGGAAACCGCTCGGCATCGAGCTCGAAAGCGGGCGGGCGGATGCCGAAGGCGTCCCCGTAATACGGGTCGCGGGCCAGCCGCGCGCCCCAGCGCTTGCGGAAGCGGGCCTGCTCGGCGGGATCGACGGTCGGCACCCGGTTGCGGCTCTCGTAATGGTGGAGGCTCGCCCCCGCGCAATAGACCGTGCGCAGGCCGCGCTCCCCCAGCCGCAGGCAGAGGTCGATGTCGTTGTAGTTGATGGCGTAGCCCTCATCGAAGCCGCCGATCGCCTCGAACTCGGCGCGCCGCACCATCACGCAGGCACCCGTCACCGCGAGGTAGTTGCGGTTGGTCAGGCTCGAACCGTGATCGCCGTGATCGTCGCCGGGAAAGCCGCGGCGGACATGGTCGGGCAGGCCCTCGCCGAAGACCACGCCGGCATGCTGGAGCGAGCCGTCCTCGAACAGGAGCCTCGGGCCGACCGCGCCGACGCCGGGGATCTGCAGCAGCGCCAGCATCGCCTCGATCCAGTCGGGGCTGATGACCTCGATGTCGTCGTTGAGGAAGACGAGCACGGCGCCGCGCGCTGCCCGCGCCCCGAGGTTCATCTTGGCCGCGACGTTGAAGACCGGCTGCTCCCAGGTCACGGAGCGCGCCCCGAACTGCTCCAGGGCTGCGCGGGTCTGCGGGCGCAGGTCGCCGTTGTCGACCGCGACGATCTCGATGGCCTCGTAGCGGCTGGTCCCGCGGATGCTGGCAAGGCAGGCGGCGAGCAGATCGACGGTCCGGCCGCCGATGCGGCTGTCGCGCCCGGCGGTGGGGATCACGATCGAGACCGGCGGGCGCGTGGGCAGGCTCCGCCTCAGGGCGTAGAGGCCGGGGGCGACGATGCGCACGGAATCGAGCCCGCCGGTGCGCCGGGCCCGCTCCGCGAGCGCCCCGGCCGCGGCCTCGTCCGCTTCGGCCGTCCCGTGGCGGTGGCAGAGGATCTGGGCGACGTGCCCGACGCGCTCCGTGCGCTCGGTCAGGCGCAGTGCGAGATCGTAATCCGGCGCACCCTCGCTCCCCGCGCGGAAGCCGCCGACGGCGCGCACCAGGGTCGTGCGGTAGAGGGCGAGCGCCCCGGTATAGAACCCGGCCTCCAGCGTTTCGGGCGACCAGTCCGGCTTGAAGTGCGGGTCGCGCCGCTCACCGTCGGGGCCGATCCGGTCCTCGTCGGAATAGAGCATGTCGAGGTCGGGTTCGGCTGCGAGCCGCCGGACCATGGCGAGCAGGGCGTGGGGCGCGAGCCGGGCGTCGGGCGCCAGCGGGGCGAGGTAGGACCCTCGCGCGCCGGTCAGCGCCGCCTCGAGGGCCGCGAGCCTGCTGCCGGACGGTGCGGGCAGGGGGCGGATGCGGGCGTCCTCGCCGGCGAGCGCGTCGAGGGCGGAAGCGGGCGGAACCGCGAGGCACAATTCCCAATCGGGATAGCTCTGCGCCCTCAGGCTGGCGACGGCCTCGGCGAGAGGCGCGGGATCGGCCGTGCCCGGCGCCATGACGACCGAGACGAGCGGGCGCTCCGTCAGCGCCGCGAGGATCGCCGGCACCGCCGAGGGAGCGGGCAGGGCCGGGGTCTCCACGGCCGCGATCCAGGCGGCGTAGCTCGCGGGCGGGCGGCGGGTCTGCGCGGCGCGGGTCAGGCGCCGCCGGATCTCGCCCGGAGGCACGCTGCGCAGGAGCCCCCAGGCCCGGCGCAACAGGCGAAGCGGGCGGCGCTCCTGCGGCGGCAGCCGTTCGAGGACGGCGCGCGCGGCGTGAAACCCCGCCGTGACGCGACCCACGGGCTCGATCCGCACGGCGTCGAGGCGGAAGGAGGGGCCTGCCTCGACAGCCTCGATGCGCAGCGCGCGGGTCCCGGCGGGCAGGCGGATCACGTCGTCGGTGCCCTCCGGCCGCGGGGTCAGCCGGTAGCGGCGCGGCTCCGCCTCGCCCTCCGCCTCGACCGCGAGCACCGGCCGCACGTCTTCCGGCCGGCAGCGGATGCGGATGCGTCGGCCCGAGAGCGCCGCCAGAGCGGTGGCGGGGCCGAGGCCGAAGACCGGATCGGGGCCGGTCGCTCTCCAGGCGCCGTCCGTGGCCCGGCGCAGGTCGCGCAGGGGGTAGAGGCCGAGCGATTCCCGCCCCCTCGGCCCCCCCCGTTCTCCCGATGTCGCGTCGATGGTCATGCGGCGCGGGAAACCACGGAATCGGCGGTCGGGTGAAGCGATTTCTCGCACAAGCGGTGTATTGTCGGCTTGGTTCGCGCGATCAGACCGGCTCTGTCATCGAAGTTTCATCGCGAGGCGGCAGATGCTGTCCCGCGGGAAGCCATAGGGCGACATCCTATGTCAGCGTCGAAGCCCGCGCGTCCGCGAAGGGAAACCGGGATCATGTCGGCGACAAACGAAGCGGTCGCCGTGTCGACGCACGGCGAGATCTCCGGCAAGGCGGCCGGTCGCGGCGCGAAGGACGGCAAGACCGTCAAGCGCCTGCGTCCCCCGGCGGCCAAGAGCGTCGGTTGGGCGCTCGTCCAGGCGGCGCGCCTTCACCGCGCCCGCGTCGGCGACCGGCTCGCCGCCCTCGATCTGTTCGCGGGCCAGGAACAGGTGGTGCAGGCGCTGGCCGCGGCCGGCAGCATGACCATGGGCGACCTCGCCGCCACCCTGCGGGTGCGTCCCCCTACCGCCTCGAAAACGATCTCCCGGCTGGCCGCGCTCGGCTTCGTCGAGCGCCGGGCCGAGGCCGGCGACGGCCGCATCGTGCGGGTCCGCCTGACCGAGACCGGGATGGCCAAGGCCGCCGCGATCGAGCGCATCTGGGACGAGGTCGAGGCCGAGTTGCTCGAAGGCTTCGACAACAAGGAGCGCCGCCGCCTGCGCAAGCTCCTGCGCAAGGTCGCCCGCAGCCTCGCGGAAGCCGCGGGCGTGACGGGCCACGAGGAGGCCGACCACGAGATGGACGGCGAGGCCGACGAGGAGGAGGAGATCCTGCTCGGCCCCGGCGCCTCGGACGCGGTCGCCCGCAGCTGAACCGGGGCGGGGCACTGGATTCCTTCGGGAGACGGCCCGCGAGAGCATTTGGAGTCGAGCACGCGCCATCGCGAGGCGAAGCCGACGCGATCCCGAGCGCGGCGCGGGCCGAGTCGATCGGCCAAGCGTGCCGCGTGGCCCCGCGACGAGGGACCCGGGATCAGGCCCGGCCGGCCGGCGCCATGTCGGCGAGATCCGTGTGGGCGGGGCGGGAGAGGGCGGCGGCCAGCATCGCTTCCAGCACGATGAGGTCGCAATCCGGGTCCGGCTCCCAGCCGCAGCCGCAGGCGCCGTTGGGGCCGTGCACGGCGGCGGCCTGCCGGTAGAGCGCTCCCACGGTGCGCGCCGCGGCCTCCAGGGCTGCCATGACGTGCATCGGCTCCCGCTGCAGCGCCTGCCAGAAGGCGGCCGTCAGAGCCCGCTCGAGCGTGCCCTGCGCGTGACGCTCCGCAGCGTCCGGCGGGGCGGTGACCAGACCCGCGCTCATGCCCGCACCGTCACGCGTGAAGCCACGGGGCCGCGGCGCGGGGGCGTCGCGTCGCCGGGCTCCAGGCCGACGAGCGATTCCAGCCCGCCCCGGCTCAGGCGCAGGGAGGAGCCGTCCCACCACGCCAGCCGCAGGGCATCGAGCAGGCCGTCGAGGAAGGCGTCGACCGTTGCAGCGAGGCCGCCCAGAGGTCGGCCGGCGGGCGTCGCGGCGGCCGGTGACGGCCAGGGGCTGCCCTGGGGAGCGTCCGGGAAGGGAATGATGTGTGCCATGGGTTCATCATGGCGCACTTGCTGTTTACTGCGCAAGTTCCTGAGAAAACATTGGAAATACTACAAGTCGCTGTTTTTCTTCTGAGGTGCAGTCTCGATTTGGAAGAATTCAAGCGGGCCGAAAAAGATGCGCTGGCGTCTCGGCTTGTCCCTGTCGCCCCGGCCGGCTCAGCGCACGGGCCGGTCGAAGGCGGTGTCGGGATAGGGCTCGTCCCGGAGGGTGAAGTGCCACCATTCCTGGGCGTACGGGACAAAGCCGGCGCGAATCATCGCGTCCCGCAGTCGGCGCCGGTTGCGGGCCGGCGTGGCGCCGATCCCAGGCGCCTCGGTGGCCGAGGCCGCGTCGAAGAGGTCGAACGGGGTGCCCATGTCGCGTTCCGCTCCGTCGGCGAGGCGGACGAGCGTCAGGTCCACGGTCGAGCCGCGGGAATGGGCGGAGCGCTCGGCGATGTAGCCGAGGCGGAACAGGTCCGCCTTGTCGACCCGCGGATAATAGGCGGCCTTCATGCGGGTCTCGGCGGGGTCGCGGGCCCAGGCCGCGAAATCGGCGACCGCGCGGCGCGGCCGGTAGCAGTCGAACAGCTTCAGGCCGAGGCCCTCCGGCGCCAGCGCCGCCTGAGCCCGGCCGAGGGCCCGCGCCGCCCGCGGCGTCAGCAGGCAGCGGGCCGCCTCGTAGCCGGCGATGAGCCGGCCGACGAAGTTGTCGGAACCGGCGTAGCGCATGTCGAGGGCAAGCCCCGGCACCACCTGGGCAGCATCGACGAAGGGGTTCGCCTGCGCCGCGGCCGCTGCCGGCGCGGCCGCGAGCGCCGCCGCGAGCAGCGGTCCGCATCGGCGGGAGAGCGGAGGCAGGCTCACGGGCCGACCTCGATCGAAGCGAAGGCCGTCACAGGGCTTGCCGCATCACCAGGAGCGCGAGGGCGAGCCCGCCGATGCCGGCGAGCACCGAGACCAGCACGTAGGCCAGGGCGGCCGGCCACTCGCCCCGCTCCATCAGGACGACGGTTTCGAGTGAGAAGGTCGAGAAGGTGGTGAAGCCGCCGAGAATCCCCGTGGCCACGAACAGGCGGGCCTGGGGCGACCCGCCGCGCAGGGCCAGCCAGCCGGTGACGACCCCCATCAGCACGGAGCCGACGACGTTGATGCCGAGCGTGCCCCAGGGAAAGTTCGAGCCCAGCCGCAGGGCGGCGAGGTTGACCCCGTGGCGCAGCACGCCGCCGAGGCCGGCGCCGAGGAAGACGAGGAGCGTGTTCAAGGCGCGGACCCAGGAGGCGGAAGGCGGCGGTCGTGCGGTTGCAAGCCTTGTTCCCGGAATGGGCGGGCGTGCCAAGAGGCGTCACGCGGTACGGACGGCATCGATCGGGAAACGCCCGCCGCGTCGGCTTCCCGCTCCGCGCGGGCTCAGCCGGCGGGCCAGGGTCAAGACCCAATCAGCTTTACCATGCGAGGGGCTGCTCTCGACCCCACTCTGACCACCACGATGTCCGCTTTAGGACACGACACAACGGTGGCTGCTTGTCCCGAGTCACTGCGAGTGCATCAGGAAATATCCTCTGGATTTTTACTAGCCCAGCCAAAGCTGGACCCAACCGCAGTCGCAGCTATCGACCGGAAGAGGAAAGCCGCTATGGCCTTCTGCCGGCTCTGAGGATAAGTTGTGCGAAAATCGCATAGTCAATGGATTGGCCGTGAAACTTGAATGGATTAGGGATTTTCGCAGCTTAGCTGAAACAGGAAGCTTTTCTCGATCAGCAGAAATTAGAAATACGACTCAATCAGCTTTTAGTCGACGTATCAAAGCGCTCGAAGACTGGCTCGGATCCGAACTTGTTGATCGTTCGACACATCCGGTCAAGCTAACGGATGCAGGTCAGGTTTTCTATGGCGTTTCTGTTAGCGTTGAAGAAACTCTGGAAATTGGAAGAACACAGACCTTGCAGGCTGCTCGGCAGAGGGGCGGCGCTATCATTGTCACTGCTACGCACACCATGGCATCGACTTTCTTCCCGACATGGCTGCAGACGCTAGAATTTCACCTTGGTCAACTCCCAACAAGACTGGACTGCAACACAGCAGAACGCTGTTTCGATAATCTGGCGCAAGGTCGAGCGCATTTCGCCCTCTGTCCGATTCCGGACCTTCCTTTGATGCGACTGCTTCCAGCCGAGCGTCTTCCATATGTTGTTGTTGGGCAGGACGAACTCATCCCTGTATCAACGACTGATGCGCAAGGTTGCGCCATTCACGCCATACCAAGTTCGAAAAAATATCCGGTGCAGCTCCTTTCTATTGCGGAGGGTTCGCTTCTCGGAGGAGCTGTACGTCGCCTCATCGCGAGTCGATCCAAAGACGCACCAATATTTTACGAAACCGTATTTGAAAGTTCATTGAAGGAAGCCGTACAGGCCATGGCACTACGAGGTCAAGGCTTAGCATGGCTGCCTCGCTCACTCGTCTCCGGAGAGCTTGCTTCAGGAGTTCTAATTTCAGCAGGAGACAAAACGTGGAATGTTCCGTTTCAAATCCGATTTTATCGATCAAACAATTTGCTGCCCTTGGATGGGGAAAGGTTGTGGACCTACCTTAATGGCGAGCGCACTCTTGAAGCACCGCGAAAGTGATGCAATTTTATCATGAAACTTTGCGCAATCGGCATTGGCCAGAGGTTTGTCCTACGATTTATATGGTGTTGCCCAGACGTGAAATAAGTCAGACCGATGAGCCAAGTCTCCCTGAATCAAAACGTTCTGCCAAATGACGTCGGCGACCACAGATCGAGACTTCATCCATTGCGCGTCGGCATTGCTGGAGCAGGCGCGATAGGAGGCGCCGTCGCAAAACGACTTCTGGCGGAACCTTTACCTGGCTTGAGTCTCACCGCTCTTTCCGCACACAATCCTTCCCGAGCGGCCGCTCGGGTAAGAAGTATGATCTCGCCAGACATCACGGCCCAACATCCCCTGTTCATAGCCGCTACCGATCTTGCTCAGCACGCAGATATTGTCATTGAAGCACTTCCACCCTCACTGTTTCGGTCCGTGGCGGAGCCTGTGCTGAGAGCGGGGCGAATATTAATTCCTCTTAGCGTCGGAGCGCTCATTGCCGAAGAAAATGATGATCTTGTCCGGCTGGCAATGGAAAACGCATCGCGAATTTTTGTGCCCAGCGGGGCTGTCGGTGGAATAGATTTATTACGAAATTTGCAAGAAGGCGGAATAGAAAGTGTTTCATTGATCACCCGCAAGCCTGCCATAAGCCTCGCGGGGGCACCGTGGCTACTTGATCAAGGTATTGATATTAGCAGACTATCTGTTTCCACGAAAGTTTTTTCAGGATCGGCGCGGCAGGCCGTTCAAGCCTTCCCGACCAACGCCAACGTGGCTGCGGCTGTCGCTCTTGCTGGGATTGGTCCAGAGCAAACCCATGTCGAGATCTGGGCAGATCCGTTGGCAGAGAGCAACAGGCATCGCATTGTCGCACGAGGTCATTCCGCCAATGTATCAATCGATATTGAGGCGAAGCCATCGGTCGACAATCCTCGCACAAGTCAATTGGCAGGAGATAGTATTATAGCGTTGCTGCGGCGCCTTGCTTCCGATCAGGCTTTGTTGGTCGGCAATTAGTGAGCGAAGACGAATTTCGGCGAGTCAGTACTTCTGTGAGTTCTGATATGATTGTGTCGGTAAGCAGAATTTGCGCAAGATTCTGCTGAGCTTTGATCGCTCTCAATTCGCCTTTCCCGACAGGAACGTCGGGTTGTTCGAGGTGCATTCAAATAAAACCCTTCGCCGTCGGCTTGAACGTCCGGTGTCAGCCATAGCGCCGAAGCCCGCCTCCCACCCCGTGCGGTCGTCCGCACGGTCAAGCTGATTGAGTTTTGGCCCTATAGTCCTCGCCCTTGGCGAGGCCGTGCGCGCAAAAGGCGCCGCCGGGAAACACCGCGGCGACGCCCGGCCGCTTGAGGCGAAGGTCCCACACCCGGGCCTCGGCGTAGCGCAGGGTCAGCGTCCGGCCACCGGCCGCGCGGGAGAGGAAGCAGCGCTCGAAGGCGAGGAGCTGCGTCGGCATCGGCGGATGGGGCCCAGCGCCGGTGTCGATTTCCAGGGCGATCGCCGCCTGCGCGCCCGTCTCGAAGGCGCGGAAGGCGTCGAGCAGCGCGTCGTACTCGATCCCGTCGACGCAGAGCTGGAGACAGACGCGCGGGGCGAACTCCGCCTGCGGGTCGAGGGGCGCGTGCCGCAGCAGCGTCAGGGCAAAGCGCCCGCCCTCCGCATCGGGAAGCGTGAGGATGTGATCCTCCGCCACGCCGTCGAGCGCGCGCAGGCGGTCCGGCTCGATCGGGGAGGGGGCGGCCTCGCGCCCCTCCGCGCGGCCGTCGTTGCGGAAATGCAGGAGCGGGTTGATCCCGGCGCTCACCACGTCGGGGTAGCGGGCGAGGTACAGGCTGGTGCTGAAGGCCGGGCTCGGGTCGAGGCCTGCCGCCGCGCCGATCCGCTGGTAGTGGCGCACCGGATCGAGCCGGGTCCGCCCGCTCTGGCGGCGGTAGAAGGCGGTGTCGAAATCCGCGTTCGGGTTGCGGTCCTGCCGCGCGCCGAACCAGACATAGTGCAGGAAAGGGTCGAGGCCGCTCCGGGCCACGCCCGGGTTGCGCTCCCGGTAATAGGCGGCATCGAACAGCTTCGGCACGCGGCCGATCACGGCGCGGCGCAGGAGACCGGAGGCGAGGCCGACGAGGCGGGCGAGGGGGGAGGGCGCGCTCATGCCACCACCTGCGCCTCGCACAGGCCCCGGATCGTGGCGGCGAAGGCGTCGGCGTCGCAATCCGCGGCGATGCGCGCGAGGCCCTCGGCGCGGACCGCCTGCCACAGGGCACCGTCCTCGTGCAGGCGGATCAGCGCCTCGGCGAAGCCGGCCGGGTCGCGCCAATCGCGCACGAGGAAGCCGGCGCCGTCCTCCCAGCCGACCTGATCGGCGAGGATCGGCGTCACGGTGCAGGGCAGCCCCCGGGCCAGCGCCTCGTGGACCTTGTGCGGGATGCCCGCGGCGAAGCGCGTCGGAGCGAGGAAGACGCGGGCGGCATCGAGATAGGGCTCGGTCTCCGGCACCCGGCCGGTCACGCGCACGCCGGGCTGGCGGGCGAAGCGCTCGCGGATCTCAGGGGCAATCCCGCCCACGACCGTGAGGCGCGCCTCCGGCAGCCGCGCCCGCACCCGCGGCCAGACGCTCTCGAAGAACCAGTCGAGGGAATCGACGTTGGGCTGGCCCTCGCGGGCGAGTGCGCCGACGAAGACGAAGCCCGCGCGCGCGGCGAAATCCGGCGTCGGTGTCTCGGGCAGCGTCAGGGCGTGGCCGAGCACCGCGGCGTTGCAGGGACTGTAGCGGGCGAGCACCCGCGCCTCGGCGGGCGAGACGCAGACCACCGCGTCGGCGAGGCCGAACAGGCGGGTCTCCCGCGCCGCCTGCCACGCCAGATCCGCGGCCACCGCGCTGCCGTCGGTAGCCGCACCCGTCACGAAGTCGCGCAGGGCGAACAGGGCCTCCGAATCGAAGATCACCCGCGATCGCACGAAGCCGCGCGGGTCGAGGCCGGCGGCCTGGAGCGCCTGCGTCACGAACAGGATGTTGTGCGGCCGGCTCACCCAGAGCACGTCGTAGCGGTCGCGCCGCTCGGCGATCAGGCGCGCGAAGCCGGCATCGCCGCTGGCGTGGAGGATCTCGATCCGCTCGTCGAGGTCGCGGTAGCGCTGCGACTCCTCGGCATCCGCCTCGTAGTTCGGGAAGAAGGTGACGGCGTAGCCGAGGCCCGCCATGGCGTTGAGGATGACGTTGGCCCGCGGCAGGCCGGCGCCGAGGTCGAGATGGGGCACGCGGTCGTCCACGTAGAGTACGCGCAGGCGCCACGGGTCGTGGTCGAGCGTGGTCCCGCCCCGCGGCTGCGGACCCTGCTCGAACAGGCTCGCCCGGTGGCGCTCGAAAAAGCGGGCGCGATTGCGGTCGAGCAGCGCCTCCACGTCCTCGCGGCGGGCGCTGGTGGCGTTCTCGTAGTGGATCGCGGTGGCCCGCGGCTGCACCAGCACCCGCCGCCCGGCCTGATGGCAGCGCAGGCAGAGGTCGGTGTCCTCGAAATAGGCGGGCGCGAACAGCGGATCGAAGCCGCCGAGCTCTTCGAAGAAGACCCGCTCGATCATCAGCACCGCACCGGAGACGTAGCCGACCTCGCGGGTCGCGGCGTGTTCCGGCGCGAGGGGGTCGGCATCGCCGCGCCCGTACGGGTGGGTGAGCTGCGGATCGTCGCGAAAGCCCGCCCCTGATTCCTGCAGATAGCCGCCGGGGAAGACGAGGCGGGCGCCGACGATGCCGGTGCCCGCGTGATTACGGAACGTGCCGACCATCGCCGCGAGCGCGCCGGGCAGGAGGTCCACGTCGGGATTGAGGAACAGGACGAACCGGCCCCGCGCCGCCTGCGCGCCGGCGTTGCAGGCTGGGCCGAAGCCGGTGTTGGTGGCGTTCTCGATGAGCCGCACGCCGTCGAGCCGCCCGTAGAGGGCGCGGGTCTCCGGCGCGGAGGCGTTGTCGACCAGCACGACCTCGAAGCTCGCCCCGGCGAGCTTCTGGCCGGCGCAGAGGCGGTAGAGCGTCAGGGCCAGGAGATGGCGGGCGTCGCGGGCGACGATGACGATGGAGACGTCCGGCTCGGGCTCCGGCGCGAAGGCGAGGCGGACGCCGTTGCGGAAGAGCGACTCCCACAGCAGCGCGGCCTCCGCCAGGGCGGCGCGGCGGCCGGTGCCGGGATCGACGGTGTCGAGCAGGGGGATGGCGGGCGTCTCGCTCATGCGGCGTCCCCGGCGAGAGCGATCCGGCCAATTCCGTCATCGGTGAGGAAGAGGAGGTGCGCCGGCGCGGCCGGCAGCGGATCGGCGGCGCGCAGGCCCAGGCTCACCGGCAGCGGCGCGGGCAGGCGCCCGGTCCGGTCGGCATAGGCTTCGGCGCCGCGCAACTGGAGCGGCGTGACCCGCTCCAGCCGCAATTCGATGGCGCCGTCTCCGGCGATCAGGAAGCAGGCGGCCGGATGGCTCCCGCCGACCAGAACGCCGGGCAGCAGCGTCGCGATCTCGATGCGCTCGGCCGTGCGCCCGACGATCCGCCCCGCGCTCTCCCAATCTGCCCGCATGCCGGCGAAGGCGCGGGCCAGGGCTGCCCTTGCCGGTGCGGGCAGGTTCTTGTCGCGCACCCATTCCGGCGAGAGCGCGACGTCGAGCGCGCCGAGATCCGGCATCGCTCCGGTCGCGGCGGCATCCGGGCGGGCGAACCAGCGCCGACGCTCCGGCCGGTAGACCTCCGCCCTGCCGCTGCCGGAACGCCGCTCGGTGGCGACGAGCACGCCGAACTCGGGGTCAGTGGCGGGCAGGGAGCGGGTCGAGGTCTCGCAGGTCAGGACAAGGCCGGCGCCGCGGGTGGCGCTCGTCGCGCCGATGCCGGGGGCGTCGCGCTCCTCTTCCCGCGGGCGGGGCGAGGGGGGAACACGGCCGGAATGGTGCGCGTCGAGAAGCCCGATCAGCTCCGCTTCGGCCGCCAGCGCCGTCTGCGCGTAGCGCTCGTAGAGTGCGGCGCTCGCCCGCGTCAGCCGCGCCAGCGCCTCCGCGTCGCGCGCCGCCGCCAGCACGGCCGCCTTGACGGCCTCCGCGTCCCGGCAGCGATGGGCCGGTTCGGTCGGCTCGAAGCCTTCGAGGCCGATCTCCGTGCCGATCACCGGACGGCCGAAGGAGAGCGCCTCGCCGACCTTCATCTTGAGGCCGGAGCCAATCAGCATCGGGGCCACGACGAGGTCGGCTTGGTCGTAGAAGTCTTCGAGCCGGTCGAGATAGCCGAGCAGCTGCACGCCCGGCCCCTCGACGCCGCGCAGGCTGCGGCAGATCTCGCCCGCGATGACGAGTTTTGGCCGGCCCGGCGTCCAGTCCTGCGCCCAGGCGCGGACGAAGCGGCCGATCGAGAACAGATTCGGATCGTTGCCGTGGCCGAGGAAGCCGATGCGCGCCACCCGCTCCGGCACGGCGAAGGGCCGCCGGGCGGGGAAATGCGGCGGCAGCAGCAGGACGCGGCGGTCGGTGAGGGCCGCGAAGCCCCGCGCCTCCGCCGCCTGGATCGCCAGCACGAGGTCGGCGCGCGACAGCCCCGCCGCCTCGCCCGCCTCGTCGGTGTAGAAGAAGTTCGGCTCGGCCCGGAACGGCCGGTACTGCTCCTGCCGGCCGGCGAAGCGGTCGTGGGTGTCGATGAGCGTCAGCACGCCCGGCGGCACGCGCTCCAGGGCGCGAGAGAGGAAGACGTAGTTCACCAGCACGGCGCCGGTCTCGGGGTACCGAGAGAAGTACCACGTGACGAAGTCGCCGACCTCGTCGGGGCACCATTCGTCGATGCCGAAGGCGTTCGAGCGCGTCTTGAGCGGGATGACGGTGCGGGCCTCGATCAGGAAGACGTTCCGGAACGATCGCTCCATTCCCGAAAAATCGGTCGGCGGGTGCTGGCCGAAGCGGCGATAGACCTGATCCTCGTGGGCGTAATAGGCAAGATCGACGGCGAAGCCGCCGCGGCTCAGCGCCTCGCAGGTGGCGACGAGCCGGCGCCGGTTGCCGGCGCTGACGGGCGCCGCCGGCATCGGGGCGAGCACGAGGATCGCGAGCTTGTCCGTCCCGGCGGCCGGCATCAGGAGGCCCATGTCGTCAGCGCGGTGAAGCCGTGGGCATGGAGCGCGAAGGAGCGCTCGGGCAAGCCCTCCGGCGCCGCGCCCCAGACCGGGTCGAGGGTCAGCCGCTGGCGCGGATGAGGCTTGAACCCAAGGGCGGCGCGCGCGACCCGGGCGCAGCCCCAGCCGGCACGGGTGCGAAACAGCAGGCCGTGCGGAATGGCCGTGCCGCCGAGCGTCCAACCGCCGGCCTCGTCGGCAAGGTCCGGCGCATCTGCGGCGACCGGCAAGGCCGTGACCGCCGCCTCGACGAGCGCGAACAGGCGCCCGAGCAACGGGAGGCCCGCCGCGCCGGAGGAGAGCAACGCCCGCGCGAGGAGGGTACGCTCAGCGGCGCTCAGGGCGTCGGCCGAGGCCGGCTCAAGGCGCAGGGTGAGGTCGCGGAAATGCGTGGCGAGGGTCAGGGTCTCGCCAAGCGCGGCCCCCGACGCGTCGATTGCCAGCAGGCCGACGGGCCCCTCGCTCGCGCCCGCTTCGAGCCCGGCGAAGGCCCAGGTGACCAGCGCGACGTCCTTGGGCGCCGCGACGTGCAGGGGGATCGGCAGCGAGGGCGGCAGGGGGAAGCGCAGCACGAGGGCGCCGGGTGCGGCCTCGACGAGGCGGCCCGCGACGGGCGCAGGCTCACCGTTCGCCGGCCGAGGAAGCGGAGCGGCACTCATGCAGGGAAGCGACCCGCTGAGAGAGGCCTAGAAGTTGTCATCCGCACCCAGGGGAACCGCGAAGAAGCCGCGAAGACCCCTCCAAGACGGCGTCCGGCCGATCGCTTCCGCCTCATCCCGTCAGGGCGAGGCGAAGCCGAAGCCATCCAGCGCTCCGCACGATCCGGAGAGGTCGCGCCGCCGGATTGCTTGGCTGACGCTTGCAAGGATGGTTTGGGCGAAAAGCCCGGACCATCCGCCGGAGAGCGCGTGAGGCCCGCTCGGACGGGCATCTCGGGATGACCGGAAAAGGTGGGGCGGACCGCCTTCATGCTCGCCGCGACGCTCTCATGCGGCCGCAAGCGCCGAGAGAATCCGCGCCCAGGAGCGCGTGCCCTTGTGGAAGCTCGTCAGCTCGTACTTCTCGTTGGGCGAGTGGATGCGGTCGTCGTCGAGGCCGAAGCCGATCAGCAGGGTGTCGAGCCCGAGGATGCGCTTGAAGTCGCCGACGATCGGGATCGAGCCGCCGGCCCCCACCGCCACCGCCGCGCGGCCCCACTCGGCCAAGAGCGCGGTTTGCGCCGCGGCGAGTTGCGGCATGTCGTAGGGCAGTGCCACCGCGCGCGAGCCCTTGTAGCAGACCACCTCGACCGAGCAGTCGGCGGGGATGCGCGCACGCACGAAGGCCTCGAAGGTCTTCGAGAGCGCTTCGGGGTCCTGATCGTCCACGAGGCGGAACGAGACCTTGGCCGAGGCTTGGCTGGCGATGACCGTCTTCGTGCCCTCGCCGGTATAGCCGCCGATGATGCCGTTCACGTCGCAGGCCGGGCGCGACTGGATCAGCTCGATCGGCAGGCGCCCGCGCTCGCCGGCCGGCTGCTTCAGGCCGATCGGTCCCAGGAACTTTTCAGGCGTGAGATCGAGCGAGCGCCACTGCTCCAGCAGCTCGGGCGGGGGCTCGCGCACGCCGTCGTAGAAGCCCGGCAGGGTCACGCGGCCGTCCGCATCGTGCAGGTCGGCGATGATCCGCGACAGGACGTGGATCGGGTTCGCGGCCGCGCCGCCGAAGAAACCGGAATGAAGGTCGCGGTCGGCGCAGGTCACCTTCACCTCGTAATAGGCGAGGCCCCGGAGCGAGGTGGTGATCTGCGGGGTCCGGCGGTCCCACATGCCGGTGTCGCAGACGAGCACGACGTCCGCCTTCAGGCGCTCGCGGTTGGCCGCGACCCATTCGGGCAAGCCTTGCGAGCCGTTCTCCTCGGCGCCCTCGATCAGGATGGTGACGCCGACCGGCAGGTCGCCGTTCATGGCCAGATGCGCCCGGCAGGCCTCGACGAAGGTCATCACCTGACCCTTGTCGTCCGAGGCGCCGCGGGCGACGATCCGCTTCGTGCCATCCGTCTCGTCGATGCGCGGCTCGAAGGGCGGCGTCTTCCAGAGGTTTTCCGGATCGACCGGCTGCACGTCGTAATGGCCGTAGAACAGCACGTGCGGCGCCCCCGGCTTGGGGCGATGCGCCAGCACGACGGGATGCAGCGAGGTCTCCTCGACGCTGGTCTCGAAGCCGAGCGCGCTCAGGTTGCCTTCGAGCCACCGCGCCGCCTCGCGGCAATGGCCGGCATAGGCCGGATCGGTCGAGATCGAGGGGATACGCAGCCACGCGAACAGTCGCTCCAGGCTGTTGTCCAGGTCGCGGTCGATGTCGTTGAGGACGGGGTCGAGTGCGTCGGACATGGCGGCTCCTCGAAGGCAGCGGGCGGGGCAAGCGTTAGCCGAGCTTCCCTTCCGGCGTAACCCCAATCGAACGCGCCGCCCCGGCGGCGGCCTGCGCGCGTCCCGCGCTCCCGTGACCGCGGGCCGCCGCGGAACAGGGCCACCTTGGAACCGTTATGGGAACGACCCGGCGCGGGCCCCGAGCCCGCGCCCTTCCAAGACGCGCAACCTCGCCCGGACCATCGCGGAACCGACCGGTTTCCCGCTCGTCCATGCGAGGCGACGCCCATCACGGACACAACCATGCTCATCGACAGCGGTTCGCCCGGCGCGGTCGGGACAATCGGCATCACGCTGACCATCAACGGCGAGCGGCGTGAGCTTCAAGTCGCCCCCTGGACGACGCTGCTCGACCTCCTGCGCGAGCGCCTCGACCTCACCGGCACCAAGAAGGGCTGCGACCACGGCCAGTGCGGCGCCTGCACCGTGCTCGTGAACGGCACCCGCATCAATTCCTGCCTCACGCTCGCCGTGATGAAGGACGGCGCCGAGATCACCACCGTCGAGGGTCTGGCCGGGCTCGCGCAGCGCGAGGGCAAGAACAGCCTCCACCCGATCCAGGAGGCCTTCGTCGAGCACGACGCCTTCCAGTGCGGCTACTGCACCCCGGGCCAACTCTGCTCCTCGGTCGGCCTGATGAATGAGGGCCACGCCAAGACCCGCGACGAGATCCGCGAGGCGATGAGCGGCAACATCTGCCGCTGCGGCGCCTACACCAACATCGTCGATGCCATCGAAGAGGTCATGCACCAGGGAGACGCCCGATGAACCGCTTCGATTACGTTCGTCCCAGCACGGTGGCGGAGGCGGTGCAGGCGCTGGGCAGCGACCCGGCGGCCCGCTTCATCGCCGGCGGCACCAACCTCATCGACCTGATGAAGTACGATGTCGAGCGGCCGGGCAAGCTCATCGACATCACCCGCCTGCCGCTGGCCGAGATCGAGGAGCGCGAGGGCGGCCTGCGCATCGGCGCCCTCGTGACCAACGCGACGCTGGCCTACGATGCCCGCATCCGCGAGCGCTACCCGCTGCTCGCCGACGCGATCCTGGCCGGGGCCTCGGCGCAGCTGCGCAACGCGGCCTCCACCGGGGGCAACCTGCTTCAGCGTACCCGCTGCTACTACTTCTACGACACGGCCACGCCCTGCAACAAGCGCGAGCCCGGCTCCGGCTGCTCGGCGATCGGCGGCGTGAACCGCATCCACGCGATCCTGGGCACGAGCGAGCACTGCATCGCCACCCACCCCTCCGACATGTGCGTGGCGCTGGCCGCACTGGAGGCGGTCGTGCAGGTCAGCGGGCCGCAGGGCGACCGGGCGATCCCGTTCGCCGAGTTCCACCGCCTGCCGGGCGACGAGCCCTCCCGGGATACGAATCTGGCGGCCGGCGAGATCATCGTCGCCATCGACCTGCCGGCCAAGGGCTTTGCCGGGCACCACACCTACCTGAAGCTGCGCGACCGGCTCTCCTACGCCTTCGCGCTGGTCTCGGTCGCCGCCGCGCTCGAACTTGACGGGCAGACCATCCGCACCGCGCGCCTCGCGCTGGGCGGCGTCGCCCACAAGCCCTGGCGCAACACGCAGGCCGAGGCGCTGCTGCAAGGCAAGCCGGCCACCCGCGAGACCTTCAAGGCAGCCGCCGACCTCATCCTGCGCGAGGCCAAGCCGCAATCGACCAACGGCTTCAAGATCGAGCTGGCGCGCCGCGCCATCGTCCGCGGACTGGAGCAGGCCGCTGCCGGCACGCCCCAGTCCCAGTCCGACAAGCGCATCCAGTAAGGAGCCGTCCATGACCGTCCAGTTCAGCCCGGCGGCCGGCCGCGACCGGTTCGTCGGCAGCGCCATCAGCCGCGTCGACGGCCCGGCCAAGGTCACCGGCCTTGCCAAATATGCCGGCGAGTTCGCCGCCCCCGATCTCGCCTACGGCGTGGTGGTGTCGAGCGCCGTCGCCAAGGGCAGCATCCGGGGCATCGACGCCTCCGCCGCGGAAGCGGTGCCCGGGGTCATCAAGGTCATCACCCACGAGAACCGCCCGGCCACCTCCGACAAGCCGGAGGATTACCAGGACGCGGTGGCGCCGCCCGGCGCGCCGTTCCAGGCGCTGGCGACGAACCGCATCGTGTTCTCCGGCCAGCCGGTGGCCCTCGTCGTCGCCGAGGATTTCGAGACGGCGCGCTACGCCGCCTCCCTGGTGCGGGTCGATTACGGGGTCGTGGCACCCCGCACCGACCTCGAAGCGCAGGCACCCGAGGCCTACGATCCGCCGATGAAGCGGGCCGGCATCAAGCCGCCGCCGGAGCCGTGGGGAGACGCCGAAACGGCCTTCGACGCGGCCGAGATCCGCGTCAACGGCCAGTACCGGATGGCCGACGAGCACCACAACCCGATGGAGCCGCACGCCTCGACCGTCGTCGTGGAGAAGGACGGCACCTACACGGTCTACGACAAGATCCAGGGCGTCTCGAACACCCACGACTACATCGCCAGCGCCTTCGGCCTGAAGCCGGAGCAGGTGCGCGTCTTGAACCCCTATCTCGGCGGCGGCTTCGGCTCGGGCCTGCGCCCGCAATACCAGCTCTTCCTGGCGATGCTGGCGGCGAAGGACCTCGGGCGCTCGGTGCGGGTGACGCTGACCCGCGACCAGATGTGGTCGTTCACCTACCGCTCGGAGGCGCTCCAGACCGTCTCCCTCGGCGCCGACCGCTCGGGCAAGCTCACCGCGCTCAAGCACGATGCGGTGCAGGGCACCTCGGCCTACGAGGATTATCAGGAGGTCGTCGTCAACTGGTCGGGCGTGCTCTACGACTGCGACAACGTCAAACTCACCTACAGCATCGCCAAGCTCGACACGCCGACGCCCGGCGACATGCGCGCGCCCGGCGCCGTGACCGGCGTCTACGCCATCGAGACGGCGATGGACGAACTGGCCTACGCCACCGGCCAGGACCCGATCGCCCTGCGGCTGAAGAACTACACCGAGAGCGACCCGACCGAGGAGAAGCCGTTCGGCTCCAAGGCGCTCAAGGCGTGCTTCCAGGAGGGCGCCGAGCGCTTCGGCTGGAGCCGACGCAATCCGCAGCCGCGCTCCATGCGGGAGGGCCGCGAACTCGTCGGCTGGGGCATGGCGACCGGTATCTGGGAATCGATGATGATGCAGTCGAGCGCGCATGCCGTGCTCACCGCGGACGGCCGGCTCGAGGTCGGCAACCAGACCGGCGACATCGGCACCGGCACCTATACGATCCTGACCCAGATCGCCGCCGACACGCTGGGCCTGCCCCTCGACCACGTCACGACCAAGCTCGGCGACACGAACCTCGCCCAGGCGCCGGTGGCGGGCGGCTCGTGGACGGCGGCTTCCTCCGGCACCGCCGTGATGAAGGCGTGCCGATCAATCGCCGAGCAGGCGTTCAAGCTGGCCCGCGGGATGGACAACTCACCGCTCGCTAACGTCGATTTCGAGCGCGTGGTGTTCACGGGCGGTCGCATCGAGGTGGCGGGCGATCCCGCCAAGAGCGTCGCCCTCACGGAAATCCTGAAGGCCACGGGCACGGATAAGTTGGAGGCGACAGGGGAGGCGGCTCCCGACAAGGACTTCGCCAAACAATACGAGGCCTACACCCATTCGGCGATTTTCGCGGAGGTGAAGATCGACGAGGAACTTGGCGTCGTGCGCTGCACCCGCGTGGTCTCGGCCATCGCGGCGGGCAAGATCCTCAACCCGAAGACGGCCCGCAGCCAGATCCTCGGCGGCGTCGTCATGGGCATCGGCTCGGCCCTGCACGAGGAATCGATGCTCGACCACCGCATCGGCCGGTTCATGAACCACAATCTCGGCGAGTACCACGTGCCGGTCCATGCCGACATCCACGACATCGACGTGATCTTCGTGGATGAGGAGGACAAGGCGAATCCCCTCGGCGTGAAGGGTCTGGGCGAGATCGGCATCGTCGGCGTGGCCGCCGCGATTTCGAACGCGGTCTTCCACGCCACCGGCAAGCGCATCCGCCACCTGCCGATCACCCCCGACAAGATCGTGACCGAGGGCTGACGCTCACGCGCCCCTGACAGCCCCGCCAGCCCTTAGCTGGCGGGGCTTTTTTCACGGGGCTTTTTCGAGAGCCGCTGTCATCGCGAGCGGCAGCGAAGCGATCCAGGGCGCGACTTGTCCGGGAGGTGCGGAGCCCTGGATTGCCTTCGCTGAGCCTCGCAACAACGGATCACACGGGGCGCTCCGCAAAAATCGACTTCTTCACGATGGCGTGGACGCCCCAATTGCCGTCGACCACTTGGGTGATGCCGAAATCGACGGCGACCGACATCAGCGAGATCGCCTCGTCCTCGGTCAGCCCCTGGGCGTGCATCAGGAACTGGCGCATCTTGCGGAAGGCGTCGCGCATGGCGAGGTCGATGGAGGATTTCTGGAAGATGACGTTCTGCGCGTCCGCGCCGAGATCTTTGAGGTAGTTCGGGTAGCTGAAGCCCGAGAGCACCCAATCCTCGCTCGTCTCGATCATCGGGAAATCGAGCGCTTCCAGCGAGGTTCCGGCAAGATCCGCCCGCTTGTGCAGGATGAACTGGAAGGTGCCGGTGAGCGAGCACTCGATCGCCGTGCCGCAGAGTTCCGAGTCGCCCTGGCTCGCATGGGGATCGCCCACGGAGAACAGGGCGCCGGGCACGGCGACGGGGTAGTACATCGTGGCGCCCTTGCCGATGCGCCAATTGTCGATGTTGCCGCCGGTGTAGCTCGGCGGGATCGAGTTCACCCGCTCGGCTTCCGCCGGCGCCACGCCCATCGTGCCGAAATGCGGGCGGATCGGCACGCGGATGCCCTTCAGCACGTCGTAGGTGCGCGTCGTCTTCGTGTGATCGACGGGCAGGCCCGGATAGTCGATCGTCGGATGGGCGCGCCCGTCCGGATCGGTCACGCCCGGCCAGGGGAAGCTGTAGACGGCCCGGGCCCAGTCGCGCCCGCCGCCGGCATCGACCTCGTAGATCGTGACGACCTCGCGCTTCTTGCCCTCCAGCATGTCGTTGTAGTGGTAGCCCCACCACGCGGCGGCGTTGCTGCCGAAGGTCAGGCCCTTGAATTTCGGGTTGGCGGATGGGCGCGGCGCGACGTCGAGGATGCGCACCTCCAGCACGTCGCCGGGCTCTGCCCCACGGATCGCCACCGGGCCGGTGCAGATATGCACGCCGAGCCCACCGCCGGGACCGAACTTGGAATCCTCCGGCCCGGCGCCGCGGCGGGCGACGCCCTTGTGCTCCTTGGTCCAGAGGAAGACGCTCTCGGCACCGGGATCGCCCGTGACCATGCGCTCGGCGTCGTCGTTGGCGTGGTGGGTCAGCGTCTCGATGGTGACGAAGTCGCCCGAGGCGATCTCGACCTGGGGCTTGAGACTCTTCGAGAAGTAGCCCCAATGCACCGTCTCGGCATTGGCCGGCAGGTGGTAATGCGCCTTCTGCTTCAGCCCGCTGGCGCTGGCCTGGCCCAAAGCCGGGCTCACCAGCGACAGGCCGCCCGAGACCAGGGCCGCCGCGCCGCCGCTCGCAACGAAGCCGCTCTTCAGGAAGGCGCGCCGCTCCGGCTCCATCTCGCGCCGGTAGCGTAGCCGGTGCTCGGCGAAGGCGGCACAGGTCGGATCGTCACCACGGCACATTGCAGACTCCACGGGCGTTCAACGCGCGCAGCCGAATGCAAAATTACCGCCAAGCTCGGAGCCGATCCCGCCCGCCGGCCGGGCCGGGATCGGCTCCAAGGTCGTCCCTTGCGCGCTACTCCGAGAGCGGTCCCGCGCCGGGCTCGGCCTCGGGCGCGATCTCCGGCTGCGCGCCGGCCTGCGCCTCGACCACCGCGGCGGCGGTGACGTTGACGATGCCGCGGGCGGTGACCGAGGGCGTCAGGATGTGGGCGGGCTTGGCCGGGCCGATCAGCAGGGGGCCGACCGGGAGCGCGTCGGCCAGCACCTTGGCGAACTGGAAGGCGATGTTGGCCGCATCCAGGTTCGGGAAGACGAGGATGTTGGCCGCGCCCTTCCAGTTGGAGCCCGGCAGCACCCGGTCGCGCACCAGTTCGGACAGGGCCGAATCCGCCTGCATCTCGCCGTCGGCCTGAAGGTCGGGGGCGCGCGCCTGGATCAGCTCCAGCGCGCGGCGCATCTTCTTGGCCGAGTCCGAGTCCGACTGACCGAAATCGGAGTGGCTCAGCAGAGCGATCTTCGGCGTGAGGCCGAAGCGGCCGACATGGCCGGCGCAGGCGATGGCCACGTCGGCGATCTCCTCCGCGCTCGGATTCTGCCGGACATGGGTGTCGGCCAGGAAGTAGGCGCCCTTCTTCGTGACGATGAGGCTCATCCCGGCGAAGTCGAGGAGATCGGGCGAGAGCCCGATGATGTCGCGGATGACCCGCAGGCGGGTCTCGAAGCGACCTTCCAGGCCGCAGATCAGCGCGTCCGCCTCGCCGCGGCGCACGGCCAGCGCGCCGATCACCGTGGTGTTGGTGCGCACCAGCGTGCGGGCGAGGTCGGGGGTGATGCCGCGCCGCCCGGCGACCTCCAGATAGGTCGAGACGTAATCCCGGTAGCGGGGATCGTCCTCGGGATCGATCAGGTCGAAATGCTCGCCGTGCTTCAGGTCGAGGCCGAAGCGCTTGATGCGGGTCTCGATCACCCGCGGGCGCCCCACCAGGATCGGCCGGGCCACCCGGTCCTCGACCACGGCCTGGGCGGCGCGCAGCACCCGCTCGTCCTCGCCCTCGGCGTAGATGACGCGCTTGGGGTTGTCCTTCGCCTTCGAGAAGATCGGCTTCATGATGAAGCCGGAGCGGTGCACGAAGCGGTCGAGCGACTCGGCGTAGGCCTGGATGTTCTCGACGGGCCGCCCGGCCACGCCCGAATCCATCGCGGCCTTGGCCACGGCGGGGGCGATGCGCAGGATCAGGCGCGGATCGAACGGGCTCGGGATCAGCGAGTGGGGGCCGAACGGCCGGGCCTCGCCGCCATAGGCGCGGGCCACCACGTCCGAGGGCGCCTCGCGGGCGAGCGCCGCGATCGCCTTCACGGCCGCCTTCTTCATCTCCTCGTTGATCGCGTGCGCGCCGACATCGAGGGCGCCGCGGAAAATGTAGGGGAAGCAGAGGACGTTGTTGACCTGGTTGGGGAAGTCCGAACGCCCGGTGCAGATCATCGCGTCGGGCCGCCGCTCCTGGGCCAGATCCGGCATGATCTCGGGGTACGGGTTGGCCAGCGCCATGATCAGCGGCTTCTCGGCCATCTTCTCCAGATACTCGGGCTTGAGCACGCCGCCCGCGGAGAGGCCGATGAACACGTCGGCGCCGGGGATCACCTCGGCCAGCGTGCGCGCCTCCGTCTCCTGCGCGTAGATGTCCTTCCAGCGGTCCATCAGTTCGGCGCGGCCCTTGTAGACCACGCCTTTGATGTCGGTGACCGTGATGTTCTCCCGCGTCGCGCCGAGGGAGACGAGCAGGTTGAGGCAGGCCAGAGCCGCCGCGCCCGCACCCGAGGTGACGATCTTGGCGTCCGACAGGTTCTTGCCGGCCAGTTCCAGGGCGTTGAGGACGGCGGCCGCGACGATGATCGCCGTGCCGTGCTGGTCGTCGTGGAAGACCGGGATCTTCATCCGCTCGCGGCAGCGCTCCTCGACCTCGAAGCACTCGGGGGCCTTGATGTCCTCGAGGTTGATGCCGCCGAAGGTCGGCTCCAACGAGCAGACCACGTCGACGAGCTTGTCGACGTCCTTCTCGTTGACCTCGACGTCGAACACGTCGATGCCGGCGAACTTCTTGAAGAGGACGGCCTTGCCCTCCATCACCGGCTTCGAGGCCAGCGGGCCGATATCGCCCAGACCGAGCACGGCGGTGCCGTTGGTGAGCACCGCGACGAGGTTCTGGCGGATGGTGAGGGTGGCGGCTTCCTGCGGATCGTCGTGGATCGCCATGCAGGCGGCGGCGACGCCGGGGGAATAGGCGAGAGCGAGGTCGCGCTGGTTGCCGAGCGGCTTGGTCGCCTGGATCTCGAGCTTTCCGGGTTTCGGCAATCGGTGGTAGACGAGCGCCCCGGACTTCAGATCCTCGGACATGTTGTCGGCCATGGCGATGCCGTCCTCTCTCGCTCGTTTATGCGCGCCTGCACCCTCGCTTCGCGGGGGACGCTGTTGAGGCATCTGTTGCAACGGCTGAAGCGGGGGCGCAACCCGCACAACGAGACCCGACTGCATCTCGAAAAGCTGGCCCGCCGCTGGAATTTCTCAATCGGTGCATACTCTTACGGAAGGCCGAAGGTGCGCTTCCCCGAATCGGGGCGGCGACTGACGATCGGCCGGTATTGTTCCATCGCCGACAAGGTCGAGATCCTGCTCGGCGGCGATCACCGGCTCGACTGGGTTTCGACCTACCCCTTCGCCGCGATGCCCGGCCTCTGGCCGGGAGCGGACGCGCCGCAGGATTATCACGCCTCGCGCGGGGACGTGGTGATCGGGCACGATGTCTGGCTCGGATCGGGCTGCCTGATTCTGTCGGGCGTCACGCTGGGCCACGGCGCGGTGGTCGCCGCCCACGCCGTCGTCACCCGCGACGTGCCCCCCTACGCGGTCGTCGCCGGCAACCCGGCGCGGATCGTTCGCCGCCGCTTCGACGAGGCGACCGCCGCCGCGCTGGTGGAGGCCGCGTGGTGGGACTTTCCCCACGAGACGGTGGCGGGCTGGATTCCGCTGCTCCAGAGCGGACGGGTGGCGGAACTGATCGCCGCCGCGCGGGCGGAGGCCGCCATTGCTCCTCCAGCCCGATTGCCGTAACCGGCCGGCACACTTGGCAGGAACGCACGAGTCATGTCCGACACGCCCCCCGACCGCCTCTCGGTGAACCCGAACAGTCCCTTCTACGACGAGGCTGCCCTCGCCCGCGGCGTGGGCGTGCGCTTCAAGGGGGCCGAGAAGACGAATGTCGAGGAATACTGCGTCAGCGAGGGCTGGGTGCGGCTCTCCGCCGGCAAGGCCCTCGACCGGGCCGGCAACCCGATGACGGTGAAGCTGAAGGGCGCGGTCGAGCCATATTTCCGCGAGGAGCCGGCCGAGGCCTGATCCGGGCACGGGCGTTCGAGCGACGAGAGGGAAGCTGCTGGATGCGACGACTCGCCCTTGCCTTCCTCCTCGGCCTCGCGCCTCTGCCGGTTCTCGCCGAGGGGTTCGCCGTCCGCGATCTCACCGCCATCGCCTCCAAGGCGAAGGCGGCCCTGGGAAGTGGCTACGCGGCGCGCGCCGAGGCGGCCCGGCTGACGCTCGTCTGCACCGCGTGCGAGGGCAGCCCGATGATCGACGTGCTGCTTGGCCGCCAAGCCGACGGCACGGAAGAGCGCGTGCGCTCGGGACAGACGCCGATCGCCCGCTTGGAAGCGCTCTGCCGGCAGCGCAGCCCGGAATGCCGCGTGACCGGCCTGTCCGTGGCGCCGGCGGTCGGGTGGATCAGCCGCTACCGCATGGGCACGATGTCGGGCGCGACGGCGATCCTCCTGCGCGACGGCGACCTCCTCACGATCCGCTCGCTGGCGGGCGACGAAGCCACCGCCTCCCGCAACGCCCGGACCCTGGTCGAGGCGCTCGGCCCCCGGATCGTCGGACCCTGAAACGAAAGAACCCCGCCGGAGCGGGGTTCCTGGGACTTCCGCGGCAGGGCGGATCAGACCGCCATGCGGTCCTCGCCCTCGACCGGCTCGCGCAGCACGTAGCCGCGGCCCCAGACGGTCTCGATGTAGTTCTTGCCCTCGGACGCGTTCGCCAGCTTCTTGCGCAGCTTGCAGATGAACACGTCGATGATCTTCAGCTCGGGCTCGTCCATGCCGCCGTAGAGATGGTTGAGGAACATCTCCTTGGTCAGCGTCGTGCCCTTCCGCAGGCTGAGGAGTTCCAGCATCTGGTACTCCTTGCCGGTGAGATGGACGCGCGAGCCGGACACCTCGACGGTCTTCTGATCGAGGTTCACGATCAGGTCGCCGGTGGTGATGATCGACTGGGCGTGGCCCTTCGAGCGGCGCACGATGGCGTGGATGCGCGCCACCAGCTCGTCCTTGTGGAAGGGCTTGGTGAGGTAATCGTCGGCGCCGAAGCCGAGGCCCTTCACCTTGTCCTCGATGCCGGCCATTCCCGACAGGATCAGGATCGGCGTCTTCACCTTCGCCACGCGGAGCGAGCGCAGCACCTCGTAGCCCGACATGTCGGGCAGGTTCAGGTCGAGAAGGATGATGTCGTAATCGTAGAGCTTGCCGAGATCGACGCCCTCTTCGCCGAGGTCGGTGGTGTAGGTGTTGAAGTTCTCGGATTTGAGCATCAACTCGATGCTCTGCGCCGTCGCGCTGTCGTCCTCGATCAGAAGTACGCGCATCGTGATCCCCACCGGACAGGCCGTTTCGGGGCGCTTGAGACAAGCCGCCGCCGGTCGCCCGCCGACGGCCTCGGCGGACGCTCCCTCATTCCCACTTTCGAAACGCTATTCCTTAACCGTTAACAAAAGCCGAATCCCGCTTGCAAGCACTGTCTCTTTCGAGTCCGGCGCCGATTCTCCCGCCTGTTGGCCGTCCGTTCTCCCCTGACCGCCCCGCTGCGCCGGCAGCCGGCAATTCGCTTCGGCTAACTCCTTCTGTTGTCTCGCATTGGCCGGAATGTTGCCGAAAGGAGACGGCTGTCATTCGTCGCCGAACTCTTTTTTCCGGCCGCGGCGCCGGGGCCGCCGGATCGACGGGGATGCCTTGGCGCCGGGGCCTTCGGTGTTAAGACATCGGCCGGTTCGATGGCTGTGACGGGGTTAAGATCGCCTCACGCGATGCCGGCCGCGGACCGCCACGCTTCCCGCGCCGGCCGCGCGGCGGGCGTTCCGTGAGTGGCACGAGCGGGGTCGAGGGCGGATGGTGCAGGAGCGCGGCTCCGGGAGGCTGGCGGCGGCGCTCGCCGCGCTCTCGACCGTCGAGACCCTGGAGACCTTCGGGCGGGTCACGGCGATCCGCGGCCTGCTGGTCGAGGTCGCCGGGCCGGTGGCCGCCATGCGGCTCGGCGGTCGCATCGACATCGTGGTGGAGGCGCGCGGCGGCCCCGGCGAGGCGCCCGCGACGGTGCCCTGCGAGGTCATCGGCTTTGCCGGAGACCGGGCGCTCGCCATGCCGTTCGGCTCGCTGGAGGGCGTGCGCCGCGGCTGCCCGGCGCTGGTGCGCGACGAGGCCGCCGGGGCGATCCGGCCCAGCGCGGCCTGGCTCGGGCGAACGGTCGATGCCCTCGGGCGCCCCATCGACGGGCTCGGCCCCCTGGCGCAGGGACCGGCGATCTATCCACTGCGGGCCGATCCGCCGCCCGCGCACGGGCGCAGGCGCGTCGGGCCCCCGCTCGATCTCGGGGTTCGCTGCATCAACACCTTTCTCACCATGTGCCGCGGGCAGCGCATGGGCATCTTCGCCGGCTCCGGCGTCGGTAAGTCGGTGCTGCTCTCCATGCTCGCCCGCTACACCGCCGCCGACGTGGCGGTGATCGGCCTTGTGGGCGAGCGCGGCCGCGAGGTGCAGGAATTCCTGCAGGACGATCTCGGTGCGGCGGGCCTTTCTCGTTCCGTGGTGGTGGTGGCGACCTCGGACGAGCCGGTGCTGATGCGCCGCAACGCCGCCTACGTCACCCTGGCGGTAGCCGAATATTTTCGCGATCAGGGCGCGCAGGTGTTGTGCATGATCGACTCGATCACCCGCTTCGCCATGGCCCAGCGCGACATCGGGCTGGCCGGCGGCGAGCCGCCCACCGCCAAGGGCTACACGCCCACCGTCTTCTCCGAATTGCCGCGCCTGCTCGAACGGGCCGGGCCGGGGACGGGGGAGGGGGCGATCTCCGGCCTGTTCACGGTGCTGGTGGAGGGCGACGACCACAACGAGCCCGTGGCGGACGCCGTGCGCGGCATCCTCGACGGCCATATCGTGATGGAGCGGCGCATCGCCGAGCAGGGCCGCTACCCGGCCATCAACGTGCTGCGCTCGGTCTCGCGGACCATGCCGCGCGCCTGCGACCCGGCCCACCTCCCGACCGTCCGGCGTGCGCGAAAGGTGCTCGCGACCTACGCGGACATGGAGGAACTGATCCGGCTCGGCGCCTACCGGGCCGGCTCGTCGCCGGAAGTGGACGAGGCGGTGGCTTTGATGCCGGATCTGACGGCTTTTCTGGGGCAGGGTAAGGAAGAAGCAACCTCCATCGGCGAGGGTTACGCACGGTTGGCCGCCATCGTGGGCGGTGGGTGAGGCGGTTTTCAGATCGCGTCGGGTGAAGGTCCGCAAGGGCCTCCGCGCCTCTCGAGCCCTTCGCCGGCGTAGCGTGGAGTGGATGGCCCGACATGAAATCGCGTGACACGCTGATCCGGCTGCGTCGGTTCCAGGTGGATGAGAAGCGCCGCCGGGTCGCCCAGATCGAGATGATGATGTCCGACTTCAACCGCATGGCGGCCGAGCTCGACCGCGAGGTCGCGCAGGAAGAATCCCGCGCCGGCATCTCCGATCCGGCCCATTTCGCCTACCCGACCTATGCCCGCGCCGCGACCTCGCGCCGGGACAACATGCGCCAGTCCGCCGCCGCGCTCGAGGGGCAGCTCGCCGAGGCCAAGGCGGAGCTGGGCGAGGCCTTCGAGGAACTGAAGAAGGTCGAGATCCTCGAGGATCGCGAGCGCTCCGCCGAGCGCGCGGCCGAAGCCGCCCGCGAGCAGGCCGAGATGGACGCCATCGGCCTGCGCGCCCGGGCGTGACGGCACCCACGAGGAGCGGGACCGGCCTACGCGCCGGCTCCCGTTCGTCGGCAGGGTTCGGCATGAAACCGTCATGATCGGCGGGCAAGAGCCGCCTCATCGGGACGACCCATCCGGTTCCGCTTGCGAAGCGCGCAACGGTGACGCAGGAGGGACCGGTTCCGAGAGAGGCGGCCGGTGCTCATGAAGAAGATCAGTGAAATCGTCTGGGGCCTCATCGGCCTCGCCGCCGTAGCGGTGTCCTGCTACCTGCTCTGGGGTGAGCTGAAGACGCTGTCCTGGGCGAGCATCGAGGCGGCCTTCGCCGCCATCCCGCTCCATCACTTCCTGTTCGCGGCCCTCTCGACGCTGGTGGCCTACGCAGCGCTCGCTTGGTACGACCGCATCGCGCTGCTGCATCTGGGCGTCCGCCACATCTCGTGGATGTTCGTGTCGCTGTGCTCGTTCACGACTTACGCGCTCTCCCACAATATCGGCGCCTCGGTCTTCTCCGGCGCCCTCGTGCGCTACCGGGCCTACACCTCGAAGGGGCTCTCGGCGGCGCAGGTCGCGGTGCTGGTGGCGCTCTGCTCCTTCACCTTCGGCCTCGGCACGATCCTGCTCGGCGGCTTCGTCCTCGTCTACGACCCGAACCTGCTCGCGCGGCTCGACAACCTGCTGCCGGCGGCGCTGACCAACCCGGCCACCTCCCGTCTGGTCGGCTTCGGCCTGCTCGGCTTCGCCGCGCTCTACGTGATCGGCTCGGTCCTGCGCTTCCGCCCGCTGACGATCCGCAACTTCAAGGTCGAGTACCCGCGGCCCGGCATCATGGCGCGCCAGCTCATCGCGGCGCCCCTGGAACTCCTGGGCGCGGCGGGCATCATCTACTTCGCCCTGCCCGACAGCCTGAACCCCGGCTTCATCCCGGTGCTCGGCATCTTCCTCGCCTCGTTCTCCGTGGCGCTCGCCTCGCACGCCCCCGGGGGCCTCGGCGTGTTCGAACTCGTCTTCTTCACCGCCATGCAGCTGCAGACCGATGCCGAGAAGGCGCCGGTCCTGGCCGCGGTGCTGATCTTCCGCCTGTTCTACCTGCTGATCCCCTTCGCCGTGGCGATCGTTGTGGTGCTGCTGTTCGAGCGCTCGCGCCTCTCGCAGGCGCTTCATAAGAGCGGCGACCCGACGCCGCCCGAACCGCCGCTCGTCGCGCCCGGTCTCGACAACCACGTGATCGAGAATCGCCTGGAGAAGAAGGCGGTCTGAGTGCCGCGACCCGCGCTTTCAAACCGGCGGTCGCTCCCGACGGAGCGGCCGCCGGTTTGCGTTCGGGGGAACGCCTTCCCACACCATTTCGCCGCAGTGACGCGGGGCGAGCGGATCCCTACGTCACGCCGCTTGCGTGGACGAAGGACCTGCCGGGGTTGCGGGCTCTTCAGGAACGGTTAAGCTTCGACGGGATGGGGAGCCGCCTCGGCTCCCGGATGGATATCATGGCTTCGATCAAGGTACGGGTCGCCGAGGACGGCACCTGCTCGATCTGCCGGAACGGCACGATCATCAGTTCGGGACTCACGCGTTCACAGGCCGACCAGCTCGTCGCCGTCCTGCGCGCCATCGAGGGGCACGCCTGACGGCCCCCTCGGCCCTCCCTCACCCGTCACACCGATCCGACCGTCCGCAGCCGTGCCCGCGGATGGATCTCCGCCTGGCTCATCACGGGCGTCTCGCGGCGGAAGCGCTCGATGATCGAGCGCACGAAGGGCCGCGCCTGGACCGAGGTGACGAGCACCGGCATCTCGCCCATGCGGGCGGCCTGCTCGAAGCGGTCCCGCACGGTGTTGACGAACTCGGTGAGCTTCGACGGCTGCATGGCGAGGTAGCGCTCCTCGCGCTCGCCGACGATCGCTTCGAGGAAGGCCTGCTCCCAGGCGGGCGACAGGGTGATGATCGGCAGCGTCCCGTCCGGACCCTGGTACTGCGCGCAGATCTGGCGCCCGAGCCGGGCGCGGACGTGCTCGACGATGTCGCGCGGGTTCTTCACGTGGCCCGCCACCTCGGCGATGCCCTCGACGATGGAGCCGAGATCCCGCACCGAGACGCGTTCGGCGAGCAGCAATTGCAGCACGCGCTGGATGCCCGTGGTGGCGATCTGCGAGGGCACCACCTCCTTGAGGAGTTCGGTGTGCTCCTTGGGCAGCTCGCGCAGCAGCTTCTGCACCTCGACGTGGTTCAAAAGCTCGGAGACGTGCGCCTTGATGAGCTCGGTCAGGTGGGTCGAGATCACGGTCGCCGCATCCACCACGGTATAGCCCTTGATCTGAGCCTGATCCCGCAGGGAGGCATCGACCCAGGTGGCGGGCAGGCCGAAGGTCGGCTCCAGGAGATGCTGGCCGGGCAGCTGCACTTGGCCGCCCATCGGGTCCATCGCCATGAACTGGCCGGGGAAGACCTGGCCCGTGCCGGCCTCGATCTCCTTGACCCGCACCACGTAGGTGTTGGCCTCCAGGCTCACGTTGTCGAGGATGCGCACCGACGGCATGACGATGCCGAGTTCCGCCGCGAGCTGGCGGCGCAGCGCCTTGATCTGGTCGGTGAGCCGGTCCTGGCCCTCGCCGTTGACCATCGCCAGCAGCGCGTATCCCATCTCCAGCTTGAGGTCGTCGAGCTTGAGCAGGTCGGTGACGGTCTCCTCCGCGGGCCCCGCGCCGGGGACGGCGCCGGCCTCGCCCGCCGCCGCGACGGGGGGCGCCTCCCTCTGGGTCTTGGCGATGCGCCATGCTGCGTAGCCAGCCGCCGCGCCCAGCCCGACGAAGGGCAGCATCGGCATGCCGGGCAGGAGCGCGATCAGCCCCATGACGGCGGCGGACATGCCGAGCGCCTTGGGATAGTTCGCCATCTGCTTGCCGAGCGCCTTGTCGGCCGAGCCCTTCACGCCCGCCTTCGAGACGAGGATGCCGGCGGCGGTCGAGACGATCAGGGCCGGCACCTGGGAGGCCAGCCCGTCGCCGATGGTGAGCAGGGTGTAGGTCTTGGCCGCTTCCGCAAAGCCCAGCCCCTGCTGGGCGACGCCGATGATGATGCCGCCCACGACGTTGATGCCGGTGATGAGCAGCGCCGCCACCGCGTCGCCGCGCACGAATTTCGAGGCGCCGTCCATGGCGCCGAAGAACGAGGATTCCTCCTCCAGGGCGGCGCGGCGCGCCTTGGCCGCCTTCTCGTCGATCAGGCCCGCCGAGAGGTCGGCGTCGATCGCCATCTGCTTGCCCGGCATCGCGTCGAGGGTGAAGCGCGCGGCCACCTCGGCGATGCGGCCCGAGCCCTTGGTGATGACCACGAAGTTCACGATGATCAGGATCGCGAAGACGATGATCCCGATCACGAAGTTGCCGCCCATCACGAAGTGCCCGAAGGCCTCGATGACGTGCCCCGCCGCCGCCGTCCCCTCGTGGCCGTGGCCGAGGATCAGCCGGGTCGAGGCGAGGTTGAGCGCCAGCCGCAGCAAGGTCGCGACCAGCAGCAGCGTCGGGAAGACGGTGAATTCGAGCGGGTTGTCGATGAACAGCCCGGTCATCATGATCAGCACCGAGATGATGATCGAGACGGCGAGCAGCAGGTCGAGCAAGACCGCCGGCAGCGGGAAGATCAGCACCACGAGGATGCCCATCACCGCGGTCGCGAAGAAGAGGTCCGAGCGCTTCGAGATCGCCTGGAGGCTCCCCCGGTCCGGCAGGCGCAGGGCCGAGAGCGCGCCGAAGCCGCCCCCGCCCGCCGGTACGGCCTTGGCCGTCTCGCTCATCTCGACCGATCCCCACGACGAATCGTGCGGTCTCCCGCTGGAAGACCCCACCCGGCAGGATTTGCCGGGTTCAGGGTTAGCGAGACGTTAACGTGGCCCGTCGCCGGCAATGCCGGCCGTCCGCGCGGAACCTGAGCGGCGCGCGGGGCTTGGACAGGCAGACCCGTCCCATGAACCGCCGGGACGTCCGGGGAAGTCCGAGCGATGCGTGCCCATTCTCTCCTGATCCTCGCCCTGATGCTTCCTTCGGCCGCCCGCGCCGCGCCCGAGCCCCCGGCGGCGCCCGCCGAGAAGGCGCATGGGGCGGTCGGCGCGCAGTTGAAGCCCGGCGCCAACAGCTTCACCGCCGCGCAGGTGCGGGCGCGGTTCTCCGAGATGGGTTTCTCGGACGTGGCCGATCTCCGCCTCGACGATCAGGGCATCTGGCGCGGCCGCGCGGAGCATGCGGGCCGCAGCGTCGCGGTCGGCATGGATTACCGGGGCGAAGTCGCCGCCGAGTGAGCGGCAGCAAAACGGCCGAGGCCACGGCCCGGGCAACACGATCGAAAGGAACAACCATGGCAGCACGTGCCGTCACCGCCCTGTTCGACAGTCACGAGGATGCCGCCCGCATCGTCGATCGGATCGAGGCGGCGGGCGTGCCGCAATCCGACATCTCCATCCTCTCCCCGGACGGCGCCGGCCGGCCCGCCGCACCGACCGCGGGTGAGCCGGGGCCGGCGGCGCAGGCGCCGGAAGGGAGCGCCGCCGATGGTGCTGGGGCGGGCGCGACGGTCGGCACCGTGCTCGGCGGCGGCGCGGGGCTGCTCGCGAGCCTCGGGCTTCTGGCGATTCCCGGCGCCGGGCCGATCGTCGCCGCGGGCTGGCTCGTCGCCGCCCTGTCCGGCGCGGGCGTCGGCGCCGCCGCGGGCGGTCTGATCGGAGCCCTGACCGGGGCGGGCCTGAGTGGGGCCGATGCGGAGACCTATGCCGAGGGCGTCCGGCGTGGCGGCACGCTGGTGACGGTCCGGGCCGACGGAGACCTCGCCGACCGCGTCATCGCCCTGATGCAGCGCGGCGGGGCGATCGACCTCGACGAGCGCGCCCAGGGCTGGCGGGCGCAGGGCTGGACCGGGGGAACCGGTGCGGCCTCCGCAGCGATGGCGACCGCGACGCCCTCGCCCCTTCCCGATCCGGCCCTGGCGCCCGAGCCGGGCACGCCGGCCGATCCTGATGCGGCCCCGCCGACCCGCCGGCCCCCCACCGAGATCGTCTGAGGCGCCCGGCCCGCTCCGCCCGGAGCGGGCCCGGGGTCTCTCGTCAGCTGTAGAGGTACTTCCGGATCACCACGCTGAGGCCGAAAAGGGTCATCGCCACGAGTGCGACGATGCTCGTGAACAAGTGGCGGCGCGGCTCGATGGCCGAGACCGGAACGACCGGGTTGACCACGGGCGTGAAGAACTCGATCTGGCGGTTGGCCACGATGCGGGACTGCTCGCTCGCCGCCAAAACCTTGTTGTAATAGAGCAGCGCGTTCTTGCGTTCGGCCTCGAGCGCCTCGAATTCCGTCATCGCCTCCGAGAGCAGACGGCGCTGCTCCGGATCGGTGCTGGTCATCTGCCGCTCGATCCTCTCGATGTTGTCGTCGAGTTCTTGGATCTGGGCCTTCAGGTCCTGGATCTGACGCCGCTCGGGGGCGAGGTCGCGCAGGCTCAGGGTCAGCTGCACGGAGAGGTCGATGCGCTTCTTGCGCAGCTCCCCGATGACGGTGAGGTTGTTCTTGTTGGCCGATTGCGCATCGAGCACGCCGGCCCGGTTGCGCAGATCGCGCAGGGCGCGCTGCGTCGTCAGCAGGCGCGCCTCGGCATTCTTCAGCTCGCGGTTGCTCTCGGCGACGGCGTCGTTGCGCGCCCTGAGGCTGAGTTCGTTGACCATGCGCTCGCTCTCGTCGAGGAGCGCCCGGGTGAGATTGTAGGATTCCTGCGGATCGAAGGCGCTGACCTTCAGGGAGACGATGCCGCCGTTGCTATCGACATGGACGGCGACGCGCTTGCGCCAGTAGCGCATGAACTTCTCGATCGGATCGTCCGCCGTGGCGCGCGAGAAGTAATCGATCGAGTCGCGCGAGAACATCTCACGGACCGGCATCTGCCGCTCCATGGTCTCGATCATCTGGCGGCTCTCGATGTAGTTCGTGGTGATCAGCGTGTCCTGCGCGATCATCTGCTTGGCGATGGAGCTGTTGGTGCCGGTTTCCTCGCTCTGGACCTTGTCGACCGTGCCGAGGGCAGGCCGCAGCGCGAAGCGCGCCTCGGTGACGTAGCGGTCCGAGGCGATCAGGTAAAAATAGCCGGCGGTGACGAGCGTCGGCAGCGCGAAGAGGAGCAGGAAGAGAACCGGTATCCAGGGATCGCGCCGGATATGCGTCTGGTAGGCGCGGATGCCCTTCTTGTGGTCCGACTGGCGGGCGAGACGGGCGAAGCGCTTGAGCGACTCCGTGACCGCCGTGGAGCGGTCGGCGGTGGTCAGCGGGGCGCCGGAGGGGCTGCTGATCTCGGTGCTCATGGTCTGCGTGCTCGCGCGCCCTTCGATCCGCTCCCCGTCGCCGGTCGTCCGCGGCGGATCGCACGCTGGCGTCTGTGCCGTGCCTCCACGGCGAAACCGTGTCCGAACCCCAGGAGGCGGCTTTCCGCTTCGCCGTGGAATGCGTGGGCGCTCAACTGTTCAGGCGGCGGTAGGCGGTGATGGCGTCGTTGACGTCGTCGTAGACCACGGCCTGACCGTTGATGAGGATGATCGCTTGGCTGCAATACTCGCGGATCTGCTCCATGCTGTGCGAGATCAGGATCACGTCCGCAGTCTCGCGCCGCATGTTGAAGATGTCCGCGCAGCGCTTCTGGAAGCGCGCGTCGCCCACCGAGAGCGTCTCGTCGATGAGGTAGCAGTCGAAGGGGATCGCCATGCTCATGCCGAAGGCCAGCCGCGAGCCCATGCCGGACGAGTAGGTGTTGACCGGCATGTTGAGGTAGCTGCCGAGTTCGGAGAAGTCCTCGACGAATTCGAGCACGCGGCGCGGGTCTTCCCCGTAGATCCGGGCGACGAAGATGACGTTGTCGCGACCGGTCATCTTGGGGTTGAAGCCGCCCGCGAAGCCGAGCGGCCACGAGACCCGGAGCTTGCGCACGATGCGTCCGCGGGTCGGCTCCTCGACGCCGGCGATGAGCTTCATCATGGTCGATTTGCCGGCGCCGTTGATGCCCATGATGCCGTAGCTGATGCCCGGCTTCAGGGTGAAGTTCACCCGGTCGAGGATGGTGCGGCGGCGCCCGTAGGTGGAATAGATCTTGGTGAC
Organism: Methylobacterium sp. NPDC097929; assembly: GCF_049543375.1. Lineage (NCBI taxonomy): Bacteria > Pseudomonadati > Pseudomonadota > Alphaproteobacteria > Hyphomicrobiales > Methylobacteriaceae > Methylobacterium > Methylobacterium sp. NPDC097929. The sequence continues at coordinate 120,378 of NZ_JBMVEP010000004.1, read as the reverse complement.
GTTCTCGAAGCGGATCACGGTTCGGCAGACTCCGCCGGCGGACGATGCGGGCCGGCTTCCGCAACCGGATCACGCCCGCAAGACGCGGGCGTGACGGGCGGCATCCCCGCACTTTGCATCGGACAAGGCTCGGAGAAAGCGGCGAATCTGAGGATGCGCCCGCTGCCTCACGAGCGCTTGGGCGACGGCGCTCCGGCGCGGCGGAAGGCGTCCGCGAGCGCGCCGCCCTGCGGCGGGGCGGGCGGCGTGCTCCGCGGCGGCCTCGTCTCCGACCGGTCGCCGCGCGGCCCGGGCGCGGCGGTGCCGTCGACGGAATCGTCGAGGCGCATCGAGAGGCCGATGCGCTTGCGCGGCACGTCGACGGAGAGCACCAGCACGCGCACCACGTCGCCGGTCTTCACCACCTCGGAGGGCGAGGCGATGCGCTTGCGCGCCATCGCCGAGATGTGGACGAGGCCGTCCTGGTGCACGCCCACATCGACGAAGGCGCCGAAAGCCGCGACGTTGGTGACGACGCCCTCCAGCTGCATCCCGGGCTTGAGGTCACCGATCGTCTCGACGCCCTCCTGGAAGCTCGCCGTCCGGAAGGCCGGGCGCGGATCGCGGCCAGGCTTCTCCAACTCGGCGATGATGTCGCGCACGGTCGGCACGCCGAAGCGCTCGTCGGCGAAGGCGGCGGGGGAGAGCTGGCGCAGGGCGGCCCCGTTGCCGATCAGCACCCGGATGTCGCTCTTCGTCGCCTCGAGGATGCGCCGCACCACCGGATAGGCCTCCGGGTGGACGCCGGAGCGGTCGAGCGGATCGCTGCCGTCGGGAATGCGCAGGAAGCCCGCGGCCAGCTCGAAGGTCTTGGGCCCCAGACCCGGCACCTTCTTCAGCGCGGCGCGGGTGCGGAACGGGCCGTTGGCGTCGCGGTGGGCGACGATTTTCTCGGCCACCGCCTCGCCGAGGCCCGAGACCCGCGCGAGCAGCGGGCCGGACGCCGTGTTCACGTCGACGCCGACGGCGTTCACCGCGTCCTCGACCACCGCCGAGAGTGAGCGCGACAGCTTCTGCTCGGTCACGTCGTGCTGGTACTGGCCGACGCCGATCGATTTCGGGTCGATCTTCACGAGTTCGGCCAGCGGGTCCTGAAGGCGCCGGGCGATGGAGACGGCGCCGCGATGCGACACGTCGAGGTCGGGCAGTTCCCGCGTGGCGATGGCCGAGGCCGAGTAGACCGAGGCGCCGGCCTCCGACACCGTGACCTTGGCGCATTTCAGGTCGGGATTGGTGGAGAGAATCTCGGCGGCGAGCCGGTCGGTCTCGCGCGAGGCGGTGCCGTTGCCCACCGCGATGAGTTCGACGCCATGCTGGCGGCAGAGCCGGGAGAGCGAGGCCACCGCCTCCTTCCAGCGGCGCTGCGGCTCGTGCGGATAGGTGGTTTCCACCGCCACGACCTTGCCGGTGCGGTCCACCACCGCCGCCTTGACGCCGTTGCGGTAGCCGGGATCGAGCCCGAGCGTGGCCCGCCCGCCCGCGGGGGCAGCGAGCAGCAGGTCCTTGAGGTTGCCGGCGAACACCTTCACCGCGGCTTCCTCCGCCCGCTCGAACAGGCGCGCGCGCAGATCCGCCTTGATCCCGGTGCGGATCTTGGTGCGCCACGCGATCCGCACGGTGTCGAGGAGCCACGCATCCGCCGGCCGGCCCCGGGCCGCGACGCCGAAGCGGCGGCAGATGGCGAGTTCGAACGGCCCCGGCGTCCCGGCCGGCATATCCTCGCCCTCGGCGGCGAAGGCGATGTCGAGCACCTCCTCGCTCTCGCCGCGAAACAGCGCCAGCACCCGGTGCGAGGGCATCTTTTCGAGGCGTTCGCGCCAATCGAAATAGTCGGAGAATTTCTGGCCCGCTTGCTCCTTGCCCTTGCGGACGCGCGAGACGGCCTCGCCGGATCGCCAGAAGTCCTCGCGCAGGCGGCCGATCAGGTCGGCCTCCTCCGCAAACCGCTCGATCAGGATGGCCCGGGCGCCCTCCAGGGCCGCCTCGCCGCTCGTGATGCCCTGGGCCGTATCCACGTAGTCCTGCGCGGCGCGCTCCGGGACGGTCTCGGGCCGCGCGAGCAAGGTCTCGGCCAGGGGCGCGAGGCCGGCCTCGCGGGCACTCTGCGCCTTGCTGCGCCGCTTCGGTTTGAAGGGGAGGTAGATGTCCTCCAGCCGCGCCTTGGTGTCGGCGGCGGCGATGGCGGCGGCCAGCTCCGGCGTCAGCTTGCCCTGGGCGCGGATGCTCTCGACGACGCTGGCGCGCCGGTCGCGCAGCTCGCGCAGGTAGCCGAGCCGCTCCTCCAGGCCGCGCAGCTGCGCGTCGTCGAGGGAACCGGTCGCCTCCTTGCGGTAGCGGGCGATGAAGGGAACCGTGTAGCCGCCGTCGAGCAGGTCCACGGCGGCGGCCACCTGACCCTCCCGCACACCGAGTTCTTCGGCGATCAGCAGGTTCACGCTCTTCACGGATGGGCCTCGGTCGCGGTGGGACGGCAGGAAACGAGCCGCAGTCCTTCTCCGATCGGGCCGGAGCGTGCAAGCGTCGCCGCACGGATCGGCGCGAGCCCGGCTCGCCCGCGGGCCAAGCTGCACCATATGGTGGGCGAAACCCGAAAAACCGGATGAGGCTTCTCGTGAGCGTCGGACTCCTGGCCCTTCTCGACGATGTCGTGGCGCTGACGAAGGTCGCGGCCGCCTCGCTCGACGACGTGGCGGCGCAGGCCGCCAAGGCGGGAACGAAGGCGGCCGGCGTCGTGATCGACGACGCCGCCGTGACGCCGCGCTACGTGGTCGGCTTCAAGCCGGAGCGCGAATTGCCCATCGTCTGGCGCATCGCTCGCGGCTCGCTGATCAACAAGCTGGTGTTCCTGCTCCCCGCCGGCCTGCTGCTCAGCGCCTTCGCCCCCTGGGCGATCACGCCGCTGCTGACGCTCGGCGGTCTCTACCTCGCCTACGAGGGCGCGGAAAAAATCTACGAGTCGATCGCGCCGCACAAGGCGCACGCGCACGAGGCGGCGGCCGGCGCCACCGCCGAGGACGCGCAGGTGCTGGAGAACCAGCGCGTCGCGGGCGCGATCAAGACCGATTTCATTCTCTCGGCCGAGATCATGGCCATTACCCTGTCGAGCCTCGATGCCGACACGGTCTGGGCGCGGGCCGTGATCATGGCCGTGGTCGCCATCGGCATTACGGTGGCGGTCTACGGCGCGGTCGCGCTGATCGTGAAAGCCGACGATGCCGGCCTCGCGCTCGCGAAGCGGCGCACCGGTGTCCTGGCCGCGATCGGGCGCGGGCTCGTACGCGGCATGCCGGTGTTCCTCAAGATGCTCGCCGTGGTCGGCACGGCCGCAATGGTCTGGGTCGGCGGCGGCATCATCGTCCACAGCCTCGCCCATTACGGCTTTTCCGGCCCCGAGCACCTGATCCACGAGGCGGCCTTAGCGGCGCGCGGCGCGGTCCCGGCGCTCGGCGGCCTCCTGGAATGGCTGGTGACGGCGGCCGGCGCGGGCGTGATCGGGCTGATCGCGGGCTTCGCCCTGATCCCGCTGGCCAGCACCGTGCTGGCCCCGGCCTGGAAGGCGGTCTCACGGCTGATCCCGAGGCGGAGCAAGGCGGCCTGATACGGTTTCCGTTCGATCGCTTCGGTCTATTCCCTCGTCCTTGCGAGGCTCAGCGAAAGCAATCCCGGGCTCCGTACCTTCCGAAAACGTCGCGCTTCGGGGTCGCTTCGGCTCCGCCTCGCGATGACGGAGTGGGGCGAAGGCCGAGGCGATGGACCGGAGACGATATGACAGGCCGGCGGGCGAAGCCCGGTTATCTCGCTCTTTGACGGGCCGCTGCGGGTAGGGTGCGGGCGTCAGCCCTTCATCCGGCAGCGGAGGCTCTGCTCCCGACCAGTTCCTTAACTCGCGCGGCCAGGGCGTCCATCGCGAAGGGCTTGGTAAGCACCTGCAAGCCTGGACCGAGCTGCCCGTCACCGATGGCAGCGCCCTCTGCGTAGCCGGTGATGAACAGCACCTTGAGGTCAGGCCGACGCTCGCGGGCAGCGTCGGCCATTTGCCGACCGTTCATCCCGCCGGGTAAGCCGACATCGGTCACGACCAGATCGATCCGTGCATCCGACTGGAGCACCTTCAAGCCCGCCACACCGTCGGCGGCCTCGATGGCCGCATAGCCCATGTCCTCCAAGACCTCGACGACGAGCATCCGCACGGACGGTTCGTCGTCGACCACGAGGACGGTCTCGCCCCGCCCGACAGGTCGCAACGCAAAGGTCTCGCCCGCTATGTCGTCCGAGAGGGCTTCGCCGTGATGTCGCGGCAGGTAGAGGCAGACGCTGGTGCCGAGGCCAACCTCCGACTGGATGCGGACGTGACCGCCGGACTGCTGCGCAAACCCGTAGATCATGGACAGGCCGAGACCCGTTCCTTCGCCGAGGGGCTTGGTCGTGAAGAAGGGCTCGAAGACGCGGGCGACCACCTCCGGCGGCATCCCGGTTCCGGTGTCCGTCACGCTGACGGACAGGTACTGGCCTTCGGGGAGGTCGTGCCGGGCCGCGTAGGTGCGGTCGACCCATCGGTTGCCGGTGGCGATGGTGATCCGCCCTCCGGTTGGCATCGCGTCGCGGGCGTTGATGCAGAGATTGAGGAGCGCATTCTCCAATTGGCCCGGATCGATCAGCGTCGGCCATAGCCCGGCGGCTCCGACGACCTCCAACTCGATCTGGGGGCCGATGGTTCGGCGCACCAGCTCCTCCATGTCGCCCACGAGCCGGTTCACGTCGGTGGGCTTGGGGTCGAGGGTCTGGCGGCGGGAGAAGGCAAGCAGCCGGTGCGTCAGTGCTGCCGCTCGCTTGGCCGCACCCTGCGCGACGTCCATGTAGCGCCCGACATCGCCCAACCGGCCTTGACCCATCCGGATCTGCATCAGCTCCAGCGAGCCGGAGATGCCGGCGAGCAGGTTGTTGAAGTCGTGCGCCAAGCCGCCGGTGAGCTGCCCGATGGCCTCCATTTTCTGCGCTTGGCGTAACTGCCCCTCGGCGGCCAGGAGGTCGTCGGTGCGCTCTCGGACCCGCGCCTCCAGCGTCTCGTTCAGCTCCCGCAGCCGAGCCTCGGACAGCCGAAGACGCTCCTCGCTCCGGCGCAGAGCGTCTTCCGCCATCGTCCGTTCGAGGAGGTCGGCGGCTTGCCGCGCCAGGATGTCGAGCAACCGAAGATCTCGTTCCGTCGGCTCGTGCGGTGCGCTCCAGTGAGTGGAGACATCCCGAGCAGCCTGCCGCTGCGCGACATCAGGGGCGTCGTCTGGGCGGACCGGATGCCCGAGCGACGGAAGGCAAGCAGGTCGTCGGTGCCGATGATGTCGTCCCATGCCTCGAAGTCGGGAACGACGGCTCGCTGCCCGCGCTTGAGCGCCGCCGTGCAGCTCGTCACCGATGCGGGATGGACCCAATGCCAACCTGCTTCAGCCTCGGGCGTGAGCCCGCGCGCGTAGAGCATTTCGAGGTGGCCAGGGTGGGACGGATGGTCCGGCGGGCAGAGCCTCTGCATGGTCCCGAACTGAGAACCCGTGATCCGGACAGCGGCATCGACGATCTTCCCGCACAGCGCCCCGAGGTCCTGCTCGCCGATCAGATCGACGCAGATCCCGTGCAGCAGATCGAGGTCCGCTCGGCCGTCTTCCCTCGCCTCGGTGGAACGGCGGGACCAGGCCGGGAAAGCGGTGACCGTGGCGGACATGAACGGGCCTCCGGCGCGTGAAGATGGCAATCCGCACCGGAACGAAGACGCCCCTCATACCCGACGGGTTCCAGCGGCGGCTGGCACATGGCGCCGATCTCCGGCCGATGAGGCGCGACGGTTGCAAACGCGTCACGTCCCGTTGCCTCGTCACCGCGCTTGCACCGCGCCAAGGCACCCCGGAAGCGGCAGCTCCCTAAGTCCGCGAAGGGTCGAAGCCGAGCCGCACGGGCAACCCGATCGCGCCGCGATCCTACCGCTCCGCCTCCCGCCCCTCCTCCTCGCCGCGTCCGTCGTAGGGCCATTTCCAGCCCTGGATCACCGGCATGTCCTCGCCGTGCTCGCGCACGTAGAGCTTGTGCGCGATCAGCTGGTCGCGAAACGCCTGCTTGGCCCGGGCCGCGCGCGTGACCAGCCCCGGCACCCGGTCGATCGCCTCGATGGCGAGGTGGAAGCGGTCGAGCTCGTTCAGCACCACCATGTCGAAGGGCGTCGTCGTGGTGCCCTCCTCGACGAAGCCGCGCACGTGCATGTTGGCGTGGTTGGCGCGAGAATAGGTCAGCCGGTGAATGAGATAGGGATAGCCGTGATAGGCGAAGATCACCGGCTTATCCCGGGTAAACAAGGTATCGAACTCGGCATCGGTCAGTCCGTGCGGGTGATCCCGGTTCGATTGCAGCGTCATCAGATCGACCACGTTCACGACGCGGATGCGAAGGCCCGGCACGGCGCGCTTCAACAGATCGACGGCCGCGAGGGTCTCCAGCGTCGGCACGTCGCCGGCGCAGGCCATGACGACGTCGGGTTCGAGTCCGTTCTCGTCCGTCCCGGCCCAGTGCCAGATCCCGATCCCAGCCTCGCAATGGAGCGCGGCCTCGTGCGCGGTGAGCCATTGCGGCTGCGGCTGCTTGCCGGCCACGATCACGTTGATGCGGTCGTAGGTCTTGAGGCAGTGGTCGGCGACCCAGAGCAGGGTGTTGGCGTCCGGCGGCAGGTAGACGCGCACGATGTCGGACTTCTTGTTGGCCACGAGGTCGATGAAGCCGGGATCCTGGTGGCTGAAGCCGTTGTGGTCCTGGCGCCAGACGTGGGAGGTCAGCAGGTAGTTGAGCGAGGAGATCGGACGCCGCCAGCCGAGCGTGCGCGAGACCTTCAGCCACTTGGCGTGCTGGTTGAACATCGAATCGACGATGTGGATGAAGGCCTCGTAGCAGGAGAACAGGCCGTGGCGGCCGGTGAGCAGGTAGCCTTCGAGCCAGCCCTGGCAGAGATGCTCGCTCAGGACCTCCATCACCCGGCCCTCGTGGGCGAGGCTCACGTCGTAGGGCTCGATGGTCTCGATCCAGACGCGGTCGGTCGCCTCGAACACCGCGTCGAGCCGGTTCGAGGCGGTCTCGTCCGGGCCCATGATGCGGAAGTTGCGCGCCTCGGCGTTGAGCGTGAGCACGTCGCGCAGATACCGTCCGAGCGTGCGCGTGGCCTCGCCGACGGTCGCGCCGGGCTGCGGCACGTCGAGAGCGAAATCCTGCCAGCGGGGCAGCCGGAGTTCGCGGCGCAGCAGGCCGCCATTGGCATGCGGGTTGGCGCTCATGCGCCGGTTGCCCTGCGGCGCCAGGGCGGCGAGTTCCGGCCGCAGCCGCCCGGCCTCGTCGAACAGGGTCTCGGGCGCGTAGCCGCGCATCCAGTCTTCGAGGATTTTGCGGTGCGCCTCGTCGGTGCGGGCATTGCCGACCGGCACCTGATGCGCGCGCCAGAAGCCCTCCACGCGTTTGCCGTCGACGGTCTTCGGCCCGGTCCAGCCCTTGGGGCTGCGCAGCACGATCATGGGCCAGCGCGGACGCCGGAACCCCATGCCGCCGCCCCGGGCCTCGGCCTGGATGTCCTTGATCCGGTCGACGGCCCGGTCGAGCGTCCCCGCCATCGCCCGGTGCATGGGCTCGGGCTCCTCGCCCTCGACGAAGAAGGGTTCGTAGCCGAGGCCGGTGAACAGGGCCTCCAACTCGTCGTCGCGCATGCGGCCGAGCACGGTCGGGTTGGCGATCTTGTAGCCGTTGAGATGCAGGATCGGCAGCACCGCCCCGTCGGTGACCGGGCTCAGGAACTTGTTGGACTGCCAGGAGGCGGCCAGCGGCCCGGTCTCGGCCTCGCCGTCGCCGACCACGCAGGCGGCGATGAGATCGGGATTGTCGAACACCGCGCCGAAGGCGTGGACGAGGGCGTAGCCGAGTTCGCCGCCCTCGTGGATCGAGCCGGGGGTCTCGGGCGCGACGTGGCTCGGGATGCCGCCGGGGAACGAGAACTGCCGGAACAGCTTGCGCATCCCCTCCGCATCCTGGGTGATGCCCGGATAGACCTCGCTGTAGGTGCCCTCCAGATAGGTGTTGGCCACGATGCCGGGGCCGCCATGGCCGGGGCCGCAGACGTAGATCGCGTCGAGATCGCGCGCCCGGATGAGCCGGTTGAGATGGACGTAGAGGAAGTTGAGGCCGGGCGTGGTGCCCCAGTGGCCGAGGAGCCGCGCCTTGATGTGCTGCGGCTTCAGGGGCTCGCGCAGCAGGGGATTGTCGAGCAGGTAGATCTGCCCGACCGAGAGGTAGTTGGCGGCCTGCCAGTAGCGGTCGATCAGGGCGAGTTCCTCGCCGTCCAGCGTCGAGGCCGGTGGCTGCGGGTTCGTCTGCTCGGTCACGGGGGTTCTCCTGGCTGACGGGACTCGTGGGCGCGCCCGTGGACGTGTTCTCGGTTCAGGCTCCGAAGATCACGCGGCGGAAACGGGCGAGGGCGAAGACGAAGTAGACGCTGCCGAGCGCCACGAGCGCGAGCAGCTGCGGCCAGACCACCGACAGGCCGGCGCCGCGATAGAGCACCGCCTGGGCCAGCGCGACGAAGTGCGGGGTCGGGCTCACGGTCTGCACCAGGATCTGGAGCCAGTACGGCATGCTCTCCATCGGGGTGCTGCTGCCCGAGAGCAGTTGCATGAGGAGCAGGATCGGGATCACCAGCAGGCCGAACTGACCCATGGAGCTCGCGATGGTGCCGAGCAGGATGCCGAGCGCGGCCACCGCGAGGGCGTAGAGGCCCGCGCCCACCAGGAAGAGGGGGATCGAGCCGGCGATCGGCACGCCGAGCCACCCTTCCACGACGACGGCCAGCGAGAAGCCGGCGCCCACGAGGATGACGAGCCCGTTGGCGATCACCTTGGCGAGCATGATCTCGACGGGCACGAGCGGCATCACCAGGAGGTGCTCCACCGTACCCTGCTCGCGTTCGCGGATCAGCGCGGCGCCGGTGAGGATGACCGTGAGAAGGGTGATGTTGTTGATCACCTGCATCACGGAGGTGAACCAGCTCGTCTGGAGGTTCGGATTGAACTTGGCCCGCGTCACCACCTGCACGGGGGCGGTGTCGGTCAGGTCGCTGCGCGCGGCGAAGCGCGCGACCTCCTGCGCGATGATGGTCTGGATGTAGATCGAGCCGTTGCCGGCCTGGGTCATGGCCGTGGCGTCGACCCCGAGCTGGACCTCGGTCGGGCGGCCGGAGAGCACGTCCTTCTGCAGGCGCGGCGGCAGCTCGACCACGAAGACGAGCCGGCCGGTATCCATGGCCGGGTCGATCTCGGCGGGCGTGATGGGCACCACGGTCTTGACCAGCGGCGGGTTGAAGGCGCTCACGATCTGCCGCGAGAGATCGGACTGATCCTCGTCCACCACGCCGATGGTCAGGTTGCGCACCTCGGTCGAGGCGCCGGAGGCGACCGAATGGACGGCGAAGGTGAAGGCGTAGACCACGAGGCACAGCATGACCGGGTCCGCCCGGATGCTGCGCAGCTCCTTCACGACGAGGCGGAACAGGTTCGCCGCATGCGTTCCGAAGCCAATGCGGAACGGCGCGGGCGCGGCTCGGTCGGACGGGGCGGGGCCGCCCATCTCAGGCCTCCTGCTTGCGCAGGAGCAGCTGCGACAGAACCAGGAACAACAGGGCGAACCCTGCCAGCATCAGGATGTTGAGCCCGAGTTCGGAGAAGGGCAGGCCCTTGGTGAAGGTGCCGGCGGTGACCGGCTGGTACCAGGCCGGAGGCAGCGAGAGCCCGATCAGCCGGGCGCTGCCGGAGAGCGATGCGATCGGGACCAGGAGCCCGGAGAAGTTCACGGCCGGGATCACCGACAGGAGCGCGGTGGCGAAGACGGCCGCGACCTGGGTCTTCATGAAGGTCGAGATGAACTGCCCGAAGCCAGTGGTGGCCGCGACGTAGAACAGCGTGCCGAGGACCAGCGCGGCGAACGAGCCCTTCACGGGCACGTCGAAGACGAACAGCGCGACCAGCACCAGCAGCCCGAAGCTGATCATGGCGATGCCGATATAGGGAAGCTGCTTGCCGAGCAGGAATTCGAACTTGGTCACCGGCGTCGAACGGAAATTGGCGATCGAGCCGGTCTCCTTCTCCCGCACCACCGCGATGGCCGACATGATCGCCGGGATCAGGATGAGCAGCAGCATCATCACGCTCGGCACCATGGCGTTGACGCTGCGGAAGGCCTGATTGTAGCGGAAGCGCGTCTCCACGCTCACCCGCGTCCCGGACGGGTCGGCGCCCAGACGCTCCATCGCCAGCTGGTGGGCGTACTGGTTCGCCAGACCCGTGACGTAGCCCCGGCTCGTCTCGGCCCGGAACGGCATCGCCCCGTCGAGCCAGACGGCGACCTCCGGCGCGCGGCCCGACTGGAGGTCGCGGCCGAAGCGGGGCGGAATCTCCAGGGCGATCTGCACGCTGCCGTTGCGGAAGCGCCGGTCGAGTTCGGGCGCGGAGCGGATGGGCGCCTGCTCGCTGAAGTAGCGCGAACTCGTGAAGGCATCGACGAGCTGGCGGCTCTCGGGGCTGTTGTCCTGGTCGAAGGCCGAGAAGCGCAGGTTCTCCACGTCGAAGGAGATGCCGTAGCCGAAGGCGATCATCAGCAGGATCGGGCCGATGAAGGCGAAGGCGATGCGGATGGGATCGCGCAGGAGTTCCATCGTCTCGCGCCGAGCATAGGCCCAGAGCCGCCGCGGATCGAAGCGGTGGCGCGGCGCGGCGGCGCGGGGAGGGGCCGCGACGGGGGCAGACTCGGCCGGCACCGTCTCCGGCGCCGTCCCCTCCGCGGCCTTCTGCGCGGCCTTGGTATCGAGGCCGGCGGCCTCGGCGAGGTAGTCGATGAAGCACGTCTCCAGCGAGCTGCTGCCGCGCTCCCGTACCAGCTCGGCCGGCGTGCCGACGGCGAGCACCCGACCGGCATGCATGAGCGAGATGCGGTCGCAGCGCTCCGCCTCGTTCATGAAGTGGGTGGAGAGAAAGATGGTGACGCCCTCGTCGCGCGAGAGGTCGATCAGGGTCCGCCAGAAGGCGTCGCGGGCGATCGGGTCGACGCCCGAGGTCGGCTCGTCGAGGATCAGCATGGCCGGGCGGTGCAGCACGGCCACCGCCAGCTGCAGCCGCTGCTTGATCCCGAGCGGCAGGCTGTCGGGCCGCGCATGCTTGACCGGTTCGAGTTCGTAGCGCTCGAGCAGCTCCCGGATCCGCACCGGCCGGTCGTGCGGCGGGAGGTGGTAGAGCTGGGCGTGCAGTTCGAGGTTCTGCAGCACCGTCAGCTCGCTGTAGAGCGAGAAGGCCTGCGACATGTAGCCGACGTTGCGGCGCGTCTCCATGTCGTTGTCGCCCACCGGACGGCCGAACAGCTTGGCCGTCCCTTCCGAGACCGGCAGCAGGCCGGTGAGCATCTTCATCGTCGTTGACTTGCCGCAGCCGTTCGAGCCGAGGAAGCCGAAGATCTCGCCGCGGGCGATGCGGAAGCTGACGTCGTCGACCGCGGTGAAGCTGCCGAAGCGCCGGGTCAGATGCTCGGCCTCGATCGCCGGCACCGCATCGAGCCGGGGCGGCCGGGGGCGCAGCACCACGGGCCGGTGCTGCGCCTGCTTCTCCGGGGGAAGGAGGGCGATGAAGGCGGCCTCCATGTCGGGCTTGGCCGTCCGCTCCAGCAGTTCGGCCGGCGTGCCGTCGGCGATGACGCGGCCGTCATCCATGGCGACCAGCCGCTCGAAGCGGGAGGCCTCGTCCATGTAGGCCGTGGCGACGACGACGCTCATGCCGGGCTGCCCGGCCCGGATCGATCCGATCAGCTCCCAGAACTGCCCGCGCGAGAGCGGGTCCACGCCCGTGGTCGGCTCGTCGAGGATGAGGAGGTCGGGATCGTGGATCAGCGCGCAGCACAGGCTGAGCTTCTGCTTCATGCCGCCCGACAGCTTGCCCGCCGGCCGATCCTCGAACGGGTCGAGCCCGGTCGCGGTGAGCAGGTCCGTGATGCGCCGCCGCCGCTCCGACGCGCCCTGGCCGAACAGGCGGCCGTGGAAGTCGATGTTCTCGAACACGCTCAGCGTCGGGTAGAGATTGCGGCCGAGCCCCTGGGGCATGTAGGCGATGCGCGCGCCCTCCCGCCTGCGGTGGCGCGCCTGCGCCATGTCGCCGCCGAACACCGTGACGCGGCCCGACTGGATCCGGCGCACGCCCGCCACGAGCGCGAGCAGCGTCGACTTGCCGACGCCGTCCGGCCCGATCACCCCCACCATGCGCCCGGCCGGAAGGTCGAGCGACACGTCGTCGAGCGCGGCGACCTTGCCGTAGCGGTGCGAGACGCGCTCGAGCCGCGCGACGGCCGGCGCCCCCGTCCCGGCGGCGCTCACGGCAGCTTCACGGCGAGGTCGTCGGGCCAGGCGACCTCGGGCTTGATGCGCACGAAGCGCAGGCCGCGCACGCCCGTCTTCACCCGCCGATGGTACTTCTTCAGCACCTTCGGATCGATCTGGAGCTTGATGCGGAAGGTCAGCTTCTCGCGCTCCTCCTGGGTCTCGACGCTCTTGGGCGTGAACTGGGCGTCGGCGGCCACGAAGCTGATCGTGGCCGGCACCACGTATTGCGGCACCGGGTCGAGGATGATGCGGGCCTCGTCGTTGAGAGCCAGCGGCCCGGCCTGGGAGGCCGGCAGGTAGATCGTCATGTAGACGTCGGCGAGGTCGAGCAGCGTCAGCACGCGGGTGCCCGCCCCCACGACCTCGCCCTCCCGCGCCAGCCTGTACTGCACGCGCCCGTCGCGGGGGGCGCGCAGCACGAGATCGACCAGCATTGCCTGCAGCCGCTGCACATCGGCCTGGGCGCTCTCCACCGCGAAGGCCGCTTGTTCCTGTTGCGCCTTGGCGGCGTCGAGGCCGGCCTTGGCCGCCTCCGCCTTGGCCTTGCGCTGGTCGAAGATCTGCTTGGTCATGTAGCCCTTGCCGACCAGCTCCTTGCCGCGGTTGTAGTCGGCATCGGCGAAGGTGAGGTCGCTGGTGCGCTGGGCGATCAGGGCCACGGCCTCGGCGAGGCTCTTCTTGGCCCGCAGCACCTGGGCCTGGGCGCCGCGCAGCTGCGCCTCGGTCTCCGGCGAGGAGATCGTGGCGACGACCTGACCCGCCTCCACCTCATCCCCTTCCCGGACGAGGAGCTTGGTGATCCGGCCCGCATATTTGGCCGCGACATCGACCTGGGTCGCCTCGATGCGGCCGTTCGACTTGGCGATGCCGTCGGGCATCCGCTGCCCGCGCAAACGATCGATCAGCTCCCTCAGGGACGGTCGCGCCTGCGAGGGTGCGGCGCCGGGAACCACCGCGACAGCGGTGCCTGCGGCGAGCAGGAGCGCGCAGAGACAGCCGGCCCGCCTCATGCGCCGGCTCCCGGCGCGGTCCGCCCCAACAGACGCATCGTGTGCTTGGCGATCATGAGCTCTTCGTCGGTGGGGATGACCCAGATCTGTGCCCGGCTCCCCGGCGCATCGAGTCGTGCCATGCCGGTCCCGCCGCTGTCTTTGCGCAGGATCAATCCGGCCCAATCGAGCGCGGCCACGATGCGCCGCCGGATCTCGGGCGCGTTCTCGCCGATGCCCGCCGTGAACACGAGGGCGTCCAAGCCCCCCAGCGTCACGGCGAATCCCGCCACCGCCTGCGCCGCCCGGCGGCAGAAGAAGTTGAGGGCAATGGCGGCCTCGGGCCGGTCGCTGGCCAGCAGTGCCCGGACGTCGTTGCTGAGCCCCGACAGGCCGAGCAGCCCGCTCTCGTGATATAGCATGTGGCCGACCTCGGCCGGCGCCATGCCCTTGTGCTCGATGAGGTGCAGCACCACGCCGGGATCGAGCCCGCCCGAGCGGGTGCCCATCGGCAGGCCGTCGAGGGCGGTGAAGCCCATGGTCGCCTCCTGGCTGCGGCCCTCCCGCAGGGCGCAGAGCGAGGCGCCCGAGCCGAGATGCGCGATCACCACGCGCGCGCCCGCGACCTCTGGCGCGACCTCCCGCAGGCGTCCGGCGACGTACTCGTAGGACAGGCCGTGGAAGCCATAGCGCCGCACGCCCTCGTCGTAGAGGTGGCGCGGCAGTGCGAAGCGGTCGGACAGTTCGGGATGGCCGCGATGGAAGGCGGTGTCGAAGCAGGCGACCTGCGGCAGGTCGGGCCGGCGCTGCCGCAGCACCCGGATCGGATCGAGGTTGCTGAGCTGATGCAGCGGCGCCAGCGGAATGAAGCTTTCGAGCCGGCGCAGCACGGCGTCGTCCACCCGCACCGGCTCCGCGAAATCCGGCCCCCCGTGGACCACCCGGTGCCCGACGGCGACGATCTCGCGCCCGCCGAGGTGCTCCAGCAGCCACGCGCCGAGATGATGCTGGGCGGCCGAGGCATCCGGCACCGCCGCGGCCTCGAACCGGCGTTCCGTCAGGCTGTCGCCGTTCCCGTCCCTGACCCGCAGCGTCGGCATGCTGCCGATGCCGCCGATCGCGCCGCCGAACACCAGGGCGAGCGCACCGCCCTCCACGTCGTAGAGCTTGAACTTGATGGACGAGCTGCCCGCGTTCACCACCAGGATCGCGTCGCTCATCGCCGGCCCCCTCCGCAGCCGCCCCGCCCGCGCGCCCGGTGGTCCAGCCTCGGGGAGGACATTCGATGCCGCATCGTCGCTGCTCCTCGTCGCGGTGGGATGCTGGATTTATTTTTGTCTGATTTCTTGATAATCTGGAATAAATCCGCGGCTATTTGATCTGTATATAGCTAATATTTCTTGCAAATTAGCCGACGCGTATTGCGTTATGATCCGATTTTCTAATTACAGACTCGTATCAAGAAATAATTTGCCTCCGATCCGCGATTGCTTCCCGCTATCGAGGGAGATAAAAAGACAACAAAAGATATAAAATATTGATCAGGTAAAATGACATGCCAGAACGTCGGCGTCACATCTGCTCCCTGGCAGCGACACGCGAGTGACGACGACTGTCAAACGAGCCCGACACCGTCCGGTTGCGTCGCCGGTCGAAAGTCGACGCTGCGTCGTCTTGAGTGGCACCGACGAAGACGGAACCGCCATCCCCGGCACACGTTCCTGCGGTTGTGCCGGACGTTGCACGGGCGCTACCGATTGATCTGCCCCGCGAGGTGGAACGCCGCCTCGATCGAACGGAGGCCCCATGCTGCGGCCGCGCCTGATCCCGCCCGACGACGTCTTTCCCCCGAACCCCTGGGCGATCGAGGCGATCCGCTACGATGCGCGGCTCAGTCAGGAGCTCACCGGACAGGCGGAGACGATGTTCGCCCTGTCGAACGGCACCCTCGGCGTGCGCGGGAGCGTGGAGGAGGGGGCGCCGGTCCGGGAGGTCGGAACCTATCTGAACGGCTTCTACGAGCACCGCCCGATCTCCTACGGAGAATCGGCCTACGGCTTTCCCAAGCTCGGCCAGAGCATCCTCAACTGCCCCGACGGAACGATCCTCAAGCTGTCGGTCGACGGCGAGCCGTTCAACCTCCTGAAAGCGGAGATCCTGGCCTTCCGCAAGAGCCTCGATTTCAAGATCGGAACGCTGAGCCGGGACGTGCGATGGTCGAGTTCGGCGGGCAAGACCCTGCGCCTTCGAACCCGCCGCCTCGTCTCCCTCGCGAACCGTCACCTCGTCGCGATCGAGTACGAACTGACGGCGGAGGACGTCGAGGCGGAGGTGGTGATCTCCTCCCAGTTGCAGAACGACCAGCCCCTGGCCACCGACACGAGCGACCCCCGCCTCGCGGAGGGTTTCGTCGGACGGGTTCTGCACCCGGCGGGATCTCCGTTCGCGGGACTGCGCGCCATCCTCAGCTACCGGACGCGCAGTTCGGGTCTCATCCTCGGCTGCGGCATGGATCACGTCGTCACCACGGACGGCGCCTTCGTCACGGACGGCAGCGGCGGCGACGACTTCGCCGCGCAGGTCTTCCGGGGCACGCTGCCGCCCGGGCGCACGATCCGCATCCACAAATATCTGGGCTACCACTATTCCGATGCGGCCAGTCCCGAGCAGATCCGATCCGAGGTGAGCTGGACCCTGGACAGCGCCGTCGAGAAGGGCTTTTCCGCCATCCTCGCCCGCCAGGAGCAGGATGTCGGGCGCTTCTGGGAACGGGCCGACGTGGCCGTGACCAGCGTCAGCCCGCGCACGCAGCAGGCGATCCGCTGGAACCTGTTCCAGCTGATGCAGGCGTCCGAGCGGGTGGAGGGTCACGGTATCCCCGCCCGGGGGCTGACCGGGCGGACCTACGAGGGGCATTATTTCTGGGACACCGAGATCTACGTCCTGCCGTTCCTGATCTACACCAACCCGCCGATCGCCCGCAGCCTGCTCAAGCATCGCTACGACGGACTGGACAAGGCGCGGGCGCGGGCGCGCGAACTCGGGCATCGCGGCGCGACCTTCCCCTGGCGGACCATCAACGGGGAGGAGGCCTCGGCCTATTACGCGGCGGGCACGGCGCAGTACCACATCAACGCCGACATCGCTTACGCCTTACGCAAATACGTTGAGATCACCGGCGACGAGGACTTCCTGCGGCGGTTCGGCGCCGAGATCCTGGTGGAAACCGCGCGCCTGTGGTGCGATCTCGGCTTCTTCTCGGAGCGCCTGGACGGACGCTTCTGCATCAACGGCGTGACCGGGCCGGACGAATACACGGCGCTCGTCAACAACAACTGCTTCACCAACCTGATGGCGCAGGAGAACCTGCGCTACGCCGCCCGCACCGTCCGCCGCCTGGAGTGCGACCATCCCGACGCCTTCGCCGCCCTGGCCCGGCGGACGGGCCTCGAACCGGCGGAGCCCGCCCATTGGGAGGCGGCGGCGGAGCGGATGTACATTCCCTACGACGAGCGTCTGAAGGTGCATCCCCAGGACGACGATTTCCTCAACCTGCAGGAATGGGATTTTGCCGGCACGCCGGAGGAGAACTATCCGCTCCTGCTGCATTATCACCCGCTGAACCTCTACCGCTCACAGGTGATCAAGCAGGCCGACACGGTCCTTGCCATGTTCCTGCTGGGCGATCAGTTCACGGCGGAGGCCAAACGGCGCAACTTCGAATACTACGATCCGCTCACCACCCACGATTCCTCGCTCTCGGTCTGCATCCAGAGCATCGTCGCCAACGAGATCGGCCTGCGGGACAAGGCGATCCACTACTTCACCTTCGCCCTGGCGATGGACCTGTCCGATCTCGGCGGAAACATGATGCACGGGGCCCATATCGCGGCCATCGGCGGCACCTGGCTCGCCCTGATCTACGGCTTCGCGGGCCTTCGCGATGGGCAGGGGCAACTGCGCTTCGATCCCCGCCTGCCCGACGCCTGGACGCGCCTGAGCTTCCCCCTGAGCGTCCGGGGGCAGAGGCTGCGCGTCGAGATCGACCACGGCACCGCAAGCTACCATCTAGCGGACGGCGCGGGGCTGAGCCTCTGGCACGGCGACGAACGCCTCGACCTCTCGCCGGCCACACCCACGATCACCCGCGCCCTCCGACCGGCTTCCGCGAGGATGCATGACCCGTCGCCCGGCTCGTAGGCGGCCCACCCGGGCGCCGAGCCTGCCGTCTCCCCAATGCGCGCTGCGCGTGGACGGCGCATCCGAGGCAGGCAAGCCGTGACGCGGAGCCTGCGCGCGGCGATCTTCGACGTGGACGGCGTGCTCGTGAACTCTCCGCACGAGCGGGCTTGGCGCGAGGCGCTGGCCGACTTCGCCGACCCGGCGGGGTTCACCACCGCCTTCTATCAGGCCCATGTCGCGGGCAAGCGGCGCCTCGACGGGGCGCGGGCCGCGCTCGAAGCGCTCGGCGGTGCCGAGGCCGCCGCGCAGGCCGCGGCCTATGCCGAGCGCAAGCAGGCGGTGATCGATCGCCTGATCGCCGAGAAGTGCTTCGAGGCCTTCCCGGACGCAACGCATCTGGCCCTGGGCCTGAAGGGGGCGGGCCTGCGTCTGGCGCTCGCCTCCTCCTCGAAGAATGCCGACGCGATGCTGACCCGGGTGCTCCTGCCGGGTGGGCGCACCCTGCGCGATCTGTTCGACGCCGATCTGAGCGGGCGCGAGGTGCCGCGGGGCAAGCCCGACCCGGCCCTGTTCCTTCTCGCGGCCGAGGCCGTGGACGCCCCGCCCGCCGAATGTCTCGTCGTCGAGGACGCGCCGTCCGGCATCGCGGCGGCGCGGGCGGGCGGCATGGCCGCGCTCGGGATCGCCCGCCTCGGCGACGAAGCCCTGCTGCGCGAGGCGGGTGCCGACCTCGTCCTGACAAGTCTCGACCGGCTCGACATCGCCGCCCTGAGCCGCGGCCTGCTCCGGGAGCGGTCCGCAACGGACGCTTCCCCTGCGATCGACGGATGAGCGCCGGGTAACCGACCGGGCGACGGCGCCCGCCGCCGTGCCCTTTCGGTGACAGGTCGATTCACCTTTTCCGTTTAACGTCCGCGCTTCACAGCGACGGACCGCCTTTCCCATGAAGCCTGTTGCCGCCGCGCTGGCGCAAAAGCCCGAGTCGACCAAGCATCGCATCCCGGCCGCCTACGATCCGTATTTTCCCTCCCGGTCGGTGTCGACGGAGGCCAGCGGCGCGCCCGTCGCCACCGTGTTCAACCGCAGCAACAGCCCGGCCTTCCCGAACACTGCGCGCGAACCGCGCGGCCGGTGAGCGCCCAAGCTCGCGAGACCATCGTGCCGGATATCGTATCCGGCACGATGGTCTAGGCTCTTGTTTCGCATCGTCTTTTTCCGAAAGCCGGCGGCCACCTTTCGGGACGATGCTCTAGGCCGGTAGCGCGATCGCCCTCGCGTCCAGGCTCGGCGGTAGCCGCGGGCGCGGCATCCGTGCCGCCGGACAGGGTGGCGGATCATCGTCGTCGTCCCGACGTCCGGGGCGGTTGTGGCGGCGGTGGCCGGGCAGGCGGCCCGGGCGCCGCCGCGGCAAGGCCCCAAGCGTTCGCCGCGCTTTCGTCGGCGCAGGCCCGACATCGAGTTCGGCCAGGGCGTCGAGCACGGCATCGACGCAGACCGGCTCGGCCCGGCAGCCGGGCAGGCAGCGCAGGGCGGGCGCGTTCTCCAGCGCGCAGGCATCCGAGGCCCAGGAGGCCAGGATCCGGCGCTTCTCCTCCTCGGACAATCCGGGATGGGTCAGCACGTCCCGCGGATGGCGGAACACGTCGCCGGGCGCGACCAGCGCCTGCCACGCCTCGAACGAGGCCGGCGGGGGGGCAGCCCCGTTCACGGGGGCGGAATGGAACGCTTGCATCTCCATCATCGACATGAGGCATCCTCCCTCAAGGCACGCATTGGGGCGCGAAAGGGTGAAGCCCTCGTGGGCCGAAAGGCCCCCGAGGGGTGCTGATCGTCGGCCGAAGCCGGATCGGCTCAGGCCGCCGCGGCGCGGTCCTCGACCGGGGCGGGCGCGTTGTCCTGACCGAGGGCGGACTGCGCGCCGCCGATGGCGATGCGGCGGGGCTTCAAGGCCTCCGGCACCTCGCGGGTGAGGTTCACGGTGAGCAGGCCGTTCTCCAGGCTCGCGCCGGTGACCTTCACGTGGTCGGCGAGGTTGAAGGTCTGGCGGAAGCTGCGCGCGGCGATGCCGCGATGCAGGTACTGACGCTCGCCCTCCTGGCTCGCCTTCTGGCCGGCGACGTGGAGCGCCGTGTCGTGCTGCGTCAGTTCGATCTCCTCGGGAGAGAAGCCCGCCACCGCCATCGTGATGCGATAGGAATCCGCGGCCACCCTCTCGATGTTGTAGGGAGGCCAGGTGGCCGAGGGATCGGCCTGAGCCGATTGATCGAGAAGCGAGAACAGGCGGTCGAAGCCAACCGTGGAGCGGTAGAGTGGGGCGAAATCGAACGTCCTCATGACCACATCCTCCTCGTGAGCAACGTGATGACGAGAGCCGCCGGACACCGTGTCCGGCGCCCAACCTGCGGGCCTTTGTGAGGCCCCGCACGCGCGAAACGCGGGCGCCTTCGTGGGGTTCCCGCGTGGGCGACGATTTTTCGTGCGCCCAGCCTTCAAGGACATCGTGCGAGGTGGTGCGCCTGAGCGGAACGGCGCCTTCGTTCGGTGCTGCGTGCGCAAGACGATTGTCGACGGACACGCTCTCTCCCGCCCAAATCATGAGGCCGAATTCGGCCTCCGTGCGTTATCACCGGCGCCGAGGCCGAGGCCGGCCTCGGCAGCCATGGGCAGTACGGCCATGCCAGATGCTTGAAGCGAGACAGGAGCCACGTCCGAGCCGATGACTGAGAGTGTGAGCGCAGCAGGGCCACGATCCGGTCCCGTGTCCCGGATCTCGTTCGGCATTCCGGGCCTGGACGAGGTTCTGGGCGGCGGCCTGACGCCGGATCGGCTCTACCTGCTGGAGGGCACTCCCGGCACCGGCAAGACGACGCTCGCCCTGCAGTTCCTGCTCGACGGCGCGGCCCGGGGCGAGCGCGGCCTCTACGTCACGCTGTCGGAGACGGAGGACGAGCTGCGCGCCGCGGCGGCGGCGCACGGCTGGTCGCTCGACGAGATCGACATCTACGAACTCGTCAACGAGTTGGGGCTCGACCCCGACAGCGAGCAATCGATCCTGCATCCCTCCGAGATCGAGCTCGGCGAGACCGTTCGGGAGGTCATCGCCCGGGTCGAGGATCTTCAGCCGCGGCGCGTGGTGTTCGACAGCCTCTCGGAGCTGCGCCTGCTGGCCCAGAACCCGCTGCGCTACCGGCGCCAGATCCTGGCCCTCAAGCAGTTCTTCGCCAAGCGCTCCTGCACCGTCCTGCTGCTCGACGACCGCACTTCCGAGATCGGCGACGTCCAGCTCCACAGCATCGCCCACGGCGTGATCTCGCTCGACCAGCTGCCGCGCAACTTCGGCTCCGAGCGGCGCCGGCTGCGCATCGTGAAGATGCGCGGCATCAAGTTCCGCGGCGGTTACCACGACTTCCTGGTGGAGACCGGCGGCATCCAGGTCTTCCCGCGCCTGATCGCGGCCGACCATCACACGGCCTTCGACCCGTCGGCGCGCCCGACCGGCTCAGCGGAGCTGGACCTGCTGCTCGGGGGCGGCCTCGTGCCGGGCACCAACACGCTGCTGCTCGGACCCTCCGGCGTGGGCAAGACGACGACCAGCCTGCGCTGCATGCTGACCGCGCTGGAGCGGGGCGAGACGGCGACCTACTACCTGTTCGACGAGGGCCTCGCGACCGTGCTGACCCGGGCGGCCATGCTCAGCATGGACCTGAAGCCGCATATCGAGGCCGGGCGGCTCGCGATCACGCAGATCGATCCCGCCGAGGTGTCGCCGGGTGAGTTCGCCGCGATGGTGCGACAGGCCGTCGAGGAGCGCGGCTCCACCTTCATCGCCGTCGACAGCCTGAACGCCTACCTGCACGCCATGCCGGGCGAGGAGTTCCTCGTCCTGCAGATGCACGAACTCCTGAGCTACCTGAACCAGCAAGGCGTGACCACGCTCCTCGTGCTCGGCCAGCACGGCGTCATCGGTGAGGTCCGGTCCGACATCGACCTCAGCTATCTCAGCGATTGCATCCTGCTGTTCCGCTTCTTCGAAGCCAAGGGCCAGATCCGCACGGCACTTTCCGTGGTGAAGAGCCGCGTCAACGCGCACGAGCGCACGATCCGCGAGCTGCGCCTGTCGACGGGGGGGCTGCAGGTCGGAGAGGCGCTCACCGATTTCGAGGGCGTTCTCACAGGCCTGCCGGCCTATCACGGGCGGGTGGCCATGCTGGCGAACGGCGCGTCGGACGACGCGTGATGGCGGCCTTCGAGGAGTGCATCCTCATCCTGGCTCCCCGCGGGCGGGATGCCGCGGTGATCTCGGCAGTGCTGGACCGCTCGGGCCTCACCAACCGGATCTGCACGGACGGGGCGGGTTGGTTGGATTGCCTCCGGGCCGGCGCGGGGACCGCGCTGGTGACCGAGGAGGCATTGGCCGACGGCGGCACCGCGGACCTGTTCGCTTGGCTCGAGGCGCAGCCGCCCTGGTCGGACTTCCCCTTCATCGTGCTGGCCACGCGCCAGGCCGGCCGCCGGACCGAGCGGGCGGCGGAGCTGCTGAGGCGGCTGGGCAACGTCGTCCTGCTGGAGCGCCCCATCAACGCCGAGACGCTGACGAGCGCCGTGGCCTCGTCCCTGCGGGCGCGGCGGCGCCAGTATCAGGCGCGGGAGCACCTGCTGGAGCGGGAGCGGGCCCAGGAGCAGCTGCGCCTCGCGAACGAGGGGCTGGAGCGGCGCGTCGCGGAGCGGACGCGGGAGGTCGAGGCCGCGCACGAGACCCTGGCCTTCGCCCTCGACGCGGCCGGCATGACCTCGTGGGATATCGACATCGTCACCGGAGCCCACCGCCGCTCGCCCCGCTTCGATGCCGTCTTCGGCTACGAGGGCGCGGGGCGCGCCTGGGATCGGGAGAGTTTCCTCGCCCACGTGGTCGAGGAGGATCGGGAGGCCGCCAAGCACGCCTTCGCCGAGGTGGCGCAGACCGGTCGGCTCGACCTCGAATGCCGCATCCGGCGGGGCGACGGGGCGGTGCGCTGGATCGCGATGCGCGGGCAGGTCAAGCGCGACGAGGTCGGGACGCCGCTGCGCATCGCCGGCATCCTGATGGACCGCACCGACCAGCACGTCACCGAGGAAGCCCTGCGGCAGGCCCAGAAGATGGAGGCCATCGGGCAATTGACCGGCGGCGTGGCGCACGATTTCAACAACTTGCTCACCGTGATCGTCGGCGGCCTCGACATGATGCTGCGGCGCCCCGAGCAGGTCGACCGGGTGAAGCGGCTGGCCGAGGCGGCCATGGGCGCGGCCCGGCGCGGCGAGCAGCTGACGCAGCAGCTCCTGGCCTTCTCGCGCCGGCAGATGCTGCGCCCGCAGACCCTCAACCCGAACCGGCTGCTCATCGACTTCAGGCCGCTGGCCGAGCGCGCGGCGACCGGTGCGGTCGAACTCGCCTTCGATCTCGATCCGGCCATCGACCCGATCCGGATCGATCCCGCGCAGTTCGAGGCGGCGGTGCTCAACCTGATCGTCAACGCGCGCGACGCGCTGGAAGGCCGCAACGGGCATGCCCGCATCGCGGTCACGAGCCGCAACGTCCGGCTCGGCACGGCGGCGGTCGCCGACCGGGGCGTGCCGCCGGGACCTTACGTCGTGATCAGCGTGAGCGACACCGGCAGCGGTATCCCGGCGGACAAGCTCCAGCGCGTGTTCGATCCGTTCTTCACCACGAAGGAGGTCGGCAAGGGCACCGGGCTCGGTCTCAGCCAAGTCTACGGCTTCACGCGCAGCGCCAAGGGCTTCGCGCAGATCGAATCGGAAGTCGGTGCGGGCACGACGGTCAGCCTCTACTTCCCGCGCTCGACCGATCCGGCCGGCGAGGAGGCCGGGACCGGCCCGGTCGCCGCCATTCCCCTGCGCCGTGCCGGCGAGGGCGAGACGGTGCTCCTGGTCGAGGACGACGAGCCCGTGCTCGGCATGGCCGTCGAGAGCCTGGAGGAGCTGCGCTACCGGGTGATCGTGGCGCGCAACGCCGCCGAGGCCCTGGAGCATCTGAGGGGCGTCGAGCGCATCGACATCCTGTTCTCCGACGTGGTCATGCCCGGTGGAATGAACGGCTCGCAGCTCGCCGCCGAGGCCCAGCGGGTGCGCCCCGGCATCAAGATCCTGCTGACCTCGGGCTACGTGGCCAATCTCGACGAAGGGCAGGTCATCGGTCACGGCGAACTCCCGGTGCTCAACAAGCCCTATCGGCGCGACGAACTCGCCCGCTCCCTGCGTCTCGTGCTCGGCGGCGAGCGGGCCTGACGGGCGGGCCACCTCAGGATCGCGAGAGGTCGGCATTGCCGCCGCTTCGCGGCCCCGGAACCCCGGGCGGGCGCTTCATTCGCGCTCGCGCCGGTCCCGTCCACGCGGGGGCGTGATCGCGATCATCGCGCCTTTTCCTCGAAACCTGCCTTGCCAGACGGCCCTTATCTTCGGACGCTCGGTCAGGCCGCAGAGAGCAGAGGTTGATCCATGGCGCGCAAGCGTCTTCATCCCACGATCGAGAGCCTGATCGAGTCCGTCGGGCGTCTCGGCCTCTCGGCCAAGGGCGTCGATTTCGAAGCCTTGCGCGCCCATCTCGAACTGCCGGAGTTCGGAGCCGCGGTCGAGGACGAGCGCGTGGCGCGGGCTCTGCGGGAGATGCGCACGGCGCGGGCCTTCGCCGAGACCGGCATCCCCGCCCTGAAGCAGGCGGTTCCCGCGCTCAAGGCCGCGGTGACCAAGGATCACCGCGTCGCCTGGACCATCCGGGTCGGCATCCCGCTGCTCGATGCCGGTCGCCTGGACCTGCGCCTGGACACCCTTCCGGATACAGGCACCGCCGAGATCCTGGCAGCCATGGCGGGGCGCAACGATCCGACCCACCGTCTGGACGCGCTGCGCGCGGCGGTGGCCGAGATCGCGGTCCAAACCACGCGCGAACTGCGCAAGCCGGTCGAACGACTCCGGGCGCAGATCCTGACCGACCTGCGGGAGGTGGGGGCCGATGCCGCGGCCTATCTCGAGCACATGGACCGCTCCCTGCGCTCCCGCCAGTTCCGCTTCGGTCCCAAGCTCGCCCGCTCGCTGGCCGACGCCCTCACGCCGGTCCGCCAGCGGGCCAAGGCCGTGGCGCGCGAGGGCTCCCGCCTGCGGCGCCTGCGGGATCAGGTCGGGTTCGGGGCCTATATCGAGAAGTTCGCCGCAGCCCGGCGCCTGAACCGGCGCATCCTGTTCCACATGGGGCCGACGAATTCCGGCAAGACCTACGCGGCCCTGCAGGCGCTGACCGCCGCGCCGACGGGCGCCTATCTGGCCCCGCTGCGACTCCTGGCGCTGGAGAATTACGAGGCCCTGCGCGAGCGCGGCCTGCGGGCCGGCATGGTCACGGGCGAGGAGGTGCTGGGCGAGGCCGACCCGACCCACACAGCGCGCACGATCGAGACCGCCGACCTGACGCGCCCGATCGACGTCGCTGTGATCGACGAGATCCAGATGCTCGCCGACCCCGACCGCGGCTGGGCCTGGACCAACGCCCTGTTCGGCGTCCCGGCTCGGACCGTCATCGTTTGCGGCTCCGACGACGCCCTCTCCTATGTCCGGCGCGCGGCGGAGGCGGCGAACGAGTCGCTGGAGGTGATCCCCTTCGAGCGCAAGTCGCCCCTGCTGCTCCTGGACGCGCCCGTGCCCCTGGAGAAGGTCGAGCCGGGGGATGCCGTGGTCGCCTTCTCCCGCCGCGCCGTGCACGAGAACCGGGAGATCCTGGTCGCCCGCGGGCACCGCGTCGCGACGATCTACGGCGCCCTGTCGCCGGAGGTGCGCCGGGCGGAAGCCGCGCGCTTCCGCTCTGGCGAGGCCGACGTGCTCGTGACGACGGACGCGATCGGCATGGGCCTCAATCTCGGGCCGCTGAAGCGGATCGTGTTCTCGGCGGTGCGCAAGTGGGACGGCGTGGAGGATCGCGCCCTCACCAATTCCGAGATCCGGCAGATCGCCGGCCGGGCCGGGCGCTACGGACATCATGAGGTCGGCTACGTCGCCGCGACGGAGGAGACCGCCCTCGATCCGATCAGGGCCGCGCTGGCGGGCGCGCCCACGGCGCCGGCGGCCGACACGCGCTTCTACGTGCGCCCGGACCTGACCGCGATCCGCTCCGTCGCCGAGGAGATGCGCACGCCGAGTCTGTTCGAGGTGATGACGCACTTTGCCCGCGCCACCTTCTACGCGGGTTCGCCGTTCCAGCCCTCGGCCCTGGAGGAGGTTCTGGAGATCGCCCGCACCATCGACCGCGCCCGCCTGCCGATCGAGGAGAAGTTCGCCTTCTCGGTCTGCCCGATCAACCGCCGCGACGAGATCGCGATGGGGATGCTGGAGCGCTGGAGCCAGGTGCGAGCCGCGGGCGCGACGGTCCCGGCCCTGCGGGCGAGTCTGGCCGGAGAACTCGACTACCAGGAGCGGACGGTGAAGCTCGCGAGCGCCTATCTCTGGCTCTCGCGGCGCTTCCCCGACACGTTCGACGATGTCGAGGCGATCCGACAGATGCGCGGGCGTGCCAACGACGCGATCGAGCATCACCTGCGCGAGACGGCAACCCGCAAGGCGGAGCGCCGGACCCGGCGGGCGACGGGCGGGCGGTGATCCCAAGGACGGCCGGACATGGAGGCATCGGACACGCCGCGTTCGGTTCTGATCGGCCGCATATCGTCTCCGTTTGATCGCCTCAGCCTTCGCCTCGCTCCGTCATCGCGAGGCGGAGCCGAAGCGACCCGGAGCGCGACCTGTCCGGAAGGTACGGAGCCCCCGATTGCTTTCGCTGAGCCTCGCAAGGACGAGGGAAGAGACCGAAGCGATCAAACGGAAACGGCCTCACACCCCACCTCCAAATAGCGCAGGCGCTAGGGCTTCCCGGCGGCCGCATCGGTCTCGTCGAGGAAGCGCCGGTCACAGGCCTTGTTGCTGAAGATCCTGATGTCCAGGAAGACCTTTTCGCGTGCCCGGCCGGCCGACGACCGTGTCTGCGCGGTACCCCAGCGCCGTCTACGCACAAAGGAATCGGCCCGGACCCGCTCACCGACCGGCGCGGAGGTTCGCATCGCTGACTTCCACCACGAACTTGCGCCGCAGCGCCCGCGAGAAGTCGTCGTAGCCCGCCGCCGTCAGGAGGAACGCTCCGGGGCCGCCCATGACATGGGCGCGGTACCATTGCACGAGCCCCATGCGCTCCTGCGGCAGCGGCGTCGCGCGAAGGCCGTAGCCGGGCGCGCGGTAGGCGCCGGCGCCGACCACGTCGTTCTCGCCCGGCACGAGGATCGGCAATCCGTTGATCGTGGCCTCGGTGGCGAGGAGCGCCGAGCGCTCGGCCTCCAGGCTGTCGGGATCGGTGCAGTTGTCGATCCCGTCCCCGGAGACATCGACGACGATCCGCCCGGCCGGCACCGGCATCGCCGGGATCACGCTGGCCGCGACCGTGCGGAACATCTGCCCGAGACAGGTGAACTCGCCCGATTGCCGGGGCGTGGCCCGGACCTGCGCCGCGGCGGCGCGTGCGTCGGCGCGGCTGGCGATCCGGCGCCAGCCGAGCGCCAGGCTCGCCCGATCGGCCCAGGTCACCATGGAGAACAGGGTACCCCCCGGGCGCCCCGTCATCGTCGCGACGACCTCCGGGTCCTCCAGGGCCGCGGCGATCCCCTCCATCTGCAGGGTGAAGCGCGCCTCGTCGACGGATTGCGACACGTCGACGGCAACCACGAGCGCGACGGCGGGCGCCGGCTCGGCTCTCGCGACCGAACCGAGCACGGACAGCACCGCCAGCGCCGCGAGCCCCCGGCGGGCGAGACGACGCATCCCGCCTCCGTGCGGTCGAGCGCGAACCGGGCGATCTCTTCCCGCTCCGGTCGTTGCGCCTGGCATCGAGAGACGGCTCTGGGGTCGGAGGGGCCACATCGTCGACAACCCTGTGCCGCTCTCAACTCTTGCCGACGAAACGGGCCGCGCAGCCCGGCCATCCGGCCATCAGTTCACGGGCCGGCACCTCGCCCAGAACCATGCAGGCGGTGGAAAGCCCATCGGCCAGAAGTCCGGACTCGGCCGTGACCGTCACGGACGACAGACCCCGTGGGGAACGCCCCGTGGCGGGATCGAAGATGTGGTGGTCGGCGTGGTCCGGCGAGAAGCTCATGTTGTAGTCTCCCGACGTCGCGGCGAATCCTGCGAACGGAGCGATCACCGCCGCGAGCATCTCCGCCCGGCGCGGGTCGGCGATGCCGAGCGTCCAGGGCGTCCCGTCCGCATGCGTCCCCAGCGCGCCGAACTCGCCCGTGTCCACGAAGGCATCCGCGATCCCCCGCGCCCGAAGCACCGCCATCACCCGGTCGGCGGCGTAACCCTGGGCCAGCGCGTTCAGCGTCACGGCGGTGCCGGGCTCCATCACGATGTGCTCCGGCGTGAGCAGCACCCGGCGCCAGCCGATGCGGGCGACCGCGGCTCGGAGCGCGGCCGCATCGGGCCTCTCGCCGCGTGCGGACGCCTCGGCCCAGAGCGGCCAGAGCGGCTGCACGGTGGGGTCGAAGGCGCCCCCGGTTCGCGCCGCGAGGTCGAGGGCGAAGCCCAGCATCGTCGTCAGGTCTGCGGGGGCGGCATCGAGCCGGCCCTCGCGGTTGAGGCGCGACAGAGCGCTGTCGGGGCGCAGCAGGCTGGCGGCGGCCTCCACCTCGCGGATCGCGGCAAAGCCGTCGCTCAGGGCCGCATCGAGTGCGTGACTGTCCGGGCCGGCGACGGTGAGCGCAGCGACGGTCCCGAAGGCGAGCCCCGCGCGCGTGCGGGTCACGAAGCCGTGCCCGTGCGCCAGAGCCCGGAACGCGGCGGGACCGCCGAAGGCCGCCGCGGCGAGGCCGGCGGTGCCGAGGAGGATGCGCCGCCGGGACGGGCCGGGTTGCAGCCGCATCGCGCTCACTCCGCCGCGACCGGCTGCGGCGCGATCCGCCGCCCGCGCCGGCGCGCCACCACCTGCGGCACGCACTGCCCGGGATCGTGGATGATCGTGACGCAGTCCATGCACTGGAAGCACTCGGGGTAGTCGATCCGTCCGTTCGGACGGATCGCACCGTAGCGGCAGCGCACCTTGCAGAGCTGGCAGGGGCTGCCGCACTCGGAACGTCGAGGAATCCAGTCGAGCAGGCGCAGGCGCCCGAGCACGGCGAGGCTCGCGCCGAGGGGGCAGAGGTAGCGGCAGAAGCCCTTGTAGACGAAGAGGTTGAGGACAAGCAGGCCGAGCGCGTAGGCCACGAACGGCCAGGACCGCACGAAGGACAGGGTGATCGCCGTCTTGAACGGCTCGGCCTCGGACAGGCTGTCGGCGAGCGGCGAGCCCGCCGCGGCCGCCACGAGGATGCCGGCGAGCAGAGCGTACTTCACCTGCCGCAACGCCTGATCGAGCCGGGGCGGCACCGCGATAGGTCGGATGCGCAGGGGCTTGGCCAGGAGGGCGAGAAACTCCTGAAGGGCACCGAAGGGACAGAGCCAGCCGCAGAAGGTGCCGCGGCCCCAGACCACGAGGCTGGCGATCACGAAGGCCCAGAGCAGCAGCGAGGGCGGGTCGTAGAGCAGGAAGGTGAGGTCGTGCGTGACCGTGGCTGCGCGCACGAGGCCGACCAGCGTGACGATCGAGAGCTGCGCCTGGGCGTACCAGCCGATGAAGCCAAGCGCGAAGGCGAGGAAGGCAAGCCGGAAGAGGCCGAAGCGGCGCCGATCCGCCACGAGGCCGCGCTGACGGGCCAGCACCGGCACCAGCCCGGCGAGCGCCAGGGCGACGAGGCCGAGTTCGGGTCCGCGCGCCCGCCACGGATCGGTCCAGCTCGGGCCCGCCTCCGCGGCCTCGCGCACGAACAGCTCCGCGGGCAGCGCGTACTCTGCCGAGAACTCCCGCGAGATCTTCTCCGAGAGGATCTGGCCGCGCTCGCGCACGATCCTCTGGCTCAGGGTCCAGGGGGCGGAGGGATCGAACCCGGCTGCGCCGGTGATCCGCAGGATCGTCCAGGGACCCTCCGGCAGGTCCGCGGCGGCCCCGCGCCGCTCGATCGCCATGTCCCGGGCGTTCACCGCCAGTCCCCCCTGCGCCACGGCGAGCCGGTCGGGAATGGAGCCCAGCACGAAGTCCTCGCCGAGCGGGTTCTCGGGACCGTGGCTCACCACCATCACCGCATGGTCGCCGGGGCCGAGTTCGCGCGTCAGCGCCGCGAAGCGCTCGGGCCCGAGCAGGGTACGGCCGATCGCCGGCACGTTGAGATAGGCGAAGGTGAGGTCGGTGAAGGGTGCCTCGGCCGGTCCGTCGACGGGCTCGGCCACGGCGGTGTCGCGGAAGGCGGTTTCGACCTGCCCGTTGGTCACGGTGAAGCGGCGCAGCCAACCGCGGGCGAGAAGGTCGGCCGCGGTCAGGCGCTCGCCGGCATCGGGCCGGGCCTCCACCCGCAGGCCGACATTGGCCGCTCCGAAACCGAGCTTCGCCCGCGCCACGGCGAGTGCGGCGGCCAGGATCGACTCGTTGATCACCCGCGTCGAGGCGGTGGCCATGGAGATCCCGTCGACGGTGGTCTGGGGCGGGGCGCCGGAGCCGCGGGCATTCGGCCGGCCGACCCGGATCGCGCGCCGCGCCGAGAGCCCGACATACTGCTCCACGAAGGCGAAGAGCGGCTCCGAGCCCAGGCCTTCGAGGAAGACCGGCTCGTGGTGGGAGAGGACCTTCACGTCGCGGAACGAGCCGTCGGGCGCGAGCGCGACGAGCAGGTTCGGGGGCGTGCCGCCGAAGCCGGGGATCGGTGCGAAGTCGACCGACGCGAAGGCGTAGGCGAAGACCTCGTAGCTGCCGGCCTCCTGCTTGAGGATCGGCCAGACCGGCAACGCCTCGTCGCGCTCGCCCACCACGAGGGGCGCGGGGAAATGCCGTTCGAGCTGCGCCCGGTCGAGGGTTCCGGCCGCGGCCGGCAGGGCCGCGCCGAGGAGGGCCAGGATTGCGACGAGGAGCGGGCGAAGAGTCACGGGGCGCCGTCGGCGGAGGCGGCGGCGCTGGGCGCAGGACGCACAGCGACGCCCCAGGGGAAGCGGCCGACCCTGACGCTGCGGACCGGGCGCTGGGTCGCGACATCGATCACGGTGACGTCGCCCGAGACACCGTTGGTGGTGAAGAGCCGCGATTCGTCGGGCGTCATGGCGAGCTGCCAGACACGGCGCCCGACGAGGATGTAGTTCAGCACCTTATGGGTCTTGGCGTCGATCACGGCGACCCGGTCGGAGGGGCCGAGTGCCACGAAGGCGAAGCGCCCATCCCGGGTCAGGGTGACGCCCACGGGCTGGAGCCGGTCGGCGGCGATGCCCTTCACCGCAAATTCGATGGTCTCGATGACCTTGCGGGTGGCGGTGTCGATCACCGCGACGGTACCGCCGATCTCGGAGGTCGCCCACAGCACCCGCCCGTCCGCCGAGAACGCGGCGGCGCGCGGACGCTGGCCCACCGGCGTCGCGTCGGTCGCGGTCAGCGTCGGCACGTCGATCCAGTGGACCATGTTGGTCGTTTCAGAGGTCGTGACCGCGATCTTGCCGTCCGGGCTCACAGCCATGCCCTCGGGCTCGATGCCGACATCGATCTGCGCCAGGACCTTGCGCGTCTGCGCGTCCACGACGGTGGTGGTGGCGTTCTCCTCGTTGGCGATGAAGAGGGTGCGGTCGTCCGGCGCCAGCGCGAACTGCTCCGGATCCTCGCCGGAGGGCAGGTTGTAGCGCACCGCGCCCGTATCGGGGTCGATCACCTGCACCGCATCCGAATCGCTGGCGCAGACGTAGAGCGTGCGGCCGTCGCGGGAGAAGGTGAGTCCGCGCGGGCGCCGCCCGACGGGAAAGGTACGGATCACCTCGAGCGTGGTGCCGTCGATCACCGAAACGGTGTTGTCGCGCTCGTTCGAGACGAAGATCTCTTCCGCCCGTACCGGCCCAGCCGAGAGGCCGAGCAAGAGGCCGAGCAGGAAAGCGAGGCGTGCGGTCGCGATGCGGCGCATGGGTCGGGCTCCCGGTGACGTCGTGGCAGGGCCGGGCGCGGGCATCAGCCCGCCTTCCGGAAGGCGCGGCAGGCGCTCTCCGGCTCGTCCGAGCCGAGGGTGTCGAGTTCGGTGCGCTGGTGCTGGAAGCCCTCGATCGGGGCGGTGGCCGTGACCGCGCCCGGCCAGAGCAGGAAGACGGGCTGGCGCAGCTGCCCGTCCCAGGCGCGGAAGCTCAGGGGCCGGCCCTTGAAGCCGCCGGCCTCGAAGCCCGGCGACAGCACCAGCGCCGCGACCGTGGTGGGATCGGTGCTGCGGGCCTGGACTGCCGCTTCGCCGAGCGCATGCACCGCCATCCAGCCGGCATAGTCGACCGGCCGCATCGCCCGGCCCGCCAGACGGCGGAACCGGCCCTGGAGCTGCACGGCGGCCCAGGCTTCGACCGGCCGGCCCCAGGCCGCGGGGCTCAAGCCCTGCGTGCCGACCACGGGGCGGGCCGCGGCGGTGTTGTAGGGAAGGTTCGCCCCGAACGCCCCCGCCTCGTCGGCCACCGCGACGACATCGTGCTCGGGGCCGCGGGTGGGCAGCACGAACTCGCGCAGGGCCGTGTCCCGCGTGTCGCTGCCCTGCGGGTCGAAGCGCTGCTCGGCCACGACCCGCGCACCGAATTTTTTGGCGGCGCGCTTCAGCGCCTCGGCATAGAGCGCGTCGGCCGGCGTCGGTCCGGCGAGCAGCAGGATGCGGGTCCAGCGCTTGTAGGCGAGGAACTGCACCAGCGCGTCGGCGAGCATCGCCCGCGAGGGCAGGACATGGAGCAGCCGGGGCCGGCAATCGGCCTCGCGCAGGCGCGTGTCGGGGGCGCCGACATTGAGGAACACGGTGTTCCGGGCCTCGGGCAGGTCGGCCAGAGCCAGCACGTCCGCGGCCGGTGCGTTCAGGACGACGAAGCGCGGCGCGCCGAGGCTTAGGAACGCCGCGCGAACATCCTCGTCCGGCTCGACGATGCGGCTGTGGAGGGCAAAGCTCAGCGCGACGAAGCGGCCGGTGGCGTTCGAATCCTTCAGTCCGAGCTCGGCCCCCTTCAGCCCCTCGTCGTCCGGGATCGGGTCCTCGTTGTTGAGGGGCGTCGGGCGCTCGATGCGCCGCTCGAGGTAGTGGATCGCCAGGGGCTCGGCCCGCGCGGGGGCGGGCAGCAGGGCGAGGAGCCAGAGGAGGCCGAACAGGGCCAGTATGAGGCGGCGCGCGTCCGGTCCCGGGGCCGCAGGGCCCCGTACCGCGCCGTGCCGCTGCCGGAGCCGCGCCAGCATCGCCCTTTCCCGCCTCCCGCCTTGTTCGTTGCGGCGAGCATAGGGGCGAAGGGGCCGGGATCGGTATTGGACCAAGGTGCACCCGGCGGCCGCAATCTCCCGTACCAAAGCACAATGGGTTCGGCCCGGTCCCCTTGCTACCCCTTCCCGCCAAGAACGGGAGGAACGATCATGAAGGCTGCCATCCTGGGTGGGGGATTCCTTGCCCTCGCCCTGTCCGCGTCCGTCGCCTTCGGGCACGGCGATGTTCAGCCGCAGCCCGTCGACACCGGCGGCCTCGCGACGCTGGGTGAGGCGTGGCGGGAGGAGAACCCCTATCGCGGCGACGCCAAGGCTATCAAGATCGGCGATTCCGGCTACAACCAGAACTGCGCCCGCTGCCACGGCCTCCAGGTCGTCTCGGGCGGCCTCGCGCCGGACCTGCGCTACCTGCCGCTCGGCAAGGAGGGCGATGAGTACTTTTCGGAGCGCGTGCGCCACGGGGCGATCATCAACGGCATGACCAAGATGCCGGCCTTCGAGGGCGTGCTGTCGCAGGAAGCCCTGTGGGCGATCCGCACCTACATCGAGTCGAAGCACGAGGAGTGACGATGCCGCTCCCGACACGACGCGCGCTCGCCGCCGGCCTCGCCGCGCTGGCGGTCGCGGGCCCGTTCGCCGGGGCCGCCGCTGCGCGACCCTTCGACGAGGTCGTGGCATCGGGCGTGTTGCGCGTCGCGGTCTACGACGACAACCTTCCCTTCTCGAACGAGGCCGGGGGCGCCCCCCGCGGCATCGACGTGGAGATCGCCCAGGCCCTGGCCGATCGCCTCAAGCTGCGCCTCGACCTGCGGGTGGTGGATGCGGGGGAGAACGTCGACGGCGACTTCCGGCTGAACCTCTGGCGCGGGGATCTCGCGGGCACGCCGCTCGCCGACCTGATGCTGCATGTGCCGCACGATCGCCTCCTCGCCACGCGCAACGAGCAGATCTTCCTCACCACGCCCTATTTCGAGCAGCGCCTCGCCTTCGCCTACCGGCGCGGTGCGATCGAGGGCTTCGAGAGCCTGCGCGACTTGGAGGCGGGCACGGTCGCCGTCGAGGGCACCAGCGCCTCCGACAGCGTGCTCATGAGTGCCGAGGGCGGGCGCTTCCGGGCCAACGTCAAGCATTTCCGCAGCTTCGAGGCGGCCGCCAAGGCCTTCCTGGCGGGCGAGACCGCGATCCTGGCCGGCACGCGCGCCGGCATCGAGGCGGCGCTCGACGAGGCCAAGGCCGCGCCGGCGGACGTTGCCGTGGTCGAAGTGCCGGTGCCGGGCCTCGTGCGGACGCGGTGGGATCTCGGCGGCGCGGTGCGCAGCGATTCCCGCGATCTCGCCTACGCGGTCGGCGAGGCACTCTCCGCTCTGGCGAGCGACGGCCGCCTCAAGGCGATCTGCGCCCGCTACGGCGTCAGTTACACCGCGCCTCAAGGCTATTGAGGCCGGTCCGTTCGCTCATCCTCCCCCGCCATCCCGATTCGCGAGGGCGGAGGAAGAAGAAACGCGCCTGCAC
Organism: Methylobacterium sp. NPDC097929; assembly: GCF_049543375.1. NCBI lineage: Bacteria > Pseudomonadati > Pseudomonadota > Alphaproteobacteria > Hyphomicrobiales > Methylobacteriaceae > Methylobacterium > Methylobacterium sp. NPDC097929. The sequence goes on along the minus strand of NZ_JBMVEP010000004.1, from coordinate 85,877 downwards.
GTCAAGCTGAGACGGTCAGTCCGGCGATACTCCTCCGTCGAATGCGTGCGGCAACCCGCACGCCGCAAGGCATGTGCGCCGGAAGATCAGATCGCGACTGCTCTGGGCTGCCTTCCGGCAGCATTCGACCAAAGACGAATAAGACTTCTCTGAGAAGCCCTCTAGGCTTCGGATCCAAGGGGCGTTCGGCCGACTCGATCGGGCAGCCGGCCCCGCGGGCAACGGAAACATCCGGGCCCGGCACGATCCACGGAGGACACGCCACATGAGAGTGCGGAACCAGTTCCTGACGGCGGTGGGGCTTTTCGCCCTCTGCCTCGGCTTCGCCCTGCCGGCCCTCGCCGAGGTGACCGAACAGGACATCCTCAACGACGCCAAGACCACCGACGACGTTGTCACCTACGGCCTCGGGCCGCAGGCCCAGCGCTTCAGCCCCCTGAAGGCGCTCAACCGCGACACCATCAAGGGCCTCGTCCCGGCCTGGTCGTTCTCCTTCGGCGGCGAGAAGCAGCGCGGCCAGGAGAGCCAGGCGCTGGTCAAGGACGGCGTGCTCTACGTCACCGGCTCCTACTCGCGGCTCTACGCCGTCGATGCGCGCACCGGCGAGAAGAAGTGGGAGTACAACGCCCGCCTTCCCGAGGGCATCCTGCCCTGCTGCGACGTGGTGAACCGCGGCGCCGCCCTCTACAAGGACAAGGTCTATTTCGGCACCCTCGACGCCAAGCTCGTCGCGCTCGACCAGAAGAGCGGCAAGGTGGTCTGGCGCAAGGACATCGACGACTTCAAGGCCGGCTACAGCTACACCGCCGCGCCGATGATCGTGAAGGGCAAGATCATCACCGGCGTGTCGGGCGGCGAGTTCGGCGTCGTCGGCCGGGTCGAGGCGCGCGATGCCGAGACCGGTGAGGTGGTGTGGAAGCGCCCCGTCATCGAGGGCCATGTGGGCGAGCTGAACGGCAAGCCCTCGACCATGACCGGCAAGGTGAACGAGACTTGGCCGGGCGACACCTGGAAGTTCGGCGGCGGCGCCACCTGGCTCGGCGGCACCTACGACCCGGACCTGAACCTGATCTACTTCGGCACCGGCAATCCCGGGCCCTGGAACTCGGCCCTGCGGCCGGGTGACAACAAGTGGTCGGCCTCGCGCCTCGCCCTCAACCCGGATAACGGCGAGATCGTCTGGGGCTTCCAGACCACGCCGCATGACGGCTGGGACTACGATGGCGTCAACGAGTTCGTGCCCTTCGACCTGCAGAAGGACGGCAAGACCGTGAAGGCTGGCGCCACCGCCGACCGCAACGGCTTCTTCTACGTCCTCGACCGCACCAACGGGAAGTTCCTGTCGGCGATGCCCTTCGTGGCCAACATCAACTGGGCCAAGGGCATCGACGAGAACGGGCGCCCGATCTACGACGACGCCAACCGCCCCGGCGACCCGGCCAAGTCCGAGGACGGCAAGAAGGGCAAGTCCGTCTACGCGACCCCGGGCTTCCTCGGCGGCAAGAACTGGAACCCGATCGCCTACAGCCCCGACACCAAGCTGTTCTACGTTCCCGCCAACGAGTGGGGCATGGACATCTGGAACGAGCCGGTGAACTACAAGAAGGGCGCCGCCTATCTCGGCGCGGGCTTCACCATCAAGCCGACCTTCGACACCCATATCGGCTCGCTCAAGGCGATCGATCCGGCCACGAAGAAGGTGGTGTGGGAGTACAAGAACAAGGCCCCGCTCTGGGCCGGCGTGCTCACCACCGCGGGCAACCTCGTCTTCACCGGCACGCCGGAGGGCTTCCTCAAGGCCTTCGACGCGAGGACCGGCGAGGAAGTCTGGAAGTTCCAGGTCGGCACCGGCGTCGTCGCCTCGCCGATCACCTGGGAGCAGGACGGCGAGCAGTGGGTCGGCGTCGCGGCCGGCTGGGGCGGTGCGGTGCCGCTCTGGGGCGGCGAGGTCGCCAAGGCCACCACCGGCATCAACCAGGGCGGCAGCTTCTGGGCCTTCAAGCTGCCGAAGTCGCTGGCCTCGCGCTGAGGCGGAGATCGGCGGGCGGCGGCTTCGGTCGCCGTCCGTTTTCGATCAGGCCATGCGAGCCCGATGACGGCCGGATCGTTCCGATCGTCGCCGTCACGGCACTCAGGGCATCGAAGCCCGTTTCGTGCTGACGACGATGATGCGAGGCGGCTTCCTACAGTCCGCCTGCGAGCTTCAGCATCCGGTGCAGATACCGCTCATCGTCTTCTTCATGCTCGCATCCCAGGCTGCATTGCGCCTCGCAATGAGTTTGTCCTGCTCATTGCGCTTCCGATCCAGGTCGGCACTCCTTTGCCCACCTGCGACGTCCCCGTCATTCGTCTGTTCGAGCGAGACCTTGGCTTTCGTGCCGGCTCGCGCTTTCGCTTTGACTGGCGCGTTCCGCATCTCGGAAGTGGGGATCGGATCAGAGGGTGGCGGCTCGGTCGCGGATGGGGTGTCGGCAGGCTTTCCGGATTCCGCGCAGACGGAGGCCGTGACGAGGCTGAAGCTCACGGCAAGAGCAGTGAAAAGGGGGCGGCTCATGACGGTACGAACCTCTCTCTCGATTGAATGCCGCGATTAACGGTGAAAACCCAACCGATCGGGATCGTTCTCTCCGTACCAATTATTCGGGAGGCCACTCACCCGAGTGGCATGGACGCCGAACTCGGCGGCCTCCCGATGGCTCAGGCGTTCGCCGGTCGGATGAGGTCGGCATCGGACGCTCGGGCTGTGTCGATCTCCGCAGCGCCACCTCCGCCACCATCTCGGCGAGCGCGTCAGGTTTCGGGTGTGCCCGCATCAGCATCCGGGTATCCGCTATCCCCGGACGAGCGTGAGCGGCACCGAGAGGCGAATTCCGACATCCCTCCATGCGTAGAACCATGCGCAACGGAGGAACCGGAAAGCGGCGTCAATCAGCGCTCACTCGGTGACGGTCGTCTTCGAGACGCCGCGGCGGCAAGCGAACGCGGCTTGGCTGACGCGGGCAGCGGGTTTCGGATCGGCCATGTCGCGCGTTGCCCGTGACCGGCCGCGTGACCCGGTTCTTGGACCCTGGCGCTGGAAACGACGGGGGTCTCGACGGCTCGCAGATGTTTGAGGGTATCGGGGGCGCCGCCGGTCTGGGTCGGTCCTGGCAAGAGAAGGGCTGGCGTGCGATATGGCGCAGATGACGAACGAAGTGCCGCACCCCTATTCGATCACGGTCGAGCCGCTGAAGAAGCCCGAAGGTCACTTTGGTTGGGCTCTCAGGAAGCACGGCAAGCTGGCCGAACGCTCCGACCGCGCCTTTACCAGCGAGGCCAAGGCGTTCGAGGCAGCCATGAAGGCCATCGAGCGCAACGAGACAGGGTTCGGGAGCCGGTAGCGACGGGCGCCATCTGCGCGGCGATCAGGGTGTCGGCCCTCAATCCGGTCCCTGCTTAGAAGCGTCCTCAGCGCCGTCGACCATGGGTGAACTTCAAAGCGAGACCGCCCAGGAACCGGATCCGACGCTGACACTTGGCTCCTTGAGCCGGCGCGAGGTCGGCAGGGAGGTGTGCCATGTCGAGCGATACCGCCAAGCACCGCGAACTTTTCCGCGCTCTGAAAGACGCTCAGGGCAAAGCCGACGGCTCCTTCGAACAGGCCGTGACATCTGCCTTCGAACACGTGTTCGAGCACTTGGATCGGTTGAACTCTCACGTCTCTGTGGGCGGCCCCGAGGGGGAGGATCGTCCGCTCAAGCCCGACGAGTCACCGACCCTGCGCTGAGCAGCGAGGGTGAAGCGCGCGCTTCACCCCAGATCGAGACGGGCAGACCATCGTGCCCGATATCGTATCCGGCACGATGTTTTCGTCTCTTGTTTCGCATCGTCTTTTTCCGAAAGCCGGCGGCCACCTTTCGGGACGATACACCTAAAACCGCGATCCCGGTCGCGGATGCCGCGGGCGTCGCAAATGCGCTTCTGCACCGAGCCAGCGTACATGCGCTGATCGTCGGACAGGTGCGCCTCGCCTCGGGCTTTGAAGCGATCGTGATAGGGCTTGTAGCCAGCGGCCAGACAGTCGTCGCGCCAAGCGGAGATGGGCTTCGCATCGGTCATGCGTCGGCCCTCCCGTTCAAGCGAGAGAGGGCGAACTCGTCCGCCCGGATATGTGGCATGTCGGCAAACCTGCCGATTGCCGGCGCATCTCCAATAGCGGGGAAAACGGTGGGGAAGGCGCTGCTTGAGCGCCGATCTAGCTGACGGCGCAATGATGCATGGCGGAGGGAGTGGGACCATACGCCCAGGTCCATCTAGGTGCCTGACATGCTGTGATCGTTGAGCTTTTTCCGCTTGATTTGGGGGACACATCGGGGGACATCGTGGGGGACACATCCTTCTCAAGGCCCCGTACGATGCCCTCGAAGAAGCTCGGCACGCACCTCGAATGGCACGGCAACCGCATCCGCGTAGTGATCCGCGTTCCGCCCTCAATGGTCGCCCGAGTTGGGCGGACGAAGCTGAAGCAAGCCCTACAGACCACCGACCCGTTGGAGGCCGAACGGGAGAAGGTGGACGTGATCAAGCGCCTTCGCGGGACGTTAAAGGGCGAGCGAACGGCCGTCGTGCAATCCTCCATCGTGACCGATGCTCTGGAGCTGAAACGGCTCCGAGAAGCCGGCGAGCTGAGCATGGGGGTAGAGTACGAGGGCGAGGCAGGCGACAGTGAGGGGGACGCACTGGCGGTTCATGTCGATGCTGTTGAGCAGCAGCATGGGCACGCAGCAGCGCAGACCTTCGCGGCCATCGCGCTCGGCATCCAGACGCCACTCCCCGCCCTCCTTGAGCGCATGTTCGCGGAGAAGGCTGGGCTGTCCATCGGCTACCAAGATGACATCAAGCGGGCTCTCGGGCGCCTAGAGGCGTGGTGTGACAGCAAGCGAACGCCCAAGACCGTGGAGGCCATCACCCAGCGCGTTGCCGGTCGCTTCATCCACGACCAGTTCATTGAGCCGGGCGTCTCCATCAAGACGGCCAACAAGGATTTGTCCGCGCTCCGCTCCTACTGGCGCTGGTTGGCGAAGCGGCACGGGACGAAGGAGAACCCGTGGCTGCAACAGTCCCTCGAAGCTCCGAAGCAGCGGCGGGAGGAGGGGAGCGCCAAGAAGCGCCCCTTCACGGACGATGAGGTCCGCACGCTCCTCAAGGGCATCCGCACCGAGCGCGAGAGGGAGTTCTCGAAGATGAGCGCCCTGAGCGGCCTCCGGTTGGAGGAAGTGGCGGGCCTGCGAGTGCGCGACTGCGTTAACGGGTGTCTCCGGGAGGATGCGGCGATGCTCCGGGGCGGCCTCAGCGGAGGCATGAGAGGCAGGGGCGGCAGCATCGAGCGAGGGCCATAGGGTCTTCGCTTCGGGCTGTCCGGTCCGCTTGCCCGGCTGTCGGGGCAGCTTGGAGGGGATGGAGACGTAACGGGCTTGGCCGCTCGTCTTGGCTTCGACGGTGAATGACCGCCTGACGCGGTTGCGCAATGTGTTGATCCTGATGGGAAGAGATGGGGTCTCGGGTCGAAACACCGCGCCAATGCATGCCCAGCGGCGGTGTGCTTGTCGATGCCGTCCACAATATCGCGGTCGGACTGAATGACGCCTTACGGCAGGGCCTGTGGTCTCAGCGTTCCATTAGGGCTTGCTCCTGCGGAACGTTCCACGAAGCCAACGAAGCGGTTCCAAAAGAATGGTCTTGCGTTTTGGAACGGCCGATGGTTCTATGTCTAAGAACCTAGTGGAACGCTTGGACCTGGAACGACCCTCATGCTCATCGGATACGCCCGCACCTCCACGCTGGACCAGGATGCCGGATTTGCGGCCCAGCTCCGCGAACTCACCGCCCTGGGATGCGAGAAGCTGTTCAAGGAACAGGTCTCCTCCGTGGCCCCTCGGAAGCAGCTCGAAGCAGCCCTTGAGTTCGCCCGTCACGGTGACATGCTCGTGGTGACGAAGCTGGACCGCTTGGCCCGTAGCGTCGTCCACCTGGGCAAGATCATCGAGACCCTGGAGACCAAGGGTGTGGCCCTCCGCATCCTGGACCTGGGCGTGGACACCACGACGCCAACCGGAAAGCTGATGCTCAACGTGCTGGGCGGCGTGGCTCAGTTCGAACGGGAGATGATGCTGGAGCGGCAGCGGGAGGGCATCGCGAAGGCCAAGGCTGAGGGCGCGTACAAGGGACGGACGCCGACCGTTCGGGCCCGCTCGGAGGAGATCAAGGCGCTTGCCGACCAGGGCATGAGCATGGGCGCCATCGCGGCGAAGCTGGGCATCGGGAAGGGGTCCGTGCATCGGGTGCTGAACCCGGCCGCTCCTGCCGCGTAGAGTGGCGTAGGAGGGCGCTACAGGCCCACGGAGGGAAGCTGAGCGGCAATCCTCAGTCCCGCGTTGAAGGCCGCCAGTGCGCCACTGAGAAGCAGCGAAAGGTCACGGTTCGCACAACCCAAGTAGTGGCTTCACACAGCGAAAGGCGTAGGTTGCTGACACCGCTGGTCACAACCATGGGCGCCAGTGGCAGAGAGACCCGTGTGCTCCCGCCTGTTTGGAAAGGAGCATCAGCATGTCTCTTGTCGTGCATCCTCCCATCGCAACTGAGGAGCCAACTGCCTACCGCGCAATCACGCTGACCGATGACGGCAGGGTGTTGGCGAGCGGGCCGTTAGCGGCTCGCAGCGATGACGAAGCGCTTTTACTCGCCGCGACGATGAAGCGGGGCGCCGGGATCGACCTTTGGGACGGCCTCAGGTTCATGGCGCACTTTGGGCCCGCGCCCAGTTCGCCTTTGAGCGCCGGGACGGGTTCCCCGCGCTAGGGCCGGTTGCGGAGCAGTTCCGGCCGGCGCTCTTGGGGTAGCACCTTGCAGAGGTGCTCGTGGACGGTCTCCGCGCTGAATGGCTTGCCGATGAACGTAGCACCCTCGGGCAACTCATCCGGCCCCGGACGCTTGGTCCCTGACGCGACTACGATGCCAATGTCCGGCCACCGTCGAGACACCTCACGGGCCAGGGCAAGGCCGTCTCGACTGCCCGGCATCTGGACGTCCGTGAATAGCAATTCCACTCGCTCGTAGACGTCTGCTAGAAGGGCGATGGCCTTGTCGCCGTCACAGGCTTCGAGCGTGTCGAAACCGGCATCTTCGAGGGTGGTGGCGACATCCATGCGGACGAGGAAATCATCATCCACGACCACCGCGACAGGCTTAGGGGCGCCACCTCCGACCATATCCATGTTCATCGGCCCTGCGTGGTGTTGGCGTTCGGCTGGTCGGGTGCGGGCTGGGTCTGGGTCTGCGCGTCCGGGCTCTGCGGGGCGTTTGTCTGCGGGGTCGGTTGCTGTTGCGGCTGGGCTCCCGGCTGCCCCTCGTTGAGGGTCTGGTTGGCCTCGGTCTGGAGCTTGTCTGCGGTCTGCTGACTGATGAGCCCATAGGAGACAGCAGCGGCGAGGGCCACGGCGATGACCGCGCCCAGCAGGGTTCTCTTGAGCTTGTCCGGCATCGTGGGAGCGCACACTCGCGTTAGCGCGGCTGTGAGCGCGCAATCTCAGCGAGAGAACAGGGGGCGGGACGATGCGTTCCGGTGGTCGCACCCCCAAGGCGGCCGGCAGCCCCACGATCCAGATTTGGATGGTGGGGCTCACGGGGAATCAGTCACGGCCTCCCGTTCGTGCTCGACGGAGGAATCCCGAGAGTCAGTAGCCGGGACCTCGCGGTTCACTTTGGGAAAAGGCACGCGGACGTTCTCCGAGACATCGACCACCTTCTAAGCCATGACGCAGATTTGCGTCGTGTGGAATTTCAAGAGGTTAGCGAAAAGCATCCGACCGTGACGGGGCGGGACGTGCGCCTCTTCAACATGAACCGGGACGGCTTCGCGCTCCTCGTGATGGGCTGGTCCGGGCCCACCGCATTCACCTTCAAGCTCGCCTATCTCCGTGTCCGTACCGCAAAGCTAATTGACGTCGCCCGCCCGCAATGCTCCGCTTCGACCACCGGGAGGGGCCGCATGGCGTTCAGGGTGTTGGCGCTCGTGGTGGGGGTGTCTGTCAGCCTCTACCGCTACTTCAAGCACCGCGACGAGTGGGGGGCGTGTGCCTTCTATGGCTTCGTTGCGATGTCCGCTGTTCATGCGGTGGCGGGGTTGGGCCAAGACGGCGGCGAGCCGGACTACTCGCTCTACCGGCCGGGCCGCTAACCGCGGAATTGAAGGCGTTCGAGGGTTTGCGTTCGGCGCGCGCAAACCCCGCGGTGGGGTGGACGGCACCTGAGATCGGCTCAATTTTCAGCCGATGTCCGCAAAGGAGGATGGAGCGGATTTGCGTTGTCCGAACGCGAGCCCGGCGGGCCGCTGAAAGGACCACCCATGACCCACGCCCTCTCCGCCGCCCTCGCGGCCACCGCCCCCACCATGTCGAGCCTGGAAATTCACGAGCGGACCGGCAAGGAGCACTTCAACGTGATGCGGGACATACGCAACATGCTGGAAGAGCTGGGTTTTTCGCGCGATGAAATAGCCCTCAAATTTGAAGGCTACTACGTGGCATCGAATGGGAAGCGGAACCCCTGCTTCAACCTCCCCAAGCGGGAGTGCCTCATCCTTGTGTCCGGCTACTCCGTGCCCCTCCGCGCGGCCATCGTGGACCGCTGGGCGGAGCTGGAGGCCCAGGTCGCCACACCTGCGCTCCCGGACTTCACCGACCCTGCCGCCGCCGCACGGGCCTGGGCGGAACGCTTCGAGGGTGAGCGCCTCGCACTGGCCGCTAAGGAGCAAGAGCGGACCCTTCGTATCGCCGCACAGGCGGAGACGGAGGCCCTTAAGCCGGCCGCCGCGGTGGGCATATTCACTAATCCACAAACAACCCGCCAAGACAATGTGACATATAGCGAATTGTCCGCGGCAAAGCTTCGCTGGTAGGACGTATCTGTCCTTCCTGACGAGAACAGCCGGTGCTCTTCCACAGTCGAAAGCTTCCACCCATCATTATTGACGAGTTCACGGCGGCGGTAGCCCAGGAGGCCCTTGAGTGGCACCTCGGTTCTCTCGCTGATGCGGCGCGGAAGGCGCGCGATACTGTGGACAAGCCGGCCTACGTGAAGGCGAAATTCGAGCGCCGCCTCATGCACGGGCTCTGGAGCCAAATCTCCCATCACCTGGAGGAGCTTGGACCGGCCCCGCCTGATGCCGTTGCGGAGCTGAACCTGTGCCTTGATGCGACCCACGCCCGTGTCCCGCGGTCGGCTGCGAACGAGCACATCCTACGGGCAGAGAGGGAGGCCCGTGTGGAGGTGATAGACGAGTGGAAGGTAGAGCAGGCGAGGAAGGTCGAAGCGTCTCGGAGGATGAAGGGCGGGAAGTGGGCGAGGCCCCGCATCACGGTCACTGGCCGGGGCCTGGAGATGCCGGAGGATGGGGAGTTGTGGGGATGAAGCTCAGTTCGCGCCTACGCTCGTCTTGCAGACGATGAGAAACGCTACGTCCGTCGAACGGACTTAGCCCTCCCCGCCGGCAAGCCGATGGTCGCCGGCACTGCCCCTGAGGCGGTCGAAGTAGGATCAACTCCCTGTGCGACAACTTGTCCTTACTACTCAAGTTGCTGTCACCTCTCTAGTAAATATTCCCGCATTAGGGACATTCCCTGTACAGGAACTAAAAACTTCTATTCGTGCATTGCATCTCCATTTTGCTTTGATTATGCAAAAACCGCTAAGCAAGGTGCTCAAGCACTTCGGCGCGGGGAATAAGCGCCACATGGGGCTATACGATGAGACTCGCTGTCGAGATTTTCGGCAAGGGCTTTGATGTGGATGTGAGCGTCGGCTGGGGGCATTTCAGCCTAACTACGGGATACCTGATCGACATTCTTTACAAAGTAGGCGACGGAACCTGCGGGCGGCAGTGGTTTGATTGGGTTTGGCACGAATTCGGCAGCTTAGAGGTATGGCTAGGGCGGCATCACGTCAGCATCGATTGGGGCCCTGCGAACCGACGATACCGGGCCGCGAAGGAGGCGCAGACCAAACCCGAGTCGCTCGACATTCTTGACGGCGCCGGGGAACTTGCCGCGGCGATGCGGGGCCTTCTGATGTTCCGTGAATTGGAGGAGCAGGCCCGCCTAAAGGCAGCTTGAGCAGGACGCGGACGCAATACCCGCCACCCGAAGAAATCCCCGGTCGCGCCTCGTGTGAGGCCGGGGGCGCTATCAAGTTTGGGGCGTTCTGCCATGTCTGCGATTGAGCTGGTCCTCGACCTCCCGTTCCTTGCTGGGGAGATCAACGACGCGCACCGCCAAGTCACCTTCCACGCCCGCGGAATGCTCCTCGAAGCGAAGCGGGCGGGGGACGCTCTCCTGGCCGCGAAGGGCAAGGTGCGCCACGGCGAGTTCAAGGCGTGGGTCGAAGCCAACTGTCGGTGCTCCTACCAAAGCGCGGCGCGTTACATGCAAGTCGCCAAGCGCGGTAAAAATCTCAACCTTGAGACTTTTGACGGCGGGCTCGTCGCCTTCCTCGAAGCCCACGCCAAGCCTCGCCCCACGGCCCCGGTCACGTTCCCTGCACTCGACCCTGAGGACGCGGAGCGGGTCCTCAAGATCAACGGCCGGGCGGAGCGCGGCGTGGGCGCCGAGACGGCGGTTGCGTCTGCCAAGCTGGCCTCCATCGCGGAGGACCGCGGGATGACCGTGGAGGCCCTTCTGGAGCGGTCGAAGGCCATGTGCCCGGACCGCGCGAAGAGCGCCGGACAGGCCGCCAGCGACGCGCTTGAGGAAGCCATGAGAGCTGCGGACGCTCGGTTGGCTGAGTGTGAAGCCCGGATCGAGAGAATCGTTCAGCGGCGGGCGGAGCTGACCGCGGAATTTACACGGATGACGAAGGCCGAGCTTCTTTCAACCGCCGTGGAACTGACACTCATCGTCGAGGGCGTCTGAATACCCGCCACCCATACGGCGCCCTATTAGGCGCCACCCGAGGAAAAGGGCCGCGTCCTCTTCCGCCCCCGTACCTATCGTTTTCCTCAAATGTAGCGCTGCCGGCCACGTTCGGCGGCTCGCTCAACCCTCTCCCCGAGCATAAGCCGCGGTCCTCCTACTGAGCGCGCGCGGGTCTCTCCGGGCCGCCCATCACCATCATCACGACCCTCTCAATCACCTGGACGGGGCCCCTTCGCGGGGGCTCCGCCCATCCCTTACGCATGGAATGAACCGATGACCGAAGAGACCCCGCGAGAGATCACCGTCACGTTCGCCGGGAAGACCCAGGGAAACCCAGGACCGGGAACCTGGACGGCCCATCAATGGGAGCCGGCAACGGACAAACAGCGCACGTTGCGAGGCAGAGCGGAAGGCACCACCAACACGCGGATGGAGCTGATGGCCGCTTTGAAGGGGCTCCTCCACGTGGAGGCCGGGGCCTGCCTCACGATGATCGGCAGCGAGTACGTGGTCCGCAGTATGAACGAGTGGCTTCCCGGCTGGCAGGCGAACCGCTGGCGTAAGGCGGGCGGCAAGCGCGTCGAGAACGTGGACCTTTGGCAGGCGCTTGTTGAGGCGGTGAAGAAGCACCGGAAGGTGACTTGGAGGACGGCTTAGGAACGGGAAGAAAAGGAGGAGGTTATTGTGCCATCGGCGCACCAAACGTCAGGCGCCAACCCCCAACTCCTCACCAATCCACCCACCCAGCGGACAATCAGACGGCTCAAAAAGGTTTTTGAGGATAATTCGCGCTGCGATTTTCATATCCTGGCGCCGTGTATTATCATATTTAAGGCGTATCGGATTTCAAGATTGAGACGTCATGGATCGAATCGTGACTGAGACATGGAAGTGGGCAGATTATATCGCCGCGTCTAATGTGCTGATAGCTACGGTTGCGGCAGCTCTTGCGCTGGCGGCGCCGTATCTTGGTTGGCGCTTGGCAAGACGAAGCCAGCTTGAGGATCAAAAGCGACAAACCAAACTTAATATATTCGGGCTTCTGGTCGAAAATAGAAACTTGTTTCACTCCCGTGAAACGATTAGGGCCCTCAACGCCATTGATGTTGCCTTCCACGACAACGAGGAAATCAGGCAGATCTGGCGAGAGTACCACGGTATGATTTCAAAACCTGCATTCTTCGACACGTCTATAGGAAATGAGTTGAGGAGCCAGAAGTTGATTGATTTACAAGCGGCGATTGCAAGAGACTTGGGGTACTCCGTCGATAGGTTTGATATTGAGCGTGTCTACTCACCTGATTGGCTGGTTGAAGAACAAGAGGTCGCCATTCTTGAGAGACAGGTGAAGCTCAGGGATCTTAGAAATGCGACCGCTGAGAGAGGTGCGGCTTCAGGCAAGATAGGCACAGGGCCGGTCAGCGCGCCAATACCGCAAGATGTTAGTGGAAGATATATCATGCGCTCTGTCGATGAACACAAAGATACGGGGTTTGTCCTATTTGAACTGATTGATGGTACGATACGGGGATGTGATTTATTCGGAAATATTTATAAGGGGGTATATGCAGTCCTTGAGGGTCGCCTTCGCGCTGAAGCTAAAATTATTTCATCAAGTGAAGAAAGTGTCACTTCTGAATACCTTTCGCGACCTGTCAATGACACCCCGATATTCATGGATTTGCCTTTGGATTTTGCTGGAGGACGAGTTCATCAAATGATAATATTTGGCAGAACAATAATTGCCACTTTTGTAAAGCTGAGCTAGAAGCGTTCTAACCTATGTCGTGCAGAGACCGTTCTTCCCGAGTAATGTGATATTGTTAGGTGAGAAACTGTAGCGGATCGCGCTCGATGAAGCTGCCTCGCGTGCCTTGACCGAACCCTCCCGCCTGCTACGTGTTCTCCCTTCGTTCTAGTTGGGGGACACGAAGGGTATGCGCCAAGACGCTCTTCCGAACGCGCCGTTGCCTGCCCCTCGTAGTGGCGCCGTTGAGGACATCGCACGGGCCTACCTCGTGACCGCTCACGGTGACGCTGAGGCCGCTCTCTACGCCGCCATCGCGGACGCCCTTGCCGACCTCTGCGAAGCTGAACGCCGCACGCTACGCCAGGACAGGCTCATCTCCCGTGGCTACGTGCGGGCGGCCCTTCACGACGCCGTGCGGTAGCATCGTCATGCGCCCGCCCATCCGACCTGACGTCCCCTGCCTCGCGGCCTATCCCTACGTCATCGTGCGCGTGGCGTGCCCGCATTGTCCGAACCGCACGGGCAGCTATCGGCTCGCCCGGCTGGCCGCTCGGCTTGGCCCTGAGACCCCGCTGGAGGACGTGCTTCGGCGCATCGCTTTCGATTGTCCGTGGCTCGATGAGCGCCACCCCAGGGCCAAGAGCCAGTACGTCCCGAAGTGCAAGGCGCACTTCCCCGACCTCGAAGCTGCCAGCCCGCAGCCCCCGGACATGCCGCCTGGGCTGATGAAGCTCCGGATGGTCCAGGGAGGGAAGGCGTAGCTGTGCCGAAAACTCCGCCGCCCTCAGAGCGCCTTCCGCTTGGCCGTCGTCCTGCGCCGCCGGGTTCTCCGCTTCGGCTTGCTCAGCGTGCCCGGAGCGGGCTTCAACATCTCCGTGAGCGCCGCACGTTGCTGGCGACGCATCGCGTTGGCCCCGTGACCTCACCACCGCCTGAGCGTCCCGTTGACGGACGTAAGCCGTAGGCTGAGTGCGGGGTTCTTCATGGTGCGACCTCCGGGGGATCAACGGGGCCTGCGGAAATCAGTTCACCAACCTCAAAACCTCCGACAGGTGGTCGATGCTGGGCCCTGGGTTCGAGGCGGCCCCTTCCGGCCACTGAGCGCTGCCCCGGAACCACGCCGTCTTCATGCCAACTGCGTGAGCGCCGAGAACGTCAGCGACGGGGTTGTCACCAACGAACAGGCATCGCGATGTCTCCGTCTGGCAGACCTTCGCCGCCCGGAGGAAGAGCGCCGCGTCAGGCTTCCGTAGCCCCTCTCGCTCCGAGATGAGGACGGCATCAACCAGCCGGTCGAGTTCGAGCGCTTCGATGTGCCTCGATTGAAACGCCGTCTCACCATTCGTCACGATGCCGAGCGAGAGCCCCCAAGCCCTCAGCGCTGTTAGAGCCTCTGCCATCCCGTCGAAGGGCTGGGCGAACCGAGAACAGCGTGCGCGATAATCAGCCAGGAGCGCTTCGGCATGTGCGGCCCACCCGCCGAACTCACTAAGGATGGCCGGGTAGACGACCGACTTGTGAACGTGCCCCCGTCGATCCAGCACGAGAAAGCGAGCGCACCACTCGTCACGCTGAACGTCACCCAGGTGTCCCGCGTACCGCTCGAACTGGTCCCGAAGAAACGCTTTCAGAGAGTTGGTTCGATCCAGCAGCGTTTCGTCCAGATCGAAGAGAACGGCGTCAATCACGGCCTCGAAGTCCCCCACGCGGCTCATGCCGGCCAACTCAAAGCGTATGTCCGCATACCTCACACGACCATCGAGCTAGCCTCATGTGCAACCTCTACAGCCTGAACCGACCCCAGGACGAAATCCGGCGCTGGTTCGATGTGAGCCACGACAGCGCCGGCAACCTCCCTCCCAAGCCCGGTATCTTCCCCGACCAGATGGCTCCCGTGGTCCTGGCCGGGAAGGAGGGCCGTGAACTGACGATGATGCGGTGGGGCATCCCTGGGCCGAAGGCGTACGGGGAGCACCCCGTGACCAACGTCCGCAACGTGAAGAGCCCGCACTGGCGCCCGTGGCTCAAGCCTGAGTTCCGCTGCCTCGTGCCCGTCTCATCGTTCAGCGAGTACGCCGATACGAAGCCTCGCAAGACCCCCGTCTGGTTCGCCCTGGACGATGACCGGCCGCTGTTCGCCTTCGCGGGCATCTGGCGCCCCTGGACGGGTGTGAGGGGGACCAAGAAGGAGAACCCTGACAGGGTCGAGGAGGAGCACCGGCTGTTCTCCTTCCTCACCACGGAGGCCAACGGCGTGGTCGGCCCCGTGCATCCGAAGGCAATGCCCGTCCTACTCACGACGAAGGAGGAGTGCGGAGCGTGGCTTGAGGCGCCCACGGAAGAGGCGCTGAGGCTGCAACGTCCGCTTGCTGATGGGCTCATGAAGGAGGTGGCGAGAGGCGAGCGTCACGATGGGGAGGATTAGAGGCACAGTAACAAAGGTGGATGGTAATTTTGGTGCTTCCCTGGAAAAGACGCTTAGGAATGCCCCGTTGGAGGCAGTTTGTCCGATGCAGCTCGAAGCGCAGCGAAGCCTGCAACTGTCCTCATGCGGGCAATGGTTTGATACAAATTGTATATATTGAGCGGTCCTACCAGAACCTGCTCCGGCCCGAGTGCTATGATACTAGTTTCATCAACAGCGGCGTCAAACTCTGCATGGAGATGAAGAGTGGGTCGCAGGTTTTTTTTGCCTGGAATTTGATGTGAGTCAAATCCATGCTCATTCACATCGCGAACCGCAATAACCGGCTCTAGAACTTGCTCAAACTCCTTGCGCAGTTCTCGTGGTAATTTTAAGACGCTCTTGCCATGCTTGTAAATGCGGTAGGCGCGCGCGGCATTGAATAGGAAGGTTTTAGTAAGGGACCGCACAATCGTGCCCTGTACAAAGACAGCGGATGGCGTAGTCCCGGCGATTGTTACTTCATGAGAGAGGATGGCTTGTAAGGCTTCGAATTCCTGACAAGCACCCTCAATCATCAACGCAAAATTTTTCGCAATGCGTGCTGCTCTCTGATCCACATCATCGTCTGCCTGCTGCTTGGGGGACATGCTGGGGGGCGTCGTGGGGGACACTTTCGCCCTTGCCTCACCTAAGTAGCTGAGAAGTAACGGATTTCATCTAGAGCAAATAGCTGGCGGAGGGAGCGGGATTCGAACCCGCGATACCGTTTCCGGTATACACACTTTCCAGGCGTGCGCCTTCAACCACTCGGCCACCCCTCCGGGACCAGCCGGGGACGACGCGGGCGCTTGGGGCGCGGGGCGTGGTCGCGTGCGGCAGGTGGCGGGTCTGTAGCCGGGGCTTCGGCTTCTGGCAAGGCGCAGTTTGCCGAAGTTTGCACGGCTTGCAGCGCCGCCCGGTGGGGCCGGGCGGCGCTGCGGCGTCAGGCGATGCGGCGAGACCGCTCGGTGGTCGTCGGTGCGGGAGCAGCCGGGGCGTTGGCGGGCGCCGGCGTCGGCGCGACGGTGGGCGTGCCGGCGCCGGTTTCGAGGAAACCCGGCGTCGACGGCGCGGGGCTGTCGCTCGTGACCGGGGCGGGCATGGTCTCGATCCGGGCCGGAACCGCCGGTTCCGGCGTGGCCGGGGCGGCGACCTCGTCCTCGTCCGGTCCCGCCAGGATCTCGGGCGGGGTCTTCCAGACGAAGGCGTCGAGGCGGCCGCTGACCGGCGAGACGGGCGCCCACCGCTCAGAGATCACGCCGTCGGCGACCCAGGCCGGATCGCGCGGGGCGCGGGCGGCGCGGGAGAGCCATTCGCGGGCGCGTCCGCTGTCGGGGCCGTGCTCGGCGGTCTCGATCCGCGCCATCATGCGGCAGACGCGGGCAGTGGGACGGTCGTCGAGCAACGGTGCCAGCGCCTCCCGGGCGCGTCCGAACTCCTTGGCCTCGGCCGCCGCCTGGGCGATGACGAGACGCGATTCGGGGTCCCAGGACGAGATCTTGGCCAGCGTCTCGGCGCGAACCATCCGGTCGCGGGCGGAATCACCGCTGCGCAGGTTGAGATAGACCTTGGCCAGTTCCGGGTGCGGCGTCGTCTTCCAAGCGGCCTCGATGATCTTGGCGGCCTTGCGCAGGTCGTTGCGCCGGGCGAGCAGGCGGCCGGCGATGACCGCGGCCGGCACCAGTTCGGGGGCGAGCTTGACGGCCTTGAGTGCCTGCTCGGTGGCCGTCTCCGGCTCGCCGGCCTCGCGGCTCTGCGCGGCGGCGGTCAGCAGCACCGCCCGCTGGCGGCGAGCGGCGTTCTTGTCCATCAGGCCGAGCGCCGCGCGCCGCTCCACCGTCTCCTGCGCCGACGTCCACTCGCCGTCGGCGCACTGGGCCTCCAGCACCGCCTCGTTGGCCCAGGTGACGCTGGGCGCGAGCCGGGCGGCCTCGGTGGCGTAGGCGCGGGCAGCGCCGTCGTCCTCGCGGCGGCGAGCCTCCACGAACAGGCCGCGCAGGCCCAGCACCCGCGTCTCGGGATCGTCGGCCATGCGCTTGAAGGCCTGCTCGGCCGCGTCGCGGTCACCCGAAATCTGGGCGGCCTGGGCCTTGAGGAGCAGGGTCAGCGGCTGGCTGCCGAGCAGGCGCTCGGCATCGCCCGCGTGGCGGCGGGCGGCGAGCGGATCGCCGGAGCCGACCGCGATCATGCCCCGCGAGAGCGAGGCCAGACCCTTGTTGCGGCGGCGCTCGCGGGTGGAGCGGCTGATGCTGGCCGGCAGGCCGATCACGCCGGTCACGATCGCCCAGATCAGGCCGATGACGATCGCGGCCACCAGCACGCCGGTGAGCGCGATGGCGAGGCTCATGCCGATCTCGTAGCCGTTCCAGACGACGGTCACGGAGCCCGGATGGTCGGCGATCCACACCGCGGCGTAGGCCGCGACGGCGAGGAGGGCCAGGAAGACGAGGGCGCGCCACATGGGTCAGGGCCTCCTTGGAAGCACGGGGAGCGGGCGCTCGCGGCCCGGGCAGAGTGGGATGAGGGAAAGCCGCGGCGGGCGCGGCCTGAGGGTCGAGGGCATGCCGGGACGCCCGTCAGCGCGCGGGGGGCAGGCCGGTGAAGGCATCCGCCAGCAAGGCCTGCGCGGCGCGGCCGGCCTCGGCCCGGGCCGTGAGCCGCGCGCCGAAATCCCCGCCCTGGGCCTGTGCCTCCTGCGGCAGGTCCGCGTAGGCCTTGGCCGCCTCGGCGAGGTCGCCGCGGTCGAGCGCCGCCTGCACCTGCGCCGTCGAGCCGGTGCCCGCCTGCGCCGTCCCGCCGCCCACGGCCGGGGCGTCGGCCCGCTTCACCTGCACCAGGGAGCTTGCCATGTTCATCAGCCGGTCGCCGACGCTGCCGGACTCGGCCACCTGCTTGGCCTGGGCCGCGCGCTTGGCCTCGGCGATCTTGTCGGCGATGCCGCGGAACTCCGCCGCAAGGCGCGCGGCGGTCGGGGCGCCCTTGTCGGCGAAGGGGGTGAGCGCGTCGAGGCGCTTGGAATCGGGCGCCTCGAGGGTGCGCAGGCTGGCGAGCGCCTCCGGATAGGGCTGGCCGGCCTCCAGGGCGCTGACGATCCGGTCGGCGGAGACGATCCGCAGGGTGGATTGCACCGTGGCCTGCTTGGCGCTCTGATCGAGCGCCTTGTCGAGGCTGGCGATCCGGTCGGCCTGCTCCTGCAGCCGGCGCTCGACGCCGCGCACGGCCTCGTCCGCCCGGCCCTGGGCGGCCTCCGTCGCCTGCTTGCTGGCCTGGGTCGCCTCCTGCACCGCCTGGCTCGCGGCGGCGACGCGGCCCTCCAGCGTCTTCTGCACCTCGTCGAGGCGCTTGGCCAAGGCGGCCTCGGCCTCCTGATCGGCCTTGCTGCGGGACTCGACCTCGCCCTGGAGCGCGGCGAGCTTGCCCGAGAGATCCGGTGCCGCCGCCTTCGCCCCGTTCGCTTCGAGCGTCTTGATCCGCTCGTCGAGGGCGGCGAGCGCCGCCGGATCGGTGCCGGGCACCGTCTTCACCTCGGCGTTGCCGTCGCGGCCCGGCTCCTCCTGAAGCGCCGAGACGCGCTGGTCGAGGGCATCGAGGCGGGCGACGAGATCGGCGGGCGGCGCCGCAGCCGCGGGAGCCGAGCCGTCGGCGGCCGGGGCGGCGGGGGCCGCGCCCGCCTTCTGCAGGGCCTCGTCGGCCCGGGCGGTCGCCGCCTTGGCGGCGGCCTCGGCCCGGCCTACGGACTCGGGCAGCGCCTTCAGCGCCTGCTCGTTGGCGGCGAGGCGCTTGTCGAGCGCGCCGAGCGCGTCCTTCGTCGCGAGGCCCGCCACGGTCCGGTCGAGGGCAGCCAGCCGCGGGTCGGCTCCGCGCTGGTAGGTGGTGACGCCGTAGAGCAGGCCGGCCCCGATGAGGCCGCCGAGCAGTCCCGAGGCGGCCACGGTGCCGAAGCCCGCACCTCCGCGGGCCGGTGCGGCCGCCTTCGGCGCTGCCGTCGTCGCGCCCGGCGCCCCCGGGGTGGCCTTCGCGGCCTCGGGCTTCGTGTCGGGCTTCGCCGTCTCCCCGGCGTCGGACAGGCGCTTTGCCTTGAGGTCGAGGATCGGGCCGTCGGTCAGCGAGGCGGTTTCCGTCACCCGCGTCGTCCCCGGCGCGGCACCCGGCTTGGCCTCGGGCTTCCCGTCCGACTTCGGGTCGGCCTTGGGATCGGTCTTGGGGTCGGTCTTGGAATCGGCCCCGGGATCGGTTTTGGCGGCCTCGGAGGCCCGGGGCTCGGACTTCAGCGCGCTGCTGCCGACGGCGCCGGCCTTGGCAGGAGCCTCGGGCTTCGCCTCGTTCGCCTTGGGGTCGCCGGGCTTGCTCCCCGCGCTGCCCGGCGGGATGGCGCTGCTGCCGGTCGCGGCCGGCTTCAGGGGGGCGCTGCCCGGCAAAGGCGCAGTGCCCGAGACGGGTGCGGAGGAGGAGCCTGAGGACGGCTTGCCGGGCCCGGAGGTCGGGCCGGACGCGGAGGGAATGGCGCTGCTGCCGGTTGGGCCCGGCTTTGCCGGCGAATCCGTCCTGGCCTGCGGGTTGGCGTCCTGCGGCCGGCCGGCGGTGCCGGGCGCGTTCCCTCCGGGGAGGGCGCTGCTGCCGGTCGGACCGGGCTTCACCGGCTCGGACTTGGCGGGCTCGGACTTGGCGGGCTCGGACTTGACCGGCTCAGGCTTGCTCGAATCGGGTTTGGGGGCGGACGGCGACGGGCCGGACGGCGTCGCACTCGCCTTCGGATCGGACGTGCCGGACTGCGCCCTGCTCAGGTCTTTGGATTGATCCCTGGCCTGATCCTTGGCCGGCCCCTTGGCCTGCTCCGTAGGCTTGGCACCGTCCCTGGTGCCGTCCTTGGGTGAAGTCACGGGCGTTCGCTCCATTCAGCCGCCGCACCGGCGCAACACTTCCCATAGAAGAGCCGACCGGTGCCGTCATCCGTCGGAACCGACCCGCGATTCCGGCTTTCAACACGTCGCACGCCCGCGCGGCCCGATCCCGTGAGGGAACGGTCGCTCAGATCGGCGCCCCGAGACCGGCGAGGAGAGCCTCCTCGGTCGGTCGCGCCGCCACAAAATGGGCCGCGAAGCCGAACTCGACCAGTCCCGCGGCCACGTCGGCGGACAGGCAGTAATGCGCCAGCGCGCGAAACGCTCCGCTCAAACCGGCCGCCGCGCTCAAGGCGGCGGCGGTTTCGGCGCTGCGGCGGGAGTAATGCAGGGCCCCCGAGAGCGGCGGGCCGCCATCCGTCCCGCCGAGCGCCCGCGCCGCCGGCTCGGGGAGCGCATCGAGCGCCTGGGCGGCGTAGGCGTTCCAGGCTGTGACGCGGTAGCCCGCCCCCTCCAGGCTCGCCGCGGGCTCGGCCTTGCGGTCCTCTCCGGCGGCGTGGAGCAGGGTGCAGCCCGGTCGCAGGTGGTGCGCGACGAGGCGGGCCAGGGCGGCGGCGTCCCCGTCCGCGCAATGCACGCCGGCGAGGCCCGCGGCCCGGGCCTTCTCCGCGGTGCGCGCGCCGACGGTAAAGACCGGGAGACCGGTGAATCCGGCCGCGGCCAGCGGCCCGGCGGCGTTGGCACTGGTGAGAATCAGGCCGTCGAACGGGCCGGCGGGCGGCGGCGCGTCCGTGGGCGCGATGCGCAGCACCGGGGCCACGAGCCCGCGATGGCCGAGCGTGGCGAGCCGTTCGGCCGTGCGCTGCGCTCCCGGTTCGGGCCGCGACACCCAGATCCGCATCAGCTTGGCCCCCATTCCCGGCTTCGCCCTCGGCCCCGTCCACAGGTGCGGGCCCTCGGCGGCCTTCCCTGTTTCGTCCCAGGCTTTCGTCGTAGATGATGCGGGCGCGGCGCGCTTGCGCCCCGCACCCGATGGAGTAGGCGCACCGGCCCCCGGTGCGCAACGGTGCCTGGACCCCCGCGTGACGCCCATGAAGATTCTCGGCATCGAGACGACCTGCGACGAGACCGCCGCTGCCGTGGTGACGCTCGACGACGGCGAGCGCGGGAAGATCCTCGCCAACGAGGTGCTGAGCCAGATCGCCGAGCACGCGGCCTATGGCGGCGTCGTGCCCGAGATCGCCGCCCGCGCCCATGTCGAGGTGCTCGACCGGCTGATCGCCCGGGCTCTTCAGCGGGCGGGGACGACGCTCCCCGAGATCGACGGGATCGCGGTGGCGGCCGGTCCGGGCCTGATCGGCGGCGTGCTGATCGGCCTCGTTACGGCCAAGACCCTCTCCCTCGTGGCGCGCAAGCCCCTGCTCGCGGTCAACCACTTGGAAGCCCACGCGCTGACCCCGCGCCTCACGGATGGGCTCGCCTTCCCCTACCTGCTGCTGCTGGCCTCAGGCGGCCACACCCAGCTCGTCGCGGTCAAGGGCGTGGGCGATTACGTCCGGCTCGGCACGACCATCGACGACGCCATCGGCGAAGCCTTCGACAAGGTCGCCAAGCTCCTGGGGCTCGGCTATCCCGGCGGTCCCGAGGTGGAGCGGCAGGCGCAGAAGGGCGACCCGGAGCGCTTCGCGCTGCCCCGTCCGATGCTGGGACGCCGGGAGGCGAACTTTTCCCTGTCGGGCCTGAAGACCGCCCTGCGCATCGAGGCCGAGCGGCTGGAGCCCCTGGCCTCGCAGGACGTGGCCGATCTCTGCGCCGGCTTCCAGGCGGCGGTGGTGGACGTGGTGGTGGACCGGGTGCGCGTGGGCCTGCGCGCCTTCTCGGCCATCGCCGGCCATCCGACGGCGCTGGTGGCGGCGGGCGGAGTGGCGGCCAACGGCGCGATCCGGCGGGCGCTGGCCGCGCAGGCCGGCGAGGTGGGCTTGAGCTTCGTGGCGCCGCCGCTGCCGCTGTGCGGCGACAACGGGGCGATGATCGCCTGGGCCGGGCTGGAGCGCCTGCGCCTCGGCCTCGTGGACGATCTCACCGTGCCGGCCCGCGCCCGCTGGCCCTTCGCCGAGGCCGCGCCGACGGCCTGACGCAAGCGGGTGCGCCGAACGCCTTTTCGCGCGTTCGGCTCCGGATGCGGCGCGGTGTCAGGCGATCGCCCGGGCGGTGGCGGTGACCTTCTGGACGGAGAGATCGACCTCGTTGGCCGCCTGCGCGATGCCGTCGGCGTTGAGGCGGACGGCCTCGACGCTGCGCGCGGCGGTCTGCATGTTGTTCGAGATCTCCTGCGTGACCGCCGCCTGCTCCGTCACGGCGGAGGAGACGCTCATCGAGATCTCGCTCAGGTTCGTGATGGTCGAGACGATCGCCCGGATCGCCTCCACGGCCTTGGCCGAGGAATCCTGCACCGCCGCGATCTGATGGCCGATATCCTCCGTGGCGCGGGAGGACTGGCTGGCCAGCGCCTTCACCTCGGTGGCGACGACCGCGAAGCCGCGTCCCGCGGCGCCGGCACGCGCCGCCTCAATGGTCGCGTTCAGCGCCAGCAGGTTGGTTTGGTCGGCGATCGAGCGAATGACCGACACCACTTCGCCGATGCGCTCGGCCGCGGAGGTCAGGCCCGCCACGATGCCGCCGGCCTCCTCCGCCCGGGCCACGGCCGCGTCGGAGGCGGATTTCGCCTGGGTGGCATGGCGGCTCAGTTCGGTGATCGAGGCTGCGAATTCCTCGGTCCCGGCCGCGACCGCCTGGACGTTGTCGGAGGTGAGCGCCACTGCCGCCGCCGTCTCGTTGGCCTGCCGGCTCACGTCCGACATGGCGCCGGTGATGATGTCGAGATCGGCCTCGATGGAGCGCTGGCCCTCGCTGCGACGCAGGCGGTCGGCGACGGCCTGCGTCACGTCGCTGGCGAACTTCACCACCGCGTAGGGGCGCCCCTCGCTGTCGAAGACCGGGTTGTAGGAGCCGTAGATCCAGGTCTCCCGGCCCCCCTTGCCGAGCCGCCGGAACTCGCCCGACTGGAAGGTCCCCGCCGCGAGCGACTTCCAGAACTCGGCATAGGCGGGCCGCCGCGCGTCCTCCGGATCGACGAACAGGCTGTGGTGCCGGCCGCGGACTTCATCGAGCCGGTAGCCCATCACCTCCAGAAAGTTCTCGTTGGCGTCGGTGATCGTGCCGTCGAGCTTGAAGTGGATCACCGCCTGGGAGCGGTTGATCGCGGCGATCTGACCCTCGTAGGCGATGTTCCGCTGGGTCTGCTCGGTGATGTCGGTGACGATGGCCACGACCTTGCTAGGCCGCCCGCTCGCATCGAGGGTCGGGCTGAAGGCGCCCTGCATCCGGATGTCCCGGTCCCCTTTGCCGAGACACCGGAAGACTCCGGCCTGCTCGTTGCCCGATGCGAGCGACTTCCAGAAGTCGGCATAGGCCGGAGCCCGCGCCTCGTCCGGGCCGACGAGCAGGCTGTGATGCCGGCCGCGGATCTCGTCGAGGCGGTAGCCCGTCATCTGCAGGAAGTTCTCGTTGGCCTCGGTGATCGTGCCGTCGAGATCGAAATGGATCATCGCCTGCGAGCGGTTGATCGTCGTGAAATGGCCCTCGTAGCGTTCGTTGCGCCGGGCCTGCTCGGTGACGTCGGTGGCGAGGGTGACGACCTTGTAGGGCCGCCCGCGCCGGTCGAGAACCGGATTGTAGGCGCCCTGGACGTAGACCGAGCGGTCGTTCTTGCCGACCCAGCGGAACGTGCCCGACTGGAATTCGCCGCGGCGCAACGTCTCCCAGACCGTTCTGTACTGGGCGCTCTCACGCTCGTCCGAGGGCACGAGCACCGCGTGCGAGCGGCCGCGCAGGTCGTCCAGCGTGTAGCCCAGCAGTCCCAGGACGGTCGCGTTTGCGTTCGTGATGGTGCCGTCCAGGGCGAATTCGATACGTCCCTGCGAGCGGTCGATGGCTTCGAGAACCGATTCCGATTCGGAGCGAAACAGCGTCACGGTATCCACTCTCATTCACGAGAAGTTGCAATTGCCTTCAGCTTGCCAGCAAAATCTTGAACTTATGTTAATATCGAGTGCCATTTTAGCCGTCTCGGCAGAAGCCTGTAGTCACGTGCGAAGAGGGATCGTTAGTCCGAGTTCGTATGCCGCATTTTAGTGATTTTGAGCCTATTGTTTCATTGATCCCGAGCTTCAGAATTGCCGCATCTCCGCTGTTTGGAAGAAGAGTATTGGCTATTTTGTGCATATTGCGGTGCATCATGATTTGATGCTCGCGAAAAGTTCAAGGATCCCGGTCCGGTCTTGAAGACACTGCGCCGGTCTTCCGGTCTCCTGTCGACGTGAAGCCTCGGAGCCCAGATGGGGCGGCTCTCCTCTCCGCGTTCGAACACCCGCCGGGCATGGCGACCGAGTGCGGCCCGCCCGAAGGCCGCGGTGCGGGCGCCGGCTTGCGCGGGAGGCCGCCTGCGCGCGATGTGCGTCAGGTTTCGACGGAGGCGGTGATGAGCGCAGGAACGAGCGGGCAGGACGGCGCCGTCGCGGTGGTCGGCGGCGGATCCTGGGGCACGGCGCTCGCCAACGCCGCGGCCGGTGCGGGGCGGAGCGTCACGCTCTGGACGCGCGATCCGGCGGCCGCCGCGCGGATGGAGACGGAGCGGGTCAACGAGCGCTACCTTCCGGGCGTCGGCCTGCATCCGCAGGTGCGGGTGACGGCCGAGCCCGGGGCGCTGGGACAGTCCGGGACCGTCCTCTTGGTGGTGCCGGCCCAGACCCAGCGCGGCGTGCTGAGCGCCCTCGCGCCGTCGTTCGCGCCCGGCGCGGCGGTGGTCCTGTGCGCCAAGGGAATCGAGCGGGGCAGCGACAGCTTCATGAGCGCGGTGGCCGCGGAGTGCCTGCCGGCCGGCACGCCGGTGGCGGTGCTGTCGGGGCCGAGCTTCGCCGCCGACGTCGCGCGCGGCCTTCCCACGGCCGTTACGCTCGCCGCGGTGGACGGAGCGCGGGCGGCGCGACTGGCGGGGCTGCTCTCGGGACCGGCCTTCCGGCTCTACCACACCGACGACGTGCGCGGCGTCGAGATCGGCGGGGCGGGCAAGAACGTGCTCGCCATCGCCTCGGGCATCGTCTCGGGCCGGGGCCTCGGCGAGAGTGCGCGGGCCGCCCTGATCGCCCGCGCCTTCGCCGAACTGATGCGCTTTTCCCGCGCCTATGGCGGCCGGGCGGAGACGCTGATGGGCCTCTCGGGCCTCGGCGACCTCGTTCTCACCGCCTCCTCCTCGCAGTCGCGCAACTTCGCCTTCGGCGAGCGTCTGGGCGGCGGCGCGACGCCGGAGCAGGCCTCGGGCGGCAAGCTTGCGGAGGGCGCCTTCACCGCCGCCGCCCTGGTCGACCTCGCCAAGGCGCGGGCGGTCGAGATGCCCGTGGCCGAGGCCGTCGCCGCGGTGATCGCCGGCGACCTCACGGTCGATGGCGCGATGGCCCGCCTGCTCTCCCGGCCGCTCAAGGGCGAGGTCGACTGACCCCGCCCTTCAAGCTCGGCCGGATTTTGGATAAGCGGGGGCGTTGCATCGACGGAGCCGCCCCGCGCCATGGCCTACTGGCTGTTCAAGTCCGAACCCTCGACCTGGTCCTGGGACCAGCAGGTCGCGGCGGGGGAGGGGGGCACCTTCTGGAACGGCGTGCGCAACCACCTCGCCAAGAAGCAGATGCAGGCGATGCAGGTCGGCGAGCGCGGCTTCTTCTACCATTCCAACGAGGGCAAGGCCGTCGTCGGCATCGTCGAGGTCATCCGACCCTATTATCCCGATCACACCGACGAGAGCGGACGCTT
Organism: Methylobacterium sp. NPDC097929; assembly: GCF_049543375.1. NCBI lineage: Bacteria > Pseudomonadati > Pseudomonadota > Alphaproteobacteria > Hyphomicrobiales > Methylobacteriaceae > Methylobacterium > Methylobacterium sp. NPDC097929. The sequence goes on along the minus strand of NZ_JBMVEP010000004.1, from coordinate 60,029 downwards.
CGGCATGGTCGACGTGCGGGCGGTGGCCGCCATGCCGCGCCCGGTCGCCCTCGACGCGATCAAGGCGGAGCCGGCGCTCACCGACATGGCCCTGGTGACGAATTCGCGCCTCTCGGTGCAGCCGGTCATGCCCGCCGAGTGGGCCCGGGTCTGCGCCATGGGAGGCTACGAGGAGCGCTGAGGGACGGGGACCGCGCGATCGTCGATCGGCCGGTTCACGGATCCGCGGGCGGGCCGTCCGGCCTCGGCCGGCGCGATCATCCGCTTGAGCCGGGTGCGGACGAGGGGTTCGACCCGGCGTGAGACGAGCAGGGCGGCCGCGACCGCGGTCGCGAACCCGCCCGCGAGGCAGAGCGCCGGCGGCAGGCCGAGGCCGTGCAGCAGCCGCATCGCCAGGGCGCCGATGAAGGTGTGCAGCAGGTAGAGCGGGTAAGTGGCGAGACCGAGATGGCGGACCCTCGCGGCGAGCGCGGGGAGGGCATCGGTCAGCGCGACGTTCGCTCGGATCGAGAGGCAGAACAGGCTCAGGAACACGGCGTAGAGCAGCCAGGCCGTCGTGGGATCGCGGTCGAGGCCGAGCGAGGCTCCGGCGAACCCGGCATCGTAGCGGATCTGCAGCAGACCGCCGACGGTGCAGGCGGCGATGCCGAGGAGGCGCATGCGCGTGAAGCCCCGGCTCGCGCCGCTCCACATCAGCACGCCGAGCGCGAAGTGGCAGCCGTGGGTGATCAGGATGAGCTTGGCGATGCGCGTGCTGATGATCCGGCCGAGATCGGGCCAGAGCGACATCGCGGCCAGGCACCACATCAGCGTGCTCGCGAGCCCGACCGCCAGGACGACCGATTCCAGCCGGTCGAACCGCCGCAGGGCGAGCAGCGCGAAGACGAGGCCGTAGAAGATGATCTCGATGCCCAGCGTCCAGTAGACCCCGTCGATCCAGCGGGGCACCGGAAACAGAACCAGGGTCCGGGCATACCAAGCCAGGAGGACGGTGACCGGCTCCGGCATGAAGATCAGGGCGAGCGCGAAGGACAGCGTCGCACAGAACCAGATGCCGGGCATCAGGCGCAGGACGCGGTTGACGAGGAAGCGCGAGGCGCTGGCCTGAGACGCGGAATAGGCGATGACGTAGCCCGATATGACGAAGAACATCTGCACGCCGATCCAGCCCTGACTGCTGAGCGGCAGCAGGGCCGGGAAGGGGATCGGGGTCCCGACGAGTTCGGCCGCTTCGCTCGATGGATCGAGCCACGCGGTGCAGGCCAAGTGGAACACCATGACGAGCGCTGCGGCGCCGAAGCGCAGCAGGTCGAGGCCGATCAGGGGGCGGGACGCCTGGGTCTGTGCCGGAGGTCCGGCATGCAGCGAAACGGGTGACATGAGGGGGACCGGCTGCCGCAGAATCGCAGGACGAGCATTCGGCAAGGAAATGCTTGGCGATGCCGTCGTCAGGGATACCGCGGTCGGTCGCAATCGGATGAGAGTACTGAGTCTGCCCGGTCATCCGCGGCGGCGTGCCGAATCGTCCCGCTTCGCGCCATGCGGGGCGGGAGCGGCACAAAAGGCGCTCGCGCGAACGTGAAGCGGGGTCGCTTGTGCGGAGCCGCGCTCAGGCGCTGCCCTCCCGCGCCTCGAACAGCCGGAGACGATCGAGATGGCACCGCGCGAACCCCTGCTCACTCCCGTGCCGATCGCGGACCTGCGTCCGACCCAGGTGACGGTGGGCTACCGCGAAGTCGAGGAGAAGCGCCGCCGCTGGCGCGGGCACGATGCCGACACGAGGGCCGCCTTCCTCGGCACCCACATGATCCCGGTGCTGCTCGGCCCCAAGAAGCGGCACTACGTCATCGACCACCACCATCTCGCCCGCGCGCTCCAGGAGGAGGGCGTCGAGAGCGTGCTGGTGACCGTGGTGGCCGATCTGCACAAGCTCGACAAGGACGCCTTCTGGACGGTGGCCGACCACAAGTCCTGGGTTCATCCCTACAATGCGGAGGGCGTGCGGGTCGGCTTCGACGCCGTGCCGAAGCGGATCGAGGATCTCGCCGACGATCCCTTCCGCAGCCTCGCGGGCGAACTGCGCCGGGCGGGGGGCTTTGCCAAGGACACCACGCCCTTCAGCGAGTTCCTCTGGGCCGACTTCCTGCGGCGCAACCTCAAGCGCAAGTCGGTCGCGCGCGACTTCACCCAGAGCCTGGAGGGCGCCCTGCGCCTCGCGAAGTCGCCCGAGGCCGGCTACCTGCCCGGCTGGTGCGGCCCGATCGAGAACTGACCGAGCGCGGCCGCCGCGGCCGCGAGGCCGAGGGCGGCCGCGATCAGCGCGTTCCAGCCGGCGAGCGAGATCCCGAGGAAGCGCCACGCGGCGGCCGTGCAATCGACCGGCCGCACGCTGTCCAGGCTCTTCAGGAAGTCGCCGACATCCGCCGGCCCCGCGCCCGAGCCGCCGCCGCAATCGCTCGGGCCCGGCCAGAAGCCCCATTCGGCCCCCGCGTGGTAGGCGCCGAGTCCCGCCCCGTAGAGCAGCACCAGGGCGACGAGTCCGAGCACGAAGCGGGCGGGCCGGGACGGCAGCAGGGCCGCGACGAGCGCGAGCGGCGCTGCGAGGTAGTAGGGCACCCGCTCGGTCAGGCACAGCTTGCACGGCACGTAGCCGAGGCCGTGCTCGAACACGAGCGCGCCGCCCACCGTCAGCGCCGCGCCGAGCGCCACGGCCAGCGCCACCGTCCGGACGGTGAGCATGCGGCTCACAGCATCACCTTGAAGGCGACGAAGCCGAGGATCACCACCGCCGCGAACAGGCCCGCCACGACGTTGAGATGCCGGTCGAGCACCGCGCGGATGCTGACGCCGTAGCGGCCGAGCAGTCCGGCGAGCAGGAAGAAGCGCGCCCCGCGGGTCACGACCGAGAGCACGGTGAACCAGAACAGGGAGTAGTGGGCAAAGCCCGAGGTGATGGTGACGAGCTTGTAGGGGATCGGGGTGAGGCCCTTGAGCAGGATCACCCAGTGCCCGTAGGTGGCGTAGGAGGCCTGGAAGGTTCCGGCCTTGTCGGCGAGCCCGTAGAGGTTGAACAGCCACTGCCCGACGGAGTCGAACAGCAGCGCGCCGATGGCGTAGCCGAGCAGGCCGCCCGCGACGGAGGCCACGGTGGCGATGGTGGCGTAGAGCCAGACCCGGTCCGGCCGGCTCACCGCCATCGGCACCAGCATCGCGTCCGGCGGAACGGGGAAGAACGAACTCTCGGCGAAGGCCACCGCCCCGAGCGCCCAGGGGGCCGAGGGCTTGGCGGCGAGCGCGAGTATCCACTCGTAGAGCCGGCGGATCATGGGGCCTCTTTGGGGTCGGGAAAGCGTCGCCCTTTCAGCATAGATGCGCCACCGAGGCGAGAGCGTGGCCCCTCCCGACGAACGCGGGCGCGGCGAACGGAGGTCTGCCTCCGACCCTGCTATGCGCGGGCCGCGTGCCGGCGGGCTCGATGGTGAGGCTGCGCCCGGCATCCGCTCGGCCTCTGCCGATCGGCGATCTGACGCAATCGTCGGTGCGAAGGACGGCCGGACGAGGGTCGTGAGGATGGTGCGCGACCCCGGACTCGAACCGGGACGCTCTCACGAGCACGAGATTTTGAGTCTCGCGTGGCTACCGTTTCACCAGTCGCGCGCCTGAATGGCGGAGTAAGGGAATGGGTTCGCGGACGCAAGCGAATGAGGTGCGGTCCGAGCCTTGAGGATGGCGGTGGCGCGCGGCTGGGAACGGACCGGAGTCCTGGCGTCGGCCACCCTTCGCGAGGCGGCCGAAGCGCTCAGAAATCCATCGACGCCGAGAGCAGGATCGTGCGTGGGGTGCCCTGGCTGAGAATGCCGCGACCGGTCGAGGCCCAGTAATTGTTGCCCGTCACGTTGACGACGTTCGCCCGCAGGGTCAGGGGGCGATCCTGGAACGTGCCGGCGTAGCGCAGGCCGAGGTCCAGCGTTGCCCAATCGGGAATCTTCTGGCTGTTGGCCAGGTCATAGTACTGTGCCGAGGTGTAGATCACGCGCCCGGTGAGGGTCAGGCCCGGGACGAAATTCGGGGGCAGATCGTACTCGCCGTAGAGGTTGACCTGCGCCTCCGGCACGCCGACGGCGACCCGTCCGACGTTGCGCGGATCCTGGGACTGCACCTGGATGCCGTCGAGCAGGCTGACGCCGCCGAGCAGGCGGATGCCCGGCGCGGGCTCGCCGAAGACGGTCAGCTCGACGCCGCTGTTGCGCTGGCGCCCATCGACCGAGAACACCAGGGTGCTCGTGTCGAGGAAGCCGAAGGGCTGCTCGATGTCGAAGGCGGCAAAACCGACGCCGACGCTGCCGAAATCGTACTTGGCGCCGACCTCGGTCTGCCGCGACACCGCGGCCGGGAAGGCGGCGTTGGCGTTGACCGCGTTCACCGGCGGGGCCGGTGAGGTTAGGCCCTCGATGTAATTGGCGTAGAGCGAGAGCCGCTCCCACGGTTTCACCACGAGGCCGACGCCCGGCGAGAAGGCGCCGCTGCTGCTCTCACCGGTGCGGAAGCCCGTGACCGCGTTGTAGGCGTTCACGTCGAGGCTCTGCCAGCGTCCCCCGACGGTGAGCAGCACCCGGTCCTCGAAGAGCGACATCGTATCCGCGATCGCGATGGAGCGGTTGATCCGGCTGGAGGTGCGCGGCGTCGCGTTCGACAGCCCGACCGTCGAGCGCGGCGCGACGGTGACCGGGTCGTAGAGGTTCGAGACGATGGGCGCGCCGACATTCTGGGCCGGAGGCTGGGCGAGATCCTGCCAGAAGCCGACCGCGGCGAGGCCGAAGCTGTGCTTGATCGGACCGGTCTCGACGGTGCCGCGCAGACCCGCCTCGGCCGTCCGGTTGACGATGAGGAACGGCAGGTAGCTGATCGGGTCGCGGTAGTCGCCGCGCGTGTTGAAGATCGTCAGGACGCCGCCGAAATACTCCTGCCGGAAGTTCGAGCGGCCGTAGGCGCCGTACACGGTCAGGTCCGGGGTGAGATCGTACTCGAACCGGGTCGCGAGCTGCTGGTTCGCGCTGTCGCGGTACTCCCAGGGCTGATGCTGGTTCAAGTTCAGGTTCGGCGCGCGCGGGATGCGGACGCCCGCCGCCACGTTGCGGTTGCGCAGGGGCGAGGTGAAATCGAGCTCCTGATAGCCGAGGTCGAGGCTCGCCCGCAGGCGCTCGCCGCGATAATCGAGGGCGAGGGCGGCGACGCCGAAGTGGAGGCTCTGGTTGTCGATCGGCGTGCGGCCGTTGTTGAACGCGCCGTTGAAGCGGATGCCCCACTCCTTCGCATCCCCGAAGCGGCGGCTGATGTCGATGGCCTTGTAGATCTGGGCGTCAGAGCCGTAGCCGAGCGTGACGCGGTTGAGCGGCTCCTCGGTGGCGCGCTTCGGGATCAGGTTGATGACGCCGCCGATGTTGCCGAAGGGCGGAACACCGGAGAGCAGGGTCGAGGGGCCGCGCAGGACCTCGACACGCTCGATCGGCTCGATCGCCGGATTGAAGGCGTCGGCGACGCCGAACAGGCCGTTGAAGGCGATGTCCTGGGCAAAGACCGGAAAGCCGCGGATGAAGAACCCGAGAATGCCGGAGAAAGCCGGAACGTTGGTGCGGATCGACGGGTCGTTGTTGACCACGTCCTGCACGTTGCGCGCCTGCTGATCGCGAATCAGCTTCTCGGTATAGCTGGTCGAACTGAAGGGCTGATCGAAGACGTTGCGGTTGCCGAGCAATCCGAGGCGCGAGCCCGAGCCGACCACGCCGCCCGGATAGGCCGGCGGCGGCGGACCGACGACCGCGTTCCGGTTCACGGGCGCTGGCGTCGGCCGGCCGCCGCTACCACCACCGCCGCGTCCCTCGACGCTCAACTCGTCGAGGCGGACCTCGTCCTGCGCGAGTGCAACCGGAGCCAAGCAGGGGACCGCCAGCGCGGCGAGACCCAGGCGCGCCCCGACCCGGCGGCAAATCCTCACGCGAGAGTGTCGGCGATGCGCCATGCGAATGCAGCTCCGGAGTGCGTCTGCGGCGACCTGGCGATACTCTGCACAGACCGACCTGTCTCAATAGCTCTCATTCGTGATTGTGGTCGCTGACGCAATACAGCGGCGGACGATGCTGCCCGTTGTCCTCATATTTGTTGCTGTAATGATACAGATTAGAACGATACTATTTCCAAAACTTCTCGATTCATAAATTCCGACGCTCTGCGATCTTGTTTCCTCCAGCGACCGACACCCCTGCGGCGGTTTCTCGGTTCCCGGTGACGATGCCGGGAGGCCGGTCCGGACGGAGGCCCGAACGCGCAACCCATTGCGGCGAAGTCTTGATTTCGCTCCATTGAAATTATTACAGAAATAAACGCGATGGATCTCGGGTCATATGGCTCTAAAATGGATTTATTATAAATAATTGTATTGATAAAAGGCTTGAATCGAGTTTCCTTTCGCATATGTACGTCGAGCGTTACCGCTGCATCCTCTGCTTGAACGAGCGAATATTCTGGCTCGCTCTTGACGATGCTCTCAACGATCCATTGACCTATGGGGAGTTGCACATGAATCTGTCCGCCGAGGCGCATATCGGTGATACGCCGCTCGTCGCTCTCGACAGGATGTTCCCTCCGGACATCGTCCCCGTCTTCGCGAAGCTGGAGATGCTCAATATCGGCGGCAGCGTGAAGGATCGCACCGCGCATTACATGGTTTCGCAGGCCGTGGCCGCCGGTCGCCTCACGCCGGAGAGCCATCTCGTCGAGAGCTCGTCGGGAAACCTCGCGATCGCGCTCGCGATGATCGCGCAACGCTTTCGCATTCCCTTCACCGCCGTCGTCGATCCGAACCTCGCCCCGACCAACCGCCGCCTCATCGAAGCCTTCGGCGCCACCATCGATCTGGTGCGGGACAAGGACGAGGAAGGCGGCTACCTGCACACCCGGGTGCGACGGGTGGCGGAGTTGTCCCGCACCATCCCCGGTGCCGTCTGGCTCAACCAGTATGCCAACCCCGACAATTGGCGCGCGCATTACAACGGCATCGGCGCCGAGATCGTGCGCGACATGCCCGTCGAACCGACCCACGTCGTGGCCGCCGTCTCGACTTGCGGCACCCTCATGGGGCTCGCGCGCCGCCTGCGGGAGCGCTGGCCCCGGATCACGGTCGTTGCCGTCGATCTCGACGGGTCCGTGATCTTCGGTGCGCCGGGCGGGCGGCGGGATATTCCGGGCATCGGTGCGAGCCGCGTGCCGGAGCAGCTCTGTCTCTCCGAAGTCGATGCGGTCGTCTACGCGACGGACTGGGAATCCGCGCTCGGCTGCCGCCGGTTGGTGGAGACCCAGGGCATTCTCGCCGGCGGCTCCTCCGGCACCGTCGTCGCGGCGATCACCAAGCTGATCCCGCAGCTCGACCGCGGCGCGCGCATCGTCACGCTGCTTCCCGATCGCGGCGAGCGCTACCTCGACACGGTCTACGATCCGGCCTGGCCGGCCTCGGAGCGGCGCGTGACCAAGCCCTTCGGCGCCTCCTACCGACGCCTCCGCTCCCGGCCCGAAGCGGCCTGACACCGCCTGACGCCGGGTTGCCGCGCTCGGCTAGCGCCCTCCGCACGGACGACCGTGCCGGAGCGCGCCCGCGGCACTGTGCCGAACGACCATCCAGGGATCAACGCCATGGCCTCGACCAGCCTGCGCTATCTGTCGCGCTCCGACATCGCTTCGATCGGAGGCGACCATTCCGACCTCTACATGGCGGCGATCGAGGAGGGCTTCCGATTGCACGCCGCGGGGGACTTCATCCAGCCCCTGAAGCCGTACCTGCGCAGTCCGCGCGCACCCCACATTGCCGACCGCATCATCGCCATGCCGGCCTGGATCGGCGGCGAGCGCCCTGCGGCCGGCCTCAAATGGATCGGCTCGAAGCACGACAACCCCACGGCGCGCGGCCTCGAACGCGCCAGCGCCCTGATCGTGCTCAACGATCCCGAGACCAACTATCCGGTCGCGATTATGGAGGCGGGCCTCCTCAGCGCCATGCGCACCGCCGCCGTCACCGGGATCGCCGTCCGTCATCTCGCACGATCGGACTTCTCGCAAGCCGCGCTCATCGGCTGCGGTCCGATCGCCGAACGGCAGGCCCGGACCCTGGCCGAGCAGTTCCCGAGCCTGACCCGGCTGCGGCTGTTCGACCTGCGCGAGGCGGCGGCCGAGGATCTCTCCGCGCGCCTGCGCGACAGCTTCCCGCATCTGGAGACCGTCATCGCGACGAGCGCCGAGGCGGCGGTGGGCGAATGCCCCGTCGTCGTCACCTGCACGGTGACCGACAGGCCCTACCTGCCCTTCCGCTGGCTCAGTCCCGGAACGCTGCTCGCCAACGTCTCGATCATGGACGTCGAGCGCGACGTCTTCCTCAAGGTAGACAAGGTGGTCGTGGACGACTGGGACCAGTGCAACCGCGAGAAGAAGATCATCAACCTCCTCGTCGAGGCCGGAGAGTTCTCGCGCGAGAAGCTGCACGCCGAACTCGGTGAGATCGTGGTCGGACGCAAGCCGGGGCGGGAGAACGGCGACGAGATCATCCTGCTCAACCCGATGGGCATGGCGATCGACGACATCGCCTGCGCCCGCGCCATCCTGCGCCGTGCCGAGGCGGCGGGCGCCGGCACCGTCCTGCCCCTGTTCTGAGGGCCGGCATCATGTTCGGACCGATGGCCGAGGCACCCGCGGCCCCGAACCTCGCGGGGGACCTGCTGGGGGAGCTCTTCGACGCGCTCTGGATCGAGGATGTCGCGGGCTTCCGCAGCCGCGGGGTTCTCGGGCCGCCGGCCGAGGATGGAACGCGCGACTATGCGCTGGTTCTGGGGCGCGGGCATCTCCGGGCTCGGGTGCGGCCGGACGGCTGGCGGGACGGGATCCGCTTTGCCGGTTCCGCCCGCTTCGAGACGGCCTGTTCCCGAGAGGACCTCGATGCGTCGGCACTGCTGGAACGGGCGCTCGACGGCCTGAGCGATCTGTCGCCCGCCATCCGCGAGCGCACCCTGGACGAGCTGACGCGCATCGTCGACGAGCTTCCCCTGAGGGAGGCGCTGATCGATTCCCTCGTGACGCGAGCCCGCGCGGACGACCCGATCCTCTGGGAGCGGCTCGCGGCCTGGCGGGATCGGCCGTTCCATCCCTTGTCCCGCTCGCGCCGCGGCCTCGACCGCGCGCAGGCTCTGGCCTACGGCGCGGAGACGGGCCGCTTCTTCGCCCTGTCCTGGTGTGCACTCGCGCGCGATCGTCTCGCCCGTTCGCCGCGCGCCGGCCAAGCGGAGCCGGGCGCCGCGATCCTCGACCCGCAGCAACGGGCCCTGCTGGCGCGGGAGATGGAAAGGCGCGGCCTTGCCCGCTCGCACGTCGCTCTCCCCCTGCATCCCTGGCAGGCGGCACATGTGCTCCCCGAGCGCTTCGCCCCCGAGATCGCGGAGGGAGGCGTCGTCCCCCTCGACTTCCGAGGCCCCCTCGTCGCGGCCACCTCGTCGCTACGCACGGTGGCATTCCCGGCCCGGCCCGGCCTGCACCTGAAGCTGCCCCTCGACGTGAGCACGCTCGGCGTGCGCCGTCTGCTGCCGCCGCAATCGCTTCACAACGGCCTGCACGGCGCCGGCCTCCTCGCCGCCGGTCGCGCGCGCGATCCGTGGCTGACCCGGTTCGTCGCCCTCGCGGACGAGACCGCCTTCTGGCATTTCGCCGAACCGGACGGCGACCTCTACGCCGAGCGTCCGGCTCTCATGGGCTGTGCCCTGCGCGGCCTGCCGGAGAGCGGCGGCCCCGTGATTCCGCTCGCGAGCCTGGCGGTGGCGCCGCGCGGCGGCCTGCCACCGGCCGCCCGGGCGGTTGCCGGCGAGGCGCCCGATCTGGCGAGGCTGTTTACCAGGATCGCCGGCCTCGTCCTCGGAACGGTGCTCCGCAGCGCCTGCCTCGGCTTCGTTCCGGAACTCCACGGCCAGAACGCCCTCGTCGCGTTCGACGGGGCCGGACCCTGCCGCCTGATCCTGCGCGACCACGACACCGTGCGCTGCGCTCCCGAATGGCTGACGGGCGCCGGGCTTCCCGTTCCCTCCTACCTGATCACCGATCCCCGGCGGAATTCGCTGCTGCTGCCTCGGCCGGACGATCTCCTCGCCTACGCCCAGACGCTCGCGGTCGACGTCGCCCTGCGCGCCGTCGCCGAAGCCTTCGCGGCGGCGGGTGCGGGGTTCACCCTGGACGAGGCCCGCCGGATCCTCGTCGCCACGATCCGCGGCGTGCTCGCCGAGGCCGACGTCCCGGCCGAGCGCAAGGCGCTGGTCGCCGCCTGTCTGCTGGGGCGCCCGACGGCGCCCTTCAAGCAGGTGCTGACGCCACTTCTCGACATGGCGACGCTCACCACCTCCATGCCGAGTCGGCTCGGCCATGCGCCCAACCCGCTCTTCCTGGGGGCCGGCCCGTGACGGCGACCGAGAGCCCGCCGATCGGGCGCGCGGGCCTTGCCGTCCTGCTGCTGCTGCAGGTCGCGGTGACGGCAGCGCCCCTGGCCCTGCTTCCCTTCCTCGGCCTGCACGTCGCGCAGATGGGCGCCGCCTCGGCCGTCTGGACCGCCGCGATCCTCGCCGCGCCCGCCGTGACCACGCTGGCGATGACGCCCGCCTGGACCGGCCTCGCGCGCCTGCTCTCCCTGCCGGCTCTGATCGGCTGGACGGGGGGCATGAGTGCGGCGAGCTGCGTGCTGATCGCGCTCGCATCCGATCCGTGGATGCTGCTCGCCGGTCGCCTCGTCCAGGGTCTTGCGGGAGGCGGTGTCGTGTTGGCGCTCGCTTTCCGCGCCGCCAGCCCCAGCGCCGGCCGCGGCTTCGCCCTGATGCAGCAGGCCGTGTCGGCGGGGTGCCTGCTCGGCCCCCTCGCCGGCGGGCTCGCCTTCGAGCAGGGACGGATCGGTGCCCTGATGCTCGGTTGCGGCGGCGTGATCCTGGCGGCAACGCTCGCCACCGTCGCCGCCAGTCGCGACCTCGTGACCGAGCCGGCGGGCGAGCCCCGGCCCGAGCCGAGCCGGTTCCGGGATCTTCCCCTGCTCGGGGCCGGGATGTGCGGGAGTGCCGGAGCTTTCGCCTTCGTCGCCTTCTTTCCCGCCTGGGCGAGCGCGCACGATCCCGCGCTCTACACGCCCGGCCTGATCGGTCTGCTGCACAGCCTGAGCTGGCTCGTCGCCATGCTGGTTCTGCCCCTCTGGGCGCGCGGCATGGACGGCCTCTCGCCGATGATCGCCCTCGTCCTGTCGCTCCTCGGATGCGGCCTGGCCTTCGCGGCCGTCCCGCTCGGCGCCGGCCTCGTCGGCATCGTCGCGTTCCGTCTGCTTCAGGGGGTGCTCTTCGCCGGTCAGGCGCCTGCCCTCTTCGCGGCGGTCGAGACGCTCGGTTCGAGCCGGACCGTCGCCGTGGCCCGCGCCCGCGCCAGCCTGACGGTGGGCCAACTCGTCGGCCCTTTCGCGGCCGGGCTCGTCCTCGTGCCCCTGGGCCCGTCCGGCCCCCTCTTCGCGGCGGCCGGGCTGTCGCTCGCCGGCGCCGCCACGCTCGCTGCCACGACCCATCGTCCTCGGAGAACCTGGAGCCGCGCCCCATGACGAGTTCGCCAGCCGTCCGACCCCTTGAGGACGGCCTTGCCGCCGTTCATGCCGAGTGGGCCGTCGAGCGCCTGCTCAATACCTGGCTTCGTGAGTACGCTCCGGATCTTCAGCCGATCGAGGGAGAGGTCTGCACCATACCGCTCGGCGCGCAGAGCCTGACCGCCCTCTGCCTGCGCCACTCGCCCGGCGGTTTCCATATCTGGGGATCCGCCGTTCAGCTGCGGAGCGCCGACGGTCGCGTCCTGGATCTGGACGATCCCGCCGAGCTGGCGCGCCGGATGATCGATGCGGCGGCTCCCGAGGCGACGCCGGTGCGTGAGGCGACGAAGCGGCGCCTTCTCGACGGCCTCCATCGCGCGCGCGCGCATGCCCGTGCCCGCGCTGCCCGACCCTTCGATCCGACGCCGATGGAGCTGGAGCGCAGTCTCTGGCACGGCCACCCGTTCCATCCTCTCGCCAAGAGCGTCGACGGCTTCTCGGAGGCCGACACGGACAGCTACGCGCCCGAGCGCGCGGCGGCGTTCCGCCTGCGCTGGTTGATCGCGGACCCCGATCTCGCCGCCACCCTCTGGCGCGATCCCGACGGCGAACGGCGCGTGGGGGCTGCCCTGGCCCGCCTCTCGGGATTGCCCGTGGACCGGATCGCGGGCCGCGTCCTGATCCCGTGCCATCCCTGGCAGGCGGCCCGGCTCGAGGCCGACCCGGCGCTCGCCGCCCTCGTCGCCGAGGGCCGTCTGACCCTCACACCGCCCTCCGGCGCTCTCGTGGCGCCGACATCCTCCGTGCGCACCGTCTTCGCGGAGGGGGAAAACCTGTTCCTCAAGCTGCCGCTCGCCGCCCGCATCACCAATTTCGCCCGCACCAACAGCCGCGCGCACCTCGCCCGCAGCATGGCCGCGTCCCGGGCGCTCGCGGCCCTGCGGGAGACGGTCTGCGCCTGCGGCCTCGACATCCTGAGCGAGCCCGGTGCCCTTCGGCTCGATCACGACGAACTCGACGCGGTGACGGGCGTGCTGGTGCGGGAGGGACCCTGCCGATCCGCCTTCGTGGTCGCGGGCCTGCTCGAACCCTCGCCGCACGACGGCCTGCCGATCCTGGCAGCGATGGGCTGTCCGCTCTCGCGCTCCGGGGAAGCCGAGCGATGGCTGCGCGCCTACACCCGGACCGCCCTCCTGCCGCCGCTGCGTCTGTTCGCCCGGACCGGCATCAGCCTCGAGGCCCACGCGCAGAACAGCCTCCTCGTCCTCGAGGACGGACTGCCGGTGCGCCTCGTCGTGCGCGATCTCGAAGGCGCCAGCATCGATCCCGAGCGCTTCCAAGGCCTCGTTCCCGGCCTCGAACTCGACCCGGCGGTGTTCTACGGTGCAGCGGAGGCTTGGGAGCGCCTGCTCTACTACCTCGTCGTCAATCAGGTCGCCCATGTGGTCGCGACCGTGGCGCGGGCGGCACGCATCGGCGAAGCGCCCCTCTGGCGTGCGGTTGCCGAGACCCTGGCGGGGGCGGTCGAGGATGACGCGACCGCAGCACTCGTCGAAAGATTTCTGAGCGCCCCGACCCTTCCGGCCAAGGCCAACCTCGCGAGCTGCCTCGCCGGCCGCGGGGAGCGGCCCACCTACGTCGCGCTCGCCAATCCGCTGCGATGTGCGGACCCTCGGGCCGGGCTGCGCGGCTGGGACGCGGCGGGCCGTCGCGTCGCCTCGCAACTGCTCGGCGCCCTGCTGCACGAGGATCTTCTGCCCGGGAATGTCGTCCGCCTCGACGGCCCCGACGCGCGTCTGACCGTCACGCTCACGCCGTCGAACCGGCGGACAACCTACCGCGCCCGGGCAAGGCGCATGGCCGCCTACGGCCGCATCCTGATCGAGCCCGGCAGCCTCGCGGAGGGTGTCGAGCCTGTCACCGACGCCTCGGCCTTCCTGGCCGACCTGCTGCCGGATCTCCCGGGCGGGACGGAGGACCACGGGCGTTTCGCGGAGGAACTGGCGCGCACGCAGGCGAACCACGCCGCGTCCCTCGCGTACGGGACGGGCGCGGTGCTCGGCGGCCTGTCCTACGAGGCGCTGGAGGGCGCGCTGCCGGATGGGCACCGCTACCATCCCTGCTTCAAATCCCGCATCGGCTTCACGCCGGCGGACAACCGCGCCTACGGCCCGGAATTCGCAGAGTCGATCCGTCCGATCTGGCTCGCGGTCCACCGCTCCATCGCCGTTGCCGGCTCCATCGCGGCGGGCGACCGGCAGGATCGGGACCTGATCGCGCGCAGCCTCGATCCGCGCACGCTCTCGGCCTTCGAGGCGCGCCTCGACGGCCGGCCGGAGGACTTCTTCCTTCTGCCGGTCCATCCCTGGCAGTGGCGCCAAGTGGCCGAAGGCGCCACCGAGGAGCACCGGAACGCCGGGCGCCTCTTCCTGCTCGGGTCGTCGCCGCACGCCTACGGCGCGCAGCAATCGATCCGCACCCTCGCGGACCGCTCGGCGCCGGACGCGCCCTCGCTGAAGCTGGCGCTCTCGATCCGCAACACCTCGACGGCGCGCACGCTGGCCCCCCACACGGTGCTCAACGCGCCGATCATCAGCGCCTGGCTCGCGCGGATCGCGGCGGACGACGCCTATCTGCGAGCGAGCGGCACGGTGCTTCTCGCCGAGCGGATGGGTGTCGCGGTCACGGCCCTGCCGAGCTGGGATCGGCGTGGCGCGATGCGCGGAGCCCTCTCGGCGATCTGGCGCGATCCGGTGACGCCGCACCTGCGCGCCGGAGAGGGCGCCGTGCCGTTCACGGCCCTGACGCACCGCGATGGGCAGAGGCCCTTCATCGCCGACTGGATCGCGCGGTACGGGGTCGAGCCCTGGCTCGACCGGCTTCTCGCGGTGGCGATGCTGCCGGTGGTGCATCTTCTCCTGGCGAACGGCGTCGCGGTCGAGAGCCATCAGCAGAACATGGTGCTCTTCCACCACGACGGCTGGCCGAGTCGCGTCGCCCTCAAGGACTTCCACGACGGGGTCCGTTTCATTCCAGAGCATCAGGATCGGCGCCCGACCCTGTCGCCGACGCCGCCCGACCATGCCCGGGTCAATGCCAATTCCTACGTCGAGGCGCGGGATGCCGAGGATGTGCGCGACTTCATGGTCGATGCCCTGTTCGGCGTGAATCTCGCCGAACTCGGCTACTGCCTGGACCACTGGTTCGACTACCCGGAGCGCCGCTTCTGGGAGCGCGTGGTCGCGGCGCTCGCAGGGCATTGCGCGGCGCATCCCGCCGCCCGGGCAGGCGCCCTGCGCTACCGACTCGCTGCCGACACCCTGGTGGTCGAGGAACTCGCCCGGCGGCGCATCGATCCGGCCAACGCCCCTGGCCGCCGCGTTGCCAACCCCCTGGCGCCGCTCGCGCGGGCTCTCGCATGAGCGCCCGCCTGCGCCTGAAGTCGCTGCTCGATGCCGGGCAGGCGGCCGGCGGCCTGTTCGTCTCGATCCCGGCCCCGGAGATCGTCGAGATCGCCGCCGTCGCGCAGTTCGACTACGTGCTGATCGATCTGGAGCACACCCTGATCGACGGGGCCATGCTGGAGCACATGCTCGCGGCGGCCGACCGGGCCGGCGTGAGCGCCCTCGTCCGGGTGCCGGACGCGGGTTCCGAGAGGATCCTGCAGAGCCTCGACGCGGGCGCTGCCGGGATCGTCGTGCCGCGGGTGTCCAGGCCCGCGCAGGCGGAGGCGGCGGTGCGCCGCGCCCGCTTCGCGCCCCGCGGGGTACGCGGCCTCAATGCCGGGCGCCTCGGTCGCTACGGCGCCTGCGACCTGCCCGGCATGCCGGTCCGCCTCGACGGGGAGACCCTGGTGATCGCGATGATCGAGGATCCCGCCGGCCTGGAGGCCGTGTCCGAGATCGCCGCTCTCGATGGGATCGACGGGCTCCTGTTCGGCGCGGCGGACTATTCCCAGGCGATCGGCAAGCCGTGGCAGACCTCCGCGCCCGAGGCGACGCAGGCGGGTTCGGCCGTGGCGCGCGCCTGCCGCGAGGCCGGCATCCACGGCTTCGCCATTCCGCGCGCGGACACGGATCTGCCCCGTCTGCTGGCCGAGGGCGCGCGCGGCCTCCTCGCCGCCAACGACCGCGGCCTCCTGCGCCGCGCTCTCAGCGACGCCGACCGCGCGTGGCGCAACGCTGCCGGAGACCTGTGATGACCCTGTTCCGACCCTCGGCCGAACAGGTCGCGCTCGTCGCCTCCGCGGAGCGGCCGATCTGTGCCTTCGTCCACGACCTCGACGCGTTGCGGCGCCAGGTCCGCGGCCTCACCGCGCCGCTGCCGCCGGGCACCGAATTCTTCTACGCCGTCAAGGCCAACAACGATCCCCGGCTGCTGCGCGCGCTCGCGCCCTGGGTCAGCGGCTTCGAGGTCGCCTCCTCGGGCGAGGTGCTGCGGGTGCGCGAGGCCGTCGGGCCCTCGGCCCGGATCGTGATGGGCGGGCCGGCGCGGACGCAGGACGATGTCCGGGTGATCCTCGCTCACCGGGTCGAGCGTCTGCATGTCGAGAGCCTGCACGCCCTGCGATTGGCGAACGCGGTGGCGGCCCGTGCCGGAGCGGTCCTGCCGATCCTGCTTCGCGTCAACCTCGCCGGGCCGGTGCCCGGCGCGACCCTGACGATGGGGGGCAGCGCCACCCAGTTCGGGATCGAGCAGGCCTCGATCCCCGATGCGATCGCGCTGCTCGACGAGTGCCGAGCCTTGCGTTTCGAGGGCTTCCACTTCCACACGGTCTCGAACAACCGGGACGCGGCCGGCCACGCGGCGCTCTGTGCCGCCGAACTGAGGCTGGCGCGAGGGTGGGCGCAGGAGCACGGCCTCGATCTTCGCACCGTCAATCTCGGCGGCGGCTGGGGGGTCGATTACGCCGATCTCGATTGGCGCTTCGACGTGGCGGGTTTCGCGCGGGCGCTCGCTCCCGAACTCGGGCAGGGCCCGCGCATCCAGTTCGAGTGCGGGCGGATCGTGGCGGCCTATCACGCGGCCTATCTCTGCGAAGTCCTCGACCTGAAGCTCACGCATGGTCGCGCCTTCGCGCTCCTGCGCGGCGGCACGCATCACTTCCGCTTGCCGAGTTCCTGGTCGCACGACCACCCCTTCCGGATCATCCCCCGGGACAGCTGGTCCCATCCCTGGCCGCGGCCCGAATTCAGGGATCGGGCGATCACCCTGGCCGGCGAACTCTGCACGCCGAAGGACGTGCTCGCGCGCGAGGTGACGGTGCAGCGGGTGCGGGTGGGCGATCTCGTCTGCTTCCAGATGGCCGGCGCCTACGGCTGGGACATCTCCCACCACGACTTCCTCTGCCACGCCCATCCGGACCGGCTCTTCCTGAGTGAGGGCGAGAGGCTGGCGGCATGAGCCACGCGACGCTACGGCTCGTTCCTCCCTCGATGCTGCGCCCGACGGAGGAGATCGCTCCCGCCCGGGTCGGCGAGGTGATCGCCCTCATCCTCGATCGGCAGGGCTGGACGCAGCCGATCTGCGTGGAGTGCGACACCCTCGCGGTACTGGACGGTCACCACCGCCTGACCGCCGCGATCCAGCTCGGCCTCGCCCGCGTGCCGGTGCGCCTGTACGATTATGCGTCCGTGCAACTCATCTCGTGGCGTCCCGAGATCGCGCCGACACGGGAGGAGGTGCTCCGCCGCGCACTGAGCGGCCGCCTCTATCCGCCCAAGACGACGCGGCACATCTTCCGAGCGCTCGAGCCGGCGACCGTCGATCTGGCGCACCTCGTTTGATATCGTCTCCGTTTGATTGTCTTGGCCTTCGCCCCTCTCCGTCATCGCGAGGCGGAGCCGAAGCGACCCAGAGCGCGACGTGTCCAGAAGGTACGGAGCCCTGGATTGCTTTCGCTGAGCCTTGCAAGGACGAGGGAAGAGACCGAAGCGATCTAACGGAGACCGTATGAATCCTGCGGCCGGACGAAGCCGCCCTCGGTTGCGCGAACCTCTTCGGCGCCGGCCGGCACGCCGCCCGCTGCGCCGTATGGGAGGATCGGTGCGAACGCCTCACCGGCAGGAGCCGTCCTGAGCGAGGCAGGACAGGATGACTTTCTGAGGAGCCGGCAACTCGGTCGTCTTCGTCGCGATCGTCGAGAGCGCCCAGTCGGTCTTGCTGCCCGCGACGGGTTCCAGCAGCCAGCGGATGGTGGCGGGCTGCGTGCGCCGGGGATCGTCCGGCAGGCGGAGTTCCATGAATTGCCTGGACCACCACAGCATCCCGGTGGCCGGGAAGGTGACCGAGACCTTCTGCCGTGCGGCGCCGCAGACGATCTGGCGCACCGGGGGGCCGGTTTCGGCACTCGCCGACGACCGGATCGTCCCCGCCAGCAGGCTGTCGCCGGCGCCGGATGCCTTGAGCGCCTGCTTGCAGCGGGCCTCCTCGCGGCGGGCATCGAAGGCGCGAGTGCCCGCCCGGCACGCTTCGACGACGGGGCGCAGCGTCTCGTCCGACGGCAGCAGGCCGCGCCCGCATTGCAGGATCGGCGCCTCCGGCGCGTCCGCCAGAGGATCGGCCGCGGCGAAGGCCCGTTCGACCTCCTCCTTGGCCGTGCGGGCGGCCTCGGCCCGGGCGGCGGCGACCTTGCCGTTGAACTCGGCCGAGATCGGGCCCGAGGGATAGGCGCCGGCGAGATCGCTCGTCTCCATCTGGAACCAGTTATGGCTGCGCAGACCCTCGAACGTCTTCGGTGCCGCCTCGATCCGCTCGACCTGCGCCTGAAAGGACCGGCGGATCGCGCCGTCGACATAGGCATCGGCCAAGTTCGTGCAGGTCCTGTAGAGCCGGGCCAGCGCGTCGTTGCCCCATTGCCGGCCCACCCACTGCTCGCAGCGGGAGCGCGCCTGCCCGAGGGGGAGGCTCGCGACCGTCTCCCCGGCGAAGGCCGCCCGGATCTCCCCGGCGGTGGCGGCCTCCATCGCGTTGCGGCGCGGCTCCAGCGCCGCGGCGACGAAGCGCTCGTAAGCGGCCCGCGTGACGTCGTTCCGGCGAAGCTCCTCGTGGCTCAGGCTCAATCCGTTCGACTCGCGGAAGCTCGCCAGCGACAACGGCAGGGCGAGGAGGCGATCCCGCTGCTCCCGCAGCCAAGCGGCCACCTTCCGGCGCTTCTCGATCTCCGGATAGGAATGGGTCAGAAGCTGCACGACGGTCCGGCCGTTCCTGCAGGATTGAACCTTCCGGATCAGATCCGCGGCGAAGGCACGGTCCCAGTATTCCGTCGGCAGGCCGACGACGAGTTCGAGCCGATCGGTGTCGACATAGCTGAAGCCCGACAGCCGCTCGCACAGGCCCTCGGCCGGAAGGGCTTCCAGGGGCCTGCCTGCCGCCGCGAGTCGATCGGCGACGATACGCAGAAAGTCGAGGGCGGCCTCGCGGGCGGCGCCATCCCCGTCCAGCGAGCCCCGGGGCGTCGCCTCGGCCGCGGTTGCCGCGCGCATCTCCGCCACGATTCGTGCGCGATCGGCCGGCGCCTCGATGGCGGCTTCCGCGAGCCGCCTGCGCTGCGCCTCGTAGAAGCGCTTCCAGAAGGCCGGGGCGGCCTCGGCATAGCGTCGGCGATCGGTCTGCTGGTCCAGTTGGGGCAGCAGCTCGATCGGCGGCAGCCTCTGTTGCTCGGCCGCTGCCTTTCGCGCCGTCTCGACGGTCGGCTCGGCCGTGCCCAGGAGCGCCAGGAGGCTGTCCATGCGCGCCTTGGCACTCGCCGTGCGTTCGAGTGTGAACGCCTCGCATTCGCTCTGGGGGCGGCCCTGGTAGGTCAGCCAGCGGCCGCGCAACTGCTCGCCGTTCGGTGCGATCCGCGCCGCGACCCAGGGCCGGCCGCTCCGATCGGACAGGATGAGATCCTCGCCCGCCGACGCTGCGGTGAGGTCGAGAACCTGGAACGAGGTCCCCTCGGTCTTTCGATAATAGACCTTGAACCGCGCCTCGCTCGGCTGGAATTCCCAGTCGTCGAGCAACCGATCGCCGTTGCAGAGATGCGTGCCGCGATAGAACGTCGCTTCGTCCGCCTGTGCCGGAGCCGCCACGACGCTCGCAAAGAGCAGTCCGATGAGGGCCTTTGCACAAAAATGCATTGATGACCTGAGCGATCTAATATGGATTCCGATCGTCCGGCGCCGGGATATGCCGGTCGATCCTTGAGATAAACTGAATTTGGCTCCGTTGTGCAAATCATGTCGGACGTGCCGGCATACGCCGCAGCCTCTTTGAAACCTCTCGTCTGCGGATGCACGAGGGACCGCCCAACGCCGTGGCGGTCGCCGCAGCGTCGCGATCGTGCCCGGTCGATGTCAGATCGCCGGATCCGGCACCGGAACCGCCGGGGCGGCCACTCGACCCACCCGCCGCCCGAGCAGGACGGCGCCCGCCATCACGGCGGCGAAGATCGCGAAGATCAGCGGGTTGTAGACCACCAGCGCCGCGAGGCAGACCGAGGCCATGACGAGGGCGAAGGCCGGCGCGACGGGGTAGAGCGGGGCCCGGTAGGGCCGGGCGAGATCCGGCTCGCTGCGGCGCAGGCGGAACAGGGCGGCCATGCTGGTGACGTACATGGTCAGCGCGCCGAACACCGCCATGGTCACGATGCTGGCGGTGAGCGACTGCCCGGCGACGCTCACGAGGCTGTCGCTGTAGATCGCGGCGATGCCGACGAGGCCGCCGGCCAACGTGGCGAGATGGGGCGTCTGGAAGCGCGGATGCACCCGGGCGAAGACGGAGGGCAGGAAGCCGGCCCGGGCGAGCGCGAAGATCTGGCGGGCATAGCCCATGATGATGCCGTGGAAGGAGGCGACGAGCCCGAACAGGCCGAGCCAGACCAGCATGTGCAGCCAGCCGCTCGACTCGCCCACCACCCGCTTCATCGCCTGGGGCAGGGGATCGTTGAGGTCGGACAGCGACTTCCAGTCCCCGGCGCCGCCGGCGAACAGCATCACGCCGAAGGCGAGCACGGTCAGCGTCAGGACGCCGGTGATGTAGGCGAGGGGAATCGTGCGCCTGGGGTCCTTGGCCTCCTCCGCGGCCATGGCGACGCCCTCAATGGCGAGGAAGAACCAGATCGCGAAGGGAATCGCCGCGAAGATGCCGCCGATCGCCGCCGGACCGAAGCCGTCCTGCCCCGCCCAGCCCCCGGCCGTGAAGTTGTCGAGGCTGAAGGCCGGGGCGACGACGCCCATGAAGACCAGAAGCTCGGCCACCGCCAGCACGGTGACGAACAGCTCGAAGGTGGCGGCGATGCGCACGCCGACGATGTTGAGGCCCATGAACAGCAGGTAGGCGCCGAGCGCGACGTGCTTCGGGTCGAGCCCGGGATATTGCACGTTGAGATAGGCACCGATGGCGAGCGCGATCGCGGGCGGCGCGAACACGAATTCGATCAGCGTCGCGTAGCCCGCGATCGCCGCTCCCGTGGGTCCGAAGGCGCGCAGCGCGTAGGCGAAGGGGCCGCCCGCCTGCGGGATCGCGGTGGTGAGTTCGGTGAAGCTGAAGATGAAGGCCACGTACATCGCGGCCACGCACAGCGTCGTGACGAGGAAGCCGAGGGTGCCGGCCTGCGCCCAGCCGTAGCTCCACCCGAAATACTCGCCCGAGATGACGAGTCCGACGGCGATGCCCCAGAGGTGGAAGGCGTTCAGGCTCCTGTCGAGCGCGGCCGAAGGCGTCGTCATCGTGCGTCCCCGCTTCCGGCCCCGATCGGAGGCCGTCGGGGGACGCCAAGCAAGAGCGCTGCCGTCTAAGGTCAGGCCGCGCTCGGTCCCGTTCCGAGCGGGGCGGCGGATTCGCGGGTGCGGATGTCCATGGCGTTGCCGCGCCAGACGATGGCGGTGCGGGCCCAGGCGCTCGCCCAGATCGCCGGCAGCAGGGCATCGCGCACGAGGAAGGCCAGCAGCAGCCGCGGCGAGCGGTGCCAGCCGGCGCGCACGGCCAACGCCATCTCGGCACCGTACCAGAGAGCGCCGGCCCCGCCGAGCCAGAGAGCGGCCTCCGCCGTGCCGACCATGAGCCCCGTCAGCACCAGCGGCAGCAGGGCGCCGATGCCGATCTCGGGGGCGAAGAACAGCGGGAAGGTGACCCGCCGCAGGCGGGCCCAGCGCACTTGGCGCGACCAGACCTCGGCGAAGTCGCGGCGCCCGAGCGGCTGGCGGAAGGGCGAGGCGACGAGATGCACCCGCCGGCCCGCCGCGCGCACGAGCTTGGTGGCGGCGGCGTCCTCGGCGATCTCGGCGTTGAGCGCGCGGATGCCGCCCCGGACCTCCAGGAAGGGCTTGTGCCAGAGCATGCTCTTGCCCTGCGCGAAGCCGAGGCCGAGCGCCTCGCCCGCATATTGCCAGCGCGCCTGGAGGGTGTTGAGGAAGGCGCACTCCACCTCGGCGAAGAAGTTTTCCGGCCGCGCGCCGATCGGCGTCGAGCAGACGAGCCCGGTTTCGGCGCGCCACGCCGCCTGCATCTGCTGGATGTAGTCGGGCGGCATCAGGACGTTCGAATCGGCCAGGATCACCCAGTCGTGGCGGGCGGCATCCCAGCCGCGCACGCAGTTGTTGAGCTTCGGGTTGCCGCCGATGCGCTCGTCCCCGAGGATCAGGCGCGAGGGAATCTGCGGGTGCGCCGCCCGCATCCGCTCCAGCATCGGAAGGACGGGATCGCCCGCTTCCGCGACGCAGAAGATGAGTTCGTAGGCCGGATAGTCGAGCCGGAAGCTCGCCAGCAGCGTCTCCTCACTGAACGCCTCCAGCCCCCGCAAGGGGCGCACCACGGAGACGGGCGCGCCGGCCGGGAAGGCGGAGGGCTTGCCTTTTCGTCCGATGCGCAGGCCCGCGACGGTCAGGCTCGCGAGGTTGACGAGGACGAGAAGGGCGCAGAGCGCGAGGGCGGCGAGCGCGCCGCTCTCCGGCGTGGCGATCATGCGCGGCGTCTCCCGGCGATGGTCTGCGATCGGGCGCGACGGCGCGCCCCATCACGCCCGTAGCAGCGCCGCCTTATCAGGCGTGTGACACTGCGCCTCCTCCAGCCCGCGAAGCCGAACCGTGCCGCCGATCGTGTTCCACCCGGCCTACGAGGCCCCCCTGCCAGAGGGGCACCGCTTCCCGATGGGCAAGTACGGCCGCCTTGCCGAGACCCTGCGCGCCAGGGGGCTCGTCTCCGACGGCTTCGTCCGCCCGGAGCCCGCCGACGCGGCGCTCCTGTCGGGGGCGCACGAGGCGGCCTATGTCGAGGCGGTGCTCGCCGGCCGGGTCTCCGCCGCGATCGAGCGGGCGATCGGCCTGCCGGTGACGGAGGCGGTCGCCGCCCGTTCCCGGGCCTCGGCCGGGGGCACGCTCTGCGCCGCCCGCTTGGCGCTCCGCCACGGGCTTGCCGGCAGCACGGCGGGGGGAAGTCACCATGCCCGGCGGGCCGGCGGGGCGGGCTTCTGCGTGTTCAACGACGTGGCGGTCGCCGCCCTCGCGCTCCGGCGCTCGGGCGAGATCGCCCGCGCCCTGGTGATCGACCTCGACGTGCATCAGGGCGACGGCACCGCCGATTGCCTCGCCCGCGAGCCGGACCTGTTCACGCTCTCGATCCATTGCGAGCGTAACTATCCCCACGACAAGGTGTCGGGTGACCTCGATATCGGCCTGCCCGACGGGCTGGACGACGCGGCGTACCTCGCCGTCCTCGAAGCACGGCTGCCGGCGCTGGTGCGAAATTTTGCGCCCGACCTCATCTTCTACAATGCCGGCGTCGATCCCCACCGCGACGACCGGCTCGGCCGCCTCTGCCTCACCGATGACGGCCTTGCCGCCCGCGACCGCTTCGTCGTCGGTCTCGCGCGGGCGGAAAAGACGCCGCTCTGCGCCGTGATCGGCGGCGGCTACGGCAGCGACGTGACGGCGCTCGCCGCGCGCCATGCTCTCGTCTTCGAGGCGATGGCGGCGCTCGCCTGAGGAACGCCGCGCATCGATGCGGGTTTGCCTCGCCTCGGGCCGGATCCGCTCCGGCACGAACGACCCCGCCGGGGAGAGGGCGATGGACGACGCCGATGCGCTGAACCGCTTCGTCGAGGCCCAGGCGGATGCCTACGCGCAGGCGCTCGCCGAGCTTCGGGAGGGGCGCAAGCGCAGCCACTGGATGTGGTTCGTCTTCCCCCAGATCGCCGGACTCGGTTCCAGCCCGATGGCCCGGCTCTACGCGATCCGCTCGCTGGCCGAGGCGCGAGCCTATCTCGCCCATCCTCTGCTGGGCGAGCGGCTGCTGGCCTGCACCCGCGCCGTGAACGCCTGGGAGGGGCGCTCGGCGAACGCGATCTTCGGCGCGCCCGACGACGTCAAGTTCCGCTCCTGCATGACGCTGTTCGGGCGGGCCGACCCCGACCGGCCGGACTTCGCGCAGGCGCTCGCCGCCTTCTTCGAGGGCCGGCCGGACCCGCTGACCCTGGAGCGGCTCGGCGAGGGCTGATCGGTCCAGGGTCCGGGGCGGGATGCGATCGGCGCGACGGCGCGAGCGCGTGCGTTCGACCGCTTGCGGACTCTCACGAGGTCCGCTTCAGGGCATTCCACGGCACCGGTTCTCGTTGGATGCTACTCTTGATAAGATTTGCTCTGGATGATTGTGGGGCAGAGAGATAGACAGTACAGTCGCTCGATAATCCTTATCCCGCAGCTCTTTGCAGTCGTTGGTTCCCGATCGGAGGCCGTGTGCTACGTCTTGCCGTACCCGCTCTGTTTCTCGTCGCCTCTGCCGTGTCGGCGGCTGCCGAGAGCCAATGCCCGAGTCCGCGGCCCGTCTACCGTTGCGAGGATTGGCGTCGCAACAGCGCGGGTCGTCTCGTCTCGGTGAGGCCGGTCGCCGCCGGCCTCATCGAGATCGGTGCGAACGGCTATCTCGGGGACAACACCATTATCGACGGGATCGATTACACCGACGCTCTCTACGAGCAGTGCGGCGGCCGATGATGTGTGGGCGTCGGCTTCTCCTCGCGGGCGCGGCCATGCTGTACCCCACGGCAGCGAGCTATGCCGACGAACGATGCGCCTCCTATCCACCGCCGGTGTTCCATTGCGAGGACTGGCGCAGGAACGAGGACGGCCTCTTGATCGCGAAGAAGACGATGTTGGTCGGCCTCATGCGGGTCAGGGAGGGGCATTACATCGGCGGGGGGATACGGATCGCCGGCTACGATTACGGCGCGTTGCTCCGACGGCAGTGCGCGCCGGCACGGCCCCTCTGGAAGCGATGGCTCGGGTTCGGCGACTGATACCGTGGCCTGAGACTGCAACACCGCCCCGTTATCGTTCGTCCGGTCCCCCTCGACCCAGCCGTTCAGATCGGTTCGCTGGAGCATCGTCCCGAAAGGTGGCCGCCGGCTTTCGGAAGAAGGCGATGCGAAACAAGAGACGAGAACATCGTGCCGGATACGATATCCGGCATGATGTTCCAGGGCTGCACACAAACCGAACCCGCCGCCGCTGGCCTGACGGTCGGGTCTCGGCCGTAGCGCTGAAGCACTCTCCCCCACAAAGGCCCTTCATACGGTCAAGCCGATCGTACTTTCCGCGATGCCGCCGCGCCGGCCCGGACGCGGCGGTGCGGGTTGCGCACGAGCAGGTCGGCGAGGTCCTGCGGCGGTCGCGCCGGGCTGTAGAGAAAACCCTGCGCGTTGTCGCAGCGCTTGAGCCGGAGCAGGTCGGCCTGTTCGCGCGTCTCCACGCCCTCGGCCGTCACCTCGATCCCGAGAGTGCGGGCGATCACCATGATCGCGTCGATCACGGCTTGGCCCTCGCGGCGACGGCCGAGATCCCGCACGAAGGCCCGGTCGATCTTGATCTTGTCGACGGGAAAGCGCGTCAGGTAGCTCAGCGAGGAGAAGCCGGTCCCGAAATCGTCGAGCGCGATGCGCACGCCCAGGGCGCGCAGCCGCTCGAGATTGTCGAGGACCGTCGGCGTGCTGCCGAGGAACACCGACTCGGTGATCTCGATTTCCAGCCGCCCCGGGACGAGACCGGACCGGGCCAGCGCCGCGCGCACGTCGTCGAGGAAATCGGGCAGGCGCAGGTGGGTCGAGGAGATGTTGACCGCGACCCGCACGGGGGCGGGCCAGTCCGCTGCCTCGGCGCAGGCCCGGACGAGGGCCCAGCGTCCGATCTCGACGACGAAGCCGGTGCTTTCGGCGATCGGGATGATCTCGGCCGGCGAGACCGGGCCGTCGCCCGGCCTGACCCAGCGCAGCAGGGCCTCGAAGCCGACGACCCGGCCGTCGCAGAGGCTCACCAGCGGCTGGTAGTGGAGCGCCATCTCTCCCGCGGCCAGCGCCGGCCGCATCGCGGCGTCGAGGTCGCGCCGGCGACGGGCGCGCTGCGCCTGGAGTGCGTCGAAGCTTCGGCCGCCTTCCTCGGCGGACGCGCTCGCCGGCAAGGGCGGCGCCTCGGCGCCGGCCGCGACCTCGTTGATCAGCCGCCCGATGGTCCGGCTCTGGTGCTCGACCCGGACGCGGTCGAGGATGCGCTGCAGGGAGAGGCGAGCCATCCGCGTCACGCTGGTGAGGACGAAGGCCGCGTAGACGGTGAGCAGGATCGCGAGGCTCAGCGCCACCGGCTCGGCGCAGCGGGCGAGCCCGAGGAAGCACCCCACCACGACGGGAATGGCGAAAAGGTAGGACACCGACAGCAGCGGCCCGAGGGCGTAGGCGTCCGCGATCAGGCCGGCGGCCACCCCCACCACGATGAGGCGCCGGTCGCCATCCGCGGGGGCGAACAGGACGACGGGCATCGTCGCCCAGGCGAGGCCGAGAGCCAGCGCGAGGGCGTTGGCGAGGCGGATGCCGCGGTCGATGGCGGGCTCGCTCGGCCCCTGGGCCGCGGTCTGCCGGAAGCGCTTTCGGGTGAAGAGGCCCAGGCCGACCAGGGCCGCGATGACGGCGAGAAGCCCCAGCAGATAGGCCGGCCGCGCGGCGTCCCAGAAGAAGACCGTGAGCAGGAGCGCGGTCGTCAGATGCAGCAGGGCGGAGTAGCCAGAGAGTGTCAGCGTCTCGTCGAGGAGGTCGGCGCGCGCCTGGAACCCGCACGCCTCGGGCAGATCCCGCAGGAGGCCGGCCCGCCGGAATCTGGCGGGTGAGCGGTTCACCCGGGCGGCTCGGATGTCGGCGTCAGCGGCCATGGCAGCCGCGGGCCGCCGGCCCCCCCGATCCGGATCCCCGCGAGGCCCGAACGGACGCATCCGGGCCGCCCGCCGCACGGCGAAGCAGGGAATGCGGCGCCGCGCCCTCGGGTGTCCGGGATCTCGATGCCGTCGCAGAATAAGACATGATCACCATCCAGAGTGATCGGTAGATTTAATCCGTGAAGGCTTGCTTAAACCGATGGGTGTCCCTTGGCTTTGGACCGGTCAAGTCTGCTGCTGCATCGTCTTTGTTGTTCGACCATCGGTGGAAAAATCTTTTCGAAGGATCGACTGATCCAGACTATCCAGCCGACGTTTCCGCTGGGCCGGCAGAAGTACACGCCGCACGGTCCTGCGTGCCGGCGCGATCGACCCGGGCTCCGGGTCGGCTGTCGGTCGAGGCGTAGTAGGGCTTGATGTCGAGCAGCGGCGTGCCGTCGATGCAGTCGAGGCCCCGCACGCTGATGGTTCCGTCGGCCATGCCGAGCCGCTCGACGACCGCGACGGCGATCGGGTTCGGGCGGGCCGGCGAACGCAGGGAAAAGGTGCCGCGGCTGCCCTCGGCGTGGCGCGGCCTCTGGCGCACGAGGTCGCGGGCCGCCCGGTCCATCCAGTAGAGCACGATCAGGTGGGTGGCGCCCTCCACGTTCTGGAGCCCGGGCCGGTAGGGCGCATCGATCTCGAGGGTGCAGACCGCGTCGGTCTGCGTGCCGTTCTTCGGGCATTCGGCGCGGGTTCCCCAGGGCGTGCGCGCCCGGCCGATGAAGTAGAGCCCGGCGTCGTAGGCTTCGGGCAGCGGGATCGTCTCCTCGCCCGGCCGCCGCTCGACATCCTCGTTCATCCGCCACCGCTCCCGCTCGTCCGATCCGTCCGCTTGTCGCCGCCGCGCGCCGCCGCCGCAAGGCAGCCCGGCGGGGCGCTCGCTCGTCTCCGGGCCGGCGCCGATGTAGAGATCAGGGCGGTTGCGGGGGAGGATGCATGGTCATCGACGAGTTGCGGCCGATGGAGGCCATCGCCGACGCGGAGAGCGCGGTCGAGCGGCTGGAGGCTCTGCATGCGGGCGCGACCCGCTCGCTCCAGGCAGCGCTGACGCGCTATCTCGAGGAGCGGGTTCCGCCCAGCGAGACCGAGCGGCTGCAATTCCGCTATCCCGAACTGCGCCTGACCTACCAGCCGAGCGGGCCGCTGCCGCGGCTCAACCGGGCCACCGCCAAGTTCCAAGCGCCGGGCCTCTACGCCACCACGGTGACACAGCCGGGCTACTTTCGCGCCTACCTGCTGGAGCAACTGCGGCCCCTCGTGCGCGACTATGGAGCCAGCATCGAGGTCGGCCTCTCGGCCCAGGAAATTCCCTATCCCTACGTGGTGGAGCCGGGCACCGATCTCGGCGGCAGCGGGGTCAGCGCGAGCGACCTCGCCACGCTGTTTCCCACGCCGCTCCTCTCCGTCGTCGGGGACGAGGTCGCCGACGGGCTCTGGCTCGAAAAGCCGGGCGACCCGCGCCCACTCGCGCTGTTCGACGGCGTGCGCACCGACTACTCCCTGCGCCGGCTGGTGCATTACACCGGCTCGGACTGGCGCGAGATCCAGCCCTGGATCCTGCTCACCAACTACCACCGCTACGTCGACGGCTTCGTCCGCCACGGGCTAGAGCGGCTGGCAGCGGGGGAGGGGGAGCGGCTCGTCCTGCCCGGCGGCATCGTGGTGTCGCGGGAGGAGGCGGCCTCGGCCGACCCGGCGGCGCTGATCGCCGCCTCGCCCTGGCACAAGTACCAAATGCCGGCCTACCACCTCGTCGGCCACGGCCCGGACGGGGCGCCCCAGGGCACGACGCTCGTCAACATCGGCGTCGGCCCCGCCAACGCCAAGACCATCACCGACCACCTCGCGGTGCTGCGTCCGCATTGCTGGCTGATGGTCGGCCATTGCGGGGGCCTGCGCCAGTCGCAGACCATCGGCGACTACGTGCTCGCCCACGGATACCTGCGCCGCGACCGCATCCTCGACGACCTCGTGCCACCGGAGATTCCGGTGCCGGCGCTGGCCGAGGTGCAGATCGCCCTGCAATCGGCCGCCGCCTCCGTCACCGGCGAGCGGGCCGACGCCTTGAAGCGGCGCCTGCGCACCGGCACCGTTGTCACCTACGACGACCGCAACTGGGAGCTTCGCTTCAGCCAGGAGCGGCGGCGCATCAACCTCTCGCGGGCCATCGCCGTCGACATGGAGAGCGGCACCATCGCCGCGCAGGGCTACCGCCTGCGGGTGCCCTACGGCACGCTGCTCTGCGTCTCCGACAAGCCGCTCCACGGCGAGATCAAGTTGCCGGGCGCGGCCAACGCCTTCTACGAGCGCGCGGTGGCCGAGCATCTCCGCATCGGGCTCGCCACCCTCGACATGCTGCGTGCCGACCGGGCGGGACTGCACTCGCGCAAGCTCAGGAGCTTCGACGAGCCGCCGTTCCGGTAGGATTTTTTTCGGCGCCTCTCAACCGTGCATCCGGCGTGCCCTCATCGAAGCGGGAGAGTAGCCCGAGAACGGGCACGTCGCGAGCGGCAGCACAGATCAGGCTGCGGGGGCACGCCCCTCCAGGTCGAAGTACAGAATCGGGCGCTCGCCGCTGGAGCGACCGAAAGCACGGGGCCGGTTGGCGGCATCGGCGAGGAAGTCCGTGAGGGAGGGGGCCAGCACCCGGCGCAGGTCTTCGTCCGGGCCCATGACGATCACTTGGCCGATCGTGCCGCCGGGCGCGGGCGCGAGGTCCACGGCGTAGGCGTTTCCGTTGTCATCGGAGAAGGGCAGCCAGCCGGGTCGCCAGTATTCGCGGTGGACGGGGTCATCCCCTCGGCGCTGCACATGCGCCTCGCCGTTGAAGCTCTCGTCGAAATCCGGGCCGCCGCCGTCCCAGATATCCAGCCAGCCCTGATACGTCGTCAGCGCCTGCTGCACGGAGAGGAAGCTGTAGCTTCCGAACAAGGGACAGAGGACGCGGCCGGGCGCCGGGTCGGCGATCGTGAAGATGTCCCTCTGGCCGTCGGCCCGCAGCCAGAGCCGGCGCAGGTCGGCGGGCAGGCCAAATCCGATCCGCGCTTCCGCCGCATCCAGCACCGATGGATTCGCCGGCGGGTTCAGGAAGTGGGCGACGGCGGAGCCGTTCTCGGCATGCCGATCCAACCAGCGATCGAAAGCTGCGTCGAAATCCACGTCGCTCTCCGGTCATTGCGATGAACCTGCCCGATGAGGCGCCCGGCCCGCTCCGCCGCGGTCGATGCCCGGCGTAGGGCCAGGTGGACATCCCGGCGTCTCACCGCTCCCGCTGCCACAGCCCCGCGCGCTCGGCCCGGGCCTGATCCTCGGCCTCGATCAGGTCGCTCGGAGCGTCGTCGCTCGCCCGCGCGCCGCCGGCGGTGACGATGAGGGACGCAAGGTCGTCTCCGTCGAGGCGGCAGCGCGCGGAAGCCGGGTCGCCGGAGCAGATGATCTCCCGGCGGCGCAGGTAGCGCGCGAGCTGGCGGGCCAGCGCACCACCTTCGCCGACGACGCCGAGGAGGCGCACCGTGCGCCCGCGGATCGCCAGCGTGCCGGTGTCGACGATCTCGGGCACGCCGCGCAGCTCGCCCGCGACCGGGGCGGGCGGCGGGGGCGCCACGGCGGCGGCAGGGATCGGTTCGGCCCGGGCCGCGGACGGTGCCGGGCGCTTGCGGCCCTTGAGCACCTTCTGCGCCCGCTCGACGAAGTCGTGGAAGACGCGGGCGGGAATGTCGCCGCCGGTCACCTTGTTCATCGGTGCGTTGTCGTCGTTGCCGACCCAGACGCCGACGATCATGTCCGGGGTCAGGCCGACGAACCACGCGTCGCGATAGTCCTGGCTGGTGCCGGTCTTGCCGCCGACCGCGAGGCCGGAGACGCGCGCGGCCTTGCCGGTCCCGGACTCCACCACCGCCTGGAGCGAGTCGAGCATCATGCTCTGAACCTGCGCATCCATCGCCGCGCCGGGCTTTGCCGCCGGGCGCTGGTAGAGCGGCTGGGCGGTGTTGCCGCGAACGCCGCGTACGAGGAAGGGCTCGACGGGGACGCCCGGGCCGAGCACGCCGGCATAGGCGCGGGTCATCTCCAGAAGCGACACGTCCGCCGAGCCGAGGGCGAGGCTCGGCACCGCGGGCAGGTCCGACTGGACGCCGAGCCGTCGCGCTTCGGCGATGATGGCGGGCAATCCCACCTCGTCGCCGAGCTGGGCGGCGATGGTGTTGACCGAGAGCGCGAAGGCCGAGCGCAGGGGCAGCGCGCCGCGGAAGCGGTTGTTGGCGTTCTGCGGCTCCCACTCGCCGATCTGGGTCGGGCGGTCGACGAGCACGCTGTCGGGGAAGAAGCCCTTGCTGCCGTAGGCCGCGAGGTAGACGAACAGCTTGAACAGCGAGCCGGCCTGCCGCTTGGCCTGGACCGCGCGGTTGAACTGGCTGTCCTCGTAGTCGCGGCCGCCCACCATGGCGAGGATCGCCCCGTCGGGCGCCATCGCGATCAGCGCCCCCTGGCCGACCTTCTTCTTCGTCCCTTCCGCGTCGAGGCGGCGGGCGAGCACGCCCTCGGCGAGGCTCTGCAGGTCGAGGTTGAGGGTCGAGCGCACGGTGACGTCGCCCGTCTCCTGCGTCAGCCGTTTCACGTCGCCGGCCACCGCGTCGAGGAAGTAGTTCGTGCCCGACGGCGTCTCGGGGGGCGTGTGCAGCGTGAGCTTCTGCGCCCGGGCCTTGTCGGCCTCCGCCTGGCTGATCGCGCCGGTCTCCACCATGGCCTGAAGCACGAGGTCGGCCCGCTCCTTGGCACCGCCGAAATTGCGGGTGGGGGCGAGCTGCGAGGGCGCGCGCACGAGTCCGGCCAGCATCGCCGCCTCGGCCAGCGTCAGCCCCTGCGCGTCGTGCCCGAAATAGCGCCGGGCCGCCGCATCCGCCCCGTAGGCGCCCGCGCCGAAATAGGCGGTGTTGAGGTAGCCGACGAGGATTTCGGGCTTCGAGAGCGTGCTCTCCAGGCGCAGCGCCAGGAACGCCTCCTGGATCTTGCGGCGCAGGGTCTTTTCCTGGCTGAGCGAGGTGAGCCGGGCGTATTGCTGCGTGATGGTCGAGCCGCCCTCGCGCACGCCGCCGCCGGTCGCGTTGCGCCAAAGCGCCCGCATCATCCCGCGCAGGTCGATGCCCCAGTGACTGAAGAAGCGCCGGTCCTCGATCGCGACGATGGCCTGGGCGAGCCGGGGCGGCAGGGTCTTCTCGGTGAGCTTCTCGCCCTGGAAGGCGCCGCGGGTGGCGAAGGATCGGCCGTCCTCGGCCTCCACGACGAGCGCGCGCTGGCTCGCCTCCGGCGCGGCCCCGCCGAGCGGCGGCAGGGTGGCAAAGGCGGCGAACACGTAGCCCGCGAGGATCACCAGCGGGATGCCGACCAGGGCCGCGAGGCCGAGCAGCCAGGGCCGGCGCCGCCGGAAGGCGGATGGGCGACGGTCGGACCGGACGGTCGGAGCGGCCTCGGCGCGCGCGACGGGGCCGACCTGTGGCGCGGCGGTCGCGTCCGGACGCAGCCGGCCCGCCGCCCGGGCGAGAATCGGCGTGGTCTTGCGCGCGGCGTCGCGGCCGCTGTGCCACGCGCTGCGGCCGGCGCTGCCGGCAAGGCGTCCGAGCTGGCGCGCGAGCAAGGCTGCCGCCCGTGCCGCCTCGCGCGCGGCGGCCCGCGTCTCGGTCCCTTCGCGCGCGTTGCCGCTCTCCGGCCTGTCCGGTCCCTGCGCCGTCATCGCGAGCCGTTCGCCGTCCGTCGGAGATCACGCGTCATGGACGGACCTTAGCGGAGCGCGGGCCGGCAAGGCTACGCGCGCGAGGACCCCGGACGCGAGGAACGCGGCCGGGTGACACGTCGGCCACGCTGCGATCTCGCCTCAGCGCGCGATGGCGCGGATGACGTAGACGAGCGCCGTGAAGGCGACGAGGCTCAGACCGTAGAGGACCACGAACCAGAGAACGCGCTTGGCCTTCAATGGTAGCTCGCCGCGTTCGGGTTCTCCTCGATCTTCCCCCGGAAGACCCAGTAGGCGTAGGCCGTGTAGGCCAGCGTCAGCGGCATCACCACGGCGTAGCCGACCAGCGCGAATTGCAGCGCCGAGGTCGCGTTGGCCGCCTCCCAGATCGTGATCTTGGGCGGCACGACGTAGGGGAAGAGGCTGATCGCGAGCCCGACGAAGCCCAGCAGGAACAGGGCGATCGAGAGGAGGAACGGGGCGACCGCGCGCCCGTCGTCGATCGCCTTGAGGATGTGCCAGCAGACGAAGGCCGTCAGGATCGGCACGGGCGCCACGAACAGGACGTTGGGCCAGGAGAACCAGCGCCACTGGATCTCGAGCCCGAGGAAGGGCACCCAGGCGCTGACGATCGCCATCGAGACGACGGTGCCGGCCAGGAACTGCTTGGCCTTGATCCGCGACCAGATCTCCAGCTCGCCCGACGTCTTCATCACGCACCACGTCGCGCCCAGCAGGCCGTAGCCGCAGACGAGGCCGATGCCGGTCATGACGCTGAACGGGGTGAGCCAGTCGAACGTACCGCCGGCAAAGCCCCGCCCCTCGGTCCGGAAGCCCTGGACGAAGGCGCCGAGCACCATGCCCTGCGCGAAGGTGGCGATCAGCGAGCCGTAGTGGAAGGCGTTGTCCCACACGATCTGCGAGCGCTCGGCCTTGAAGCGGAACTCGAAGGCGACGCCGCGGAAGATCAGGGCGATCAGCATCAGGATCAGCGGCAGGTAGAGCGCCGGGAGCAGGATCGCGTAGGCGAGCGAGAAGACCGCGAACAGCCCGCCGCCGCCGAGCACGAGCCAGGTCTCGTTGCCGTCCCAGATCGGCGCCACCGAGAGCATCATCCGGTCGCGCCAGTTTCCCGGACGGGCGGCGGTGAAGAGGATGCCGACCCCGAGGTCGAACCCGTCGATGACGACGTACATCGCCACCGCGAGCGCCAGCAGCCCCGCCCAGACCAGCGGCAGCCAGAAGGCCAGGCCCTCGTAGGATTCCCCGAAGCCGAACATCGACGCGTCCTCCCGGCCCGCCGCACCCTTTTCGTCAAAGGGGTGCCGCCTCGTTATAGAGGCAGCGCCCCTTGGGGCCAGAACCGCGCTCAGGGCGAGACGGGTCCCCGCCAGGACGGTTTGCGGTCGCTCGCCGAGAGGGTGTCGGCGGAGGGCCGCGGGGTCGCGGTCTGTCCCGCGAGGTGCCGGGCCAGCGCCGCGGTCCCGGCTCGGGTCATGCTCTCGCGCGTCTCGGACGGCAGCGCCTCGACCAGCGCGCCGATCCCGCCGGTGGTGAGGCGGTCCATCGTCTCGAGGGCGAGGCCGCCGGCCGGGAGGGCCGCCGCGCGGTCCGGGGCCCGCCCGTCCTGGCGCAGGATCGCGAGGTAGGAGAGGACGCCGATCACCAGGGCGGCGCGCAGGAGGAACGACATCGGTCCGGTCTCGCCGAGCTTCGCCCGTCCGCCGGGCGGCGGGCGGACGGGGGTCTTGGATGGTCTGGTCCGGCGATCCTGCCATCCCCGCGACACCGCCGGGTGAACCCGCCGGAGCCAAACGGCGGACGTGGTGAACGAAGGCTTGCCGCCCGTCCCTGACCCCTCGCCGCGGCCCCTTCACGCTCTGCGCAGGCCCTTTGCCGGCGCCGTTCGGAGCGTGTGAAGAGCGGGGATTTGAGCGGGGCCGGGACCGTTCCGGCGCTCGGGTCCGCGGCAAGCGAGCGACCCTTTTCATCCTCGCTTAAACCGCCTCTGCGACGCTTTCCCTCAAGTTCGAAACAAGCAGTCGAGGGGCGCGGGACACCTGAAGTATCGAAGGTGTCTCCGCGCTGTGCGTGGTGGTGTTGCGTAAAGACGGTGCCCTTGCCTCCCTCTTCGACTCCCGCCTCGCCGGGCTGGTCCATGCCTCCGTGCTGGCCGAGCCGGGCGTACGCTTCCGCCACGAGCGCTTCCTCGTCTCGCGGCTCGCCACCGGCGCGGTGATGATGGCGGCCCTGCCGCCCTACCTCGTCTGGCGCGGGGTTCCGAGCGGCATCGAGGCCATCGCCATCGCGAGCCTGTTCCTGCCGGTCCTGGCCGCCGTGGTCCTGTCGCGCACGGGCTCCCTCTGGGTCGCCCATGCCTTGTCCTCGGCCGGCCTGACCGGCCTCGTCGTCTGCCTCGCCGCGCTCACCGGCGGCCCGAGCTCGGCCGCCGGCATCTGGCTCGTGGCGGTGCCGCTGGAGGCGATGATCTCCGGCTCGCGCCGGGCGACGATCGCCGCCTCGGCCATCGCGGTGGCCGGCGCCTTCGCCGTGGCGCTGAGCGGCTATCTTCCCGTCGGCGCGCTGGCGCTGGATTGGCCCAGCGCGGTCGCCATGCCCGTCTTCGCCGTGACCGCCATCGGCCACATCGCGGCGCAGGCGATGGAGCACATGCGCCGCGAGGGCGAGTGGCGCGCGCGGATGCAGGACAACGAGGCCCGCGACCGCCTTCTGCTCTCGGCCATCGACGACCTCGTGACCTGGCACGACGCCAACGGCCGCGTGCTGGAGGCCAGCGGCTCGGCGGCCCGCTTCGTCGGCGCCGATGCGGGCCGCCTGCGCGGCCACGGTCTGCTCGACCGGGTGCATATCGGCGACCGGCCGGCCCTGCTCCAGGCGATCAGCGACGTGGCCGCCCGCGGCGTGCCCGCGACCGTGCCCTTCCGCCTGCATCTCGACACGCCCCGCAATGACGGCACCCGCACGATCTTCGCCGAGATGCGCGCCCACCGGATCCAGGCGGGGCTGGCCGGCGCCAACGGCTCGACCGTGGTCGCCGTGACCCGCGACGTCTCCGAGCACCGCCGCCACGCCCAGGAACTCGACCGCGCCCGCGCCGAGGCCGAGCGCGCCGACGAGATGAAGACCCACTTCCTCGCCACCGTCAGCCACGAGCTGCGCACGCCGCTCAACGCCATCATCGGTTTCTCCGAGGTGCTGGGCGGCGAGGGTGCGGTCGGCCTCTCGCCGGAGCGGGCCCGGGAATATGCGGACATCATCGCCCAGTCGGGGCGGCACCTGCTCGACGTCGTCAACACGCTGCTCGACATCTCGCGCATCCGCGGCGGCCATTTCGACTTCCAGCCCGAGCCCGTCGATGTCGAGGCGCTGATCCGCAGCTGCTGCGACCTGATGCGGCTCAAGGCCGACGCCTCGGGCGTCACGCTGGTGAGCGCACCGGTGCCTGCGGGCTGCGCCCTCGTGGCCGATGCCCGCGCCTGCCGCCAGATGCTGATCAACCTGATCTCGA
This sequence comes from Methylobacterium sp. NPDC097929, assembly GCF_049543375.1. Classification (NCBI taxonomy): domain Bacteria; kingdom Pseudomonadati; phylum Pseudomonadota; class Alphaproteobacteria; order Hyphomicrobiales; family Methylobacteriaceae; genus Methylobacterium; species Methylobacterium sp. NPDC097929. The sequence continues at coordinate 23,924 of NZ_JBMVEP010000004.1, read as the reverse complement.
ATGCAGTGAAGTTCACGCCCCGCGGCGGGCGCGTCGAGGTTCTGGTGCGCCGGGGCGGGGCCTATCTCGACCTCGTGGTCAGCGACGACGGCATCGGCATCACCGAGGCCGACCTACCGCGGCTCGGCGATCCCTTCTTCCAGGTCGGCGGCGGTTACGGCCGCAGCCACGAGGGCACGGGTCTCGGCCTGTCGGTGGTGCGCGGCCTGGCCGGCCTGCACGGCGGCGCCGTCTCGGTCGAGAGCGCCCCGGGACAGGGGACGGCCGTCACCGTGACGCTGCCGCTCGATTGCAGCCGCGCCAAGGGCGCAGCCCCTGCGGGCGCCCTGGGCCAGGCCGCGCCGGCCGGCACCGGCAAGGCCGTCGTCCAGCCCGCGCCGATCCGGACGATGGTCCGGCCGGCCGCGGCCTCCGAGCCGGCGCCCGCGCCGATCCGCGTGCCGGTCGGCCTGTTCGACCCCGCCCCCCGCCCGGCTCCCGGCAGCCATGCCGGGCCGATGCGCCGGGCCGGATGAGCCGACCCGCCTCCCAACCCGGACCGTCACGCCACCCGCAAGGAGTTCATGAATGCGCGAGCCGCCCGCCAGACGGGACCAGCGCGAGATCGTCGTCCCCGGCGACATGCGCGTCGCCGGTACCCCCGCTCGCTCACCGCGTCGCCGACCCGTCCCGCGCGGCCCCGCCCCCGGGGGCTGGAAGGCCACGGCGCTGGCGGCGGCCGCGACGGCCGGGCGGTTCTGCCTGCGCTATCCTGGCGGCGTGCTCGGCAGCGCGGCGGGCGCGGCCGCGGCGATCTATGTCTGCGTCAACGCGGTCGGACTCCAGGTCGGGCCGCATCCCGCTCCGATCCTGCCGACGGTCGAGCCGAAGCCGCTCGCCACGAAGGCGCCTGCCTCGCAACGGGACGCCCGCGCGGCCGAGGCGCCGAGGCCGGCGGCCGCTCCGGTGCGGGAGGTGCCCGTCCCGCCCCGCGACCCGATCGCCGAGATGATCCGCTCGGGCGAGACGACCGCCTCCGTCACGCCCAAGGCCGTCACCCCCATGGCCGATGCGCGCAAGGCCGAGGCGAAAAGGCCGGAGCCGAAGGCGGCCGAGGTGAAACCCGCCGGAAAGCCCGACGCGGCCAAGGCCGACGCCCTGAAGCCGGACCCGGCCGTCATCCGCGTTCAGCGGGCGCTGGCCAAGCTCGGCTACGGTCCGCTCAAGGATGACGGGTTGATGGGGCCGGGCACGAAGGCGGCGATCGAGCGGTTCGAGCGCGAGCGCAAGCTGCCGGTCAAGGGCGAGGCCGCCGGACCGACCCTGCGCGCCCTGACCCGCGAGGTGACGGCCAAGGCCGCCGTCCCACAGGGCTGAGGCGGCCATCGACGCGGGGAGGGCGGGGGCCTATCAACGCCCCATGCCACGTCTCCGCTCGGATTTCTGGGTCTCCGCGCAGCTGCGCCGCCTCAACGGCGAGGGCATCCCCGCGGTGCAGCGCCGCCGGGGCTCGGCGGAGGCGGGCGCGATCTTCGTCAAGATCGACCGGCTCGACGGCACCGCCGACCTCTACGGTCCCGCCCCGCAGGCGCTGATCGAGGCGGAGGATTCGGGCGAGCGGCTCTTCAGCCCCATCCTCAGCGCTGCTCCCTCGCCGGATGTCGAGGAGCGGCTGTCCCGCGAGCTGCGCTTCGATTCCGACCTCTGGATCGTCGAGATCGACGACCGCGAGGGCCGGCACGGCCTGCCGCTCGCGGAGTAGTCCTCGGCGTCCGCGAGCGCCGGTCAGCTCGTGCGGCGCAGGCGCGACGGCAGCACCGTGCGCAGGCCGCCGCGCTCGCTCGCCACTGCGGCCCCGCGCTTGGCTTCGGGGCCGTGCAGGGGCTGGTGCTCTCCGCTTCCCGTCCGCTCCATCACGGAGGCGCCGAGGATCGCGCTCAGCAGGTCGCGGGCGGCGGCGCGGCTGGTCTCGCGGAACAGCGTGACCAGGGCGAAGACGCGATCGACCGAGCGGGCCACGCTGTCGTTGAGGGTGAGGAAGACGAACACCGCCTCGCCCTCGCGCAGATCCGCCGCGCGCAGGGCCAGAGTCAGAAGGTCGTAGCGGGCGGCCGGGTCGCTGGCGGCCCCGAGATAACTCTCGGGCAGGCCGAGGCCCTGGCCCAGCGTGGTGATGAAGCCCTGGATGTCCCGGCCGTGTGATTTCTCGACCAGGGTAGTGGCCAGCGCCCGCGGAGCCGGCGGGCAGGGGCGCAGGGCGGCGGTGGCCTCCACGGCCTCCCGGATCGCCCGGCGCTGCTCCGGACCGGCCTGCAGCCAGAGCGGGGCGAGGTCGGCGGGGGGAATGTCGGGGCGCGCGAGCAGCGTGCTGGCGAGATCGGCGTCGGTGCGGGCGCGGGCGAGCAGACGCTCCAGGGCACGCGTCCCGATCAGCGCGCCGGGATTGGCGGCCAGCGCGCGGTCCGCCTCGGCCTCGGTCTCGGCCTCCTGCGGCGGAGCGACGGGAAAGCCCCGGGTCGCGAGGGCGGCGCGCACGGCGGGCGGCACGTCGGGGCATCCGCCGAGCTTGTCGGCGACGATGCGCAGGGTCTCCTCGTCCACCGTGGGGATCAGCCCCGCGGCAAGCGACTCGAAGGCCTGGAGGATGGCGCGGTCGTGGACGGGGGCGGCGAGAAAGAGGTCGGTCTGCACCCGCAGGATCACGGGCTTCAGGTCCAGCGCGGGATCGCGCGAGAGTTCGATGAGGCCGGACAGGTCCGGCGCTTCGGCGACCGATGAGGACATGGCACTTCGATTACGCAGAACTGACAGGCCGCGAGTAGAACGGGTCTGCGTGAATCGACCTTTAAAGGGGTGCCGCCGCCACTGTCCCGCGCCGGCCGATCAGGCGGGGTCGAGCCCTCTCAGGACATCGGCCACCCGGTCCTGGACCGCGGGCGGCAGCGGCAGGATCGGCCGCGGCGGATCGGCCCGGCACAGGCCGAGGATGCGCGCGGCCGCGTAGCTGACCCGCAGGCTCGAATGCTCCCGGAAGAGATCCCAGAGCGGCTGCATGCGCGCATTCAGCGCCCGCGCCCGAGCGGCCTCGCCCGCCCGCGCCGCCGCGAGGATCGCGAGGCAGGGCTCGGGCAACAGGCCCGCCGCCACGGAGTACCAAGCCTCGCCGCCGGCCAGCAGCGCCTCCGCCGCGTTCCAGTCCCCGCTGAAGCCGAGCCGAAAGGTCGGCGGCACGGCGCGGCGCAGGGCGTCGAGATGATCCGCGACCGCTGCGGCCTCCGGCGCCGGGCTCTTGAGCGCGGCGATGCCGGGGAGGGCCGCGAGCCGGCCGACCAGCGAGGGCGTGAAGCGAAAATGCGTGGTGCCGGGATTGTCGTAGATGCACAGGGGCAGGCCGCCCTGCGCCGCGACCGTGGCGAAGTGCTCGAACACCTCCTCGTCGGTCAGCGGCGTGTAGGAGACCGCCGCCAGAAGCCCCGCGGCGGCGCCCGCCGCCCTGGCATCCTGCGCGAGCCCCGCGGCCGCGTCGGTGCGCAGCGCGCCGACGCCGACCAGGATCGGCACGCGGCCGTTCGCCTCGTCCAGGGCGGCGTCGAGGGCGCGGCGGCGCTCCTCCAGCGACAGGTAGGCGTAGGTGCCGGTGTTGCCCAGAAGCCCGATCGAATCAACCCCCGCGGCGGCGAGCGGCGCGACGAGCGCGCGCAGGGCCGCGACGTCCACGCGGCCGTCCGGGGAGGCCGGCGTGATGGGGAAGGCGGAGAGGCCGGTGAAGCAGGTCATGACCGCTCCAGCATGAGACGCGCCCGCGCGCGCCGTCAACGCGTGCCCGACGGGCGTCGCTTGCGCTCGGCCCGCCGCTACGAGCGCACCTCGCGCTTGGCCACGAAGTTCAGCTCGTCCACCAGCACGTCCTTCACCACGTCGGAGCCGAGGCGCTCGTTGACCCTGGCCCGGATCTGGGCAAGCCGACCGTTGATGTCGTAGCGGGCGAGCTTGCGGAAATCGATCGCGGTGTCGCCGTAGATCTGGCGGAAGGCCTCGTCGACGACGAAGGCGTTGGGCGCGACGGGCAGCGTGTGCATCAGCTTGGCGTCCGCCGTGAAGACAAGTACGGCGACGACGTAGCCCTGCACCTTGCCCTCGGCGACCATCGGAATGTTGATGGGTGCGAGCTTCTGATATTGCAGCCCTTCGAGATAGGGCTCGGTCGACTTGGTGAAGAAGCCGCCGCCGAAGGTCACCGCCGCGTAGCAGGAGACGATGGTGACGGCGCAGATCCACAGGCCGCTGAAGAGGACGCGCATCGCTCAGTCCCGCCCGGCGCGCGCGGAGTAGGTGCCGTCGGATTCGGCGGCCTGAAGGCTCGCCTGGAGCGTTTGCCCGACCTCCTCCACCGCCCGCAGATGCAGGGCGACGGCCTCCTGGTTGCGGATCAGCTTGTCGCGCAGGCGGGCGAGCACGATGCCGGTCTCGGCGTCGAGGTTTGCCGGATCGATGCCGCGGGCCAGCCGGGTGAGTTCCAGCAGGCTCCGGCTCTTGGCCCGGTTGACCGCGTCGAGATCGAGGGCGGCGTTGGCCGCCAGAGCCTCGGTCTCGGCCTCGACCGTGGCTTCCAGCCGCTTCAGAGATTCGAGCAGCATCGGGCTCAGACCTTGCTCGCCACGCCGGTGGCCGCGGGTGCTGCCGAGGGCGACACGGTCGCGCCCTCGGTGCGGGCGCCGTTCAGCATCCGGGCGATGCCGATGCCGCCGGTCTTCGCGATCTGCTGGCCGATCTGCTCGGAGAGCATCGACTTCCAGATGCCGCCGGCATTGCCGTTGCCGAACACGGTCTCGGCCTTGGGCAGCATCGCCTCGACGAATTGCTGGATCACCTGGCCCTCGAACTTGCGGTAGGGGTCGGCGGCGCCGGTCCGGGCGGTGTCGTTCTTCAGGCCCGTCAGCGTCCCGTGCACGTCGAGCGGCAGATGCGTGCTCAGGCCCGCCTCCCGGGCTGCCTCGTCGGCGGCGCTGGCGAAGGCGGCCGGGTCGCCGGGCTGCGACAGCTTGGCCGCCGCCTCCTGGTAGCGGGCCGGATCGGCGGCGCGGGCCACGTCCATGATGATGTCGGAAGGGGGGGTGATGCTCATCGGGCCATCGAACCTGACGCGGCGCAGAACGCTGCGCCGCCAGAAGATCGGCCGGACCCTAGCCTCGCTGGCTTACGGGAGGCTTGCGTCGCGCGCCCGCGTGAGGCCGTCGAGCCGCTCCATCGCTTCGAGCCGCTCGCGCTCGCGGCCGAGCGAGGTCCCGATCCGCTCGGCGCTCAATTCCGCGCGCTTGAGCGCGAGGCCCTGCTCGCGCACCGCGTCGGTTTGGGCCGCGGCGATGCGTTCGAGTTCGGTCGCCCGAGCGGCGAGGCTCCGCAGGCGGCGGTTGGCCGCTTCCAGGAAGAGGTGGCCGTGGGCGGAGGATCCGACGGAGGCGAGCAGGGCGGCGCGATCCGCCTCCACGGCCTCGGCGTCGCGCCGGGTCTGGGCGAGCTGCCACTCGGCGGCGCGGCGCATCTGCTCCTGCACGGCGGTGAGCCGTTCGGCCCGTTTGAGGCGCTTGGCGAGGTCGGCGGCGGACACGCGATCTCAGTCCTTCCCTAGACTATCGTGCCGGATATCGTATCCGGCACGATAGTCTAGCTTCTTGTTTCGCATCGTCTTTTTTCCGAAAGCCGGCGGCCACCTTTCGGGACGATGCTCTAGCCCTTGCGCAGCCAGGCGAGGTAGCCGGTCAGGAACTGCGTCATGAATTCGCTCGACAGGGTGTAGAGCAGGATCAGCGCACCGAACATCACGAAGGGCGTGGCGACGAAGTAGACGGGGATCGTCGGGGTGAGCTTGTTCACGAAGCCGGAGGCGAGGTTCACCGCCACCGCGTAGATGATGAAGGGTGCCGCGATCCGGAGCGAGAGCGTGAAGGCCTCGCCGATCTGGTCGGCGATGCGCACCAGCGCCGTCTGCGTGCCGAAGCCGTCGCCCGGCGGAATGCGGCCGTAGGAATCGACGAGCCCGCGCAGCAATTCCCAGTGCAGGTCGGCGGCGAACATCAGCGCCACCACGCTGAACACGATCAGCGACTCGATCGCGGGCAGCGCCTCCGAGCCCTCGACCGGCGTGCCCGGCATCGAGCCGAAGCCGACCATGGTCGAGACCGCGTTCATCACCGTCTCCAAGACGAAGACGAAGATGCGCCCGAGCAGGCCGATGAGCAGCCCCGTCACCGTCTCGCTGCCGATCCAGACCAGGATCTCCGTCGGCGCCTGCCCCGGCAGCCGGCCCTGGAACAGCGGCAGCAGCAGCGGCGTGACGGCCAGCGACACCCCGCCCGCGATGAGCAGGCGCACCTGCGCCGGCACGCGGGGGCTGGAAAAGCCGGGCACGATCAGGAGGCATCCGCCGATGCGGCAGAAGATCAGGAAGGTCGCCAGGAAGGCGTCGCCCCCCAGCAGGCTCCCGAAGCCCGGGATCACGCGATGGTGCCCAGCGACTTGATCTCGACGCCGCGGGCAATCTCCAGGTGCGAGAGGACGGGCAGCGTCGGGAACATCCGCTCGATGATCATCCGCACGTAGGGCCGGGCGTCGGGGGCGGTGACGAGGGCGAAGCCGTGGACCTGCCGCATCCGCTCGCGGATCGCCTCGCCGGCTTCCGTGCCGAACTGCTCCACGAGACGCGGGTCGATGTCGAACTCGACGACTTCGCCCTTGGCGTCGCGCTTCAGGCTCTGGTGGAAGGTGAGGTCCCAGTTGGCGCCGAGGCGCAGCACGTGCAGCACCCCGTCCTCGGCGAGATCGCCGCAGATCTGCTGGGCGACGCGCATGCGCACGTGCTCGGCGATCTGCTCGGCGCGGCGGGCGTGCGGCGTGATCTCGGCCACGGCTTCCAGGATCAGGTGCAGGTTGCGGATTGAGACCCGCTCCGAGAGCAGGAGTTTCAGGACCGCCTGGAGGCCCGAATGGGAGATCTGCGAGGGGCAGATCTCGTCGATGAGCCGCTTGTACTCGGGGTCGAGCCGGTCGAGCAGCGCCCGCATGTCCTTGTAGGAGAGGAACTGGGGCAGGTTGTTGCGGATCACCTCGGAGAGGTGGGTGAGCAGCACCGAGGCGCCGTCGATCGCCTCGAAGCCGGAGCGGCGCACCTCGCCGGCATAGGCATCGACGATCCAGAGCGCCCGCATGCCGAAGGCGGGCTCGCGCACCTCCTCGGCCGGCACGTCGGGGCGGGGCCCGTCGCCGACGACGACGAGCAGCTCGCCCGGCCGCATCTCCTGGGTCGCGGCTACCGTGCCGTGGATGCGGATCTGGTAGGTCTTGGGCGGCAGGTTGAGGCTGTCGCTGAGCTTGATGTCGGGCACGACGAAGCCGTACTGGCGCGCGAACTTGCGACGCATCTTGGCCACGCGATGGTGCAGCTCGGCATGGCTGCCCTGGATCTGCGCGGCGACCTGACGGCCGAGGCAGAGCTCGATCTCCGGCGTGCGCAGCTGCTCCTTGACCGAATCCTTGACCTCGGTCTGTTTGGCCTCCTCCTCGCGGCGGGCCTTCGCGGCAACGAGGGCGGCCTGCGCGGCGCGGCGCTTCGGAATGGTGATCGCCACAAAGCCCATCAGCCCGGCCAGGGCGACGAAGGGCAGGAAGGGCAGGCCCGGCACGAGGGCGAACATCAGCATCAGCGCGGCGGCCACGATCAGCGCGCGGGGATAGGCGCTGAGCTGGCCGAGCACCGCCTCTTCGGCCGCGCCGCGGGTGCCGCCCTTGGAGACGAGCAGGCCGGCGGCGAGCGAGACGATCAGCGCCGGAATCTGCGAGACGAGACCGTCGCCGACCGAGAGCTTGACGAACACGTCCGCTGCCTGACCGAGCGGCATGCCGTGGCGGGTGGTGCCGATGATGACGCCGCCGAACACGTTGACGGCGATGACGATGAGCGAGGCCACCGCCTCGCCGCGCACGAACTTCGAGGCGCCGTCCATCGAGCCGAAGAAGGCCGATTCCTCCTCCAGCTCCCAGCGGCGGCGCTGGGCCTCCTTGTCGTCGATCAGCCCGGCATTGAGATCGGCGTCGATCGCCATCTGCTTGCCGGGGATGGCGTCGAGGGTGAAGCGGGCGCCCACCTCGGCGATGCGGGTCGCACCCTTGGTGATGACGAGGAAGTTGACCGTGATCAGAATCATGAACACGACGATTCCGATCACGAAATCGCCGCTCATCACGAATTGCGAGAAGCCCTGGATGACGTGGCCGGCGGCATCCACGCCCTTCTGGCCGTTGGCCAGGATCAGGCGCGTCGTGGCGATGCCGAGCGCGAGGCGCAGCAGCGTCGCGATCAGCAGCACGGTCGGGAAGGCGGAGAATTCGAGCGGCTTCTGAATCCAGAGCGCCACCATCAGGATCAGCACCGAGAGCGCGATCGAGAAGGCGAGCCCGATATCGATCAGCACCGCCGGCACCGGCAGGAACAGCACCGCCAGGATCGCGACGATGCCGGCGGCGAAGCCGAAATCCCGCCGCGACCGCTTTTCCAGGACGAGCGCTTCGCTCACCGCCATGACGTGAACCGACTCCCTCAAGATCGGGGCGGTTCTGGCCGACAAAGCTTGCGCGGGGATGGCCGCTGCGCACCGGCGCCCTGCGTCGGGAGTGTGAAGGAAGCGGTTGCGGCCCGGCGGTTTTCCGGGATCGTTCACCGGAATTCACAGGCGAGTGCCGCATGGCAGGGCATCGAATCCCGGGCTGCGCAAGGGCGCCCGTGCTGCTAAAGTCTTTTCCGTCGAAGCTTTTGTCCTTCCCAAGGTCGGGGCTTTCGCGCGGGACCGGGCGGCCAAGTCTCGACAGCTTTCTCCGTCCGGTCCCAACCGCCGCTTTGCGCGCGGCGCGGTTCAGAACCCCGTCGCGATCCGCCCGTAGGTCATCTCGGCGAAGGCGTAGATCTGCGAGCCGACGAAGGTCCCCGTCACCAGCATCACCAGCAGGATCGCGACGATCTTCGGCACGAAGGTCAGGGTGACCTCCTGGATCTGCGTCAGCGCCTGCAGCAGCGCCACCGCGATGCCGACCAGCATCGCCGCGCCGACGGAGGGCCCGGCGGCCACGAGCACGGTCCAGATGGCGGAGCGCACGAGTTCGAGGGCGTCGACCTCGTTCATGGGAGGGACTTTCGTCGCTGCATGTCTCTTCGGGTCGGCCGGCGCGTCGCGACCTTGCGCTCGAGCATCGTCCCGAAAGGTGGCCGCCGGCTTTCGGCAAAGGACGATGCGAAACGAGAGACTGGAACATCGTGCCGGATACGATGTCCGGCACGATGGTCTAGCTGATGGAGATGCCCGAGACGAGCAGCATCTCGCGGCCGTCGGCGAGCTTGGCCATCACGCCGTCGCTGGTGACCCGCACCGACTGCACCGTGCCGGTCGTCAGGCCGTCCGCCGAAGTCAGCGTGCGCCCGATGATCGCGTCGGCCTGATTCAGGAAGCTGGAGGCCAGCAGGGAGTCGAGCTTCTGGTTGGTCTTGGTGGCCTGCTCGACCTGCGAGAACGAGGCGAGCTGGCCGACATACTCCGTCGAATCCATCGGCTTCGTCGGGTCCTGGTTCTGAAGCTGGGCCATCAGCAGCTGCAGGAAGGTGTCGGCGTTCATCTTGGAGGCGACCGAGGTCGCCGCCTTCGCCGCAGCGCCGGTGGTGGTGCCGGTGCTCGCGCCGGTCGCGGTGACGTCCATGGGTTCAGGCCTTGTCGGAGGGAGGGGCGGCCGGCCGAACGCGGGCCGCGGGCCGGCGGCGCTGGCCGGTGCGGGCCGGGGGCACGAGCAGGGCGGCGGGGGGCACCTCCGGGGGAGAGCCCGCCGCGCCGAGCAGCGTCGCCTCCGCCGGGTAGAGGCCGCGGATGAGCTTCAGGGCCTCGAAGGCGCGGCCCGCCTCGACCAGGGCGTGCGCCGCCGTCAGCCCCTCGCGGATCGCGGGATCGGTGGTGGCGGCGAGGATGCCCTCCTCGATCCGGGCGTAGAGGGAACGGGCCGGGACCGCCTGGGCCGGCGCGATCAGAATGGTCTGCGCAGCGAAGTAGAGCTGGCGCAGGGGCGTCGTCGCCTCCTCCGCCTGGAGCACGTGGCCCTCCAGCAGGAAGGTCGCATCGTTCATCAGTTCGAGCGCGACCTTGCGGTCGACGCGCACCACCGCGCCGTTGATGTAGACGCGCTCGCCCGCCTTCAGGCTCAGATGCATGGTGCGGGCCGTGGCCCGGCCGGACTCGCGCGTCATCGTCCGCCCCTCACCGCAGGCCGTCGCGGATCGAGGTGTTGACCTCGATCAACGCCGCGAGGCTACGCTCGGGCGTGTTCAGCACCTCGCCGGCCTCGCGCATGGTCCACAGGCCGATGGCCACGAGGTCGGAGCGCAGGCCCTCGGGAAGTCCGTTCTCGGGGTCGAGCAGGTCGGCGATCAGCACGTTCCAGAGGTTCTGGATCGAGCCGACCGCGGCGTTGCGCTCCGCGCCCGCGGCCGGGCCGCGCGCCTCGGCCGAGCGCAGCAGGCCGAGCGCCCGGTCGAAGGCCTCGCGCTCGCGCTCGCGGCCGAGATCGGGCGCGTCCTCCATGATCTCGGAATAGGAAAGGCGGTACATCGGGGCCGACGCTCCGTGCGCGATGGGGAAAAGCGGGCGGTCAGGAAAGGAAGTTGATCAGGCTGAGGCTGCGCAGCTGCGCGGTCAGCCCGTAGGACATCTGCATCTGGGTGGTGATGGCATCGACCCGCGCCTTGGCTTCCGCGGGATCGACGCTCTCCAGATCCCGGATCTGTCCGGTCAGCAGCGCGGTCTGCTTGGCCATGCGCGCATTGGCCTCCGTGATCCGGCTCTGGCTGCGGCCGAGATCGGCCTGCATCGTCGTCAGGCCCCCGCTGGCCTGCCCCAGCAGATCCATGACCCGGCCGGTGGCCGCCTGCTGCGCGTCCTGCGAGAGGCCGGACAGGCCGAGGCCGGAGGCGACGACGTAGGCCATGCCGAGCTTGCGGAAGGCGTCCGCATTGGCGGTGGCCGAGGTGCCGACGGTCTCGGTCAGCGAGATCTGGCTGTCGATCGTCCGGCTCGACGCCCCCGACCAGGTTTGTTTCCAGTTCGCCTCGGTGAACAGGCCGGCGAGCGGACCGTCGATGAAGCTCTCGATCTGGGAAGGCGTGATGCCGGACGCCGCCGCGGAGCCGGGGGCGAAGCCGAAGGAGAGGGCGAAGGCGTCCTCGACCGCCGTCCTGGCGGCGGAGGCCGGGCTGCCCTCGTAGGCCGTCAGCGGGGCCGTCCCGCTGGCGGTGCCGCCGAACACGAACTGGCCGCTGGCGTTGGTGTTGAGCGCGCCCGCCAGCGCCGCGAGGCGGCCGCGGGCGGCCTCCGCGGCCGTCTGCCCGCGCTGGCTGGCGGGAAGCGCGGTAAGTTCGGCAAGCGTCGCGTCGGCGGCCGTCTGGATCTCCTTGAGCGCGCCCTGCGTGGCCTGAAGCCGGAGCGAGGCCGCCGCGTTGCTCTGCGTCAGCGCCGCCAGGACGGCGCTCTGCCGGCGCAGGCCGAAGGCCTCGGTGACGCCGCCCCCGAGCGTCGCGCCGACATCGGCGAGGCGGCCGGTGGCGATCTCCCGGGTCGCGGTCGCGAGATCGCTCTGGAGGCGCGCGGCGCCGGTGCGCGGCGCGTTCCAGAGGGTAAGGCTCGAAATGAAGCCCGTCGTCATCATGGTCGTGTCACCGCACCGCGTCGAGGAGGGTCTTGAGCAGGTCGTTCACGACCCCGATGAGCTTGGCCGAGGCGCCGTAGGAGCGCTCCAGCTGTAAGGCGAGCGCGGCCTCGTCGTCGCCGTTCACGCCGGCCACGTTCGAGAGCGCCTCGCTGGCGCGGGCCAGCAGGGTCTTCTGATAGGAGGCCTCGACCGAGGCGTCCTTGCGCTGCGCTTCGAGCCAGCCGGCGGAGGACGCGGCGAGGTCGGGCAAGCCGGCGGCGCCGCCGAGGCCGATGGCCGGATCGAGGGTCTGCGCGGCGGAGAGCGAGGCCAGCAGGCCGCGCAGGCGCCCCGCATAGGCGGCGTCGCCGCCCGCGGCGGGATCGGCATAGTCGCTGCCGTTCATGCCGCCGCCGCGCAGCAGGGCGAGGCTGCCGCCCCGGGCGGGATCGACCGCTTGGTTGACCGCGATCGACGAGGCGAGGCCGCCGCGCCCGGCCGTGCCGGAGGCGGGCAGGCTTGCGTTGCCGCCGGCCGTGAACAGGCCGGCCCGCGGGCCGCCAACGGGTCCCACCGCGTCGCTCTCGGCGAAGGCGCCGATCAGGCCGCCGGCCAGGGCGTCGAGCTGCGCCTCGTAGGTCACCGCCACGCCGTCGCGCAGAGCGGCGAGCCCGGCGATCCGTCCGGAGGACAGCGGCATCGGCGAGGCGGCGCCGGTGACGGGTACGCCGTCGATCGTCACGCTGCCGCCGGGCGTGCCGGCGGCGAAGGCGGCAGTGGGGGAGAAGGCGACCGCGCGGGGGCCGCGCTCGAACAGGGTGACGCCGCCATCGGTGTAGAGCGCCATGTCGCCGCCCTCGCGGGCGACGGCGGTGACGCCGATCTCCTGCGAGAGCGCGGTCAGGATGCGGTCGCGGTCGTCCAGCGCGTCGGTGGCGTCGCCCCCGGTGGCCGTGAGCCGGGTGACGGCCCGGTTCGCGCTGTCGAACCGTCCCAGAAGATCGTTGATGCGGGCCACCGCGTCACCGATGTCCGCATCGGCCTCCGCCCGCACGGCATGGACGGCGCCCGCCGCTTGATTCAGGCTGCCGGCCAGCGCCTTGGCCGCCTCCACTGCGTCGCGGGCGAGCTGCAGGTTGTCGGGCTGGTTGGCCGCGGCCTGGAGGGCGGCCTGGAGGGCCGAGAGGCGCGCGGCCGGCGCGGTCGCGTCGTCGGTGTCGCCCACGGTCTGTGCGAGCTTCGTCAGCCCGCTCAGCAGGGCGTCGCCGCGGGCGGCATCGGACGAGGCGGCCAGCGTGCGGGCATAGAGCGCCGGATCACCCGCGCGGGTGATGGTGACCGTGGCGCCGCCCGCGCTTCCCGCGACCAGCGTCGCGATCTTGCGCGAGTAGCCGGGATCGTTCGCGCCCGCGACGTTGCGCGCGGACACGGCGATCTGGTTCGCGTTCGCGAGCAGCGAGGCGCGCGCGGTGTTGAGCGCGAGGGTGAGACCCATCGGTCGGTTCCTGGGACGCGGAGACGAGTGGGATGCGCCCGCGGCCGGCGGGCGCATCCCGGTGCGGCGGCGCCGCGCGTCAGCGCTTGAGGTTCATCAGGGTTTCGAGCAGCTCGTTGCCGGTCATGAACACCTTGGAATTGGCGGTGTAGACCGTCTGCGACTCGATCATCGTGGTCAGCTCGGTGCTGACGTCGACGTTGGATTGTTCGAGCGCCCCGGCCTTCATGATGCCGCGCCCGCCCTGACCCGCGAAGCCGATCTGGATGTCGCCGGATTCCGCGCTCGTCGTGAAGACGTTGCCGGCCCGCGGCGCGAGGTTGTCGGGGCTCGCCACATCCGCGAGCGGCACCTTGAAGGCGGCCTTGCGGGTGCCGTCGGAATAGACCGCGTAGACCGTGCCGTCCTCGCCGAAGGCGGTGCCGGTGACGGCGGTGGGCGACGAGCCGTCGGCCGTGCCCGAGAGGTTGTGGTCGCCCGACAGCTGCGTCAGGCCTGCCAGATCGACCTTGACGCTGCGGCCGTTCGGCACCTGCACGGTAGCCGTGCCGCCGCCATTGACCTTGCCGTTGCCGTCGAAGCTCACGGTGGTGGAGCCGACGAAGGCGTTTCCGGAACCCGGGCTGAAGAAGCTCACCGCCCAGGTGTCGCTGGAGGTCTTGGTCATCTGCACGTCGAGCGTCACCGGCTGGCCGACGTTGTCGTAGACCTTGAGCGAATTCTTCTTCGAGTAGCCGACGGCGCCCGTCGCCGTGGGATCGTAGACCGGCGTCTCGAAGGAGAGGTTGCCGCTGATCGTGGCATTGGTGGAGGGGCGCGCCTCCTGGCCCATCACGCTGACGTTGACGGGCTGGAGATCGGCGACGCCGTTGAGGACGGGGTTCGGCGTGCCGTTGGCGAGGCTGTAGCCCATCAGGGTGAAGCCGCCGGAATTGACGAGGTTTCCGGTCTTGCCGTCGACGACGAAGTTGCCGGCCCGCGTCAGGAAGGGCGCGCCGCCCGCGTCGCGCACGACGAAGAAGCCGTTGCCCTGGATGGCGAGGTCCTTGTCGGAATTGCTCGAGGCGATGGGGCCGCCCTCGCTGACCGCGCGCCGCAAGGTAGTCTCGACCGCGCCGGAGTTGTAGTTGCCGACATCGCCGGAATCGAGCAGCAGCGAGGAGAACTCGGCCGAAGTGCGCTTGTAGCCGGTGGTGCTGGCGTTCTGGATGTTCTCGGCCACCGTCGAGATGCGGTTCGACTGAGCGTTCATCCCGGAAACGCCGGTGCGGAGCACGCCGATGAGACTCATGCTGACACCTCGTTGACTTTCGGATTCTGGCGCAATGGACACGGCGTCGCTTGCGCGGGGCTGAAGGAGACGGCGACCTCTGCCGGCACAGCGTTCGCTGCCGTGCCGGCTGCCCCCGCCGAGGCGGGGTGGCGGTCGTCCGCCGTGTTTTCGGAATGAAAGACCACGCTCATCCCCGCAGGGACTGGGCGAGTTCGAGGAAGGCGTCGCGGCTCGGGGGCTGGCCCGGCTCCTGGCGCAAGGCCTCGTAGATCCGCGGCACGAGGCTGACGGCCTGATCGAGATCGGGATCGCTGCCGGCGCGGTAGCCGCCCATCAGGCGCAGGTCCCGCGTCTCCTCGAAGCGGGCCATCATGCTCCTGAGCTTGCGCACCAGCTCGCGCTGGTCCCCGGTCCAGACCTCGCCCGCGAGGCGCGAGATCGAACCGAGCAGGTCAATCGCCGGGTAGCGGCCCTGCTCGGCGATGGCGCGGTCGAGCACCACGTGGCCGTCGAGCGTGCCGCGGATCGAGTCGGCGACGGGATCGTTGTGGTCGTCGCCATCCACCAGCACCGAGAATATGCCGGTGATCGTGCCCGTCCCCTCGGCGCCGGGGCCCGCGCGCTCCAGGAGCCGCGGCAGGTCCGAGAAGACGCTCGGCGGGTAGCCGCGCGCCACCGCCGGCTCGCCGGCCGCCAGCGCCACGTCGCGGGCGGCGTGGGCGTAGCGCGTCACGGAATCGACGATGAGCAGCACCGACTCGCCGCGATCGCGAAGGGACTCGGCGATCGCCAGCGCCACCTTCGGCGCTTGGCGGCGCATCATCGGGCTCTCGTCGCCGGTCGAGACCACGATCACGGCGCGCTCGCGCGCGGCGGCGATCGGCCCTTCGAGGAATTCGCGCACCTCGCGCCCGCGCTCGCCCACCAGCGCCACGACGACGCTGTCGAAGCCTTGGGCGCCGGCCAGCATCGCCAGCAGGGTGGACTTGCCGACGCCGGAGCCGGCGAAGATGCCAATGCGCTGGCCGGCGCAGAGCGGCGTGAACAGGTCGATCGCCCTGACGCCCGTGGGCAGCGGCGCCTTCACCCGGGCGCGGGTCATGGCGGCGGGCGGGTCGGCGTCGAGAGGGACGCTGCGCGGCCCCTCCGTGAGCGGGCCGAGGCCATCGACGGGGCGGCCGAGCGCGTCGATCACCCGGCCCTTCCAGCGCGGATCCGGGCGCAGCTGCGCCGGGCCGATGCGGTGGGCGAGGCTGCCGATGCCGGCCTCGATCCGGCTCTCGAACGGCTTCACGGTCGCGCCGGCCGCATCGATGCGCACCACCTCGCCGACCTGCGTGCGGCCCTCGGCGGAGAAGCCGATGCGGTCGCCGAGCCGGACGAAGGCGGACACGCCCGCGACCCGCGCCGCGCTGGCGGTGACCTCGCGCACGGGGCCGGCGACCCGCACCAGAGGCAGGTCGCGGCGCCCGGCCTCCATCGCTCGGTGAAGGCGCTCGATGGCGTTCTGCGTCATCGCGCTAGCCCTGCGGACCCAGCGTCTTGACGGCGCCGGTGAGGGTGTTGTCGGCCTCCGAGGTCATCGTCGCCGCGCTCTCGAAGGCGCGCTGGATCGCGATGAGCTTGGTCATCTCCAGGATCGGATTGACGTTGGCGCCCTCGACATACCCTTGCACCAGGCCGATCCGGGTGAAGTCCTGCACCGGCCGGCCGGGGATGCTGGAGGCCACGGCGTTCTCGCCGGAGCGGGTCAGCACGGCCTTCGGGTCGAGGGTGAACACGCCGAGCGCCCCGACTTGGTTGACGCCCTGGTGGATGCTGCCGTCGCGGCCGATGACCGGCGGGCCGGCCTGGGGATCGAGCAGGAGCGCTCCGCCGCCGGGATCGACCACCGGCAGCCCGCCCACCGTGCGAAGCTGCCCGTTGGCGTCCATGGTCAGGCGCCCGTCGCGGGTGTAGCGCGTCTCGCCCTTCGGTCCCTTGACCCCGAGCCAGGCATCGCCCTGGACGGCGACGTCGAGGGGGGCATCGGTGCGCGTGGTCTGGCCGGCGGCCCGCGAGATGGTGGCCTTGCCGGGGCCGACGAAGGCGACCTCGCCGCGGTTCGAGCGGGCGAGCAGTTCCGAGAAGCTCGTCTCCTCCGCACGGAAGCCGGCGGTTGCCATGTTGGCGACGTTGTTGGCGGTGGTGGTCAGGCGCCGCTCGAGGGCGATCTGGCTCGAGAGGGCGACGTAGAGGCTGCTCTGCATCGTCCTACCTCCCCGCCCGCGCGGCCTGCGCGTTCGTCAGCATCTCGGCGTCGATGCCGTTGGCGGATCCGGTAAACAGGGCGAGCACGGGCGCGCTGGCGGTGTTGTTCTGGGCATCCCAGATCGCCGCGAAGCGACGCACGAAGGCGTCGAGCTTGTCCGGGTCGCGCAAGCCCGCGATGTCGATCGTCTCGGCGATCAGCGCGGCGCGCTTGGCCAGGGCCTCGCTCGTCGCCGCGCCGCTCGTAGCCGGCAGGCCGATCACGGTGTTGGCCACTTGGCTCAGCGCCGCATCGCCGAGGATGTCGTAGGCGCTGCCCAGGGTCGGCGCCTTGCGGGCGAAGTAGAGCGCGAGGCGCACGCCCGTATCCGCGTCGCCCGCCTCGCCCTCCAGCGACTGGCGCAGATAGGCCTGGGTGACGGTCTGCGCCATCGAATCCGGCCCCAGCGCCGTGCCGAAGCCGACATCGGCCGCGATCCGGTCCGGGGCGGAGAGGGGTGCGTTGCGGATCGCCAGGGTGCGGTTCGCTCCGCCCGCGCTCACCAGCGTGTCGGCATCGCGCCCCGTGCCGCCGGAGGCGCCGTCGGCGCCGAGATCGGTGAGGGCGGAGGTCTCGAAGAACAGGCTTCCGTCGGCGGCCAGCCCCGCCTGGACCTTGCCCTTCAAGGCGGACGCCTCGATCTGCGCGGCCACCGCCGCCGCGATCTCCGCGGGCGTCACCTTCGACAGGTCTTCCACCCGGCCGGCGAGCGCCCGCGCGTCGAGCCGCACCGTGACCGACTGCGTGGTCGCGGCGTCGAGCCGGGATTCCACGACGAAGCTCGCCTCCGCCCGGCCGCTGAAATCGTAGGAAGCGGCCAGCAGTTTCGGTGCGCTTAGCGAGGCGGCACGGGCCTGCTCGCCGAAACGGGCCGCGTCGGCGCCCGCGGCGGAGACGCCCTGTCCGAAGCTGAAGGCCTTGGCGAAGGCGGTGTAGCGCTCGTCGGCCAGCCGGTTGGCGAAGCTCGCCGCGCTGGCGGCCCCTTCCTCCAGCACCTTGCGCATGAAGGCCTTGGCGTAGGTCATCTCCTCCAGGCCGTAGGCCTTCATGGCGTAGGCGTAGAGGCGCTGGTCCCCGAGCAGGTCGTCGACCGACTTCACCGCGCCGATATGGGCCTCGTAATAGGCGGTCTCGCGCGCGACCGAGGGTTCCGCCGCCTTCCGTGCGAGGGAGGCGGTGAGATCCTTGGCGATCAGCCGGTAACTGGTGAGCGTGTCGGTCACGGGCGGGCGCCTGGGCGTGAGCGCGGGAGGAGGGCGACCGTCGGAGCGGTGCGGACGGAACGCGACCCCGGCTCTAGGGCGGCTTGCTTGTCCCGGGCTTGCCGGGGTTCGTCCGGTGCGGTCACGGCGCGACCGGGCCGATGATGGTCTCGGTCGTGATCACGACCCAGCCCGCGCCCGTCCGGCGGATCGACAGCACGCGGCCGGCGCCGGGCAGCACGCTGCCGAGGGAGGCGGTCAGCCGCCCCTCGCGGCTCTCCAGGGTCGCGACGCCGTCGGCGACCCCGCGCAGGGCGTAGGTGCCCGCCTGCGGCGGGGCCGGGCGCTCCGCCGGGTCACGGGGCAGGGCGGCGGCCACGGGGCGGTCCGGCAGCGAGCCGGTGGTGACGGGATCGAAATCGGGATCGGCGAGCCGGCCCTGCGCCACACTCTTCTTCCAGGCGAAGGGCGGCGTGCCCGCGGGCAGCACCGCCTGCACGGCGTAGCCGTGCGTGCCCGTCGAGATGGCGTAGCCGGCAAATCCGCTGGCGGTCAGGGCGAGCAGGACGAGGGCCGCCAGCACGGTGCGCTCGCCGGCCGCTTCCCTGGCGCGGCGGGCCGCGACGCTGACCGCCAAGGGTCGTGACACCGGTCGTGAGACCGGCCGCGGCGAGCGGGCGCCGGCGGAGGAGGATCGCCGTGCGGGATCGAACTGCATCGCGGGTCTCGGCGGGTCGGTTCCAGGGCCGGCGCGCGGACACGAAGGTCTCCGCGGCGCATCCCGGGGGCGGAAGACGTCATCGTTCACGATCCGTGTACGGTTATGCTTCCTGCACGCTTGCATTTCGCACACGCCCACACACCGATCGTCAACCAGTTTTCCTAGGTGCGCATGGTTAATGCGCTCCTAATAAAGCAGTCTGGATGAAGCGAACAAAAAAGAATGCAACCTGATTGCGGATTTTTTCCTAATCGGCCAGCTCTCGAAGTAAAAAAGACAGTCTGCTCCTCTTACGGAAACGCAGAGGAGAGCAGGATGCAACAGGTTAGCGCAGTTGCAGTGAAGGCCCGCAGCACCAAGGGCGGCTTTGCCCGGTGCAAAATACTGCGATGGACGAGTTCACTGTTTGGGGGACGATCAACGGCGAGGCTTTGCGGCGCACTTTCCCCAGCGCCCGTGCGTGGCGCATCCTGCAGCGCGCTGAGATCGAGGTGCGCGGTATGCAGAGCCGAGAGTGGCTGTGATGAGGTCATCCCTGCAAATTTAGCGCTGGCTCGGAGTGAGTGGGATTCCTAGAGGTAGGGTAAAGAATACCGAAGGATTATTCTTCCTATCAAAGCGCGTTCTATTATCCGGCGAGGGAGAGATGGGTGCGCCATCGGCAAGCGTACGTCCTCTCTTATTCAAGTAAGTCCGCCCATGACTTGATCCGACATCGCAATCCTCGTCTGCTAATTGAGCGGTTGCCGGACACGGCACTTTATCAACTCCAACTGCACCTGTGTCAGCAGCACGCGCAATTGGAGCGTAGTTTGTGTTAAATATAAATCGGAATGTACTAGTTCTCTCTATCGATGCAGCCGGAGTAACGCTCAAGGGGTTCCAAATCTGCGCAATGAGTTCATAACTGCCGCCAATGCCCAATTTGTAACTCAGGGCAAAAGAGTAGGATATTTGCCCAGGAGCCATTATTTCTCGGCTATCAATAGACGTTAGATAATTCTTAGACATATCAACTGTAATGTTTTGCAGCCATTGTGAAAGTGTTTGATCGGAACCCACCCATATTCTCTTGAAGTTCGAGCCGTACAGATTTGCCGATACGTCTTGAAAGTTAATATCGCCGCCGTGAGGCAGACTGTTATAGCAATCGAAGTCTTCGGCAGCCGGGCGATGTTCAGGAATCGATGTTTTACCGTAAAATGGACGATAGATCCTGGCGCTTTGGAGAACTGCAAAATTTTGAGCGACTTCGAATGTATCAGTTTCAGAAACAGATGGTCCGGCAGCGAGGGTAAGAGATTTATAATCCACGAGCCGGGAAATACGGTTGAACCCTACGGTTAACGATTTGGTGTCAACCTCCTTGAGATCTACATAAACACCTGCAAACAAATTGTCCGCTATATCAAGATAGCGGTGGTTGTAGGCACTGGGAAGATTTTGTTTATATGCCGCTCCAAATAACTCCCTTTGCTGCCTGTTTGCTTCAAGATAAGTAATCATTTCACACTTGATTGATTTAAGGATTTTACTAACCGGAATTCCCTCTTCAGGGCTGGATAGATTATACGGGGTAACGCATCCGCCGACCTGAGTCACAACTAGTTGGAAGCATATTAACTTGGTGAATCCTGATTTCATCACGGCCCCCAATTTTTGGTTAATAAAATTGATACGTCAGGGACTGTCCAGAGGCTTTCGGGCAACAACACAATCAAAAACCTGCATCCACCGAAGGGGCGCGCTTCAAGAATCTCAACCTAGAACGCTCTCGCATTCGGACTGACTGCAACGATTGCAGCATTGGGCAATCGCACCTGACAGACACTGTGGCTGTCGAACCCTATTCTACCGCCTCTTGGTCGGTGTGGATAAGATGACCGGATCCCGTGCAGACCATCCAGTGAGCAACTGGCCTGCCCCCTGAAATATAGGTTGCGGATTGCAAGCGCGAAGGTTGATGCCGGGTTAACGATGCCCGGCGAAGGGATGTCCCATCTCATCGACAGGGCGGCGGAGGGACTTTAAGCCGAAGTGTAGAGACGGGCGCCGGAGGCGAGCATGGCCGATCCGCGGGGGAATGGTTCGCCGGAGGCTGCGGCGGCGGTCGCGCGGGTGGGCAAGCGTCACCGCGTCGTGCAGCAGGGCCGCATCGTCCTCGGTCCCGAGCGTCTCATCGCCTGCACCGTGCGCGACCTCTCCCACCGGGGCGCCAAGATCCGCGTCGACTCGCGGCACGTCCTGCCGGAAAGCTTTTCCCTCGTGATCGCCGCGCACGACCTGCGCACGCTGCCCGCCCGGCTGTGCTGGCGGCGGGGCGATCTGGCGGGCGTCGCCTTCGACGAGGCGGCGGCTCCCTAGCCGCTTGTCCACAGACGGTCACCCGCTCTGTGGAGAGCCCCGGCGGGACGGCGCCGCCCGGGCCGGCTTAATCGCTTCGTAACGGGCCCCGGTCATTCTCGCGGCATCGAAAGGCGCTCTCGGCAGCCATCTTGGCCGCCATGCGGAGACCTTCGAAGACAGGCCAGCGGGTGGACCCTCCGGGTCCATGGACATGATGTCGGTCCGCTGATCCGGTGCGAGTCCGGAGGTGTGATGCGCGGCGCCACGAGCCCTACGGGCTCGCCGCGGCCCCCCGTGAGGGGCCGTGCGGCCGCACCGGTGCGAGCCCGGTCCTCGAGAACCGTCCCGTCCTCATCATCCCCGGAAGACAGATCCGTGACCAGCCTGCTGACCAACAACTCCGCGATGACGGCGTTGACCACGCTGAAGAGCATCAACGCCAACCTCGACGCGACCTCCAACCGCGTCTCGACCGGTCAGCGCGTGTCGACCGCGGCCGACAACGCCGCCTACTGGTCGATCGCCACCACCGTGCGCACCGACAACTCCGCCCTGTCGGCCGTCAAGGACTCGCTGGGCCTCGGCTCCTCGGCCGTCGACACCGCCTATAACGGCCTCAACTCGGTGCTCTCCGACCTGCAGAACATGCGCGCCAAGCTGCAGACCGCCCTGCAGCCCGGCGTCGACCGCGCCAAGGTGCAGACCGAGATCGCCGCCATCCAGAGCAAGATGAAGTCGACGGCCGACTCGTCGAACTCCAGCGGCCAGAACTGGCTCTCGGTCGACTCGCAGGCGGCGGGCTACCAGGGCACGAAGTCCGTGATCGCCGGCTTCTCCCGCAGCGCCTCCGGCACCATCAACTTCTCGACCGTCAACATCGACGTCAACGCGATCAAGCTCTACGACGT
Source organism: Methylobacterium sp. NPDC097929 (assembly GCF_049543375.1). Lineage (NCBI taxonomy): Bacteria > Pseudomonadati > Pseudomonadota > Alphaproteobacteria > Hyphomicrobiales > Methylobacteriaceae > Methylobacterium > Methylobacterium sp. NPDC097929. The sequence continues at coordinate 1,995 of NZ_JBMVEP010000004.1, read as the reverse complement.
GTCGAGCTCGACCGTGTCGTCGGCCGGGACGGCGGGTACCGTGACCGGCACGACCGCTCTGACCGGTACGGCCGCCTTCCGGCCCGGCACGGCGAATGCCGGCACCGCCGACTTCAGCGGCCAGAACCAGGAAATCTTCACGCTGACGCTCGACGACACCTCGACGGCGACGATCCGCCTCGATCAGTCGACCCTCAAGTCGGCGGCGGCGAACCTCGCCAAGGTCACGACCGAGGAACTGCTCGACGCGATCAACAACCAGATCGCGGCCTCGGGTACGGCCAATCTCGGCGGCAAGGTGAAGGCCTCGCTCGACACCAGCGGGCGCCTGCAGTTCGTCACCACCGCGACCGGCGCCACCACCAACGCCGCGATCACGATCCAGAACTCCGCGATCGTCAACGACAACGGCATCACGGCGGGCGCGAAGCTCGGCCTCGGCTTCGGCACCGGCACCGCGGGCACCGATGCCCGCAAGGGCGCCGGCACGGCGGCCTCCACCACAAGCGGCCAGGGCATCCTCGATACCGTCGAGGCCACCGGCTACTCGATTGGCTCCATCGACATCTCGGGACTGGCGGGCACCACCGGCGACAACACGCTGAAGGCCCTCATCACCCAGGTCGACAAGGTCATCGCCAAGGTCACGGATGCGGGTACCAAGCTCGGCGCCGGCAAGACGCAGATCGATGGTCAGATGACCTTCGTGGAAACGCTGATGAAGGCCAACGACCGGACGATCGGCATCCTGGTCGATGCCGACATCGAGGAGGAATCGACCAAGCTGAAGGCGCTGCAGACGCAGCAGCAGCTGGCGGTCCAGGCGCTGTCGATCGCGAATTCCGGCAGCCAGAACGTCCTCTCGCTCTTCCGCTGATCCGGGCGAGCCGGTCCGCCGACACCGGCGGACCGCGGTGACAGAAAAAGGCCGCGCCCGGCATCGGGCGCGGCCCTTCTCGTTCATGGGGCCGAAAAAGGCTGGTTCAGCCGACGAAGGTGTAGCCCGCCAAGCGCTTGGCCTCGATCGGGTCGTAGCCGAGCCGCATCCGCAGCTTCTTGCGCAGCTTGCTGATATGGCCCTCCACCACGCTCTCCTCCACGCTGGTGTCGAGGTCGCCGTAGACCGCCGTGAAGATCTGGCCCTTCGTCACCTGCCGGCCGCGGTTCTTGGAGAGGTATTCGAGGATGTGCCGCTCGCGCCGGGGCAGGATCAGGCAGGCGCCGTCGATTTCGGGATCGCGCCCATCCGTATGGACCTTGAGGCGACCGGCTTGATCGGGGGCGGGGGCCGGTTCGGCGCCCCGGCCCGTCCGACGCCGGATCGCGCTCGCACGGGCGATAATCTCGCGGACATGGACGGGTTTGCGCACCACGTCGTCGATGCCGGCGGTGAAGAGCGCCAGGGTCTGTTCGAGGGAGCGGGTCTCGTTGAGGGCGATGATCGGCGCCCGGCTGAGCGAGCGGATCGCCACGGTGCAGGAGGTGCGGTCGGCGCAATCGCCGATCAGGAAGCCGTCGATCGCCTCCACCTTGATCCGCGGCGCGGCGTCGAGCCAGCCCTGCATGGAGCCGATCGCCAGTCCCTGCGCCTTCACGCCCTCGGCGCCGAAACCGGCGACGTAATGCTCGGTGACGCTCTGCCGCTCGTCGACAACGATGTACATCGCCAGTGCTCGAAGATGTGCGAGGTCATTGCGTCGCGAGCGATGGTCATTCGCTCGCCGCCATGGCCGATCGGACTGTTGAAGATCGATCGAATGCTGCGGTCTGTGGTGGAGGGAACGTGTCGGTCTTCGATCGACGCTCGCCGGCAGCCGCTTTCTGCAACATTTGACGGTGTGAGCTTTTTGGCTGGAATGGTTAACGACCCGTTAAGGCCGGCCCGCGCCGTTACGAAGCGTTAGAGCCTGTTTGAGGTCCTCCGCCGGCCGTCCCCATCTGTCTCGTGTCACCAATACACGATCCGTCTGGCAGGACGGAGGAGAGAGCAGATGT
>NZ_JBMVEP010000003.1:0-475583 GCF_049543375.1 Methylobacterium sp. NPDC097929 | reverse complement strand
GCATCCGGCTCTCCTCCTCGAAAGCCGGGCATCGAATCACATCTGCGCCGCTCTCAAAACCCCAATCGATTCAATCCGATCGGACACTGCTCTAGCTTCCTGATCGTAGGCCATGAGGACGGGTCTCGGCAAAGGCTGTGAGCGACCGTCGCGAGGATCTCGGCTTACACGCCCGAACGCGTCTCGCTCGCTCAGCCAACTCGTTTCCGGAACTTGGCTGGAGGCCGGCTCTTGCCGACACCCGAATCCGCCTGGCGAGTCGGAACATCAGGTCAAAGAGGTCGACCTGGCTGGCCGGCTTTGGACCGGGCAGATCGAGAAGACGACCCAAGATCGAAGGAACGGCATGAAGCGAGATCGCATCGGCGCGCTGGCGCAGGTCCATACCTTCCAAGCGGCGCCTTTAGAAGGAGCGGGGAGGAAAAACGATTCGAGATATCGACTCGGCCATGCCTTCGATGAACCGACTGCCCGGGGCGTGAGATGTCGCGCCAACCACCATCTCAGACCGACCTGCGTCACCACAACCGTTGTACGCAGGTTGTACGGCAGGAGTTCGATAGCGCCTCTATCAACGTGCGAGCGACCAGCTAAGTCGCTCATACTGAAATGATTTTTCTTGGAGCGGGCGATCGGGATCGAACCGACGACATTCAGCTTGGGAAGCTGATAAGGCCCTTTTCGTGACCCGCGGCTGACGACGTCGACCATTAATCCTTGCCTTGATTCATATAGCTTTTTCCCGCCTCTACGCACACTGACGCCTTGCCCTGGCCCGCCATATCGAGCGTGGTACGCCCGTGGTACGGAGGCGGACGCGTCGATGGCAGGCAAGGAAACGTTCACGCGGGAACGGGTGAGGCTCACCCAGAGCCACGTCAAGCATGCGCAGGCGCTCGTCGCCAAGGACGCCCTGCAGGGGACCGGCGTGGAGTTCGCCGACACCGTCTGCCAGGGGCTCGTCCTCCGGGTCCGGCGCCGCTCCGGCAAGTTCATCCTCAAGAGCCGGACGGGATCGACCACGCTCGGCGACATGGACACGCTGCCGGTCGCCGCCGCGCGCGTTGCCGCCGCCAAGGTCCGGGCCGAGCATCTCAAGGGCACGCCGAAGCGCCTGATCGACGTCGAGCTCATGTGCTTCTCCGGGGTGTTCGCGAAGGGGCACAACCTGGAGACCGCGCTGGACGTCGCCTTCACCGAGCCCCACCCCGACGACCCGCCCGAGCAGTCCGTCGAGGATCGGCGCCGGTACGGGCCTTGGGAGTGGCGCGACCTCGTCGACCTGTTCCTGGAGACGAAGCTCCCCACCCTGAAGGACAGGTGGCGGGTCCAGTTCGAGCGCCACCTGCGCCGGACGCTGGACGACGGGTTCGCCATGAGGCGCGTCGCGGCGGTCGAGCTCAAGGACCTCGTCGCGATGCGGGACCGGGTCACGAAGGCCCACACGCTGTCGGCGGCCGCCGACAGCGTCGAGGCGGTCAAGGCCGCGCTCGACTGGGCCTGGCGCCACCACGCCCCGCGGGCTGGCCTGGCAGACGTCGAGTTCCCGTGGTGGCGGGAGCGGCTCACCGTCGAGTACGCTTCCGGAACCCGCGATCATACGCCCACCATCGAGGAGCTCGCCCGGACGCTCGTCCTGGCCGAGAGGTTCAAGGCGCTCGGGGGAACCGCCAAGGAAACCGGGCCCGGAATGCTCGCGGCGCTATGGGCCGTCGTCCTTACCGGGCAGCGCGCCACCGCCCTGACCGGGACGCTGCGGGCGACGACGCGGGACTGGCCCGAGCGGCCCGGCTGGAGGATCTGGACCTGGACGGCCGCCGAGATGAAGGGGGCCGGGCACGCCAACGGCCAGAAGAAGCGCGCGCGGCCGCACGCCCTGCCGGTGCCGCCCGAGGCCCTGGCGGCGCTCGACCGCATCGGCGCGCCCCGGGAGGGCGTCTACCTGTTCCCGAGCCGTGTCCCGGGCAAGCGCACGACCGCCGTCGGGATGACGCAGTTCCTAGACCGCATGAAGGGAAAGACCAAGGCGGCCCGGAAGGGCAGCGTGACGCTCCGGCCCGAGGACGACCTGCTGACCGCCCACGGCATCCGGCACTGGACCCCGCACGACGTCCGGCGGACGCTGCCGACCTTCCTCGACATGGAGCGGCTGGGCGGCGCGGGATCAGCCATCCTGGCCCACGCGCGGCGGAAGGCGCAGGGCGGCGCCGAGGAGGAACGCGAGCTCGCCTCCGCCATCACCCTGAAGCACTACATCCACTCGCAGCGCCTCGAACTCAAGGCGGAGGGGATGCAGGTCTGGGTCAAGGCCATCCTGGAGGCGGTCGATCAGGAACGGGCACGCCTCGGGGCCTGAGCCCGCCGATCCCGGCCGAGCGCCCTCGCCAGGTCGGCCGGGCGCTCGGCCCGCACGAATCCCGGCCCTCCCCCACCGGACCGGAGGGCCTCGATGTCCTCCGCCATCGCTCGCCGGAGGGCGTCCCGCTCCTCGCCGGCGGCCGCGGCCACGATGTCGTCCAGGCTTGGCATTGACCGTCTCCCCATGGAGAACAAATAGGGAACGAGCGAGGCGGTTCAACGGAGGGACGGATGGAGGCGCCGCGGACCCTGGGGGCGTTCCCGTACCGGCGGGTCGTCATCGTCTGCCCCTGGCGCCCCCGGCGCCGGGGCTCCTACGACACCGAGCGGCTGATCGCGCGCCTCGGTCCCCGGACGAGCCTGGAGGATGTCCTGCTGGCGCTGGTGGCGTGCCGGTGGCCGAAGGCGTGGGGTCGCCGGGGACCGAACCAATACGTCCCCTGGTGCCGTGCCAGGTTCGCCGACCTCGGGAGCCGACGCCCTCCGGACTGCGACGTGCCCGCTCCGTAAAAATGTCATCCCCCCCCCAGCAGGTGGATGACATTTTTACCGGCGCCGCCCTCCCGCGGCCGAAAGTGGCACCTTCGTCTCCACCCCGCCATCCGGGGACGAAGGTGACAAAAACCCCCGCCCAGGCTTTCCGTTAACCGTGCCGCACGACCCCGCTTGACCGGAGGAATCCGGAGCTGCGATCCCTGGTCCCACGAACCGCGACGAGGTCCGCCGTGAAACGCCGAATAGCCCCCACCGACAAACCGACGAGACCCCCGGGGGCGTGACGCCGCGCGCGCAGCCCCCCCTTTCGAGGAGGCTGCCTTCATGACCAAGACCACGATTTCGAACGCCCCCGCCCGCGTGTTCCTAACCGCGGACCACCACTTCGGGCACCAGAAGGTGCTGGGTATGAGCGGTCGCCCGTTCGCCTCCGTCGCCGAGCATGACGAGTACCTGATTGAGGCGTGGAACGCCTCCGTCGGCCCGAAGGACGAGATCTGGCACCTGGGCGACTTCGCCTACAAGTGCACCGCCGAGCATGCCGCACGGGTGTTCTCCCGCCTCAACGGCGTCAAGCGGCTGGTGCACGGCAACCACGAAGCGCGCGGCCGCGCGCTGCCCTGGGCGTCGCAGCACGAGGGCTTCGTCGACACGAAGATCGGCGACCATCGCGTGTTCCTCTGCCACTACGCGTTCCGGGCCTGGCCGGGTGCCTTCCGTGGCACGCTCCACTTCTACGGCCACACGCATGGCCTCCTGCCGGACACCCGGCAGTCCTGCGACGTCGGCGTGGACCGGTGGCAGTACCGGCCGGCCCTGTTCGCCGAGGTCCTGGCGAGGCTGGAGGCGACGGAGGCGCTGCCCGAGGAAGTCGCCCTCGGGCAGGCCCAGGACGGCCAGCGCAAGGCCAAGCAGGCCTGAACAGGCCTGAAACGAGAAGGGCCCCCGGCGGCGAACCGGGGGCCGTTCTCGTCGGGGGCTATGGGCGCGGTTCGGGCGGTTCGGGCGGTTCCTGCAGTTCTTCAAGCTCGCGCTCGATCTCAATCGCCGCCTCCGACATCTCGTCGGCCCGTTCCTCCAGGCGGGCAATCTCCTCGTCGAGGACGCCCGCGCGTTCCCGGAGGATCAGCGGCAGCGCCTCCAGGGCCCAGGGCAGGACTTCCATCACACCGGTCCGCCACCGGGACACCGACCTCGGGTCGATGCTCTCCCGGGGCCCGTTCGGGTGATGGGCCCCAAGCGCCCTGGCGAGCGGCTTGGCCCAGTCCTCCGTCCCCGTCAGGGCCCGGCCCGCGAGGACCACCATGTCGCGCGGCGTCATCGACATTAGAGCTTCTCCCTCCAAAGGACCGTGCCGCGCTCGGCGTCGAGCCAGATGAAAAGCTCCCACGGCTCGAACGGCGCGAATCGGCCCCAGGCCAGGACGGCGCCAGAGACGAGCGTGGCGCCGTGGGCGTCGTCGGGGCACTCCTCGCGGTACCACGCGGGCCGGCGGCGGCCCGTGGACAGGTCGAAGAACGCGACGCGGGCACGGGCGTCCTCGACGGTGACGGCGTCGCGAAGGGCGTGCTGGACGGCCTCGACGGCGGGGATGCGGTAGCGCTGCGGGATGTTGGCGACGATCATGGTGGGGGCTCCTTAGAAAGCGCCGGGGACAGCAAGACCGAGAGCGACATCCTCGTCGTACAGGTCGCCGAGCTCGTCCATGAGGGCCAGCCTGTCGAGGTCGATGTCCTTGAGGCTCTCCATCTCCCTGGCGAGCCGCTCCTCCGTGGCGGGCTGCATGTACGTCAGCTTGACGCGATGCGTGCCGACGGCACCGACGTCCTCGGCGTGGCGCGTCCAGGCGTCGTATGCATCGTCCGACGTCGCGGCGCGGATGACGAGTTCCAGGCCCGTTCCCGCGATCGGCTTCCAGGCGCGGTCGATGACCTCGACGGGCTCGGCGTGGAACAGGATGGCCTTCTGGCCGGCCAGGGACAGGGCGAAGGCGGCGTAGACCTCCTCGCGCTCGCGGCGGGCCAAGGCCCGCTTCAGGACGTGGATCTTAGTAATCATCGAGGATGCTTCTGTTGGTGGCGGGCGGCTCTGCCGGCCCGAGGGGGGAAGGAATCCGGCCCCTGGCGGGACGCCCCCATGAGGCGGCCCGCGAGAGGCCGGGGCGGGTGCCCCGGCGGAGGTTCGGTCAGACGGCGTTCGGGTCGAAGGCGAGGATCGCGTCGCAGCCCGCATCGTCCATCTGCGGGTCGTACATCGACCACAGCTTCCAAGCGGCGTTCTAGACGGAGAGGGCGTGAACGCGCATCGCCTCGGCCCACGCCTTCGTCGTCTCGCAGGCGGCGTCGGCGGCGGCATGGGCCTCGGCCACCAGGGCGTCGAGCTCGGCGCGGCGCGCCTTGACCTGAGAGGTGAGGTCCTGCGCGCGGACGATGGCCGCGTCGCGCCGGTCGAAGGCGATGTTCAGGGCCTTGGACGTGTCGACGGGGGCGGCGGCGGTGGTGGTGACGAGGGCGTTCATGAGGATGCTCCTGTGGCTAGCGGGCGGCTCTGCCGGCCCTGGGGGTGGACTGTCCGGCCCCCGGCGGGGCGCCCCGGTGAGGCGACCCGCGAGAGGCCGGTGCCCCGGCGGCGGCGTCAGATCTCGGCCAGCGCGGCCATGTCGAGGCGGTACTCCTCGACGCGCTGCAGGAAGGCGATCCGCTGGGCCTCGTCCTGGATGCGCTCCTGCTCGACGCGCTGGCGCTCCGCCTCGGCCTCAATGAAGGCGTAGGCGCCACCGGCGGCCGCGGCCTCCTCGCGGGTCACGATGGCCACGGTTCGGCGGCGGGCGAGGCGCTCCTCGACGGCGAGCTCGGGATGGGCTTCGAGGCGGGCGATGAGCTCCTCGCGGCTCGTCCTGTATTTGCCACCGTAGCGGGCGGCGCGGCCGGTCAGCGTCGAGCCGGACCAAGCCTCGGTGCCGTTGAGAAGGTCGCGCTGGTAGGAGCCACGGGCGCACCCGAAGGCGGCGAAGACGGCGGCGGGGCTGATCTCGGTGTAAGCGCTCATTAGGATGCTCCTGCTGCTCATGGGAGACTGTACCTGCCCATGACCGACATATACGTGCGGCCATGGATTGATTCAAGCATTCGTTAGTAAAAATCTCGCTTTCTCTAGGTGTAAAGCGAGATAAATACTATGTAACGGATTATCAGCGGTGAGTTCCCCGGGATCGAGCCCGGGATAAGGCGTCCTCGAAGGCGGTCGGCGTCCGGGGCGGGGCGCGCCGTTTCGCCGGCCGGGTCGCGTCGATGACGCGGAAGGCGATCTCGGGCATGGCGCCGCCGTCATAGCGGGCGGCTATCCAGACGGCGCCGAGCTCGTCCGAGATCGTCGGCTGGTCGGTCGCGTCAGCCATAGGCGACCTCCCCGGAACCGGCGCAGGCTGTGCACGTCACGTCGTCGTGCCAGCCGCAGCCCTCCTGGCAGGGGTCCTCCTGGCTGCAGCCGCAGGGCACGCAGACGCGGCCGATTACGGAAGGGATGCGGATACGCGGCTTTCCGCCCACGTCGTCGACCCACTGCCGGCCTATGCCGTCGACGCTGAGGGCAACGAACTCCAGGGCCTTAAGCGCTAAACGCTGGGCCTCGGCGCCAGCCCGCTCGGCCGGTCCCGGGAGATACTCGGCGATGGCACCCGCGACGGCGAGTTCCAGGGCCACCGCCCCGATGCGTGCCTGCTGCTCGGGCGAAAGGGTCGCCCAGGTCGCCGCGCCGTCGAAAAGGGTGTCGGCGATGTTGGTGTCCTTAGCCACGGTTGGCCTCCCGGAGATCGGCCGTGCGCGACGGCGGGGATTCAAGGACGCCGGCCATAGCGGCGCCGATGGCCAGGCCCATGAACGCGACGGCGAACGCGGACCCGGCGAGGAGGACCGTCCAGAGGGCGGCGAGCAGCGCCATCCAGTGCCCGCCGAGGATGGCCCCGACGGCGACGAGCGCGGCCGCCGAGGTGGAGACCCGCCCGGGGCCTCCGGCTATGGTGGCGAGGAGCGCGCGCATCAGGCGGCCGCCTTCGCCGGGCGGACCGGCAGGTCGAGCGGCGTATACTCGACGCCGATGGTGCTGATGTAGAAGTCGAAGCGGATCTCCACCGACAGGTCCTGGCGGTCGAAGCCGGTGCGGTCGACGCCGACGACACCCCGGAGCTCGCGGACGAGGTCGAGCCTGCAGCCGAGGTCCGTGATCTGGTCGGCTGACGGCACACGCCGCAGCCGGGTGGTCAGCACGAGCCTGCGCGGCAGGAGCCGCGCCTCGCACCACTCGACCGCCTCGCCCAGCCCGCGGACCCACGTCGATATGAGGTAGTCGGCATGGCTTGCGGCGGCAGGCGGGTTCCGGTCGATGTCCTCGAACGCCATCCGGCCGCGGTCGCGCTTGAGCCGCGCCAGGGCATCCTTCGCGGCCGCGTCGATGCCCGCCTGCTCCTCGCGGTCCCAGCCGTCGTCGAGGATCTCGCCGATTAACCGCCCGGCCCAACGGGCGGCCTTCTCCGTCTCGGTGGGCTCCAGCCGGCCGGGTTCGAGGCGAACCGGATGACCGCGGTAAAGCCCCTCGACGGAAGCGGACCAGGCCTCCTTGTTCTCGGTCGTCAGCTCCTCGACGGTCCGGATGACGAATGCGCCCGGCACGAGCGACCGCGCCCAGGCCATGTAGTCCTTGTCGCTGACGCCGTCCCAGCAGCCGGTGCGGCGCGCGAACTCCACGCGATCATGGGCGGTCGAGCCCGGCAGAGGCTTCGGCACGATCTCGAAGCCACGTCCTGCGAGGCATTCGATGACCTCGACAGCGCGCTCAACGGGTGCCTTGTCCGAATGCAGTTCAGCATCCCGGTCGAGGGCAATCGTGACGGCCGGGATTATCTGGGGGTGCTGGCGCACGTTGGCGCTCCTGGGGAAACCGGGGTGGAGGGGGAGGAATCGGGTGCGCCACTGCCGCCTGGCGCGCGACGAAGCCGTCAGGCCGCGGCGGCGAGAGACTGCTCCGCGGGCCGCGCCGATCCCGGGCCGTCGTAGCCGGGGTGCCGGAGCTCGACCGGGAGCCAGCCCATCGGCAGGACCGAGGCGACCGCGTAGGCCACCAGGTCGCCCTTCTTCATGCCGGCGGCGCGGCGCCCCTCGGCCTCGCCGAGGACCTCGCCCACGATGGCGACCGCCACCGCCTTGGGCGCGCTCTTGAAGAACGCCTCGCCGTCGAACCGCTCGCGAAGCTCGGCCTGCAGGACGGACGGGTCAGGCAGTCCCATCAGCGCCTGGACGGACGGACGCTCCGACGGCGGCCGTGGCTTGGAGCCGTGCTCGCGGTAGAGCGTCTGGACGCCCCGGGCGGCGACGCCGGCCGCGACGACCAGGAGCTCGTCGACCGACATGGCTGACAGGCGGGCGACCAGGGACGCGAAGGCCTCCTTGTCCCGCAGCGCGGCCTGCGCACCGCCGACACCTTCGAGGCGGAGCTTCATGGGCGCCGCGTAGGCGTCCGCCGTCAGGGCCCCGGCCAGAAGCGCGACGAGGCCGGCGGTCGGTGACGAGCCCAGCGTGGCCTGGACGGCCGCGGTCGCGGTATCGCACAGCCTCTCGACCAGGGCGTTGGGAAGGCCGCTGCCCTCGGGCTCGGCCGCGGCAGCCGGCTCGGGCTTCGCCGGGGCGTCCTTGGGGCGGACGACGTACTGCTGGACGGCGATCTTGCCGTCGCGGCCCAGCATGACGACCAGGCCGGACCGGGCGCGATCCTCCGCACCGAGGGGGATGCGGGCAGCGGCCTCGATGGCGTCGATCTCGGCGTGCGCGGCCGCGATGGCCTCGTCGGTCGCGTTGTCGTCGTCGGCACCGAGATAGGCCTGGAGCTCGTCGTACCGGGCCTGCTCCTCAGCCGAGAACGCGCGTTGGCCGTCCTTCAGGCGCGGCCAGCTCCAGCTCCATTCGTACGCGATGTCCGCTTCCTTCGCGACCCAGCCCCAGCCCTCCTTGGCGCGGCGCTCGCACTCGGCGTCCAGACGCTCGTCGACGAGGCGCTTTAGCAGCGCGCGGTCGCTGACGACGTCGCTGCCGCCGAACAGGTCCTCGACGACCGTCCCGCCCGCGGCCTTGTAGGCTTTGGCGCCGACGTAGGAGAGCAGGTGCCCGACGGAACCGTCGACGCCGAGCTTCTCCCGGATCGACCAAGTGCGGCCGTCCTTGAGGACAGCTGCCAGCACGCGATCCTGGTCGGCATGGGACGGGGCCAGCGTGAACGTGCGAACATCCTCGATCCGGACCTTGCCCGAACGCCAAGCGTCGAGCACCGCGGGACTGACGCCACCCAGGGCCAGCAGCTTCCGCACCTGCGCGACCGGCTGCCCGAACCGGGCCGCGACGTCCTTCTCCTTCATGCCGGCGCGCCGGAGCTCGGCGTAGGCCTCGACCTGGTCGGCCTCGTGCATCGGCGACTGGTTGACGTTGGCGGCGAGCCCGGCCTCCCGGGCGGTGTCGACGTCGCGCGCGGTGACCGGCACCTCGCTGTTCGACGCGAGATGCCCGGCCGCGACGAGGCCTTCGAGGGCGGCGTGTCGCCGGTTGCCGTCTACGACGTAGTGGTACCCGTCGCCGCCCGGGACGACGACGAGGGGCTGGATCAGACCCAGGGCGTCGATGGACGCCGCGAGCGCGTCGAGGCCGGCGTCGCGCCCGGTCTTGCGCACGTTGACGACGCCGGCCGGGGCGTCGGGATGATGGCCGGGACGGATGGAGGACAGGGCGATCTGCATGGCGGTCACCTGCGATTGAGGGGGCGAGAACGGAAGGGCTGCGCCACCGTCGCCTGGCGCGTCGACGGAGGCTCTCAGAACGGGATCTCGTCGGGGTCGTCGGAGGTGAACCGGGCCCTGACGTCAGGCTCGGGCGTCTCGGCCGGCGGGCGACCGAGGAACCGCGCGAGCTCGGCATGCCACCGCTCCTCGCCGAGCCAGCGCTGCAGGTCAGCGGCCTCGACGTAGGCGAAGTGGGGGCCGTCAACGGGGCTTCCGCCGCTGTCGTAAGTCCCGCGCTCGTATCCGAGGCGGTAGGCCTCGCGGATGGCGTTGATGTCGCTCACGCATCCCTCCCGAGAGTGGCGGCGACGAGGGCGACCGCCGCAGCCACGCCGGCCTCGCCGGAGGCCTGGACGGCGAGGAACTTGAAGGTCGAGCGCGGCGCGGCATCGTCGTGGATGGCGCCAGTCTTGGGATCGCGGCGCAGGCCGAGGTAGGCCAACACGGCGGGATGGATCGCCTGCCGTCCGAGGAGGCCATTGCTGACGGCCGTCTGGGCCGCTCCACGCGTGAGGGGGAGCTGCCGGGCGATGGCCTGCTGCGAGCCGGCTGCCTCGACGGCCTTGGCGAGCCGCTGTCGTGCTTGGCGTTCCGTCAGCGTCATGCCGGCCTCCCCGGGGTGAGGCGCGGAAGCCGCGCGCCGCGGATCGGCATCTGCGGCCGGGTCGAGGCGGCGGAGGCGGGCGCCGGTTCGGCCTCCGCCGCGGCCTTGGCCTCGGCCCGGGCGCGGGCGGCGGCGAAGGCGTCGTAGGGCGACGTGACCCGCGGCGGGGGCGCCGGGGCGGGATCGGCGGCCTTGGGCGGCTCCGCGACCGGCGGACCGCTGCGGTACTCGGCGAGCATGCCGCTGAGCCGGGTGATCTCCTCCTTGGCCACCTTCTCCAATCGGAGCTTCGTTATCGTGACGTGGTCCCGCAGGCCCTCGCCCTGCGCGATCTCCAGGCCGTCCGCGACGTAGTGGCATTCGAAAATCAGGTCGGCGAGGCGCTTGCGCGTCTGCACGGGATCGAGGTCCCGGAGCCCGTTCGTCCACTTATCCATGGGACGCCTCCCCGCGGGCGACGGCGCGGCTGACGCGGCGCATTGCCTCGAATCGCTCGACGTCGCGGGCGACCTGGCGGCTCGGCGCGCCGGAGACCTTGTTGACCTTGGCCAGCGCCTTCGCGGCGGCCTTGCGAGCGGCGCGGTAGGACGCGGCCGGGTGGGAGGGCTTAGCCATGGGCCGCCTCCTTGAACCGGTACGTCGCGTCGGCCTTCTCGACGCCGAGCGCCTCCAGGATCGCCGGACCCGGCCCGCGGCGCCCCGCCAGGGCATCCAGGACGTAGGCCGTGCTGACGCCATGGCGGCGCGACCACGCCAGCGCGCTCCCCTCCATATCCACGCGCTGCCGTAGCAGCGCCCGCACTTCCTCCGCCGTCACCGACGCCCCCCCTGAAGCTATTGACGCTTTATAGCGTTCCAGCTTCAATTGGAATCGTCAAGTCCAATTCGGCATTGGGGACAATTTGCACGCACGATGCCCTTCTGCGTGCAAATCGTTCCCAAGGCAGATGCTTCGAGCTTCGAAGGATTACACGATTAATGCTTGTCGGCGATCGAAGGACGGAATGCGCGATCCTTCAAGGATCGGGGCCGCAGTCCTTGCTCTCCCCGCCTGGGAGCAGGCCTTCGAGGCCGTCATGTTTAAGGATAGCCTGTCGCTGGGTGCGCGCTTTTGTCCTGTGGAGAAGGCCGACGGCGACGACCGGGCTCGCTACGAGCTCGCCCCCGGGACCGTCGTCGCGGTCGCAGGGGCGCGGTCCAGCAGCCCCCAGCGGGCCTACGCCGTCGGCGAGGACAGCACCGTCGAGGAGATCAGCGCCGCGGCGGCCGAGGACCGAATCGATCCCGCGGGGGCGGCCCGGCGTGCGTGGCGACGGCGCTGCGCCCGCGTCGGGCTGACGGAGACGCTCTACCGGTTCCCCGTCCCTGCCGGCCACGGCTACGAGGCGGAGTCGGTCAACGACTGGGCCGGGGAGGAGTACGTGGCTGCCTGCGTGCGGGCGACCGCCCGATGCGTATGGCTGCGTGCCGTCACGTACGAGGAGGCCGTCGCCCTCGGGCTAGCGTGACGTACCGAGGGCGGCGCGTGTCGTATGCGTCGCCACGCGGCACTATCGAGGCGTCAGTCCACGGAGGGAGAATTCAATGCAGCTTCTAGCAGCCATCGTCCGGGCGCTCGCCGCCGCCGGGCGCTTCACCTGGGTCACGGTCTGGGAGGGCGGCAAGTTCGTCTCGCGCCTCGTCCGCACGGCTCTGACGCCGCCCGATCCCGTCGGCGAGGCCGAGGCCGAGCTCGCGCACGAGCTGACGGCGCCCGTCGAGCAGGAGCCGTCCCCGGCGGAGCAGTGGGGCCGCGCCGCGATGCTCCATATGGCGGGCGAGCCCCAGGCCTCGGCCGGGGTCCTCGACGACGCTGCGCGGGCATACCTCGACACCCTGACCGTCGATCAACAAGTGGCGTTGTCGCAGAACGACCCCGCCACCATCGGCCGGCATCTCCTCGGCGAGCGGCTGCTGCCCTCCCTGCCGCGGCCCCCGACGCCTGCGGAGTTCCGCGCCATCGAGGCGGCCCGCGCCGCAGCCGCGGCCGCCGAGGCGCAGCAGGAGATGGACGCGGACGATTTCAAGAACCGCCATTTCAAGCAGGTCCTCGACGACCTGATTGTCGAGGACCTGCCCAAGGCCGCCTGATCGCGCCATCGCCGGCAACACGAAGCCTGCCCCGGGCGACCAGGGCGGGCTTTTTCGCGCCCCAAGAAATTCTGTAGATAACTGTCTGACTTGCTTGTTTTCAGTTGACTCTTTCCCGCCGCACACATCCTGACCCGTGCTGCGCCCGAGTTAGCCCCGCGTGCGCTTGGCGGCGATTGCCTTCCGCAAGATCGCGTCCCGGAGCCGGTCGTCACCGGCACGGACCTCGGCGGCGACGGCGGCCGCGACGCGCCGGGCCCGGACGACCGCAGCCTGCCGACGGATGTAGGCGGCCTCGTTGTAGGCGGCGTTGAGCTCCAGCCGCTGCGCGATAAGGACGCTGCCCAGGCCCAGGGCGCCGGTCGTCAGGACGCTGTCGAAGCTCTCGGCCACCTGGCTGGCATTGGTATGGTAAGACGGCATCGGGGTGACCTCCTCGGGCAGCGGCACGCTCAGGAGATCGGGATCCCGAGTCCCCTGTCCAGCCTCCTCGTGGGGATGTGGTTACCGAAGTCCCTGGCCCCTGTGATAGCCGCTTTTGCCGGTCCCGTTTGTACGCCCTCGAATACAGCGCTCTCAGGGCGAAGTGTTCGTATGCATGCCTTGCCGCCCCGTTACCTCCGCACCGGATAACGCCGCAGTGGCACACTGTAACGAAAGTTCAAACCGATTTTGGCCGTCCCGGAAGTCGATCCAGGACGGCGCGACCGCCTTCACTGGAGGGCGATGTAGCCGATCTGATCGGCCAGGGCGGCGTCCTACGTCGAGGGGGCCACGAGGGTGACGACGTCGCCCTGATTGACGAGGAAGGGCTGCCCGCCGGTCGTCGTGAACGTGGTCACCGGCTTGCCGGCGCCGTAGACGACCGTGCCGACCGTCGACGGCCAGCGTCAGGACGGTCTGCGCGGCGACCTCGGTGCTCGCCTTGCCGGCCGATCCCAGGCGCGCCGAGAGACCGCCGGACTGGTTCAGGCCGAGGTAGCCAGTTGGGTCCCCTCTGCAATCGATGTACGAGCTTCTGACCCATAGCGGCCCCTCCACACCGCGGCCTTCGTCGTCCGCTACGACGCGGGAAGCGGACATCGTAAAGGTACTCATGGCCTCACTGGTCGGGCGGATGCAGCGCGTGCCGTGAACCCTGCGAACAAGATCACCAACATCAGCGCCTTGTCGCTGCTGCCCGTGCTGACGCGTAGCTGTTGATAGTCGAGCCAGTGATCTGACTTCGAACACCAAAGTTCCGCACTGCGGCAACTTAGAGTAAATAAGGGCCGCCATCGCTAAGGCGGTCCTTATTTGTTACTACCGGCTCAAATCACCCCCGTGGTGGC
The DNA here is from genome assembly GCF_049543375.1 of Methylobacterium sp. NPDC097929. NCBI lineage: Bacteria > Pseudomonadati > Pseudomonadota > Alphaproteobacteria > Hyphomicrobiales > Methylobacteriaceae > Methylobacterium > Methylobacterium sp. NPDC097929. The sequence continues at coordinate 461,845 of NZ_JBMVEP010000003.1, read as the reverse complement.
TCTGTCTGGCCTCTTCGGGAACAACGGTAGCAAGGCGGCACCGGTGAGCCGCGATGGCCTTCCGGGCGAAGCCGAAGAAGGGTGACAAGGAAGTGCGCGCAGCTGGTGACTTCATATTAGAATTACCTAAATAAGGTAATTCTGACATACTGGAACATCGACCGATGGACGCCGTCACGCCGACCGACCTGATGCGCCTGCAGGACAAGGCGGCCGACGCGGCCCGCCTGCTGCGTCTCCTCGCCAGCGAGAAGCGGTTGCTGATCCTGTGCCTGCTGGTCGCCCGCGGCGAGATGGACGTGACTAGCCTCGCCGGGGAGGTCGAGCTCAGCCAATCGGCCCTGTCGCAGCACCTCGCCAAGCTGCGCGAGGACGGGTTGGTCGCCTTCCGGCGCGAGAGCCAGACCATCCACTACCGGCTGGAGGACCCCAGGGCCGCGCGGGTGCTGGCGACCCTCAAGGACATCTTCTGCCCCGATCTTGGCTGACCGGTCTCAGCCCGCGGCGATCTCAGCCTCAAGCCCCGGGCGATCAGTTCGGTTGCGCAGGCGAAGGCTGAGGCCACTTCGGCGGGACGCCATCTCGGCGATGGCGAGGCCGAGGCCGCTACCCGTCGCGCTCTTGTGGCGCCCCCGGAAGAACCGTGTCGTGACGTGGGGCAACTCGTCCTCCGGAATGCCCGGTCCCTCGTCGCGAACGACGATGCCCCCACCATCCGGCCGCGCGCCCCAAGCCACCGTGCCGGTCTCCATGTGCTGCACGGCGTTCTCGTGCAAATTCCGGACGGCGAGGCGCAAGCCCTCCGGGTCAGCCCGCAGGATATAGCCGCGCAAGCCCGGGTCGATCTGGGTTCGAACCCCGGGGGGCGTCCCCATACCTTCCACGGTCTCCGTTACCAGTGCGCCGACGTCGACCTCCGCTAGGGAGGGTCTTTCCCCCGCGGCGTCGAGCCGGGCGGCGTCGAGCAACTGGCGGACGAGGCGCGTTGTCCGGTCGACGGCTGCCAGGATCTGGCGCAAAGCCGCCTTCGCCACGTCCGGGTCGGTGGCAACCATGGCGACCTGGGCCTGGACCTTGAGGCCAGCGAGCGGTGTTCGCAGCTCGTGCGCGGCGAAGGCGGTCACCTCCCGTTCGTGCCGGCGTGCGGATTCGACCTTGAGGAATAGCCCGTTGAGAGCGTCGGCCAGGGGCCGCACCTCAGCGGGTGCGCGGCTCGCGTCGATGGCGCTCATGTCGTCCGCGTCGCGACCTGCGAGGTCCCGCGCCATCAGCCGCAAGGGACGCAAGCCCCGCCCGAGGCTCGCCCAGATCAGCATGCCGAGCAACGGCACCATCAGGATGGCGGGCGTGACCAGGCCCATGATGAGGTCGGTGACGAGGCGCTCGCGTAGGCCGAGACGGTCACCGACCATGACCCGCACGCCCCTCTCGGCATCCTCCACGGTGAACACCCGCCAGGTCTCGCCGTCGACCTCGCGTTGCGAGAAGCCCGCCGGTGCGTCGGTCAGACGCCGCTCCGGGGCCCCGGTCGACCGTGCGACCATGCGTCCGTCGAGCGACCAGATCTGGCAGGAAAGCTGCCGCTCGTAGGCCGTCGGGGCCGGGAAGGTTCGGCCCCCCCCGTTAGGGTCCGTGCCGCCGACCGCGCCCACCAGGGAGCTGACCATGCGGGCAGCTTCCTGCAGGCGGTTGTCGAGGACCTGTTCCACCTCGCGCTTCGAGCCGAGGTAGATCCAGGCGACCGCGCTGAGCCAGATCAGGCCGGTGGCCAGCACGAGGATGGCGAAAAGCCTGACGCGGAGCGACCTCATGCGGGTGCCCTCATCCGGTATCCGAGGCCTCGGACCGTCTCAATGGCGTGCTTGCCGATCTTGGCGCGCAGGTTGTGCACATGGACCTCGACCGCGTTGCTCTCGACCTCCTCCTGCCAGCCGTAGAGCCGCTCCTCCAGCTCGGCTTTGGACCGAAGCACGTCAGGTCGTTCCATGAGGGCCGCCAGAACCATCACCTCGCGCCGGGAGATGGCGACCGGCACACCGTCGACGGTGACGGCGAGGCTACCGGGATCGAGCCGGATGCAGCCGTGCTCCAGGATCGCCGCTGCCCGACCCGAGGCCCTCCGGACAACGGCGCGGATGCGGGCGGAGAGCTCGTCGAGGTCGAAGGGCTTGCCGAGGTAGTCGTCGGCGCCACCGTCGAGCCCGGCGATCCGGTCGGCCACGGCGTCCCGGGCCGTCAGCAGGACGACCGGCGTCCGGTCGTTCCGACGGCGAAGCCCCCGCAGCACGTCGAGGCCGGAGCCGTCGGGCAGCATCAGGTCGAGCACGATGGCCGAGAACGCGCTCGTCGCCAGCGCCGCCTCGGCGTCGGCGCAGGTCGCGACGCAATCGACCGTCGCCCCGCCCAGGCCCAAGCCAGCCCGGAGCCCGTCCGACAGGATGGTGTCGTCCTCGACGACGAGGATGCGCATGCGTGTCTCCCTTCACGGCCCCCATCCTCCGGGCCCCGCTTAAGCCTGGCTTAAGCTGCGTTTCCGACCCGCGGCGGGCCGATCCGAGCCCGGACCCCGCCCATGCCGAACGTTTTCACCCACCTCATCCTCGCCGCCCTGGTCTGGACCGGCTCCTCGCTGTGGTCGCCGGGACAGTGCCGGGAGCCTGGTGCACGGCCGACGCCGTTCACCGTCGATGCGGCCCGTGACCCTGACCTCTCGCTGCGCCTGCGATGGACCATCGCCCCTGAGACCTACCTCTACCGCGACAAGATCGCCGCCGCAGACGGAAGCGGCCGGGAGCTTCCCGTCAGCACCCAGCCCGGCGAGACCAAGGACGACCCCAACTTCGGGCCGACGGAAGTCTATCACGGCGCGACGGAGGCCATCGTGCCGGGCGCGGCTCTCGCGGGGGTGCGCGAGGTGCGCGTCACCTATCAGGGCTGTGCCGAGAAGGGCATCTGCTACCCGCCGATCAACAAGGTCATCGAGGTGCCCGCGCCGGGTCCGCAGGCGACCGCCGCGACGCCGGCAACGGACGCGCAGCCCGAGTCCGAGAGGGGCCTGCTCTCGGGCCATCTCGCGGGCGTCCTGGCGACCTTCCTCGGGCTCGGCCTGCTCCTGGCCTTCACCCCTTGCGTGCTCCCGATGGTCCCGGTGCTGGCCGGCATGCTGGCCCGGTCCGGGGAGCGGCTCTCGGCCGGACGAGGTTTCGTCCTCTCCGGCACCTACGTGCTCGCGATGGCGCTGGCCTACGGGACGCTCGGTGTCGCCGCGGCATGGTCGGGACGCAACCTCCAGGTCGCGCTTCAGACTCCCGTCTCGCTCGGGCTCCTCGCCGCGGCCTTCGTCGCCCTGGCGCTGTCAATGTTCGGGGTCTTCGACCTGGCGCTGCCGTCCGGCGTCTCCGGCCGGCTGTCTCGCCTGAGCGGGCGCAGGTTCGGCGCGCTCGGCGCCGCCGCCGTCATGGGCTTCACCTCCGCCCTGATCGTCGGGCCCTGCGTGACGCCGCCGCTCGCCGCCGCCCTGCTCTACGTCGCCCAGACCGGCGACGTGGCGCGAGGCGCCGCCGCCCTGTTCGCGCTCGGCCTCGGCATGGGCCTGCCGCTGATCGCATTCGGGGTGTTCGGGGCGGGTATTTTGCCGAAGTCAGGCCCTTGGCTGGTCGCGGCCAAGCAGGCCTTCGGCGTGGTCTTCCTCGCGTTGGCCATCACCATGGTCTCACGGCTCTTGCCGCCTGAGGTCACCCTCGTGCTCTGGGGCGCGCTGGCGATCGGCATCGGCGCATTCCTCGGGGCGTTCGACGTCGTCGCGAAGGGGGCCGCGGGCCGGCTTGGCAAGTGTGCCGGCGTTGTTGCCGTGACCTACGGCTGCGCCCTCGTCGTCGGCGCCGCGAGCGGCGGGACCGATCCGCTCCGGCCGCTCGCCGACCTCAACCGGGTGCAGGCGGTCCACGTCGAGGAGAGCCGAACGGTCTCCTCCGTCCCGGCGTTCGAGGCAGCCCTCGCGGCGGCCCGTACCGAGGGCAAGCCGGTGCTCGTCGAGTTCGCAGCCGATTGGTGCACCGTCTGCAAGACGAACGAGAGGACGGTCCTGGCCGATGCCGGCATCCGGGCGAGACTGAAGGCCGTCTCGGTCATCCGCGCCGACGTCACCCGCGACGACGATGCCACCCGTGCCCTGATGCAGCGCTTCGAGGTCGTCGGACCGCCGACCCTCATCCTGATGCGCCCCGACGGCGGCGAGGTCCGCGAGGTCCGCGAGGCCCGCACCGAAGGCGAGCTCACGGTCGATGACCTGAAGCGCCGCCTCGCCCTCGTCGGCGCCTGAGCCGCTCCCTTTCGGAAAACCGACTTTCACGGAGAACACCATGGACCGCAGGACCCTGCTCGCCCTTCTGCCCGCCGTCGCGCTCGTGCCTGCCCTGTTGTCGCTGGCGCCCCCCATGGAGGAGGCCTTCGCCCAGGGCGTCGACCCCAACGCCATCCTCAACGACCCGGAGGTGCCGGTCTCGGGCAACCCGAAGGGCGACCTGACCATCGTCGCCTTCCTCGATTACAACTGCCCCTTCTGCAAGAAGGCCGAGCCGGACCTTCTCCGGCTGGTGAAGGCGGACGGGCGCATCCGCCTCGTCCACAAGGACTGGCCGATCCTCGGCGACGCCTCCGTCTACGGGGCCCAGCTCGCCCTCGCGGCGAAGTACCAGGGCCGCTACGACGAAGTGCATCACGCGCTCATGGCGATCCCAGGTCGCAAGCTTCCCAAGGAGCGGATGCTGGAGGCGGTGGCCGCCTCGGGCGTCGACGTCGCCCGCCTGGAAGAGGATCGGAAGGCGCACCAGGCCGAGATCGGGGCCCTGCTCCAGCGCAACCTCGATCAGGCCGACGCCCTGGGCCTCCAGGGCACGCCGGTCTTCCTGATCGGCCAGCTCAAGGTCGCGGCGGCGCTCGATTACGATGGCTTCAAACAGGCGGTGGTGCAGGCGCGCGCCAAGGGCCGCTCGTGATGCCGCGGCCCCTCCGCCTTACGACGTTGATCGCGCTCGCCTCGGCGCTTGGCGCCTGCTCGACCTCGCAGGGGGCTCCGGCCCCCGTCGCGGAAGCCCGGCCGCAGATCGCCCCGGAGGTCTTGCGCCGGTACGCTGCCGTCACGGACGAACCCTTCCCGGTCGAGGCGGTCGACCCGCGCGACCTCAAGGCTCGCAACGTCCGCCAGTTGGTCGACTACTCATCGAAGGAGCCGCCCGGCACCCTCGTCGTCGATCCATACAAGCGCTTCCTCTACCTCGTCATGGAGGGCGGCAAGGCGATGCGCTACGCGGTCGGGGTGGGCAAGGCCGGCTTCGAGTTCACCGGCGAGGCGACCGTCGCCCGCAAGGCGTCCTGGCCTCGATGGACGCCGACGCCTGACATGCTCAGGCGTGATCCGGAGCGGAACGGGCGCTGGGCCGGCGGCATGCCGGGCGGCGACAGGAACCCGCTCGGCGCCAGGGCGCTCTACCTGTTCAAGGACGGCAAGGACACGCTGTACCGTATCCACGGCACGACGGAACCATCGAGCATCGGCGAGGCGGTGTCCTCGGGTTGCATCCGCATGCTGAACCAGGACGTGATCGACCTGCACCGGCGCGTCCCCACCGGCACGAAGGTGGTGGTGCTCGGGGCCCGAGGCACCGTCCACGCCGCACGGCCAAAAGCGCCGGAGACGACGGGCAGCCTCGGGAACGGCGCATCCTCCGGACCGAACCCGGACGACGGCCGCGATCATGCGGGGTTAGACAACCTATCGCGCGGCGCGTCGGAAGCACCCGAGCCTCCGGCCTACGAGAGGGAGGCGGACGATGACGGTCTTTAGGAGCCTGATGATCGCGGTCGTTCTTGCGACCCTGGGCTTAGGGGCGGCCCATGCCGGCTCGGAGGCGCCGGCCGGGTACTACGCCGACCAGAAGGTGGTCTACCATAACGACGGCGGCCCCGACGGAGCCGCCTACTTCAAGCGCCTGCTCGGCAATCTGCGCAATCACGTCGAGGCCGTGGGCAAGGCCCACGTCGAGATCCGCGTCGTGAGCCACGGCGACGGGGTCGCGCTCTTCCAGTCTGCCGCGAACGACAAGGAAGTCGCCGCTCGCATCGATGCAGTCAAGGGAATGGGCGTCCGGTTCCTGGTCTGCGGCAACACCCTGCGCGAACGCAAGATCGACCGCGACACGCTCTACGGCGTCGGTAAGGACGACATCGTGCCGAGCGGTGTCGCCGAACTGGCTCGCCTGCAGGGCATGGGGTTCGCCTACATCCATCCCTGAGCTGGTCGAACGGGAGAAGACAATCCTCCCGTCGGCATCGACGCCACGCCATCGATGGCGTCCGCCAAAAGGCGAAGGCGCCCGTGCGCCACCGCACCCCCTCAGCGCTTCTCAAATTAGGCCGTCGGTTTGACGCTTGCCATTACATTAGCAGATTATAAATAAGAGACATCTAATGTAATGGCTCGGCAGGGGAGGACGTCCCTTGCGGCCCGCCGGGCATTGCCCGGACCACCGCCTGGGAGCGACCACCATGGACGGCTTCACGCCTGTCAGCGCCCTCGCCGGCGGTGCCTTGATCGGCACCTCCGCGGCCCTGTTCCTGCTCCTCAACGGACGCATCGCCGGCATCAGCGGCATCCTTGGCGGGCTGCTCGCTCCGCCCTCACGCGAGACGGGCTGGCGGATCGCCTTCCTGGCCGGCTTGGTCCTGGCGCCGCTCGCCTACGCCGGCATGGGCGGTGGCCTCCCTCCGGTGACGGTGGATGCCCCGTTCCCGCTGCTTGCCGTCGCCGGCCTGCTGGTCGGGTTCGGATCGCGCCTCGGAGCCGGCTGCACGAGCGGCCACGGCGTCTGCGGCATCGGCCGCGGCTCGCCCCGCTCTGTGGTCGCCACCGGCACCTTCATGGCCGTCGCCATCCTGACCGTCCTCGTCGTGCGCCATCTCGTCGGAGCCTGAGCCATGGCAAAGATCGTCTCCGCCTTCGCCGTCGGCCTCCTGTTCGGCCTCGGCCTCCTCGTCTCCGGCATGGCCGACCCGGCCAAGGTCCTCGCCTTCCTCGACGTGACCGGGCGCTGGGACCCGAGCCTCGCCTTCGTGATGGCGGGTGCCATCGTGGTCTCGACGACGGGCTATCTCGTGGCGCGGCGCCGTGGGCGGCCGTTGCTCGCCGCCCGGCTTGAGATCCCGAACCGGCACGACCTCGACCCGCGCCTGATCGCCGGCGCCGCGGTATTCGGTATCGGCTGGGGCCTCGCCGGCCTTTGCCCCGGGCCGGCGCTCACCCTGCTGACGGTCGCACCGGCGCAAGCGGCGACCTTCGTCGTCGCCATGGTCGCCGGGATGCTGCTGTTCCGTCTCGTGCCCTCGGCGGCCGCGAAGCCGGCGGTCCAGGGAGCCGACGCATGACACCCGGCCTGCTGACATCCGGCCTTGCGGCCGGCTCGGGCGGGGTCGTCGGCGTGATCCTCAGCTTCGTCGGCGGGGGGGCTCAATCCTGGCCGTCCCGCTCCTGGCCGACGTCGTCGGCGTGTCCTTGCCACACGTGGCGATCGGCACCAGCGCCCTGGCGGTGTCGGTCAGCGCGGCCGGCAACCTCGTCCCGCAATGGCGGGTCGGGAACGTGAAATGGCGATGCGCGGCGGCGTTCTCGGTCGCCGGCGTCCTCGGCGCGCTGGCCGGCTCGGTCGCCGCGAAGGCGGTCGACGGGCGGAGCCTCCTGGCCCTGTTCGGGGTCGTGATGCTGGTGGTCGGGGGCCTGATGCTGAGCAAGCGACGCGGCGATGGCGACCCCGAGGTGCGCCTGACCAAGGCCAGTGCCCCGGTGCTCCTGCCCTGGCTGCTCGGCATCGGTTTCGCGGTCGGCCTGTTCTCCGGCTTCTTCGGCATCGGCGGGGGATTCCTCATCGTGCCGGGCCTGATGCTGGCGACGTCGATGCCGCTGCCCATGGCCATCGGCACCTCGCTGGTCGCGGTCAGCGCCTTCGGGGCGGCGACCGCGGCGAGCTACGCCGCCGCCGGCCTGATCGACTGGCCGTTGGCCGGGCTGTTCATCCTGGGAGGGGTGCTCGGCGGCCTCGCTGGCACGCGCCTCAGCCAGCGGCTCTCCGGGCGCAAGCGCGCCCTGACCGTCACCTTCGCCGGCCTCGTCATCCTGGTCGGCCTCTACGTCGTCGCCCGCGGGGCCCTGCCGCTCCTCGTATTCAACACCTGAACCCGGAAAAGGAGGCGTTTCATGTCTAACCAGACCATCGAAGCCCTGCGCGGGCATCCCATCGTGACCGGCTTCCATGACGAGCCGACCGGCAGCATCCAGTACGTCGTCGCCGATCCCGGGACGAAGCGCTGCGCCATCATCGACCCGGTGCTCGACTTCGACCCGAAGTCCGGCGCGACCGCGACCCGCTCCGCCGATGCCTTGCTCGCCCACATCGAGCGCGAGGGCTACGAGCTGGAGTGGATCCTCGAAACCCACCCGCACGCCGACCACTTCTCGGCGGCCGGCTACCTGCACGACAAGACCGGCGTCCCGACCGCCATCGGCGAGAAGGTCGTCGACGTGCAGCAGCTCTGGAAGGGGCTCTACAACCTGCCGGACAAGTTCCGGACGGACGGCTCGCAGTGGGACCGGCTCTTCGCCGACGGCGAGCGCTTCCGGATCGGCGACCTCGACGTCGAGGTGATGTTCACGCCAGGCCATACCCTGGCCTCCATCGCCTATCGGATCGGCGACGCCGCCTTCATCCACGACACCTTGTTCATGCCCGACAGCGGCTCGGCGCGGGCCGACTTCCCGGGCGGCAGCGCGCACGCGCTCTGGCGCAGCATCCAGCGCATCATGGTGTTGCCGGACGAGACGCGGCTGTTCACCGGGCACGATTACCGCCCGGACAGGCGCGCGGCGGCCTGGGAAAGCACGGTGGCCAGGCAGCGGGCGGAGAACCCGCATCTGGTCGAGACCCCGAGCGAGGAGGCGTTCGTCCGGATGCGGGAGGCGCGCGACCGTGAGTTGCCGATGCCCAAGCTCATTCTGCATTCTCTGCAGGTGAACATCCGAGGCGGCCGCCTGCCCGAGCCCGAGCCGAACGGCCGCCGCTACCTGAAGATCCCGCTGGACGCCCTCGATGGCGCGGCCTGGGGCGAGTGAGGAGGAAGCCATGACCATGAGAAGCGCGAAGGACCTGGTGGCGCAAGCCAACCGCGAGGTGGAGACCCTGTCGGCCGAGGAGGCGCTCGCCCGCCTCGGCCAGCCCGACACGATGCTCGTGGACGTCCGGGAGGGCGAGGAGGTGGCCAAGACCGGAAGGATCGCCGGCGCCGTCCATGTGCCCCGCGGGTTCCTGGAGTTTCAGACCGACCCGGAGAGCCCGACCCACAAGGCCGAGCTCGGCGGCGGCAGGCGCTTGGTTCTCTACTGTGCCTCCGGCAACCGGTCGGCCCTGGCCGCGAAGGCGCTCAACGACATGGGCCTCGGACCTGTCGCCCATGTCGCCGGCGGTTTCTCCGCCCTGGCCAAGGCCGGCGCAACGGTCGATCCTGAGTGAACATCCGCTCGCCGATCAGGCGGGGCGGCCAAGCCGCGGATTTGGCGTCCGTCACCGGTCGAGGAGGCGGAGGGCCGTGCCGAGGGCGAGCAGGCCACCGAGCTCGACCGCCAGGATCGTACGAGTCAGGAAAGACCATCGTCGTGGCTATCGTATCCGGGGCGATGGTCTAGCGCCCTATCGATTTGAGCATCCATCGCAGCGGCAGAGCCACGGCCGTCAAAGTCGCGACGCTCATCATCCAGAACAGGACAAACCATCCGAACCGACGCATCAGTGATACCCCGCTCCCGCCGTGACCTTGCCGCGGAACAGCCAGTAGACGTAGGCCGTGTACGTCAGCACCAGCGGGATAAGGATCGCAGCGCCGTAAAGTAGGAAGGCTTGGGACTTCGGATGGGTCGCGGCTTGCCAGATCGTAATGCTCGGTGGGACGATGTGGGGCCACATGCTGATGCCGAGACCGAGATAGGAGAGCAGGAAGAAGCCGAGAGCACATAGGAACGGCGAGAGTTCCTCCCGGCGCGCGAGTGCATGGGCGAAGCGCCAGGCGAGCAGACCGACGAGGATCGGAACTGGCGCCCCGATCAGCATGCCGGGCAGGTTGAGCCAGCGGTCCCGGAATGGCCCGCTGATGGCGAGCATCGTCGCCGACACGACCGCGATGCCGACGAGGGTGGCCAAGCCCAGGGGCTTGGCGAGGCGGTATGCGCGGATCTGCAACTCGCCCCCGGTCTTCCAGATCAGCCAGCAAGCACCGAGCAGCCCGTAGCCGACGACGAGGGCGATGCCGGTGAGCAGGGAGAACGGCGTCAGCCAGTCCCACCAGCCGCCGGCATAGGCCCGCCCCTCTACCCGGATGCCCTGGACGAAAGCGCCGAGCGCGATGCCCTGGCAGAAGGCCGCCACAAAGCTGCCCCAGGAAAACGCGCGGTCCCACCAGAGCTGGCCGCGGGGCGTGGCGGCGCGAAAGCGCATCTCGAAGGCGACGCCGCGGAACACCAGAGCGAGCAGCATCAGGATGAGCGGCATGTAGAGCGCCGGCAGGATGGTGGCGTAGGCCAGCGGAAAGGCTGCGAACAATCCACCGCCGCCGAGCACGAGCCAGGTCTCGTTGCCGTCCCAGACGGGGGCCACGGAGTTGACCATCACGTCACGGTCGGACTTGCTCCGGATGGCCGGGAACAGGATGCCGAGGCCGAGATCGAACCCATCCATGGCGACGTAGAGGAACACCGCCGTGGCGATTAGGACCGCCCAGATCAGGGTGAGATCGAGTTCCATCGCAAGCCTCTCCTCACTCGGCTGGATGCAGGCGGGGTTCGGCCCCGACAGCCGGCGCGGCGGTGATGCCGGCGGTGCGAACCGGTTGGTCGGCCGATGGGCCGGGCTCGTGCGGGCGCGGTGCCTGGTTGAACAGGTGGAACAGGTACCAGATTCCCGCCCCCAACACGGCGAAGTAGACCACCGCGAAGGCCGCGAGCGAGGCCGCGACGGCCGGCGCGGCGATGGGTGAGACGCTGTCGGCGGTGCGCAGCAGGCCGTAGACCGTGAAGGGCTGTCGCCCGGCCTCCGTCACGACCCAGCCGGCGGTCACGGCGATCAGGCCGGACGGCCCCATCGCCACGGCGAAGCGGTGCAGCCACGGCTCGTCGTAGAGCTGGCCCTTCCGGCGCAGGTAGAGCGACAGCCCGCCCAGCGCGATCATCAGGAGGCCGAGGCCGACCATCACTCGGAAGGCCCAGAACACCAGCGGCAGGTTCGTCGGCCACGTGTCGCGCGGCAGATCGTTCAGGCCGGTCACCTTCGCGTCGAGGTCGTGGACGAGGTAGAGGCTGGCGAGGCCGGGGATGCCGATCTCGTACTTGGTCTCCCGCGCCTGGGCGTCCGGCCAACCGAACAGGATCGAGGGGGCGCGGGCCACGCTCTCGAAATGGCCTTCCATCGCGGCCACTTTGGCCGGCTGGTGATGGTAGGTGTTGCCGCCGTGCAGGTCGCCGAGCACGAGTTGCACCGGGGCGACGAGCGCCGCCATCCACATCGCCATGGAGAACATCAGCCGGGCGCGGGGATTGGCGCGGTCCCGCAGGAGGTGCCACGCGCCCACCGCGCCGACGATCATCGCGGTGGTGAGGTAGGCGGCGGTGACGGTGTGGGCGAAGCGGTAGGGGAAGGACGGGTTGAAGATGACCGCCCACCAATCCTCGGGCACGAAGCGGCCATCCGCATCGAGTACATGCCCGGCCGGCGTCTGCATCCACGAATTGGCCGAGAGAATCCAGAAGGCCGAGAGCAGCGTGCCGCCCGCCACCAAGCCGGTCGCCAGGAAGTGCAGCCGGCGCCCGACCCGCTCCAGGCCGAACAGCATCACGCCGAGGAAGCCCGCTTCGAGGAAGAAGGCAGTTAGCACCTCGTAGCCGAGCAGCGGCCCGAGCACAGGCGCGGTCCGGTCGGAGAAGACCGACCAGTTGGTGCCGAACTGGTAGCTCATCACCAGCCCGGAAACGACGCCCATGGCGAAGGCGACGGCGAAGATCTTCAGCCAGTATCGGTAGGTGTCGAGATAGACGTCCCGGTCGGTCGCGAGCCAGAAGGCCTCCAGCACGGCGAGGTAGCTCGCCAGTCCGATGGTGAAGGCCGGGAACAGGAAATGCCACACGACCGTGAAGGCGAACTGCGCGCGGGCGAGATCTAATGCGCTCGGGAGAAGATCGGCCGACATCGCTTCTGCCTCCTGCCTGGCATGACGTCTGTAGCCAGTTGGCCCAGACCGAGCGGACACGTTCTCGTCCTGCGCCCCCGCGCTGTCAATTCATTTTATAAAAAACATGCTTCATATGTCAAAAACATATATTGAAACGTTCGGACCCTTTGCGTAGCTTCTCCCGCATCACGCAACGAGCACCCATTGATGAGCATTGAAGTCGATTCCGAAGTCGCCCGGCCTCAACCCGCCGCCCCGCCGATCATCGGCGACGCTGCGCCAAATTTCCGCGCTCGAACCACGATGGGACCACGCACACTCGCATCCTATCGCGGGCGCTGGCTGCTGCTGTTTTCGCATCCGGCCGACTTCACTCCCGTCTGCACCAGCGAATTCGTCGCCTTCGCGCAGTACCATTCACAGTTCCAGGCACTGAATTGCGACTTGCTCGCCCTATCCGTCGACAGCCTGTCCTCGCACCTGGCTTGGACCCAGAGCATCGCGCAGCGCTTCGGCGTCCAAGTCCCGTTCCCGATCATCGAGGATCCGGCCATGGGAATCGCGCGCGCCTACGGCATGCTGCCCGCCGGGGCTCTATCGAGCGCCACGGTTCGGACCACCTTCGTGATAGACCCCACCGGCATCGTGCGCGCCTTGATCGCCTATCCCCTGACCGTGGGGCGCAGCGTCGCCGAGATCCTGCGGCTGCTCCAGGCCCTCCAAGTGAGCGATGCGGCCGACGTCTCGACACCGGAGGGCTGGCAGCCGGACGAGCCGGTATTGGCAAATCCGCCGACCACCAGCGAGGAGGTCGGAGTCTGTGGGACCGACTGGTACTATTGCTTGGGCAGTCTGTGATGGCGTCCGCAACTGACGAGGCGACCGCGGACCGGGTTGCCGATCTGCTAAAGCTGATCGCCAACCCCAACCGTCTGCGTATCCTCTCACTTTTGAAGCAAGGCGAGTGCTCCGTCTCGGAGATCGAGCAAAGCCTAAGTATCCGACAGCCGACACTTTCGCAGCAACTGGGTGAGCTACGCAACGCGGCGGTCGTTGCAACGCGGAGAGAGCACAAGGTTGTGTTTTACAGCCTGAGCGACCCGCGGATGCGCGCGTTGTTGGAGGCGGTAGAGGATATTCTCGTGGTCGGTCGCACCCACCGGCCCGGCCCGGCACGCCTTACCGACGCCCGGACGGGGGCATTCGGTCAGGCTGCGCAGTTCGGACAGATTGGAGACGAGCCATGAGGCTCAGGCGGCCTTATCGACCGCCTGCGGCTTGGCCAGCCATTCCCGGCCCTTGAGCATGGCCTTCCAGTAGATCGGTGGCAGCATCCGTTCCTTCAGGAGCCACGCCATGTGGCTCGGCTTGGTGCCGTCGATCAACCATGCAGGGAAGCTCGGCATCAGCTTGCCGCCGTAGCCGAATTCGGCGAGCAGGATTTTGCCCCGCTCCACGGTCAGCGGGCACGAGCCGTAGCCGTCGTAGGAGACCTCTGGCCCGCGCAGATGGCCCATGTCGACGAGCAGGTTGTGAGCCACCACCGGTGCCTGCTTGCGCGCGGCGGCGGCAGTCTTCGCGTTGGGAGTGTTGCAGGCGTCGCCGAGCGCGTAGATTCCGGGCAGCCGCACATGGCGCAGGCTCGCCGAATCGACCTCGACCCAGCCGGCGCCATCGGCGAGCGGCGAGGCGTGGATGAAGTCGGGCGCCCGCTGCGGCGGCACCACGTGGATCATGTCGAAAGCTCGCTCGACCGTCTCGCTGCCGCCGTCCTCGCTCTTGCGCGAGAACCACGCGCGCTTGGCCGGACCGTCGATCCGCACCAGGGTGTGCTGGAAGTGGAGCCCTGCCTCGTAGCGTCTGACGTATTCCATCAGCGCCGGGACGTACTCCTTCACGCCGAACAGGACCGGGCCGGCATTGTAGAGTTCGACCGCGATGTCCTTGAGCCGTCCCTGGCGCAGCCAATGGTCGGCGGAGAGGTACATCGCCTTCTGCGGCGCGCCTGCGCATTTGATCGGCATTGGCGGCTGCGTGAACACGGCCCGGCCGGAGCGAAGGTTGCGGACGAGGTCCCAGGTATAGGGCGCGAGATCGTAGCGGTAATTCGAGGTCACGCCGTTCCGCCCGAGCGTCTCGGCCAGCCCTTCGATGCCGGCCCAGTCGAGCTTCAACCCAGGCGCGACCACCAGACGGTCGTAGCGAACCGTCCGGCATCCCTCCAGAATCACCGTCTTGCGCTCCGGCTCAAAGGCCGCAACCGCCGCCTTGATCCAGTGCACGCCCTTGGGGATCAGCGAAGCCATGGTCCGAGCCGTGCCTGCGGGGGCGAATACGCCGCCGCCGACCATGGTCCACCCGGGCTGGTAGTAATGGATGTCGGCCGGGTCGATCACGGCAATGTCGAGATCGGGTTTGCGTGCCTTCAGGCTCGCAGCGACGGCGATGCCGCCCGCCCCGCCTCCGACGATGACGACGCTGTGGAAGAGATCCTCCGTTTCCCTCGGCGGTGATCCATTCGCGTCAATGCGCCGGAGCGCGCCGCTCACGTCGTAGCCTGCAGCAGTGGCGGCAGCGGCGATTTCGGTCTTCGCGCCGCCGGCTTTTCCCTCGCTGAGCGCCCACAGCGTCGCGGAGCGGGTGCCCGTGCGGCAATAAGCGAGCACCGGTCTAGGCAGGGTCGCCAGAGCCTCGGCGAATGCATCGACCTCCGCGTCCGATATCGCTCCCGAGACGACGGGCAGATACCGCGCCTCGAGTCCCTGTGCTTGGGCGGCGGCATCGATCTCGGCAAAGCTCGGCTGATCGCCACCCTCTCCGTCGGGCCTATTGCAAATCACGGAGCGAAAGCCCGCCCGGGCCGCTGCCGCGAGTGCATCTGGAACGATCTGGCCGGAAACCGACAGGTGAGAGGCGAGGCGTCTGGCGTCCATAGGAAGGATCCTCATTTCACGTTTATATGATTTGAGTTACGAAAATATGAAAACACAGATTGACACCCCACGCAAGCCACCGCACTGTACGGCCATCGGCGGCGCTCTCGATTCATTAAATTATGAATCAAAGGATTGCTGTCCGCATCGTGACGGCCGAGGCTCGGAAACGCTTCCACCGCGGCGCTTGGAGAACCATTGCCGATGAGCGCACTTCCGGCCGTTCTGTCGGGCACCGGTGTCGGCTTTACCCTTGGCCTGATCGGGGGCGGCGGCTCGATCCTGGCGACCCCGCTGCTGCTCTACGCAGTCGGCCTCGCCCAGCCGCATCTCGCCATCGGGACGGGAGCGCTCGCCGTGGCCGCCAACGCCTTCATGACGCTGGCCGGTCACGCGCGGGCCGGCAACGTGCGCTGGCGCTGCGCCGCCGTCTTCGCCCTCGTGGGTATCATCGGTGCCTTGGCCGGCTCCAGTCTAGGCAAGGCGGTGGACGGACAGCGCCTGCTGTTCTTGTTCGCCCTTCTGATGATCGTCGTTGGGGTCCACATGCTGCGCGGGCGACGGAACCACCCCGGCCCGGCTGAACCGGTCGGTTGCGGCCCGGTGCCGAGCGGAAGGGTCGTTGCCGTGGCCTTTTCGGTCGGAGTGCTGTCCGGCTTTTTCGGGATTGGCGGCGGCTTCCTGATCGTGCCCGGTCTCGTCTTCGCGACCGGCATGCCGCTAATCACGGCCGTTGGCACCTCTTTGCTTGCGGTCGGCGCCTTCGGTCTCGCTACTGCGTTGAACTATGCCCTTTCCGGCATGGTCGATTGGGTGGTGGCGGGGGAGTTTATCGCCGGCGGCATTCTCGGCGGCTTCCTCGGCATGCGGCTCGCAAACCGCCTCGCCGGCTACAAGGGCGTGCTCAACACGGTGTTCGCCGCCGTGATCTTCGTGGTCGCTGGCTACATGCTCTACCGCAACGCCGGTGCGTTCGCCGCGACGTCCTGACCTTCACCGAGGCGGGCGCTCGGTGCCTCGCCCGCTTCGTCAATCATCTCCGGCACCGTTTCGAAGTGCGATCATGACCACCAACGTGGGGAGGGCAGACCGCATGCTGCGCCTAGTCGGCGGCTTCATCGTCGCCGGGCTGGGCCTGACGATGCTCACCGATATCTGGGCTTACGTCGCCGTCGGTATCGGCGTGGTGCTCGCGCTGACCGCGTTGGTCGGTTCCTGCCCCGCATACACGATCCTCGGCCTCAACACCTGCCGCCGCAGGATTTCCGGCGCCTGAACCACGGCAAGCCTTTCACCGACAGGAGACAATCCATGTCCGAACCGATCATCCGCGCCTTCTTCGACGAGCCCACCAACACCGTGAGCTACATCGTGGCCGATCCCGTGACGAAGGCGGCGGCCTTCATCGATCCGGTCCTCGACTACGACCACAACGGCGGCAGCGTCGACACACGCTCGGTCGAGGCGATGCTGAAGGTCGCGACCGAGGAAGGCTATCGCGTGGTCTGGACGCTGGAGACCCACGCCCATGCCGACCACCTCTCCGGCTCACCCTACGTCAAGGCGAAGACGGGCGCGCGAATCGGCATCGGCGAGCATATCCGCGAGGTCCAGAAGATCTTCCGGCCGGTCTTCAATGCCACCGACCTGAGGACCGATGGCAGCGACTTCGACCATCTGTTCACGGACGGCGAGACGTTCGGGATCGGCGACCTGACCATCTCCGTTCTCTACACCCCCGGCCATACGCCGGCCGACATCTGCTACCGCATCGGCAACCACGTCTTCGTCGGCGACACGCTGTTCATGCCCGATTTCGGCACGGCCCGGGCCGATTTCCCCGGCGGGGACGTGCACGCGCTCTACCGCTCGATCCGGCGTCTTCTCGCCCTGCCGCCCGAGACGCGGCTGCACCTGTGCCACGATTACAAGGCGCCGGGGCGGGATACCTATGCCTGGGAGACGACGGTCGCCGAGCAGCGCCGGAGCAACGTCCATGTAAAGGAAGGGGTGAGCGAGGAGGCGTTCGCGGCGATGCGCACGGCCCGCGACGCCACGCTCGCCGCCCCGCGCCTGCTCCTGCCCTCGATCCAGGTGAATATCCGCGCCGGCAGGTTTCCCCCGGCGGAGGCGAACGGCGTACGCTACCTGACGATCCCGGTGAAACTCAACGGTGGCGCCGAGGCCGCCGTTTGACCCTGGATCGCGGATGGGGGACGAACCGGGCGTGATGTTGGAGTTTCTGCCGGCGCATCTCCTCCGCGCCGCTTTCGGCCTCGCTCTGGGCGCCTTGTTGGGTCTCGTCGCCCGGCGCGGGCGGTTCTGCACCCTCGGCGCCGTGGAGGATGCCGTCTACGCCCGCGATCTGCGCCGGGCTCGCGCCTGGATGCTCGCCGCGGGCGTGGCGATCCTCGGCGTGCATCTGTTGGAGGCGTTCGCCGGGCTCGATCTCGCCCGCTCGCTCTATGCCGGCTCCCGTCTCGAATGGGGAGGGCTGATCGTCGGCGGCGTCATGTTCGGGTTCGGGATGGCGCTCGTCGGAACCTGCGGCTTCGGGGCGCTGCTGCGCCTCGGCGGCGGGGATCTGCGCGCCTTCCTCGTGCTGCTGGTGCTGGGCCTGTCCGCCTCCATGGCCATCGGAGGCCTGACCGGTCTCCTGCGCGCACCCGCGACCGAGCCGTTGAGCCTCGACCTCGACGGAGCCGAGGCGCAGCGACTCGGCGCCCTTCTCGGGCTCGACCGGGCGCGGCATGGCCTGCTGGGTCTTGCGGTGGTGGCGTCCGTGACACTCATCGGCGCGGCCCTCGCCGGACGCGACTTCCGGGCGACCCGCCGGCTCCCCTTCGGCGCCCTCGTCGTCGGGAGCGTCATCGTCGGCGGCTGGTGGGTCAACGGCATCCTCGGCGACGATGCGTTCGAGCCGCGCACGCTCGTGTCCTTCAGCTTCGCCCGTCCCGTCGGGGACACGCTCCTCTACGCGATGCTCGCCAGCGGAACGAAGGTCGATTTCGGTGTCGGGTCCGTCCTCGGGGTGATCCTGGGGGCCTTCGCCGCGGCGCGCGGCTCGGGCGAGTTCCGCTGGGAAGCCCCCGACGATGCCCGCGAGGTCGGGCGCCACGTCCTCGGAGCGTTCCTCATGGGGACCGGAGGCGTGACGGCCCTGGGCTGCACCATCGGCCAGGGCCTGAGCGGGCTCTCGACGCTGTCGGTCGGCTCGATGCTCGCCCTCGCCTCGATACTCGTCGGCGCGCGCGCAGGCCTGTACTATCTCGTCGACCGGCACGCCTGAGCGGACGCGCCGCTCACCGACTCCGCGCGTCGCAGAAGGCGCGGTGCAGGGCCGCGATGATCTCGCGGACCTCGGGCCGGGCGAGGGCGTAGTAGATGTTCTTCCCGTCCCGACGCGCCTCCACGAGATCGTCGGCGCGCAGGCGGGCGAGCTGTTGCGACACCGCCGGCTGGCGCAGGTTCAGCAACTGCTCCAGTTCCGAGACGGACCGCTCGCCCTCGACCAGCAGGCAGAGGATCACGAGCCGGGCCTCGTGGGCGAGCGCCTTAAGGAGCTCGCTCGCGTCGCGGGCATTGGCGAGCAGCAGATCGAGGTCGAGCGCGCCCTGCTCCGGGCCGGTCGTCACCGTTTCCGCCTGAAGCGGCATCGTCGCATCCTCTCAAACATGGGCCTCGGGCAACTCCCATGCCCGGTCAAGGCGAAGGCGGCCGCCGGCCGACCAGAGCCTCGATCCGGGCCCAGAAGAAATCCTCTCCGGAATAGCCCTCGATCCGGTCGACTTCGCGGCCCTCCTCGACGAGGACGAAGGTCGGTGTGTAGCGGATCGGGCCCTTCAGCGTGAGTCCGGCGGGAATGCCGTCGCCGAGCGCGACGCGCCGCAACGGCGCGCGCCGCCCGACCTCCGACTTCGGATAGATCGGCCCGATCGTGCGGTTCCAGATCGTGCACCACGGGCAACCCGCCAGTTCGAAGAGCACGAGTTCGGCCGCCATCGCGTTCGAGGCGATGAGAAGGAGGCCGCCCGCCAGGGCCATCACCGATCGGCGCGTCGCTCGCATCACGCGTCCTCGCTCAAGCGCTGTCGGCCATCCACTATATAGCAAAAGGCGAATGTGTTTCGAGTGGCCCTCCTGTCGCCGTTGCCCGCCTCGTCGGCTTCCCCTACACATGCATAAAATCGAATATCGGCCGGGAGGGCTGCCACGATGGCGATCATGCTGACGCGACGCCGGTTGCTGAGTGGCGGTGTCGCGGGGCTGGCGTGCAGCTCCCTTGCCGGCCGGGCCCGGGCTCAGGCCGTCCTCGGTGACGACGGCCTCTATCATCAGCCCTGGTTCCTCGAGAGCTTCCTCGACCTCGCCGACGACCTGCGCGCGGCCGGCGCGCACGGCCGGCGCCTCGCAATCCTGTGGGAACTGCGAGGCTGCCCGTTCTGCAAGCGGCTGCACCAAGTGAATTTCGCCGACGCCGCCGTCAGCCGGTATGTCCGGGAACACTTTGACATCCTGCAGCTCAACATCATCGGCGCCCGGGAGGTCACGGATTTCGACGGCGAGCGCCTGTCCGAGAAGGGCTTCGCCGCAAAGTACGGCGTCTACTCGACGCCGACGGTGCAGTTCTTCGGAGAGACGGTCGAGGCCCTCGCCGGCAAGGCTCCGGCGGAGCGGGAGGTCCTGCGCATGAAGGGCTATGTACCGCCCGAGGAGTTCCGGCGCACCTTCGCCTTCGTGGCCGAGCGCGCCTATGCCGGCACCGATCTCGAAACCTATCTCGACCGTCCGGCACCCCGCGGCGGCGAATAGTTTTATCGCCGGCGGCTCGCGACGTAGAAGTTTTTTTCTTGACTCGGACGGCGCCCCGGTCAAACTTGCAATAATTCGCATATGTCGATGGGTTGAGGCCCGGCGACGCAGCGAGCGGTCGGGACCGACCGCGCAAGCCGCACCAGACGGCACACCGAGGAAACGCCAGATGCGCAGGCAGATCCATGCCTTGGCGGTCGCGGGAGCTTGCGCTCTGGCGACGACCGCCGCATCGGAGACGGGTTCGGGCGGCCTCGCGCCGTTCCGGATCGTCGCCGCCGACGGGACGGACGCCGTTCCCGATCCCCTCACCGACAAGGCCGGGGACGCCGCCGCCGGCGTCAAGGTCGTGGTGAACCGCCGTCAGGGCAATTGTCTCGGCTGCCATCAGGTCTCGTCGCTCAAGACGGAATCGTTCCACGGCGAGGTCGGACCTTCCCTCGACGGCGTCGCCGGCCGCTGGAGCGCGGCGCATCTGCGCATGATCGTGGTCAATCCGAAGCACGTCTTCGGCGAAGCGACCGTGATGCCGGCCTTCTACCGGATCGACGGATTGAGCCGTGTCCGCGCCGAGTTCCAGGGCAAGCCGATCCTCACCGCCCAGCAGGTCGAGGACGTGGTCGCCTACCTCACCACCCTCAAGTGATCCAACCCTGACGTGACCCGGGAGCCGCTTCCGATGAGAAACGCAATGAACCGCCGCCAAGCCCTGGCCCTGGGCACCGGCGCCGTCCTGGCCGCGACGCTGTCCCTGCGCGCCGGGCCCGCGCGTGCGGCCAAGAACAACAGCGAGGAAGCCATCAAGGCGTTCACCCGCGGCAAGGAGCCGGTCAGGGGGAAGGTCAGACTCGAACTCCCCGAGATCGCCGAGAACGGCAACACCGTGCCGATGACGGTGAGCGTCGATGTGCCGATGACGGAGGAGAGCTTCGTCGAGGAGGTGATGATCGTCGCCGAAGGCAATCCGAACCCCGGCGTCATCAGCTTCCATTTCTCGCCGTCGAGCGTCGCCGAAGCCAACACGCGCATCCGCCTCGCCGAGACCCAGAACGTCGTCGCGATCGCCCGCATGAACGACGGCTCGGTCTTCAGCGACGTCCGCCAAGTGAAGGTCACCATCGGCGGCTGCGGCGGCTGACGTCTGGACGAACAAGAGACAGCACGAGACCCGGAGGACGACATGGCAGACGTGAAACCGCGGATCAAACTGGACAAGAAGGACATCGCCAAGGGCGGCGTCATCGAGGTGAAGACGCTTGTGTCGCACACGATGGAATCGGGTCAGCGCAAGGACAAGGATGGCAAGACCATCCCGCGCAAGATCCTGAACGCCTTCAGCTGCGACCTGAACGGAAAGACGATCTTCAGCGCCAATATGGAGGGCGCCGTATCGGCCAACCCCTACTTTCAATTCAAGATCAAGCCCGCCGAGTCGGGAACCTTGACCTTCACTTGGACCGACGACGACGGCTCCAAAATCCAGGCCACGGAGCAGATCAAGGTCTCGTGACGCCTACCCGGGGCGTCCCGCCCCGCAGCGCCCGCCAACGCCCGAGTCGGAGCCCCCCATGCCGTCCGTTCCCCTTCGCCTGGCCTTGGCCGCCGCCGTGATCCTGACTTCCGCCGTCGCGCCGCAGGCGCAGGACGGCGCGGAGCGGCCGGCTTGGCAGGGACACGGCATCACGCCGCAAAGCCCAGATTCCCCGTTCGATCAGGTCGTCTCGGGCCTGTATTTCCGCTCGAAGGAGACGCAGGCCATGCAGGCCGACGACTTCAACAATCCGGGCTTCCTCGCCGTGGAGCAGGGCGAGGAACTCTGGTCGAAGATCGACGGGGCGGCGGGCAAGTCCTGCGCGAGCTGCCACAACGAGGCGGCCACCTCCATGAAGGGCGTCGCGGCCGCCTATCCGAAGTGGAACGAGAAGCTTGGGAAGCCGGTCAACCTCGAACAGCGGATCGACCTCTGCCGCAAGGGGGCGATGAAGGCCGAGCCCTGGGCCTTCGGCTCGCCCGAACTCACCGCCATGACGACCTACCTTCGCAACCAGTCCCGCGGCATGCCGGTCGCCGTGAAGGTCGACGGGCCGATGACGCCCTGGTTCGAACGCGGCAAGGCCCTCTACTACCAGCGCAACGGCCAGCTCGACCTCGCCTGCGCGAGTTGCCACCAGTCGAACCACGGCAAGTATCTGCGCGCGGATTTCCTCAGCCAGGGCCAGAGCAACGGTTTTCCCGTCTACCGTCTGCGCGACCAGCGCCTCGTGCCGCTGCACGAGCGCATGGAGGGCTGCATGCAGGACGTGCGGGCCACGCCCTTCAAGCCGCTCTCCGACGAGTTCGTCGCCCTCGAAACCTACGTCGCTTGGCGCGGCCTCGGCCTTCCGGTCGAGACGCCTGCCGTCCGCAACTGAGCGCGGGGACGCGAACCATGACCTCACGCCGCGACTTCCTGCAGATCGCCGCCGCCACCGCCGCCCTCGTGCCGTCGGGCTGGACCCGCGCCTTCGCCCAGCAGCGCCTCACCCAGGACGACCTCCTGGCCTTCGAGCCGATGGGCAACGTCACCCTGGTCCATCTGACCGATATCCACGCGCAGCTCCGGCCGGTGCTGTTCCGCGAGCCCTCGACCAATCTCGGCGTCGGCGAGGCGCGGGGGCAGGTACCCCACATCACGGGGCGCGCCACGCTCGACCTCTACGGCATTCCCGGCGGCTCGCCGCTCGCCCACGCCCTGACGCCGGAGGACTACGTCGCGCTCGCCCGCAGCTACGGCCGCATGGGCGGCCTCGACCGCATCGCCACGGTGCTCGAGGCGATCCGCGCCGAACGGGGCGACAAGGTGCTGTTCCTCGACGGCGGCGACACTTGGCAGAACAGCTACACGTCGATGCTGAGCAAGGGCCAGGACATGGTCGATTGCATGGCGCTGCTCAAACCCGACGCCATGACGGGCCACTGGGAATTCACCCTCGGCACCGACCGCGTGAAGGAGATCGTCGACGGGCTCGGCTGCCCGTTCCTCGGCCAGAACGTGCGCGACGCCGAGTGGAACGAGCCGGCCTTCGAATCCACGAAGATGTTCGAGCGCGGCGGCGCGAAGGTCGCGGTGATCGGGCAGGCCTTCCCCTACACGCCCATCGCCAACCCGCGCTGGATGATACCGAACTGGTCGTTCGGCATCCGCGAGGAGGACGTGCAGGCCAGCATCGACAAGGCCCGCAAGGAGGGCGCCGACCTTATCGTCCTGCTCTCGCACAACGGCTTCGACGTCGATCGCAAGCTCGCTTCGCGGGTGAAGGGCATCGACGTGGTCCTCACCGGCCACACCCACGATGCGCTGCCGCAGGCGGTGAAGGTCGGCCGGACCCTGCTCATCGCCTCGGGCAGCCACGGCAAGTTCCTGACCCGGGTCGATCTCGACGTACGGGACGGCGCGGTGAAAGGCTTTCGCTCGAAGTTGATCCCGATCTTCTCCGACGTGATCGCCCCGCAGGCGGCGATGGCGGCCAGGATCCAGGCGATCCGGGCGCCCCACGAAGTCATGCTGGGGGAGGAGCTCGGCCGGACCGAGAGCCTGCTCTACCGGCGCGGCAACTTCAACGGCACCCTCGACGACATGATCTGCGACGCGCTGCTCTCGGAGCGGGATGCCGAGATCGCGCTCTCGCCGGGCTTCCGCTGGGGCACGACGCTGCTTCCGGGGCAGCCGATCACCCGCGAGGACATCTACAACGCCACCGCCATCACCTACCCGGCGGCCTACCGCATGACCATGACCGGCGCCCGACTCAAGGAAGTGCTGGAGGACGTGGCCGACAACCTCTTCAACGAGGACCCGTATTACCAGCAGGGTGGCGACATGGTGCGGGTCGGCGGCGTCTCCTACGCCATCGACATCGCCCGCCCGGCCGGGCAACGCATCTCCGACCTGACGCTCCTGCGCACCGGCAAGCCGATCGAGGCGGGGGCGTCCTACACCGTGGCCGGCTGGGCCAGCGTCAACGAGGGCACCGAGGGGCCGCCGATTTGGGACGTCGTGGCTGCGCATGTCCAGCGGAAGGGAACGGTGAGCCCGACGCCAGCGCAAGTCACTGTCCGCGGCGCATAACCGCGACTTAAACATTCACATATCATAATACATGAAACAGTTCGGAGAGGCCCATGTCTGAACCGAAGCAGCGCGCCAATTCGTCGAGGCCGACCTCCCGGAGATCATTCCTGCGCAGTGGGCTCGCGCTGGGCGGCGCGGTCGGAGCCGGTGCCTTCGCAGGCCGGGCCGCCGCCGAGATGCCGGATGCCAAGAACCTGCCGCCGAACGTGCCCGAATGGTCGCAATCCCTCGGCGACGGCGTCGTCAGCCGGCCCTACGGCCGCCCCTCGAAGTTCGAGGCGGACGTGGTGCGCCGCGATGTCGAGTGGTTGACCGCCTCTCGTCAGAGTTCGGTCAGCTTCACGCCGCTGCACCGGCTGGAGGGCATCATCACCCCGAACGGCCTCGGCTTCGAGCGTCATCACGGCGGCATCGCCGAGATCGACCCGGCCGAGCATCGGCTGATGATCCACGGCCTCGTCGAGAAGCCGCTTATGCTGACCTTGGAGGACGTGAAGCGCTTCCCTCGCGTCAACCGCATCGCCTTCCTCGAATGCGCGGCCAATTCCGGCATGGAGTGGAAGGGCGCGCAACTCAACGGCTGCCAGTTCACCCACGGCATGATCCACTGCGTGATGTACACCGGTGTGCCGCTCAAGCGCCTGCTGGAAGAGGCGGGACTCAAGACCAACGCCAAGTGGCTGCTGCCGGAAGGCGCCGACGCCTCGGCGATGACCCGGTCAGTGCCGATCGAGAAGGCGCTGGACGACGCCATCGTCGCCTACGCCATGAACGGCGAGGCGCTCTATCCCGAGCACGGCTATCCCTTGCGCCTCGTCCTGCCCGGCTGGCAGGGCAACATGTGGGTGAAGTGGTTGCGCCGGATCAAGGTCGGCGACGAGCCCTGGCACACCCGCGAAGAAACCTCGAAATACACCGCTCTCCTGCCGGACGGGCAGGCCCGGCGCTTCACCTGGGCCATGGACGCGAAGTCCATCATCACCGATCCGAGCCCGCAGGCGCCGTTGCACCGCAAAGGCTTCACGGTGCTCTCGGGCCTCGCCTGGTCCGGCCGTGGCGCGATCCGGAGCGTCGATGTTTCGCTGGACGGCGGGCGCAATTGGCGCGCCGCGCGCCTCGACGGGCCCGTGCTCGATAAGGCGCTGACGCGCTTCTATTACGAGTTCGACTGGAACGGCGATCCGCTGTTGCTGCAATCGCGCGCCGTCGACGAGACCGGCTATGTCCAGCCCACCAAGGCGGCGTTGCGCCAGCACCGCGGTCTCAACTCGATCTACCACAACAACGGCATCCAGACCTGGCACGTGCTGCCCAACGGGGAGATCGAGAATGTCGAGGTCGCCTAACCGCATCCTCATCGCCTTCGCAGGCCTCTTCCTGGCGGTCGCGCCGGCTTCGGCGGAGCGGCTGAACATCGGGCGCGCCGCGACGCCGGAAGAGATCAAGGGCTGGGACATCGACGTGCGCCCCGACGGCCAGGGTCTGCCGGTAGGCAAGGGCACGGCAGCGCTCGGCGAGACGATCTTTCAGGAGCGTTGCGCCAGTTGCCACGGCGAGTTCGGCGAGGGCGCCGGCCGCTGGCCCGAACTCGCGGGCGGCGCCGGCACGATCAAGTCGGACAGCCCGGTCAAGACCGTCGGCTCGTACTGGCCCTACGTCTCGACCGTGTTCGACTTCATCCATCGGGCGATGCCGTTCGGTGCGGCGCAGACGCTGACGCCCGACGAGACCTATTCGGTCACCGCCTACCTTCTCTATCTCAACGACATCCTGAAGGATCAGGACTTTGAGGTGAACGAGAAGAACCTCGCCACCATCCGCCTGCCGAACGAGAAGAACTTCTTCATGGACGACCGCGAGACCGCGGAGAAGGAGTTCTGGAACGCCAAGCCCTGCATGAAGGACTGCCTGCCGAAGGAGGCGGCCATCACCAGTCGCGCCCGCGCTCTCGACGTGACCCCCGAGAAGGCATCCGAGGCGGCCAAGCCGTCGGCGCCGGTCCAGTAGGCTGCGGCAATCCGGGAGGTCCGACGATGCCCGAGGTTCAGAACGCGGTGAGGCCCGGATCGCATGCTTCGACGTGCGACAGGCGGGCGGTCGTCGCCGGCATGACGGCGCTGCTGGCAACCGCTTGGCCGACAGGGCGGACAGCCGCCGCTCCGGCGGAAGCCGTCGAGGCCGGCAAGGACCTGGACAAGGGTATAGTGAAGACGGCCAGCGACGGCACGCTGGCCTCGTCCCTCGGCTTCATGCTGCCCGAAGCGCCGCGCGCAGAGGTCGAGGCGCTCTTCAAGACCGCGCAGGAACCCCTCGAAGCCGGCCCGATCCCGACGAACGTGTCCGTCGTGCGCGTCGGCGGCGAGGTCATCCTGATCGATGCGGGTTCGGGCAACTCCTTCCAGCCGACGGCGGGCAAGCTTTCGGACACGCTGGAGGCGGCCGGTGTCGCGCGCGAAGCGGTCACCCGGGTCGTGTTCACGCACGCCCATCCCGACCACCTTTGGGGCGCCGTCGACGATTTCGACGACAGCGAGCGGTTTCCCAATGCCCGCTACGTCGTGCCGGCCGCGGAATGGGACTTCTGGACCCGCGACGACGTCGAGACGACGGTGCCGGACTGGCTGAAAGGATTGGCGGTCGGCTCCCGGCGCACGCTCAAGCGCCTGGAAGCCAAGATGGAGCGGCGCAAGCCCGGCGAGACAGTCGCGCCGGGCCTCACCTACGTGGCGACGCCCGGGCACACGCCGGGGCACGCCTCGGTCCTCGTCGAGGCGGGGCGTGAGCAGATCCTGATCGGTGGCGACGCCCTCAGCCATGCGCTCATCTCCTTCCGCCGGCCCGGCTGGGCGTTCGGAAGCGACCTGGACCGCGATCTGGCGATTCGCACCCGCCTTGCTCTGCTCGACCGCTTGGCCAACGAGCGGATGACGCTCGTCGGATTCCACTTGCCGGGCTCGGGTGTCGGCCGCGTCGAGCGATCCGGCGACGCCTTCCGATTCGTGCCTGCCTGAGCCGAGCCTCCGCGGACTGACGCCGTCAGGTCCGCTCAAGCAAAAGCCCTCACGCGGCGTCGGGGGCCAACGACATCGCAAGGGCGGGAGGATCGAACATGATGATGTCACGCAGGGGCGTGTCGGGCATCGCGACGCTGATGGCCACGCTGGTAGCCACGCGGGCCAGGGCCGCCGAGACCGGCGTGAAAACGCATCGGATTGCGATGCAGGTGAGCACGAACGATGCCGGCGTGTTCGATCTCGCCCTCAACAATGCCGTCAACCTCG
The DNA here is from genome assembly GCF_049543375.1 of Methylobacterium sp. NPDC097929. NCBI lineage: Bacteria > Pseudomonadati > Pseudomonadota > Alphaproteobacteria > Hyphomicrobiales > Methylobacteriaceae > Methylobacterium > Methylobacterium sp. NPDC097929. The sequence continues at coordinate 434,447 of NZ_JBMVEP010000003.1, read as the reverse complement.
CGCGTGAATTCGGCGAGGCTGCCGAAGAGGTCGAGGTCGAGATCGTCGCCTACGGCCCCGGTCTTCACATGGTTCGGTCCGATACCTCAACGGTCAGGGCTCGTATTCAATCAGTAACGGACAGTGTTCCAGGTATCGCACTTTCAGCCTGCGGCAACACAATTGCTGCCATGGAACACGCGGAAGGGCATAAATTGGAACTGTTGCCGAACGTCGGCGTGGTGCGTGCCGGTGCCGTCCGGCTGGTGACACTACAAGAGGCGGGCTGGAGCTACTTGCGTATCTGATCGAAGCTCATGGCAAATACTATAGGCGATCCATCATGGCTGCATCAGCCATGAATGAAGTATTATTGGCCCCTCCAGAGGTAGGTATATAGGAATACATCAAAAGGAGGCAGCGGGATCAAATGGCCTGTATCCACCGCTTCGAGCGTCCTTTGGGGCCCGGACAACTCGTATCGTGGATCGGGGTCTACAAGGAAGGATTCCCGAGCCGGGAAGCGGTCGCAGCCTTCGCGGAGGCTCAGATCGTTTCCTATCAGGTTCAAGGCTATAGCGAAGAGGAGGGTTATTGGTGGTTTCGAGAGGCGAGCGGATCGAGGACGACTATTTTGGCTGTCTACAGTGACGGTCAGAACCTCGTCATCGGATGATCAGGGCCTCTATCCACCGCGCGCGCGGCTCAATGTCAGACCTGCTCTCGGGTCCCAAGGGTGGTAATTCGGGATTGCCCGGCGGAGCGGCGATCTCGTTGAGATCGACCGATTGCGGTATGCCCACGATGCCGGCATCGGTGATCTGCATCGTATAGTACAGTCCATTCGCCAGTTTGGCTCCATAGTCAGTCGGGGCCTTGAAGAAGAAGATCAGGCTGTGCTCCAGCCAGGAGAGATCGGCCCGCGTGACGGTGGCGGGATTCTTGTACGGGTAAGGCACGTAGCACTGCAGCTCGGGCCCCTCCACGCACTTGAACTCGCGCATGGACAGGAAATGGTCGCGGAAGTCGGCCAGGTCGAGCGCGAGCTTGAACCTCGACCCCGCGCCGTCCGGTTCGAAGGTCACGGAACCCACGGGGATGATGTCGCCGTCACGGGTGCGCAACTCGATCCGTTTGGTACCCATCATGTCCCAGGCCTCGGCACCGAAAGGCGTCAAGACGAGGCAGGCGGCGAGACAGGAACGGACGAGACGCATCGGTGATCGGGCCCTCAGAGGCGAGTGGTGAGGTCGGTGAGCCAGGACGGCGAAGCGTTCACCAGCGCGGTCTCGATGGCCTTGTCGTAGCCCGCGAGGATCACGGCCCCGCTCACCACCAGGATCAGGCCCAGCGCGGCCTTCAGACCCTTGCCGGCGCTCATCATGCGGTTGCGCCAGCGCATGAGGACCTCGCGCGACAGGGTGCCGAGAAGCAGGAGCGGAAGCGCCGCGCCGATGCCGAAAAGGAACATGGTCAAGGCGACGGTGCCGAGATCCCGACCCTGGGAGGCCAGGAGCGAGGCGGCGCCCAGCGTCGGGCCGACGCAGGGGCTCCAGACGGCACCAAGCAGGAGGCCGACGCCGAACTGGCCGAGGAGGCCGGCGGTCGAGAAGCCGCCGAACCGAGTCTCGGTCCAGTCGCTCACCGGTCCGGCGGCCACCGCCAGCCGCGTCTGGACCGCCGGGACCATCAGGACGAGGCCGACCAGAACCAGCAGGATCGCGGCGACGGTGCGGAAGACGTCGGTGTCGAGCCCGATGGCGAAGCCTACCGTGGCGACGAACAGGCCGATCACGACGAAGGACAGCGCGAGACCTGCGGCCAGCGCCGCGGGGCCCAGGCGGTGCTCGGAAGCGGCCGCGCCGAGCACCAAGGGCAGAAGCGGCAGCACGCACGGCGACAGGACGGAGAGGATGCCGGCGAGGAAGGCGAGGCCGAGGGTGGCGACCATGGGTTTCGCCTCAGAGCGCCTTTTCCACGAGGCCCTCGATCCACTCGGGCTGGGTCTCGCCGATGGAGCGCCCGACCTCCTTCTCGCCCTTGAACGCGATCAACGTGCTTTGCATGCGGGCGTTGAGTGCCTTGAGAGCCGGCTTCTGGCTGTCGAAGTCGACGTCGAACACCTGCAGATCCTTGAACCGCGGGTCGGCCCCAAGCTTCGCCAGGATGGGCCTTTGCGTCTTGCAGATCGGGCACCAGGGCGCGCTGATCTCGACCAGGATGGGTTTGCCGGCCTTCTGCGCGGCGGCCAGGGCTTCCGGCGTGTACGGGAGGAAGTCGGCGGCCTGGGCCGGGGCGAGCCCGAACGGCGCCGCCGCGAGGAGGGCGAGGAGGGTACGGCGGATCATTGAGGCGAGCCTTCGGGATGGAGGATGATGGTCGTCATTGGCCGACGGTCGACTTCGGGCGTGCGGCCCATCGCGCGTCGGGGCGTGACACGGCTGTGTCATGGCCGTCCTGCCAGCCCTCTATGCCCTGCGGGAACCAGTGGACTTTCCGGTAGCCCAGGGCGACGAGGCGCTTGCCGAGGTTCCAACTGCCCCAGCAGTCGGGGTGGCAGTAGGTGACGATGGGCCTTTCGAGGTCGCCCCCGGTGAGATCGGCGACCCGTGCCTTGAGGGCGTCCTGGGCGGCCGCGTCGAGGTCCCCTTCACCCGAGCCCGGCAGCCACGTGCTTCCGGGGATGTTGCGGTGGATGGGGAACCACAGGCCGCCCGGAGGCAGGCCCGCGGGCTTCCGGTCGATCTCTGAAACGTCAAGAAGTACCGGCTTATGCACCTCGATCAGCTTGGCGACTTCGCCGGCATCGACGACGGTGGCCCCTGCGAGGGTCTGCGGCGTGTAGCCGTGCAGCGCCCCCTGCCAGTAGCCGTCGGGCTCCCGCACGCCGACGGGTGAGTCGGCGGGCGCTGCGGCGATCAGGAACACGGCCGCCGCGGCCACGATGGAAAGGCGGAGCACGGGTCGCATCAGTTGCTTGCCGAGCGGACTGGGAAGCTCTTCTCCCAGTGGCCACCCTGGTTGTCCGTGGCGGTGACCTTTATCGGGCCGGCGCCGTCAGGCAGGTACCCAAAATTAATGACGGGGTTCGCAGAGATTGAGATGTCTCCGTCCATCGTGAAGACGCTCTTGTCGCCGTAGCTGACGGTGATCTTCTGGATGTAGCGGGCCGGGGTGTAGTCGCGTGTCACTTGGTTCATCTGCATGCCCGAGAAGTTTGGGTGGCGGATCATCAGGGTCGCCTGGACGGGCTTGCCTGGCACCGTCTCGCCGAACTTCATGCGCATGTCGCCCATGCCCTGCATCGCCTCCTCGTCGCTCATGCCCATCGGTGCCGAGCAGCCGCCGGACGCCTTCACGTACTCCGTGGCCTCCTGCAACGTGCCGTCCTTCATCTTCGCGACGGCGTGGACGTCGGTGTAGTTGTTGACGCGCACTCGGAGCTTAAGCTCACTGGGGTCGGCCGCCGGGCCGAAGACGAAGTGGGCGGCGTACGGCGTCGGGTTGTCGTCGATGATGAGCGACAACTCCGCGACGTTGTCCTTGTCGGGCACGGTCAGGGTGATCGGCACCAGGGAGGCGTCATCCGCCCGCTTAGGGGCGTCGATCTTCACCGCCTTGCCCCCGGACTGGATCTTGGCGTCGCCGAAGATCTGCTGCTTGATCTCGCCCCAGCGCTCGGCGCGTTGGTTATCGGAGTCGCCCGCCGCGGCATGGGCCGATCCGGCGGCCAGCAGGATGGGCAGGGTCAGGCCCGCCAGCAGGGCGGTCGTCCGGCGCGATGATGCCATGGCGTTTGCTCCTCCGTTGTCGTCATGCCTGCCGTTCGCAGGTCCGATTGAGGAGACGATAGCCCTTATCCGGCCAGGCGTCGGTGACCTGGGTCACGCAAGTCGGAAGCCGCTCACGATTCTCTCAGGAACGGCGGCGGCGGCGGGTTCAAGGGAGGGAAGTCGTTTGGCAGGGCGGACAGAGTTCAGCCGCTGGCGGCTTGGTCTTGGTGCGTCGAGGTGCCCTGGGACGGCTTGGTGTTGCGTCCCGGTGATCGGCTTATGGGACCTCGTGGAAAATGTTATGCCGGTGAGCCCGAACGAGCCGGTGACCTTAGGTAACACCGGCCTGGAACGGCGGGAGAAACTTCCAAGAACGACCGGGCGGTCATGAATCGCGCCGGCGGCAGGCGGACGACACATATGCCGGTCAACTATCAGGTCGAGCGCTGGATCGAGCGCTTTCCCCTCATCAAGGGCTTCTCCGCCGCCCACCTGCAGATCGCGCGCGGCACGGTGCACTTCCCCATCCTCGAAGCCGGTGCCGTCGCATACGAGCTCGATGGCGCTTGCGCGAACTACCTCATGTGCATCGATGGTCGGACCCGCGTGTTCCGGATGTCGGAGGGCGGGCGCGAGGTGCTGATCTATAAGGTCGGCGCGGGCGGGACATGCGTGCTCACTACCCAGTGCCTGTTGGCCGGCGGGGGCTTCCCTGCCGCGAGCATCGCGGAGGAACGCACCGAACTGGCGGCGATCCCTGCCTCAACGTTCCAGCAGTTGATGGCGGAGAGCCCGGAGTTTCGAAGCTTCGTCCTCGACGACTATTCCAGGCTCATGGCGAGCATGTTTACGCTGATCGAGGAGGTGGCTTTCGCGCCGCTGGAGCAAAGGCTCGCGCGCCGGCTCCTCACGGAGGCCGGACCCGACGGCGTTGTCCACAAGACCCACCAACAGCTCGCCGCCGATGTGGGCAGCGTCCGCGAGGTCGTCAGCCGCATTCTGGCGCAATGGGCCGAGGCCGGTCTCGTGATCCTGCGTCGCGGTCAGGTCGAGCTCGCCGACCGCGCGGCCCTGGCCTCCAACCGCCTGCATTAGGTCGCAGACTCATAAAGTTCGGAGCCAGACGCGAACGGCTGCGAGCTTGACGCCGGCGAGGAAGTTTTCCGGGTCCTTGTCGTATCGGGTCGCGACCGCACGGAAGTGCTTGATCTTGCTGAAGAACCGCTCGACCAGATTGCGGTGCTTGAACAGGAAGGCGCTGAAGGCGGGCACGTTCTTGCGGTTGGGCATCGGCTTCACGTTGGCCCAGGCCCCTTGCTCGGCCAGGCGCTCGCGCCGCGCATCGCTGTCGTAGGCCCGATCCCCCAGAAGGGTCTGCCCCGGCCCCAGATTGCCGAGCATGTCGTCGGCCGCCCGGCCATCGTGCGCTTGGCCTTCGGTGATCTTGAGCGCGATCGGCCGGCCCTCGGCATCCACCAGCGCGTGGATCTTGCTGGTCAGACCGCCCCGTGAGCGACCCATGCCACGGGATCGGTCGTCTTTTTTTTAGCGCAGCCAGCGTGCTGATGGACCCGCACACTGGTGGAGTCGATCATCTGCAGGTCGCCCTCGTAAGTCTCTGACACGGCTTTCAAAAGACGATCCCAGACCCCGCGCTTGCGCCAGCGCCGGAAACGGTTGCCTCACGTCGTGTGCGGGCCGTAGCGGGCCGGGATGTCGGCCCAGGGCGCGCCCGTGCGCAGCCGCCAGAAGATGCCGTTCAGCACCCGCCGGTCATCTGCCCGATCCTTGCCGCGCACGTCCGTCGGAAGAACCGGCTCGATCGCCGCCCACTCCGCGTCCGTCAGATCAAACCGCGCCATGCAAGACCCTCCATTGCCAGAGAACCAACGATCCGGGCGGGCAACCGGACCAATCGTTATGAGTTCGCGACCTAGACCGTCGGCGCTCGCGAACGACCGGCATCAGGACGCGAGGATACCGGCTAGGCCGACGAGCAGGAGCAGACCCACCGCCATCCCGCGCGCGGCCCAAAGCGGCCACGAGGTGGCGCCGTTGTCGTTGGCCGGACCCGGCAGCTCGCTTGGCCAGCGCCGCCACCGTCGGCAGGTCGACGGGGCTTGCAGGACCGACGGACCCGATCCGGTGTCATGGCGATGGCGACACGACATAACCGGGATATCGGATGCCGCGGCCGCCAGTGGCAGTGCCGCCAAGGACGCATTGAAGGTCGGCGTCGGCCGATGCCAGGCCACCGCCGAGGCGTGCCCAGTCCTCGATGGACACGTCCGCCGGGACCGTCGGCACCTGGGCGTCGCCCGTGCCGGCCGCGCTTCCGGTCTCCGGCCGTCTTCCCCAAGCGAGCCGAGCCTTCCGAACGATGGCTGCCCTCATGTCTCTCCCTCGTCCCTGTGAGCGGGGTGGGCCGGGCACTGCCGCCCGCACGATGGCGGCAGGGTCGGCGGCCCCGGTTTAAGCTTTCGTGAACCAAACCGGCCACGCAAGCCGACCCCGAGGCGGCGCCCTCAGGAGTGTCAGGCTTGTCCCGACAGGAATGCGGTCTTCTCCGACTGCGCACCCATCCCCCGCGCCACAGATCACTCGGTGAGCGGGAAGAGAGGGGCGCCGAGCCCGAGCGTCCCCGGCGGTCCGGCGCAGGAACGTCCGGCCCGCGGCCAGGCAATCGGCCACCCCGTCGAACCCGTCACGGTCGTGGCCCGCAAGGGTCAGCCACCACCATCACGGAGTTGAAACCCGATGAGACGTCTCGCACTGGCCCTCGCGGCCGTATCGAGCCTGATGCTGTTCTCGCCGTCGAGCGAGGCGCGACCCTTCGGCAGGGGCCATGGCTTCCACCATGGCGGCTTCGCAGGTCACCACGGCGGCTTCCGGGGCATCCGCCACGGCTTCCGGGGATACCGTTCGGTCGGCTTCCGTGGCTACCGCCGCGGCTTCGGCGGGTACCGTCGCGTCGGCTTCGGAGGTCCGCGCTACGGCTACGGTCGACGCTACGGCTACCGCCGCGGCTATCCCGGTCTCGGCCTGGCGGCCGGCCTCGGGCTCGGCCTCGCGGCATCGGCGGTCCGGCCGGCCTACTACGGGGGATACGGCGGCTACGGCTATGCCCCGGTCGGATACGGATACGGCGCCCGCGGCTCCTACTGCACCTGCGGCTACTGACCCCCGTCGAGGCGACCCGGCATTCCCGCCGGGCCGCCACCCGTTCCCGACTCCCTCGACGTGCGCCGGTCCAACCACGGGACGGGTCGAGCCCACGTCGGCATAGACAGGTAAAACCGATGAAGAACCTTGCACTCGGCGTTTTCCTCGCGAGTTCCGTGCTCGCCGGCCCCGTGCTCGCCCAGGACAAGGCGGCGCAGCCGCCCGCCGACGCCCAGACCAACCAGATGAAGACGCCACCGGCCGGCACCGCGCTGCCGACGACGGCCGGCGGCATGGGCGGGATGACCATGGCCGACACCGCGACCGCCAAGATCAAGTTCGTCACCGCCAAGCCGGCCGAGGTGACCTCGTCGAAGCTCGTCGGCAAGAACCTCTACAACAACAAGAACGAGACCATCGGCGAAGTCGAGGATCTCGTCATCGACAACGGCAAGACGGTCACCGGCGTCGTCGTCAGCGTCGGCGGCTTCCTCGGCATGGGCGAGCGCTACGTCCTGGTCGACCCATCCTCGATCTTCCTGCACAAGGCGGACGGCAAGCTCAAGGCGATGGTCGACACCGACAAGGACGCACTGAAGAACGCGCCCGAGTTCAAGTACAACAAGAACTCCTGACCCGCGGCGCGTGGTCCCGTGTCCGCGGGGCCACGCCCAAGCATTCCAGCGCCCGGGCGGTGTCGGGATGAACCTGACGGGCGTCGGTGAGAACGGCGACACCCGGCCAAACCGCTTGTCGCCGGCCAGTATACGGGCGCTACTCGAAGCCACTTCGCAAACGTCGATGTGGTGGAGGGAGTGTCGATGATCATGGACGTCATCAAGCAGGGTTCCCGCGCCCGGGCCCTCGGGCGGCCGCGGGATGCCTGTCCCCATCCGGCCGATTCCCGCGAGCGCCGGGCCTGGTATGAGGGTTACGACGGTTCGACCTGGGACTTCGCCGAGGGGGTCCCACATCCGGCCGTGACGGCCCGCGGCCCCGCAACACGGAACGGGGCGGTCGACCCGACCTTGGTCTAGGTCGCGACCCTCCCTCGACCGTGGGCTTCCCCGGCCTCAAGGCAAAGCTTCGGGACCGTTCGGAAAGGCGACGGAGGGACGATGGGACGGAAACGACCCCACTCGTTCGAAGGCCGGACCTTCGGGAGCCTGGAGCGAGTGGTCACGACCCTGGTCGAGGCCGGCCTGCAGGACAGTGCGACCGCGCCGCCGAACCTGATCGGGCGGCTGCGGGACCTGGAGCGGAACGCCGCCGCCGGGGGCGACCGCCAAGTCCTGCAGGTGATCGCGTCGGGAGGTCGCCTCCTTGGCGATGAGCAGGCGGTGACCGATCCGCGCGTGCTGACCGATGACGGCATGGTCGGCGTGCCGTTCGTAGACGGCGTGGTCTCGGCCGACCATGTGGTAGGGAGCATGGCTCGGCCGCTCTCCCCAGCAGGTCCGTCCACCACGCCCCTCCCTGATTGGTTACCCCCGCATGACCGCCGGACGTGAGAACGGCGACGCCGGTCGGCCTGAGATCCATCGCGGCAACGGACGGACCTTCCTCGCTCTCGCGATGGCCGCCGCCATCCCCGTGCTGCTGCTCAGCGGCTGGGTGGCGACGCTCATGGCGCAGCAGCAACGCGGACTGACCCGGAGCGCCGCCGTGGCGAGCGCGGCCCGGGTGGCCGAGCGCGTCGCCTCCGACATCGCGACGCAGGTCGCGGTCCTCCGAGCCGAGGCCGCCTCGGCGAGCCTCGACCGGCCGGACCTCGCCGCCTTCTATGCCGAGGCCGAGCGGCTGAGGCGGGAGCACCCGCTCTGGGAAACCGTCGAGCTCGCCGGCCCTGACGGCGTGCAGGTCGTCAACCTGCTCCGCTCCCTCGACGACGAGCTCGGCCCCACCGCCGACCGCGCGAGCTTCGACGCGGTGGTACGGACGGGGCGGCCGGTGGTCGGCGGGATCGGGCCGCTCGGGCTGATCTCGGGCAAGCGCCTCGTCGCGCTGCGGGTGCCGGTCGTCCGCGACGGAACGCTCCGCCACGTCCTCTCGGTCGGCCTCGCCACAAGCGCGGTCAGCTCGATCCTTCGCGACGCGGGCGCGCCGGAGGGCTGGGTCGGGACCATCGTCGATGCGGCGGGCAACACTATCGCCCGCACACGGGCCGAGGCGGAGGAACTCGGCCACCCGGCCGGCGCCGCCCTGCTGGCGGCGATCCAGCGGGCGCCGCAGGGGTTCTACACCGGGTCTACGCTGGAGGGGCCGGACGTCGAGGTCGTCTACCGCACCCTTAAGGACACCGGCGGCTGGTCGGTGCATTTCGGTATGCCGGTCGCCACGCTGAACGCGCCGGTTTCGCGTTCCTACCTCCTGCTGGCCGGCGGCAGCGTGCTGAGCATCGGCCTCGGCCTCGCATTGGTCGGGCTGGTCGGGCGCGACATGGCACAGCGGAGGGCGGGCGAGCAGGCGCGCTTCGCCCTCGCCCTGCGGTCGAGCGAGGAGCAGGGCGCCGTCGCCGCCGAGGCTGCGGAGCTCGGCACCCTACGGTGGGATACGGCCGAGGAGACCGTGACGGCCTCCCGACGCGCCGCCGAGCTCTTGGGTTGGGAAGCGGAGGTGCCGGAGGGGCGCGAAATGACCGCGGATGCCGACATCGCCTTCCGGGCGGTCGACGCCGGCGACCGGGAGCGTATGGCGGCGGAGGTGCGGCGAAGCCTCGCCGAGGGCAAGCCCCTCGATGTGGAGTTCCGGGTCTTCCAGGCTGGTTCGGCGTCGCGCTGGGTGCGCCTGACCGGGCGAGCGCCTCGGCTTCGGCAGGGGAACCCCGCGGGCCTCGTCTACGGCGTAGTCTCGGACATCGAGCCGCGCAAGCGGGCTGAGGCGGAGCGGCTCGACCTGCTGCGCCGCCTCGGCGAGGCGCAGGAGAACGAACAGCGCCGGATCGCCCGCGAGCTGCACGACCAGGTCGGCCAGACTGTGACCGGCCTGTCGCTCGGCCTCAAGGGGTTGGAACGTCTGCTCGACGCGCAGGAAACCTCGACCGAAGCCGGACGGCAGATCCAGTGGCTGCAGCGCCTCGCCGGCGAGATCGGGCGCGACATCCACCGCGCCGCCATCGACCTGCGCCCGACCGCCCTGGACGACCTCGGGCTGCGCGAGGCGCTGGCGACGCTTCTGCGCGAGTGGGGGCAGCGCCACGGCGTCCGATCCGATCTGGAGTTCGTCGGGGATGCGTCGCGCCTCCCGGCGGCCGTCGAGAGCGCGGTCTACCGGATCGTGCAGGAGGCGCTCACCAACGTCCTCAAGCACGCCCGCGCGGCCACCGTCAGCGTCTGCGTCGACCGTCGCCCGGACGAGGTCCAGGTCATCATCGAGGACGACGGCGTCGGCTTCGAACCGGGCCCTGCCGTTTCCGTGGGGCGCAGCACGCCGACGGAGCCGCGGCTGGGTCTCTCGGGCATCCGCGAGCGTTTGACCCTTCTGAACGGCACGCTCGCGCTGGAGGCATCCCTGGGCGTCGGCACCACGCTGTTCGTCCGCATCCCGGTGACGCCAGCCGCCTGACCCACGAGAGGGAACAGCATGGACCGTATCCGCGTCATCCTGGCCGACGACCATCCGGTCGTCCTCGCGGGCATCCGGGCGCTGCTGAACGCCGACCCGGAGGTCGAGCTCGTCGGCGAGGCCACCGACGGCGGCGAGGCGCTGCCGATGATCCGCGCCGTCGCGCCCGACGTCGCCGTGGTCGACGTCTCGATGCCCGGACTGAACGGCCTTGAATTGACGGAGCGGGTGAAGGGTGAATGCCCCGGCACCCGGGTGCTGGTGCTGACCGTCCACGAGGATGCGGCCTACGTGCAGCCGCTGATGAGAGCCGGCGCGCGCGGCTACCTCCTCAAGCGCTCGGCCGCGGACGACCTGCTCCGGGCGGTCCGGGCCGTGGCCTCCGGCGGCGTCTATCTCGACCCCTCCATTGCCGGCCATGCCCTGGCGGCAACTTCCGGCTCGGATGGGCGCCCGGGCACGGCGGAAGGCCGCGAGCCACTGAGCCCGCGCGAGGCCGAGACCCTGCGGTTGATCGCGCAAGGCTTCAGCAACAAGGAGATCGCCCGGCGCATCGACGTCAGCGTGAAGTCGGTCGAGACCTACAAGGCGCGGGCGGCGGAGAAGCTCGGGTTGCGGACCCGCGCCGAGATCATCCGCTACGGCGCTGCACATGGCTGGCTGGACGCCCTGACTCTACGTTGATCCCGCCTGTGAACACACGGTCTCCGGGCTCGCTCCAATCCCCTCTGGCTGGCCGCAACCGTACTGCGAGGCTTTGAGGCAGCCTAGGTCGCGCGAAGCGTCCGCCTGGCTACGAGGCCGAGTGTTGAGCCCTGCACGATGATGGTGAAGAGCACGACGGCGTAGGTCGCCGCGAGGATGGCATGTTTGGCACCGCTATCCGGGAGCGAGAGCGCCAGCGCCACCGAGATGCCACCCCGCACGCCCGCCCAGGTCAGGAACGGCACGTTGCCGAGCGAGAGGTTGCCGCCCCAACGGAACAGCAGGACGGGTGTCGAGACCGCGACGAGGCGGGCGACGAGAACGACGGGAACGGCGCAGGCGGCCAACGCCAAGCTGGAGACCTGGAAGCGGAGGACCAACACCTCCAGGCCGATCAGGAGGAACAGTACCGAGTTCAGCACCTCGTCGATGAGCGTCCACAGAGCCGAGACGTACTTCTGGGTGGTGTCGCTCATGGCATAGCGGGGCGCACGCTCGCCGACGAGCAGCCCCGCCGCGACCACGGCGAGAGGCCCGCTCGCCCCCAGCTTCTGGGCAATCGCGTAGGTGCTGGTGACCAGCGCCAGGGTGATCAGCACCTCGACCGGGAAATCGTCGATGGCCTTCATTGCGCGGTAGGCGACGTAGCCGGTGACGATGCCGAGAAGCACGCCGCCCACGGCCTCGTGCACGAGGAGCGTCGCCACCCCGCCGACGCTCGTCGTCTCGCCCCCCGATCCCACCGCGAAGGCGACCAGCACCGTGAACAGCACGATGCCGATGCCGTCGTTGAACAGGGCCTCGCCCTGCATCTCCACTTCAAGGGCTTCCGGTACCTTGACGTTCTTCAGGGTGGCCAGCACCGCGACGGGGTCCGTCGGGCTGATCAATGCGCCGAACACGAGGGCCCAAGTCAGCGGCATCGGAGTGCCGAGCGCCTGCGCCGCGGCCCAGAAGGCCGCGCCGACCACGGCGGTCGACACGAGCGTCCCGAGGAGCGCGAGGGTGGCCACCGCGAAGGCGCGCTCGCGCAGGGCGCCGAGGTCGAGGTTCAGGGCCCCGGCGAACAGCAGGAAGGCGAGCATGCCGTTCATGACCACGCCGGTGAAGTCGACCTGGTCGAGGACACGGGTGAGATCCTCGTAGAGGTGCTGCTGCGGGAAGGCGACGTCGGCGAGCACCAGAGCGAGCGAGGCGAGGAGCCCCATGACGAGCAGCCCAATGCTATGCGGCATCCGCAGGAAGCGTCGGTTCAGCCAGCCGAAGAGGGCCGACAGGATGAGCAGCAGCGCGGCGAGATCGAAGATCGAGATCAAGGTGTGTCTTTCCCGCGCTCGGCGTCCCTGAACGAGCGGTTCCGGGTCGGACGGACCGTCACGTCCATGTCCAACGACCGGGACGGTCCTTCGTGCCGGTTGTCGCCGGCAGCGGGAGCTGTCAGGCCTCGACGATGAACGCACGCATCAAGGCCTGGCTGGAAATCCTCGGCGACCTGTTCTGGCTTCGCCCAGCTCTGGTCGTGCTCGGCTGCATCCTGCTGGCCCAGTTCGGGGTCTGGCTGGAGACGGCCCATATCGCCGGCTTCGATGCCTCGTCCCCGGACACGAACTGGGGATACTCGGGCGGCGCCGAGGGGGCACGGGCGCTGCTCAGCGCCATCGCCTCCTCGAACATCGGGGTCGCCGGCACGACCTTCTCCATCACCATCGCCGCCCTGACCTTGGCCTCGGGCCAGATGGGCCCGCGGCTCCTGCGCAACTTCATTCGCGATGCCCGCAACCAGACGGTCCTGGGCATTTTCCTCGGAGCCTTCGCCTACTCGCTGATGGTCCTACGCACGGTGCGCACCGTGGAAGAGAGCCCGTTCGTCCCCCACCTCGCCATCACCGGAGCCCTGGTCCTGGCGCTGGTCGCCATCGGCACGCTGGTCTGGTTCGTCCATCATATCGCCACCAGCATCAACATCGAGACCGTGGTCGATGCGGTCCAGCGCGACCTGTGCAAGGCCATCGCCAACCACACCTGCGACGAGGCGGGGCCGACTCGCCCCACCGAGGCGCCGAGCGGGTGTGCCACCGCCGCGACCGGTGGCGGTTACGTGCAGGCGATGGACACCGACGCCCTGGCAGATTGGGCCGACGAGAATCGGGTCATGGTCACCCTGCGGGTGCGGCCCGGCGACTACGTACCCTCCGGCTATCCGATGGCCTTCCTGTCCGCGCGGGCCGAGGGAGCCGAGGGGGCCATCCTCGACGCCGTGACGCTGGGTCGCCGTCCCGCGGCGCTCCAGGACTTGGAATTCTCGATCCGCCAGTTGGTGGAGATCGCGGTCCGGGCGCTGTCGCCCGGCATCAACGACCCCTTCACCGCCGGCAGCGTCGTCGACCATCTCGGGGACGCCCTATGCCGCATCGCTCCCCGACACCTGCCTACCGGTGTGGTGCTGCGCGAGGGCCGTGCCGTCCTGGTCCACCCGGTGACGGACTACGACGGGCTGTGCGATGCCATGTTCCACATGATCCGCCAGAACGCGGCCGGCTCAGTCTACGTGCTCGGACGGATGCTCGACGTGCTCACCCGCGTGGCCGAGGTCGAGCGGTTCGAGGACCGAGCCACCGAACTCTCCCGCCATGCGGACCTCGTCATCGCCGCCGCACGGCGCGACGTGGCGGACCCGTCCGATCTCGCCGACCTGGAAGACCGCCACCGTCGGTTCCGCAGGACCGCACCCGTCGCCGTCGCCTGACGCCCCGACCGGCGCTAGGTCCCCTCGTCCGGGATGTTCAGCAGGTGTCCGCAGGCCTTGCAGTGCACGGCGTCCGGCTCGTGGCGCTGCAGCCCGCACGCCTCGCAGGGGAAGCGCACCTTGTAGGGGCGGAACACCACCTGCGCGAGGCGGAAGAACAGCGTCACGCCGCAGATCATCACGAAGACGGACATCAGCCGGCCCGTCGGCCCGGGCAGAGTGATGTCGCCGTAGCCGGTCGTCGTAAGCGACGTCACCGTGAAATAGAGGGCGTCGACCGGTGTCTGGATCGCCGGATTGCCGCCGTGTTGGGTGGCGTAGACGATGCCCGTCATGACGAACACGAACACCACCAGGTTCGTGGCCGCGAGGATCGCGTCCTCGTTGCGGCGGAACAGGTCGCTGTCCTGCCGCAGCCGCTCCAGCAGGTGGTAGGTGCGCAGTAGGCGCAGCGTCCGCAGGATGCGCAGGAAGCCGACGCCCTCGACCACGACGGGCGCGAGGAACGAAGCCACCGCCACGAGGTCCGTCCACGTGCTCAGGTGCCGGAACTCGCGCAGCGACGCGCGGCTGATGAGCAGTCGAGCGGCGAAGTCGGCCAGGACGCAGGCGCCCACCGCGAGGTCGCAGGCGACGATCCACGGCGACAGCGGCAGGAACGAGCTGATGACGACGAAGGCGATGGTCGCCACGTCGAACACCAGCAGGGCGTAGCGAAAGCGGTGAGCGCCCCGCGAGTCGCCCTCGTACAGCTCGCGCAGCGTCGCGGTGATCATCGTCATCGGTCGTGTGACAGGAAGGGTCTGGATCTCAGGAATCCCGTGTAATCGCGTATCCGGCCACGGCTCCTACGGCATCGCCGGATAGCCAGGACAGGAGCATGAGCACCCCCACCCCGAGGAGCAGGACCCCCACGAGGGCGAGGATGAGGTCCGACAGGCGGCCTTCGATGGCGCCGGGACGACGCGGCGGCAACTGACGGGGCATGATGCTTCACCCGCTTCCGGGGAGTGGACGATGACGTCGCGCTCCGGCGGAGCGCGACAGGTGCCGGCTCAGTGGTGGGTCGGGCGGGCCGGGGCGAGGCGCAGGACCAGCGCCCCCGCGGCCATGCAGGCGAGAGAGCCGATCAGCACGCCGACCTTGGTCTCGGCCTCAAGCTCCGGGGCGTTCGCGAAGGCGAGCAGGCCGATGAACAGGCTCATGGTGAAGCCGACGCCGCAGAGGAGGGAGACGCCGTAGATCTGGGCCCAGGTCGCATGGGCCGGGCGCTGCGCCAGTCCGAGCCTCACCGCGGCGATGACGAGACCAAACACACCAACCTGCTTGCCCACAAACAGCCCGAGCGCCACGCCGAGCGTGACCGGGTCGAGCAGCATGCGCGGCGTGATCCCGGCGAGCGACACGCCCGCGTTGGCGAAGCCGAAGACGGGCAGGATGAGGTAGGCCGACCAGGGATGGACCGCGTGCTCGAGGATGTGGAGCGGCGAGGTCGGATCGTCCGGCTTGCCGACGCTGAGACGGAGCGGAACCGTCAGCGCCAGCAGCACGCCGGCGATGGTGGCGTGGACGCCCGACTTGAGCACGAACACCCACAGCACCGCGCCGAGCAGCAGGTAGGGCCACAGGCGGGCGACGCCGGCCTTGTTCATCCCGTAGAGGACCGCGAGCGTGACCGCCGCCCCGCCGAGCATCGGCAGCGACAGGTCGGCGGTATAGAAGGCCGCGATGATGAGGACTGCGCCCAGGTCGTCGATGATGGCGAGCGCCGTCAGGAACACCTTGAGCGAGACCGGCACCCGGGGGCCGAGCAGCGCCAGCACGCCGAGCGCGAAGGCGATGTCGGTGGCGGCGGGAATCGCCCAGCCGCGCAGGGTTTCGGGCGAGTTCCAGTTCACGGCGGCGTAGACGATGGCCGGGACCGCCATGCCGCCGAGCGCGGCCAGCCCCGGCAGGACGCGGTCGGGCCAGGTGCGCAGGCGCCCGTCGAGCACCTCGCGCTTGATCTCCAGACCGACGAGCAGGAAGAACACCGCCATCAGGGCGTCGTTGATCCAGTGCAGGACCGATAGGGGACCGACGTAGGCCTTCAGCGCGGCGAAGTAGGTGTCCGCCAGCGGCGAGTTGGCGATCACCAGGGCGAGCGCGGCGCTCGCCATCAGGACGAGGCCGCCGCCGGCGTCGCTAGTCAGGACGTTGCGCAGGGCCGACAGGGGACGGCGGCGAGGCCGCGAGGCGGTGAGCAAGGGCACGGGACTCCGGCGCTGGCGGCCCGACCAGCGCTCGTCCTGCCGGTCCGACCGACGGACCGCGCACCCTGCGCGGGCTATCGCATCCAAGCCGGACAGGGACAACCCGTCCCGCACCGGATCCCCAGGGGAGGCGCCAAAATTCGCCGGCGTGTCGTGTAACCGGCGGCAGGCCAAGCCTAAAGGCCTTGGGTCGGGCGGCACGGGCACGTGTCCCCGCCTGCGCCCATGCCTCTTCCCCGGTCAGTGGCCGGGTGCGACCAATGCAGCCCCCGGCTTGTCATGGGTGCCGAGCCGTTCGACCATCGTGGCCGTGGCCTCGTTCATGCCGATGACCTCGACCGGGATGCCGTGGTGCCGGAACTTGAGTACGACCCGGTCGAGGGCGTTGACGCTGGTGACGTCCCAGAAGTGCGCGGCCGTGAGGTCGAGCACGACGCCCCGGAGATCCTCCTCGCGGAAGTCGAAGGCGGAGTGGAACGCCTCGGCGGTGGCGAAGAAGATCTGGCCGGTCACCTTGTAGGTGCGAACCGCACGGGCCTCGTCGCGCAAGGACGCGACGCCGAAGAACTTGGTGACCTTGTGAGCGAAGAACAGGCCGCTGAGGATCACCCCGAACAGCACGCCCTTGGCGAGGTCGTGGGTGGCCACGACGACCACGACGGTGCCGAGCATGACGAAGCTCGACGACTTCGGATGGGTCACCAGCGTGTGGAAGGACTTCCACTGGAAGGTGTTGATCGAGACCATGATCATGACCGCGACCAGCGCCGCCATCGGAATCTGCGCCACGTAGGGGCCGAGTACGACGATCAGGAACAGCAGGAACACGCCGGAGAACAGGGTCGAGAGCCGCCCCCGGCCGCCGGAGGAGACATTGATTACCGACTGGCCGATCATGGCGCAGCCGGCCATGCCGCCGAGGAACCCGGAGGCGATGTTGGCGACGCCCTGGCCGGCGCACTCGCGGTTCTTGTTCGAGGTCGTGTCGGTCATCTCGTCGACGATGGCCGCAGTCATCAGGCTTTCCAGCAGGCCAACCATGGTGAGTGTCAGCGACACCGGCAGGATGATGCGCAGAGTCTCCCAGGTGAACGACACCTGCGGCAGGGCCACCCAGGGCAATTCGCTCGGGAGCGCGCCCATGTCGCCGACTTTGTGGATGCCGAGGCCGAGGTATATCGAGACGCCGGTCAGTAGGACGATGGTGACCAGCGGCGAGGGTACCGCCTTGGTGAGGTACGGCAGGCCGTAGATGATGCCGAGGCCGACCGCCGTTATCAGGTAGACGGTGGTGCTTTGGCCGATGAGTTCCGGCATCTGCGCCAGGAAGATCAGGATGGCCAGGGCGTTCACGAACCCGGTCACGACCGAGCGCGAGACGAAGCGCATCAGGTTGCCGAGCCTGAGCGCGCCGGCGGCGATCTGGAGGAGGCCGGTGAGGATGGTGGCGGCGAACAGATAGCCGACGCCATGGTCCTTCACGAGGCCCACCATCAGGAGCGCCATGGCGCCTGTTGCGGCGGAGATCATGGCGGGCCGCCCGCCCGCGAAGGCGGTGACGACGGCGATGCAGAACGAGGCATAGAGGCCGACCTTCGGGTCGACGCCGGCGATGATGGAGAAGGCGATGGCCTCGGGGATGAGGGCGAGGGCCACGACGGCGCCAGCCAGCAACTCGCGCGTGACGTTCGGAGCCCACTCGCTCCGTAGGTGGACGAGATCCATTGTTGTGAAAGGCTTTCCTTGTCCCAGGCGCGTTCGGTACGTCGCATGGGGCGCGCAACAGGGCCGGTCGGCCTCCTCGGAGGTCCGCGACTCAGGCACCACGATTTGCGTTATCCGGCGGATTGGCGGCCGGAAGAGCCACCCGGGCTTTCACCGGGTCCGGTCTTGTGGGGGAACCATAACCCAAGTGTTCGCTGCAGCGCAATGCGGCGGGTACGTCCGATTCCCGACCGGGGCAGCGGGATGCCGCGGATGATCGTTAGAGGTCGAGGACACCGAGCGCCGCGCCGATGAAAAGAAGGCCACCGAGCACGGCTGCGAAGATCGCGCGAGCCCGGACCCAGGCACCACCCTCGTTGTCGTTGCAAGCCGCCGGCGGCGTGCAGGTTCGACGCCGCCACTTGCGGGTCGAGCAGGGCGCTTCCCGGAAACTCGGCGTGGGCGGGCTATCGGACTGGTGGCGACACGACATAGGCGAACCGCGGGGGTGTTACTGCCTTCCTGCGGGACGGCTCCGGGATACTACATGGCTCGCCACTTACTGCCAGTACGGCTTGGTACCCATCGGCCAGGGCGACGACCGACACGAGGCGCTTGGCACCCTGGCCGAGCACCCGCGCGCGTCATCCGGCCCAGCGGGCGTAGCGTCGCTCTTCGCAAGGCTCGAAGTAGCGCCCGAACGACACCCGCACGTCCATCTCTTCTTGAGGGTCCCGGGGGTAAGCGGCTCCTTGTGCAAAGTGACGCCGCGCAGCGTCACGGCTCTGAGCTCTGGCAGGATCTCGTCGGGCATGAAGGGGCCGCGCTCGGCGATGAGCTCGGCTATCTCCTGCATGACACGGTCCCAAAAACTTCGCAGCCCGGAAGGTCGAGCTGCTTCTCGACCTTCCAGCGGCGAGCCTGGACGCGTGTGGCTTCGATCTCAAGATCATGTAGCCTCCCAGCTCGACCACTCCGCGCAGCGACCGCTTGCGAGCGAAGAGCGGCTATTCCAGCGGCTGTGACAGAAGGTCCGGAAGTGGCGCACAGCCGAACAAACGGCGTGCGAACTCCTGACCCATTGCAGACGGTCGGAATGTCCGCTTCCAGGCAGTTCAATGGACCCGGTTCGGCAACTTCTGGCCAGTAGTGGCCTGTCTGCTCTGGGGAGGGCTTGCCAAAAAGAGCAGACAAGGCCCTACCGAACCAACCCAGTCGTAAAGCTCGATTGGCGTCGGCCTCAAAAATGGACACCAGCACGCCGCCAGTCACCGCCGCCCGGCGGCCTCCAAGCGGGTCCGGTCAACAATCTCGACCGCGCCTCGACGAAGTTCGATCAGGCCCGCCTCGGCCCATTGTGCCAGAATGCGGCTCACCACCTCGCGCACGCTTCCGACATCGTCCGCGAGCTTTTGATGGGTCACCGCGGCGACGCCCCGCGGATCGGCTTCAGCGAGGAGGCGTTGCGCGAGGCGCTGCTTCAGCGGTGCGAACGCGACCTCGTCGATCAGCGTGAACAGGCCGGACATCAATCGCGTGTAGTCATCCATGACGAATCTGCGGAACGCCGCGCTGTCGCCGATCAGGTGCTGGAACGTGCCGACCGGCAGGGCCGCGAGTTCGGTCCGCTCCTCGGCCACGCTCTGCGCCGGAAAGGTGCCGCCGGACAGGAGACACTGAGTGGTGAGGGGGCAGGTGCCGCCCGGGCCAACCTTGTAGATCAGCACCTCGCGTCCGCCCTCCGACATCCGGAAGATCCGCGTGCGTCCCTCCAGGCACATCAGGTAGTTGGCACACTCGCCATTTAGTTCGTAGGCGATGGCGCCTGCATCCAGCACCGGGAAATGCACGGTTCCCCGAGCGATCTGAAGATGCGCCGGGCTGAGAGCTTGAAGAAGCGGAAACCGGTCGATCCACCGCTCGACCTTTTGGGCATCCGTCATGGCTGGCGTGGTCCCCCGGCCATGACGACGGGTTGATCGTCCGGCGCGCGTTGCGTTTTCCTCCCGCCGCGCCGGATTTGTGTGACCTGGGTCACCGACCGGGTGCAGCGGCCCGGCATAGCATCGCGACACAACGAACACGATAAGGGTGCCCGCCATGCGTGGCGCCCGCCGGGAGTAAACCGATGCGCCGCTTAGCCCTCAGCTTCATGCTCGCCGTCTTCGCTGCCGGCCCCGCCGCGGCCGAACAAGATCTGCTGCTCGGAGCCGACATGTCCTCGCCTGCCATGACGAAGGCCGAGATGAGCCGCGCCGACGTAGAGGCGATGATCCAGGCCGCGGACGGTAAGCCCATCGACCTGCACGACAAGGCGCTGTCGGGCCTCGATCTCTCCGGGTTGAATCTCCGGGGCGTCAACTTACGAACTGCGCGCCTGAACAAGGCCAATCTACGCGGCGCCGACCTCAGCGGCGCAAACCTCGAACAGGCATGGCTCCTGAAGGCAGACCTTTCCGGGGCCAAGCTCGCGGACGCGAAAATGTTCGGCATCACTGCGCGGGAGGCCAACCTCAGCGGGGCCGACCTCAGCCGGTCCATGCCCATCGGCGATTTCAAGGGCGCCAACATGAGCAGCGCCACGCTGGTCGATCTCAAGGGCGGAGCCAACATCAAGAATCAGTCCATGGGTCTGATGCGGGCGGTGTTCACCTCGGTGAACCTGTCGGGCGCGAACCTCAAGGGAGCCAACCTCGGCCGGTCACGCCTGGAGTATGCGAATCTTAAGGATGCCGATCTCACTGGCGTGGTGCTGATGGGCTCAGACTTGTCCGGGGCCAATTTGACCGGTGCTACGGTCACGGGCGCGGACTTCAAGAACGTCGATGTCAGCGGCGCTCGTCTCATCGACCTCCAAGGTCAGTCCGAGGCCAAGGACTGGGCGGAGAGGGTGAACATCGACCGTGCCGTCACTCAGGCATCCGATTGATCCGCCCGTTCACCAACCTGACGGCCCGCCTCTGACCTCAACGGTTTCTGTCTCAAGAAACCTAGTCAGCGGTAATCTACAACGTTCCCTGATATCAGCGAAGCCGCAAACTCGGGTTGCCCAATCGACAAGACTGGCTTCAAGCCAAAGCACGACGTTCGTCGTCCCCAGCCAAATCATCGCATCGCGTGATCAAAATGATCGATACGTTCCGTTGGATCGAACGAATGGACGCGGTCATGGTCGTGGCAGATCCAGTCCGCGAGGTGCACGCACCATGCCCGCAGCAGCCTTTCTCCGATCACGCGCTCTTGCCCTGTCTTCCATCCTGCCCGGCCTGAGCCTTTGCCTCGCGGTGACGGGCGCCGCCCTCGGGCTGGAGATGGTCGAGAAGCATATCTTCGGCCGTGCGTGGCTGGAGGCTCTGGTCCTCTCCATCGTGCTGGGCACGGCCGTCCGCACGGCCTGGAACCCTGGTCGGCGCTTCGCTCGCGGTATCGCGTTCGGCGCCAAGACCGTCCTGGAAATCGCCGTCGTCCTGCTCGGCGCCTCGCTCAGCCTCGGGACGCTGCTCGCGGCCGGGCCGGGGCTCCTCGTCGGCATCGCGGTGGTGGTGGCCCTCGCCATTGCGGCGAGCTACGGCATCGGCCGAGTTCTCGGGTTGACCCCGCGCCTGGCCATCCTCGTCGCCTGCGGCAACTCGATCTGTGGAAACTCGGCGATCGCGGCGGCGGCCCCGGTGATCGACGCGGACGGCGAGGACGTCGCCTCTTCCATCGCCTTCACCGCCGTGCTCGGCGTTCTCGTCGTTCTCGGGTTGCCGCTGCTCGTGCCGCTGCTCGGACTCTCACCGATGCAGTACGGTGTGCTCGCGGGGCTCACGGTCTACGCCGTGCCGCAGGTTCTCGCCGCAACCGCCCCGGTGGCCGCCCTCAGCGTCCAAGTCGGCACCCTGGTCAAGCTGGTCCGCGTGCTGATGCTTGGGCCAGTGGTCCTGGCTCTCTCGCTCGGGATTAGCTGGCTGCGCGCGGGGACGGGCGTGACCGTACCGCACCGCACGGCCGGCGAGCGCCCCGCCTCGGGCCGGATGCCGCTGCACCGGCTGGTGCCGTGGTTCATCCTCGCCTTCCTGGCCTTGACGGGTCTTCGCTCCGCGGAGCTCGTTCCCGAAGCGGCTTTGCACCCCATGGCCGCGGCGGCGAACGCGCTGACCATCGTGTCGATGGCGGCCCTCGGCCTCGGCGTCGACGTGCGCAGCGTCGCCAAGGCGGGACCACGCGTCACCCTGGCGGTAGTCGCTTCGCTCGCCGCCCTGACGGCCGTGAGCCTCGGGCTGATCCGCCTGCTCGGCATCGCCTGAAATAGGCCTGCCACCCGGCGCGTATGAGCGCGTTGGAGTCCGACCTTCTGCGATAGAGACACCCATGTCGAGCTTGACCGAGCGTATGGCGCGCCTGATCGTTCATGGGGAGCGCCCCTACAATGCCGAGCCACCGCTGACCCGCCTGCGGGCCCGTTACCGGACCCCTGCGGAAGACTTCTACGTCCGCTCCCACGGCGACCTGCCGGAGATCGACGCCGCCGCATGGCGCCTGTCCGTCGATGGCGCGCATGTCGGTCCCCTCGATCTGTCGCTGGCGGATCTGCGCGCGCGTTTTCCCGAGGCGACCGTCACGGCCACGATGCAGTGCGCCGGCAACCGCCGCGCCGATATGCGGGCGGTCGCCCCAGTCTCGGGCGATCCTTGGGACGGCGGCGCCATCGGGACGGCGGACTGGACCGGCGTCCGCCTCGGCGACGTCCTGCGTGCGGCGGGCGTAGCGCCAGGAGCGAACCTCCACTCGGACCTCCATGTGGCCTTCGAGAGCCAAGATGTGGTGGAGGGACGGCCCTACGGCGTCTCGATCCCGCTCGCCAAGGCGGTCGCCGGCGAGACACTGCTGGCCTTCGCGATGAACGGGGCATCGCTGTTGCCCGAGCACGGCTTCCCCGTGCGGGCCGTCGTGCCGGGCTTCGCGGGCGTGCGCAGCCCGAAATGGCTGAAGCGCATCACGGTGCAGGACCATCCCTCGACCAACCCGATGCAAGCCGACGACTACAAGCTGTTCCCGCCGGACGTGACGGCCGAGACCGCCAATCCCGCGAAAGGCCACACCATCGAAACGATGCCGCTCAACGCCGCGATCTGCGAGCCCGCGCGCGGAGCCCGGCTCAAGGCGGGCGAGACCACCATTCGCGGGTACGCCATCGCGGGAGATCGGGCGATCGTGCGCGTCGATGTCTCGGGCGATGGCGGTCGGTCCTGGCATCAAGCTACGCTGGAACACGAGGCCGGCGCTCCCTTCGCCTGGACGTTCTGGGAGATCGTGCTGGACCTTCCGTCCGGCGAGCGCGACCTCGTGGTGCGCGCCTGGGACAGCGCCGGGCAGACCCAGCCGGCGCGGCCGGACGAGACGTGGAACTTCAAGGGCTACCTCAGCGCCTCCTGGCACCGTGTGTGGGTCGAGGTCGCCTGAAGGGCCGCCCCCCGTCAGGGGGCGGCACGGATCAGGTCGAGCAAGGCGTCGGCGGCGCGACTGCGGTAGCGCTCCTTGTGGCGCAGGACCCGGAAGGTTCGCGTCGGCAGAGCGAAGGGCACGGCGACGAGCGCTCCGGTTCGCAGAGAGGGTCCGACCACCGCTTCGGATAGAACGCTCGCCCCGGCCCCCGCCACGACGGCGGCGAGGACAGCCTCGTTCGACGGCAGTTCGAGGGCAACCGTGAGTGCGTCCGGTGCGATGCCCAGCGCGACGATCGCCGCCTCGAAGGCGGAGCGCGTGCCCGATCCGGGTTCGCGCAGCACCCAGGAGACTGAAGCGAGGTCGGATCGTCCCGACCGCGCGCGTGCGGCCAACGGGTGATCAGGCGCGATGACGAGGATCAGCCGGTCCTCGGCGACCGGAGTGCTCGCGAGGCTGCCGTCCTCGATCGGGCCCTCCACGAAGGCGAGTTCCGCCGTCCCGGCTCGGACCGCCTCGGCGGCTTCGGCGGTGTTGCCGATGCCGAGCCGCAGGACGATGTCGGGATAGGCCGCCCGAAAGGCGACGAGGTGCCGGGGGAGCCAGTGGCTGGCGATGGTCTGGCTCGCCTGGATGGACAGCGTGCCGCGCCGCAAGCCGCTGAGGTCCGCGAGCACCTGTTCGGCCGCCTGGGCGCGGGCGAGCACCGCGCGAGCCTCGCTGAGAAAGACGCCGCCCGCTTCGGTCAGTTCGATGCCCCGGCCGACCCGGTGGAACAACTTGACGGCGTGCCGAGTCTCCAGTGCGCTGATGGCGGCGCTGACCGCCGACTGGACGAGGTTCAGCGCCTCGGCCGCCCGCGTGACGTGCTGGCGCTCGGCAACCGCCACGAAGATGCGCAACTGGTCGAGGGTCATGGCGTCTCGTGCTCGGCGGGGGCCTTGGCCGGCGTGGTCCGGCAGGGTTCGGATACGAGCATCACCGCGCGACTTCGCGCTTGCCCGAGACCTGCGCATCGACCGCCTCGGCGACCCGGAGCAGCCGCGCCTCGTCCGTGCGGGCCGTCACCACGTAGGACATCCCGGCATCGATCCACGAGAAGGCGGCCACGTCGTCGGCGCGGGCGTAGCGGAACACGCCGCGCCCGCCGGTCGGCCCGGCCCGGCTGTACAGGGTCAGGCGGGTGCCCCGGTCGTCGTCGTACATCAGCATCGCCGCCGGCTCGTCTCCGGCGGGGAGCAGGCGCCCGCCCATGAGCCGGAATCCCTGCGCCCGCAGGTCCGGCACGGTGACGGGCCGGCCCAGGCGCGCGCTGAGCCATCGCACGAGGTCGGTCGAGCCGTCGGCGCGGACCTCGACCGGATGGGCGGCCTCGACCACGTAGGTGCGGAAGGCGGAGACGGCCGCCTGCGTCATCGGTTCGGCGTGGGCGCCCGGGCCCGGCACGGCGCCGCGCCCGGCCCACCCGGCCGCGCCGCCGAGGGCGAGCAGGAGCGCCGCCGCCGCCGCGCTCGGCCACCGACGCGGGAGGCGCATCCGGCGCGAGCCTGCGAGGTTCGCGATGCGCAGGCGGGCGGGGATCGGCTCGTCCGCCACGGGCGCGAGGCGCGCCCGCAGGCGTTCCCGCACCTCCCGGTCGGCGGCGACCCGGGCGGCTGCCTCCGGATGCGCGGCGAGCCACGCCTCGACGCGGGCGCGGCGGCCCGGATCGAGCCGTCCGTCCACAAAGGCGTGCAGGTCGTCCTCGCCGACGGGACGCGGGTCGGACGCGGTCATTTCACCCTCCGCAGATGCCCGGTGACGATCGTGGGAGCCCGGTCGAGGAAGGCGCGCAACCGGCCGCGCGCCCGGCTGAGGCGCGACATCACCGTGCCGACGGGGATCGCGAGCACGGCGGCGACCTCGGCATAGGACATGTCCTCGACCGCGACGAGGAGCAGGACGGACCGCTGCTCCTCGGGAAGCGCGGCGATCCCGTCGAGCACGTCCCGCGCGCCCACGGCCGCCTCGGGATCGACCCCGGCCTCCGCGATCTCCATCAGCGCCTCCGGGCCGACCTCGATGCCCCGGCGGCGGCGCACGCCTTCGAGGTAGCGGTTGCGCAGGATCGCGAACAGCCACGCCCGCAGATCGCCCTCGCGGCGCTGCGGCCAGGCGCGGATCGCCCGTTCCAGCGTGTCCTGGACGAGGTCGTCGGCTGCTTCGCGCTGCCGCAGCAGCGCGGTCGCGTAGCGCCGCAGGGCCGGAATCTGCGGTTCGATCAGGACGGCGAGGTCGTCCAAGGGTGGTCTCCGGATCGCGGCTACGGCGATGCCCGTGCCGCCGTTCGGAACAGAGATGCCGGAATTGCCCGAACTATTCCAAGCTTGGCCCCGGCGAGCCGATCACGCATCCGTGACCGCTTGACCGGGAGCGCCGGGGAATATCCCGGCCCGGCCGGCATCTCTCCCCGCGTGACCTCGACACTGCGGGAGAGACCATGCGCGGAGCACCGACGGCGATCCTCATCACCTTGTTCATGGCCGGGGGTGTCCTGGGCGGCGGCATGATGATGCGCGCCGGGCATGCGGAGACCGCCCCCGGCGGCTTCGATGCGATGATGGCCCAATCGATGGCGCGGATGCACGCGGACATGGCGGTGTCGCCGTCCGGCGACCCCGACCGGGATTTCGCCGCCATGATGATCCCGCACCATCAGGGCGCGATCGAGATGGCGAAGGCCGAACTCGCATACGGCCGCGACCCGGTCCTGCGTCGGCTCGCGCAGGGCATCGTCGTCGAGCAGGCGCAGGAGATCGAGGTCATGCGCCGCGCCCTCGCCGAGCGACCGGTCGCGCAGACCCCACCGACGCAGCCGCCGGCCCGCCACCACCACTGAGCGGATCGCCGTCCCCCGTCCCGACCATCAGCGCGAAGAGACCTTCATGATGCGACACCTCATTCCGGCGACCCTGCTGCTCGCCCTCCTCGGCGGGACCGCGCTTGCGGGCCAGGCGCCGGGGCCCGCCTCGGCGCCGGACGTGCCGGTCGGCCCCCGCGACCGGTTCTACACCTCGGACCAGTTCTCCAACACGGTCTCGGTGATCGACCCAGCCGCCAATACGCTCCTAGGCGTGATCCGTCTCGGCGACACGACGCCCGCGAACCTGAGCCCGCTCTATCGCGGCCAGCTCCTGGTCCACGGCATGGGCTTCTCGCCCGACCGCAAGACCCTGCTCGCCGTCTCGATCGGCTCGAACTCGGTCAGCTTCATCGACACCGCCACCAACACTGTGCGCCGCACAACCTATGTCGGCCGCTCGCCGCACGAGGCGTTCTTCACGCCGGATGGGCGCGAGGTCTGGGTCAGCGTGCGCGGCGAGGACTACGTCGCGATCCTCGACGCGGGGACCGGCAAGGAGACGGGCCGGATCACGGTGCCAAACGGGCCCGGCATGACGATCTTCTCGCCCGACGGGCGTTACGGCTACGTCTGCTCCAGCTTCAGCCCCGAGACGGTCGCCATCGACGTGAAGAGCCGCGAGATCGTCGGGCGGATCAAGCAGGAGAGCCCGTTCTGCCCCGACATCGCGGCGACGCCCGACGGCAAGCAGGTGTGGTTCACCCTCAAGGACGTCGGCCGCGTCCAGGTGTTCGAGGCCACGCCGCCGTTCAAGGCGCTCAAGACCATCGAGACCGGACCGATCACCAACCACGTCAACATCGCGCGCACGAAGGCCGGGCAGTTCGCCTACGTGACGATCGGCGGCCTGAACCAAGTGAAGGTGTTCCGCACCGACGACTTCTCGCAGGTCGCGACGATTCCCACCGGCGCGCTCCCGCACGGCCTCTGGCCCTCGGGCGATGGTTCGCGGATCTATGTCGGCCTGGAGAATGCCGACGCGGTCGCGGTGATCGACACCGGCAGCAACGCGGTGATCGCCACCATCCCGATCGGCCAGGGGCCGCAGGGGGTGGCCTACGTCCCGGACGCGGTGTCGGAGGGAGCGGGTGCGCCGAACCTCCAGCCGCTGGGCGCGGCGGGCCAGTCGAGCACGCTGACGCTGGCCGGGCCGGATGGCAAGGCGGCCACGCAGGTCACGCTGTTCGACCAGGGCGTGTTGCAGACCCTGCAGGCGGCGGTGACGGGCCTCACGCCGAAGAAGCCCTACGTGCTGGCCCTCTCGGCCGATCCGAAGGGCGCCGGGCCGCTGGAGCCGCTGGCCGCCTTCATGACGAACCCGGTGGGCGCGGCCATCGTCAACGCCGTGGGCCCGATCCGGCAGGTGACGCAGAACGCGAACGAGGCCGCGCGGCGAAGCCTCGTCATCGTCGAGGGCAAGCCCGGCGAGACCGGCGCGACGGTCCAGACGCAGGCACCGCGCTGACGGGACGAGGGGGGCGGTCGCCGGACCGCCCCATGTTTCCAGCCGCGCCTCAGTAGGTGTCGGCGAGGTAGGCGGCGATGGCCTTGGCCTGCGCCGCGTCGATCGGCGCGTGGTAGACCTTGACCATCTTGGTCACCTCGGACTCCCAGAAGGCCGCGCCTTTGCCGGGCGGCTGCATCGCGATGTAGTCCACCGAATGGCAGACGAGGCAGTTCGCCTGGGCCGCCTCGAAGCCCTCCGCGTGCGTGCCGGCCTTCGGCGCCCGCAGCTCCGCGGTCGGCTCCGGCACCGCGTAGGATTTCGGGGCGGCGAGGGCCGCGCCGGTGGCGAGGGCAAGCGCCGCCGTCAGGGCGAGGGTGGTGCGGGTCATCGTCGTCACTCCCTCAGGCCGCGCGCACGCGGGTGGTCTCGACCACGTTGCGCAGGTACCCGGCCGGGTTCCAGCGCGGCTCCATCGGCTGGCTCGCCCCGTCGTTGGCGGTTGCCCGCACCCGGATCGCGTGCGCCCCCTGCGACAGCTCCGCGTCGAGGGTCCAGGGCCGGAAGGCGTAGGGGCCGAGATCCTGCCCGAGCCGCGCTTCCGCCCAGGTCTTGCCGTCGTCGGTCGAGACCGCCACCGACTTGATTCCCGAGCCACCATCGAAGGCGATGCCGCGCAAGGGCGTGCGCCCGGCCTTCACGTCCGCCCCGTCGGTCAGGTTGGTGAGAAAGGAGCGCACGGTGAAGCGGTTGATCGGCACGGTCTTGTCCGCCGCCTTGCCGGGTTGCGTGCAGGCGCAGTCGTTGTCGGGGATGCGATAGGCCTTCTGCATCCAGAAGCCGTCGAAGGGTTTGTCGAGCACGCTGATGCTCTCCAGGTGCTTGACCCAGTAGGTGCCGTAGAATCCTGGCACGACGAGGCGCAGGGGATAGCCGTTGAGCCAGGGCAGATCCTGCCCGTTCATGCCCCAGGCGAGCATCACCTGCCCGTCGCGGGCGTGGTCGAGCTTGAGCGACTTGGCGAAGTCCGGCGTCTCCGGGATCACCGGGCCGTCAAGGCCGGTGAAGGCGACCTCGACGGCGCCCGCCTTCACCCCGGCCTTGTCGAGCACCGCCTTCAGCGGCACGCCGGTCCATCGGGCGCAGCCCATCGCCCCGTTGGCGAGCTGCCCGCCGGCCATGCGCGGTTCGAAGAAGCCGCGAGAGTTGCCCGAGCACTGATTGACCGCGACGATCTCGGTCGTCGGCATCGCCTTCAGGTCGGCGAGCGAGAGCGAGACCTCCTTCTCGACATGGCCCTTGATCGCGACCCGGTAGGTCTCGGGGTCGATCTCGGTCGGGATGTCGGCGAGGTGGTAGCGCACGAAGAACGCGTCGTTGGGCGTGATGGCGCCCTCGTCGAACACCGAGAACGGGGTCTCCAGTTGCGGCGGGCGCGCGGTCATCTGGAGCAGCGGGCGCTTGCCCGGATAGGCCACCAGGGGCCGCTCGCCGTTGCCGAAGGGCAGCGTGGTGGTGTCGCCCGCGAGTGCCCGCAACGACGCGAAGCTGCCGCCGCCGAGGCCCGCCAGGGCGGTGAGACCCGCCCGCCTGATGAGATCGCGTCTGTCGAGCATCCGATTCCTCCCCGGTTTCGCGCGTGACTCCGGCGACCGGGCCCGCGACGTGCGGAGGAGGAGACGCACGTCGCCCCCGGTCTATTCGCGGCGGGTCGAAATAAATTCCGCGGCCCGCGCCGGTCAGCCGGTGCAGGGGCGTTCAGAGAGGCCGGTGGCCCGGTCCAGGGCGAGCCGCAGGCGGTCCGTCTTGGTCGGTTCGGTGAGGAGCACGGCCGCCTCGGCCAGCAAGGCGAAGCGCTCGGCCGGCACCGTCTCGGACAGGAGGACATAGCGGCGCCCCTTGCTGTCCCAGCGCGCCACACGCAGGTCGCGGTCCCCTTGCGCGATCTCGAGTCCGGCCTGCCCGCGCGACGGCCTGCTCCAGACGGCGAGCCGGCAGCCGTGACGCCCCTCGTAACCGGCAAGCCGGCCAGCCGAACCGTCACCCTCGGACAGGTAGACCAAGCGGAAGCCCGCCGCCCCGAGATCGAGGGGGAAGCCGTTCAGGCCGCCCGCGGGCTGCATGGCGTTCGCGGGTGCGCCCGCCGCACTCCAGGCCATGAAGGCCGCGCGCGCGGCGTCGGCCGGCGGGCGAGACGACGGGGCCAGCCAGCCGGTGCCGACGAGGACGACCAGGGCCGCGGCGCACGCCCATCCGAGGGAGGCGCGGGCCATCGGCGCGCGCGGGGGCGGCACGACCGCAGCCTTCACCTCCCGTTTCACCCCCTGCTTCAGCCGGGTCAGGGTCGCGACCCGCGCGGCCAGGACCGGATCGCGGGCCAGCGTCTCCGCGACCGCGCGCCGGTCCTTCGCATCAAGTTCCCCATCGACGTAGGCATTGAGGGTCTCCCAGCGCATCACGGCCCCTCGCTCCCATCGGACGGCTCGGCGATCCGGTGCAGCATGATCCGCCTCGCCCTGTGCAGACGGCTCATGACCGTGCCGACGGGAATGCCGAGCCGTTTGGCGGTCTCCCGGTAGCTCAGGCCTTCGACGTCCACGCAGGTCACGACCTTTCGGCAGGGTGCATCGAGGGTGGCGAAAGCCTGGCGCACGGCGATGGCCTCAATCAGGCGGTCGTCGAACCCTTCGTCGGGCCAATCCACGAGATCGTCCTCGCGGCGGGTCCGGTTCCGGCGGAGCCGATCGATCCAGGCGTGGCGCACGATCCGGAACAGGTAGGCGCGGGCCGCCCGCGGTTCGCTCGGCGTCGTCCCCGTCGAGAGCGCCTTGAGGGCGCTCTGCTGCATCAGGTCGCGCGCGGCGTCGGGCTCCCGCGTCAGCGTCAGCGCGTAGCGGAACAGGCGCGGCCACGCTTCGACGAGGTGCTCACCGATGGACCGCATCCTGATGTGTCATCCTCCCCGCACTCCATAGCACATCGATGCATGTCCACACAGAGTCGCAACGGTCGTCGATGGTTGTGGATGTCGGGAGGCCTTACACCTCTGCAGCGCTACTCGGAGCGTTGCTGTTGCTGAACAATCGATTGCAAGCTCGTATGTCTGCTTTCAGGCATTGTGAGGATGCGGTTTTAAGACCGGGGTGGGCGCGAAGCTGAATGTCCGGTTCCGGGTATCGAGTTGATGTCCGCTCATGGCGCGAAGCCGAACGAACTAAGGTGTGACTTCTACATGAAGGCGGCCTCCGTGGTTGGCGGATCGCGCGGCGCGGGCGCAGAGACCGGTTCCGGGGCGGCCGCCTGCGCGCCGGCCCTGAGGTGGTCGACCTCGGCCTGGTGCGCAGCGGCCTTGGCCTCTATCAGGTTGGCATGAGCAAGGGTGTCGTCGCGGAGATGCTCGTTCGCCTCTTGCTCGTTGGCAGCAAGGTCAGCCTTGGAGAAGCGCTAATTGGCCTGCTCGATGTGCGCCTGCTCAAGATAAGACCTATCCAGGCATGCGTGTCCCCAGGCCGCTGATGCTCCGGCCGCACCTGAACGACACCAGCAGCCACGATCTTGCCGCCGAGACTCTGGCCCTGACCAAGATGAACTGGAACTCGACCCAGTTCGACGGTGCTTCTCCCATAACCCTGCAGGCTGCCCGGCGGGTCGGGCGCATCCTCAAGCACGTCCCCCAAGGTTTCGACGTCCAGGGCGACTACCGCTACTTCATCTGACACGACCGAGGGTGCAAAGCCTGTAAAAGGTGTCGCTTCCCCTAGCGGCGAGGCGACCTGCATGAACTACGTGGCCATCCATCGAACACCACGTCCGCACGCCCGAGCAGACCCCGCTCGCCGTACCCAAGAGCCACTATCGGCCAAGGCGGAACAAAAGGTGATTTTGACATGCAACCTTAACGTTTCATAAGTCGTTAAACCCTTCGACACGCTCACCCATTGTTGGCCGCCCGAAAAGGCCCAGGCTGAGCGAGGGGGATGCAATGACGGCAGCATCGACGCCATCTCTCGGCTACCTGAGCGACGTCGAAACCAAGGTCGACCTACTCAATAACGAGGCCATCGCCAAGACCATCGTCCGCTTAATCAGCGAGAAGTCGGAGCACGCGATCTCCGTGGGCGTTCACGGCGATTGGGGTGCCGGCAAGTCCAGCGTCCTGGAGATGGTCGCAGATGGGCTATCGAAGGATGGGAAGGTCCTCTGCCTCAAGTTCAACGGCTGGCAGTTCCAAGGCTTCGAAGACGCCAAGATCGCCCTGATCGAAGGGGTGCTCCTGGGCCTCATCGAGAACCGGTCCCTCTGGTCGAAGGCGACGGACGAGGTCAAGGAAGCCCTCAAGAGCGTCGACAAGCTCAAGCTCGCGAAGAAGGCGGGCACCCTGGCCTTCACCGCTGTCACCGGCATCCCGGCATTCGGCTTCGACGAGCTGCTGGGCTCGGCGGTCGAGTGGGTGAAGGAGAAGGCAACGAACAGCGAGGAGCGCGATCAGGCCCTTAAGGAGATCCAGGACCTCAGGAAGGAGGGTGGCGACGAGGAGAAACCCGAAGGGAGGTTCGAGAAGGGCTACAGCGTCCCGAAGGAGATCGGCGACTTCCGGAAGTCCTTCAAGAAGCTGATCGCGAAGGCCGGGATCGAGCGGCTGGTCGTGCTGGTGGACGACCTCGACCGGTGCCTCCCCGCGACCGCCATCGAGACCCTAGAGGCGATCAGGCTCTTCGTGTTCCTCGACAAGACCGCGTTCATCGTGGGCGCCGACGAGGGCATGATCGAGTACGCCGTCCGCAAGCACTTCCCCGACCTGCCCGACAACCAACCCGCCAACGGCTATTCGCGCGCCTACCTGGAGAAGCTGCTTCAGGTGCCGTTCAGGATCCCGGCCCTCGGCGACACCGAGACCCACATTTACGTGACGCTTCTCCTAGTCGGCGGGACCCTGGGCGAGAATGCGCGCGAGTTCGGCGCCCTGATGGCGCTGGGCCGGGATGCACTCTCCAAGCCCTGGGACACCGAGGTCTTCACGCCGGAGGCCGTCAGGACCGCGCTGGGAGCCACTTACGACCGAGTTTCCGAGGTCGTACTCACCGCCGACCAAATCAGCCCGGTCTTATCCGCGGGGACCAAGGGCAATCCCAGGCAGGTCAAGCGCTTCCTGAACGCGTTGACGCTCCGGCTGGAGGTGGCGAGGGCGCGGAACTTCGGCGACGCGATCAGCCAGTCGCACCTCGCCAAGCTGATGCTGGCGGAACTCTACCTGCCTGAGGCCGTGTTCTCTCACATCGCGACGACCGCGGCGAATGCCCGCGACGGCATCTGCCCCGAGCTCGCCGAGATCGAGGCGTTCGCGGACGGTGAAGGCGATGCCAGGCCCCCGGCCGGCGCAAGTGGAGACGGGGGCGACGACAGGACCGGCTCGATCGTGGCCGACTGGAAGATGCGCCCCGAGGTCATCCGTTGGGCGAAGGTGAAGCCCGCCCTGGGCGCCACCTCCCTGAAGCCGTACCTGTTCGTCATCAAGGACAGGAAGAACTTCGTCTCCGGCTCGGCCCCTCTTCCGGAGAAGCTGCGCAAGCTCGTGGCCAAGCTCTCGTCGGGGGAGATGGCCGCGCAGTCCGCCGCCGCCGAGGTCAGGACCTTGGCGCCGCCGGAGGTCAGCGAGGTCTTCAGGGAACTGAGGGCGCGGGTGATCTCATCGAGCTCCCTAGAGCAGAAACCGGATGCCTTCCACGGGGTCGCCGTGCTCACGACCGAGCACGCCGGCCTACAGGCCCAATACGTCGAGATGCTCAACGACCTGCCGGTGGACAAGCTCGGCTTTTGGGCCGCGACGGGCCACACCATGGTGAAGGAAGAGCGGGTCAAGGAGAGGCTTCGGGCGCTGCTCACGCGCTGGGCGGCTTCCAGCAACCTTCGGCTGAAGCGGGCGGCGGCCACCGCCCTGGCACCTCCGAGGGCTGCGAGAAGGGGGGCTTGAGGTGGGCACCTCCACGCCCTTCGGGGGCGGCAAGAACGGGAATCCCCTGATCCCGAGTTGGGTCGAGGGAGGCGCCGGCGGTAGCGACGCGGGAGGAGCCGGGCCCGCCCCGTCGGGAGCGGGCGGCCCTCCCCCCGGCGCAGGCGAGCCAGGACCGGGCCAGCCGCAACAGGGTAAGGACCCACCCCTTCGCTACACCGGCCCGCGGTCGAGTTTCACCTGGTTCACGAAATCCGGCGGGAGCGACCGGCGGGCGCTCGGCAGGGCCGTGTCCTCCTACGTGAAGCGGACGGGCGGCGGAGCGACCTCGACGTCGCGGCGGATGGCGGCGGAGCGTTCGGCGGTATCCAGCCTGGCCGACGTGCTGTCTCGGGCCTCCGCGGCGCCGGGAGGCATCCGCGAGGTCGTCCGCACGCTCAACTTCGGCGATCTGGCCGACCGCCCGATCCAGGACATCTACGCCGCGCTCGTCGACCACATCTGTCCACCGGACGGTGACCTGGACGACGCCCACGCCCGTGAGGCTTACCTTGAAGCGGTGAACGAGGTCATGCAGGACCAGCCGCCCGACTTGGAGAAACCGTCGGCCGAGACGGTCAAGGACATCGTCGGCAAGTTCATCGCCAATGCCGTCAACCAGCGCATCGTCACGGCCATCGGCACGGGCATGATCACTCTGCCGGCGAACCCCGACGAGATCCGCGCCGTCGAGAAGGGGCTCAAGGACTTCGTCCGCGGCTGCGTCGCCGAGGCGATGGAGGAGTTCGGCGGGGACTTCCGCGAGGCGGACCTGAGGCCGGAGATCGACGCCATCTTCGAGCGTGCCGCGGAGGTTCTCGGCGACCGGGGCGATGAGGCAGCCGAGGGGGCGGACGAATGACGCGACACGCGCTCGTGGGGCATTTCGGCCCCTCCGACCAGTATGATCCCCCGGTCGAGGACGGCGTGGCCCATGCCCGGCTCGATCTGGTGAATGGCAACCGACAGCTCCAGCACAGCATTGGCCAAGCCCTCGACGACCTGCGGGAATTGCGCGTGAGGCCGACCGAGGTCGGGGTCGACCTCATGGTGGTGGCCGTGCTGGTTCACGCCCTCGACACCCGCGTCAGCCGGGCGGCCAACGCGCAGGACGCGTGGACCCGCGAGTTGCGGCTGGAGGTTCCAGTGTCCGATCCCGCCCGATGGCAAGCTGCTGCACCTGTGCTGGAGGGGATGCTGCGCTTCCTGACGGGCGACCATTGGGAGGCGCGCTTCCGTCCCCGGCCGCAAGCGTTCGCCAGCGTCTCACCCGCCGCCCTTCCGAACGTCGATGCCCCCGACTTCGATGGCGTCTCCCTTTACTCGGGCGGCCTCGATAGCCTGATCGGGGCCTTGGACACCCTGGCCGGACATGCCCACCCGCTCTTCGTGAGCCACCGGGGAGACGGCGCTGTCAGTGGCCCACAGGGAGCGCTGTTCCAGGCGATGGTGGACGCCGTCGCAGGGGCACGGCCCACGAACCGGAAGGGGCCGCTGACAGGGCTGCGGTACTCGCTGGCCTTCAAGCGTGGGCTGATCGCCGGCAGCGAGGACTCGACGAGGGGGCGGTCGTTCCTGTTCCTTGCGCTAGGTGCATTCGCGGGCTCCGGGCTCACGGGGCCATTCGACATCCGCATCCCGGAGAACGGACTGATCGCACTGAACGTGCCGCTCGACCCCACGCGGATAGGCTCCAACAGCACGCGGACGACGCACCCGTATTACCTTCGCCGCTGGAACGACCTCCTGCGTGCCGTGGGTATCCCGGGCACCGTCACGAACCCGTATTGGGATTGTACGAAAGGCGAGATGGTGGCGGGATGCGCCATGCTTGGCATCCTGCGGGACCTGATACCGCTCTCGGTCTCGTGTGCGCATCCCTCGGTCAAGCGGTTTAACCGAGATGGCAAGAACCATTGCGGCACCTGCGTCCCATGCATCATCCGGCGGGCCGCCATCGAGGCGGCCCTTGGCACCGGGAACGACCCGACTGGATACCGCTGTGAGGACCTCACCGCCCAACCGCTCTCGGCGAAGAAGAAGGATGGAAAGCAGATCCGCGGGTACCAGTACGCACTCGACCGGCTTTCCCGCGACCCGGGGCTTTCCCGCATCCTCGTCCATAAGCCGGGGCCGCTGCGCGAGGATGTCGCGAACCTCGACGGACTGATCGGCGTCTACGAGCGTGGTATGAGGGAGGTCGGTCGCCTGCTGCAGGGCGTCACAACCTCCTAGCGACGATGCCGGAACGAACGTGACGGGGCGCCTGATCGACTTCCACTGCCACTTGGACCTCTACCCGGACTTCGAGAGGTTGGTCGCGGAGTGCGACCGCGAGGGCGTCTACACCCTCGCGGTGACCACGACGCCTGCCGCCTGGCGGCGGAACCGCGACCTCGCCGCGACCACCAGATACGTCCGAGCCGGGCTCGGTCTCCACCCGCAACTCGTAGAGGAGCGGTGGCGGGAAATCGACGTCTGGGAACGCCACCTGCCCGAGGCCCGCTATGTCGGCGAGGTCGGGCTCGACGCAAGCCCCCGCCACTACCGCAGCCTCGACCGGCAGAAGGACGTGTTCGGGCGCATCCTGAAGGCATGCGCCTCGGAGGGCGGGAAGATCCTCTCGGTCCATTCCGTGCGAGCCGCGCGCCAAGTGCTCGAAATGGTCGAGGAGCACCTGCCGCCCTCAAAAGGGACGGTCATCCTCCACTGGTTCACGGGCTCCGTGGCCGAGGCCGCACGGGCCGCCGGCCTCGGCTGCTTCTTCTCGGTCAACAGCGAGATGCTAGCGACCGAACGGGGGCGGAAGCTGGTTAGGGGCCTTCCGGCCGACAGGCTGTTGACGGAGACCGACGGCCCTTTCACGGCCGAGGGCGGCCAACCCCGTCGGCCCTCCGACGTCGAGCGCGCGGTCACCAGGCTGGCTGAGGCACTTCAAGTTCCAATCGAGGAATGCCGTGTGAACCTCCTGGTCAACCTGAAGGCACTTTCATCGGGTAGCCCCACCAACGCACAGGTTCGCTCCGAAGGTGCCACTGCGAAGCTCGCCTGACGGCTTTCGGGCTACGGTCGCGCCGTCACCGCGCGGCGTCGATCCACGCGACCTCAGGACGTCACGGCAGCGCACCAACCCTGGGGTGACGCGCCACCCCCGGGGGGGGGGCCGTCCGGTCCCTTAGCTACGCATCAGCCTGCGGAAGCGGTCGCGCCGCCAGCGCTCGGCGTCAATCCGCTCGGCCATGAAGGCGTCAATCGCACGCGCCCACGCGTTAACGGCCTTGGTCAGGCCCCGCACCGCGGCCTGCGAGTTCCCGTGCAGTGCCTCCTCATGCCGGTCGCACATCTCCTCCGAGATCGCGCCTCCCGTGAGCTTGACGGACCGGGCAGGACGAAGACCTCGGCGAACGGCGGCGGCTCCTTGAGGAAGCCCAACTTCATCCGCCACTTCTCATCGGTGATGTCCCTACGCCTCGCCGGGGCTTGGGAGGAACTGCGCAAGCCGCTCCAGGACGCGCTTTCGGGCGGCGTCGAAGGCCGTCTGTCCCGCAGGGCGGCCGCCGGAGCGGATGTAGCCGGCAACCGCAATGACGTCGGCTACGTCGACCTTCGGGTTGGCGATAGCGAGCGGGCCGGCCGCGGACCGGCGGATACCACCCATCCGGACGAAGGCACGCGCCAGGTCTTCGTCGATGCCGGTGGCGCCCGGCTTCCCGAGGGCGGCCTGCAGCCGGTTGCGCTCAGCTCGTAGGGACGTGACCTCGGCCTTTAGGGCGTCGAGTTCGGCGACGCGAGCGGCCTCGGTCTCGCGCTGCCGCTCGCGCCACTCGCGGGCACGGTCGGCGGCGGCGATGCGG
This sequence comes from Methylobacterium sp. NPDC097929, assembly GCF_049543375.1. NCBI lineage: Bacteria > Pseudomonadati > Pseudomonadota > Alphaproteobacteria > Hyphomicrobiales > Methylobacteriaceae > Methylobacterium > Methylobacterium sp. NPDC097929. Next base: position 396,946 of record NZ_JBMVEP010000003.1, on the reverse strand, counting down.
CGGCGGGCGGCGGCGGACGTCTCGCGGGAAGGGGCGGTGTCGGTCATGGGGACCATCCTGCTTCTCGACCATGCATCCCACCAGGTGCGTCGCGAGGATCGAATGGCCTTTCCCGGGGCACGGTTCGTGCTCGTCCCACGTCAAACCCTTGCGCCCGTCCGGAATTCCTACGATCCCGTCCCGCGTCCGCGAGCCCTTACGGTTCGACCGGGTCAATAACTATGCTCCCCCGAAGGGGGAGTCTCTGGGTCCTCCTCTTAGAACGGGACGAGCCGTCCCACCCGTTTGACCTGTGCAGTCGTGAGCTGCACCATCCCCATGCCGGTCGATTTGCGCGGCGCCGGGGGTTCGTGGGCAGGGGTGCCTCGCGAGCCTCTCCAGACGGGAGATGCTTCGAACTTGTCCGACACCATCCTCGCCCCGGAAGGGGCACAGGCGGCCCGCCCTGGGCGTTTCAGCGCGTTCGATAGCCCGCTCGGCTACCGCCGCCAGCCGACGGCCGTGTTCGAGCCGGGCCTCGCCGACCTCAGAACCGAGAACATGCGCGGGCCGTCCTACGCGGCCATGCTCCACCCCCACGACACGCGCGGCGTCGTCGTCATGGCCTACCGCGACACGTACACGAAGCGGGACGGTACGCGGGGGTACAAGACCGCCAACGGCGGCGCGACGGGGGACGAGCTCCGCAGGGTCGTAGACGTCCTGGAGCCGTTCTCCATCACGATGAACTCGTTCCGGCGCGACCCGAAGGACCCGGACGCGCACCGGCTCTCCCCGTGCAAGGCGACCTGGAACCTGGCCGGGCTGAACGCCTGCTGGGTCGACCTCGACTACTACAACCGCGTGGCCTGGCGCGGGCGCCCGCCGGAGGAGGTCGCCGCCGCGGTGGTGGAGCGGTGCGAGGACCTCGGGTGGCCGATGCCGTCCTACGTCCTCGCCAGCGGCCAGGGGCTGCTCGTGTCCTGGCTCCACACCCGGCAGTCGCCCTCGGCCCTGCCGGTCTGGCTAGCCATGCAGAAGCGTATCCTGACCGAGTTCGACGACTTCGGGCCCGACCGCGGCGCCTCGAACCCGACGATGGCGTTCAAGCTCCCGGGGGTGCAGAACGAGAAAAACTCGGTGCCGGCCCGCATCGTCTGGCCGACGACGTTCGGGGACCTTGAGCGCTACGCCTTCGACGTCTTGCGGGCGGCGGTCCTGCCGTACACGCCCCAGCAGGTCGCCGCGCACCGGAAGACCCAGGCCCGCGAGCGCGCCGCCAAGGCGGAGAAGCGGGCCGCCAGGAAGGCCGCTGGGATCGTGGTGCCTCCCCCGAAGCTGACCTACGAGACGTTCGCGCGGGCCGTCCACCGGGACCTCACCAGACTGTTTGAGCGCCGTTTCCGGGGCCGTCCCGTGCACCGCGGCGAGCGCGACCTGTGGCTGTTCTCGCTCGTCAAGGCGGCCGCATGGACGATGACCGTCCGCGAGCTCGAAGCGGAGGTCGACCGTCTGGCGCCCCTCTGCGGCCTATCCAAGCGGGAGGCCCGGGGATATGCGAAGGCCGCCGTCCGCAAGGCCCAGCGCGCCGCCTCAGGACGCATGGACCCGCGCGGCGGGGGCAAGGTCAGCGACCCCCGGTACAAGCTGAACCCGCGGCACCTCGTGGGCGACCTCGGCGTGACCGTGGCCGAGATGAAGGACAAGGACCTCGACCTGCGGGTTCTCCTCTCCGACGGCGTCAAGCGGGAGCGGGAGGCGGCGCGGTCGCAAGGCCGCCGCAAGGCCGCCGGGGCCAAGCCACGCGACGCGACGCAGGCCGCGCGCCTCGCCCTCGGGCAGCGGGCCTTGGCCAAGCGTGCAGCAGGCATGACCGTTGCCGCCGTCGCCGCCGAGGAGGGCGTGTCGGTCGCGCAGGTCGAGAAGGCGCAGCGCGAAGCCCGGCAGGTCGCCGCCATCGGCAAGCCCGCGGCCAAGGCCAAGCCCGGCCGTCCCCGCAAGCCGTCGAGGCGGACGGGGTTCGACAAGGCCGCCCCGCGCCCCGCCAAGACCCGCCCTGAAAACCCTTACGGTTCGACCGGGTCCATTGACGCGTGCGCTCGCGGTGACGTCGGGGCCGGTGCTGTTGTGGCTAGCCCGGTCGAGGGCTATGATGTCCTTGTTCGGAGCATTGCACCCCATTGTGACGACACCGACGCCCGCTCGGCCCTTACCGGCCCGGCGGGCGTCATCGTTTCCGACGAGGCTTACGCCGACGTCCCGGACTTCCTGCGGCACCTGCTCCCGGGAGGCGAGGCATGAACCGCCCCCTCGTCATCGACCACGTCAGCGACGACCTCCTGCGGCACCGCGCCCTCCAGGCTGCCCGCAAGCGCGCCCTCGACGCCTGGTACGGGGGCGCCAAGCCGGCCAACCCCCACGGTCGCCGGCAGTACCGCTACGGGCGCGTCACCTACCTCACTGAGAACCACGCGCCGCTCCCGGCCCCGCCCGCCGCGGCCGCCGCGGCCGCCGGCCATGCTGCCCTGCGCATGATCTTGAAAGGATGGCGCGGCGAAGGCGAGTACGCCGCCCTGGGGGCCTGGGACGACGAACGGGGCGGCGCCTCGCGTCGCGCCCTCGTCTCGGCCGGGCAACTGCTCGCCGGCGAGCCCGACGACGATGCCCGGGAGCGTGCGGACAGCCTCGTGATCCTCGCGCTCGGGCCACCCAGCAGGGACCTCGACGGGGCGCGCGTGCGGCTGATGGCCCTGCCGGCGCCCGCCCCGTGGTCCTGGGAGGCCGCGGCGCGCGTCTGAGGCTGACGCGCCCCGGGGACGGGCTGCCAAGGTTAGGCGAGCCCGTCCTTCCGACGTCTGCATGGTTTCGACCGCGCAAAGCGACGCGGTCGCGCACGATCCTGTTGCGCTCCCCTTTGCGAATCCGGGTCGCGCGCGCAGCGTTCCTGCATAGATCAAACCGCCGCCCTTGGCGTTAGCGCGCCCCCGAACCGGCTGGACGACCCGCGCAAGCGCCGCTCGCCGTCGAGCCTGAGCGCGCGGGTCGCGATGGCGAACGTCATCGCCCCCATCGTCTCCCGGATGACGACCGAGCAGGTCCGCGTGGCCCTCGGCGACAGCGTGGGCAACATCGGCCAGCTCCGCCGGGACCTCAGCGACATCAAGAGCCGCTGCCCGGACCGCCTGCGCCGGCTGGGCTTCGAGCGCCTGTTCTGGTTCTGCGATTGCCTCGGGTAGGACCCGATCCTCGCCATGCAGGGCCTCGTCCTCCCCAAGGCCGGGGCGGTGCACTAATGGGCGCGCCCCGGGCTCCCCACCGCGACGCCGTGCTCGACGCCTGGTCGTCCCGGCCCGACGCGTCCGCCACCACCATCGACGCCGTTCTCGGCCTCTCGCGGAAGGCCGTCTACTGCGTCGTCGCCACCGCCCGCGCCGAGGGCGACCTTCGCGCCGTCGTCCGCGGCAAGGGCTACCATGCCTGCCAGCCTCCGCGGGGGGACGCCTGATGGTCCCCGCGAGCCGCCTCTACTTCAGCCTGGTGAAGATCGGCGACGAAACCTGCCGGGCCGTCCCGGACGGGCACGAGCTGACGGCGACCGCGTCCGTGGCGCGGGTCTCCGGCGACCGGCTCCTGTTCTTCGTCCCGGTCGCGACCGAGACCGAGTTCTACGCCGGCTGGGAGCCCGAGGACTACCAGCGCGCCAACGCCCGCCTGCACCGCACCCTGAGGCACCGTCTGCGCGAGTTCCGGCTCCATGCCGAGCGGGACGCGGACTGATGCGCCGGAAGCCCCTTGCCGCCCTGATCGGGCTCGCCGCGGTCGCCGGCGCCGTCGCCTCGGTCGCACGGCGGCCCATCCCGTCACCGCCAGCCCCAGGGCGCACAGCGCCAGCGTCGTCGCGAACGTCCTGTCCATGCCAAGGTCCTCCGCCGGGGATGATCGGGGATCCCGTGCCTAGCGCCAGGGCACGAGGGCCTCAGTCGCCCGAAGAGACGTCGCCCGCGCCGGAGGGGCACGGCCCGGCCATCGCCACCGTCACGTCGAGGCCGTCCTGGCGCGTGACGGACCAGACGCGTAGCTGGCGCTCTCCGTAGCGGCCGCCGCCGCCCAGGGGCGTCCATGTCCCGCCGAGCCCGTCCCGGTCGCGCCACGCCTCCCCGGGGGCCTGGAGCTCGATGCGCTCGCGGCCTCGCGCGTCGACGGTCCCGCACGTCACGGTCGTCGTCCAGCGGTCCCGGCCCGCGGGGGAGGCGTAGACCCGAGCGAATCCCGCGCGGCCACCAGCGACGGGCCCGCGCACGGACATGAGGAAGCGGTCGCCGGTCGAGGGGAAGGGCTTCTCCTTCGGCGGGATGGTCGCGGCGTAGGCCGTGGCGATGACGGGGATGACGACCGTGCGGATGGCGACGTGGTCGAGGAGGGTCGTGATCACTGGTGGGTCTCCGGGGAAGGGGTGGGGGCGAGGGCCCAGGCGGTGCCGTCCGGCTCGAACCAGACGGCGTCGGCGGAGGTGACGATCTCGTCCGTGTCGCGGCGCCGGAAGCCAGGCTCGGTCGGCCGGTAGCCGATGCGGATGGCGTCGGCCGGCCGGGCGCCGTCGGACAGGGTGCCGACGATGGTCGCGACGACCTCGCGACGCGCCGCCGCCTGGCAACGGAGGCGGCCGGCCTCGCTCGCGCGCATGACGCACCCGGCGAGCGCCAGGGAGGGGCGACGGTCGACGACCAAACGGCCGCTGCGGATGGACCAGACGCGGCGCGCCCGGTTCCAGAATACGTGCACGGGTGACGGGTTCTCGGTGGTCATGGCGGGCGTTCCGGGAGGGGCGGGACGGCGGCGCGGGGGGACGCGCCGGGGATGGAGGAGCCGGGCTGGCCGGGTCGGGGCGCGCACGAACGCGCGCCCGGGATCGGCCGTCCTATTCGGGCGGCCGCGGCGGAAGCGGCGCTACGCGGCATTGCGGTCGTCCGGCTCGTCGTCCTCGAAAGGGCCATCGGGGACCATGGCCAGGTACTCCTCCATGGCCTGGTCGTATTCGTCGCCCTGCTCCTTCATGTGCCACGCCGGGTTGGGCGTCGGCAGATGCAGCCGACGCAAGGGCTGGGGCGGGCACGGCGGCTGCTGAACGGGCTTCTGGCGCACCGCTTCGCGAACGGCAGGCCTGGTGGCCTCGTCATGGGCATGCAGCGGGGCCTTGCGGGATGCCTCGTACTCGGACTGCGCGATTTCGAGCGCGGCCTGGGCCGGCGGCATCTGCCCGCGGACGGCCAGCCGGATCGCGCGGACGACGCGCTTAATGTGCGCGCCCGCCAGGAGCTCGCAGATCATGCCCGCCCGCGCGGCGGCGTCGATGCGATGAACGGCGTTGGCGGAGAGGGCGTAGACCGCCTGCAGTGCTTCGCAGTCTGCGGACGTGACAAGGGGCGCCCGCCGCCGCTTCTTGTTGGGTTCGGCCATGGTTTTCTCCTTGGGTGGGAAGGTCGTCAGGCGGGGTCGCGGCGCGATCCCGAACGGGTGAGGGAGCGGGCGAGGCGGCCCGCGTCGGCGGCGGCCGCCTCGGCGTCGAGCTCGCCGGCGGCCACGCGGGCCGCCATGTCGGCGACGACGCGGACGCCGTCGGCGAGAAGGGCGTCGTCGCCGGCGCGGGAGAGCGCCGAGGCGAGCAGCACGCTGCTGACGCGGAGCTGGCCCGCGTGGCTGGGTGGCTGGAGGAGCGTCACGGCGAACCGCCTCAGTGGCGGGGCATCGCCGCGGGGCCGCTCTCGCGGCTCCGGAGACAGATCTCGACGAGGCGGCGCAGGCGGCGGATCGAGCCCCCCCGCCAGGCGTCGGCCAGGGCCGAGAGCTCGTCGCCGTCGAGGTCGCCGAAACGCTCGTCCTGCCCGGTATCCCGGCAGACCGCCCGGGCCAGCCGGGGCGCCAGGACGCCGAGGTGCTCCGGACCGGGCTCCGGGACCCGAACCAGACGCATGCGGTCGCGAAGGGTCGCGGGCAGCGTGTCGTCGTTCAGCGTGCAGACGTAGACGAGCCGGCTGACGTCGATGGGGTGAAGGAGGAACTGCGAGTGCCAGGCACGTGCGGTCGAATCCTCCCAAACGCCATGCAACCCATCGTGGAGACGCCCCCCGTTGGAGTTGCGCGAACCCGAGGCCTTTTCCAATTCGTCAACCATAACGCCGGCCGACGTCGCCATGGCCTTCGCCAGGGCATCCTCGGGGATGCCCAGGTGGCCCGAGACCCACCTTGCGGGGGTGCCCAGGAAGGAGTTCTCACTCGCAGCGTCTGCGTTGTAGCGGACGAGGTGCAGGCCGCTGCTCGTGACGAGCTCCGCCGCAAGGGTCGACTTCCCGCAGCCGGTCGTGCCGACCAGCCCGAGGACGGCGCCGCCGAAGTGCTCCCGGTTGCCCTGGAGTTCGCGGAAGGCCTCGATGGCCTCCCCTGCCCAAGGGAACCCCTCCTGCCGCTCCCGCGCCCAGGCCGCCCAATCCCGCGGGACCGGGACGTGGCGCAGGTGCGCCCCCAGGGCCGGCCCGAGGGCAGCCTTGATGTCCCGCCTGTGGTCGGGCTTGTGCCGCTCGATCATCTCCGCTGGGAAGATGACCGCGCCGGGTTCGACAGGCTCCGCGGCCTTGGCGAACGGCTCGGCCTTGGGACGCGGCCGCGGCGGGGGGCCCTGACGCCAGCGGACGATGCCCTGGCAGTCCTCGTTCTCCTCCTCGACGTCGAGGGGCGCGGCCGCCGCGGCCGGCATGATCCCGGGCAGGTGCTCCAGCCCGAGCGCGAGGGCGTGGCTCATGGCGAGGCATAGCCCGCGCGGCGAGAGTTCGGAGGCCAGGAAGCAGGGGTGCAGCGGCGTCAGCAGGCTCAAGCCGTGCGCCACGTAGTGCATCGCGTCGCCCGGCGGCGACATCCGCGCGAGCTCGATGGCGCGGTCGTGCGCGTACTGGCGCGCCTGCCGCATGCCGAGCGCGAGAGCGTAGAAGGCGAGGCGCCCGAGGATTTCCGGCAGGCCGGGGCGGTCGAATCCGTCCTCGTCGGCGAGGACCTGCTCGCCGAGGTGGAGATGGTCGACGAGGCGCCGGCCAAGGAACGCCTTGGCCTCCGGCGTTTCACCGGCGGCCAAGCAGTCGGCGAACGTCCGCGCGACGCCGGCGAGGAACTCGTCGACGACGCGGTCCGTCGGCGTGTCGCCGGCAAAGTCGAGCTTCGGTCCGATGGCGCGCGCGTGGCGGACCCATGCGGCGCCGTCTTGGGCGATACTGTCGTTGATGAGGGATGCGGTGCAGGCGTAGAGCTCGCGCGTCGGCGCGAAAGCCGCCCTGGGGGGCTTCTTCATTCCGGGACACTCCGATGGCCCCAGTGACGGCAAAATACCGAGCCGGGACGAGCACCCCTGATAACGCCTACCTGTTAACGGGACATTACCGCCTGAAGGATCGTCATCCGAATCCATCGCGGTTGCGCAAGCTCCTGGGCCTGCGGACGCTGCGCAGGATGTCGGCGGCTTTGCCCGCGGCGTCCTCCGCGCGGTCTAGGGCTACTCCTAGATCGCCATAGCCGTCGCCGTACCGGTCGGCGTAGGACGCGATGGCGACGAGGAGCCCGCCGATGCCGTCCGCGTCGGAGTGGGTGGCGGCTTGGCCGAGGGCCAGTAGGACCGCCGGGTGGAGCCCTTGGCGCTCGATGCGGTCGCGTTGCGTCGTGCGCTTGTTGAGCCCGAAGGCGGCCGGCAGCGCATGCGTCCAGCCGCCCGGCCAGACTTTCATCCCGGCGCGATCCACCGCGGCGACCAGGGCGTGGTTGACGACGTCGCGTTCGAGCGGGATCGGCTCGCCCTCGCCGACGAGGAACGGCTGACGCTCGGGGTCGTAGGCGAGTGCGAGGTGGCCGACGAGCCCGACGGCGGTCCATCCCTCGGGGCGGGGCCAGAGCTCCGGGTCCACGTACTGTAGTGTGATCTCCATGGCGCCCGGGATAGCACGGCCAGGGTCTGGCGCTAGCGCTCCGTCGCGTGCGCGTCGCACCGGACGCCGGGCCCGGGGATGCGCGGCCGGCCGGGCGCGCCGCAGGCCTCGCACGTCTCCCGGCTGCGGTCGCGGGCGCTGTCGACGACGCGCCCGGCGACGGCGTAGGCCTCGTCCGTCCACGCCTCCCGGGGGCGCACGCCGAGCCGCAGGCCGGCCCCGTGGTCCCGCACGGCGGTGACGACGACGGGATGCCCGGCCAGCGCCGCCAGCGCCTCGTCGATGATGGGGCGCCACCCGGTGCCGGCCCAGACGCTCGCGTCGGGCGCGAGCAGGTCCGCTTGGCGAGCGGCGAGGTCCTCGGCGGGGATGCGGGTGATCTCCATGGCGCCCGGGATAGCACGCATGGCGTTGTCGAGGTGTGCCGGAGCGGGGTAGTTGGTCAGTTTGAATTTTTGTCTCCCACGAGGCATGCGGTAGCATGGCGCGATTGATGCGGAGCTACCTATGGGCATAATCCACGCCAACAAACGGAGCATCAGCTTCCGATTGAACGATGCCCCACTTTCAAAACAAGGCAAGAAGCAGCGGCGGGAGGGCTTACTTAAATCAACCTCTGAAGAACTCAATAAAATACCATTTTTATTTTCGGACGATGTTGAGATTACTATCGAATTGTTTCTCCATGAACAAAATCGCTACGAAACCGACAGATCCGCTGACATAGATAACGTAGTAAAGCCGTTACTGGATGTTATGACAGGCCCAAATGGCCTGATGATTGATGACAATCAGGTGCAAAGTATTCGTAATTTTTGGGTAGATACCGATGAGTCAGAGCATGCCATCGTCACAGTCAGCCCACTGCTGGAAGGCACAGTGCAAAAGGGCGGGCTTGTGTTCGTCAATATGTGGAAGCAGATGTATTTTCCACTGAATGAAAAGCTGCCGCCAAAGGCGGTAAGTTTGTTCCTTGACGCTCTAAGCGGTCATATAAAGACAAGAAACTATCTTGAGCAAAATGGAGCGGACTATAATACTCTAAGAAGAATGCTCCCTATTCAGCGCTTGTTTCACAAAACTCGGATTACGGCATTTAATGTGAAAAGCTTCGACGAAATGCGCAATCTTTTCCCAACGACTAAACCGGATGTCTAACAGATTTCTTATAGGAGCCACGCTTCGCTGGCCCCGCATCTCTTGCCTCGACCAGCGCCACAATATCGCTGATTTCCCAAAGCCGGTCGGTGATGCCCGCCGCCATCGCAGGGCTTACCCGCAGCTTCGCGTGGACTCGGACAAAGTTGTAATACATGAAGTGCAGCGCCACGGCGTAGGCGTGGTTCTCCACCTTCTTAGAAAATGCGTTCGTGAGCCGGGTGAAGCGGCGCATGTGCATCCGCATCGTGAGGTTCTGGCGCTCCACGTAGGACGTGGAGACGTGCTCAGGATCGGGCTGGCCTTCGATCTGACGCTTGATGGCGCCCGTGCAGATCGGCGGGCTGTAGCGGCCCTGTTTGGCCTCAGGAGCCGTGCCATAGGTCTTCTGTAGGACGGCGAAATCGATGTCCGCGCCGAACGCGCCCTCAACGGCTTCGAGGTACGGCTTGTGCCCATCGGACGTGAGCTGCACCCGGCCTTTCAGCCGATCCGCCACGTCGAGCATGAACGCGTTAGCGTACTCGGCGTCCCGGCCGCCGACGAGGTAGGCCAGCACGAGCTTGGTGTCGGCATCAATGGCCGTCCACGTCCACACGTCGCCAGCATCGTCCGGCGACGCCTTGGCGGTCGCTACGTTCTTCTGCTTGCAGTGGGTGAAGGCCCAAATCTCATCGACCTGCACCCGCTTCGCTTGAACGCCCCGAACGTGCTCGTCGTGGTAGGCGGCGCACGCTTTGCCAGCGTCCACGAGCAGCTTCGCAATCGTGTTCTTGCTGATGTCCGTCGTCCGCACCACCGCGCGGATCGACATGCCCTCACAGAGGAGGTGCAGGACGCGCGCACGGTCGGCCGAGGAGAGCTTGTTCATGGCCCTCCTTCAATATGACCCTTATGCTTGTCTGTCAAGCAGAATGGGTCAATTTCCTTACCGCGCTTCGCAGCTCGTTGCGATGACGATCCATGACGCTTTTTGTTGCAAGCTCAGCGTCAAGCGACGCAGAGACGGACGGCTTGTCAAGAAATGTCTGCAGATCACGCGGAATTTCCACAGCATTCTCATCCTTAGTGCCCGTTTTGAGAAGCTTTGCCGTCATTACTAATTCTCCGCTTGTTTATATCTCCGCGCAAAGAACCGAGAGTTTAGCTCCGGCGGGAAATAGTGCTTCCTCTTTACCCAAACAAACCCCTCTGACTTTGATATAACGGCAACATCAACATCACCACCAACTGACTCTTGCTCCCTAGAAACCTTGCGCTTAAGCGAGGTAAGCTCAATGAGTGCACGGGCCATATTGGCAAGCTCTTGTTTTGGCATGTGCCTAATCATATCGAAGATAGGCTTGGTGTACTCTTTTTGCTTGTACGCTTCGAGCTCCTTCAGCTGGTCGGCCTTGATTTTTTCTATAATTGACACAACGGCCGCCGGGAGGCCAGTGCCCGTTGAAGTGCTACCTGTGAATGCTGCAATAAGTTCCTCAGAAATCTGCTCAATTGATTGTTTTATGATTTCCTGGCTAAACTCGTAGAGCTCCGGATCAATGCCGTGCATGAAGCGGTCGATCATATCACTTTGAGCAAATCCAAGAGCCTCAGCGTGGGGACCGCGGCGACCTACATCAACCGATGCCCCTTCTACGTACTTCAAATTGTTGCCGATTATTCCTTCCATTTCAAATCGTTCTAAGGACGGGCACCTTTCGTCGTCGCCAAACCCCGCAATAACGACGCCACTGCTGTAAGATGAAAGGTGCTCACACGATAAAGCCATAACCACTAACTTATGAAGAGCTTCCCTTGTTTTCTGACTTGGAACTATTCGATTAAAAAATAGCGACACAGCTCGATTTATCGAAGGGCCGTAATCAGCCTCAATCATTCCGATATACGCCTTGGAGGCGTAGGGCAATCTTTTCAAGACACCAAGTTCATCTGTTTTTTCTTTTATCACCCCCTGAGCTATAATATTATTTTTGCTCTTCAGGTACTTACCTTGGCGGTCTATCTCCTGATAAATTTTTTCATCGATTTTTTGGGTGAGCTCCTCAATGATATCAGCAGTAATCATGAGCACGATTTGATCTTTATCAGGCTTGTCTACCGGCACTTTCCCGGACAGGTATTTTATAAAGTCATCTTTATAATCGACTATCTTGGGAAAAGTGTCTGTACTCAACTGTCGTCGGTATTCTTTAATGATTGTCTCGAGGGGTAGGCCCATAAAATCAAGCCTGCCGTAAATCATTATTCCTACTGGAGCAGACTCATGTAGTTCAAATATCTTGCTGACGCTATTGTAGATTTTTGCCGACGCACCTCTGCCAATTGTTACGGCGCTATCCGCAGCCAACGCGACAGCAGACTTATTTAAAACCGCAATTTCAGCTGTCATCTTTGCGCCACCTTGCGGCGGCGGCCTGACGAGCGATACGCGAGCGTTCTTCGGGCGATAGACTCTCAGCCCGCGCTCTTCCTCCCTTCAAGCCGCCGCTTCGTGCGAACTCGGTTGCGGGAGAGACTGGAACAGCATTCTCAGGTTGTCGAGTCGATTGTTCATCGCCCGTCACTGCATCCACGATGAACTTGGCGAGCTGGTTGGGATCGCGGGGACGCCTGGGAGTGGTCATAGCAGCGCGTCCGGGTGACGGGTTTGGGTGCCGGCGAAATTGTAGGCGAGCTTGCAGCCCGTATGCGCAACGAGATGCCCAAAGTGCGGTTTGCCGCCGACGCCAGTCCAGGGCGCAACAGCCCCGTGGCAGGCTGGGCAGCGGAGGGGTACTCCGCTCAGCGACGTGGCTTCAGCCGGGCTGACTGGCGTCCAGGCTTCGCCCTGTTTTGCTTCGGCTTCCAGTATCATTCCCCGACCATGCCACGGGCACCCGCCGGGACCAAGGCCGGGTCAAGCGAGGCGGATTTCAAACTGACCCACTACCCGGAGCGGCCTCCGGTCCCTCTTCGCGGGTGCGTGACGAGGGGTTTGCCATCCCGCATGCCGGGGAAGATCGCCCTCGAATCGGCGCGCCGCAAGGCCCGTGCATCTGGTCTGATGGTGGTACGCTGGTGGTACGCTCGGTTTCTGGCGTACCACGGTCCCCGGCTAAGTGCTTGAGGGGATTGGAGCGGGCGATCGGGATCGAACCGACGACATTCAGCTTGGGAAGCTGACGTTCTACCACTGAACTACGCCCGCATCCGGTTGCTCACGAAGCGCTCCGCGAACCGGAGGGTGCTGCCGAGGGACCGGAGGTCCGGGGACGGCACCGAGCTTCAGTTTCATACGGGATGGCCGGCATCTGTCCACCCCAAAAATGCGGCGGACGTTACGGCCGCGTTTGCGTCCCGGCCTCGCGGCCGGCGATCAGCCAATAGACGAAGCCGGAGACGGCCCCGGTCACGAGGAGGATCGCGGAGAGGCGCGCCTCCGCCGCCAGGGCGGGACCGGAGGGCGGGATGCCGCCGCGGGCGAGCCAGGGCAGGAGTGCGGTGAGCCCGCCCGTCGCGCCGCCGTACCAGACGGGCGAGCGCAGCCCGAGCGTCTCGCCGATCAGAGCCGCGAGCGTGGGCGGCAGGATGAGCAGGAGGCTGAGCGCCTGAATCAGCACCAGGATCGCCATCGCCGCCATCTCCGGCGGGAGGCCCTGCGCGAGATCCGAAAGGCCGGCGAACAGACCGACGAGACCAAGGCGGCCGAACGCGTCGCGCAGGCCCGGATCGAGGAGCACGCCGGCACCGAGCGTCAGCGCCCCGGCAGGAATCGCCATCATCAGGGCGAAGGCCGCGAGGAGGAGGCGTCCCAGCATGCGCATCGGCCGCTCCGTTCGTCATCCCTCGCGCGCTCCGCCGGGGCCGGAGCAGCTCGGCCGGGGACCGGTGAGCCGAACGGGCTGTTCGATAACGTCGGTGCGGCCCGCCGGGCAACCGTCGTCGCGGGCCGCGGTTGCCCGCCTCTTTCATTCGACGAGGCGGATGCCGCTCAGCAGTCGAGCGTCGTGTCGCGCTCCCACTGGGTGAGGTGGCGGCAATAATCGTCCCATTCCTGGCGCTTGAGCTTGAGGTAGCTCGGCACGAAGCCGCCCAGCGCCTCGTTGAGCACGGGGCTCGCCTCGAGGGCGCGCAGGGCATCGAGCAGGTTGAGCGGCAGGCGCTTGACGCCCTCCACCGTATGCCCGTCCGTGTACATGTTGATGTCGAGGCGCTGGCCCGGATCGCGGCTCCGGCGGATGCCGTCGAGGCCGGCGGCGAGGATGCCGGCCTGGAGCAGGTAGGGGTTGGCCGCCCCATCCGCGAGGCGGAACTCGAAGCGTCCGCCATCGGGGATGCGGATCATGTGGGTGCGGTTGTTGCCCGTATAGGTCACGGTGTTGGGCGCCCAGGTCGCGCCGGAGGTGGTGCGCGGCGCGTTGATGCGCTTGTAGGAGTTCACGCACGGGTTCGTCAGCGCGGCGAGTGCGTCGGCGGAGTGGATCAGGCCGCCGATGAAGTGGTAGCCCAGTTGCGACAGGCCGATCTCGTCCGAACGGTTGGCAAAGACGTTCTGGCCGTCGCGCCAGAGCGAGACGTGGGCGTGGCAGCCGGAGCCCGTCAGATCCATGAAGGGCTTGGGCATGAAGGTCGCGCGGAAGCCGTGCTTCTCGGCGATCGAGCGGGTCATGTACTTGAAGAAGGCGTGCCGGTCGGCGGTGACGAGCGCGTCGTCGTAGTCCCAGTTCATCTCGAACTGGCCGTTCGCGTCCTCGTGGTCGTTCTGGTAGGGCTTCCAGCCGAGCGCCAGCATCGCGTCGCAGATCTCGGTGATCACCTCGTAGCGGCGCATCAGGGCGGATTGGTCGTAGCAGGGCTTGGTCTGCCGGTCGGCGGTGTCGGCGGGCTCCGAGCCGCAGGGCGTGATCAGGAAGAACTCGCACTCGACGCCGCTCTTCATCTGCAGCCCCTCGCGGGCCGCCTCTTTGATCAGGCGCTTGAGGATGTTGCGCGGGCCCTGCTCGACCGCCTGGCCGTTCATCACGAGGTCGGCGGGCAGCCAGCCCACCTCCGGCTTCCAGGGCAGCTGGATCAGCCCTTCCGCGTCGGGCATCGCCAGCAGGTCGGCGTCCGCCGGGCTCATGTCGAGCCAGGTAGCGAAGCCGGCAAAGCCCGCGCCGTTGCGGCAGGTGCTGCCGATGGCGGCGGCCGGCACCAGCTTGGCACGCTGGGTGCCGAACAGGTCGGTGTAGGACACGAGGAAATACTTGATGCCGCGCTCCCGGGCGGCGGTTTCGAGTTCATGCGTCATTGCAAGAATCCTCCCGGTGTCATCGGACCCTCGTTGGTCCCATCCAAAAATCCCACCCAAGAAAAAGGGCCGCCCTGAAGCTGTCGGGGTCGGCCCTCGCACGTCAGATGCCGGACATCGTGGGGTTCTTGCCGGGGATCCAGCCGGTGCCGGCGAGCGGCACCTGGGCCATGGCCGCGGCCTCGATGGTGAGCGCCACCAGATCCTCGGGTTCGAGGTTGTGCAGGTGGCTCTTGCCGCAGGCCCGGGCGATGGTCTGGGCCTCCAGGGTCATCACCGCGAGGTAGTTGGCGAGCCGGCGGCCCGCGAGTTCCGGATCGAGGCGCTTGGCGAGTTCCGGGTCCTGCGTGGTGATGCCGGCGGGGTCGCGCCCCTCGTGCCAGTCGTCGTAGGCGCCGGCCGTGGTGCCGAGCGCCTCGTACTCGGCCTGCCAGCGGGGATCGTTGTCGCCGAGCGCGATCAGGGCGGCGGTGCCGATGGCGACCGCGTCGGCGCCGAGCGCCAGCACCTTGGCGACATCGGCGCCGGAGCGGATACCGCCGGAGACGATGAGCTGCACCTTGCGGTGGAGCCCCAGATCCTGAAGTGCCTGCACGGCGGGGCGGATCGCGGCCAGCGTCGGGATGCCGACATGCTCGATGAACACGTCCTGCGTCGCGGCGGTGCCGCCCTGCATGCCGTCGAGCACGACCACGTCGGCGCCGGACTTGGCCGCCAGCGCGGTGTCGTAGTAGGGGCGCGAGGCCCCGACCTTGACGTAGATCGGCTTCTCCCAGTCGGTGATCTCGCGCAGCTCCTCGATCTTGATCGCGAGGTCGTCCGGCCCGGTCCAGTCCGGGTGGCGGCAGGCGGAGCGCTGATCGACGCCGGGCGGCAGGCAGCGCATGCCGGCGACGCGCTCGGTGATCTTCTGGCCGAGCAGCATGCCGCCGCCGCCGGGCTTGGCGCCCTGGCCGATCACCACCTCGATGGCGTCGGCCTTGCGCAGGTCGTCCGGGTTCATGCCGTAGCGGGAGGGCAGGTACTGATAGACCAGGGTCTTGGAGTGGCCGCGCTCCTCCGGCGTCATGCCGCCGTCGCCCGTGGTGGTGGAGGTGCCGGCGATGGTGGCGCCGCGCCCGAGGGCCTCCTTGGCGTTGGCCGAGAGCGAGCCGAAGCTCATGCCGGCGATGGTGACCGGCGTCTTCAGGTGGATCGGCTTCGAGGCGAAGCGCGCGCCCAGCACCACCTCGGTGCCGCAGCGCTCGCGGTAGCCCTCCAGCGGGTAGCGGCTGATCGAGGCGCCGAGGAACAGGAGGTCGTCGAAATGCGGCAGGGCGCGCTTCGCCCCGGCGCCGCGGATGTCGTAGATGCCGGTCGCCGCCGCGCGGCGGATCTCGGACATCACGTCGGGGGTGAAGGTTGCCGACAGGCGTGGCTTGGTGCGCGGAGGCTGGCGGTGATCCGTCATCAGTAGGCTCCGGCGTTGTCGACGTGGAAGTGGTAGAGGGTGCGGGCCGAGCCGTAGCGTCGGAATTCTTCGACGCCGACCTCACCGAAGAGGCCCGCTGCCTTCAGCTTCTCGGCGAGTTCGGCGCGATGCTCGTCGCGCATGGGCTTCTCGATGCAGTCGGCGCCCAGACTCTTCACCGAGCCGCGCACGTAGAGCTTGGCCTCGTAGAGCGAGTCGCCGAGCGCCTCGCCGGCATCCCCGAGCACGGTGAGCGTGCCGGCCTGGGCCATGAAGGCCGACATGTGGCCGATCGAGCCCTTCACGACGATGTCGACGCCCTTCATCGAGATGCCGCAGCGGGCGCCGGCATTGCCGTCGATGATGAGCAGGCCGCCATGCGCCGTGGCGCCGGCCGACTGGCTGGCATCGCCCCGCACGTGGACGAGGCCGGAGATCATGTTCTCGGCGACGCCGACGCCCGCATTGCCGTTGACGAGCACGGTGGCGAGCTTGTTCATGCCGGCGCAATAGTAGCCGACATTGCCCTCGATCTCGACGGAGACCGGCGCGTCGAGCCCGGCGGCGATGGCGTGGCGCCCGTCCGGACCGGTGACGGTCCAGTGGGTCTCGTTGGTGTCGGGCCGCAGGGCGTGGAGCGCCCGGTTCAACTCGCGCAGGGGCGCGGATCGCAGGTCGAAGCTCGGCATCACTGGCGCTCCCCGGAGGCGTGGTGGCTGGCGCGTTCCCACGCGTAGACCTTGGCCGGCTCGGGCTCGAACACCCGGGCGGCGTCGATCCCGGGCAGGCCGACCAGCGCCCGGTACTCGGAGCCGAAGGCGACGTAGTCGTCGGTCTCGGCCATCACGGCGGGCTTGCAGGCGATGGGGTCGCGCACCACGGCAAAGCCGTTCTCGGTGCCGACCACGAAGGTGAAGAAGCCGTCGAGATCGGTCAGGCTCGATTCGAGCGCCTGCTTCAGCGAGGCGCCCTCGCGCATGCGCCAGCTGAGATAGCCGGCGGCGACCTCGGTGTCGTTCTGGGTGGCGAAGCTCAGGCCCTCGTGCCGGAGGCGGCGGCGCAGGTCGTTGTGGTTGGACAGCGAGCCGTTATGGACGAGGCACTCGTCGGTGCCCGTCGAGAACGGGTGGGCGCCGTTGGTCGTCACCGCGCTCTCGGTGGCCATGCGGGTATGGCCGATGCCGTGGGTGCCGGACATGCCCTCCAGGGCGAAACGCTCGGCCACGGAAGCCGGCAGCCCAACCTCCTTGTAGATCTCCATGCGCCGGCCCGCGCTCACCACGTCGATGCCGGGGGCGTTGGCGGTGAGCCATGCGCGGATCTCTTGCTCGCGCTCGGCGGGCATAGCGAGGACGGTGTGGGTGTCGCGCTCCGTCGTCTCAACGGAGAGGGCCAGCGCCTGCTCCAGCCCTGCGACCGCGCCCCGCAACTCGGCCGGGCCGGGGCCGCGCAGGGTCAGCTTGACGCTGCCGGCATCCGCGGCGCCGTCCGAGCCGTAGACCGCGAAGCCCGCGCTGTCGGGGCCGCGATCGGTCATCGTCTCCAGCATCTTGGAGAGCATCGCGCCGAGCTGCGGTTCAAGCTTCGGATTCTTGAGGAATAGCCCGACAATACCGCACATCGGCGTCGCCCCGTCCGTTCGATCACTGTCGAACGGGATCGCACGGCGGCGTCGCCGCGTCAACTTTCAAGCACGAAAATTTCCTGTCATGAAACTACGTGAGCGAAAGCCGATCGCGCGGTCGCCTGCTCCGCTGGCTTACGAAACGACACGTCGATAGACCAGCATCCCCTCTCCCCGCACGCGGGGAGAGGGCTTCGGCGACCCTGTCGTCGCCGAAGCGAGGCGGCAGCCGAAGGTGAGGGGGCTCGTCCGAATGAACCTCCTCCGGAAGCACCCCCTCACCATCGCTCCGGCTTCGCCTCCGCTACCGCCCTGCACGACGAGGTGCAGGCCGGCCTCTCCCCGCCCGGCGGGGAGAGGGGGCGCCCGCTTCGAAATGATTGCCCGTTCGCCGGAAGGCTGCTTCGTCAACCCTCCGCCCCTTGCCGCTGCCGTCTCCGCTCGGCCCGCGACAGCTCGTCCGCACTCGCAAAACCCGTGGCAGCAGCGATTTCGGCGCGGCTCAACGCGCTCTCCCGGCCGAGCTGGTGCGCCCGGTCGAGGCGCAGGTGCAGGTAATGCCGGTGGAGACCGTGCCCGAGCCCCTGGCGGAACAGTCGCTCTATCTGCCGTACGGACACGCGGGCCAACTCCGCCAGGGCCTCCCGCGGAAGCGGCGCTTCGAGGTTCGCCTCCATCGCCGCGAGCACCCGCAGCAGCCGTGGGTCGCGCACGCCGAAGCGCTGGCGCAGGTCCATCCGCTGCGGGCTCAGGCCCTCGCGGATCTGGTTGTGCAGGAACCAGTCGCTCACCCCCGCCGCGAGACCGGCGCCGTGGTCGCGGCCGATCAGGTCGAGCATCAGGTCGAGCGCGGCGATGCCGCCGGAGCAGGTGATGCGGTCGCCCTGGATCTCGAACAGCGAGCGGACCACCTCGATCTCGGGGTAGCGCTCCTCGAAGGCCGGGACGTGCTCCCAGTGCAGCGTGCAACGGCGCCCCGAGAGCAGACCGGCGCGGGCGAGAAGATACGGCCCGCCGGAGATGCCGCCGAGCGTCGCCCCGTGGCGGGCGAGCCCGCGCAGCCACGCGAACAGGGAGGGATCGTCGAACTCGGCCGGGTTTCCGCCGGCGCAGACGAAGACGCGGTCGGCGCGCGCACGCGCGCCGACGGCGACGTCGGTGAGGATGCCGAGCCCGTTCGAGGCCTGCACCACGCCGCCGCCCGGCGCGGCGTGCCACCAGCGATAGAGTTCGCAGCCCGACAGGGTGTTGGCGGCGCGCAGGGGCTCGACCGCCGCGGTGTAGGCCATCAGCGGAAAGTCCGGCACCAGCACGAAGCCGACCGTTCGCGGCGCGGGATCTTCGGCCCGCGGGAGCTTTCGCCGGGGCCGGGCGTGGTGGCCCGGTTCGGGGGGATCGTCCGACATCTCCGATCGATCCCTCCGGGATGGCCGACGCGGCCGTCGCGCGGGTCCGGCGATACGCCCTGCGCTCGGATCAGGCGAAGGACGAGCCGCGTATTTCTGCGCGATGTGCCGGAAACGTGTCGCGAAATGCAAGTCCGCCGCGGGGGATCGCGGCTACCTCTGGGGCCACACGGACATCTCGGGCAAGAGCGGCTGACCCCATGCGCTACTCCCTGTTCAGCGTCCTGGGGCAGGCCCTGCGCGGCCAGCGGGACTGGACCCCGCAATGGCGCGACGCCGCCCCGCAGGAGGCCTACGACGTGGTCATCGTCGGCGGCGGCGGGCACGGGCTCGCCACCGCCTACTACCTCGCCAAGGAACACGGCCTCACCAACGTCGCCGTGCTGGAGAAGAGCCACATCGGCTCCGGCAATGTGGGCCGCAACACCACCATCGTGCGCTCGAACTACGGCCTGCCCGGCAACATCCCGTTCTACGAGCGCTCGATGAAGCTCTGGGAGGGGCTGGAGCAGGACATCAACTACAACGCCATGGTCAGCCAGCGCGGCGTGTTGAACCTGTACCATTCGGACGCGCAGCGCGACGCTTATGCCCGCCGCGGCAACGCCATGCGGCTCGCCGGCATCGATGCGGAACTGCTCGACCGCGAGGGCGTGCGCCGGCTGGTCCCGTTCATCGATTTCGACAATGCGCGCTTCCCCGTGAAGGGCGGCCTGCTCCAGCGCCGCGGCGGCACCGTGCGCCACGACGCGGTAGCCTGGGGCTATGCCCGCGCGGCGAGTGATCGCGGCGTCGACATCGTCCAGAACTGTGCCGTCACCGGCATCCGCCGCGAGAACGGCCGCGTCACCGGCGTCGAGACCAGCCGCGGCTTCATCCGGGCGGGGAAGGTGGCTTTGTCGGTGGCCGGCTCCTCCTCGCTGCTCGCCGGCATGGTCGACATGCGCCTGCCGATCGAGAGCCACGTACTCCAGGCCTTCGTGAGCGAGGGCGTGAAGCCGCTGATCGACGGCGTGATGACCTTCGGGGCCGGCCACTTTTACGTCAGCCAGTCGGACAAGGGCGGCCTCGTCTTCGGCGGCGACATCGACGGCTACAACTCATATGCGAGCCGCGGCAACCTCCACACCATCGAGGACGTGATGGAGGGCGGCATGGCCCTCTGGCCCGGCATCGGGCGCCTGCGGCTGCTGCGCCACTGGGGCGGCATCATGGACATGTCGATGGACGGCTCGCCCATCATCGACCGCACCGACATCGGCGGCCTCTATCTCAACGCCGGCTGGTGCTACGGCGGCTTCAAGGCCACACCCGCCGCCGGCTTCTGCTTTGCCCACCTGATCGCCCGCGACGAACCCCACGCGGATGCGAGCGCCTACCGCCTCGACCGCTTCGCCACCGGCCATCTCATCGACGAGAAGGGCATGGGCGCCCAGCCCAACCTGCATTGAGGCTGACCGCAGCCTCCCATCCACCGCCCTCATCCTGAGGTGCCGGAGCGTAGCGGAGGCCTCGAAGGAGACCTCCAGCAGCCGCTACGATCCCTGGAGCTCTCCTTCGAGGCCGCTTCGCGGCACCTCAGGATGAGGACGAGGGGTGGAACCAAACGATTCAGGACGGACGACACGCCATGCGCATCCGATGCCCCTATTGCGGCGAGCGCGACAACGGGGAGTTCAGCTACCTCGGCGACGCCGCGCCCGTGCGTCCCGACGGGCTCGATGCCTCGGCGCAAGCCATGCACGACTACGTCTATCTCCGCGACAACCCCGCCGGGACGATCCGCGAACTCTGGTACCACGCCGCCGGCTGCCGCTCCTGGCTGGTCGTGACCCGCGACACCCGCACCCACGCCATCGAGGCGGTTGAGCCGGCGCGCGACGTTGCCAAGACCCGCGCCACCACGCCCGCCGGGAGCGCTTCCCATGCTTGATAAGACGCCGAACTTCCCTCCCCCCTCCGCGGGGGAGGGTGGCCCTCGCGTCAGCGAGGGTCGGGAGAGGGGAGCGACCTCTCCGGAAACGTCGCCCCCTCACCCGCCCGCTCCGCGGGCACCCTCCCCCACCCAAGTCGGGCCTGCCCGACTTGGGCAGATCAGTGCGGATCTCGGGCAAGCCCGAGATCTGTTGGGAGGAGGGTTCGGAGGTGCCCAGCCCTTCCGCACCGCCACCGGCGGCCTGATCGACCGGAGCCGGCCGCGCGACTTCACCTTCGACGGGCGGCGCCTCACCGGCTGCCACGGCGATACGCTGGCCTCGGCGCTGCTTGCCAACGGCGTGCGCCTCGTCGGCCGCTCGTTCAAGTATCACCGGCCCCGCGGCATCCTCTCGGCCGGCTCGGAGGAGCCGAACGCGCTGGTGGAACTCCGCTCCGGGGCGCGACGCGAGCCCAACACCCGCGCCACCATGGCCGAACTCTACGAGGGGCTGGAGGCGACGAGCCAGAACCGCTGGCCGTCCCTCGCCGTGGATGCGCTCTCGGTCAACGCGGTGCTCTCGCCGGTCTTCGCGGCGGGCTTCTACTACAAGACCTTCATGTGGCCGGCGGCCTTCTGGGAAAAGCTGTACGAGCCGATGATCCGGCGCGCGGCGGGCCTCGGCCGCGCCGCCGACGCCCCCGATCCCGACACCTACGACCACGCCCACGCCCATTGCGACGTGCTCGTCATCGGCGGCGGCCCGGCCGGGCTCTCGGCGGCGCTCGCCGCCGGTCGCTCCGGCGCCCGCGTGATCTTGGTCGACGAGGATTTCGCCACCGGCGGCCGGCTGCTCGCCGAGCGGCGCGAGATCGGCGGTGCGAGCGGAGCCGACTGGGCCGCCCGCGCTCTGGCCGAGCTGGAGAGTCTCCCCGAAGTGCGCATCCTGTCGCGCACCACCCTGTTCGGCGTCTACGATCACGGCGCCTACGGCGCGGTCGAGCGCGTCTCCGACCATTGCGCGGTGCCGGCCCCTCACGCCCCGCGCCAGCGGCTGTGGCGGATCGTGGCGCGGCGGGCGGTGCTCGCGGCCGGCGCCATCGAGCGCCCGCACGTTTTTGGGGGCAACGACCGCCCCGGCGTGATGCTGGCCGGTGCGATGCGGACCTACCTCAACCGTTACGGCGTGCTGCCGGGGCGCCGCCTCGCCGTGTTCACGTCGAGCGACGACGGTTGGCGCACAGCCGCCGATGTCCTGACCGCGGGCGGCGGGCTGGCGGCGGTGATCGACACCCGCGCCTCCGTTCCCCCCGCCTTGCGGCGGATGGCGGAGGCCGCTGGCGCCCGGGTGGTGGCGGGCGGCTATGTCGCCGGCACCAAGGGTCATCTCGGCTTGAGCGCGATTCAGGTCGTGGACAGATATCACAGCTCGGAAGTCATCCCCTGCGACGGCCTCGCCATGGCCAATGGCTGGAACCCGGTGGTGCATCTCGATTCGCACCTGTCGCGCCGGCCGGTCTGGGACGAGGCGATCCACGCCTTCGTGCCGGGCGCCCTCGCTTCCGGCATGCAGGCGGCCGGCGCCGCCGCCGGGCGCTTCACCCTCGCCGAATGTCTGGAGACCGGCGCCCGGGCCGGCGCCGAGGCCGCGAGTGAGTGCGGCTTCACCGCGACCGCAGAGCCCGCCCCGCAGACCGACCCGGAGAGCGTGGACCACACCCCGCTCTGGCGCGTGCCCAAGCCCCGCGGAAAAGCCTTCGTCGATTTCCAGAACGACGTGGCGGCCTCCGACGTCGAGCTTGCCCACCGCGAGGGATTCCGCGCGGTCGAGCTCTTGAAGCGCTACACCACGCTCGGCATGGCGACCGACCAGGGCAAGACCTCGAACCTCGCCGGCCTCTCGATCATGGCCGAGCTGACCGGCAAGGACATCCCGAGCGTCGGCACCACGGTGTTCCGCCCGCCCTTCACCCCGGTCGCGATCGGCGCGTTTGCCGGCCATCACCGCGGTAAGGAATTCCGCGCCACCCGCCACGTCCCGTCCCATGCCTGGGCCGAGGAGAACGGGTGCGTCTTCGTCGAGACCGGTCTGTGGCTGCGCCCGGCCTACTTCCCGCGCGCCGGCGAGACCGATTGGCTCGACACGGTGGTGCGCGAGGTCGAGACCGTGCGCGCCCGCGTCGGACTCTGCGACGTCACCACGCTGGGCAAGATCGACATCCAGGGCCGCGACGCGCTCGCCTTCATCGAGCGGGTCTGCGCCAACCCCTTCGCGACGCTGCCCGTCGGTAAGGCGCGCTACGCCGTGCTGCTGCGCGAGGACGGCTTCGTCATGGATGACGGCACCGTCGCGCGGTTGGGCGACACGCACTACGTCATGACCGCCTCGACGGCGAACGCTGCGCGGGTGATGCAGCATCTCGAATTTTGCCGGCAATGGTTGTGGTCGGATCTCGACGTGCAGCTCGCCTCGGTGAGCGAGCAATGGGCGCAAGTTGCGGTCGCCGGACCCCGCGCCCGCGACACCCTGCGCCGCATCGTCGATCCCGGCTTCGACCTCTCGAACGAGGCGTTTCCTTTCCTCGCCTGCACCGAGGTCACCGTCGGCGGCAGCATCCCGGCGCGGCTGTTCCGTATCTCATTCTCGGGCGAGCTCGCCTACGAGCTGGCGGTGCCGGCCGCCTACGGCGACGCCGCGTGGCGGGCGATCATGCAAGCCGGCCTGCCCTACGGCATCACCGCCTACGGCTCGGAGGCGCTCTCGGTGATGCGCATCGAGAAGGGCCACGCGGCGGGCGCCGAAATCAACGGTCAGACCACCGCGCGCGATCTCGGCCTCGGCGGGATGCTCGCCAGGAAGAAGGACTATGTCGGCCGCCTGATGAAGGAGCGCCCGGCGCTGGTCGATCCGGACCGGCCGGTCCTGGTCGGCTTCCGCCCCGTCGATCCGAGCGCGCGGCTGCGGGCGGGCGCGCATTTCCTGAGCCTCGGCGCGGAGCCGAGTCTTGAGGCGGACGAGGGCGTGATGACCTCGGTAGCCTACTCGCCGAGCCTGAAGTCTTGGATCGGCCTCGGCCTGATCCGGCGCGGGCCGGAGCGTCACGGTGAGCGGGTGCGCGCCACCGATCCGGTGCGCGGTGCCGAGATCGAGGTCGAGATCTGCTCAGCCGTCTTCGTGGACCCCAAGGAGGAGAAGCTGCGTGTCTGAGGCGATGACGAGCCTGTGGCGGCCGCGCGGCGCCTGGGAAGGGGCCGCGCGGGTCGGGCGCCACGGCGCGGCGGCGGGACCGGCGGGCATCCGCCTGAAATTGCGCGAGGGGATCGGCCTCGCCACCGTCATCGCGGCCGAGGGAAAGGAAGCCGGCTTACGAACCACTCTCGCGGACCGGTTCGGCCCGTCCCTGCCGGAGGCCGGAACTGCAATCTTCCATGGCGAGACGGGTTTGGTCTGGTCCGCGCCCGGCCAGTGGCTCGCGGTGGCGCCGTCACCGCGCGATCTGAGGGACCTGCCCGAGGCCCTGCGCGGCGTCGCTGCCGTCACCGACCAGAGCGACAGCCGCGCCCTGGTGCGGATCTCGGGCGCGCAGGCGCGTGCCATGCTCGCCAAGGGCGTCGCGGTCGATCTGCATCCGCGCGCGTTCGGGCCGGGCCGGGCAGCGGTGACGAGCATCGCCCATATCGGCGTGCAGTTCTGGCAACGCGATGCCGGCCCGACCTACGACCTCACGGTCGCTCGCAGCTTCGCCGGCAGCTTCTGGCGCTGGCTGGAGCACGCGTCGGCCGAGTTCGGCTACGCGGTCGAGGCCGCGGAGGGCGCGGATCAGCGCCGGTCGAAATAGCGCCTGTCGGCGGCGTCCGTCTCGGCCAGCGGTAGGATGAGGCGTCCCGTCCGGTCGATCAGGCCCCAGCGCCCGCCGACCATGGAGGCGGGTTGCCTTCCGTCCGAGCGGCAGCCCTCGCAGACCAGCGCCTCGCCGCGCGCATTGAACGGGAAGGCCCAGTCATAGGGCGTGGCGAGGACGAGCCGCAGGCGGCGGTCGTAGAAGGCGACCGTGCCGTTGCGCCAACTGCGCACGAGGCCTTGCTCGAACGGGTCCGGCCCGTTGTCGAGCAGGAACACCGGCAGCGCGAGGCCGTCGCGGCGCACCCAGAGACAGCCGATTCCCGGCACGCGCAACTCGGCGAGGCCGCGCTCGAACCGCAGCCGCGCGACATGCGCCGGGGCGACCCGGACCATCCCGTCCTCGCGCCGGGCGCAATGCTCGTACTGGTCGAGATCGCGGCGAAAATAGACGCAGGCCAGCGGATAGCGCTCGGCCGCGACCTCGCTCGCCGCACTTCCGGCCGGTGCGGCCATGGTCGCGACGGTGAGAAACGTCGCTGCGCAGAGCAGCCTCATCCGGTTTCCAAAGGCGCGCACGAACGGCCGGTCCCGCCATCGCGAACGCCAGCGGAGGTGACCCGTCCTCGCGCCCTCGGGAAGGAGATGCGCCGGGATGAGCGGCGCCGTCCTCAGCGCGTCGGGACCGGCGTCTCGCCGCGATAGTCGTAGAAGCCGCGCTTGGTCTTGCGGCCGAGCCAGCCGGCCTCGACGTATTTCACCAGGAGCGGGCAGGGCCGGTACTTCGAATCGGCCAGCCCCTCGTAGAGCACCTGCATCACCGACAGGCAGGTATCGAGGCCGATGAAGTCGGCGAGCTGGAGCGGGCCCATCGGGTGGTTCGCGCCGAGCCGCATCGCCGTGTCGATCGACTCCACCGAGCCTACGCCCTCGTAGAGGGTGTAGATCGCCTCGTTGATCATCGGCAGCAGGATGCGGTTGACGATGAAGGCCGGGAAGTCCTCGGACATGGTCGAGGTCTTGCCGAGCTTGGCGATGAAGACCTTGGCCGATTCGTAGGTCGGGTCCTCGGTGGCGATGCCGCGGATCAGCTCGA
Organism: Methylobacterium sp. NPDC097929; assembly: GCF_049543375.1. Lineage (NCBI taxonomy): Bacteria > Pseudomonadati > Pseudomonadota > Alphaproteobacteria > Hyphomicrobiales > Methylobacteriaceae > Methylobacterium > Methylobacterium sp. NPDC097929. The sequence continues at coordinate 371,241 of NZ_JBMVEP010000003.1, read as the reverse complement.
CGAGCTGCATCAGCGGCACCGGGTTCATGAAGTGGATGCCGATGAAGCGGTCCGGGCGGTCGGTCGACGCCGCGAGCCGGGTGATCGAGATGGACGAGGTGTTGGTCGCGACCAGCGCATCGGGCTTGAGCGACGGGCACAGGCTCTGGAAGATCTTGCGCTTGGTCGCCTCGTCCTCGGTCGCCGCCTCGATGACGAGGTCGCAGGGCGCGAGATCGTCGAAGCCCCGTGCGGCCCCGATCCGCTCCAGGGCGCTGCGGCGCTGCTCGTCGCTGAGCGTGCCCTTCTGGACCTGACGCGTGAGGTTCGCGTCGATCAGCCCAAGCGCGGCGTCGATCCGGTCGGGGTCGCGGTCGTTCAGCCGAACGTCCAGGCCCGATGCCGCACAGACATGCGCGATGCCGCTGCCCATCTGGCCGGCACCGATGATGCCGACCGTCTTGATCTCGATGCCCATACCCGAATCACGTCCTACTGCTGCGGCATCGTCCTGCAACCCGCACCCCTAGAATGCGGCACTGCAACAAATGCGTCAAACCGGTCCCATCCGATCCGGCTACATCCGGCTCCCTGTCCGGTCCTTCGGCCGCAGGCTGTGGGGCCGGGCGACGAGCCCGCCCCCGCATTCGGCGGTCCGCTACCGGTCCTTGGCCTTGGCGATCTCGGCCTGGAGTTCCGGCACCACCTGGAACAGGTCGCCGACGAGGCCGTAATCCGCCACCTGGAAGATCGGCGCGTCCTCGTCCTTGTTGACGGCGACGATGACCTTCGAGTCCTTCATGCCGGCCAGGTGCTGGATCGCGCCGGAGATGCCGACCGCCACGTAGAGGTCGGGCGCCACCACCTTGCCGGTCTGGCCCACCTGCCAGTCGTTGGGGGCGTAGCCCGCATCCACCGCCGCGCGCGAAGCGCCCACCGCCGCGCCGAGCGCGTCGGCCAGCGGCTCGATCAACTCCTTGAACTTGTCCGCCGAGCCCAGCGAGCGACCGCCGGAGACGATGAACTTGGCCGAGGCGAGCTCCGGCCGGTCGGACTTGGCGATTTCTTCCGATTTGTAGGCAGCACCCAGCGCGTCGGGTGCCGCGGCCGAGAGTGCCTCGACGGGTGCCGCCGCGCCGCCCTCTTCCGCGGGCTTGAAGGCGGCGGTGCGCACGGTGATGACCCGCTTGCCCGCACCCGCCTGCACGGTCTGGATCGCGTTGCCGGCGTAGATCGGCCGCTCGAAGGTGTCGGGCGCAACGACCTTGATGATGTCGGAGATCTGCGCGACGTCGAGGAGCGCGGCCACGCGCGGCAGCGTGTTCTTGCCCGTGGTCGTGGCGGCGGCCACGATCGCGTCGTAGGGCTCGGCGATCGAGGCGATCAGCGCTGCGCTCGGCTCGGCGAGGTCGTGATCGTAGACCGCCTCCTCGCTGCTCAGCACCTTCTCGACGCCGTCGAGACGGCCCGCGGCCTCGGCCGCCGCCTTCGAGCCGGAGCCCAGCACGAGCGCGTGGATCGGAGCGCCCATTTCCTTGGCCGCGGTGAGCGCCTTGAGCGTGCCGTCCTTGATCTGTCCGTTGGCGTGCTCGACGTAGAGGAGCGTGGTCATGAACGATCTCTCAGATGAGGGAGGGAGGCGCCGCTCGACCGGTTCCGGGAGCGGCGCCTGAGGGGGTCAGAGTACGCCGGCTTCGACCTTGAGCTTCTGCACGAGTTCGGCCGCGGAGCCGACCTTCACGCCCGCCGAGCGGCCCGGAGGCTCGGACACCTTGAGCACGGTGAGCTTGGGCGTGACGTCGACGCCGAGCGCGTCGGGGGCCAGCTCCTCCAGCGGCTTCTTCTTCGCCTTCATGATGTTGGGCAGGCTGGCGTAGCGCGGCTCGTTGAGGCGCAGGTCCGTCGTGACGATGGCCGGCAGCTTGAGCGAGACGGTCTGGAGCCCGCCATCGACCTCGCGGGTCACGTCGACCGCGCCCTCGCCGAATTCAAGCTTGAAGGCGAAGGTGCCCTGCGGCCAGCCGAGCAGGGCGGCGAGCATCTGGCCGGTCTGGTTGGAATCGTCGTCGATGGCCTGCTTGCCGAGGATGACGAGGTTCGGGCTTTCCTTCTCGACGATCGCCTTGAGGATCTTGGCGACCGCCAGGGGCTCGCAATTCACGTCGGTCTTGATCAGGATCGCCCGGTCGGCGCCCATGGCGAGCGCGGTGCGCAGCGTCTCCTGGGCCTGCTGCGGCCCGATCGAGACCGCGACGATCTCCGAGACCGTGCCCTTCTCCTTCAGGCGGATCGCCTCCTCGACGGCGATCTCGTCGAAGGGGTTCATCGACATCTTGACGTTGGCGAGTTCCACGCCCGACCCGTCGGCCTTGACGCGGATCTTCACGTTGTAGTCGACCACCCGCTTGACGGGCACCAGAACCTTCATGACTGTCGCTTTCCTCCGCGCCGACACAGTCCCGGCGTCACTTCAAGGACGGCTTCAGGATCCGCTCGACGGAACTCGATGTGATTGTCAGGGCGGCGGGACCGTAACGAGGCGATTTCCCGCTTGTCAACGCGCCTTCTCGGTAGGGTAGGGTTGACTGTCAGCGGTTCTGGCCGGGCACCCAGAGCACGTCGTCGGCGCCGTTCCGGTTGGCCGCGCGGGAGGCCACGAACAGGAAATCGGACAGCCGGTTGAGGTATTGCAGGGCTTCGCCCGAGATCGCCTCGCTCTCGATGCCCGACAGCGACACGACCAGCCGCTCGGCCCGGCGGCAGACGGTGCGGGCGAGGTGGAGCGCGGCCGCCGTGGGCGAGCCGCCGGGCAGCACGAAGGAGGTGAGCGGCGGAATCTCGGCGTTCAGCGCATCGATCTCCGCCTCCAGGCGCTGGACCTGGGCGGGCACGATCCGCAGAGGCTCGTAGCCCAGCGGCTTGTCGCTCGGGGGCGTGGCGAGATCCGCGCCGAGATCGAACAGGTCGTTCTGGATGCGCGCCAGCATTGCGTCGAGGGCGGGTTCGGCCTGCAGGCGGGCGAGCCCGATGCAGGCATTGGTCTCGTCGACCGTGCCGTAGGCCTCCACCCGCAGATCGGCCTTGGAGCGGCGCTCGCCGTTGGCGAGTCCGGTCGTGCCCTTGTCGCCGGTGCGGGTGTAGATGCGGTTGAGCTTGACCACGGCGTTCTCTCCTCTCGCTCCCGTCCCGGATGCCGCATCCGCTGCGGGCGCGAGATTGTTATCTGTTTTTCGCGGGCCGCAGGGGCCGGCCGGCCCTCGCGACGGGCAGGCCCTGGCCAAAGAAAAACCCGCCGGGCGATGTTTCGCGCGCGGCGGGTCTTTAGCAAGCCGGAAAAGCGGCCGGCGCCGGATCAGAACGTGTAGCCGAGCTTTCCGCCGAAATTGGTCAGGCCGCGGTTGTCGCCGCACAGGCCGGCATTCGACATGTGCTCGACGGTGGCCATCACGCTCCACTGGGCGTTGATGCGGAAGCCCAGCGCCGCCGCCTCGCGGAACAGCGGATTGCAGCCCAGCGCATTGAAGCCGTAGGGCGCGTTCGCCTTCAGGCCGGTATAGCCGTTATGGGCCGCGCCGCCGAAGAAGCCTTCGAGGAAGACGCGCCGGTCGAGCGTCTCGGGGAAGAGGTCCACCGTCCAGGTCGCGCCGATATAGGCGTAGCTGGTGCGGCCGCCGGTGTTGTAGCTGCCGCCCACGGTGGGACGCGGCACGAAGGCCTGCCAGAACGGATCGGTGGTCACCAGCGGCTTGGCGAACAGGATTTCGCCGTTGACGTTCGCGGTGCTGAAGCCCGGAAGCTTGCCCTCGGCACTGCCCGGATCCTGAACCGAGCCGCCGATGCGGACCTCGGAGACGATCGAGTAGGGCTGGACGGGGGCGAAGTAGGGCGGCGGCGCGGGAGCCCGGGCGGCGCCGAGATCGGCGGCCTGCGTGGTCGTGACGGCCGAGGCGACGAGGGCGCCGAGGAGAATCCGGGCAATGGGTGACTTCATCGGCGGTCGATCCGTCCGTTTCAACCCGCCTCGATTATCACGCACTCGGGGCCGCAGCCCGTGGATTCATCCGGCGCCCGTGCTTTTGCTCGGCCGGTGGGGCGCCGACGCCACACCCGGCGGGCTTCGTCGGCGATCCGGAACGAAGCGGGAGGCTCCCGCCGAGGATCGGAGGCCGACGGCAGGCTCCCCGGTGGGGATGCGTCGATGGCGCATCCTCCGAGCGACGTCCGCGTTGCCGATACACCCCTTCGGCGGGGGCTTCTCGATCCGGGGGAAACGATGCGAACGACGATGGGAATGGGGCTGCAGGCGGGGTTGGCTCTGGCGGCCGGCCTGGTGCCGGGACTGGCCCGGGCCGACGACGAGGCCCGCGTGGTCGGGCTCTGGAAGCTGGTCTCGTACGAGGTGGAGGCGCGCGCCGACGGCACGAAGCTGCCGGCGATGGGCGACCGGCCGACCGGCTACGTCCTGTTCACGCCGGAGAAGCGGGTCTTCTTCATCCTCACCGGCGAGGGCCGCAAGCCGGCCGAGACCGACGCGCAGCGCGCCGCCCTGTTGCAGACCCTCGTCTCCTACAGCGGCCGCTACCGGCTCGACGGGGACAAGTGGACGACGGCGGTCGACGTGGCCTGGGACCCGAAATGGGTCGGGACGGAGCAGACCCGCTCCTTCACCCTCGACGGCGCGCGCCTGCGGGTGCTGACGCCCTGGCGGGTCATGCCCAACTGGGCCGACCGGGGCGAGACCCGCAGCATCGTCACCTTCGAGCGCACGAAGGAGTGAGCGGCCGCGCCGGCCCGGGCGGAGCGGTCAGGCCGCCCGCCACCAGACCACGCCCATGATGACGATGATCGCGACGAATTGCAGGAGCACGCGCAGGCGCATCAGCTTCTGCGAGAGGTTGGCGCTGCCGCCCCGCATCATGTTGACGAGGCCGAGGAGCAGCACCACGGCCACGGCGAGGCAGGCGAGGAGGGCGAGCTGGTTGGCGGACATGGGTCGTTGATCTCGTGAGGGGCCGCGCTCACGCGAGCGCGGCCCGAGCGGTGGGTCTTCGGGGCGTCAGTTCCGGCGCAGCAGGCGCTCGAAATAGTCGAGTTCCTCCTGCGGACGCGAGGGGTCGCCGAGCTTGCGCCGCAACTCCTCCATGATCCGGCGGGCGCGCTGCACGGCGGATTCGTCGGCGTTGGGCACGCGCACGTTGCCGTTCGAGAGGTCGCGCCCCCGCGTCGGGCGGCCGAGCGGATCGTCGTCGGAGGCGCCCGAGCGGCCCTGCTGGCCCGGCGACTGGCCCTCCTGCTGGCCCTGGCCCTCGCCTTCGGCCATCTGCTGCATCTGCTGCTGCAGGCCCTCGGCGCCGCGCTTGAGCCCGTCCAGGGCCCGCCCCTGGGCATCGACCGCATCGCCGTTGCGACCCTGGCCCAGCGCCTCCTCGGCCTCGCGCATGGCGCCCTCGGCGTCGGCGAGCCCTTCCTCGCCCTGGAGGCCCTGCTGCTTCATGCGCTCCTTGAGATCCTGGAGCTGCTCGCGCAGGCCCTGCTGGCGCTGGCCCATGCTCTGGCCCTGCTGCCCGCGCTGGCCCTGGCCCTGACCTTGTTGTCCCTGCTGGCCCCGGCCCTGCTGACCCTGCTGGCCTTCCTCACCCTGGCCGCGCTGGCCCGGCTGCTGCCCACGCTGGCCTTGCTGCCCCTGCTGCTGGCCGTTCTGCTGCCGCTGGCGCGGGCCGGGCCGCTGTCCCTGCTGACCCTCCTTGTAGGTCTCGTCGCGCAGGTCCTGCTGCTCGCGGGACATGCGGTCGAGGTCGTCGAGCTGGCGGTTCATCTCGGCCATGCCGCCGTCGGACTTCTGGCCGTTCTCGGCGCTCTGGAGGTTTTCGAGCACATTGCGCAGCTGTTCGAGCAGGCGCTGGGCCTCGGCCGTGTCGCCGCGCTGCATCGCCTCCTGCATGTCCTTGATCATCTTCTCCAGATCGTCCGGCGTGACGGTCTGGCCGCCCTTCTGCTGCTGTTGCCGCTCGGATTGCTGCTGGCGGTTCTGCGGCTTCTGGCGCTGGGCGAATTCCTTCATGAACTTGTCGAGGGCCTGCTTCAGGTCCTCGGTGAGCTTCTTCACCTCCTCGTCCGGCGCGTTGCGCTCGATCGCCTCCTTGAGGCGGTCCTGGGCCGCGCGCAGGGCCTTCTCGGCATCCGAGAGGTCGCCGTCCTCGATCTTGAGAGCCATCTCCCACAGCAGGTCGGCGACGCCGGTCAGATCCGCGTCGGTCTTGGCCGCGCGCAGGCGGTTGGCCGCGGTGGTGAGCCCGAGGAAGATCGCGGGCTGCGGCGTGAAGCGCTCGGGGGCGATGCGCAGGGCGTCGAGCGCCGTCTGGACGCGGGGGCGATCCGCGTCGGGGGCGGTGACGAGGCGGCGGCGCTCCTCGGCGAGCGCCCGGGCGAGCGGCTGCGTGAAGACGCGCGCCGGCAGCACGATCTCGGCGGGCTGCGTGCGGCCCTCCTGGCCGGCCTCGTCGCGGACCACCAGGGTCAGTTTCACCCGGGCGCCGGACCAGGGATTGTCGGTGAGGTCGACGAGCGTCTTGGTGTCGGTCTCGCCGAGCGCGTCGGCGGGCAGCGCCAGCCCGATCTTGGGCACCGGCACGAGGGAGCGGCCGGCCTTCAGCGGCTCCACCAGCCCCTCGGCGGCGGCGATGCCGTAATCGTCCTTGGCGCGGTAGGTGAGGTTGAAGGTGCCCCGTCCGTTCACTTCGAGGCCGCCGACCTGCTGCACCTCCGGGGGCCGGTCGGGGATCGTCTCGATCACGAGGCGCTGCGGCTCGGAGCCCGAGGCGGCGATGCCGAGTTCGGCCGTACCGCCGACAAGCCGGAAGCGCTCCTCCCGTAAGGTCGCGCGGGCGGCGGAGGCCTGCGGCGCGGGTGCGGCGCGCGAAGGGGCGGATTCGTCCTTGGCCACCGGCACCAGGGCGGCATTCGGCGTCAGCGCCGCCTCGCCCTGGCCGGCGATGCGCACGATCAGCGTAGAATTGACCGGCGCGCGCAGGCGCTGCACCGGGTCCGCGGCATTGCCGGACATCGCGACGATCAGCGGCGGCACGCGGGTGTAGATCGGCGGGTCGATCCAGCCGTCGACGCGGAAGCTCGGCGCGGCGGCGGGCGGCTCGCGCCAGTCGAAGGCGGCCGAGACGCGCCCGCGCCATTCGGGGCCGGCGACGAAGAGGGCGGCGAGCGCGGCGACGAGGAGCCCCGCGCGCAGGGCCAGCGGGTCGTGGCCGGGCATGTCGGGGCGCGGGCGCCCGGCCCGCAGCCGGGCGACGGCGGCCGCGGCCCGTGACTGGTGCAGCGCCCAGAGCGCACGGGTGGCCGGATCGGTCTGGCCGACGGCGAGCGTGTCCTCGATCGCCGAGGCCGGATCGTGGGCAAGCCCCCCCGCGCGGGCGGCCTCCCGGTCGATCCGGGCCAGGGCCTCGCGGCGGCTGAGGCGCTTGAGGCGCAGGGCGGGCAAAAGCGCCAGGACGAGAAGGATCGCGAACAGGCCGAGCCCGGCCATGCGCCAGAGCGGCGGAAGATCGAGCCACAGGCCGAGCCAGGACACGGCGAGGAAGGCGAGCCCGACGCCGAGGCCCCGCCAGAGAACCGGCCACACCCGCTCCCACAGGCCCGCGGCCCGCGCCTGCGCCACGAGCCGGTCGAGGCGGCCTGCCGCGCCCTGCCGCCCGTCGCGTTCGGGGATCGTCCGTTCGGCCTCGCTCATCGTGTCCGGTCGCGGCTCCCGCGGGCGCCGGGCAGACGAGCCCCGCGCACGAATGAGGAAGCTAGCATGGTGGCCGGCAGGCTCCGCCGGGTCAAATCCGCCCAGCCGCGCTTGATCGGAACACGCTCGGCTCGACGGCGCGCCAGGCCGAGGTCGGGGCGCCGCCTCAGGCGGGCTCGGAGACGCTGTTGCCCTCGCCCAGGCAATCCGAGGCGCGCTCCACGGCGTTGATCGCGTCGAGCAGGTTCTGCACGCTGCGCTCCACCTCGATCCGCGGCCGGTCCATGTGTGCGGCCCGCGCCACCAGCCCTTCGAGCTGGTCCAGCACGACCAGGAGGTCGCTCGCCACGGCCGCCACGTCGCAGCCGGTGCGGGTCGGCGCCGGAGGGGCGGGTCGGCGGAAAGGGATGATCGTGCTCATCGCCATCTGGTGTCGCGAAAAGGCGTGCGCATGACCACCCGCGGCCGGGGCGTCATCCACACCCAAGCCGCCTCCGCGGCGGCCCGAAGGCCCTTGTCGCGGCAATTGGTGAGTTTTTCGTCGAGCCCCTGTCTCGGATACGGCGCAAACCGTCAAGCTTTGCCGGCTGGTTTCGCACCGCGCCGTCCCGCTGACAGCCGGATCGTTCCGAAACGAAAACAGCCTTCTCCGAATCGGCCGGTTTTCGGTCGTGCATTGACAAGACCGGCCCCGAGGCAGAGGTTGGAATCGTTCCGAGGGGGGCCCCGTCAAGGGGGCTGAGAGTGGGCGACGCCCTGACCCTTGAACCTGATCCGGCTCGTACCGGCGGAGGGACGGGAACCAGCGGCCTCATCGCTCGCACGAGCAGCGGCCGACCGCACCATCGTCGGGACCACGGGTCGCCTCCAACGCCAGGAGCGACAGCGATGAACGCACCCGTCCGTCCCAAAGACCTTCCCAACGGCAATCCTGCCAGCGTTACCACCGGCCCCGTCCAGGGCTCCCGCAAGGTCTATGCGGAAGCGCCCGGCCGCCCGGACATCCGCGTCCCCTACCGCGAGATCGCCCTCTCCGACCCGAAGGAAGCCCCGGTGCGGGTCTACGACCCGTCCGGCCCCTACACGGAGACGGATGCGGCCATCGACCTTGAGAAGGGCCTGCCCGCCGCCCGCGAGCCCTGGATCGTCAAGCGCGGCTACGCCGCCGTGCAGCCGCGGGCGGTCAAGCCCGAGGACAACGGCTTTGCCGCCGCCGACAAGCTCGTCGCCCCCTGCCCGGCCGAGCGCACGATCCGCCGGGCCGAACCCGGGCAGATGGTGACGCAGTTCGAGTTCGCCCGGGCCGGGATCGTCACGGAAGAGATGATCTACGTGGCGCATCGCGAGAATGCCTGCCGCGAGCAGATGCTGGAGCGCGCCGAGGCCGCGCTCGCCGACGGCGAGAGCTTCGGCGCCTCGGTGCCGCCCTTCATCACGCCGGAATTCGTGCGTGAGGAGGTGGCCCGGGGCCGCGCCATCATCCCGGCCAACATCAACCACCTCGAACTCGAGCCGATGGCGATCGGCCGCAACTTCCTCGTGAAGATCAACGCCAACATCGGCAACTCGGCCGTCACCTCCTCGGCCGCCGAGGAAGTGGAGAAGCTGGTCTGGTCGATCCGCTGGGGCGCGGACACGGTCATGGACCTCTCGACGGGCCGCAACATCCACAACATCCGCTCGTGGATCGTGCGCAACTCCCCCGTGCCGATCGGCACCGTGCCGATCTATCAGGCGCTGGAGAAGGTCGGCGGCGACCCGCTCAAGCTCGATTGGGAGGTCTTCAAGGACACGCTCATCGAGCAGGCCGAGCAGGGCATCGACTACTTCACGATCCATGCCGGCGTGCGGCTGGCCCACGTGCCGCTGACTGCGCGGCGCACCACCGGCATCGTCTCGCGCGGCGGCTCGATCATGGCGCGCTGGTGCCTCGCCGGACACCGCGAATCGTTCCTCTACGAGCGCTTCGACGAGATCTGCGACATCTGCCGCGCCTACGACGTGTCGTTCTCGCTGGGCGACGGCCTGCGCCCCGGCTCGATCGCGGATGCCAACGACGCGGCGCAGTTCGCCGAGCTGGAGACCTTGGGCGAACTCACCAAGATCGCCTGGGACAAGGGCTGCCAGACCATGATCGAGGGCCCCGGCCACGTGCCGATGCACAAGATCAAGGTCAACATGGAGAAGCAGCTGGCCGAGTGCGGCGAGGCGCCGTTCTACACGCTCGGCCCGCTGACCACCGACATCGCCCCGGGCTACGACCACATCACCTCGGGCATCGGCGCGGCGATGATCGGCTGGTTCGGCACGGCGATGCTCTGCTACGTCACGCCCAAGGAGCATCTCGGCCTGCCGAACCGCGACGACGTGAAGACCGGCGTCATCACCTACAAGATCGCTGCCCACGCCGCCGATCTCGCCAAGGGCCACCCCGCCGCGCAGCTGCGCGACGACGCCCTCAGCCGCGCGCGGTTCGACTTCCGGTGGGAGGATCAGTTCAACCTCTCGCTCGATCCCGACACGGCGCGCGCCTACCACGACGAGACCCTGCCGAAGGACGCCCACAAGGTCGCCCATTTCTGCTCGATGTGCGGCCCGAAGTTCTGCTCGATGAAGATCACGCAGGATCTGCGCGCCGACGTGCTCGCCATGGAGGAGGCCGGCATCGTCATCGGCCAAGCCCAGCCGATGAGCGACGCCGAGCGCCAAGCCGGCATGGCGGCGAAGTCGCAGGAGTTCTTGGAAGAGGGCGGCAAGCTCTACGTCGACGCGGCCGAATAGGATCGCCCGCGACGGGGACGGCCGCTCGATCGGCCGTCCCCGTCGCGAATCGTGAAAATCCTTCAGGCAATCTTTACGGCTCGGTCAGGCTGCTCCCCGTTCCCGGGGGACAGCTCCTGAGCCGTTAAGGTTCCGGTAGCGACGCCTGCAATCTCCTGAGGGCCGGCCTCGCGCCGAAAGCCGAAGGATTGCAGCCATGGACCCGATCAGGGCCGCGGCACCGTTGCCGCCCGTTTCCTCACCCGCGACCGTGACCCCCATTCGCCCCGTGGCGGAGCCCGCACCGAGCGAGGCCGCGCCGCCGCGCGTGCTCGACCCCGCCGTCTCGCTCGACGTGAAGCCCGAAGCCACCGAGACGAAGCCGCCGGAGCCGGAACGGCGCGCTTACATCCGGGACGCGGAGAGCCAGAGCCTCGTCTTCCGCGTCACCGACCCCTCGACCGGGGACGTGGTGATGCAGATTCCGAACGAGGTGATCCTCAAGGCGCGCGTCTACGCGCGGGAGACGACGCCCTTTGCCGGCGAGCGCGTCGCCAAAACCGCCTGAGGCGCGTCGCCAAGACCGCCTGATGCGTGCCGACGCGGATGTCCTCGGCCCGTGAGGCCGGACACGCGGCGCAAGCCCGGAGCCATGCGCCCCAATCGAGGAGCGGCGCCGAAGACCTCAGGCGCCCGGGCCGGGATCGCCCTGCAGGCCGGCGGCGATGTGGTTGTTGAGCGAGACCAGCGACTCGATCTTCTGCGGCGTCGGCTCGATCATCGCGTCCAGGATGGTGCGGAACACGAAGGCCGAGAGCTGCGCCATGCCGGTGCGCACCTCGATGGGCAGCGGGCTGCTCGGCTCCGTCGCGGCCGAGGCCAGGATCGTCCAGACGCGTTGATTGAAGGTCAGGGCCTCGTTGAGGGCCGGTCCCGTCGCCACATCGGCGCCGAGGGCCTGCAACCGTCCGGCCGCCTTGCGCAGAACGGCGGCCTCGGCCTCCCGGGGCGTGAGGGCCACTTGCGAGACCCTCGCATAGGCATTGGCCGCATACTGCATCGTCCGCCCTTTTCCAGCGCTGCTGTCGCTCCGTCGGGCGAATCATGTCGCATGTGCTTTGTTAAAAGCGGGTATGCGAGACCTCTGCCGTAATGGTGCCCCGAAAGGCGTGAATCCCTTCCGCGTGGACAGCCAGCGCCGCACCGGGTTCGGAACCCGCTTCCAATGACGAACTTCTTCCTCGGCGTGATCGCCGGCTGCATCATCGCCGGTGTGGCCACCATTACGGCGGCGCGGCATCCGGCGGTCCAGCTGCGGCTCGGTCTCGTGCCGCCCGCTCAGGCCGCGGCGGCCCCGCCCCGGCCCGAGACGCTTCGATGCCCGCTGCCGAGGACGGCGGCGGCGGTCGGCAAGCCGGAGATGCTGTTCTCGCGCAGCCGCCTGTGGTCCATCGCGCCCTGACGGCGCGCGAACGGTCGTGCGGGCGTCAGACGCTGCTGCCGAGCAGGAACATCACCATCGTCGTGGCCACGGTGCTGCCGAGGAACCCGCACAGGGCGGCGGCGAAGGACGGGCCGGTCCGCATCTCGGTCTCGGAGGGGCGGTGGCTGCTCTCGGTGGCGATCATGGCAAGTCCTCAGGCAAGCGGGTGGTTTCGTTGATGTGAACGTGCGCCGCACGGCAACGCTTGGCGGTGCGGGACCGCACCCGGACCTTGGCCAAGGCCCGGCTTTCATGGTGTCGTCGGCGTAAAGAGGTTGCGGCCGAGGCCGCCCGGGTCACTCGCAGCGATTCACGCGCTTGGCGACGCTGAGCGCCCGGAGTTCGCTGCGCAGGTCGATGGCCACGATGTCGGCCCCGCAATCCTCGAAGGCGTCCTGCGCCTCGTGGTAGCGGTCGCCGACCTCGTCGAGGGTGTCGCAGACCCGATCCCGGTTGCCGAGGCGGGCTTCCTCACGGGCTTGGTAGCGCAGGGCGCCGGCTTCCTGAATCTTGCGCCGGGCATCGATGCAGCCGGGCGCGGCGAGGGCGGTCGAGGCGACGCCGAGACCCGCCAGAGCGGCGGCGAGTCCGACGAGTGCGGTGTGTCGCAAGGGGTGACGCATGGGCGAACCGACGCTGATTCAACTGGAACGCAAAAAAGTGAGGAGCGCACAATGCAGTGACATCACAGTGCCTTGGCACCGCTCCGTTCGTCGCATCGTCGTCCGTCTCGGCTTTTGAACGGCGACGCTCGGCGGATGGTTCCGAGCGCGCCGGCCCCGTTCTGCGCCCGCCCATGCCGCAATTTCGGGCAGTCCTGCCCCGCTTGGCCCTCGGTCTGCGGAAGGGCGCGGGGCGAATGGCTATCGCTGCGTCCGCGCCGTCCTTCCGCGGCGGGAGACCAGGATCTCCCCGAGCGTGACCGGGCGCAGGTCCTGCGCATCGATGCCGACATCGTATTGCCGGGGGATCGGCTTGAGCCGGCCGTGGCTGTGCCCGTGCAGGTTGATCGCGCCCCGGCCGAGGCCGTTCCAAGTGCGGAAGGCGTAATGGCAGAGAACGAGCCGCCGGTCCTCGACTTCGGTCTCGGCGTAGTGTGCGACCGAACGCCAGCCGGGCGCCGCGAGGGTCGCGGGGCCGTCGTTATTGCCGATGATGAGGTGCTTGTGCCCGTTGAGGCCCGCGAGCAGCGCCGCGACGCGCTCCGGCGGGGGCCCGAGGGCGAAGTCGCCGAGGTGCCAGACCGTGTCGTCGGGTCCGACCACCGCGTTCCAGGCTTCCACCAGCGCCGCGTCGTGCGTCGGCAGGTCGGGGAAGGGCCGGCGGTCGATGCGCAGGATGCGCGGGTCGCCGAAATGCGTGTCGCTCGTGAAGTAGATCGTCATCCGCCGCCGTGATCCGCCGCGCCGTCCGCTGTGAGCGGGACAACGCGGCGGAGGGGCGATCGATACGGCCTCAGCGGCCGGGACTGAAGCGCATCGGCACCGTGACGGCGAGGCTCGACGAGGTCACGCCGGCGGGGGCGGGCGGCAGGCCGCCGCGCACCGCCGCGAGCGCGGCGGCATCGATGGCTCCGACCCCGCTGCTGCCGACGAGGCTCACCCCGCTCACCGCTCCCGAGCGGCTCACGGTGAAGCGCACGTTGGCGACGCCGCCGGCGGTGCCGGCCGCCGCCTCGCGGTTCATGCGGCCCCGGATCGCCGAGGCGATCGCGCCGCGCCACGCCGCCATGGCGTTGGGATCGCTGGCCGCGGCGGCTGAGCCCGTCGCGCTCTGGCGCGAGGTCGCGGCGGAGTTGCGCTGCGAATTGCCGGCCTGCGCCGCCTGGGCGCGCCGGGCGGCGTCGCGCTCGGCCTTCGCCTTGGCGGCCTTGATCCGAGCCTCCTCGCGCTTCTTCTCCTGGACCTTCTCCAGCTCCTTGCGGCGCGCCTCGCGCTCGGCCTCGCGCTTCTTCTCCAGCGCGGCCTTGCGGCGCTCCTCGATCTTGGGATCGGGCTTGGGTGGCTCGGGCTTGGGCGGCTCGGGCTTGGCCGCGACCGGCGGGGGCGGCGCCATCGGCTCCGCCTCCTGCGCCTCGGAGGTCACGAGCTGCTCCTCCGGCGGGGGCGGCGGCGTGTCGGGCACGGCCTCGGTGACGGCTTCGGGCGGCGGGGGCGGCTGAACCTCCTCCGGCATGACCTGCGTCATCTCGGTGGGCGGGGGCGGCTGTACCTCGTCGGGCGCCACCTGGGCCGTCTCCGGCGGAGGCGGCGGCTGCACCTCCTGCGGCGTCTCGACCGGCTCGGCGGTTTCCGGCTCGCCCTCGGGCTTGGCCTCCTCGGGAACGGCGTCCGCCTGGGCCGTCTCGGCGGCCGCCTGGGTGTCGGCCTCCATCATCTGCGGGGCGAGATCGATCGTGATCTCCTGGTCCCCCGGCGGAGCGGGCGGCGTCAGGTGCAGGTAGGTGATGCCGATCAGGCCCGCGGCGTGCAGGGCCAGCGCCAGGGCGAAGGCGGCCGCGAGGCGGCCCTGCCCTCCCCCCCCGTCCGAGGGAAGCGCCGCTCCGGCGGAGCCGGGTGCAGGGGCAGGCAGGGATGCCGGCATCGGGGGCGGCTTCTGTGCGGACCTGGGGGCGGGCATGGGAGCGGCCATGGCGCTACTTGGCACCCCCGGCGGCGGGCGCGGCACCGCCCGCGGACTGGGCGATCAGCGAGACCTTGGTGAAGCCGGCCTGACCGACGAGGCCCATCACCTCCATGATCCTGCCGTAGGGCACGTCCCGGTCGCCGCGCACGAGCACGACCTGTTCCGGGTTCTCGGCCTTGAGCTGGCGCAGGCGCGGCAGGATCGTCTCCGGCGTGAAGCCGTCCTTGGCGATGAACGGGTTGCCGTCCTTGTCGATGGAGACTTCGAGCGGCTTCTGCGACTGCGCCACCTTGGCGGCGGTCGTCTTCGGCAGCTGCACCGGCACGCCCGTCGTCATGAGCGGGGCCGCCACCATGAAGATGATGAGCAGCACCAGCATCACGTCCACCATCGGGGTGACGTTGATCTCGGACATCGGCGTGGCGTCGAGGCCGTCCTCGTCGTCGCTCGCCGAACGCGCGGTTCCCATGGCCATGGTGTCGCCCTCCCGGGCGTCGGCGGCGGCCCGCCGGACCGGACGGGCGTCGCCTCAAGGGTTTCGGGATGGTCGGGTGTCGTGCGGGACGCTACTCGGCGGCCGCGGCGCGGGCGTGGGGGCCGCGGTCGCGGGCGAGGCGGTTGCCGAGCACCGCGATGCAGGAGACGAAGCCGGACTGGATGCGGGCGACGTCGCCGGAGAGCTTGTTGTAGGCCATCACCGCCGGGATCGCGACGACGAGGCCGATGGCGGTGGCGAACAACGCCTCGGCGATGCCCGGCGCCACCACCGCGAGGCTGGTGTCCTGGCTCTTCGCGATGGACGAGAACGAGTTCATGATGCCCCAGACCGTGCCGAACAGGCCGACGAACGGGGCGGTGGAGCCGGAGGTCGCGAGCAGGGGCAGGCCGCCCTGGAGGCGCTTGACCTCGACGCCCAGCGCGCCCTTCATCGCGCGCTCGATCCGCTCGCGGCGCTCGGCCCGGCTCTCGCTGGTGTCCTGATCGCGCCACGCGTCGAGGCCCGCCCGGACCACGTGGCCGGCGATGCCCCTCTGCCCCGTGTCGATGGTGCCCTCGGAGCGGACCATCGCCTCGAAGGCCTTGGCCTGCCGCTTGGCGGCGGCGAGCCGGACCATCTTCTCGAACACCACGGTCCAGCAGGCGAGCGAGGCCACCACGAGAAGGATCATCACGCCTTTCACGATCGGGTCGGCCTGAAGGAACAGGCCGAGGAACGACATGTCGTGGGCTTGCGCGACGGCCTCGGCGGGCACGGACGTCGGATCCATCTGTTACTCCTCGTGGCTCATGGTCTGTCCGCCGTCCCAGGCCGCCCGGACGAACCGGAGCGGGTGGGACGGCCGGGCCGGCTTCAGCGATCGAAGGCGGCCGAAGTCTTGGTGGCGGGCTCGATCCGCTCCAGGCAGGTTTCGCGGGTGGCGTCCCCGCCCTCGCAGGCCAGGACGTCGTTCAGCAGCAGGCGGCCGACCTTCGGGCAGGCGAGGCCGGGGAAGTCGAAGAGCCGCACCACGGTCTTCTTCTCCTGGACCGGTCCCAGCTCGACCGCGAGGCGCTTCTGGGCGACGCCCTCGGTGTCGAAGGCGAAGAGATCGACCTTGAGCGACTTCAGCGCGGTGCCGCGGCTGTTGTCGACGAGCATGTAGGTGCGGCAGGCCTCGCCCGCGGGCTCGAGGCGGTTCAGCTCGATCTTCAGGGGCGGAGCGTCGGACTTGACCGTGTCGGATTTGGCGGCCGTCGGGCCGCCCTCCTGCGCCAGCGCGGCCGGGACCGGGGCGGTCAGGGCGGCGGCGAGCGCGGCGCCCGCGAGCAGGCGCCTTCCGATCCCGTCCCGTCCCGGCGCTGCGCGCCGCATTCCCCAGGCTTCCTGAATCACGACGATCCCGTCTCCCCGTTCTCGCGCCGCCCCGTCGGATTCGGAGCGGGCCGCCTGACCCGAAGGCCGAAGAAGTACCGATTGCCCGCCGCGGGCGATCCGATCCCAGGGCGCCCTCCTCGGGCACCGGACAGCCTTCGCGAGGTCCGGCTGCGGCTGATGTCACGGATACGGCAAAGGTGACGCCCGGCGCTCCCGGGGCACCGCGCATCTTTCAAGTTTCAAGGCGTGCTATCCGACAATCGGGGGAGCAATCAAGGTTTGAGAAGAATTTCAGAGCAATTCCAAACTATTGGACCCGATGCCGCCCCCGTCCCGCTCTTTCCCGATCGTCCCGGACTGAATTGCCATTTAATCCCATGATGGTGCCGGACGATCGGGCGCACCGGCGGGGATGCAGTCGCACCGAGGGCGCTGGGAACCGGCGATCTTGATCGCGGAGGGGCCGCTTTCCATATCCCCGTTCAAGAGCGCTGCCGCGAGGCGGGCTCGAGACCGCGAGGTGCCGCAAGGGGTTCGTCCCCGCAGGGCCTCGCCGGAGGTTTGAGCGACCATGACGCGGCCATCCCCGTTCGGGCACCCGTTCCTGCTCGGCTTCGACGAGATCGAGCAGGCTCTCGACCGCGTGTCGAAGGCCGCCAACGACGGGTATCCGCCCTACAACATCGAACGCATCGCCCGCAGCGAAAACGAGCCCGATCGCTTGCGCATCACGCTGGCGGTGGCCGGTTTTACGCAGGACCAGCTCGACGTTTCCCTCGAGGAGAGTCAACTCGTCGTGCGCGGCCGGCAGATCGACGACAAGTCCCGCCAATTCCTGCACCGCGGCATCGCGGCGCGGCAGTTCCAGCGGGCCTTCCTCCTCGCCGACGGCATGGAGGTTCTGGGCGCGGAGCTGTCGAACGGCCTGCTCTCGATCGATCTCGTCCGGCCGGAGCCGGAGCGCATCGTGCGCAAGATCGCGATCGCCTCGAAGGACCCGTGATCCGGGTTCCCTGAGCCGACGCAGCGATGCATCGCAGGCTGCGGTCATCCGTCGCCAGACCTCACCCCCAACCCGGATTTGTCGCCGCCGACCTGCGGGACCATATCCGATTCAACGCTCTGCCTCGGAAGGAGGGCATTCCATGAACGACCTCACGACGATCGACCTCACCATCGACACCGCCGCCACGCCCGCCATCGATCCGGCCGAGTTCGCCGCGCTCGGCGAGGGGCATATCGCCTATGTCCGGCCGATCCGCTCGGACGAGGTGCGCAGCCTGTTCCCGCAGGCGCCCGAGATGACCCCGGGCCTCGACCTGTTCGCGCTGCTCTCCGCGAGCGGGGCGCCAATCCTGCTCACCGATTCCCGCGAGGTCGCCGTCGCGAACGCGATGGCGCACCAGCTCTTCCCGGTGAGCCTGCACTAGTGCGCATTCCGACGAAGTGGACACCGGTTCGTCGAAAGAAAGCGCAGCTCTAAGCGGCATCAAAGGCGCTGCCCCCCGCGTGTATGCGGGGGCTGTCGTTCAGGCCATCGCCTCGACCGACCGCACCAGGAGCGCGATGTCCTGGGGCCGGGACAGGCGGTGGTCGCCGTCCTTGATCAGCGTCAGCATCGAGCCCGGCCCGGGCAGGCGCTCCAGAATGCGCAGGGCATGGCCGTAGGGCACGTCCGGATCGGCCATGCCTTGGAGGATGTGGACCGGGCAGCCCGGCTCCAGCGCCTCCTCCAGCAGGAGGTGGCGCCGCCCGTCCTCGATTAGCGCCATGCGGATCGGGTCCGGCTCCGGGGCATAGTCCGTGGGCCGGTACCAGACGCCGTCGCGCTCGAGGGTCTGCCGGATCTCCGGCGGGAACGAGGCCCACATCAACGCTTCCGTGAAATCGAGGGCCGGGGCGATCAGCACCATGCCGCCGAGGCTCAGGCTCCGCCGCGCCCGCTCGCGGGCGACGAGGCAGGCGATCCATCCGCCCATGGAGGAGCCGACGAGGATCGGCCGCTCGTCGGCGTAGCGCTCGATCACCGCCGCGGCGTCGGCGAGCCAGTCGGAGATCGTGCCGTCCTCGAAGCGCCCCTCCGACTCGCCGTGCCCCGAATAGTCGAAGCGCACCATGCGCCGGCCCCGCTCCGCCGCCCAGGCATCCAGGGCGGCGGCCTTGGTCGCGCGCATGTCCGAGCGGAAGCCGCCGAGCCAGACCACGGGCGGGCCCTCGCCCTCTCGGATGCGCACGGCGATCCGTCGGGGCGCCGAGGCGCCGCCGACGGTCAGGGTGGTGACGGGCAATTCGCCCGAAAAAGTCCCGGAAGTGCTCACGTCCGCGTGGGCCCCGCGATTCTGAAACATGCCGACGACGCTTCGTTTACCGAACCGTAAAGCGCCTGGGACGATCCTTACCCGATGACCATGTTTCGAGCGACCGTCCCGACGCGGGTGACGCGATGAACGGGGGCAGCCTGTCCGGCGGCCCCGTTCGGTCGTCCGAGGTCTCGCCGCTGGCGGGCGTCACGGTGCTCCAGATCATCCCCGCCCTAGAGGCGGGGGGCGCCGAGCGCACCACCGTCGACGTGGCCGCCGCCCTGGCCGAGGCCGGAGCGCGTCCGCTCGTGGCCACCGAGGGCGGCCGGCTCGTCGGCGAGCTGCAGGCCAAGGGCGGGATCTGGGTGCCCTTCCCCGCCAACACCAAGAATCCGCTGGCCATGGCGCTCAACGTCGAGCGTCTGGCCCGGCTCTGCCGCCACGAGGGCGTGCAGATCCTGCACGCCCGCTCCCGCGCTCCGGCCTGGGTGGCGCTCGGTGCCGCGCGGCGCTTGAAGATCCCGTTCGTGACGACCTATCACGGCAGCTATTCCGGCCGGACGGCGGTCAAGGTGCTCTACAATTCGGTGATGGCGCGGGGCGACGCCGTGATCGCCAACTCGCACTACACGGCCGAGCTGATCCGCCGGGCGCATCCGGAACAGGCGGGCGAGCGGATCACCGTGATCCACCGGGGCACGGATCTCTCGACCTTCACGCCCTCGGCGGTCGCGCCCGCCCGGGTCGAGAGCCTGCGCCGGGCCTGGGGCGTGGCCCCCCACGAGCGGGTCGTGCTGCTCGCCGCCCGGCTGACCGCCTGGAAGGGCCAGCGCGTGCTGATCGAGGCCGCCGCCCGCCTGCGCGATCTCGGAATCGCCGATTTCGCCGTGGTGCTCGCGGGTGATCCGCAGGGACGCACGGCCTACGAGCGCGAACTCGACGCCCTGATCGAGGCCCGGGGCCTCGCCGGCCTCGTGCGCCGGGTCGGTCATTGCAGCGACATGCCGGCGGCCTTCCGGGCGGCCTGCGTGGTCGCCGTGCCCTCCGTCGAGCCCGAGGCCTTCGGGCGCTCGGCGGTGGAGGCGCAGGCGCTCGGCATCCCGGTGGTCGTCTCCGATCTCGGCGCCGTGCCCGAGACGGTGCTGGCCCCGCCCGATGTCGATCCGGCCCAGCGCACCGGCTGGCGGGTGCCGCCCGGCGATGCCGCCGCCCTGGCCGAGGCGCTGAAGGAGGCGCTCTGCCTGAGAGCGAGCGCCCGCGACGCCCTCGCCCGCCGGGCGCAAGCCCATGTCGAGGCGAATTTCTCCCTCGATCGCATGATCGCGGGAACGCTCGGCGTCTACGCGGAGCTGCTGAATCGGGGCGGAACGGGGCGGGGATGAACCGAAATCAGTCCCGCGAGTTGACTCCGCAAGAAGATTTGCCAAGTTAGTGAGGTCCGGCCGCGCCGGATCGATCGGTGGCCGGGGCTTGCTCGTTGGGGTGGCTCTTCAGGCTGCCGTTTCGTCGTTGATACAGGAGAACTGAGCCATTCGCAGACCAATGAGAGCCATGCCGGCCCCGCAGAAGGACGGGCCGCGCGCAAACCGGGACATCCGCGGCGTCCGCGACGTCCAGCTCATCGACCAGGATGGTCAGAACAAGGGTGTCGTGCCCTTCTTCGACGCGCTGGCGATGGCTGAGGAGATCGGGCTCGATCTCGTCGAAATCGCGCCGAACTCGTCGCCTCCCGTCTGCAAGTTCCTCGATTACGGACGCTTCCGCTTCAACGAACAGAAGAAGCAGAACGAGGCCCGTAAGCGGCAGAAGACGGTCGAGGTGAAGGAGATCAAGCTCCGCCCCGGCATCGACAAGCACGATTACGACGTGAAGATGAAGGCCGTGCACCGCTTCTTCGAGGAGGGCGACAAGGTCAAGGTGACCCTGCGCTTCCGCGGCCGCGAGATGGCTCACCAGGATATCGGCCTGCGCCTCCTGGAACGCGTCAAGGTCGAGACCGCCGAGATCGCCAAGGTCGAGAGCGAGCCGATGCTCGAAGGCCGCCAGATGATCATGATCCTGGCGCCGCGCTAAAAGGCTCCTCATCCGCGCATCGTCGCGGAGCGTCTGCCCCCACCCAATGCGCTGTCCCCTTGCGGGGGCGGCGCATTTTTCGTTTTCGCGACCCCGTGCGGCGATGGGGCCGGTGCGGACCGTTCGAGCGCCTCTTTCCGGCAGCGTCGCGGTCCGGATCGCTTCGGGCCTCGCCGTGACGGAGAGAGTGAACCCACGCCGTCATAGCGAGGTTCAGCGAAGCGATCCAGGATCGCGACGCTGCCGGGCCGTGGATCGGACATCGCATCCAGCCTCGTCGTCCGAGACGGACCGGCTGCTCGCAAACCCTATTTCAGCATCGAGATCTGCACGTCGCCGACGCGCCGGCTCACCGCGACCGTCACGTCGTGCCCGTGGCGGTGCAGGCGGATGTCGGCCCGCGAATCCCCGAGCTTGAGGTTGAACAGCTCCACCGCTTCGAGGAAGCGCGGCAGGACCGGGTTGCGGAAGCGGATCCGGTTGCGGGCGTGGTCGAGTTCGAGCCCGAGGCAGGCCGCCAGGAAGGCGAAGGGGGCCGCCGCCGCCCAGGCCTGCGGCGAGCAGGCCACGGGATAGCTGACGGGGCCGCGCTGGCGCCGCCGCATGAAGCCGCAGAACAGCTCGGGCAGCCGCTTCTGGTCGTAGTAGAGGCTCGTGTCGAACATGCCCTCGAACACCCGCGCCGCCTCGTCCTTGAGGCCGTAGCGCGCGAGCCCGAGGGCGCAGAGCGCGTTGTCGTGCGGCCAGATCGAGCCGTTGTGGTAGGACATCGGGTTGTAGCGCGCCTCGCCCTTGGCGATGGTGCGGATGCCCCAGCCGTTGAAGCCGTCGGTCGACAGCAGCTGCGCCGCCACCAGGGGTGCCCGCTCCGGCAGGGCGATGTCCGTGAACAGGGCGTGGCCGGTGTTGGAGGAGCGCACCGCGCATTGCCGCTTCTGGCCGTCGAGCGCGAGCGCGTAGGTGCCGATCTCCTCGCACCAGAACGCCCGGTCGAAGTTCTCGCGCAGCGTGTTGGCCTGGGCGGAGAGCCGGACCGAGAGGTCGTCCTCGCCGAGAAGGCTCGCGAGCCGGGCCGCGCCGCGCTTGGCCGCGTAGACGTAGCCCTGCACCTCGCACAGCGCGATCGGCCCCTTGGCCATGGCGCCGTCGGCGTGGAAGATCGAGTCGTGGCTGTCCTTCCAGCCCTGGTTGGCCAGGCCCTGCTCGGTCTCGCGGGCATATTCCACGAAGCCGTCGCCGTCGCGGTCGCCGTAGGTGTCGATCCATTCCAGCGCGAGTTTGAGCTGCGGCCAGATCGCCCGGATCGTGCCGAGATCGCCCGTCACCTCGTAATACTGCGCCGCCAGCATCACGAAGAGCGGCGTGCCGTCGATGGTGCCGTAATAGTGCCGGAAGGGCACCTCGCCGAGCATCGCCATCTCGCCGCGGCGGGTCTCGTGCAGCACCTTGCCGGGCTGCGCGTCGGCGGCCGGATCGACGGCCTTGGCCTGCGTCGCCGCGAGGAAGCGCAGCACGCCCTTGCCGAAGTTCGGGTCGATCCAGAGCGCCATCATCGCCGTGATGATGCCGTCGCGTCCGAACACCGTGGAGTACCAGGGGATGCCCGCGAAGGGGTAGATGCCCTCCTGCGTCCGGGTCGCCAGCATGTAGAGGTCGGCGGTGGCCCGGCAGAGCCCCTCGTTGAACTGATCGTTCGAGGAGATGATCGTGGTGATGCCCGCCGTGATCTGGCGCTGGTCGCGCCGGTTGTCGCGGTAGGCGCGGGCGAAGATGCGTCCCTCGCTCAAGGAGCGATCCGGTTGCTCGGCGAGGCTGCCCGCCGCC
This sequence comes from Methylobacterium sp. NPDC097929, assembly GCF_049543375.1. NCBI lineage: Bacteria > Pseudomonadati > Pseudomonadota > Alphaproteobacteria > Hyphomicrobiales > Methylobacteriaceae > Methylobacterium > Methylobacterium sp. NPDC097929. The sequence continues at coordinate 348,601 of NZ_JBMVEP010000003.1, read as the reverse complement.
CGCGAGAGCGCCGCCGCCGCGGATTCGCCCGCCCGCTCGGGGCCGGGCGCTCTGGTATAGGCCCGGTGCGACTGGCAGACGACGCGGATGAAGAGGGAGTTCTGGGCCCCCGGCTCCAGCTCGACCACGAACTCGGCCTTGCCCGGTTCGAGCGTGTGGGGCTTGGGCCCGAAATGCAGGGAGGTGGTGCGCACGATCTCGTCGAGGCCGGCGTAGCGGAACTGCACCTCCGTCTCGCTGCGCCGCTCGACGGTGCGCTTGCCCCGGTTCGTGCGATCCGAGCCGCGCACCTCGAACAGGTCGCGGTAATCGGCGTCGAAGGTGACGCCGATGCGCAGCCGCCGCCGCCGGGTGTCGTAGTTGCGCAGGCCGATCCGATCGTAGCAGGTCCCCTTGAACAGGAACTTGGTGCGCTCGATGGCGATCAGCTCGCGGGGGATCGCGGTCTCGTCGCCCGCATCGAGCCGGATGTCGGGCGTGGTGAGATCGACGCTGAGCGCCCCGTTGTCGTCCTGGATCGCCGAGGACAGCATCATCGGCCGCTCGTCCTCGATGGTGAGGGCGAGGCGCGAGAGGTAGCGCGTGTCCTGGAAGTAGAGGCCCTCCGGCCCCGGATACCAGCCGATATCGCCGTAGCTGTCGAGCACGGCGAAGGCCTCGCCGTATTTCAAGGAGCGCAGGGGGCGCTCCACCAGCGAGGCCTGTGCCTCGATATGGTATTGCGGCAGGCTCTCGTCCGCGTCCTGGAAGCCGAGTCCCGGGCCGGCCTTGCGCGCCCGCCCTTCGGCCGTATCGGCGTGGTTGTGGGCTGCGTCGTCCTGTGCCGCCATGCGAAGCGCCTTTGTGCCGTTGATCCGAGGGGAGCCCGTGGCCGGGCTCGCAAATCGAGGGCCGCCGGTCGGCTCGAAGCGACCGGCGGCCCCTGTCGGACCCGTTCAGTTAGGCGCGTCCCCGGCCCCGGCGAGGGGCCACGGGACAGTTTCCCTCAAGCCCGGACCCGGCTTCAGGCCGGCATCGCCGCGACGTGGATCGGCGCGTGCGACGCACCGTTCAGCTCACCGTACTGAGGCGAGAAGGCGCCGGCGGACGGCATCTTCAGCACGTTTCCCCGGCCGGCCAGCAGCTGCTCGTAGGCCGCTACGTACTTGCGGACCATGACCTCGGCGGTGAAGCGGCCCTCGAAGTGGCTGCGGACGCCGGCGCGCGGCAGATCCTTGACCTTGCGGCAGGCCTCGACCGCCTCGTCCATCGAGTTGACGATGTAGCCCGAGACGCCGTCCTTAATGACCTCCGGCACGGAGCCGTTGCCGTAAGCGATCACCGGGGTGCCGGCCGACATCGCCTCGATCATCACGAGGCCGAAGGGCTCCGGCCAGTCGATCGGGAAGGCGAGCGCCAGGGCGTTGCCGAGGAAGTCCTTCTTCTGCTCCTCGTTGATCTCGCCGATATACTCCACCAGGGGGTGGTGGATCATCGGCTCGATCTTCTCATCCCAGTATTCCTGGTCCGCCTTGTCGACCTTGGCGGCGATCTTCAGCGGCGTGCCGGAGCGGATCGCCATCTCGATCGCGCGGTCGGGACGCTTCTCGGGCGAGATGCGGCCGAGGAAGGCGAGGTAGCCGCCCTTGGCCTCCGGATAATAGGGGCAGTTCTCCTTGGGCAGGCCGTGATGGATCGTGGCCAGCCAGTTGGAGTTTTCCGGCATCGGCTCGCGCTGGTTGTCGGAGATCGAGACCAGCGGCATGCCCGTGAACGTGTTGTAGACCGGCATGAAGTCCGGCACGTCCAGGCGGCCGTGCATGGTCGTCAGGCACTTGTGATACAGATCCTCGAACATCGGATACTGCAAGAGATCGATGTGGAAGTGGATCACGTCGAACTCGTGCGCCCGCCGATGCACGTGGTGCAGCATGGCGAGGTGGCCCGCGGTATGGTCGCGGTAGCCGAGAAGGCGCAGACCCTCGGGATGGCAGGCGGCGAGCTTGGCCGATGTCTGGGAATCGCCGCTCGCGAACAGCGTCACGTCATGACCCTGGCGGACGAGTTCTTCTGTGATCCATGAAACGACACGCTCGGTGCCGCCATAAAACTTCGGGGGCACGGCTTCCGCGAGCGGAGCAACCTGGGCAATGCGCACGAAGACGTCTCCTGTGACCGGGAAAAGGATGTTGGGGCGATGAATGGGGGGTACGGCCTGAGCGGGACATGAACGAAACCGACAGCCAAGGTTTATGGTTCCGCTCACCTCGCTGGGGCGAGCGGAAATCTTGGCAAGCCCACCGAATGCCGGCTTTCCACAATGTTCGTGCGGGAATCGCCGCAAATCGGTGCAGGTGTGATTCATCACTTGCCTGACCGTCCGGCTCCCGATGCCTGTTTTCGATGCAGCCCGCCGCGCCACCCATCTGCGGGCGGCGCGAAAATCGTGCCGTTCGATCCATCGATTGAAACGGCGGGCGGTTTCTGCCATAAGCCGCCCGCGTCGAACCGCCCGGCCGATTAGGGCTGCCGTGGCGGTTCCCGTTGCTCCAGCAGCATTCACGCGCGAAGCCCCGGCTCACCGGCCGATCCGCTGTCGCGTCAGGAGAGCCAAATGCCCAAGCTGAAGACCAAATCCGGCGCCAAGAAGCGCTTCAAGATCACCGGCACCGGCAAGGTGATGTACGCCCAGGCCGGCAAGCGCCACGGGATGATCAAGCGGACCACGAAGCAGATCCGCAACCTGCGCGGCACCACGACCCTGTTCGAGGGCGATGCCGCCAACGTGAAGAAGTACTTCCTGCCGAACCAGCGGTAAGTTTTTCCTCCGTCAGTCGAATCTGTTTTCTAGAACTCCAGGAGATCTCCCATGGCTCGCGTAAAGCGCGGCGTGACCAGTCACGCGAAGCACAAGAAGGTTCTGAAGGCCGCCAAGGGCTATTACGGCCGCCGTAAGAACACGATCCGCATCGCCAAGCAGGCGGTGGAGAAGGGTCTGCAGTACGCCTACCGCGACCGCAAGAACAAGAAGCGCACCTTCCGCGCCCTCTGGATCCAGCGGCTCAACGCGGCGGTGCGCGAGCACGGCCTGACCTATTCCCGTTTCATCAATGCGCTGGCCAAGTCCGGCATCCAGGTGGACCGCAAGGCCCTGTCCGAACTCGCCATCCACGAGCCGGCTGCCTTCGCCGCCGTCGTCGAGAAGGCGAAGTCGGCCCTGCCGAAGGCCGCCTGACCGCTCTGCCGAGAGGCGGAACGACCCTTTGACAAGGCGCGGCGCGGCGAGCGCCGCGCCTTCTTGTTTTCCGGGTGCGGACTTCTCCCGGAGGCCCGGCGCCGATGCGGCGCTTGCGCGTGGCCCGGCGACGCGCAAAAGCAGCCCCGGACGCAGCACTCGGACGATCGGTAAGGACAGCGGTGATGGATCTCGACGCTCTCGAACGCGACCTCCTCGGGCAGATCGAGCGGGCCGGGGACGAGGCGAGCCTCGAAGCCCTGCGCGTGGCGGCGCTCGGCAAGAAGGGCAGCGTCTCGGAGCTCCTCAAGACGCTGGGCGCGATGACGCCCGACGAGCGGCGCGAGCGCGGCCCCCTCATCAACGGCCTGCGCGACCGGGTGCAGGGCGCGATCCTCGCCAAGCGCGAGGCGCTGACGGAAGCCGCCCTCGACGCCCGGCTCTCCGCCGAGCGCATCGACGTGACGCTCCCCCTGCGCGAGGCGCCGGAGGTCCGCGGCCGCATCCACCCGATCAGCCAGGTGATCGAGGAGATCACCGCGATCTTCGCCGATCTCGGCTTCTCGGTGGCCGAAGGGCCCGACATCGAGACGGACGAGCTGAACTTCACCGCGCTCAACTTCCCCGAAGGCCACCCGGCCCGGGAGATGCACGACACGTTCTTCCTACGCCCCGACCATCTCGGGCGGCGCAAGCTGCTGCGCACCCACACCTCGCCGGTTCAGGTGCGCACCATGCGCGCGGGGCAGCCGCCGATCCGCGTGATCATGCCCGGCCGCACCTACCGGCACGATTCCGACCAGACCCACACCCCGATGTTCCATCAGGTCGAAGGGCTCGTGATCGACCGCTCGGCCAACATCGCGAACCTGAAATGGGTGCTCGAATCGTTCTGCCGCGCCTTCTTCGAGGTCGAGGCGGTGACGATGCGCTTCCGCCCGTCGTTCTTCCCGTTCACGGAGCCCTCGGCCGAGGTCGATATCCAGTGCTCGCGCAAGGGCGGCGAACTGCGCTTCGGCGAGGGCACCGACTGGCTGGAAATCCTCGGCTGCGGCATGGTCCACCCCAACGTGCTGCGCAGCGGCGGGCTCGACCCGGATCAGGTCCAGGGCTTCGCCTTCGGCATGGGCATCGACCGGCTCGCCATGCTCAAATACGGCATGCCGGACCTGCGCCCCTTCTTCGAGGCGGACGTGCGCTGGCTGGAGCATTACGGCTTCCGGCCGATCGACGTGCCGAGCCTCGTCGGCGGGCTGACCGCCTGAGCCCCGCCGCACCGCTTTTCGATCCCGGCTCGGCCCGCCCCGGCGGCCGCGAGGATGTTCTGAGATGAAATTCACCCTCTCCTGGCTCAAGGACCACCTCGACACCGAGGCCTCGCTCGACGCGATCAGTGAGACGCTGACGCGGATCGGTCTCGAGGTCGAGGGCATCGAGGACAAGGCCGCCGCGCTTCGCCCCTACGTGATCGCGCGGGTGATCTCGGCCGAGCAGCACCCGAACGCCGACCGCCTGCGGGTCTGCCAGGTCGATGCCGGCGACGGCCAGCCGCTGCAGGTCGTGTGCGGCGCGCCCAACGCGCGGGCCGGCATGCTCTCGGTCTTCGCGCCCCCCGGCACCTACGTTCCGGGTAAGGCCATCACCCTCTCGGTGGGCACGATCCGCGGCGTCGAGAGCCGCGGCATGCTCTGCTCCGGCGCGGAACTCGGCCTCGGCGACGACCATGACGGCATCCTCGATCTGCCCGCCGAGGCGCCGGTCGGCACCGTTTACGCCGTCTGGGCCGGGCTCGACGATCCGGTCATCGAGATCAACCTGACGCCCAACCGCGCCGATTGCGCCTCGATCCACGGCATCGCCCGGGATCTTGCGGCCACCGGCATCGGTACCCTCAAGCGCGAGCCGCTGCCCCCCGTGCGCGGCGAGGGGGCCTGCCCGACGCCGGTCACCCTGGCCTTCGACGAGCACGACAAGGGCCTGTGCCCGCTCTTTGCGCTCCGCCTCGTGCGCGGCGTGACCAACGGCCCGTCGCCCGAGTGGATGCAGAAGCGCCTGCGGGCGATCGGCCTGCGCCCGATCAACGCGCTCGTCGACATCACCAACTACCTGACCTTCGACCGGGGACGGCCGCTGCACGTCTTCGACGCGAGGAAGGTCGCGGGCGGGCTCACCGTGCGGCGGGCGCAAGAGGGCGAAAGCCTCGTCGCGCTCGACAGCAAGACCTACCGGCTCGATTCCGATGCGGTGGTGATCGCCGACGACAACGGCGTCGAGTCGATCGCCGGCATCATGGGCGGGCAGGCCTCGGGCTGCGACGAGACCACCACCGACGTGCTGATCGAATCGGCGCTCTGGGACCCGCGCGCCATCGCCCGGACCGGCCGGCGCCTCGGCATCGTCTCCGACGCCCGCTACCGCTTCGAGCGCGGCGTCGATCCGGCCTTCGCCCTGCCCGGGCTCGACCTCGCCACGCGCCTCGTGGTCGATCTGTGCGGCGGCAGCCCGAGCCAGGCCACCCTCGCGGGCGAGGTGCCGGAACTCTCCCACGTCATCGACTTCCCCTGGACCGAGGTGCGCCGCTTGGCCGGCATCGAATTGTCCCGGGCCGAGATGAAGGTGACGCTGGAATCCCTGGGCTTCCACATTTCGGGCTCCGGCGACCGCGTGAAGGTGCTGCCGCCGTCCTGGCGGGCGGATGTCGAGGGCAAGGCCGACCTCGTGGAGGAGATCGTGCGCATCGCCGGTCTCGACCGGATCGAGCCGAAGCCGCTGCCGCGCGCCGAGGCGGTCGCGGTTGAGCCGATGCTCACCGTGCTCCAGCGGCGCGGACGCCTCGCCAAGCGGGCGCTGGCCAGCCGCGGCATGCTGGAGGCGGTCACCTACTCCTTCATCGCGCAGGCCGACGCGCGGCTGTTCGGCGGCGGGACGAGCGATCTGGCGCTCGCCAACCCCATCGCGGCCGACCTCTCCGACATGCGTCCGAGCCTCGTGCCCGGCCTGTTGCGGGCCGCCCAGGCCAATGCCGACCGGGGCTTTCCCGACACCGCCCTGTTCGAGGTCGGACAGTGCTTTGCCAGCGACGAGCCGGAAGGCCAGTCCCTGCGCGCCACCGGACTGCGCCGGGGCACCGCCCGCCACGGCGGAGCCGGGCGCCATTGGAGCGGGGCGGCGCAAGCCGTCGACGCCTTCGAGGCCAAGGCCGACGCGCTGGCCCTGCTCGCCGCGCTGGGCGTGCCGACCGGCGGGCTCCAGATCGTGGCCGGCGGCCCCGACTGGCTGCATCCCGGCCGCTCGGGCACCCTGCAATTCGGGCCCAAGAACGTGGTCGGCCATTTTGGCGAGCTGCATCCGCGGCTCCTGAAGGCGATGGACCTCAAGGGCACGCTCGCCGCCTTCGAGATCACCCTCGATTCCCTGCCGCTGCCGCGCCACCGGCCGACCAAGGCCAAGCCGGCCCTCGTCCTGCCCGACCTCCAGGCGATCTCCCGCGACTTCGCCTTCGTCGTCCCCCGCGACGTGCCCGCCGCCGACATCCTGAAGGCGGCGCAGGGCGCCGAGCGGAAGTTGATCACCGGCATCGAGGTGTTCGACCTCTACGAGGGAACCGGCATCCCGGAGGGCGCCAAGTCCGTCGCCATCGCCGTGCGGCTCCAGCCCGCCGAGCGCACGTTGACGGATGCAGAGATCGAGGCGGTGAGCGCCAAGATCGTCGCCGAGGTGTCGAAAAAGACCGGCGCCACCCTGCGCGCCTGATCGAGAGCGACCGAGGGGAGATGGTCATGGACGCGAACCTGATCGAGCGCCTTTCGGTCGCCGAACACATGCCGAAAGACGCCCTCCGGCGGGCCGTGGCCGAGCCGGAGGCGATCGCCGAGGCCGTGCTCGCGGTGCTGGCGACCGCGGCGGAAGATCCCGAGGCGCCGAGCGAGCACGAGGCCAACCTGCTGTTCTGGGGCCTGCACGCCCTGGCCGCGGCCGGGGACAGGCGGGTCTACGCGCCGCTGATGCGCCTGCTGCATCAGGACGGCGAGGCCGTCGAGGGGCTGCTCGGCGACGCCAGCACGATCACCACGGCCCGCATCATCGCCAGCGTCTTCGACGGCGACGCCGGCCCGCTCCACGCGCTGATCCTCGACAGCGCCGCCGACGGCTTCATCCGCAACGAGGCCTTCACGGCCCTGGCCTACCTGACCCGGCAGGGCCGCCTGCCGCTGGAGGACGCCCGCGCCCTGCTGCTGCGCTTCGACGCCGCGCAGGCCGCGGTCGAGGGCGACATGGCCTGGGTCGGCTGGGAGGAGGCGATCGCCTATCTCGGCCTGACCGACCTGGCGCCGCGCTCGCAGGCGGCCCGGCGCGACGGCCGCCTCACCGACGAGTTCAGCGATGCGGCGTGGTTCCGCAAGGCGCTGCGCCAAGCCAGCGCCGAACCGCCGGACCTGAGCGAATTCGGCGACCGCTACGGCACGCTCGACGATCCGGTGGGCGCGCTGGCCTGGACGGAGGAGAGCTACGGCCAGCCGGTCACGAACCCGTTCAAGGATGTCGGCCGCAACGACCCCTGCCCCTGCGGCTCGGGCAAGAAGTACAAGAAGTGCTGCCTCAACGCGGCCGAGGCTGCCGCTCCGCCCGTGCGGCTTCCGGGCCTGTCCTGACCCCCGCTCCGTTCAACGGGTTGTCCGGGTCCCAGGCGTAACCCAGCGTCTCGAAGCGCATCGAGCGGGCGTCCACCATCAGCAGGCGCCCGACCAGGGGCTCGCCGAAGCCGGCCAGCGCCCGGATCACCTCCATCGCCATCAGCGAGCCCATGACGCCGGCCAGCGCCCCGAGCACCCCGGCCTCGGCGCAGGGCGCGACACTGCCCGGCGGCGGCGGGCTCGGGAACAGGCAGCGATAGGTCGGGTTCGGCGCGCCGTCCGGTCCGGTCTCGTGGGCGCGGATCGTGGTGAGCGAGCCGTCGAAGGCCCCGAGCGCCGCCGTCACCAGGGGCCTCGCGGCGTGGAAGCAGGCATCCGAGACGGCGTAGCGGGTGGAGAAGTTGTCGGAGCCGTCGGCGACGAGGTCGTAGCCTTCGAGCAGGGCCGGCGCGTTCTCCGGGGTCAGCCGGAAGGGATGCGTCTCGACGCGCACATGCGGGTTGAGCCGGGCGACGGCATCGGCCGCGCTCTCGACCTTCGGGCGGCCGACATCCGGCGTGCCGTGGATGACCTGCCGCTGCAGGTTCGAGAGCGAGACCGTGTCGTCATCGACGATGCCGATGGTGCCGATGCCGGCGGCCGCCAGATACTGGATCAGCGGCGCCCCGAGCCCACCGGCCCCGATCACGAGCACGCGCCCCGCCTTCAGCCGGGCCTGACCCGGGCCGCCCACCTCGCGCAGGACGAGGTGGCGGGCGTAGCGTTCGATTTCTTCGGACGAGAGGGCCATGGGCGCCATGTAAGCGCCTCGGGCGGACAGCGGAAGCGGCGCCGGGTTTTGACTGCGTGGCTGATAGGTGCGTGCTACGGCTCGCCTACCAACGAAGAAGCGCTGTTTCCCATCCATTCTCTCATCCTGCGGTGCCGGAGCGCAGCGGAGGCCTCGAAGCCTCCAGCGATCGCGCGGCTTCCGGAGCATCCTTCGAGGCCCGCTAGCGCGGGCACCTCAGGATGAGGGGGCGGATGGGAGGAGCCGTCTATCCGAGCCATGGGACCGCCCTTGTCCGACCACACCCCCCTCGCCCTCGCCCAGGCGCTGATCCGCTGCCCTTCCGTGACCCCGGAGGAGGGCGGCGCCCTGTCCTTCCTGGCGGACCTTCTTTCGCGGGCGGGCTTCTCCGTCGAGCGCCCGGTCTTTTCGGAGGCCGGCACGCCGGACATCGAGAACCTCTACGCGCGCATCGGCACGGCAGGCCCGGTCCTCATCTTCGCCGGCCATACCGACGTGGTGCCGCCGGGCGAGACGACCGCTTGGAGCCACGGGCCGTTCTCGGGCACGGTCGCCGACGGCTTCCTCTACGGTCGCGGCGCCGTGGACATGAAGGGCGGCATCGCCTGCATGCTCGCCGCGACGCTGGCCTTCCTCGATGCGCGCGGCCCGGATTTCGGCGGCTCCATCGCCTTCCTCATCACCGGCGACGAGGAGGGGCAGGCGGTGAACGGCACCGTCAAGCTGCTCGACTGGGCCAAGGCGAGGGCTGAGCGCTTCGACCATTGCCTGCTCGGCGAGCCGACCAACCCCGATGCCCTGGGCGAGATGATCAAGATCGGCCGGCGCGGCTCGCTCACGGGCCGGATCACCGTGCACGGGCGCCAGGGCCACGTCGCCTATCCCCACCGGGCCGAGAACCCGATCCCCGGCCTGCTGCGCCTCGCCTCTGCCCTGATCGCCGAACCGCTCGACGGCGGCACCGCGCATTTCGACGCCTCGAACCTCGAATTCACGACGATCGATGTCGGCAACCCCGCCACCAACGTGATCCCGGCCTCGGCCAAGGCCGTGTTCAACGTGCGCTTCAACGACGACTGGACCGCCGAGACCCTGGGCGCCGAGATCGCCAAGCGCCTGGAGGCGGCAGCCGGCAACGCCGTGCGCTTCAGCCTCGACCTCCAGCCCTCGAACTCGCCGGCCTTCCTGACCCGGCCCGACGCCTTCGTCGATCTCGTCGCGGATGCGATTCAGGCCGAGACCGGACGACGCCCGGCGCTCTCGACCACGGGGGGTACCTCGGACGCGCGCTTCATCAAGGATGCCTGCCCGGTGATCGAGTTCGGCCTCGTCGGGCGGACCATGCACGAGACCGACGAGCGCGTGGCTCTGGCCGATCTGGAGCGGCTCACCGCGATCTACGGGCGGGTGCTGGAGGCTTATTTCGACACCGCTTCGAGCTGATCGCATCGTCAGGGCGAGGCGGAGCCGAAGCCATCCGGGGCTCTGTACGATCCGGAGGGGTCGCGCCGCTCACGCTCGCGATGACGATCCGAGGTGATCAAGCGGAAGCCGTCCGAAGCCTCGTCCCGGCCGATGGCCGCCGGCTTTCGAAAAAACGGGACAATGCGCTGCCATCAAGCGTAATCGACACCGACGAAGGTCAACCCGCAGGCCGGGGCCAGCGGGCCGCAACGGTGCTTCGCTCTGGTCGCCAGGATCTCCGCCACGTCGTCGGCGGAGAGGCGCCCGCTACCCGCCAGCATCAGCGTGCCGGCCATGGCGCGCACCTGATGGTGCAGGAAGGAGCGGGCGGAGGTCGCGATCACGATCTCCTCGAACAGGCCCATCCGCTCGCGGGTCACGTCGAGCTGTTCGAGCGTGCGCACGGGGCTCTTGGCCTGACACTCCGCGGCGCGGAACGCGGAAAAGTCATGGCGGCCGAGCAGCCGCCGGGCGGCCGCCTGCATCAAGCAGGCGTCGAGCGGCCAGGGCACCTGCCAGACATGGGCGCGGGTGAGCGCGGCGGGGCTGCGCCGGTTGAGGATGCGGTAGCGGTAATGCCGTCGGATCGCTGAGTGGCGGGCGTCGAATGCCCCCGTCACGACCTCGGCGGACAGGATGGAGACGGGCTGCGGACGCAGATGCGCGTTGAGCGCGTCGCGCACGGTGTCGGTGCGCCAGTCCCTGGCGAGGTCGAGATGCGCCACCTGGTGGATCGCGTGCACGCCCGCATCGGTGCGGCCGGCGCAGGTGAGCCGCGCCGTCTCGCCGGAGAAGCGGGTGACCGCGGTCTCGATGGCGGCCTGCACGCTCGGGTCGTCGGCCTGCCGCTGCCAGCCGCAGAACGGCGCGCCGTCATACTCGATGACGAGTTTGTAACGAGGCATCAGGATTCGGGGACAGCAACCCTCCCCCCTCCGCGGGGAAGGGTGCCTGCGGAGCAGGCGGGAGTGGGGGCGACGCTTCGGGAAAGGTCGCTCCCCTCACCCGACCCGCCTCGCGGGCCACCCTCTCCCGCAGAGGGGGGAGGGGGATATCGGAAGCCGGTCACGTGAACAAAGTCCCTGCCGCCAGCCGCGCCCCGCGCAAAAACTCCTCGCCGCTGGCCGTGCCGCCCTTGCCGGCCCGGCGCAGTTCGAGGAGCCGCACGGCGCCCGCGCCGCAGGCGATGGTGCAGGACGCATCGAGCAGCGTCCCGGGCGCCGCCGATCCCTCGGCGGGCAGGGCCCGCAGCACCTTGACCCGTTCCGGCCCCTTGCCGAGGTCGGCCTCGAAAGCGGCCCCCGGGAACGGCGACAATCCGTTGATGTGGCGAGCGACCTCGGCCGCCGGGCGTGCCCAGTCGATGCGCGCCTCCTCGTTGCTGATCTTGTGGGCGTAGACGACGCCCTCTTCGGCCTGCGGCGTGAAGGTCAGGCCGCCCCGATCCAGGGCGTGGATCGCCCGCCCCATCAGGTCGGCGCCGAGCGGCATCAGCGCGTCGTGCAGTTCGCCCGCGGTCATGCCCTCGGTGATGGCCACGCGCGCCTCCATCGCCACCGGCCCTGTATCGAGCCCGGCCTCCATGCGCATGACGCCGACGCCGCTCTGCGCATCGCCCGCCATCACCGCGCGCTGGATCGGCGCGGCCCCGCGCCAGCGCGGCAGCAGCGAGCCGTGCAGGTTGAGGCAGCCGTGGCGCGGCAGGTCGAGGATCGCTTGCGGGAGCAGCATGCCGTAGGCGACGACCACGGCCACGTCGGCCGCGTGGCCGGCGAAGGTCTCGGCGGCCTCCGGCGCCTTCAGGCTTGAAGGGGTGAGGACGGGCAGGCCCAGAGCCTCGGCGCGGGCGTGGACGGGGGACGGCTTCAGGGCCATGCCGCGGCCGGCCTTGGCGGGCGCGCGGGTGTAGACGGCGGCGATCGTGTGGCCGTCGGCGTGCAGACGGGCCAGGGTGGGGACGGCGAAATCCGGCGTCCCCATGAAGACGATGCGCATCGGACCTTCGTCAGGCGGCGTCGCGCTTGGCGGCCTTGGTGAACTTCTTCATCACCCGGTCGCGCTTGAGCTTCGACAGGTGGTCGATGAACAGCACGCCGTTGAGGTGGTCGATCTCGTGCTGCAGGCAGGTGGCGAGCAGGCCGTCGGCCTCCTGCTCCACGGTCTGCCCGTCGAGGTTCATGTAGCGCACGCGGACGCGGTCCGGCCGCTCGACCTCGCCGTAGAATTCGGGGATCGACAGGCAGCCCTCGTCGTAGACCCGCCTCTCGTCCGAGGTCCAGACGATCTCCGGGTTGAGGTAGACGGTTGGGTTCCGGGCCGTCTCGTCCTTCGAGGTGTCGATGGTGACGACGCGCTTGGCCACCCCGATCTGGATCGCGGCGAGGCCGACGCCGGGAGCGTCGTACATCGTCTCGATCATGTCGCGGGCGAGCGTCCGGATCTCCTCGGTGACGGCCGCCACCGGCTCGGAGATGAGGCGCAGCTGCGCGTCGGGCAGGATCACGAGGGGGCGGACGGTCATGGCTTCCGGGCCGGGATGGGCAGGGACGTGGGGGAACGCGTGAAAAAGCGTTGCGTCATCCGCAGATAGGCGGCGGCGCGAAGTCGGTCAAATCGCCCGCCGGTCCTCAGAACGCCGTGCGGCTGCGGATCGCCGCCGTGAGCGTGCCCTCGTCGAGATAATCGAGTTCGCCGCCGACCGGCACGCCGTGGGCGAGGCGGGTGATGGTGAGCCCGAGATGCTTGAGGGATTCGGTGACGTAGTGGGCCGTGGTCTGGCCGTCGACGGTGGCGTTGAGGGCCAGGATGATCTCCTTGACGCCCGGCTCGCTCGCCCGCTCGACCAGACGGGCGATGGTGAGGTGCTCGGGCCGCACCCCGTCCAGCGCCGAGAGCACGCCGCCGAGCACGTGGTAGCGCGCCTTGACCGCGCCGGAGCGCTCCAACGCCCAGAGGTCGGACACATCCTCGACCACGACCAGCATCGTCGGATCGCGGGTCTCGTCCCGGCAGATCGTGCAGGGATCGCTGGTATCGACGTTGCCGCAGGAGCGGCAGACGACGATGCGTTCGGCCGCGACCCGCATCGCCTCGGCCAGCGGCGCCAGCAGGGTCTCGCGCTTCTTGATGAGCTGGAGCGCGGCCCGGCGGGCGGAGCGGGGGCCGAGGCCCGGCATGCGTCCGAGAAGCTGGATCAGGCGCTCGATCTCCGGACCGGCGACGGCTTGGGGCATGCGGGAACTTCGGACGGTTGCGAGGAACGGGGCGGCGGGCGCCCTGCCCTCACATAAGCCTTCCCCCCGGCATTTTCCCGTTCAGGAAAGCGACAGCTCGGCCGTTTCAAGAGGAGCCGGCGAGCAAATTTAATTTGAACCCGCACCAAGGAATAGTTGACGGCCAAGCCCGAGACCGATCCATTGGCGGGGGCGGGGCGGAGAACCTGCGTGCGGCGGCCCTGAGCGACCGCACGGACGCCTCGCGACAAGAAGTCGGACGCCGCGCTCGCCGGCGGCGTGACGGTGCGATCAGGGCCGTGAGGGAGGACTAGTTCCGTGAAGACCATCGGTGAATTCAACGCGGCCCACGGTCCGGAGGCGATCGGCCTGACCGATCTCGCCGCCGTCCACTGGAATCTTGAGGCGCCCCGGCTCTACGAGGAGGCCCTGCAGCGCGGGGAAGCACAGCTCGCCCGCGGCGGCGCGCTGGTGGCGACCACCGGCAGCCACACCGGCCGCTCGCCCAAGGACAAGTACGTGGTGCGCGATGCCGGCACCGAGAACGAGATCTGGTGGGACAACAACGGCTCGATCACGCCCGACCAGTTCGCGACGCTCCTCGGCGATTTCCGCGCCCATGCCCGGGGCAAGGAGCTGTTCGCCCAGGATCTCTACGGCGGCGCCGACCCGGCTCACCGGGTGCGGGCACGGGTCTATACCGAGTTCGCCTGGCACTCCCTGTTCATCCGCAACCTGCTGATCCGCCCCGAGCGCGACGATCTCGCCGCCTACGTACCGGAACTGACGATCATCGACCTGCCGAGCTTCCAGGCCGATCCGGCCCGGCACGGCTGCCGCTCCAAGACCGTCATCGCCATCGATTTTGCGCAGAAGATCGTTCTGATCGGCGGCTCGGCCTATGCCGGGGAGATGAAGAAGTCGGTCTTCACCTATCTCAACTACGTGCTCCCCGGCACCGGCGTGATGCCGATGCACTGCTCGGCCAATGCCAGCCTCGACGAGACCGGTGATTCGGCCGTGTTCTTCGGCCTGTCCGGCACCGGCAAGACCACGCTCTCGAACGATTCCTCGCGCCAGCTGATCGGCGACGACGAGCACGGCTGGAGCCGGGACGGCATCTTCAACTTCGAGGGCGGCTGCTACGCCAAGACCATCCGGCTCTCGCGCAACGCCGAGCCGGAGATCTACGCCACCACCGAGCGCTTCGGCACGGTGATGGAGAACGTCGTCATCGATCCCGTGAGCCGCGCGCCCGACTTCGACGACGCCTCGCTCACCGAGAACACCCGCTGCGCCTACCCGCTCGACTTCATCGCCAATGCCAGCGCCACCGGCCGGGCCGGGCATCCCAAGAACATCGTGATGCTGACCTGCGACGCCTTCGGCGTGATGCCGCCGATCGCCAAGCTGACGGGCGCGGAGGCGATGTACCACTTCCTCTCGGGCTACACCGCCAAGGTGGCCGGGACCGAGCGCGGGCTGACCGCGCCCGAGGCGACCTTCTCGACCTGCTTCGGGGCGCCGTTCATGCCGCGCCACCCGAGCGTCTACGGCAACCTGCTGCGGGAGCTGATGGCCGAGCACGGCGTCGATTGCTGGCTCGTCAACACCGGCTGGACCGGCGGCGGGGTCGGCACCGGGCGGCGCATGCCGATCCGCGTCACCCGCCGGCTGCTCTCGGCGGCGCTCGACGGCTCTCTGGCGCAGACCGAATTCCGCCGCGACCCGTATTTCGGCTTCTCGGTGCCCGTCGAGGTGCCCGGCGTCGAGACGCAGGTGCTCTCGCCGGTCGAGACCTGGACCAACAAGGCGGCCTTCGCCGAGACCGCCACGCGCCTCGTCACGATGTTCCGCGAGAACTTCACCCGCTTCGAGAGCCACGTCGATGCCGACGTGCGCGCCGCCGAGCCGGTCGCCGCCCCGATCGCGGCGTGAGCGATGAAGGCCCCTCTCCGAACCGGCGGGGAGGGGCGACGGTCAGAGCCTGCTTGACTGATCTATTTTGGCAAACTCGTGCGTCCTCATGCTGAGGTGCCGAGCGAAAGCTCGGCCTCGAAGCACCCCGGAACGGTCGATCCTACGGAGCCGGTTCCGGTGGAGCGTCGCGGCGTGCTTCGAGGCTGCTGGCGCAGCACCTCAGCATGAGGAGCGTCGTGGCCGCCAGACTCATGGCCGCCAGAATAGAGTGGTCGAACCGGCGCTCAGTCCACTTGGTCTGCGTAGACGGCCTCGGCGCCCATGCCCTCTTCGAGCATCATCCGGGCGCGGGCGCGCAGCTTCTCCGTCTCGCTCTTGAGCTGGCCGCAGGCCGCGAGGATGTCGCGCCCGCGCGGGGTGCGCACCGGCGAGGCGTAGCCGGCGGTGAAGACGATCTCGGAGAAGCGCTCGATCCGCTCCCAGTCCGAGCACTCGTATTTCGAGCCGGGCCAGGGATTGAACGGGATCAGGTTGATCTTGGCCGGGATGCCCTTGAGCAGCCGCACCAGGGCGCGGGCATCGGCGTCCGAATCGTTGACGCCCTTGAGCATCACGTACTCGAAGGTGATGCGCCGGGCGTTGCTCAGCCCCGGATAATTCCGGCAGGCGTCGAGAAGCTGCGCGATCGGATATTTGCGGTTCAGGGGCACCAGTTCGTTGCGCAACTCGTCGCGCACGGCGTGCAGCGAGATCGCCAGCATGGCATTGGCCTCGAGCCCCAGCCGCTCGATCTGCGGCACCACGCCCGAAGTCGAGACCGTGATGCGCCGCCGCGAGAGGGCGAGCCCCTCCTGGTCCGACATCACGGCGATGGCATCGATCACCGCGTCGAGATTGTAGAGCGGTTCGCCCATGCCCATGAACACGATGTTGGTCACGAGCCGGCCGGGCTCGCCGCCATCCTTGCCCGGCATCTGGCCGGTGAAGTCGCCGAGCGCGTCGCGGGCGACGACGAGCTGCGAGACGATCTCCGCGGTGGAGAGGTTGCGCACGAGGCGCTGCGTGCCGGTGTGGCAGAACGAGCAGGTCAGGGTGCAGCCGACCTGGGACGAGACGCAGAGCGTGCCGCGGTCGTCGCCGGGGATGTAGACGCACTCGATCTCGGCGCCGCGATTGTGGTCGTGCGCGCCGGTCGGCGCCATGCGCAGGAGCCATTTGCGGGTGCCGTCACGCGAGACCTGCTCGGTGACGACCTCCGGGCGTTCGAGGGTGAAGTGATCGGCAAGCTGCGCCTTCAGCCCCTTGCCGACATTGGTCATCTCGGAGAACGCGCGGGCGCCGCGCACGTAGAGCCAGTGCCAGATCTGGCTCACCCGCATCCGCGTCTCGCGCTCGGGCACGCCGATGCCGATGAGCGCCTGCTTGAGACCCTCGCGCGTGAGGCCGACGAGGGAGGCCTTGCGGCCGGGCAGGGTCGAGAGGGCCGTGACCTCGGGCGTCTTCTCGATTGCGGGGAGGGCGCGCGATGCGCCCGGGGCGGAGTCGAACGACGCCGTCGCCATGGCTCTAGACCTTAGGAAGCTGGAACGGCTCTCATATAGGCGCATTCGGGCGGGAACGCGACTGCGCCCGATGCCGGGGAGCGGCCCGCGATTTCGCGGGCGTCCGGCTTCAGCCCTGCAGTTCCACCTCCAGGAACGCCCGCACCTCCGCCGCGTCGATCCCCGGGGCGATGAAGCTCTGACCGATGCCGCGGGCGAGGATGAAGGTGAGCCGGCCGTCGCGGACCTTCTTGTCCTGAGCCATGGCATCGAGGAGGGCATCCGGATCGCCGGCGCCGCCGGGCACCTGGCTCAGCCGGGTCGGCAGTCCGGCCAGCGCGAGGTGGTTGGCCACGCGCCCCGCATCCTGGCCGGGGCACAGGCCGAGCCGGGCCGAGAAGCGGAAGGCGAGGGCCAGCCCGATCGCCACGCCCTCGCCGTGGACGAGACGGGCGGCGTCGTAGCCCGTCAAGCGTTCCAGGGCGTGACCGAAGGTGTGGCCGAGATTGAGCAGCGCCCGCTCGCCGTCCTCCCGCTCGTCGCGGGTCACGACGCCGGCTTTGGCGCGGCAGCAGGCGGCCACCGCCTCGTCGCGCTCCGGCCCGCCCGAGAAGATGCCGGCCCAGTTCGCCTCGCACCATTCGAAGAAGCCGGCATCCCCGATCAGCCCGTACTTGGCGACCTCGGCGTAGCCCGCCCGCATCTCGCGCTCCGAGAGCGTGTCGAGGGTCGCGGTGTCGGCGATGACGAGGCGCGGCTGGTGGAAGGCGCCGATCAGGTTCTTGCCGTGGGGCGAGTTGATCCCGGTCTTGCCGCCCACCGACGAATCAACCTGCGCGAGCAGGGTCGTCGGCACCTGAACGAAGCGGACGCCGCGTCGCAGGGAGGCGGCCGCAAAGCCCGCCAGATCCCCGACCACGCCGCCGCCGAGCGCCACGACGAGGTCGCCACGCTCGATTCTCTGGGCGAGCAGGCTGTCGCAGACGCGGGCGAACTCCGCGTAGCTCTTCGACGCTTCCCCCGGCGGAACGGCGATGAGCTCGCAGCACAGGCCAGCGGCTTCCAGACTCGCGCGCACCCGCTCGCCGTAGAGGCCCGCCACCGTCTCGTCCGTGACGATGCCGGCCGCCCGCGCGCCGAGATCCCGCGCCTCTGCTCCCACCGCGTCGATGAGGCCGCGGCCGATGCGGATGTCGTAGTCGCGCCCGCCGGAGAGCGGGACGTGCACACGCGAGGGTTGCTTTTGCATAGGAGATATCAAATGTTGTGATTTGGCCGCGAGTGTCGGATTGATGTGGATGTCGAGAGCTTCCATCACGTCCTCGACGACGCGATCGTGGGATACCTCGCGGGAGAGCACCGTGACGTCGGCCTGGGCATAGACGGGATGGCGCAGCTCCATCAGCGCACGCATGGTCGCTTCCGGATCCTCCGTCTGGAGGAGCGGGCGCGTTTGACGCTTGCGGACGCGGCGCATCAGCACGTCGAGATCGGCCTTGAGCCAGACCGAAATACCCCCTTCGGCGATCCGGGCCCGGGTCGCCTCGCGCATAAAGGCGCCGCCGCCCGTGGCCAGCACCATCGGCCCCTCGCGCATCAGGCGCGCGATGACGCGCTCTTCGCCCTCACGGAAGCTCGCCTCGCCGTAGATGGCGAAGATGTCGGCGATGGTGAGCTTGGCGGCCGCCTCGATCTCGTGGTCGGCATCCTTGAACATCAGCCCCAGACGGCTGGCGAGGCGGCGACCGACCGTGCTCTTGCCCGCCCCCATCAGACCGACGAGCACGATCGACCGGGCTCCCAGGCCGCGGCGCAGGCGTGCTTCGATCGGTTCGCCGGGCGACGGGGCCGGCGGCTCGGGAAGAGTCATGGCGCGGTCATAGACGGTTTTCCGGATGCGGCGAAGGGTCGGATGCAGGCCTCTCTCCACACCGAATGCCCCCGGCACACCCTCCGAAACCCGTCCTGCGTGCATCATAAATGGGATCGACCGCAAATCGGTAGCGAGAGGGGGTTGCCATTCGTCGCCGGGGCGGGGAGGCTCACGCGAGCGCGTGGGACGGCACCGCTCTCGACTGGGGTCTCTCAGTCGAGTGCCCCCACGTTTGTCTTTTTCGTGCCAGGAAACACATGCTGCCGTACGGATCTGTCTCCTTACCCTTCACCGACAGCGAGAGGGAGGCGAGCGACTCAGACACCGATCCGCGCGGCCTCAGCCCGCGTGTCTCCCGTCTCAGCGGCCCCGCAGCCCGAGCCCGGGCCACGCCGGTCTCGACGGATGCGCGCCTCCTGGCCATCGCAACGGAGCATCTGACCCGCCTCGGCCCCAAACGGGTGACCGTGGTCGCGGTCGCCGCGGAGGCAGGCATGACCCATGCCAACGTCTACCGCTACTTCCCCTCGAAGGACGCCCTGCTCGATGCCGTCGCCGGGCGCTGGCTGCGCGACCTGGAGACGGAACTCGCCGGCATCGCCGACGCGCCCGATCCCGCCGACGACAAGATCGAGCGCTTCATCGGCGCGCTGGCCACGGCGCAGAGCGAGATGCTGACCCACGAGCCGAACCTGTTCGCGGTCCATCTCGACGCCACGGTCGCGTCCCGCCCGATCGCCCGCCGCCACCGCGTCCGCCTCCGCACCCTCGTCGAGCGGATCGTCGAGGAGGGAATCGGAACCGGCGTCTTCGCCGCCCGCGACCGGGAGCGGGCCATCGCCGTCATCTTCGATGCGAGCTACCGCTTCACGCATCCGGTCGCGATCCAGCACGATGCGGACGTTCCCCGCGACCTGCTCGATGCCCGACTCGGCGCCGTGATCCAGTCGATCCAACGCGCCCTGCGCACGGGCACCTTCTGACGATCGAATAAGGCTTCGAAGCTGCATTGCGGTAGGATCAAAACCGCCCGGATGACAGATCGCGAATCCTGTCACCGACCCCTTGCCGGCTGCCTATCGCCGCTCCGATCAGCGCCAATCGCTTGCGAAAGCTCGGCTTTTTCCACGACCCGGCTCCGCCTGCCGGCCCCTACGACCGGGCCGGGGGCGGCCTGCCTCGACCTTCGTCGGGTTGAAGGAGTGTGGCTTTTCCGCCAAACACCGGCCTCATCGAGATTGATCGGCGAAGGTTCGGCCGCATCGCACCATCTGCGAGATCGCTGACAAGATTTTTCGAACCGCCACGCATTCCGACCGGAGGCTAGAACGTTCATGGCACGCAGCAAGATCGCGCTCATCGGGGCCGGACAGATCGGCGGCACCCTTGCCCATCTCGCGGGTCTCAAGGAACTCGGTGACGTGGTGCTGTTCGACATCGTCGACGGCGTGCCGCAGGGCAAGGCGCTCGACATCGCCGAATCCGCTCCCGTCGACGGCTTCGACGCCAAGTATTCGGGCGCCAGCGACTACGCGGCGATCGCCGGGGCCGACGTGGTGATCGTCACCGCGGGCGTGCCGCGCAAGCCCGGCATGAGCCGCGACGACCTCATCGGCATCAACCTGAAGGTGATGGAGGCGGTCGGCGCCGGCATCAAGGAGCACGCTCCCGACGCCTTCGTGATCTGCATCACCAACCCGCTCGACGCGATGGTATGGGCGCTGCAGAAGTTCTCGGGCCTGCCCACCAACAAGGTCGTCGGCATGGCCGGCGTGCTCGATTCCGCCCGCTTCCGCCACTTCCTGGCCGACGAGTTCAAGGTCTCGGTCGAGGACGTGACCGCCTTCGTGCTCGGTGGCCACGGCGACGACATGGTGCCGCTGACCCGCTACTCGACGGTGGCCGGCGTGCCTCTGACCGATCTGGTCAAGCTCGGCTGGACCACTCAGGAGAAACTCGATGCCATGGTCGAGCGCACCCGCAAGGGCGGCGGCGAGATCGTCAACCTCCTGAAGACCGGCTCGGCCTTCTACGCGCCGGCGGCCTCCGCCATCGCCATGGCCGAGAGCTACCTCAAGGACAAGAAGCGGGTGCTGCCCTGCGCCGCCTACCTCTCGGGCGAGTACGGCGTGGACGGCCTCTATGTCGGCGTGCCAGTGGTGATCGGCGAGAACGGCGTCGAGCGCGTCCTCGAAGTGACCTTCAACGACGACGAGAAGACGATGTTCGAGAAGTCGGTCGGCGCCGTGAAGGGCCTGATCGCCGCCTGCCAGGGCATCAACGACAAGCTCGTGTAAAAGCGAGCGAAGAGCGGGCAGTGATTTGCGGGCGGGCCGCCTCGGCGCCCTTCGCTCCACTGCCGCTCTACGCTATTGGCTAGGCCCTATCCGCTCGACGAGGTCTCGATGAACATCCACGAATACCAGGCCAAAGCCGTCCTGAAGGAGTTCGGCCTGCCGGTCTCCCGCGGCGTGCCGATCTTCAAGCCGGAGGAGGCCGCAGCGGCGGCCGACACGCTCGGCGGTCCGGTCTGGGTGGTGAAGTCGCAGATCCACGCGGGCGGGCGCGGCAAGGGCACCTTCAAGGGCGCCCCCGCGGGTGCCAAGGGCGGCGTGCGCGTCACCAAGTCGAAGGACGAGGTGGTGCAGTTCGCGGGCGAGATGCTCGGGCAGACGCTGGTGACCGTGCAGACCGGAGAGGCCGGCAAGCAGGTCAACCGCCTCTACATCGAGGAAGGCGCCTCCATCGCCGCCGAGTTCTACCTGTCGATGCTCGTCGATCGCGAGACCGGCCGCGTCGCCTTCGTCGTCTCGACGGAGGGCGGCATGGATATCGAGCAGGTCGCCCACGACACCCCTGAGAAGATCGTCACCTTCTCGGTCGATCCGGCCACGGGCATCATGCCCCACCACGGCCGCGCCGTCGCCAAGGCGCTCGGCCTCTCCGGCCCCCAGGCCAAGGAAGCGGGCGCGCTGACGGAGAAGCTCTACGCGGCCTTCACGGCCAAGGACATGAGCATGCTGGAGATCAACCCGCTGGTTCTGACCGGCGACGGTTCTCTCAAGTGCCTCGACGCCAAGATTTCCTTCGATTCGAACGCCCTCTACCGCCACCCCGACATCGTCGCGCTCCGCGACGAGACGGAAGAGGACGCCAAAGAGATCGAGGCCTCGAAATACGACCTCGCCTATATCGCGCTCGACGGCACGATCGGCTGCATGGTCAACGGTGCGGGTCTGGCCATGGCGACCCTCGACATCATCAAGCTCTACGGCGAGGAGCCGGCGAACTTCCTCGATGTCGGCGGCGGCGCCTCCGAGGAGAAGGTGACGGCGGCCTTCAAGATCATCACCGCCGACCCGCAGGTGAAAGGCATCCTCGTCAACATTTTCGGCGGGATCATGAAGTGCGACGTCATCGCCCGCGGCGTGATCGCGGCGGTCAAGACGGTCGGCCTCGAAGTGCCGCTGGTCGTGCGGCTGGAGGGCACCAACGTCGAGGAGGGCAAGGAGATCATCCGGAATTCCGGCCTCAACGTCATCCCCGCGGACGATCTCGACGACGCCGCGCAGAAGATCGTCGCCGCGGTGAAGAAGGGTTGAGCTGACAGATGTCCATTCTCATCGACGCCAACACCCGGGTCATCTGCCAGGGCTTCACCGGCAAGAACGGCACCTTCCACTCCGAGCAGGCCATCGCCTACGGCACCCAGATGGTCGGCGGCACCAGCCCCGGTAAGGGCGGCTCAACCCATCTCGGTCTGCCGGTGTTCGACACCGTGGCCGAGGCGCGCGAGGCCACCGGCGCTGACGCCTCCGTCGTCTACGTGCCGCCGCCGGGCGCGGCCGACGCGATCTGCGAGGCGATCCAGGCCGAAATCCCCCTGATCGTCTGCATCACGGAAGGCATTCCGGTGCTCGACATGGTGCGGGTCAAGCGCGCGCTCGAAGGCTCGAAGTCGCGCCTGATCGGGCCGAACTGCCCCGGCGTGGTCACGGCGGGCCAGTCGAAGATCGGCATCATGCCGGCCAACATCTTCAAGCCGGGCTCCGTCGGCATCGTCTCGCGCTCGGGGACCCTGACCTACGAGGCGGTGTTCCAGACCTCGAATGCCGGACTCGGCCAGACCACGGCGGTCGGCATCGGCGGCGATCCGGTCAAGGGCACCGAGTTCATCGACATGCTCGAGATGTTCCTCGCCGACCCCAAGACCGAGTCGATCGTGATGATCGGCGAGATCGGCGGCTCGGCCGAGGAAGAGGCGGCGCAGTTCCTGGCCGACGAGGCCAAGCGCGGACGCAAGAAGCCCATGGTCGGCTTCATCGCCGGCCGCACGGCGCCTCCGGGCCGCCGCATGGGCCATGCGGGCGCCATCATCTCCGGCGGCAAGGGCGGCGCCGAGGACAAGATCGCGGCGATGGAGGCGGCGGGCATCCGCGTCTCGCCGTCGCCGGCCCGGCTCGGCTCCACGCTCGTGGACGTGCTGAAGGCAAGGTGATGAAGAGTCGTTGGGGTCTGTAACCGGGACCTGCGCGGCTGTGTTGCACCGCACGCAAGCTCGGGCGACCCATATGGGACAGGATATCGGGGCGCGACCGTGCCCCGAACGGATCCGGGGGCGCGAGGCAGGACGTTAGGGCTTTGCCCGGACGGAGCGCGCCGGATCGGACTCGACGCGGCGGCAGGCTGAGCACAGCGCCGCCCGAGCGGTAGGACAGGCAGCAATGGCACGCCAGGACGCGAACGAAGCCCTTCTTCAGACCTCCTTCCTCTACGGCGCCAACGCCGCCTGGATCGAGGAACTGCAGGCGGCCTATGCCCGCGACCCGAACTCGGTCGATCCCGAGTGGCAGCAATTCTTCAAGGAGCTGGGCGAGGACGTCGCCCTGGTGAAGAAGAACGCCGAGGGCGCCTCCTGGGCCAAGCCCAACTGGCCGGTGGCGGCCAACGGCGAGATCGTCTCCGCGCTCGACGGTAATTGGGGCGCGTTGGAAAGGGCGCTCGGCGAGAAGATCCAGGCCAAGTCCCAGCCCGGCAAGCCCGGTGATTCCGCCAAGGGCGCGGCGATCGTCGCGGCCACGGGCGTCTCGGTCGAGCAGGCCACCAAGGATTCCGTGCGCGCGATCATGCTGATCCGCGCCTACCGCATGCGCGGCCACCTCCACGCCAAGCTCGACCCGATCGGGCTGGCCCCGCGCGGCGACCACGAGGAGCTGCACCCGCAGCATTACGGCTTCCAGGAGAGCGACTGGGACCGCAAGATCTTCCTCGACAACGTGCTCGGCATGGAGTTCTCGACGATCCGCGAGATCGTCGCCATCCTGGAGCGCACCTACTGCCAGACGCTCGGCGTCGAGTTCATGCACATCTCCGACCCGGAGGAGAAGGCGTGGATTCAGGAGCGCATCGAGGGCAAGGACAAGGAGATCTCGTTCACGCCGGAAGGGCGCCGGGCGATCCTGAACAAGCTGATCGAGGCGGAGGGCTTCGAGAAGTTCCTCGACCTCAAATACACCGGCACCAAGCGCTTCGGCCTCGACGGCGGCGAGGCGATGGTCCCGGCGCTCGAACAGATCATCAAGCGCGGCGGCGCGCTCGGCGTCGAGGAGATCGTGCTCGGCATGGCCCATCGCGGCCGGCTGAACGTGCTCACCAACGTGATGGCCAAGCCCTTCCGGGCGGTGTTCCACGAGTTCAAGGGCGGTTCGACTTCCCCGGCCGAGGTCGAGGGCTCGGGCGACGTGAAGTACCATCTCGGCGCGTCCTCCGACCGCGCCTTCGACGACAACACCGTCCACCTCTCGCTGACCGCCAACCCGTCCCACCTCGAGATCGTCGATCCCGTGGTGCTCGGAAAGGTGCGGGCCAAGCAGGACCAGAAGGCCAAGCCCAACGTCGAGCGCCGCCGGGTGCTGCCGCTGCTCATCCACGGCGACGCGGCCTTCGCCGGCCAGGGCGTGGTGGCCGAGTGCCTCGGCCTGTCAGGCCTGAAGGGCCACCGCACCGGCGGCTCGATCCACTTCATCATCAACAACCAGATCGGCTTCACCACCGATCCGCGCTTCTCGCGGTCTTCGCCCTACCCGTCCGATGTCGCCAAGATGGTGGAAGCCCCGATCTTCCACTGCAACGGCGACGACCCGGAGGCGGTCACCTTCGCTGCCAAGGTCGCGGTCGAGTACCGGCAGAAGTTCGGCAAGCCGGTCGTCATCGACATGCTCTGCTACCGCCGCTTCGGCCACAACGAGGGCGACGAGCCGGCCTTCACCCAGCCGAAGATGTACCAGCGCATCCGCAAGCACCCGACCGCGCTGGAGACCTACGGCAAGAAGCTCGTCGCGCAGGGCGACGTGACCCAGGAGCAGCTCGACGCGCGCAAGGCCGAGTTCCGCTCGATGCTGGAGAGCGAGCTCGACGTGGCCGGCGGCTACAAGGCCAACAAGGCCGACTGGCTGGACGGGCGCTGGTCCGGCTTCAAGGCCGTGCGCGAGGACGTGGACGATCCGCGCCGCGGGCGCACCGGCGTCCCCGCCGACACCCTGCGCGACCTCGCCAAGCGGATCACCACCCCCCCGCCGGGCTTCCACCTGCACCGCACGATCCAGCGCTTCTTCGACAACCGCGCCAAGGCGGTCGAGACGGGCGTCGGCATCGACTGGGCGACCGCCGAGGCCCTGGCCTTCGGCTCGCTGCTGATCGAGGGCCACCGCGTCCGCCTCTCCGGCCAGGACGTGGAGCGCGGCACCTTCTCGCAGCGCCACGCCGTGGTGATCGATCAGGAGAACGAGCAGCGCTACACGCCGCTCAACTCGGTGCGCGAGGGGCAGGCGAACCTGGAGGTCATCAACTCGATGCTCTCCGAGGAGGCGGTGCTCGGCTTCGAGTACGGCTACTCGCTGGCCGAACCCAATTCCCTGGTGCTGTGGGAGGCGCAGTTCGGCGACTTCGCCAACGGCGCGCAGGTGGTGATCGACCAGTTCATCTCGTCCGGCGAGCGCAAGTGGCTGCGCATGTCCGGCCTCGTGATGCTGCTGCCGCACGGCTACGAGGGCCAGGGACCGGAGCACTCCTCCGCCCGCCTGGAGCGCTACCTGCAGATGTGCGCCGAGGACAACATGCAGGTCGCCAACTGCTCGACGCCCTCGAACTACTTCCACATCCTGCGCCGTCAGTTGAAGCGTGACTTCCGCAAGCCGCTGATCCTGATGACGCCCAAATCGCTGCTGCGCCACAAGCGGGCGGTCTCGAAGCTGGAGGAAATCGCGGAGGGCTCGACCTTCCACCGCATCCTCTGGGACGACGTGGAGCACGACGACAGCGGCGTGAAACTCGTGCGCGACGACAAGATCCGCCGGGTCGTGCTCTGCTCCGGCAAGGTCTATTACGACCTCTTGGAGGAGCGGGAGAAGCGCGGCGTCAACGATGTCTACCTGATGCGCGTCGAGCAGCTCTATCCCTTCCCGCTCAAGGCTTTGGCCAACGAGATGACCCGCTTCCGCAACGCGGAGGTGGTGTGGTGCCAGGAGGAGCCCAAGAACATGGGCTCGTGGTCCTTCGTCGAGCCCTATCTCGAATGGGTGCTCGGCCAAGCCGGCTCCGCCTCGAAGCGGCCCCGCTACGTCGGTCGCCCGGCCTCGGCCTCGACCGCGGTCGGCCAGATGTCGAAGCACCTCGCCCAGCTCCAGGCCTTCCTCAACGAGGCGCTGGCGGCCTGAGGGCCGCCCGCCTCCCGAACGATCCACCAACCGGGCGCCGCGTTCTCCTCACGCGCCCCGAAACCTCGGTGAAGACGAAACCATGGCGACCGACATCCTCGTCCCCACGCTCGGCGAATCCGTAAGCGAGGCCACGATCGGCCGCTGGTTCAAGAAGCCCGGCGACACCGTGGCCGCCGACGAGCCCCTGGTGGAGCTCGAAACCGACAAGGTCACCCTCGAGGTGAACGCGCCGGCCGCGGGCGAACTCGGCGAGATCCTCGTCAAGGACGGCGAGACGGTGGAGCCCGGCGCGGTGCTGGGCTCGATCGTCGAGGGTGGCAAGGGCGCCGATAAGGGAGCGGGCCCGTCGGAGAGCAAGCCCGCCCCGAAGAGCGCCGAGCCCGCCGAGACCAAGACGGAGGCCCGCGCGGAGAAGGGCGAGGGCAAGCCGGCCAAGGACGAGCCGGCGAAGGAATCCTCCGCCTCCTACGGCAGCCACGGCGACGCTCCGCCGGCCGGCGGCCGTGGCGCCGACGAGAGCGGCCCGGCGGTGGCCAAGCTCGCCCGCGAATCCGGCATCGACCCGGCGAGTCTCAACGGCAGCGGCAAGGACGGTCGCGTGACCAAGGGCGACATGCTTGCCGCGATCGACAAGGGCGGCGCGAAGGCGCCGGCTCAGGAGACCAAGGCCCCGGCCCCGCCGCGCGCGCCCTCCGCACCGGACGACGCCGCGCGCGAGGAGCGCGTGCGGATGACCAAGCTGCGCCAGACCATCGCCAAGCGCTTGAAGAGCGCCCAGGACAATGCGGCGATGCTGACCACGTTCAACGACGTGGACATGGGCGCGGTGATGGCTCTGCGGAGCCAGTACAAGGACATCTTCGAGAAGAAGCACGGGACGAAGCTCGGCTTCATGGGCTTCTTCACCAAGGCGGTGATCGGCGCGCTCAAGGACGTGCCGGCGGTCAATGCCGAGATCGACGGGCAGGACCTCGTCTACAAGAACTATTACCACATCGGCATCGCCGTCGGCACCGATAAGGGCCTCGTCGTGCCGGTGGTGCGCGACGCCGACGACCTGTCGATCGCCGGCATCGAGAAGAAGATCTCGGGCTTCGGCAAGAAGGCCCGCGAGGGCAAGCTCTCCATCGACGAGATGCAGGGCGGCACCTTCACCATCACCAACGGCGGCATCTACGGCTCGCTGATGTCGACGCCGATCCTCAACGCGCCGCAATCGGGCATCCTCGGCATGCACCGCATCGAGGAGCGGCCGGTGGTGCGGAACGGCAAGATCGAGGCGCGGCCGATGATGTATCTGGCGCTGTCCTACGACCACCGCATCGTCGACGGGAAGGAGGCCGTGACCTTCCTCGTCCGCGTCAAGGAAGCCCTGGAGGATCCGGCCCGCCTCGTGCTGGATCTTTGATCGAGGCCCGCTTCAGGCCGCCCACGGCCCCGCCTCATCGGGCGCGGGACCGTGGCGCCGGCCCCCGTGAGCGCCGACCGATCGGATGATGCTGCCCCGACTTCCCGAACCGACCCGGCGCGCCGCGCTGTGGTTCGCGACCGCGGCGGTCGGCGCCGGGCTGGCGGCCTCGCTGGCCCGGCTCTTCCCGTGGCAGCACGCGGCGCGCGACGGAGGCAAGCCGATGGCCGAAGGGGCCTTCGACACCCGGGAGAGCGAGCCCAACCTGTCGGTGACCGGGCTCGCGGAAGAGGCGCTCCGCGAGCGGGGCATCACACGCATGGCGCTCGGCATCCTGCCTCTCCCGAGCGGGACGGTGATCGCCGCCGATCCCCTGGTGCAGCCCGAACGGGCGCCCTTCACCCGTCACGTCGCACCGGGAGATTATCCCATCACGCTCTACCTCGCGCAGGACCGCGTCGCGCTGGCCGAGCTGCGTTTCGCGGACGGGGCGCCGGAACGCTGGGACCTCGCCCTCGTGCCGGGGCAGGACGTCGCCACCCTGAAGGCGGGCGAGATCTTCGGCTACCCCGTCGATGCCGGCCTCGGCTGCTTCATGGACCCGGCCGCGCGCGCCGCCATGGAGCGGCGCGAGGCGCGGGAGCAGAGGCGGACACCCCGCTACAGCAACTATTTCGATAACGTGCTCGCGGATGAGTTGGAGGGTGCGAACCGGAACTGGGTCATGCACCGGCCGCTGCCCGACGCGCCGGCCCGGGTCGCGGTGTTCTCCAGCGGCTGGGGCGACGGCGTCTACGCCTCGTACTGGGGCCTCGACGCGGACGGGCGGGCACTCCGTCTCGTGACCGATTTCGGCGTGATCGAGAACGGGGACGGGCGCGATCCCCGGAAGGTCGCCTTCGCCGCCGCCCTGGCCCCGCTGGCCCCGGAGCAGCGCCGCGACAGCGCGCGGGGCTACGCGGCGTTGAAAGGAGACGATCTCGCCGCCTTTTCGGGCCTGCTGGCCGCGGGGCGGATCGCGCCCGAGACGCCGATCGAGGAGGCGGAGGGGACCTTCACCTTCGAGGCGATCCGCCTCGACAAGCCCGAGGCCCTCGAACGCCTCGTCCGGCACGGCGCGACGCCTCTGATGCCGCCCTACCTGCAGATCGGCGACGAGCGGAAGACCTATCCCGCCTACGCCCGCGAACTCGCCACACCCCGGTCGCCGCACCTGCTCGCCGTCATCGCGGCCTGGGAACGCGCGGCGCCCGCCCCACCCGCGACCGGCTCGACCGACACGCCATCACGAGGACAGACCCTTCCATGAGCTACGATCTCGTCGTCATCGGCACCGGCCCCGGTGGCTATGTCTGCGCCATCCGCGCGGCCCAGCTGGGCCTCAAGACCGCGGTGGTCGAGAAGCGGGCGACCCACGGCGGCACCTGCCTCAACGTCGGCTGCATTCCCTCGAAGGCGCTGCTGCACGCCTCGGAAGCCTTCGAGGAAGCCAACAAGCACTTCGGCGAGCTCGGCATCGATGTCGGCACGGTGAAGCTCGACCTGAAGAAGATGCAGGCGTTCAAGCAGGGCGGGGTCGACGGCAACACCAAGGGCGTCGAGTTCCTGCTCAAGAAGAACAAGGTCGATACCTATCACGGCCGCGGCCGCATCGCCGGGGCCGGCCGCGTCGAGGTGATCGCCGAGGACGGCGGCAACCAGATGCTGGAGACCAAGAACATCGTCATCGCCACCGGCTCCGACGTGACCCGGCTGCCCGGTGTCACGATCGACGAGAAGACGGTGGTCTCCTCCACCGGTGCGCTCGAACTCGATCGGGTGCCGAAGAAGCTGGTCGTGATCGGCGCGGGCGTGATCGGGCTCGAACTCGGCTCGGTCTGGCGCCGGCTCGGTGCCGAGGTGACGGTGGTCGAGTATCTCGACCGGGTGCTGCCCGGCATGGACGGCGAGGTCGGCAAGCAGTTCCAGCGCATCCTGGCCAAGCAGGGCATGGTCTTCAAGCTCTCGACCAAGGTGACCGCCGTCGAGGCAGGCAAGAAGGGCGCAACCGTCACCGTCGAGCCGGCCCAGGGCGGCGAGCCGGAGAAGCTCGAGGCCGACGTGGTGCTCGTCGCCATCGGCCGGGTGCCCTACACCGAAGGGCTCGGGCTCGAGACCGTGGGCGTGGCCACCGACGACAAGGGCCGCATCGAGACGGACTCGCACTACGCCACCAACGTCACCGGCATCTACGCCATCGGCGACGTGATCGCCGGGCCGATGCTCGCCCACAAGGCGGAGGACGAGGGCGTGGCGGTGGCCGAGATCCTGGCCGGCCAGTCGGGCCACGTGAATTACGGGGTGATCCCGAACGTGGTCTACACCTTCCCCGAGGTCGCCTCGGTCGGGAAGAGCGAGGAGGAGCTGAAGAAGGACGGGATCAGCTACAAGGCCGGCAAGTTCCCCTTCACCGCCAACGGCCGCGCCAAGGCCAACGGCACCACCGACGGCTTCGTGAAGATCCTCGCCGACGAGAAGACGGACCGGGTGCTCGGCGTGCACATCGTCGGCGCGGATGCGGGCAACCTCATCGCCGAGGTCGCGGTGGCGATGGAGTTCGCGGCCTCCGCCGAGGACATCGCCCGCACCTGCCACGCCCATCCGACGCTGACGGAAGCGGTCAAGGAAGCCGCGCTGGCCGTCGACAAGCGCGCGATCCACGTCTGAGAACTCGCAAAACGCCCTATGCCGTCCCGGCCAGAGCCGGGACGGCCCATCCTCGATGCGTGCCGCAAAGCCAGTCGCGCGTGGGTCGGCACGTCCTCGAACAAGGCCGAAAGTAGAGCGACAGCATCGAATCGTGGTCGCGACCGATGACCTCGTGAAGTTTTATTGTATGATTTCATACAAAGAGATTTTTCCGCGAAGACACGCATAATTGATGGTGCATCTCGCGCCGTCGATCTGAATGCGACTTTCTGTCGTTCGAGGATCATCGCTCGCTCGACTTTCCTTGGAACGCGTCTTGGTGCGAATGTATTGAGATGCGTGATCCGACCCCGTGGGTCACATCCACGGGAATTCCGTCCGCATGCCGAGTTCGCCCGAGAAGCCCCAGGCTCCCGGCCCCAACACCCCCGTGACGGGCAGCGGCCCCGCCGGCGTCGTCGATCAGCACCACGACATCTTCTTCGCGGCCGTCGAACGCACGCGCATGCCGATGATCGTCACGGATCCGCGCCAGCCGGACAACCCGATCATCTTCGCCAACCGCGCCTTCATCCGCATGACCGGCTACACGGTCGAGGAGTTGATCGGAAACAACTGCCGCTTCCTCCAGGGACCGAGCACCGACCGCGAGACCGTTGCGGAGGTGCGCGACGCCGTGCTGGAGCACCGCGAGTTCGCCACCGAGATCCTGAACTACCGCAAGGACGGCTCCTCGTTCTGGAACGCGCTGTTCGTCAGCCCGGTCTTCGACCGCTCGGGTGACCTCGTCTACTTCTTCGGCTCGCAGCTCGACGTTTCGCGCCGGCGCGACGCCGAGGAATCGCTCTACCAGTCCCAGAAGATGGAGAGCCTGGGCCAGCTCACCGGCGGCATCGCCCACGACTTCAACAACCTGCTCCAAGTCGTCTCCGGCCACAACGAGGTGATCCTGGCGCTGCTCGATCATCCGACGATCGACATCGCGCGGATGCGCCGGGCTTCCGAGGCGGTGCGGGCGGCGACCGACCGGGCCGCCAAGCTCACGCATCAGCTTCTCGCCTTCTCGCGCAAGCAGCGGCTGGAGGGGCGCCTGCTCAATCTCAACGGCCTCGTCGAGGGCATGACCGAGATGACGGGCCGGACGCTCGGGGACGACATCGAGTTGAAGGCCGTGCTCGCGCCGGAACTCTGGACGACGCGCATCGACCCGACTCAGGCCGAGGTCGCCCTGCTCAACGTCCTCATCAACGCCCGCGACGCGATGCCCGGGGGCGGCACGGTGACGATGCGGACGGAGAACCTGCTGATCGAGGACGAGGACACCGCCCTCACCAAGACCGTGCCGCCCGGCGCCTACGTGGTTGTCTCGGTGACCGATACCGGGACGGGCATGCCGTCCGAGATCCTGACGCGCGTCATGGAGCCGTTCTTCACCACCAAGGGGGAGGGCAAGGGCACCGGGCTCGGGCTCGCCATGGTCTACGGCTTCGTCAAGCAGTCGGGCGGGTCGGTGAAGATCTATTCCGAGGTCGGCCACGGCACCACGGTGCGGCTCCTCTTCCCGGCCTCCGACCACAAGATCGAGGACGAGGCCAAGCCCGTGCAGCGCGCCGTCGACCGGCACGGCACCGAGACGGTGCTGATCGTGGACGACCGGCCGGACGTGGCGGCGACGGCGGGCACCATCCTGGAGGATTTCGGCTACAAGGTCGTCGTCGTCGACAGTCCCCGGGTCGCCATTGAGATCCTCGACGGCGAGGCGCGCATCGACCTTCTGTTCACCGATCTCATCATGCCCGGCGGCATGAACGGTGTGATGCTGGCCCGCGCCGCCCGGGAGCGACAGCCCAAGATCAAGGTGCTGCTCACCACCGGCTACGCCGAGGCCTCGCTGGAGCGCACCGATGCGGGCGGCACCGAGTTCGAGATCATCAACAAGCCCTACAAGCGCATGGAGCTGGCCCGGAGGGTGCGGCGGGTCATCGACGGACCGACAGGCGTCGGGTAGCGCCTGCCGCAGGCCGGGAGCCGTCCACACGGTTCGCCGGCGCTCGCAACGATCGATGAGCCTTTCGGCCGATCGATGAAACGAAAAAGCCCCCCGGGAGCGCATCCCGGGAGGCTTTCTGGGTCAGCAGGCTATCGGCGTTACTGCGCCGACTTCTGGGCCGGCTGCGGGTAGGCCGGGTTCTCGGTCGGCACGTTGCCGCTGTTCGAGGACGGCGCCTTGTTCACCGAGCCGGTGGTCATCTCGCGAGCCGATTCCTGGCTCTTGCCGGCATGGTCGGCCGGCGACTCGGCCCGGTTCCAGCTCAGGAGTCCGACCGTGGCGACGGCGAGCAGGACGAGGCTCGCCACCAGCACGTAGAGGACCGGCTTGCCCTTCGCGCCCTGGCGGGCATCGGTTTGGTTCTCGATCTGAGCCATGAAGTTCCCTCTCTGCCGCCCACTGGAAGGGGCGGCGTCGGCAGCATCGGATATGCTTGGCCAACGCCGGTCAGGCTTCGAGAGTTCCTGCGCGAAGCTGCGCCGTCAGCGCCCGGTCACCAGCAGGATCTTGCCCGTATGACTGCTGGTCTCCATGAGTTCGTGGGCCTTGCGGGCCTCCTCCAGGGGGAAGGTCGCGTGCACGACGGGGCGGATCTTGCCCGCCTCGACCAGCGGCCACACCTCCCGGCGCAGGCCCTCGGCGATGGCCGCCTTGCTCTCCTTCGGCTGAGCCCGGAGCGTCGCGCCGGTGATCGTGAGGCGCTTGAGCATGATCGGGGTCAGCGTGAGGCTCTCCGCCTTGTAGCCCTGCATGAAGGCGATCTGGACGAGGCGCCCCTCCACCGCGAGCGAGGCGATGTTCTTCTGGAGATAGGCCGCGCCCACCATGTCGAGGATCACGTCCACGCCCCGGCCGTCCGTGAGACGCTTCACCTCCTCGGCGAAATCGGCCTCGCGGTAGTTGATGGCGGCGTCCGCCCCCAACTCCTCGCAGAAGCGGCACTTCTCGGCCGAGCCGGCGGTGGTGAGGACGCGGGCGCCGTGCTGCTTGGCGATCTGGATCGCGGTGGTGCCGATCCCGCTCGAGCCGCCATGGACGAGGAAGGTCTCGCCCTTCTGCAGACGCCCGCGCTGAATCACCGTGGAATAGACGGTGAAGACGGTCTCGGGCAGCCCGGCCGCTTCCACGAGCGAGAGCGGTTCGGGCTTCCGCAGCACCTGCCCCGTCTCGGCCAGAGCGAACTCCGCGTAGCCGCCGCTGATGACCAGCGCGCAGACCTCGTCGCCCACGGCCCAATCCGTGACGCCCTCGCCCAGGGCGGCGATGCGCCCGGCGATCTCCAGTCCCGGGATCTCGGTCGCGCCCTTGGGCGGCGGGTAGCTGCCCTGCCGCTGCATGATGTCGGGCCGGTTGACGCCCGCCGCGACCACCTCGACCAGAACCTGCCCGGCCGCGGGCTTGGGCAGCGTGACGGTCTCGACCGCGATCACCTCCGGCCCTCCCGCGCCCTGGAAGCGGATCTGGCGCATGGTCTCGGGCAGGTCTTGGGGCATGGAGGCTCCTCAGGGGCGCGGGTTCGGCGGACGATGGCCGATCACATGGCGCAGAGGACGGGACGCGTCGAGCCATGTATGTTTCACGCTCGGAAGGTGACACATGACGAAGCTGCTCGAACAAGCTGTCGAGGCCGTGCGCCGGCTTCCCGCGACGGATCAGGATACGATCGCCGAAGCCATACTGGGTCTCGCCAAAATCGGAGTCTCGGACGATATCGATCCCGACCACATCGAGGACGTGATGGCCGGGCTCGCCGAAATCGATCGCGGTGAGCTGGCTTCTCCCGAAGAGGTCGAAGCGGCCTTCCGCAGCTTCGAGCGCTGAGGCTAGAAGTCTCTCAGCGCGCTACACGGCGGCTGCGCGAGATCGCCGACTATATTCATCGAGAGAATCCGCCAGCCGCGTCCCACGTGCAGCGGGCGATTCGAGATGCCTTCTCGCTCCTGGCGACGTATCCGGATGCCGGCCGGCTCGTGCGTCCGAACCTGCGCCGTTTCGTCGTTCCGCGTCTTCCGTACCTGATCTATTACACCGTCAGCCAAGCGGCCGATGCCGTCATCATCGTCACGATCCGCCATGGTGCCCAGCGCCAGCGGAACTGAGCCGGTCGAGCATCGTCCAAATGCCGGCGCCCCTTTCGGGACGATGCCACCAAAAGAATCAGCGCGTGCCGTACATCCGGTCGCCCGCGTCGCCGAGGCCCGGCACGATGTAGCCGTGGTCGTTGAGGTGGCTGTCGATCGCTGCGGTTCAGACCGGCACGTCGGGATGGGCCGCCTGGAAGCGGGCGATGCCCTCGGGCGCGGCGAGCAGGCAGACGAAGCGGAGATCCCGCGCGCCCCGGCTCTTGAGACGCTCCACCGCCGCGACCGCCGAGTTGGCGGTGGCGAGCATGGGATCGAGCACTAGGACCGTGCGGTCGGCCAGATCCGACGGGCTCTTGAAATAGTACTCCACCGCCTGAAGCGTGTCGGGATCGCGGTAGAGCCCGACATGGGCGACGCGGGCCGAGGGCATCAGCGAGAGCATGCCGTCGAGGAAGCCGACGCCGGCGCGCAGGATCGGGGCGAGCACGAGCTTCTTGCCGGCGATCCGGCGCCCTTCCATGGGCTGGATCGGCGTCTGGATGGTGACCGGCTCGAGCGGTAGGTCGCGGGTCACCTCGTAGGCGAGCAGCATGCCGATCTCGTTCAGGAGTTCGCGGAACCCCTTCGTCGAGCGCTCGCCGTCGCGCATCATCGTCAGCTTGTGCTGGACGAGCGGGTGATCGACCACCGTCACCCGCGCCGCCCCGCCGCTTCCCGCCTGCATCGATATCGTCCCTCTCCCCGCCCGCTCGGGCCCGCACCCTCACGATGCCACGGGGGGCGCAGGAAGCCGAGATGCCGGCGACGTTTTCCCGGGGCGCGGGCGGTCTCAGGACAGGATGGGCGGCGATTTCAGCACCAGCACCGCCCGCTCGGGCAGGTCGACCGTGCCGGCGGGGGGAACCATCGGGCGCGTTCCCTCGGGCACGGTGCCGCGGTCGAGGGTCGTGTCGAAGACCGGGCGCCAGGGGCCGCCGAGTTCGGCCGGCAGGGCGAAGGGGCATGCCTCCGGCGCCGCGTTCATCAGGATGAGGACGCGCTCCGATCCCTCGATGTCGTTGCTCATCTGCATGCCGAAGGCTTGGCGTTCGCCGTCGGCCCAGGCGGCCCCGTCCATCTCGGTGCCGTCGGGAGAGAGCCAGTGCACGTCCTTCAGCTCGGTCTCGCCGACGCGGCTGCCGATCAGGAAGTGGCGGCGGCGCAGGGAGCGGCAGGCCCGGCGCAGGGCCGCGAGATTGGCGACGAACGCGGTCAGGGTCGGATCGGGGTCGTTCTCCCAATCCATCCAGCTCAGGGCGTTGTCCTGGCAGTAGGCGTTGTTGTTGCCGCTCTGTGAGCGCGAGCGCTCGTCGCCCATCAGCAGCATCGGCACGCCCTGCGCGAAGAACAGGCAGGCCAGCATGTTGCGCTTCTGGCGGGCGCGTAAGGCCAGGATGCGGGAATCGTCGGTCGGCCCCTCGACGCCGTAATTGGCCGAGAGGTTGTGGCCGTGGCCGTCGCGGTTCTCCTCGCCGTTGGCCTCGTTGTGCTTCTCCGCGTAGGCGACGACGTCGGCCAGCGTGAAGCCGTCGTGCGAAGCCACGAAGTTGATGCTGGCCAGCGGCGAGCGGCCCGACGGCAGGAAGATCTCGCGGGAGCCCGAGAGGCCCTGTGTGAGCTTGGCCAGCGTGCCGGAATCGCCCCGCCAGAATCCGCGCAGGTGATCGCGGAACTGATCGTTCCACTCGCTCCAGCCGTAGGGATAGCCGCCGAGCCGGTAGCCGCCCATGCCGATGTCCCAGGGCTCGGCGATGAGCTTGACGCGCGACAGGACGGGATCCTGCTGCACCGCCTGGAAGAAGGCGGCCTCGGGCGAGAAATCGAGCGGTGCCCGGCCCAGGCTGGTGGCGAGATCGAAGCGGAAGCCCGCTACGCCGTAGACGGTCACCCAGTGGCGCAGGGAGTCGAGCACCATGCGCATCACCCGCGGATGGGCGACGTTCAGGGTGTTGCCGCAGCCGGTGCAATCGACGTTCCGGCGGGGATTGTCGGGGTCGAGCTTGTAGTAGCTCGCATTGTCGATGCCGCGGAAGGAGAGCGTCGGACCGAGATGGTCGCCCTCCGCCGTGTGGTTGTAGACCACGTCGACCAGGGTTTCGATGCCGGCCGCCGCGAGTTCGCGGATGGCGAAGCGCAGGCCGCTGGCATCGCCCTCGCCGAGATAGCGCGGCTCGGGCGCGAAGTAGTTGTAGGGCTGGTAGCCCCAGAAATTGACGAGCCCCTTCTCCACGAGGAAGCGGTCGTCGGCAAACGCCTGGATCGGCAGGAGTTCGAGCGCGGTGACGCCGAGCCTCAGGAGGTGTTCGATGATGGCGGGGTGGGCCAGCCCGAGATAGGTGCCACGCTCCGCCTCCGAGAGGGCCGGATGCGTCATGGTCAGCGCCTTGACGTGGGCCTCGTAGATCACCGTCTCGTGGAGTGGGCGCGGCGTTGGCAGGGCCACCGGATCGGGCGTGTCGGGGCGCGTGACCACACCGCGGGGCAGGAAGGGTGCGCTGTCGCGCCGGTCCATCTGGTCCTCTCGCACGCCGCCGCGGCGATGGCTGTAGAGGGCGTCGTGCCAGCGGATGCGCCCGGCGATCTCGCGGGCATAGGGGTCGAGGACGAGCTTGGCCGGGTTGAAGCGGTGCCCCGCCGCCGGGTCCCAGGGGCCGAACACCCGGTAGGCGTATTGCTGACCCGGCAGCAGGCCGTGGAGATAACCGTGGAAGACGTCGTCGGTCCGGCAGGGCAGGCGGATCGTGCGCGATTCGTGCCGGGCGCCGGGATCGAACAGGCAGAGATCGACCCGGGTCGCGTGCTGCGAGAAGAGGGCGAAGTTGACGCCGCGGCCGTCGAAATGTGCGCCGAGCGGCGTCGGCGATCCCTCCTCGATGACGATCATTCCGGTCTTTCGTGAAGCGGGGGCCTGAAAACGAGGCCACGCTTCGACTTAGGCCGATTCGTCGCCGAGGCGAAGCGCGTCCCTACTCCGCCGCCGCCGCCGCGGTCGGCGGTTCGCGCTCGACGGTGCGGAAGTTCTCCAGCTCCGTCATGAAGGCGCGCGCCCACCAATCCACGTCCTCGCGCAGCATGCGGTCGGCCATCGGCTTCCAGCGCTCCAGGCGCTCACCGCGAGGCATGTAGAGCGCCTGCCGGATCGCCTCGGCGACCTCGAAGCGGTCGTAGGGATTCACGAGCAAGGCCTCGGGCAGCTGCCGGGCCGCACCCGCGAATTTCGAGAGCACGAGGACGCCGGGATCCTCCGCGCTCTGCGCGACGACGTATTCCTTGGCGACGAGGTTCATGCCGTCGCGCATGGGCGTGACGAGGCCGACCCGGGCGGCGCGGTAGAGGCCGGCGAGCACGGGGCGCGGATAGGCCTTGGTGACGTACTGGATCGGCGTCCAGGCCGGCTCGCCGAGCATGCCGTTGATGTCGCCGACCTTCTCGTTCACCTCGCGGGAGAGCTGCTCGTATTCGGGCACCTCGCTGCGGGATTTCGGCGTGATCTGGATGTAGACCACGTTGCCGCGCTGATCGGGGTTGGAGGCGAAGAAGCGGTCCACCGCCTCCATGCGCTCGGGCACGCCCTTCGAGTAGTCGAGCCGGTCGACGCCGATCAGCAGCTTGCGGGTGCGCAGGCCCGCCATGGTCTCGCGCACCACCTTGTTGGCGCCGGCCTTGTCGGCGGCGTCCTTGAAGCTCGCCACGTCGATGCCGATGGGGAAGGAGCGGATGCGGGTGCGCCGCCCGTCCACCATCATCGAGCCGCCGCCGAGCGGGATCGCGCGCATCGTGTCGATGAAGTTGCGCGAGAGGTTCTGCACGTCCGAATCGGTCTGGAGGCCGATCAGGTCGTAATCGGCCAGGGCGCGCAGCAGCTCGTCGCTGGCGGGCAGGGTGTTGAACACGTCCGCCGCCGGCCACGGGATGTGGTGGAAGTAGCCGATCGGGTTGGCGATGCCCTGGCCGCGCAGCTCGCTCGCCAGCGGCAGCAGGTGGTAGTCGTGCACCCAGATCAGATCATCGGGCTCGACCAGCTTGGCGAGCGCCTGGGCGAAGGTCTGGTTGACGCGCTGGTAGCCGGCATAGTCGGAGCGGGAGAAGGTCCCGAGTCCGATCCGGTAGTGCATGATCGGCCAGAGCGCCCGGTTGGCGAAGCCCGCGTAGTACTCGCGGTGATCCTGGGGCGAGAGGTCGAGCACGGCGTACTGGATCGGCCCGCGCTGGATCAGCTCGGGCTCGGTGCTCGGGTTGTCGCAGATGTTGCCGCTCCAGCCGAACCAGAGGCCCTCGTACGACGAGAACGCCTCCTTGACCGCGACGGCCAGTCCGCCCGCGGAGACCGCGTCCTTGCCCTCTGCGGGCACGGCGACACGGTTGGAGACAATGATCAGACGTGCCACGAACCCGGCTCCGGTCCTTGATGGGGCGGGCGCGCGACGCACGCCTGCCGAACGGTCTTGCGTCTGTGGGAAAACGCGCGGAAGCCGAGCGCGATCCGTCGAAAGACAGCCAAGCGCATCCCCCCGTGCCGGTCAAGCGGACGATCCGACGGCGTGTCCGCTGTCCGACCCGGCATCCGCCCGACCGATCTCCGCATCCTCCCCTGTCCTTTGCAGTGCAGCAGAGTGCCGGCCACCATGCAAGGGATAAGCTGAACAGGCGCTGACATCCCGCGCAGAGCCGGAGCGCGACCGTCGGGGGAAATCATCGGGGGGAAATCATCGGAACGAGATCATGGGGATGAACGGCGCCTCCTCGCTTTATCCCGCTTCGGGACGGCCCGCGTCGCCCCCGCGATGCCCGGCGCAACGCGCTGGCCTTTGCAAAGCGGAACCTCGCGAGGCGGCCAATGGTTCTCCGGCCGAGTTCACGAGGATCGCGGCGCCCTCGCGCCCATCGTCCTCTTCTCCCGTCTCTCGCGACCACGTCCGGAGTTCAGTCCATGACAGCTTCCGCGTCCCCAGATCCCATCGGCGGTGCCGCCTCCGGCGCCGGTTCGCCCGAGGCCAAGGCGGATCTGCAGGACCTGCGCCACGACGTCGAGGAGACGGCGAGCGTCGCGGCCGAGCGCGGCAAGGGTTTCGCGGCGGCCGCGCGCCAGCACGCCCTCTCTTACGTCGACGACCGCAAGGGCGAGGCCGCCCGCTCCGTCTCGGATCTCGCCAAGTCCCTGCGCGATTCCGGCAAGACCTTCGACGACCGCCCCAACATCCGCGCTTTCTTCGACAGCGCGGCGGAAGGGCTCGACGACTTCGCCGGCTCGATCGAGCGGCGCAGCCTCGACGACATCTACCACGAGGCCGAGGCCTTCGCTCGCCGCTCGCCGGTGACGGTGGCGGTGGCGACCTTCGCCGCGGGCTTCCTGCTGTCGCGCTTCGTCAAGGCTTCCGGCACGGCCGATACGGACCGGTTCGACGACGGCTACCGGGGCTGAGGGGACGCACGATGACGAGCCCTCCTCCTCCCCCGCCTCCCTCCTCCTCCATCCAGGGGCTCGTTGCGGACGCCCTGCGCGAGGCGAGCGAACTCGCCAGCAAGGAGATCGCGCTCTTCCGCACGGAGATGACGAACAACGTCCGCTCGCTGTTCGTCGGCCTCGCGATGATGGTGCTCGCCGCGGTGTTCGCGGTCACGGCGATGCTGGTGCTGATCGGTGCGCTGGTGAAGTACGTCGCGACGCTCGTGGGCTCCGAATGGCTGGCGGCCCTGATCGTCGGCGGCGGCATGCTGCTCGTGGCGATCGTGCTCGGCGTCATCGGCGCCCGGGCGATGTCGCTGTCCAACCTCGCCCCGACCCGGACCACGCGGCAGGTCCGGCAGGATGCCCGCGCGCTGACGGAAAGGGTTTCGGGATGAGCGAATCGATCTCGGACCTCGAGAAGGACATCGAGCAGAGCCGTGCCCGGCTCGACGAGACCATCGACCGGATTCAGGGTCGGCTGAACGCGTCGAGCCTCGTCGACGAGATGCTCGGCTCGGCCCGGCGCACGCCCTATAGCGGCGTCTACGACGACGCCCTGGAGGCGGTGCGGCGCAACCCCGTTCCGGTGCTGCTGATCGCGGCGGGCGTCGGCCTGTTGCTCAACGGCATGCGGACGGCCCGGCGCCCGGCCGCCCGCCCCGCCACGCGCGCCGTCGTGCCCGTGGAGGTCAAGCCCGTCACCGTGACGGGGGCCGACCGCACCTACGACCCCGACGCCCCCGGCGGACGCCCTGCCCACGACCTGCCGCCCGAGCGTCAGGTCTGACCATCCCAGGAGCCGCGCGCGAATCCCCGCGCCGACGGCCTGCCAAGAGACGGAGCCCATCATGAGCCAAGGACCCACCCATCAAGGCCCGACCACGCCGCCGGTCGGCGCGCCCGTCGAGACCCTGCCCGAGAACATCGCCGGCCGCTCCGGCATGCCCCGCGAGGCCGGCGTCGATCACAGCCTGCACGACATCGCCGACCGAGCGACCACGCAGGGCCGCGAGGCCAATGCCCGTCTCCAGGCCGGCCTGCAGGACACCACCGAGCAGGTCTCCGAGACGGGGCGCGACCTGCGCGATCAGGCCGCGAACAAGGCTTCCGAACTGAAGGATCGGGTCAGTGGCGCCGCGGAGTCCGCCCGTGCCCAGGCCGGCGACACCGTTCGCGCCGCGCGCGACCGGGCGGGCGAGGCCTACGAGGATGCCCGGTCCTGGGCCGAGGACCGCTACGAGACGCAGCGCCGCCGCGCCGCCGACCTCGCCGACCGCGGCACCCGCCGCCTGCACGAGGGGCGCACCGCCACGGAGCAATTCGTCTCGGAGAACCCGCTCCTTGTCGGCGTGGTTGGCCTCGCCGCGGGCCTGCTGCTCGGCGCGCTGCTGCCGCGCACCCGCCAGGAGGATCAGGCGCTCGGCCCCTATGCCGACGACCTGCGCGACCAGGGCATCCGCTACGCCCGCGACCTGACCCATCGCGGCCGCGCCTTCGTCGAGACGGCCCTCGATCCCGAAAACCTCGACGCGGCGGTCAAGCGCGCCGGCGCGCCGCAGGGCGGACCGCAGGCCAACCCGGCTTCCGGCCAGACCGCGGGCTACGACGCGACCGAGCGGACGGCGCATCGGCTTTGAGACGAAGCATTGCCGGGAGCGTCAAAGCTCCCGGCTTCTCCGCCGCTGTCGTCACGAGTAGCTTGGCTCCGCCTCGCCTCACCCGAAATGGAGGGTCAGGACCTCGCGGACCGCTTCGACCATCCGCTCCACCGGCACCGAGACCTGCGCGGGACGCGAGGCCTTCCACTCGGCGTTGCTGGCGATCGCCTCCGCCTTGCGCGCACCTTCGATCAGGTCCTTGATCTGGACCTCGCCGGCCTCGCGCTCGTTCGAGCCCTGGATCACCACCGCGGGCGCCCGGCGCCGGTCGGCATACTTCATCTGCGCCTTCATCCCGGCAGCACCCAGATAGAGTTCGGCCCGGATGTTTTCGGCGCGCAGGCGCGTGACCAGCGCCTGATATTCGGCGATGTTCTCACGATCCAGAACCAGCACGACCACGGGACCGGGCTTGGCCGCGCCCTCGACCAGCGGGCTCTTGGTCAACCGCAGGGCCGAGAACAGGCGCGAGACGCCGATGGAGAAGCCAGTCGCCGGCACCGGCTCGCTGCGGAAGCGCCCGACGAGTCCGTCGTAGCGCCCGCCGCCCGCCACCGAGCCGAAGCGCACGGTCTGGCCGTCCTCATTGGTGACGGGGAAGGTCAGCTCCGCTTCGTAGACGGGACCGGTATAGTATTCGAGGCCGCGCACTACGGAAGGGTCGGCCCGCACCCGGTCGTGGCCGTAGCCCGCCGCCTCGCACAGACGCATGATCGCGTGCAATTCGGCGATGCCCTCCCGGCCGGTCTCGGAGGTGCCGACGACCTCCTGCCAGGAGCCGAAGAACTTCTCCCAGAACGCCATCCGGTCGGCGCCCTCGTGCGGGCTCGCCTCGAAGCCGACATAGGCCAGGATGCGCTCGATGGCGGCCTCCGAAAGCCCGGCGCCCTTGGTGAAGTCGCCGCTCTCGTCCTTGCGGCCTGGGCCGAGCAGCAGGCGCACGCCGTCCGCGCCGAGGCGGTCGAGCTTGTCGATGGCGCGCAGAACGGTGAGCCTCTGGCCCGCCTTATCGGGACCGGCGAGGCCGATCGCCTCCATCACCCCGTCGAGCACCTTGCGGTTGTTGACCTTGACCACGTACTGGCCGGCGAGCCCGAGGCGCTCCAGCGTGTCGGCCATCAGCATGCAGGTCTCGGCATCCGCCGCGACGGAGGCGGCACCGACGATGTCGGCGTCGAACTGCATGAACTGGCGGAAGCGGCCCGGACCCGGCTTCTCGTTGCGGAAGACGTAGCCCGCCCGGTAGCTGCGATAGGGTTTGGGGATCGCGTCGAAGTTTTCGGCGACGTG
The DNA here is from genome assembly GCF_049543375.1 of Methylobacterium sp. NPDC097929. NCBI lineage: Bacteria > Pseudomonadati > Pseudomonadota > Alphaproteobacteria > Hyphomicrobiales > Methylobacteriaceae > Methylobacterium > Methylobacterium sp. NPDC097929. Next base: position 305,548 of record NZ_JBMVEP010000003.1, on the reverse strand, counting down.
GCGAGCCAGCGGGGCCGTCAGGTCGTAGCGGAGCGAGAGCCACTGCTCGTCGTCGTCCTGGAACGAAAAGACGCCCTCGTTCGGCCGGTCGAGATCCGGCAGGAACTTGCCCAGCGACTCGGTGTACTCGACGAAGGGCGTCTCCAGCGCCTCGAAGCCGTAGAGCTCGAAGGTCTGCCGGATCGTGTCGAGCATGCGCCCCTGGGCGAGGATGTCGGCCTCGTGCCGGTCGGGGAAGCCGCGCGGCAGGCGGGGTTTCAGGGTCTCGGCCTTGGCCATATCGTCGCCGATCGGAGCGGTTCTTGAAGGGAAACCCGGCTCTATCGCAGGCGGCCGTGAGGCGGCAACCCGAAGGGCGCTCTAGAACAGGCGGCTGCCGTCGGGCACCGGCCGGTCGGGGGCGAACAGGACGACGGCGCCCGCCTCGTCGGCAAAGCCCAGCGTCAGCACCTCCGAGAGGAACTTCCCGATCTGGCGCGGCGGGAAGTTCACCACCGCCGCGACCTGCCGACCCACCAGGGTCCCGGGCGCGTAATGCTCGGTGATCTGCGCGCTGGAGCGCTTGGTGCCGATCACCGGTCCGAAATCGATCACGAGCTTGATCGCGGCTTTTCGCGCCTCGGGAAAGGCGTCCGCCGAGACGACGGTGCCGACGCGGATGTCGACGGCGAGGAAGGCTTCGAACCCGATCGTCTCGGATTCCGGGGCGGTGGGATCGTGGCTGACGTGCATGGGGCGATCCGAGCGCGTGGCGGTGCGGCGTTCTACGAAAGCCGCCGACATTCTCCAATCACCCTGGACGGAGGCTCAGAGCGTCAGGCGGTAGGCCAGGAGCGCCCCGAGGCCGAGCACTGCCAGCGGGATCTGCGCGGGGCGCAGGCGCTCGAAGAACAGGGGCGCCTCGCCGCGGCGGGCGGCAACGGGATCGAGGATCGTGATCTCGGTGAAGCCGACGATCAGCAGGCCCAGCGCGATGGCCGGCTTGCCCAGGGCGAAGGCGAGGAGTGCGCCGTAGCCGAGCAGGAACAGGCTCAGCATCGTGGCGATCTGCGCCAGCGTCGCCCCGCCCTCGGTGCGGAAGCTGACGCCGCGGCGCACGCCCGACAGGAACAGCAGGATCGCGCAGCCCCAAAGCAGGGTCAGGGTGAAGACCGCCTCGGCCGCCCCGCCCGGCAGCAGCCAGACCAGCACCGCCCCGGCGACGAAGGGCAGCATCGGCCCGTAGCCGAACACGACGCTGAGCCAGGGCACCGCCCGCGGCTCGTAGGCCCGGATGGTTCGTCCGCTGTCGTCGTCCTGCGTTCGGGCCATGGACACCTCGAGGCCAAAGAAGGCCGCCCGGTGAACCGGCGGGGCGCCAGCCTGTTCCGGGGATCGGATCCTGCGATCAGGCCGACCCCTCGGCGGCGCGCAGCCGCTCCGCCCGGCGGGTGCGGCGGCGACGGGACGGGCTCTCCTCGGTGGTGGCGGCGAGCCACCAGACCAGGACGAGCGCGCCGATACCCGCCGCACCGAGCGCCAGGAAGGCGCCGGACCAGCCGAACCAGCCCTGCGCGAGGCCGCCGTACCAGGCCGAGAGCGCGCCGCCCGCGCCCTGCACGGCGTTGACGGTGCCGAGCGCAGTCTGGGTGCGGCCCGAGCCCCAGGTCAGGTCGGCCACGACCACCGGGACCGCCACGCCGATGATGCCCGAGGCCACGCCGTCGAGGATCTCGGCGGTGACGAGCCAGTACGGATCGTCGATGAAGGCCGAGAGCGCCGCCCGGACGGGCAGGGCGACACAGGCGGCGATGAGGAGCTGGCGCCGGCCGCGCCGGTCGGCGAGCGAGCCGGCGGCCAGCGCCACGGGCACCATCACCAGTTGCGCCACCATGACGTAGCGGGCGGTCCAGGCGGTGGGATTGTCGGCGGTGTGCACGAGCTTCTGCCCGAGCAGGGTCAGCATGCCGCCATTGCCGAGCTGGAACAGGGCGAGCGCCACGGCGAGCACGAGCAGCCGCTTGTTGGTGAAGACCTGGGCGTAGGAGGAACGGGCCGGTGCCGCCTCGTCCTCTTCGTTCCAGCCCGCGGCCCGGCGTCCGTTGAAGGCGCGGGCGGGCATGGCCAGGGTGGCGGCGATGGCGGCTGCCGCCATCGCGCCGAGCACCCAGAAGGCGATCTCCGGCCCGAACCGGGCGGTGCCGACGGTGATGAGGCCGGCGGCGATCAGGATGCCGACATGGTTGAAGGCCTGGTTGCGGCCCTGCTGGCGCGGGAAGGCGTCCTTGCCGACGACGCCGAGCGTCAGCGCGGTCACGGCGAGCAGCAGCAGCGTGCCGCCCGCGGCCGCGAGGAACTGCGCGGCGAGCACCGGCAGGAAGGAATGGGCCGGCATCAAGAGCAGCGTGCCGGCGAGGATCGCGGCGCAGGCGATCACGATGAGCAGGCGCGGCCGCCCGAGCCGGTCGACGAGCGCGCCGAAGGGGCCGCTGAGGAGCAGCGTGCCCGCGCCCACCAGCGTGGTGACGAGCCCGACCTGCGACGGGCTCCACTGCCGCATCTGCGCGAGCCACGTGCCGAGGAACGGCCCGAGCCCGCCCTGGATGTCGCCGATGAAGACGTTGATCAGGGCGAGGTGGGTGGTGGGCGCCATGCTGTCCTTGGGGCTGATCCGGGGGCGGGCGCCTAACGCACCGCCGCGCTTGTGGCAACGCTGACTTGGCAACGCTGACCCTGCAACGCTTGCAAGGCCCGTCCGGTCTCCCGCCCCGTGCGGCTTCGCCGCGAGGCCGCAACGAAAAGGGGCCCCGCATCGCGGAGCCCCGTGCCGTGTTCGAACCGGTTTCGCCGCCCGGCCGGAAGCCGGGTCCCGCCTCAGGAGGCGAGCGGCGCGTTCGGTCCCGAGGCGCCCTCGGCGCCCTGGGCTTCCATCATCTTCTGACGGTAGAGGCCGACGAAATCGATCGGGTCGATGTAGAGGGGCGGGAAGCCGCCGTTGCGCACGGCCTCGGCGACGATCTGGCGCGCGAAGGGGAAGAGCAGGCGCGGGCACTCGATCATCACGGCCGGATGGATCTGGTCCTGCGGGATGTTGCGCATGCGGAAGATGCCGGCATATTTCAGCTCGAAGGCGAACAGCACCTCGTTCTTGATCTTGGCGTCGCCCTCCAGCGTCAGCTCGACCTCGAAATCGGCCTCGGCGATCTGCTGAGCGTTGACGTTGACCTGAATGTTGATCTGAGGCCCGCCCTCCTGCGGCTGCAGGGAGCGCGGCGCGTTCGGGTTCTCGAAGGAGAGGTCCTTGGCGTACTGCGCCAGCGCGTTGATCGCGGGCGCGAGATCCTCGGTCTGTGCGCCGTTGCCGTTGGGTGCCGCGGTATCGGCCATGGCGTCTCTCCTCCTCGCGTCGTCGTGCGCGGGTTCTGAAGAAGCGCACGAGCGCCCCTTCGGCGCGGGCTGCGGCTACCATGCCCGTACCGCGCGAACAAGCCGAACCCGGGCGATGCGGGCGCCTCCGGTCCGGGGCGCGGGCAGCACGTTCGAGCCCCGTTCTCGACTGCGCGTGAATGGGACGCGGGGCTCGTCTCGCCGGCTTGCCTGGAATCGCTCGCAGGCCGGCCCATATCACGATAAGGTCACGGACTTTGGCAGTCGGAGACAAACGGCCAAGAGCACCTTGCAAGACATCTCGTCCCGGCTCGATCCCCGCGCCGCCCTCGGCTAAGAGCCGTTTCGCGACAGGTTCCGCCGCCCGCCGGCGGGGCTTTCGCGAACCATCTTTCGGAGCATGGCGGGCGGGATCACGGGACGGGCCCCTCGTCCGCGCGGCCTTCGGGCGCCGGACTCACGCGTGCGACGGTCACGATTCGGATCGGTGATGCAGGATTCCTTCGACGTAACGACCCTGATCTTCCTGGCGCTGGCCGTCTTCGTGATCTGGCGGCTGCGCTCGGTGCTCGGCCAGAAGACCGGCACGGAGCGCTCGCCCTTCCGGCCGGTCGAGCGCAACCGCACCGAGCCGCAGGCCGGACGGGGCGAGGGTGACAACGTGGTGCGCCTGCCCGGCGCCGACCGCGCCCAGGCCGGCGCCGCGGTGCAGACCGCCCCGCGCGACTGGCGCGGCATCGCAGAGCCGGGCTCGGCGGTCGCCCGCGGCCTGGAGCAGGTGGTTCAGGTCGAGCCGGCCTTCGAGCCCCGCGCCTTCCTGGAAGGCGCGAAGGGGGCCTACGAGGCTATCGTCATCGCCTTCGCCAAGGGGGACCGCAAGACCCTGCGCGCGCTGCTGTCCCGGGAGGTCTGCGAGGGCTTCGAGCGGGCGATCTCGGAGCGCGAGAAGCGCCACGAGACCGTGGAGACCACCTTCATCTCCATCGATAAGGCCGAGATGGTCGCCGTCGAGGTGAAGAACCGCGTCGCGCAGGTCACCGTGCGCTTCCTCTCGAACCTCATCACCGCCACCCGCGACGCGGAGGGCAAGGTGATCGACGGCAATGCCGAGACCGGCGTCGAGGTGCCCGACGTCTGGACCTTCGCCCGCACGCTGGGGTCGCGCGATCCCAACTGGCAGCTCGTCGCGACCGACGCGGGCGGCTGATCGGTTCCGTCATGCCGTCCCGGCGCGTTTCCCTTCCGGCCGCAGCGGTCCTCGCCGCTGCGGCCGTTTCCGTTGCGGCCCCCTGTCTGGCCGAACCCTCTCCCGCGCCCCCGCAAGTTCCCGGCGCGGTGCTGGAGCCTGTCGTGCTCGCCGCCCTGCCGGGCTGGCGCGAGGACGATGCCGGCGCCGCCCTCGACGCCTTCCGGCGGAGCTGCGCGGGGCCCGGTCCCAATCCGCCGCAGGCGCCGAGCGTGACGGGCACCCCCGCCGATCTCGCGGCCGCCTGCGCGAGCGCCGCCGCGGTGAAACCGGGTGAGGCGAAAACATTCTTCGAGGCTCGGTTCTCGGCCTACCGCATCGTGCGCCCGGCCTCCGGCACGGAGCCGGAGCGCAGGGCCGGCTTCCTCACCGGCTATTTCGAGCCGGAGCTGACCGGCTCGCTCGAACCCGGCCCCGGCTACACCGCCGCTGTCCTCGCCCGGCCCGACGACCTCGTCAGCCTCGCCCCCGGCGAGACGGCGCCTGGTCTCGATCCGATCTTCCGGGCGGGACGCCGGACCGAGACCGGGCTCGTGCCCTATCCCGACCGTGCGGCGATCGAGGACGGGGCGCTCGGCGCCCGCACCCGGCCGCTCCTGTGGCTGCGGGATGCCGTCGATCTCTTCGTGCTGCAGGTTCAGGGCTCCGGCCGGGTGCGGCTGCCGGACGGGCGCTCGATGCGGGTGCTCTACGACGGCAAGAACGGGCAGCCCTACACCTCGATCGGCAAGCTCCTCGTCGCCGAGGGACACCTGCCCATCAACGGCCTCAGCCTGGAGCGCTGGACTTCGTGGCTGCGCGCCAACCCGGACCATGCCCGCCGGCTGATGCGGATGAACGCCTCCTACATCTTCTTCCGGACCGAGCCGGTGACCGACCCCGCCCTCGGCCCGCCCGGCGCGGCCGGCGTTCCCCTGAGCCCCGGCCGCAGCATGGCGGTGGACGGTGGCTTGTGGCGCTACGGCCTGCCCTTCTGGCTGGAGGGCAAGCTGCCGGGCCAGCCCGGCCGCGGCCATCTCGTCGTCGCCGCCGATACCGGCTCGGCCATCGTCGGCCCGGCCCGGGGCGATCTCTATGTCGGCACCGGCGCCGCGGCGGGCCGCGCGGCGGGCGACCTGCACGATCGCATGGGCTTCGTCGTGCTGATCCCCAAGCCCTCCGCGCCGTCCGCAACCGCCCCCGCGCAGGACGCGGCCGCGCCGGAGGCCGCCACCGGAGCGGGACGGCCGTGAGCGCGCGGCCGCCGCGGCGCGCGCGCCTGCTCTCGCGGGAGGAAGCCCATCTCTGGGGGGAGATCGCCAAGCTGATCACCCCCCTGCGCGGGCGCGCCAAGCCGAAGAAGCCGCCCTCGCCCGAACCCGAGAAAGCCGCCGCGCCGCGGCCGAACCCGCCCGCTCCGGCCCGTCCGGCGGTGCGGCCGGCCGCGAAGAAGGCGGTGCCCTCTCCCCCCGCTCCTTTCCCCGCCCGGCCGATCCCCGCGGCGGTCCCGTCCCGAAAGGTCGGAAAGCCGCTCAAGCTCGGCGATCTCGCCCCCGAGATCGCCCGCGCCGGTCCCGCACCGGCCCAGGCGCCACCGCCCGCCCTCCCGGTCACGCCCGGGCTCGAGCGGCGGGAGCGGCGCGGGCTGGAGCGGGGCAGGCTGGAGATCGAGGCGCGCATCGACCTGCACGGCCTCTACCAGGCGGAGGCCCATTCCGCCCTGGTCGGCTTTCTGCTGCGCTGCCGCGCGGCGGGACATGCCCGCGTGCTCGTGGTGACCGGCAAGGGCGGCGAGGGCTCGGCCTTCGGCGGCGGGGAGCGCGGTGTCTCGGAGCGCGGCGTGCTCCGGCGCAGCGTGCCCCACTGGCTGCGGGGACCGGATCTGCGCGGTTTCGTCCTCGGCTTCGAGGAGGCGGCGCGCCATCACGGCGGGGCCGGCGCTCTCTACGTGCGGCTGCGGCGGCGATAATCTCCCAAGACTTCAAGTTCTCGGGTCTTGAGCCGGGCGGCGAAACGCGCTATTGACCCCTGCTCTCCGATTGCAGCCGTGTCGCATCCCGAGGTCGTTCCGGCCGAGCGGACCCGATGCGTGGACCGGGCCGCGCGCCCGCGGCGGCTACGGACCTGGAACGCCTCCCCGGCGTTCAGCCCTGCTCCCCGACCGGCCGATTCTTCCCCGCCATTCGTTGGTTGCATCCTCCCACATGACGTCACAGAACGACGCTCTCGCCCCCGTCGAAGCTCCGGTCGAAAGCGCGCCCGCGCCGGCCGATCTCGTCGCACGACGCGAGATGCGGCTTCAGGATCTCAAATCCAAATCGCCGACCGAGCTCACGGCCTTCGCCGAGGAGGTCGAGGTCGAGAACGCATCGACCATGCGCAAGCAGGAGCTGATGTTCGCGATCCTCAAGCAGCTCGCGGCCAACGAGACCGAGATCATCGGTGCCGGCACGGTCGAGGTGCTCCAGGACGGGTTCGGCTTCCTGCGCTCGAACGACTCGAACTACCTGCCGGGTCCGGACGACATCTACATCTCGCCGACCCAGATCCGCCGCTTCGGCCTGCGCACGGGCGACACGGTGGAGGGCCCGATCCGCGGCCCCAAGGACGGCGAGCGCTACTTCGCGCTGATCAAGGTCAACACGATCAACTTCGAGAACCCGGAGAAGATCAAGCACAAGGTCCACTTCGACAACCTGACGCCGCTCTTCCCCACCAAGCGGTTCAAGCTCGAACTGGACAACCCGACCAAGAAAGATTTTTCGCCCCGCATCATCGACATCGTCTCGCCGATCGGTAAGGGCCAGCGCGCGCTGATCGTCGCGCCGCCGCGCACGGGTAAGACCGTGCTGATGCAGAACATCGCGCAGTCGATCACCCTCAACCACCCCGAATGCTACCTCATCGTGCTGCTCATCGACGAGCGCCCGGAAGAGGTGACCGACATGATCCGCTCGGTGAAGGGCGAGGTCATCGCCTCCACCTTCGACGAGCCGGCCACCCGCCACGTGCAGGTCGCCGAGATGGTGATCGAGAAGGCCAAGCGGCTGGTGGAACACGGCCGCGACGTGGTGATCCTGCTCGATTCCATCACCCGCCTCGGCCGCGCCTACAACACCGTGGTGCCCTCCTCCGGCAAGGTGCTGACCGGCGGCGTCGACGCCAACGCCCTGCAGCGGCCCAAGCGCTTCTTCGGCGCGGCCCGCAACATCGAGGAGGGCGGCTCGCTCACCATCATCGCCACCGCGCTGATCGACACCGGATCGCGCATGGACGAGGTGATCTTCGAGGAGTTCAAGGGTACCGGCAACTCCGAGATCATCCTGGACCGCAAGGTCTCCGACAAGCGTATCTTCCCGGCCATCGACATCACCCGCTCCGGCACCCGCAAGGAGGAGCTGCTGGTCCCGCCGGATGCGCTCAAGAAGACCTACGTCCTGCGCCGCATCCTCAACCCGATGGGCGTCACCGACGCGATCGAGTTCCTCATGGACAAGCTGCGTCAGACCAAGAGCAACGGCGACTTCTTCGACTCGATGAACACCTGAGGCGGAGGTCTCGAACGGATCGGCCGGCATCGCCGGCCGGTTCCGGCCCGCACGGTTGCCGATGGAGCGCCGAGCGGGCACCTCGCGCGCGATCCTGCCGCGCCCGATGGGCGTGATGCGCGAAATTATGCAGTAATCGCAAAATCTTCCGCCCGCCCGAACCAATGCTCCCTCGCGACGTTGGCCCGCCATGACTGCCCGAGGGCGGTCCTGTTCGGAGACGGCGCATGGCAACCCGCAACGTATCGGATCTCGTGGTCGAAACGCTCGAGCTGGCGGGCGTGCGGCGTGTCTACGGTCTCGTCGGCGACAGCCTGAACGGGATCACCGAGTCGATCCGGAGCCGTGGCGTCATCGATTGGGTGCATGTCCGCCACGAGGAGGTGGCCGCCTTCGCCGCCGCGGGCGAGGCGCAGGTGACGGGTGAACTCGCGGTCTGCGCCGGCTCCTGCGGACCGGGCAACCTCCACCTCATCAACGGTCTGTTCGACGCCCACCGCACCCGCACGCCGGTTCTGGCGATCGCCGCGCACATCCCCTCCTCCGAGATCGGGCTGAACTACTTCCAGGCCACCCGGCCGGAGGAGCTGTTCCGCGATTGCAGCCATTTCTGCGAGCTGGTCTCCGACCCACAGCAGCTGCCCAACGTGCTGGAGACGGCGATCCGCACGGCCGTGGGCCGGCGCGGCGTCGCCGTGGTCGTCATTCCCGGCACGGTTGCCCTGAAGGAGGCGCCCAAGCGCGCGCTGGCCGCTCCCGCGACGCTTCGCCCGCGCGCGCCCGTCACCGTGCCGCCGGCCGACGAACTCGACCGCCTCGCCGACCTGCTCAATAACTCCAAAAAAATCACGCTGCTGTGCGGGCGGGGCTGCGCCGGGGCGCACGCGCCGTTGATGCGGCTGGCCGAACGGCTCAAGAGCCCGATCGTCCACGCGCTCGGCGGCAAGGAGCATGTCGAGCACGACAACCCCTACGATGTCGGCATGACCGGCTTGATCGGGTTCTCCTCGGGCTACGCGGCCATGGAGGCCTGCGAGACCCTGCTGATGCTCGGCACCGACTTCCCCTACCGTCAGTTCTATCCCGAGCACGCCAAGATCGCGCAGGTCGATCTGCGGCCCGAGAATCTGGGCAAGCGCTGCCGGCTGGAACTCGGCCTCGTCGGCGACGTCGCCGCCACCCTCGAAGCCCTGCTGCCGCGGCTCACCGGCAACGACAGCGACCGCCATCTGCAGGCCAGCCTCAAGCACTACGCCAAGGCGCGCGAAGACCTCGACGACCTCGCCACCGGCAAGCCCGGGCGCAAGCCGATCCACCCGCAATATCTCACGCGCCTCTTGAGCGAGGCGGCGACCGACGACGCCGTGTTCACGGCCGATGTCGGCACGCCCACCGTCTGGGCCGCCCGCTACCTCGCCATGACCGCCGGACGCCGCCTGATCGGCTCCTGGGCGCACGGCTCCATGGCCAACGCCCTGTCCCACGCCATCGGGATCCAGGCGGCGAGTCCGGGCCGGCAGGTGATCTCGCTGTCGGGCGATGGGGGCTTTGCCATGCTGATGGGCGACATCCTCACCCTGACCCAGGAGAAGCTGCCGGTGAAGGTGGTCATCTTCAACAACGGCACGCTGGGCTTCGTCGAGCTGGAGATGAAGGCGGCGGGCTATCTGGAGACCGGCGTCGCGCTCGCGAATCCGGATTTCGCCGCCATGGCCCGCGCCATCGGCATCCACGCCCATCGGGTCGAGGATCCGGGCGATCTGGAGGGGGCGATCCGGGACGTGCTGGCCCATCCCGGCCCGGCGCTCCTCGACGTGGTGACGAACCGCCAGGAACTCGCCATGCCGCCCAAGCTCCAGGCCGAGCAGGTGAAGGGCTTCAGCCTCTACGCGCTCCAGGCCGTGATGAACGGGCGCGGCGACGCGATCCTCGACCTCGCCCGGACCAACCTGCTGCGTTGACGAGGCGGGCGGTGAGGGGGCTGGCCCTCACCGCTTCCACACCCCGAGCCGCTCGGTGCGGGCGTGATCCTCGGCCGCGGCAAGATCGGGCGTCGCTTCCGCCGAGGCGCGGCCTCCGCCGTTGAACAGCACCACTTCCGAGAGGTCGCGGCCCTCCACGGTGCAGATATGCGCGCTGCTGCCGGGGGCGGGCTGGCAGCTCACCTGCCGTCCGCGCAGATACTTCGACAATTCGTCGGCCTGCCCACCGCGGACCCACTCGACTCCGAACAGGCGCACGACCTTTCCGCCCACCCGCAGCGTGGCGGTGTCGATCACCTCCGGTATGCCGGTCAGGGCATTGGGGTTGTTGCGCCGCGGCTCCGGCTCCGGCGGGCGCGCCTCCGGCGTCTCGGAAGGCGGCGCATCGGGGGCCGGCTCGTCGGACCCGCGCTGCCCCGAGGCCGACGGTGCTCCGGCGGGCGCCCTCTGGGCGGTCTGCGTCTCGGAGCCCGACCGGGCGGCCGAGCCGGCCTCCTCGCCGGTGTCTCCCCTTAGCGAGAGGGCCGCCACGAGGCCGGCGCCCGCCAAGGCGCCGAGGGTCATCAGGACCACCGGCCGACGGCTTCCGGCGGAGAGGGCGTCGTCCATGAGGTCGCGGACCCGGGTCAGCGTCTGGCCGGGCTGAAGCCCGCCGGCGAGCCGCTGCCAGCCCGCGCCGAGCCGGGCCCGTGCCTCGGTCAGGCGCTGCGCCGCGTCGGGCGTGGCGCCTGCGGTGGCTGACGGGGCGATGTCGTCCGTGGCCGTGATGGTGGTCGACACCGGGGCCGGACGCGGCCGGGCCTTCAGCCGCTCGGCGAGGCGGCTGCGCCAGCCCTCCACGGTCTCGCTCGCCGCGCTGGCGAGCGCCCGGCTCCGCTCGGCCGAGGTGTTCGCCAGCGAGCGTGCCAGGGCCGATTGCGTCTCGACGAAGCGCGCGCCCGCCGCCCGCACATCGGCGATGGCGTCCCGCGGAGGCTCCGGTTCCGGCTCCGGTTCCGGCGGCAGGAACAGGGGCGCGTGCTGCGCGCGAAGCTCTTCGACGAGTTCGTGCAGGGTCAGCGGCACGCCGGCCCCCTCCCCCGCGCCGCGCAGCCGCACCGCGCCGCCGCGATCGACGATCCGGTAGCCGGGCACGCCGTCGGCGGGCTCGACGAAACCTTCCGCGATCAGCGCCAGGGTCCGGCGCGCGACCGGGCGCACGCCCCGCCGGTCGAGTTCGGCCAGGATCAGCGCGCGGATCCGGCGATCATCCTCGGAGAGCGGTGCCTCCGGCGGCGCGGCAGCCTCCTCGCTGGTCCGGCCTGCGGCCTTTGCCGATCCCTTCACGTGTCCGACGCCCCGTCTCTCACCCGTTCCGGGCCCCTGCTTGGAGAGGCCCCCGCCGCCTCCTTCTACAGCATGGACCGCGCAGGACTATGCGGTCCATGCGGCGGCTCTGTCCGCCCCGTGCGGCCCCGCTCAGGCGCCCCCGGACCCGCCCCGGCTGAGGACGCGGCTCGATTCGGAGACGACCACCGGGCGCCCGCCCGCGAAGCTCACGGTGAGCAGAAGTTCGGCGACGCCCTGGGAGCGGGCGCCGCGGGTGGGACTCACGGCCGTGAAGTCGTAGACGGTGCGCACGAGGCAGGTCGCGCTCGGCCCGTCGCAGGCGACGCGCGGCTCGCCCTGCGGCTCGTAGCGCCGCTCCGGCCAGCGGCGCACGAAGCGGCGCTTCTCGGCCATCAGGGCCGGGATCGCGAGGTTGCGCCCGTGGAAGCGCACCTGCGCGCCGTAGAAGCGCGGGGCGGAGGCCAGCATCGCACCGTTCGGCGCCGAGATGCTGGCGAGGTAATTGAGGCTCAGGCGCTGCGCCGTGATCGCCCAATCGGAGAAGCGCGGATCGGGCTCGGCCCGGGCGATTGCGACCGGCGGCGGGGTCGTGGCCGGATTCATGGGGCGATGGGTGCGCGCGGCCTGGGCACGGGCGCGCTCGCGGATCGCGGCCCGGCGCCCGCGACGGGCCTCCGCGGCGTGATCCCGGTCGGCCGTCTGCCCGTAGGCCCGCTCCTGGCGCCGGGCGCTGCGCCGGGTGGGCGCGGCCGCCCGACGGGTCTCGGCGGCCTCGTCCGGCGCCGCCTCGGAACGGTTGCCGGCCTCCGGCGCCGGCTTGGCCCGCTCGGCTCCGGGACTGGGCGCGCCCGACTTCGCGGGCGGATCGACCCAGTTCGGGCTCTGCTGGGCCTGGGCCTGGGGCGCGCAGGCGGTGGAGAGGAGCAGGGTCAGGAGCAGGGCGGGGCGCATGGCAAGACCGATCGGACAGGCAGGCCGGTAGGATGCCGCGCGAAATGCCCGGAACCGGCGGCATGCACCGTTGGCTCAAGGCGGCAGGACGGGTTTCGCGGGCGGCGCTCGGGTGGACGGAACGCGCGACGAGACCGCTACGGTTCCACGTTTTTCCGTCGAAGGGCTCGGTTTGCCTACACCGGGGACGCGCCGCTTGCGACCGATGGCGCCGCCGGGGGCAAGGTTACCCCCGCTCTCCCCGCGCCCGGCGTCTCCCCTGTTCGTGTGCGGACCCGACCCTTGCCATCAGGCGGGGAGTGACCACCTTGAGCGTAGCCGCCGTCCTTCGCGTCTGGGGGCGGACCGTCTCCTTCGGGAGCGGCGGGCGCGATGCCCCGAGGCGGGTCCGGGCCCCTCTGACGGTCGAGGCGTCGACCGTGATGTCGGATCCTTCAACCGCTCGCGCGGACGCGGCGCGAGAGCGTGCGAGGATATCCCTTTGCCGGCCATGCTGGTCTTCCTGCCCCGTTCGAATGCGTGCGGAGCGGTCTCTTGAGTGCGGGCGCGCAAAGCCCGCGCCGGGCCCTCTTCCTCGTCAACGCCAAGGCCCGCAACGGCGGCGCTCCGCTCGACGCGATCCGCACGATCCTGCGCGAGGGCGGCCTCGAACTCGTGGAGCCGGAGAACAGCGCCGATTGCCACGCGGTGATCGGGCGCCACGCGGGGTCGGTCGATCTCGTGGTCCTCGGCGGCGGCGACGGCACCATGAACGCGGCGTCCCAGGCCTTGGTCGAGACCAAGCTGCCCTTCGGCATCCTGCCGCTCGGCACCGCCAACGACCTCGCCCGCTCGCTCGGCCTGCCTCTCGATCCGGAGGCGGCCGCGCGCGTCATCCCCACGGCGCCCGAGAAGGCGATCGATCTCGGCTGGGTCAACGGGCACTACTATTTCAACGTGGCCAGTGTCGGCTTCTCGGCCGACCTCGCCAGCGAACTCACGGCGGAGGCCAAGAAGGCCTGGGGCACCGTGGGCTACGCCATCGCCGCCTTCCGGCTCCTGCGCCGCGCCCGCCCCTTCACCGTGACCATCGAGCATGACGGTCGCACCGAGAAGGTGACCACGATCCAGGCCTCGGTCGGGAACGGGCGGCACTACGGCGGCGGCATGACCGTGCAGGAGGACGCTACCGTCGATGACGGGCAGCTCGACTTCTACAGCCTGGAGGTCGCCCATTGGTGGCGGCTGATCGCGCTGCTGCCGGCCCTGCGCCGGGGCACCCACGGCAAGGCCGCGGACGTGCGCGCCTTCGAGACCACGGAACTGGTGCTGAGGACCCGCAAGCCGCGGGCGGTCAACACCGACGGCGAATTGACGACCTGGACGCCGGCCCATTTCAAGGTCGTGCCCAAGGCCGTGCGGGTCCTCGCGCCGCCGGACGGGGCGCCCGGCCCGTCGCATCGCTTCCCCCTCCCCTTCTGAGGCAGCGCCCGCCTCTCCCTCCGACCGACGGAACGACTCGTGGACGACCTGCTGCAACTCGCCGCCGATCCCACTGCCTGGGCCGCTCTCGCGACGCTGATCGTGATGGAGGTGGTGCTCGGCATCGACAACCTGATCTTCATCTCGATCCTGACCAATCGGCTGCCGGAGCATCAGCAGAGCCGGGCTCGGCGCATCGGCATCGGCCTCGCGCTGGTGCTGCGGCTCGCCCTGCTCGGCACCGTGGCCTGGATCGTCCACCTGACGGAGCCGGTCTTCGAGATCCTCGGCAAGGGCTTCTCCTGGCGCGATCTCATCCTCATCGCGGGCGGCCTGTTCCTGCTGTGGAAGGCGACAAAGGAGATCCACCACAGCGTCGATCCGGCGCCGGAGGAGAAGCTGGGCCATCAGACGGCACTCAATTTCGGCTCCGCCATCGCGCAGATCCTGCTGCTCGACCTCGTCTTCTCGGTCGATTCGATCATCACCGCCGTCGGCATGACGGACCACGTGCCGATCATGGTGATCGCGGTCGTCACGGCCGTCACCGTGATGCTGATCGCAGCCGATCCGCTCTCGCGCTTCATCGCTGCGAACCCGACCGTCGTGATGCTGGCGCTCGGCTTCCTCATCATGATCGGCATGACGCTGCTGGCCGAAGGCTTCGGGGCACATGTGCCCAAGGGCTACATCTACAGCGCCATGGCCTTCTCGGCGGGCGTGGAGGGGCTCAACATGCTGGCCCGGCGCCGCAGGCGCGCCAAGAACCCGATCGGGAAGGCGTGATATCGTCTTCGTTTGATCGCCTCGGTCTTTGCCCCGCTCCGTCTTCGCGAGGCGGAGCCGAAGCGACCCAGAGCGCGACCTGTCCGGACAGTGCGGAGCCCTGGATTGCCACGGCTTCGCCTCGCAAGGACGAGGGAAGAGACCAGAGCGATCAAACGGAAACCGTATGAGGCCGGTTTTCCCGTGAAAACCCGGCGGGGGACGGCAAGCCTTCAGCCGATCTCCCCCGCCCGCCTGAGGAGCGGACAGATGCCCTCGCAATGCGAGGAACCCGGCAGACCGTGCCGCAGGCAGCAGACCCGGCGGCGCGGCGGCTCGCAACCCGCAACCGCGTCGGCGCGCATCAGCGTGAGCGCCGAGCATGCTTCGCGCGGCCAGCGCAGCGCGCGCAGGGCCTCGGTTACCTCCCCGGTGCGGCCCGGGTTTTCCCGTCGGATCTCGCTCAGCGTCCAGAACAGGTGGCCGCCGGCATTCTCCCATAGCAGCCGCGTCGACAGGCCGGTCTCCGTCCGCAGTGAGCGGATGACGGGCGCGACCGATTCGGCGAGCAATCGGTCGACCTGCGCCGGGAGCGAGGCCGGCCAGGCAAATTCCTGCGCGAGATGGACCGTCGCGGGCAGACCGGTCGTCGGGGCCAGATGGAGGGAGCCCAGCGGGAGATCCCGTCCGAGCCGCGCTCCTGCAGCGAGGGTGGGCGCGATCAGGCCGGCGAAGAGATAGGCGCTCCAGAGAGAGGCGACCGCCGGACGCTCACAGCCCGGATGCGCATCCGCGAAGGTGGCGAGGGCATCGGCAAGGGCACCCGAACGCCCGAGTTCCTGCAGGGTGCAAGCCGCCGGATCGGGATCACGGCGCAGCCGGCCCGAGAACGCGGCGAAGGCGCCCGTGAGGGCGCCGTCGAGATCGGCTTGCGTGACGGTGCTCAGGGCGGAAATCGCCTTCACCCGCGGTCGGTCAGGCCCGCATCGAGCGGCCGGGATCGCCCACGATAACAGAACCGGGGTCGGCCTCCGCAATACCCGCGGCGGCGCCGGTCGTTCACGCTGACCTGACGTCGCACGCCGATCCGTGGGTCGGCGAATCGTCCCGACGGATGCCTAAAGCATCGTCTCGAAAGGTGGCTGCCGGCTTTCGGAGAAAGACGATGCGAAACAAGAGGCTGGAACATCGTGCCGGATACGATATCCGGCACGATGGTCTAGAGCAGCGGTTGACGGGCCGCCGCATCCTCACGGGCGCAGATCGCAGGGTCGGGCTTCGTCCCCTCCCCGCCCAGGGCCCGCTTCAGGTCGGACCGGGCGCGCTCCAGATCCGCGCGGAAGCCGGAATCCGTCATCAGCACGGCGACCAGCGCCGAGGCGCCGGTGCGGGCGGCCTCGACATCGCTGAGCCAGTGGACGCCGCAAACCACCCGACTCTCGCCGTAGAGCCGGCTGCGCACGAGGAACTGCGTCGCCTTTTCCGGCATCAGGCTCGCCATGATCAGGCCGTAGGCCCAGCCCTGGCCGGCATGGCCGGACGGGTAGCTGAAGCTGTCGGCGAGTTCGGGCGTGCGGGCAACGCAGATCGGCGCAGCGTTGCCGACGAAGGGCCGCAGGCGGCGGTAGCGTCGCTTCGCGACACGGGTGGCCCGGGCGATGTCGATGCGGGCGCGGTCGAGCAGGCGCATCAAGTCGGGCACGCGCGCCTGGTCGATGCGCTGCCCGAGCACACAGGCATAATCTTCGAGGAGGGCGGCGCCGCCATCGGCCACGTCGTTGGTGGCCAGGGCCCAGCGCGGGCTGCCCTCGTAGGCCCGGCTGGCGTTGTAGACCGCCTTGTCCGCCGCCTCCGCCGGGGAATGCCCCGCCGGCGGCGGGGGCAGGATCGCCACGAGGTTCGGCGTCGCCTCCTCGCTGAGATAGCCCTTCGGGGCGGCGGTGCCGAGCTTGTCCCGCTCCAGCGATGGCGCCGATTTCACGGCGGGCTCCGGCGGTGCCGCCGGCTGCGCCCCGAGCGGACCGGCGGCGAGGAGGAGCATCAGCAGGCCGCCGAGGCGAGCCGGCGCACGGGTCGAGCGGGACATCAAAACAGGCTTTCGAGGACCGTGTCGAGAAGGTCGGGAGCTTCGTTCGGGAAGCGGAGCGCGTCTTCCGGGCCGAGGCTCCGAGCTATCTATGGGCGCCGTGCGACAGGCGCGTCACAGGCCCAGTACCTTGAAGAGGTTTCGAACGAGGCGAAAGCCGGTCGGTCGCCGGGAGCGGTGACAGGGCGGAGGAAGCGAAAGGTGCCCGCCTTCGAGGGAGCGTTCAGGCCGCCCGGATCGCTTCGGCGATGGCGCGCGGAAATTCTTCGTGCGGGCTCAGCGCGCCCGGCACCCGACGCGCCACGACGCGGCCCGTCCCGATCAGCGCATCCATCTCGGCGCCCGAGCGCCGGGGCACCCCCTCCGGGCGCAGGACGGAGACGGGCGGCAGGCCCTCGTCGAACAGGGCCAGGAACGGCTCGCGCGCATCGAACGGATCGAGCCCGCCGGTGACGAAGGCGGCGGTGCCGAACCGGCCCCGGCGCTGGCGGGTGATCCGGTGCTTGGCGGCGACGACCCCGGGCGTCACGTGCGCGGCGTCCGCGTAGACGTGGGCGCGCATCATCCGGCCGATGATCGGCGGGCTGATATTGATCCGGTAGAGCGCTTCGCCGAGGAGCGGCATCTCGACCGCCCGGCGGATTCGTCCGAACCAGCGGGCGCGCTCCGGTCCCATGGCAGTCGGCAGCGGCCCGCGCCAGGTCGGCGCGACGAGCACGAGCCGTGCGAAGGCGCCCGGATGACGGCGCGCGGCGGCCGCGAGGTAGGGCGCGGCGTGTCCGGCCGCGACCGCGAGGGCGTAGGGACCGGGCGCCGCCGCGAGCAGGGCGTCGAGGAAGGCGTGCAGGGTCTCGGGGTTCAGCGGCAGGGCGGCCCGCGCGTGGGCACCGAAGCCCGGCCAATCGGGCACGAGGCAGCGATGGGCGGCCCCGAGTTCACGGGCCAGCGGCAGCATCTCCTCGCGGGCGGAGATCGAGGAGAGGGCGGGCAGGAGCAGCGCGGGCGGCCCCTCCCCGACCTCGGTACAGGGCGTCGGAACCCGGTGACCCGCGACCGTCAGGTCGAGGGTCCGCGTGGCGAGGGTGGTTCCGACGGGCGCCATCAGGTCCGCAGCAGCTCGTTGATGCCGGTCTTGGCGCGGGTGCCCGCATCGACGCGCTTGACGATGACGGCACAGTAGAGGCCGGGGCCGGGTGTGCCGTCCGGCAGGGGCTTGCCGGGCGTGGTGCCGGAGACGACCACCGAGTAGGGCGGCACGCGGCCGTAGAAGGTCTCGCCCGTGTTGCGGTCGATGATCCGGGTCGAGGCGCCGATATAGACGCCCATCGACAGGACCGAGCCCTCGCCGATGATCACGCCCTCGGCCACCTCGGCGCGGGCGCCGACGAAGCAGTTGTCCTCGATGATGACTGGGTTGGCCTGGAGCGGCTCCAGCACGCCGGCGATGCCGGCGCCGCCGGAGATGTGGCAGTTCTTGCCGACCTGCGCGCAGGAGCCGATCGTCACCCAGGTGTCGACCATGGTGCCCTCGCCCACATGGGCGCCGAGATTGATGAAGCTCGGCATCAGCACCGCGCCCGGCGCGATGTAGGAGCCGCGGCGCACGAAGCAGCCCGGCACCGCGCGGAAGCCGGCGGCGCGGAACTCCGCCTCGCCCCAGCCGGAAAACTTGGAGGGCACCTTGTCCCACCAGGGGGAGGAGCCGGGGCCGCCCTCGATCGGCACCATGTCGTTGAGGCGGAAGGAGAGCAGCACCGCCTTCTTGAGCCACTGGTTGACCTGCCAGGACTCGTTGCCCTTCTCGCCGACCTTCTCGGCGACGCGGGCCTTGCCGGAATCGAGCAGGTTCAGCGCCTCGTCCACCGCCTCGCGCACGGGGCCCGTGGTCGTGGTCGAGATGCCGGTGCGCTCCTCCCAGGCGGCTTCGATGGTCTTCTCGAGATCGGCGTGGGGCGCGGCTTGGGACATCGGGGCTTTCCGGACTGATCGGCGGCAAAGGATGGCCGTGCTTACAAAAGCCGCCCGCCCCTGTCACCGTTTGCGTGGGGACAGCGCGCCGAGCCGCCCGCGCACGCTCGACAGGCCCTGAACGAGATCGATGAGTTCCTCGGCCATGCCGCCGCGGATCGCCAGCGCGACATCGGGGAACTCGCGCAGCACGCGGCTCATCACGGATGGGGTCACGCGCATCACTTCGGAGGGCTCGGTCGCCCGCGCCTCGGCCGGCCGTTCCGCCTGATGGAACAGCGCGTTGCGCCCGATCACGCCGGAGCGGGAGACGGTGACCGGCGCCTCCGACGCCCGCCGCGGGGTCAGGGCGATGGTGCCCGACATCACCACGTAGCCGCCGTCCGACGGCTCGCCGCGGGCGAACAGCAGGTCACCTGCCTCCAGGTTGCGCCGTTCGCCGGCAAAGCACAGCAGGCGCAGGGCGTCACGCTCGAACAGCTCGAACACCGGCGCCGCGGAGAGGATCGCGATGTCGTCGTCGAGCCCCAACGCTTGCCCCACCCCTCGGCCGCGAGATCCTGCCTCTGCGGCCAAGCCTAGCCGATACGGACCCCGCGCGAAACGGCGTCCCCGCGGCGGACCTGTGTGCGGAGGTGGATACCGGTTCCCCGGTGAGGATCAGGGCAGCAGCTTGTAGCCGCCGCCCTCCGTGACGAGGATGGCCGCGACTGCGGGGTTCGGCTCGATCTTCTGGCGCAGCCGGTAGATATGCGTTTCCAGGGTGTGGGTGGTGACGTGGGCGTTGTAGCCCCAGACCTCGGCGAGCAGCGTGTCGCGCCCCACCACCTCGCGGCCGGCGCGGTAGAGGTAGCGCAGGATCGCCGTCTCCTTCTCGGTCAGCTTCAGCTTCGAGCCGCGCTCGCCCACGAGCAGCTTGGCGCCCGGCCGGAAGGTGTAGGGACCGATGCGGAACACCGCGTCCTCGCTCGCCTCGTGCTGGCGCAGCTGCACGCGGATGCGGGCGAGCAGCACCGCGAACTTGAAGGGCTTGACCACGTAGTCGTTGGCGCCGGCCTCCAGCCCCTCGACCATGTCGTCGTCGGATTCCTGCGCGGTCAGCATGATGATCGGCCCGCGATAGCCGTTGCGGCGCAGCGTGCGCACGGCCTCGCGCCCGTCCATGTCCGGCAGGCCGACATCCATCACGATCAGGTCGACGGGGTCCTGTCCCACGCGGGCGAGCGCCCCGGCCGCCGTCGGTTCGCCGACGACGGAGAACTCGTCGTACGCGTCGATCTGCTCCGTCAGCGCTTCGCGCAGGGCCTCGTCGTCGTCACAGACGAGGAGGCAGTAAGGATTCGACATCGACGCCGTCGCTCTCGACAAACTTTCCGGCCCCGCACACCCCGCGCGAAGCTCGGGCAGGTGGCCGGGACAATCTCATGACGGCAAGCCGGTCCGGAAAGGCAGATCGCCCTCTGGCTTGGCCGCCGACGGGACCCTCACGATCCCATCCGGAAATAAACTTAGTTCGTTTTACGCTACAGGAAATCCGCACTGCGCGCTTATGCATAATTTTCGCCATGTTCAAACCGTCACGTCCGCTTGACGGCGGGGAGCCGGGAAGCGTGCGGGACGAACCGGCAATGCGGCGGGTGAAGAACGGGAAGTCCGGAGCGAAGGGAGGCGAGGGGACGAGAGGCCGGCAGGCCACGGCGCTCGCCATCCTGCGGGTTCGCCCGTTGCCGGGAGACCCGACCCGCGGCACGCTGAGCGCGGGCCGGACCGTCCTGCCCTGCGCCCTCGGGCGTGCGGGCGTGACGATGCGCAAGCGGGAGGGGGACGGCGCCTCGCCGCGGGGCGTCTTTCGCCTGCGCGGCGGCTTCTACCGTCCGGACCGCTTCCCGGTCCGGCCCGCGAGCGGGCTGACGCTGCGGCCGACGCGGCCGCAGGACGGCTGGTGCGATGCACCAGGAGACCGCCGCTACAACCGGCCGATCCGTCTGCCGAGCGATACGGCGAGCGCCGAGGCGTTGTGGCGCGACGACGGGCTCTACGACCTCGTGATCGACCTCGACTACAATCGCGGGCCGATCCGCCCCGGGCGCGGCTCGGCGATCTTCCTGCACGTCGCCCGCGCCGGCTACCGGCCGACGGAGGGTTGCGTCGCCCTCAAGCCCGGCGATCTGCTGCGCCTGCTTCGCCGTCTCGGACCGCGCACGCGCCTGGCGATCCGCTGACGCTCTTATTTGGCCGGCTCATCGTCTGCGCCGATTCCGGCCGAGTGGGAACCGCCGTCCTCGCTCATCGCTTCGCCCGGCGTCCGAAGATCGCGGTGCCGACGCGGACATGGGTGGCACCCATCTGGATCGCGGCCGGGTAATCGGCGCTCATGCCCATGGAGAGGATCGGCAGGCCGTGGCGCGCGGCGATGCGCGCGAGCAGGGCGAAATGGGGGGAGGGCGGATCCTCGGCCGGCGGGATGCACATCAGGCCGTGAATGGCCAGGCCGTGGGTCTCGCGGCACTCCGAGAGCAGCACATCCACCTGATTGGGGGCGACGCCGGCCTTCTGCGCCTCGTCGCCGGTATTGACCTGGATCAGCAGCTTGGGTGCACGCCCCGTCCGCCCGATCTCCTTGGCAAGCGCCGCCGCGAGCGAGAGCCGGTCGAGCCCGTGGATCACGTCGAAGAGTTCGACCGCCTCGCGCGCCTTGTTGGATTGCAGCGGGCCGACGAGGTGCAGTTCGACATCCGGGTAACGCTCGCGCAAAGCCGGCCACTTGGCCTTCGATTCCTGCACGTAGTTCTCGCCGAAGATCCGCTGCCCGGCTTCCAGGGCCGGCAGGATGCCCTCGGCCGGCACCGTCTTCGAGACGGCGACGAGGTGGACGCTCGCGGGATCGCGCTCGCTGTCCTCGGCGGCCCGGCGGATGCCGGCGCGCACCTCCGCGAGACCGGCGGCGACATCGGCCTCGCCGACCGGCGGCAGGGTCTCGAGGTTCGGGGTGTTCTCCGTCATCGCGTCTCCTTGCGGCGGACTCCTGCGGACTTCAAGGCCGCGCCCGCGCCTTTCCATCCCTCGCCCCGGCGATAGGTTGGTCTCTCCCTCTCATAAACGGAGACGCCGCGCCCGATGTTCGATTCGCCGGCCGACGCCTACGCCCAGCTCGCGCAGCACTTCACCCGTCCGCAGGCGGAAATCGTCGTCGCGGCGCTGGTGCCCACCCTGGTGTTCCGGCCACGGCCGAAGGGCGAGGCGCGCCTCGGCGGCACGCGGATCGGCGGCACGCCCGACCTCCCGCCGGGACTGGCATGGCCGCGGCGGGCCAAGCCGGCCGACATCGAGGCGATCGCCCGGCGCGGGAACGCGGAGGCGGGCGAGGAGATGCGGCGGCATTTCCGGAAAGAACTGCCCTACGCCTTCTTCGCTCAGGTCGATCTCGCGGAGGCGCGAGGGCAGGGCGGCCCCGCCGCCGCCCTGCCGGAGCAGGGGCGGCTCCTGTTCTTCTACGACCTCCTCGCCGGCCCGTGGGACAACGGCACCGAATCCGTTCGCGTCATTTGGGACGAGAGCCCGCGCGAGAGTCTCACCGCGCAGGCCCTGCCCCCCGACCTCGCGGCCGCGGCGGAGGCGCACCGGGCCGAGACCGCGAAGATCAACAGGGACTTCAAACTGCCAGCCCCCAAGCCCGATTCCGGCACGCCCTACGGTGGCCCGTCCCGGCCGATGCGCTTGCACCTCACCCTGCGCCCGCCGGCCGTCGAAAGCCTCGAGGCCGAGGCGAAGCCGGCCCTGAAAGCGGCGCTGGCCGCAAAAGGGGAGGCCGAAGAGAGTTTCCGCGACGCGTACCAAGAGCTGTTCTCGCGGACCTTCGATACCTATTACGGCGCCGCCAATACGGGGCGGCGCAACCAGCTCCTCGGCTCGCCCCTGCCCGAGCAGAGCGACCCGCGCTTCGAGGCGGAGGTCGCCGGCCGCTTTGGCGTGCAACACCTCGGCCGGGAATCGATCGATCTGCACCGGGCTGGGATCGAGGCTGCCATGCCGACATGGCGCCTTCTGCTCCAGATCGACGTCGGCGATTATCAGCAGGAGAGTGCGGAGGGCACGGTCTACTTCCTGATCCGCGAGTCCGATCTCGGCGAACGCCGCTTCGACCGGGTGATGGCGGTCTATCAGCAGACCTGAGCCGCGCCGATCGTTGACCCGCGCGCCTTCGGATATGCTAGGTGCCGGGCTTGCGTGCCCGCGACACCTCGCGCGGCCCCAGCCCCTTCCTTCGCTGATCCCGGCGCCCGCGATGACCGACTCCGCACAGCCCTCCCCCACGGCGCCCGAGCGCTACAACGCCAAGGATGCCGAGCCGCGCTGGCAGCAGGCCTGGAACGAGGCCAAGCTCTTCGAGACGAAGAACGACGATCCGCGCCCGAAATACTACGTCCTGGAGATGTTCCCCTACCCGTCGGGGCGCATCCATATCGGCCACGTGCGCAACTACGCCATGGGCGACGTGGTGGCCCGCTACAAGCGCGCCCGGGGCCACAACGTGCTCCACCCGATGGGCTGGGACGCCTTCGGCCTGCCGGCGGAGAACGCGGCCATGGAGCGCAAGGTCAACCCGCGGGACTGGACCTATGCCAACATCGCCACCATGCGCGGCCAGCTCCAGAGCATGGGCCTGTCGCTGGACTGGAGCCGGGAGATCGCGACCTGCGATCCCGACTATTACAAGCACCAGCAGCGCATGTTCCTCGACTTCCTCGACAAGGGCCTCGTCACCCGCCGCACGGCCAAGGTGAACTGGGACCCGGTCGATCACACGGTGCTCGCCAACGAGCAGGTCATCGACGGCCGCGGCTGGCGCTCGGGTGCGCTCGTGGAGCAGCGCGAGCTGACTCAGTGGTTCTTCAAGATCACCGATTTCGCCCAGGATCTGCACGACGCCCTCGACGGGCTGGAGCGCTGGCCGGAAAAGGTCCGGCTGATGCAGCGCAACTGGATCGGCCGCTCCGAGGGGCTGGAAGTGCGCTTCGCCCTGGCCGCGCCATTCGCCGGCACGCAGGAACTGACGGTCTATACCACCCGTCCCGACACGTTGTTCGGTGCGAAGTTCCTGGCCATCTCCGTCGATCATCCGCTGGCCAAGGCGCTGGCCGAGTCCGGCCCGAGAGCCGCGGAATTGCAGACCTTCGCCGAGGAATGCCGCCGCATCGGCACGGCGCAGGAGGCGATCGATACGGCGGAGAAGCTCGGGCACGATACCGGGCTCAGCGTGCGCCACCCGCTCGATCCCACCTGGGAGCTGCCGGTCTTCGTCGCGAACTTCGTTCTCATGGAGTACGGCACCGGCGCGGTGTTCGGCTGCCCGGCCCACGACCAGCGCGACCTCGACTTCGCCAACAAGTACGGCCTCGGCAACACGCCGGTCGTCTGCCCGGAAGGGCAGGACCCGGCGACGTTCGTCATCACCGACACCGCCTATGACGGCGATGGCCGGATGATCCATTCGCGCTTCCTCGACGGCATGGGCACCGACGAGGCGTTCAGGGCCGTCGCCGATCGGCTGGAAGGCGAGACGTTGGACGGCGCACCCGTTGCCCGGCGAAAAGTGCAGTTCCGCCTGCGCGACTGGGGCGTCTCGCGCCAGCGCTATTGGGGCTGCCCGATCCCGATCATCCACTGCGAGGCCTGCGGCCCGGTGTCGGTGCCCGTCGCGGATCTGCCGGTGAAGCTGCCCGACGAGGTCTCGTTCGATCAGCCCGGCAACCCGCTGGAGCGGGATCAGGCGTGGCGGCAGGTGCCCTGCCCCCGTTGCGGCGCGGCGGCCCGGCGCGAGACCGACACGATGGACACCTTCGTGGACTCGTCCTGGTACTACGCCCGCTTCACGGCGCCGTGGCTCGCCGACGCGCCGACCGACCGCAAGACGGTCGATCACTGGCTCGCCGTCGATCAGTATATCGGCGGCGTCGAGCATGCGATCCTGCACCTGCTCTACTCGCGCTTCTTCATGCGGGCGATGCGCGTGACCGGCTGGGCCGGCGTGTCCGAGCCGTTCGCCGGCCTGTTCACGCAGGGCATGGTCGTCCACGAAACGTACAAGGACGCAGCCGGCGCCTGGGTGCCGCCGGCCGAGATTCGCTTCGAGAGCGAGGGTGGGGAGCGTCGCGCGTTTCACGTGAAAACCGGCGAGCCGATAACGGTCGGCCCGACCGAGAAGATGTCGAAGTCGAAGAAGAACGTCGTCGATCCCGACGACATCATTGCCAGCTACGGTGCCGACACCGCCCGCTGGTTCATGCTCTCCGACTCGCCCCCTGAGCGCGACGTGATTTGGACCGAGGAGGGCGTGCAGGGCGCCTCCCGCTTCGTGCAGCGCGTCTGGCGCCTCGTTCACGGCGCTGCCGGGGCGCGCGGCGCGGCGTCTCGCGGGGATGCCGCCCTTCGCAAGGCCGCCCACAAAGCCCTGGCCGCCGTCGGCGAGGATGTCGAGCGCCTACGCTTCAACCGCTGCGTCGCCCACATCTACACGCTGGCGAATGCCCTCGACGAGGGCTTGCGGGGCGGAGTCTCGCAGGCGGCTGCGGGCGAGGCGGCCCGCATCCTCGTCCAGCTCATCGCGCCGATGATGCCGCATCTGGCGGAGGAGTGCTGGCGGGTTCTGGGCGGGGAGGGGCTCGTCTCCCAGACGTCCTGGCCCGAGGCGGACCGAGCCCTGCTGGTCGAGGACGAGATCACCCTCCCCGTCCAGATCAACGGCAAGAAGCGGGCGGATGTCACCGTCCCTCGGGACGCCGACGCGAAGGCGGTCGAGGCGGCGACGCTCGCGCTGGAGGCCGTGCAGCGGGCTCTGGAAGGCCGCGCCCCGCGTAAGGTCATCGTGGTGCCGGGGCGGATCGTGAACCTCGTCCTGTGAGCGAGGCCCTGCCTGCGCGCGACGACACCATCTTCGCCCCGGCGAGCGGCTTCGGCCGCGCGGCGCTGGCAGTGGTGCGGATCAGCGGGCCGGCGGCCGGGCTCGCACTCGATGCCCTCGCGGGCGGCCGGCCGCCGCCGCGCCGGCATTCCCTGCGGCGCCTGCGTGATCCGGCCTCCGGGGAGGTTCTCGATCAGGCCGTGGTCGTCTGGCTGCCGGGGCCGGGCACGGCGACCGGCGAGGACATGGCTGAACTGCATCTCCACGGCGGCGCGGCGGTGCGGTCCGCGGTGCTGCGGGCGCTCGGGCGGGTGCCGGGATGCCGGCCGGCGGAGGCCGGGGCCTTCAGCCGGCGGGCCTTCCTGAACGGCCGCATCGACCTCACCGAGGCGGAGGGCATCGCCGACCTCATCGACGCCGAGACAGAGGCGCAGCGCGTCCAGGCCCTGCGCCAACTCGACGGCGCGCTCGGCCGTCAGGTGGCGACCTGGCGCGAGGCCGGTATCGACCTTCTGGCCAGCGCGGAGGCTGCGCTCGATTTCGCCGACGAGGGCGACGTGGACGATGCGGATCTGGATGCTGCGCTGGGAGGGCGGGCCGCCGTCCTGCGCGATGCGATCGAGAACGCCCTTGCCGACGGACGGCGGGGCGAGCGCCTGCGCGAGGGGTTTTGCGTGGTGCTGGTCGGCGCACCCAATGCCGGCAAGTCCACCCTGCTCAACGCGTTGAGCGGGCGGGAGGTGGCGATCGTCTCCGACATTCCCGGCACCACCCGCGATGCCATCGAGGTGCGCTGCGATCTCGGCGGCCTGCCCGTGCTGCTGGTCGATACGGCGGGCCTGCGCGAGACGGACGATGCGGTCGAGGCGGAGGGCGTCCGGCGTACGCGCCGCCGTGCCGAGGGCGCCGATCTCGTGCTGAGGCTGGTTCCGGTGGGCGATGCCAGTGCCGATGCGCCGGCCGATCGCGCTACGCTTCTCGTTCGTACCAAGGCGGATCTTGTGGATGCGCCCTCGTCTGAGGCCGGGCTATCGGTCTCGGCGCTGACGGGTGCCGGGCTCGAGGGTTTGCTCGACGCGATCCGGCAGGCGGCGGAGGCCTCGTTCGGGCAAGGGGATGCCCTCATCACCCGCGAGCGCCATCGCGAGGCCCTGACCCGGGCCGCGACCCATCTGGACCGTGTGGCGAGGGCGCGGCCCGGCCATCCGCCTGAACTGACCGCCGAAGATCTTCGCCTTGCCGTCCGCGCGCTCGGCGAGGTCGGCGGCCATGTCGGCGTCGAAGCGATGCTGGATCGCCTCTTTTCCGGCTTCTGCATCGGCAAGTGATGTCAGCCTCAGCGGACGATCCGTCGAGAGAATGGGTCAGGTCTTGAACACGGCGATGTGGTTGCCGTCGATGATCCGAAAGCCGATTCCGGCTCGCTGCAACGCCGCGATCGCCATCCGGTGGCTGTGGGCGCGTCGCCCGCCAACGGATTCTTCGAGGCGCCGGACGGTGGCAAAGGACAGGCCGCCGGCCCGGGCGAGATCCTGCATCGACCAGCCGAGCAGTGCCCGTGCCGCGCGCAGATGATGCGCCTCGATGCCGTCCTCCAGCCCTTTGCGGACCTGATCGACGGCCGGTGCCGCCGGACCGCCGATGCGGGCGGCATGCGTGGCCCATGTCTCGATCCGACCCGCGGTGTCACGCACGGGTGCGTAGAGAAACCGGAAATGGCCCTGCTCGCCATCCGACAAGATCAGCCGTTTTGACACCTCGAACGGTTTGCCAGACGCGATCAACGCCTGAAGCTCGGCCCGCATCCGCACACGGTCGTCCCTTGCGACGATGCTGTCGCAATTGGCCTGGAAGGTGTCCTGCGTTATGCCGGTGAGGCTCAGGATCTCGGGTGACGCCACGCGCTGGCCGCCGGTATACAGCGCCGCGTTCGACCAGGATTGAAGCGTCTCGAACAAGGCCCACTGGCGACGGCGCTCCAATTGCAGGGCTGCGGCCATCTGTTCCCGGTCGGTTACGTTCAGCACGACGCCTGCCGCGGCGCATGGGCGGCCTTCGGGCGTGTGGTAGACGCGGCCCCGAAGGCTCAGGATGCGCGATGCCCCGTCAGCGCGGATCACGCGGACGGTGTGGTCGTTCAGGACGCCGTACGTCGCGATGTCCTCGGCACGCTCGAGAAGGTCTCGGTCCTCGGGATGGACGAACCGGATAAGCCGCTCGTAGCTCGGGGGCAGGGCGCCGGGCGCCAGACCGAGCAGGCGGAAGAGGCCCGGCGACCAGACATGGTCTCGCTCGGCAAATCGCCAGCCCCAGGTTCCCGTCAGCCCTACGCTTTCGAGAAGCTTGAGAAAGTCGGTTGAAGAGAATCGGAGATCGGCCGTGTTCATCGGGGAGCGGGTGCCGGGGCTTTCGAGGCGGAGCATGGAGACGCGATATGAAACCTGCAACCTCGGCCGACAATGGCAGCCGACATCGGCTGAACGATTGCCGCACGCGCCGTCGAGTGTTCGAGTTTCTGTTGAACCCCGTTTTATTGTACGCAATATGACATTACATGATCGGATCGTGTTTCAATGGCTGTTGCATCTCGCTCGGATCTTGGGTGTGCGCAGAAATTGCCGGCACTTTGCGTCGAAGCCAACATTATGAGCAAAAACTGCTCATGAATTCCCAAACAGGCAGCTTTCGCAAATAAAGCCTCTGCGGCATCATTTGATCCCGATGCGTTCTATCTGCAGGGGCGAATATGCCAAGGTATTACTTCAACGTGCATGACAATCTCGGTCTGATCGATGACGAAGGTGTCGAACTTCCCGATCTCGATGTCGCTGTGAGAGAGGCCGTGCGCATGGCCGGATCTCTGCTCAAGGACAGCGGGCACCAGATGCCTCTTGGGAGCACATGGTCGCTCGAAGTGGCTGACGACGCCAATCCCGCGATTTTCCGGATCGATGTTCAGGTCCGCCCGACATCCGCGATGCTTGCTTCGGAGCCGCAGCGCTCTGCCGCCTGAGATCGGCGCGAAGTGGCCGGTTCCCGCTGACCCGCCCCCTGGACGGAGGGGACGGAAGCTTTGATCGAGGCTCGGTGCCGCGCGCCATTGTCCGGCGCATGCGGGTGCGTTGACCTCCCTCTTCGGGCATGCGTAAGCACAGCCCATGCACGACATCTCTTCCTGCTACGACGTGATCGTCGTCGGCGGCGGCCATGCCGGCGTCGAAGCGGCCGCGGCAGCCGCGCGGAGCGGCGCTCGGACGGCGCTCGTCACCCATCGGGCTGCGACCATCGGCGCGATGTCCTGCAACCCTGCCATCGGCGGCCTCGGCAAGGGTCACCTCGTTCGTGAGGTCGATGCCCTCGACGGATTGATGGGCCGCGTCGCAGATGCCGCCGGCATCCAGTTCCGCCTGCTCAACCGCCGCAAGGGTCCGGCCGTGCGCGGCCCCCGCACCCAGGCCGACCGGGCAATCTATGCCAGCGCCATGCAGCGGGCCGTCGCCGAAACGGACGGGCTCACCGTCATCGAGGGCGAGGCCGGCGACCTGATCGTCGAGACGGGCCGCGTCGCGGGCGCCGTGCTCGCGGATGGACGACGGGTTTCGGCCGCGGCGGTGGTGATCACCACGGGCACCTTCCTGCGGGGGCTGATCCATATCGGCGAGACGCAGATTCCCGCCGGCCGCGTGGGGGAGGGGCCGGCGATCGGTCTCGCCCATACGCTCGACCGATACGGCTTCCGCCTCGGCCGGCTGAAGACCGGGACGCCGCCCCGCCTCGACGGTCGCACGATCGACTGGTCCGCCCTGGAGATGCAGCACGCGGACGAGGAACCCGTTCCGTTCTCGACACTGACCGAGCGCATCACCACGCCCCAGATCGCCTGCGGCATCACCCGCACGACGACGGCCGTCCACGATCTCATCCGGGCGAACCTCCACCGGTCCCCAATGTATTCCGGCGGCATCAGCAGCCGGGGACCCCGCTACTGCCCCTCGATCGAAGACAAGGTGGTGCGCTTCGGCGACCGCGAGGGACACCAGATCTTCCTCGAGCCGGAAGGTCTCGACGACCCCATCGTCTATCCGAACGGCATCTCGACGGCGCTGCCGGAGGCGGTTCAGGCCGGCATCATCGCCGCCATTCCAGGGCTGGAGCGCACGCGGATCGTGCGGCCCGGCTACGCCATCGAGTACGATTACGTCGACCCGCGCGAACTCGACGCCACGCTTCAAGCCAAGCGCCTGCCGGGCCTGTTCCTGGCGGGGCAGATCAACGGCACCACCGGCTACGAAGAGGCGGCGGGGCAGGGGCTGGTCGCGGGCCTCAACGCCGCGCGGTTCGCGGGCGGCTCGGATCTCGCGATCTTCGACCGGGCGGAATCCTATCTCGGCGTGATGATCGACGATCTCGTCACGCATGGGGTGAGCGAGCCCTACCGCATGTTCACCTCGCGCTCCGAGTACCGGCTCAGCCTGCGCGTCGACAATGCCGACGAGCGTCTGACGCCCCGCGGCGCGGTCCTGGGCTGCGTCGGCTCAGGCCGCGCGGCGCATTTCGCCGCCGCGCAAACGGCGCTCGCCGCGGTGAGGGCACGCCTCGACGCCCTCAGCCTGACCCCGAACGAGGCGGCGCGCCACGGCCTCTCCCTCAACCGCGATGGCCTGCGCCGCAGCGCCTTTCAGCTCCTGTCCTATCCCGAGATCGGCTGGGAGCAGCTCGCCGGGGTCTGGCCGGAACTGGCGGCCGTGCCGCCGCGGATTGCCGAGCGTCTGCGCACGGATGCGACCTACGCCGTCTATCTCGATCGGCAGCAGGCGGACATCGTCGCCTTCCGCCGGGACGAGGCGGTGCGCCTGCCGGCCGCCCTCGACTACGGCGCGATCGCGGGCCTCTCCAACGAGATGCGGGCCAAGCTCGATGGCGTGCGGCCGACGACCCTGGGTCAGGCGGCCCGGATCGAGGGTGTCACACCCGCCGCGCTCACGCTGCTGGCTGCTCATGCCCGCCGGGGCAGGGCACAGGTTTCGGTCTGACGATGCGGGAGGGTTCAACGCGGCCGCCCGCGCCGGCAGAGAGAGGTCGCACGCATGAGCACTAACCAGCGTGCCCACGTGCTGGCTGAGCACAATGTTTCACGTGAAACAATCGCCGCGCTCGATCTCTACGTGTCGCAGCTCACCCGGTGGCAGACGGTCAAGAACCTCGTCGGACCCGCCACCCTGACGGAAGTCTGGCAGCGGCACATCGCCGATGCACTGCAACTCCTGGCGCTGGCCCCGGACGCGACCCGCTGGGTCGATCTCGGCTCCGGTGCCGGCATTCCCGGACTGATCCTTGCCATCGCCGGCCGGGACCGCCCCGGCTTCCGCATGGATCTGGTGGAAAGCAACGCCCGCAAATGCGCCTTTCTGACCGAGACGGCCCGCCTGACCTCGGCGCCCGTCACCGTTTACAACACTCGGATCGAGGCGGTGATCGCTGGCTTCACCGAGGCGGAAATCGTCTGCGCCCGGGCCCTAGCGCCGCTCGGTCAGCTCCTCGCCTGGACCGAGCCTCTGTTGACAAAAGGCACCGTCGGGCTGTTTCCGAAGGGACGTGATGCAGCCACGGAATTGACCGAGGCCGACAGAGAGTGGACATTCGCCCGCGACCTGATTCCGAGCCGCACCGACTCGCAGGCACGGATCGTGCGCGTCACGTCGCTTTCCCGCGTGGATCCATGACCGATTCGACAAAGGCCGACCCGGCCCCGGCCAAACCGCTTCGCGTGCTCGCGCTCGCCAACCAGAAGGGCGGCGTCGGCAAGACCACCACCGCGATCAATCTGGGCACGGCGCTCGCCGCCATCGGCGAGCAGGTGCTGGTGATCGACCTCGACCCGCAGGGCAACGCCTCGACCGGACTCGGCATCGACCGGCGCCGCCGCAAGGTCTCGACCTACCACGTGATGGCGGGCGAAGCCCCGCTCTCCGAGGCGATCACCCCGACGGCGGTGCCGCGCTTGTCGGTCGCGCCCTCGACCATGGATCTGCTCGGTCTCGAACTCGAACTGGCGAGCGCGTCCGACCGGGCCCACCGCCTGCGCAACATCCTGCGAGACCTCACGACCCCGGAGGGCACGGAGCCCATCAGCTACGTGCTGATCGACTGCCCGCCCTCACTCAACCTGCTCACCATCAACGCGCTCGCCGCCGCCGACGCGGTGATGGTGCCGCTGCAATGCGAGTTCTTCGCCCTCGAAGGTCTCAGCCAGTTGCTGCGCACCGTCGAGCAGGTTCGGGGCGCCCTCAATCCGAAGCTGCAGATCCAGGGCGTCGTGCTGACCATGTACGACCCGCGCAACAACCTCTCGACCCAGGTCGTGGCGGACGTGCGCGGCTTCATGGGCGACAAGGTCTACGAGACCATGATCCCGCGCAACGTGCGGGTCTCGGAGGCGCCCTCGCACGGCAAGCCGGTTTTGCTCTACGACCTGAAATGCGCGGGCTCGCAGGCCTATCTGCGCCTCGCCTCCGAAGTCATCCAGCGCGAGGGCCGGGCGCCGCCGCCCGCCGCCGCCGCCTGAAACCTGAAGCGTAACGGAGTCCTCTCGTGGCGATGGCGGATGATGCGGCGCGGCCGCGGCTCGGGCGCGGCCTTGCGGCGCTGATCGGCGACTTTTCTGACGATGCCGGCGGGGACGCGGCCCGTGCCTCGGGGCAGCCGCAGCGCAAGGTGGCGGTGGAGTTTCTGCGTCCCAACCCGCGCAATCCCCGCCGCCGTTTCTTGGAACCGGAACTCGACGAGCTGGCGACCTCGATCCGCCAGCGCGGCGTGATCCAGCCGATCGTGGTGCGCGCGCTCTCCGGCGTTCCCGGCACCTTCGAGATCGTGGCCGGCGAGCGGCGCTGGCGGGCCGCCCAGCGGGCCGGCCTCAACGAGGTGCCGGTGGTCGTGGTCGAGATCGACGACCGCACCTCGCTCGAATACGCGATCCTCGAAAACGTCCAGCGCGCCGACCTCAACGCGATCGAGGAGGCTGCCGGATACGAAAGGTTGATGGGAGAGTTCCAGTACACGCAGGCCGAGCTTGCCGATTTGCTCGGCAAGAGCCGCAGCCATCTCGCCAACACCCTGCGCCTTCTTCAGCTCCCGCCCGCAATCCAGGATCGCGTCACCGCGAGCGAGATCACCGCCGGCCATGCCCGCGCCCTGCTCTCCGTGCGCGATCCCGAGGCGATCGCGCGCCGTATCGTGGCCGAGGGCCTGTCCGTCCGCGAGGTCGAGGCTCTGGCCGCCGCGGAGGCGCCGCAGGACGAGACGCCCCGCCCCGGCCGGCCGCGCCGCTCCGCCGGCTCCGACGCTGCCCTGCGCTCCCTGGAAGAACTGCTGGGCCGCGCCCTCGGCCATACCGTGGCGGTGAAGAGCAAGGCGAGCGGGGAGGGGGAGATCCGCATCCGCTACGCCAGCGCCGAGGAGCGAGACGCGCTTTGCCGCAAGCTCGGCGGGAGCTGATCCCGCCTTCCCGCTGCGGGGGCTTCCATGACGATCCAGCGCTACCACGTCGCGGCCGGCGGTCTGCCCGGTCAAGCCACCCTGCACGCGGGAAGAGCGGTCTTCACGGAGGCCTACGCCCTGATCCCGCGGGGGGTGATGCGGGACATTGTGACGAGCGCCCTTCCGTTCTGGGAGAAGACCCGCGCCTGGGTGTTGGCCCGGCCGATGACGGGATTTTCCGAGACGTTCTGCCAGTGCCTGATGGAGACGGCGCCGGGCGGCGGCAGCGACCGGCCGGAGCCCGATGCGGGGGCCGAGAGCGTGCTGTTCGTCGTCGCGGGCGGGCTGACGGTGACCCTCGGCGGCACGCCGCACCCGCTCGAGCCGGGTGGCTACGCCTATCTCCCGCCGGGCGCGGACTGGACGTTGCGCAACGACGGCACTGCGACCGCGCGCTATCACTGGATCCGGAAGGCCTACGAACCCGTCGAAGGCCTCGCGCTGCCCGAGCCGCTCTTCACCTCCGACGCTGCCGTGGAGCCGATGGCGATGCCGGGCACGGACGGCGCCTGGGCGACGACGCGCTTCGTCGACCCGGCCGATCTGCGCCACGACATGCACGTCAACATCGTCACGCTGCGGCCCGGCGCCGTCATCCCCTTCGAGGAGACGCACGTGATGGAGCACGGGCTGTTCGTGCTCCAGGGCAAGGGCGTCTACCGGCTCAACCGGGACTGGGTGGAGGTGGAGGCGGGCGACTTCCTGTGGCTGCGGGCCTTCTGCCCCCAGGCCTGCTACGCGGGCGGGCCGGAGCCGTTCCGCTACCTGCTCTATAAGGACGTGAACCGGCACCCCCGGCTCCGGTTGGCGGGGCGCTGAGATGCCGGATCGCGTCGTCACCGCCCGCCCGCTGACCCGCGAGGCCTTCGCCGAGTTCGGCGCGGTGATCGACCGGAACGGGCGCGTGCCGCGGCCGATGAACGGCGACAGGGCCCTGCGCTACCACGCCCTCGCCACGGCGCAGGCCCTCGGCGAGGGGGCGGAGGTCGTGCTCAGCCTCGTCGATTCGAAGCCCGCTCCGGCACCGTTCCACCTCGACCTCGTCGAGCGGCACCCGTTCGGCTCGCAGGCCTTCGTCCCGTTGTGCGATGCGCCCTTCCTCGTGACCGTCTGTCCCGACCGGAACGGGCGCCCCGGCGAACCGCTCGCCTTCCTGACCGCGCCGGGGCAGGGCGTGAACTACCGCGCCGGCACGTGGCATGGCGTGCTGGCGCCGATCGGCGGCGCGCAGAGCTTCCTCGTCGTCGATCGCGATGGGGCTGGAGTGAACCTCGAAGAGTTCGTCTTCGACGCGCCCTGGCGGATCGATCTGGAGCCGTTCGGCGTCTGATATCGACTCCGTTTGATCGTTTTGGCCTTTGCCCCGCTCCGTCATCGCGAGCGGCAGCGAAGCGATCCAGGGCGCGGCATCTCAGGAAAGGTCGCGCCCTGGATTGCTTTCGCTGAGCCTCGCAAGGACGAAGGAAGAGACCGAAGCGATCAGCCGGAAGCCGTCTGAGACGACGAGCGGTCGACCCGTTCAGGCCCGGCGTCGGGAGGCCTCGACGGCGATGCGCAGGAAGACGCCCTGGGCCTGCGCATGAGCGAGGTCCGGCTCGGAGCGGCGGCAGGCCAGAACGGCGTCCTGGAGCCAGCCCACCGCCTGCTGCAGGCCCGGCGCCGACCAGCGGGCGAGCTGGGCTTCCGCGAGCGCCTTGCGCCGGAAGTGTAGGCCGCGCCAGTTGGCGACGAGCTGGCTCGCGCTGCCCCGCGGGTTGTCGAGGCGCAGGGAGAGAAGGGCGAGGCCGTGCCGCAGCCCCGCGCCCAGCATGGCGGAGGGGTCCATCCCCTCGTGGCGGAAGCGGCGATATTCCCGCTCGGCGTCCCCTGCGCGCCCGGCGAAGGCGGCGTCGATCAACGCGTTGAGGACGCTCGCGCCGACATCGCTGACGATCGCCTCCACATCGTCGAGGCCGACGCTGGCCTGGCCGCGGGCGTAGAGGGCGAGCTTGCCGATCTCGGAGAGGCTGGCGCGGCGGTCGCTGCCGAGGCTGCCGGTCAGCAGGTCGCGGGCATCCCGGTCGATGCGCAGGCCGTCCTCTTGGAGCGTGCGCTCGATGAGGTCGGCGAGGGTGCGCTCGTCGTCCGCGTAGCAGGGCAGCGCCAGCGCCTTCGCCGAGCCCTCGCAGAGGGTGCGCAGGGGGGCCGAGCGACCGAGATCGCCCGCCTCCACCACGATGCGCGCGCCCTCGGTTGGCGCCTTCAGCACGGCATCGACCGCCGGAGCGTAGTTGCGGCTTCCCGAACGGACCCAGATGGTGCGGCTCCCGCCGAACAGGCCGACGGTTCCGGCCTCGTCCATCAGCCGGCCGGGATCGGCGGCGAGCGTGTCGCCGTCGATCTTGATCAGGGCGAAGGGGTCGTCGGGGTCCGCTACCATGCCGCGCACCAGCCGCGTTGCGCGGTCGGCGACGAGGCCGGTATCGGGCCCGTAGACCAGCACCACCGCGATGCGCGCATCGGGCCCGCGCCGGACGAGGCCCTCGACATCGCCGGCCTTGACCGCCGTCATGCCGCGGCCGTCAGGGGTTGGGCTTGACGGTGAGGACGGAGGCGATCCGGGTCCTGATCTGGTCGGCCAGCACCTTGGCGAGCCGGATCTCGGCGTCCCGCGCGGCGCGCAGGGAGGCGAAGCGCTGGATCGAGCGGTCGTAGGTCGCGGTCGCCGTGGCGACGCCCTCGGTGAGGATGCGGCGCCCGTCCAGGCTCTCCAGGGAGAACTTCACGGTGCCGACGATCGTGCCGGCCTCCGCCCGGGCGGTGGTGGAGGAGACGATCGGCGTCTGCACCTGCTCGCTGCCCTGCATCTTCAGGCGGTAGCGCTTGGGCACGGCGGCCTGACCGGAACCGTCGAGATCGAAGATCAGCTCGCTGCGCAGGTAATGGCCGAGCCGCTCCTGATCCTGGGCCATGAGGACGTCGTCGACTTGGATCGCCGCAAGCAATCCCTGCATCGATTCGCCCGAGGCGGTCGGCCCGTAGAGGGGGCGGAAACAGGCGCCGAGATTCAGAGCGAGGCCGGCGGCGAGCACGAGCCGGGCGACCCGGACAGCTGGCCGGACCCTCGGCCTCACACCTGGCTTCATCGTCGCCACACCCATCACACGCCCCGAGGCCGCTCCCCACCGCATCGCGCCCGAGTTCCTCGCGGACCCGGCACGGCTCCGCTTGTACGGCAGGCGCCGCGCCCGGTCACCCTGGCACGATCATACTTTACGAATGCTGTCTCTATGAGGGCCGTGCGGCGAGACGATGATCGGGGAGGGGGCATGCCGCCGCAGGCAATCGTCTGCGCTCGCTTGTGGAACCGCGGGCGGATTCCCACCTTCCGATCATACCGGAAACCCGTTCCGAACCTGCGCCTTGACGGCGATCGGGCCCCCGTCGTAGATTGGAACAAATGGCGAACAAACGAGCCCTGTCCTGGTCGGTCGCGCTGCGTGACCTGAAGGACGACCGATCCCGGAGAGCGGATGTGCGCGAGGAGCGGCTCCGAACCATGGCGGGCCTGCGCGGCAGCGCGGCCCCGTCCTTGAGCGCGTGGCGCGGGCGTTCGGGCCGGCGCTACGTCGTGGGCGTCCACGATCTCGTGGAAGCCGAACTCGCCGAGATCGGCGAGGCGGTGGTGATCGCGGTGCGGCGGGACGAGGCCGGCATCGCCGAAGCCGTCGCGATCGCCGCCATCGGCAGGGGCGCGCGGGAGCGGCTGCACCGCAACTGGCTCGCCCGCGCCCGCCAGAACGGCGCGACGGAGATGCATGTCCATCGCCTCGCCGAGAGCGAGGAGGCGCGCCGCGCCGTCGTCACCGACCTCGCCGCGGACGCGGACCTTTCAGCTGCCTGATGGCTCCGATCGCCCCGATTCCGCTCGCCGGCCTGTGAGAGGCCGGCCCGGGGAGGGCACTTGCCTTGCGCCGCCCCGGTCTCCAAACACGGGGCCGCCCGGCCTGCCCTGCCGGGCGGCGCAGGAACGAGGCCGATGGCGCAGACTCCCGAACCGATTCCCGGCGGACCGGCCCCCCGGCCGCGCAGGCGGATCGGCCTGTTCCTTCCCTATATTCTCCTCGCCGCCATCGTCCTGGCCTGGACCGCCGCGTGGTTCTTCATTCGCGGCAAGGCCGAGAGCGAGATGGATGCCTGGCTCGCCCGCGAGGCTCAGGCCGGCCGCCAGTGGACCTGCGCCGACCGCTCCATCACCGGCTTCCCCTTCCGCCTGGAGCTGCGCTGCGCCTCGGTGCGCTTCGCCCGTTCGGACAGCCGCTTCACGCTGGGGCCGATCACCGTCGTCGTGCAGGTCTACGATCCCCGCCACGCCGTTTTAGAGGCCACGGGGCCGTTCCACGTCGAGCAGGGTGATCTGATCGGGGCCGTCACCTGGACCTCCCTGGAGGCGAGCTTCCACGCCGCCTCGAACGGCTTCAGCCGCGTCTCCCTGGTCGTCGACGCGCCGAAGGGCAGCGTGCAATCACCCGATCCCGGCCCTGTCGACTTCGCCGCGCAGCACCTCGAATTGCATGCCCGGCCGACCCCCGGCCGCTTCGAGAGCGAGGGCGCCATCGACGTGAGCCTGCGGCTCGCCAAGGCGGCGGTGCCGCGGCTCGACGCGCTCAGCGGCAGCGCCGACCCGGCCGACATCGACCTCGACACCACCATCGAGCGGGCAAACGTCCTGCGCACGGGCACCGTGGCGCGGGAACTGGAGAAGTGGCGTCAGGCCGACGGCCGGCTCGACGTGAGTCGCATCTCCATCGCCAAGGGCGAGCGGCGTCTTCAGGCCAAGGGCGCGGTCGGCCTCGACGGCGAGCACCGTCCCGAGGGGCGCTTCGACATCCGCGCAGCCGGCCTCGAAGCCCTGGTCGGGCAGGTGATGGGCCAGCGCTTCGGCGCGGACAAGGGCGCGCTGATCGGCAGCATCGTCGGCCAGTTCCTCGGCGGCCTGCGCAAGCGCGAGGATGCCGCCGGCGAGGCCCGGGCGGCCGACGAGAGCGGCCCCAACGGTCTCAAGCCCCTGCCGACCCTGCGCCTCACCGACGGGCGGCTGATGCTCGGACCCTTCCCGGTGCCGAACGTGGTGCTGCCGGTCCTATACTGAGGGAAGACCGCGCCGGCCGCAGGCCCGACGCCGCTGACGTTTCGATGTCACCGTCGGCTCACGGCCGATGACAGCGCGGGCGTGTGACCCATCTCCGCACACGGATGCCGCCCCTCCTCGATCTCCGGCGACACGTTGCCGGGAGGGCAGGGCCGCGGACTGAATCGCCGGAGTTTCCCAACATGTCGCCGGAGACTGCAGCAGCCTCGGCTTCGCGCCGTTCCGCGCGATGCGCGCGGGGTGGGAAACGGCGGGGGATGAGTCCCATCTCCGCGAACGCGTCCGGTCGCGCTGGCGACGACGCCAGCTTCGGTGAAGGCCTCGGGCCACGGCAGGAGGAGGAGCGGGGTCGATGGCGGGAACGGCCGGTGCGCGCCTCCCTCGTCGCGCTCCTGCTCGGCGTCGCTCTCGCGGTTCCGGGCCCGCTCCGGGCCGAGGAGGAACAGCGTCCGGCCCCATCCGAGACGGTTCCGCGCGATCCCGCTGCGCAGGGGCCGGTTGCGGCCTCCGGAGGCACGCCGGGTGAGGCCTGCGACCGTGCCGTCGGTCTCCCGCGTGAGATCGAGGTCGTCTCCCCGGACCGCTCGATTCTCGACGGCGTGACCGAGGGCCGGACCGCTGCCCTGGAGGCCGCCGCGACCGCCTGTGCCGCCGCCGCAGATGCGGAACCGGGGGAGGGGCGTCACGCCTACCGGCTCGGTCTCACCCTCAAGGCTTTGGAGCGCAAGGACGCGGCACTCGCGGCCTTCCGCCGTGCGAAGGATCTCGGCTTTTCCGGCGGCTTCGACGCGATGGGCGAGGGGTTCTTCGACGGGCTCTACGGTGCTGCGTTGCCGAAGGATCGTCCGGCCGGCCTCGCGGTGCTGAGCGAGGGCGTCGCGCGAACCGGCCACCCCGAACTCAAGCGCTATCTGGCCCGAAACCTCGCCCAGGCCGAGCCGCCGCAGCGCGACACCGCCCGGGCGCTCGCTCTCTTGGAGGAGGCGGCCCGGGCCGGGCACGCCCCCGCGGCAGCGGATCTGGCGCGGATGCTCGCGGAGACCGCCGACGGGCGGTTCGGGCCGGACGAGGCGCGCATTCGCTCTCTTCTGGAGGGAGCGATCGCGAGCGGAAGCCGGCACGCTGCCTTCGTCTATGGGCAACTGCACGACCGAGGCCTCGGGCTGACGCGGGACCTCACGGCGGCGCGGCGCTTCTATCTTCTGGCCTCGGAGCGGGACTCGATCCCAGCCATGCTGGAACTCGCGGGAATGATGCGGGCGGGCGAGGGCGGCCCCGTCGACATCGCGGGCCAGCGGCGCTGGCTCCTGCGGGCGAGCGGTCTCGGCAATGCCACGGCGCATTTCGCGCTCGCCAATTCCTACATCGACAAGGCGCCGACCAACGTGCCGCTGGGCCTCGTGCTGCTCGAACGGCTGGCCGAGGGCGGCTCGGTCGAGGCCGCGCACGGGCTCGGCGTCCGCTATCAGGATGCGAACGGCGTGGTGCGCAACTACGCTCTGGCGATGAAGTGGTTCCGCCGTGCGGCGGAGGCCGGCGACGGCCGGGCGATGAACCAGATCGGCGCGATCCACGATTACGGCCAGGGCGTGCCGACCGACCACGCCGAGGCGCGGCGCTGGTACGACCGGGCGGCCGCGAAGGGCGTGGCCGCGGCCTACACCGCCATCGGGATGCAGTACGACCACGCCCGGGGCGTGCCCCGCGATCTGACCGAGGCCCTGGCATGGTACCGCAAGGGCGCCGAGCGCGGCTCGGCCGCCTCCATGAACAATATCGGCTACGCCTTCATGGCCGGCCGTGGGGTGAAGCAGGACGACAGGGAGGCTGTCCGTTGGCTCGAAATGGCGGTCGCGAAGAACGACCGGACCGCCAAGCTCAACCTGGCCAACCTCTATTTCAAGGGCCGCGGCGTGCCGAAGGACCGGCTGCGCGGTCTCACGCTGCTGCAGGAATCGGCCGAGCAGGGGTTGCCCCAGGCCCTGAACGACCTTGCGCTGATGGAGATGGACCGGCCGCAACCCAACGGGGCACGGGCCACGCGGATGCTGCGTGAGGCCGCGGTGGGCGGCGCGGCGGTCGCCTACCACAATCTCGGCATGGCCCTGATCCAGGGCTGGGACGGCATGCCCGACTACGAGGAGGCGAATTACTGGTTCCGACAGTCGATCGACAACCGCTCCGACATCGACGCGGTGGCCTATTCGGAGTCGCAGTACCAGCTCGGCCGCAACCTCGTGGCCGGCCGCGGCGCCGCCCGCGACACCGACGAGGGGATGCGCTTGATCCTCGCCTCCGCCGCGGCCCGCAACCCGCGGGCGCAGACATACCTCAGGACGGCCGGACGGGCGTCGACGGCAAAGTCCAGAAGCGGGAAGGCGATGCCCGGGCGCAAGACCGGGACGGGCAAGGGCAGGAAGGCCCCCGCCGCACGAAAGGGGCAGCGCTAACATCGTGCCGGATATCGTATCCGGCACGATGTTCTCGTCTCTTGTTTCGTATCGTCCCGAAAGCCGGCGGCCACCTTTCGGGACGATGCCCTCGAGGCTTCGCCTCGCGATCACGGCGTGAGGCGGGCGCCTACCAGGGGCGCGGCGCGCCGAAGATCTTGCGCTGGAGGAAACGGCCTGCCGCCTCCGCCCGCGGCCGATGGAGGTGGCGCAGGCGCCAGAGCCGGTGTTCCTGCGGGGAGACCGGTCGGGCCAGCTCCGGCACCGCGGCGTAGCGGGCCCGCAGCTGTGCCGCCGCGGCCGGCGCGACGGCGTCCGCGAAGGCGAGGAGATGGCGCATCTCGTCGAGGGTCGGCCCGATCCAGCTCTGCGTGCGCGGGCAGGCCTCGCCCCCGCCGGACGAGTCGCCGGCCTGTGAGAGGGCCTGCGAGGGATAGTGGTTGATCCGGATCTCGCCGTGCCGGACGCCGAGGATGGCGTCGGGACGGTTCGGGTCGGCCTCCGCCGGGCTGAAGTCGCTCATCAGCCACTCCCCCTGCACCAGGGCCGCCCGGTGGGGATCGCGGATCGCGGCGATGGCGCCCTGCCGGTAGATCGACTTGGCGACGCGGTTCTCGCTCCGGTCCGTGCCCGCCAGCGCCCGCGGGAAGCGCCGCAGCACGAGGCCGGGATCGGGCTGCGCCGGCTGCGCGCTGTCGAAGGCGCGCCGGTTGACCGCCACCGCCCCGGCATGGGCGGGGATGCGGGCGAGCCAGCCCTCCAGGCTGCGGCCGGGGGGCGGCACCAGGAACTCGTCGGTGTCGAGGAAGGCGGCGAAGCGGAACAGGCGCGCCCGCGAGGCCAGGAAATGCTCGTAGGCCGCGAAACGCGGCGCGCAGTCGAGGCGGCTCGGACAGGGCAGGGTGGTGACGCCGATCCCCTCATGCAGCGTCAGGGTTGCGGTTGCCTCGGCGTCGATGCCGTTGTCGTAGATCACGAAGTGCCGCACGCCGACGGCGCGGTGGAAGGCGAGCCACTCGGCCAGGCCGGGCACTGCGCCCTCGAGGACGGTGACGATCGCGAAGGTCCGCATGGCGGCGTTTCCTTTCTCAGCCCTGCGGTCCGGTGGGCGCCGCCTTGCGGGAGCGGCCGAAATCCGGCTCCGGCGTCTCCTGCCCCATGGCGACGATGCCGCGGCGGATCGTTCGGGTGCGGGTGAACAGGTCGTGCAGCGCCTCGCCGTCGCCCCAGCGGATGGCGCGCGAGAGGGCGGACAGATCCTCGTTGAAGCGTCCCAACATCTCCAGCACCGCCTCGCGGTTGGTCAGGAAGATGTCGCGCCACATGGTCGGGTCGGAGGCCGCGATGCGGGTGAAGTCGCGAAAGCCGCCGGCGGAGAACTTGATCACCTCGGACTGCGTGACCTCCTCGAGGTCGGCGGCGGTGCCGACGATGTTGTAGGCGATCAGGTGCGGCACGTGGCTGGTGATGGCGAGCACGAGGTCGTGATGCTCCGGCGTCATCGTCTCGACGATGGCCCCCAGGCCCTGCCAGAGCGCCTGCACCCGCTCGACCGCCGCCGGGTCCGCACCGTCGGGCGGCGTGAGGATGCACCAGCGGTTCGAGAACAGGGTGGCGAAGCCCGAATCCGGCCCCGAATACTCGGTGCCCGCCACCGGATGGGCCGGCACGAACGGATTCCTTTCAGACAGATGCGGCGCCACCGCCGCGACCACGGCGGCCTTCACCGAGCCCACGTCGGAGACGACGACACCCGGCTTCAGGTGCGGCGCGATCTGCCCCGCCACCGTGCCGATGGCGCCGACCGGCACGCACAGGATCACGAGGTCGGCGCCCGCCACCGCGGAGGCCTCGGTGCTCGCGGCCTCGGCCAGCCCCAAGGCCCTCACGCGCTCGATCACGTCCGCGTCGCGGTCCACCGCCACGATCGTCTCGGCGAGCCCGTAGGTCCGGGCGCCGCGGGCGATCGAGGAGCCGATCAGGCCGAGGCCGACGATGGCGAGGCGCTCCACCACCGCCGTCACGAACGCGGGTTCCCCAGGAAGTCCCCGAGGGCCTCCACGAAGGCGCGGTTGGCCTCCCCGCTGCCGACCGTGACCCGCAGGGCGTTGGGCAGGCCGTAGGAGGAGACGCGCCGCACGATCACCCCGCAGCGCGTCAGGTGCGCGTCGGCCTCCTCTGCGGTCCGGCCGGGCGCGTCGGAGAAGTGCACGAGCAGGAAGTTGCCGACGCTCGGCGTCACCGTGAGCCCCAAAGCCTCGACCGCGTGGGTGAGCCAGGCGAGCCACTCGTCGTTGTGGGCCACCGCCGCCGCGACATGGGCCTCGTCGGCGATCGCCGCCGCCCCGGCCGCGATGCCGCCCGCCGAGAGGTTGAATGGCCCGCGGATGCGGTTGATCGCATCGATCACGGCCTCGGAACCCACCATCCAGCCGATGCGCTGCGCGGCCAGCCCGTGGATCTTCGAGAAGGTGCGGGTCATCACGACGTTGGGCGCGTCGAGCGCCAGTTCGAGCCCGGCGGTGTAGTCGTTGGCGCGCACGTACTCGGCATAGGCGCCGTCGAGCACCAGCAGCACGTTGCCCGGCAGGCCGGCATGCAGGCGGCGCACCTCCTCGAAGGGCAGGTAGGTGCCGGTCGGATTGTTGGGGTTGGCCAGATAGACGATCCGGGTGCGGGGCGTGACCGCGGCGAGGATGGCGTCGACATCCACCGTGAGGGTCGTCTCCGGCGCCACGACCGGGGTGCCGCCCGCGGTGAGGATCGCGATGCGGTACACGAGGAAGCCGTGGGTGGAGTAGATGCCCTCGTCCCCCGGCCCGACGAAGGCCATCGCCAGCAGGGTCAGAAGCTCGTCCGAGCCCGCGCCGCAGACGATGCGGGCGGGGTCCAGCCCGTAGCGGGCGCCGATCGCCGCGCGCAGCCGCGCCGCGCTCCCGTCCGGATACAGGGCGAGGCTGTCGGCCTGCGCGCGATAAGCCTCGACCGCGCGGGGGCTCGGCCCCAGCGGCGTCTCGTTGGAGGAGAGCTTGTGGATCTTGGCGACGCCCGGCGCGGCGCTCTTGCCGGGCACGTAGGCCTCGATGGCGAGCACGCCGGGGCGCGGCTGAGGACGCAGCAACTGGTTGGCGGGGTCGGTTGCGGACATGGGCCTGGGCCAGCGGGAGAGGCGGACGACGAAGGGTTTCGCCGTCCCTCTACAGCATTTCGCGCCGGGGGGGAGCCGCCCTGCGCGGAGCCTGCGACCGCCTTAAGGCTGCGCCGGCTTGGCCCCGGAGGAATCCGACGCAGGCGGCGCCTCGCGGGTGCCCGGCGGCAGCAGGACGTTCTTGGCGACATTGCCCTCCGGCCCGTACTCGCCGGCCACGGCAAGGCAGGACCGCTCGCGGTTCAGGTTCATTTGGTTGGACATCAGGGTGAAGATGCCCATCACCCGATTGCCGAAGGGGCCGCGGGGGCTCACGTCGGCGAGCTTGGTGTTCTGCTTGGCGAGCAGTGCCTCGAACTCGGCCGTGCCGAGCTGGTAGCCGCAGACATTGACCGCCGAGAAGATGTAGGCGGCAAATTCCAGCGCCCGCGGGCTCGGCGCATTGCGGATCGGCCGCGGGGGAGAGGCCTCCTTCGGAGTCTCCGGCTGGGTTTCCTGCTGTGGAGCCTGCTGCGCGGGCGGCGGCGCGGTAGGCTCCTGGGCGAGCGCCGGAAGGGCGAGGCCGCCGACCATCAGGGCGGCGAGGAGGGGACGGAAGGTCATGACGGGGAGCGTTCCTCGAAGAGGCGGATTCTCACGATCCGCTTAGAGAAACACGAGATAGCCCGGCCGCCGGCCGCCTCCAAGGTCGTGCAGGACCCGACGACAGGCCCTGCGGCGACTCACCACTTGTAGCTCAGGCTGGCCAGCACGCGGCGGGCCTCGCCGTAGAAGCAGTTGTTCAGGTCCGTGCAGGACGTGACGAAGCGCCGGTCGCCGATGTTCGACGCCGTGACCGCCGCGCGCCAACGGTCCCAGGTGTAGTGAACCGTCGCGTCGAAGAGCACGAAATCCGGCACGGTCAGCGAGTTGATGTCGTTCGCGAAGGATCGGCCGACATAACGGACGCCGCCGCCGAACCCGAGGCCGCGGTAGTCGCCCACGGGAATGGTGTAGTCCAGGAAGGCGGAGGCATAGGTCTCAGGCACGCCGATCGGCGTC
Organism: Methylobacterium sp. NPDC097929; assembly: GCF_049543375.1. Lineage (NCBI taxonomy): Bacteria > Pseudomonadati > Pseudomonadota > Alphaproteobacteria > Hyphomicrobiales > Methylobacteriaceae > Methylobacterium > Methylobacterium sp. NPDC097929. The sequence continues at coordinate 260,660 of NZ_JBMVEP010000003.1, read as the reverse complement.
CTGCCGATGAGCTGAGTCTGCTGGCTCTTGATGTATTCGAGATCGAAATGGGTGACGGCGGCGACCACGTTCAGGCCGTCGAAGAGGTTGCCGACGAACTGAGCCTCGATGCCGCGCGAACGGACGGAGCCCAGCTGCGTCGTGCTGCTGCCGTTGGCGAAGGGTGAGGGAATCGGCGGGTTGTCGCGGACGAGATCGAAGGCCGCCACCGTCAGGAAGTAGCGTTCGCCGATCGGCTGGAACTTCACGCCGACCTCGACCTGCTCGCCCCGATCGGGCACGAGCGCTCCGCCCGTGATCGAGTCGATACCGATCTGCGGCTGGAACGAGGTCGAGTACGAGACGTAGGGCGCGAGCCCGAAGTCGAAGTTGTAGATCAGCGCGACGCGTCCGGTGAGAGCCTGATCGTCCCGCGACGAACTCTGGTCGCCGAAGCGGCTGAATTTCACCTTCACATCGCTCGTGGCGAAGTCCTGACGCAGTCCGGCGACGAGGGTCAGGTTTTCGGTCAGCTTGATCTGGTCTTGGGCGTAAAGACCGATCTGCGTGAAGCGCGGCACGTCGACGAGATTGGTCGGAGCTCGATCTTGCGGAGGCCCGAAGATGGGATTGAGGAGATTGAGGTTCGGCCCCGGGAACAGAACCTGCTGATTGTCGTGCAGCGTGTAGTTCTTGTAATCGACGCCGAGGATCAGGTCATGCCGGAAAAAGCCGTCCGAGAAACGCGCCTCGGCCTGGTTGTCGACCTGGAACAGGCTGACCTTGTCCGTAAAGCCGAACTGGTAGCGAGCGAGCTGCGTCTGCGCAGGGTCGGCATAGCCGGACTGGCCGACATAGGAGTTCTGATAGCCGTCGCTGAAGGAGTAGCGCAGGTTCTGGCGCACCGTCCAAGTCGCATCGACGGCGTGCTCAAACTCGTAACCGGCGAAGAGCTGCTCGCGCTGGAAGTTGTTGAAGGTCGGATCGCCGACATTCAGGGAGCGAGGAATGCGGAGGCCGCTCAGGTTCGGACGCACGGTCCCGGAATACGGCAGAAAATTCGCCGTAACCGCACTGGAATCGCGCTGATAGCTGGTGAGCAGGGTGAACGAGGTTCCGGCATCCGGCCGATAGGTTAGCGCCGGTGCGATGTAGTAGCGATCCGAATCGGCTCCATCGACTTGCGTTCCACCGGCCCGGCCGATTCCGGTGAGGCGGTAGAACCAGTGGCCCGAATCGTCGGCAGGGCCACCGATGTCGAAGGCGCCATAGACTTGGCCGAACGAGCCGCCGCCGACTTCGACATATCCGAACGGGGTCAGCGTCGGTCGCTTGGTGATCTGGTTGACGATGCCGCCCGGATTGCCGGCACCGAACAGGACCGCGGCGGGACCGCGCAGAACCTCGATGCGCTCAAGGCCGAAGACCTCGGTCTTCAGGGTGCCGAACCCGTAGTTGAGGAGTTGCAGGCCGTCCTTGTAGATGCCGTAGTCGCTCGCCCGGAAGCCGCGCAGATTGAAGAAGTCGACGCGCTCGTCGACACCCGTCACGCCGGAATAGATGCCGGCAGTGTACTGGGTCGCCTGCGTCAGCGTCGTGGCTCCCTGAGCCTGGATCTGCTCGGTGCCGATCACCGTGATCGATTGCGGGGTCTCGATCAGCGGCGTGTTGGTCTTGGTCGCGGTCACCGATCGGGTGGCGACGTAGCCCGCGACGGGGCCGCGCGGGTCCTCGGGGGCGACACGCCCATCCGCGCCGCGTTGGGCAGGCTGGCCGCCCGTGGCGCCGGCACCCCGACCGCTGCCTTCGACCGACAGTTCATCGAGCCGGGCTGTGGCCTGCTGCGCCGAGGCGCTCGCGGTGAGCGCGAACAGCGAGGCGCCTGCCAGCGCCATCGTCCGCAGGGCGCGGACGCCGACGAGAGTGCGAACCGACCCCATACTCCTGACCCCATCTGCCCAGCACAGTCGACGGCCTCCGCAGAAACGCGCGGAACGGGGTCGGTCTGTTGTTTGGAATTATGCTAAACTGTTGTTGTTGCTTGCTTTTCGCAAGCTCAGCGGTACGAGACGGCGCCTCGGCACGCAAGACAGTCGCGCGCAAATGATCATCCTGTAGCGGGTCTGCCACAGGATTTTGCGCAACCTGTTGTTGGTTTCCTGAGAGGAGCGACCGTTTGGCGAACCGGCCGCGAGGCCGGACGCCGGATGTCAAACGGTGACTTGCGTGCCGACCTCGACGACGCGGCCGGTCGGGATCTGGAAGAAGTCCGTGGCGTCGTTGGCGTTCTTGGCCAGGGTGATGAAGATCCGGTCCTGCCAGAGCGGCATCCCGGAATGGGCCGCCGGGCGGATCGAGCGGCGCGACAGGAAGAACGAGGTCGACATGATGTCGAACTTGAAGCCCTCGCGCTTGAGCAGGGTCAGGGTGCGCGGGATGTTGGGCGTCTCCATGTACCCGAAGCGCATCACCACCCGGTAGAAGCCGAACCCCACCGGCTCGATGCGCACCCGCTCGCGTTGCGTGGCGCGGGGCCGGTCCATGGTCTCGACGGTGAGCACCACGTTCTTCTCGTGGATCACCTTGTTGTGCTTCATGTTGTGCAGGAGCGCGGCGGGGGCGATCTGGGGATCGCTCGTGAGGAAGACCGCCGTGCCCTTCACCCGCTGGTAGGAGGTGCTCTTCTCCAGCATGCCGACGAGTTCGATCAGCGGCACGTCGGTCTTGCGGGTCTTGTTGAACAGGATCGTGACGCCTCGCACCCAGGTCCACATCATCAGCATCAGCCCGCCCGCGAGCAGCAGGGGCACGTAGCCGCCCTCGTGCACCTTGAGCAGGTTCGAGAGCATGAACAGGAACTCGATGACGATGAAGGGCGCCATCACGATCGCCGCCACGATGGGTTTCAGGCGCACCACCTTCCACAGCACCACGTAGGCCATGGAGGCGGTCAGCAGCATCGTGCCGGTCACCGCGATGCCGTAGGCCGAGGCGAGCGACGAGGAGGAGCGGAAGGTGATCGCCAGGATCACCACGCCGAGCGCCAGCAGCATGTTGATCTGCGGCAGGTAGATCTGGCCGGAATGCGCCTCGGAGGTGTGACGGATCTCCATGCGCGGCAGCATGCCGAGCTGGATCGCCTGCCGCGACAGGGAGAAGGCGCCGGTGATGACCGCTTGGCTCGCCGTCACGGTGGCGATGGTGGCGAGCACCACCATGGGGATCAGGCCCCATTCGGGTACGAGCTGGTAGAACGGATCGATGGTCTCGGGCTTGGCCAGCACGAGCGCGGTCTGGCCGAGATAGTTGAGCACGAGGCACGGCGCGACGAGGAACAGCCACGCCACCTGGATCGGCCGGCGCCCGAAATGGCCGAGATCGGCGAACAGCGCCTCGGCGCCCGTCACCGCCAGGAACACGGCGCCGAGCGCCACCAGCGCGCCGGTGCCGTGGCCGAGCAGGTAGTGCAGCGCGTACCAGGGATTGAAGGCGGCCAGCACGCCGGGATTGCCGATGATGTAGGGCAGTGCGGCCGCCGCCAGCGCCAGGAACCACAGCACCATGACCGGGCCGAAGAAGGTCGCGACCCGCGCCGTGCCGTGGCTCTGCACCGCGAACAGGGCGACGATGATCGTCACCGTGATCGGCAGCACGTACGCGTCGAGGGCCGGGGTGACGAGCTTCAGGCCCTCGACCGCCGAGAGTATCGACATGGCCGGGGTGATGACGGAATCGCCGTAGAACAGCGAGGCGCCGAGCAGGCCCAGCATGAACACGAGCTTCGAGCCGCCGAGCGCGTGGCGGGCCTTGGCCATCAGCGAGAGGATTCCGCCCTCGCCGTTATTGTCCATGCGCAAGAGGATCGCGACGTACTTGATCGTGACGATCAAGAGCAGCGCCCAGATGATGAGCGAGGTGGTGCCGATCACCTCCTCGGGCAGCAGGACGCCGTCCGTGCGCGAAGGCGCCAGCGCCTCGCGGAAGGCATAGAGCGGGCTCGTGCCGATATCGCCGTAGACGACGCCGACGGAGCCGATCGTGAGCGCCCAGAAGCCGGTCTTGGCGTGGCCGTGCGCGTCCTCCGGCGAGGCGTCGGCGACCCCCGCCGAGGTCGCGACCGGACCACCCTCGCCGGGCGCCGGACCGCCCGCGGCGGGAGCCGCGGCAGGATCGTCCGGCGGGATCGACGGGGCGGCGCTTGGGCTGGCAGGCTGGGTCATCGGGCAGGCATGCCTGGGCTCGCGCGTCGTCCGGCCGGGTCTGCCGGACACGCATGAAGGAAATGCGTCGGTGGAGCGATTCGATGCGCGCCCGTCACCCGGACGGGCGGCGCCTCAGGCGGCGATCCGTGCACCGCGCCGTCGCGGCTCGGGACGAGTGGCGCGCGTTCGGATCGCGTGGCTCGGAGCGCGCATCGCGGCGAGCGAGGGGCGGCGAGGATCGGGAAGAGCGGGCGGCGGCGTCCGGACCACGGGTCGCCTCCGGATCGGGACGGGGGTCGCGTCCGCCACCCGCGCAGGTGTCGGATGCGGCCCCCGGGGACACTCACTCGGCGGCGTCGCGCTTGCCCTGGCCGAAGCGGCGCTCGATGTAGTCGACCACGATGGTCTCGAAGTCCTTAGCGAGGGTCGCGCCGCGCAGGGTCATCGCCTTCTTGCCGTCGATGAAGACCGGAGCGCTCGGGCTCTCGCCGGTGCCGGGCAGCGAGATACCGATATCGGCGTGCTTCGACTCGCCGGGGCCGTTCACGATGCAGCCCATCACCGCCACGTTAAGGCCTTCGACGCCCGGATAGGACTTCTTCCATTCCGGCATGGAAGTGGAGATCCAGTTCTGGATGTCGCGGGCCAACTCCTGGAAGGTCGTCGAGGTGGTGCGCCCGCAGCCGGGGCAGGCGGCCACCAGGGGCACGAAGGTGCGGAAGCCCATGGTCTGCAGGAGTTCCTGCGCGGCCTTGACCTCCACGGTGCGGTCGCCGCCGGGCTCGGGCGTCAGCGAGTAGCGGATCGTGTCGCCGATGCCTTCCTGGAGCAGCACGCCGATGGCGGCCGAGGCCGCGACGATGCCCTTCGAGCCCATGCCGGCCTCGGTCAGGCCGAGATGGATCGCGTAGTCGGAGCGGCGCGCCACCTCGCGGTAGACCGCGATCAGATCCTGCACCGCCGAGACCTTGGCGGAGAGGATGATGCGATCCTTGGGCAGCCCCAGCGCCACCGCGCGGTCGGCCGAGGTCAGCGCCGACTGCACCATGGCCTCGCGCATGACCGCGCGGGCATCGATGGGGCGGGGCAGCTTGGCGTTCTCGTCCATCAGGTGGGTCAGCAGCTCGCCGTCGAGCGAGCCCCAGTTCGCGCCGATGCGCACGGTCTTGCCGTAGCGGACGGCCTGCTCGACGATGGTCGAGAACTGGGTGTCCTTCTTCTCCTTGAAGCCGACATTGCCCGGGTTGATCCGGTACTTGGCCAGCGCCTCGGCGCAGGCCGGATGATCGGACAGGAGCTTGTGGCCGATATAGTGGAAGTCGCCCACCAGCGGCACGTGCACGCCGATGCGGTCGAGCCGCTCGCGGATCTTCGGCACGGCGGCCGCCGCCTCGTCGCGATCGACGGTGATGCGCACCAGCTCCGAGCCGGCACGGGCGAGCTGGGCCACCTGGGCCACGGTGCCGTCGATGTCGGCCGTGTCGGTGTTGGTCATCGACTGCACGACGATCGGGGCGCCGCCGCCGACGGTGACCGCGCCTTCCCCGCTGCCGATCTGCACGCCGACGGTGCGGTGGCGCGGTGCCGGCCCTGCGATCTCCGGCCCCGTCATGTTCGGGCTCCGGGGATCGAGCGGGTTTGCCAGGGCGTCGGGAGCTTCCATGACTTCCATCGTGCCTTCGCGGGTCAACTGTCGTCCGCGCGTGCCGGCCTTGAGGCATTCCGCAGGCGCAGGAGCGATCCTACCTGAATCCGGCGCGATCCGCGACCTGCCGCCGCGCCCGCGCATGCGCAGCGTGCCTCGCTTCCGAAGCCGCTTCCATGTCGCATCCGAACCGTGATGTCGAGCGTGTGTCGTGCCGATGCAAGGATGCCGAGGGACAGAAGCGCCTTATCATATCTTGCATTCGCCTGCCCGCGGGGCAAAGAACCGCACGGGCACGCTTGCTGCTTTGCACCATCTTCAGATGCGCTGCAACAAACCTGTGAGGGACGATGGACGCGACGAGCCCCGATCCGCAGACCGCCGAAGCCCTGCGGGGCGTCGAGCCCGACGACGCCCACAACCCCGCGACGGCCGTCCCCGACCCCATCGCCGATTCGACGCGACCGGGTCGCGATTTCCGCGGCCTCGCCGGTCCGCGGGCCGAGAAGGCCGTCGCGCTCGCGCTCCAGGGCGGCGGCTCGCACGGCGCCTTCACCTGGGGCGTGCTCGACGCGCTGATCGAGGACGGCCGCATCGCCTTCGAGGCGGTGACCGGCGCGAGCGCGGGGGCGATGAACGCCGTCGTCCTCGTGGACGGCTGGCTCGCGGGCGGCCCCGACGGGGCACGCGCGGCGCTGGAGAAGTTCTGGCGCGAGGCGAGCCTGGATGCCGACCTGCGCCCCTCGCAGAAGGGCCTGATCGACGGCCTGTTCCAGTTCTGGAAGGGCAATCCCTTCATCGAGCCGTGGCTGAAGGCGTTCAATCCGGGCCCCTACGCCACCAATCCGCTGAACTTCAATCCGCTGCGCGACGCGTTGGAGCACACGGTCGATTTCGATCGCCTGCGCGCGGCCGAGACCGCCAACGTCTTCGTCTCGGCCACCAATGTCTGGACCGGTAAGCTCGCCGTGTTCGAGCGGGAGCGCCTGACCGCCGATCACCTGATGGCCTCGGCCTGCCTGCCGACCGTGTTCCAGGCGGTGGAGATCGACGGCGTGCCCTACTGGGACGGCGGCTATCTCGGCAATCCGGCCCTCTACCCCCTGCACGGGTCGAGCACCCGCGACATCCTGCTGGTGCAGATCAACCCGGTGGAGCGCCGCGAGACGCCGCGCTCGGCCAGCGACATCCAGAACCGGCTCAACGAGATCACCTTCAACGCCAATCTGATGCGCGAATTGCGCGCCATCGACTTCGTGCACGGGCTGATCGACGAGGGTGGGCAGGGCGAGGTCCCGGGGCTGGAGCGGGTCTTCCTCCACCGCATCGACGGGACCGACTCCCTCGACGGCTTCGCCGCCTCCTCGCGCGTCGATGCCCGCTGGCGCATGATCGAGCGCCTGCGGGACAAGGGGCGGGCCGCGGCCAAGGCTTGGCTCGAGAGCGGCTACGACGAGGTCGGGAAGCGCTGCACCCTCGACCTGAAGCAGGCCTACCAGTAGCGGCCCGCCGCTGACGATGGGGCCCAGTCGTCAGGAAACCTCTTGCCACCGGCCCGCTACGCACATAAAGATATCTTTATGTCTAGCGAGAGCGGCCCCACGAACAGTGCGACCACGGTCCCGGTGCCCTTCGCCGAGGCGCTCGCCGTGCTGCGGGCCGCGGCGGAGGAGACGCGGCTGCGCATCCTCGCGCTGCTGGCCGAAGGGGAATTGTCGGTCTCCGACCTCACCGACATCCTCGGCCAATCCCAGCCGCGCATCTCGCGCCACCTCAAGCTTCTGGTCGAGTCGGGCTTGATCGAGCGTCACCGCGAGGGCGCCTGGGCCTTCTTCCGCCTGCGCGAGGCGGCGATCGGCTTCGTCGAGCCGCTGATCGAGGCCCTGGAGCGCAAGGCGCCGCCGCTCTCGGAGGACCGCGCCCGGCTCGATTCCGTGCGCGCCCAGCGGGCCGAGGCGGCCCAGGCCTTCTTCGCGCGCCTCGCCCCCAAATGGGACGGCCTGCGCTCCCTCCACGTGCCCGAGGCCGCGGTGGAGGCGGCGGTGCTCGAGGCGCTCGGCAGCCGGCCGGTGCGCCACGTCGTCGATCTCGGCACCGGCACCGGCAAGATGCTCGGCCTGCTGGCGCCGCTCGCGGCCCGCGCCACCGGGCTCGATTCGAGCCATGCCATGCTCTCGGTCGCCCGGGCGAATCTGGAGCAGCTCGGCCTGTCGCGGGTCGATCTGCGCCAGGGCGATCTGCACGCGCCGCCCTTCGGGCGCGCCAGCTTCGACCTCGTGGTGCTGCATCAGGTGCTGCACTATCTCGACGACCCGGCCCGCGCGCTTCGCGAGGCGGCCCGCCTCGTAACGCCGGGCGGGCGGCTGCTGGTGGTCGATTTCGCGCCGCACGATCTCGAACAGCTGCGCGAGACCCAAGCCCATCGCCGCCTCGGCTTCGCGGCCGATCAGGTCGCGGGCTGGCTCGTCCAGGCGGGCCTCTCCGATGTCGAGAGCCGCAACCTCGCGCCCGAGGACGGCACCGAATTGCCGCTCACCGTCACGCTCTGGCTGGCGCACGACGCCTCGGCCGGAGCCGCGGCGGCCGAACCCGAACGCGCCGTGGCCTGACGCCCCGGCCTCACGACGACACGACCGCATCAAGAGGGACGATCCGATGCCCAGCGAATCCCGGCACCGTGCCAGCCGCGACGGCTTCCGCCCGATCCGCGTCTCCATCGAGTTCTTTCCGCCCAAGACCGAGGAGATGGAGAACATCCTCTGGTCCTCGATCGAGCGGCTGGCGCCGCTCCAGCCGAAATTTGTCTCGGTGACCTACGGCGCCGGCGGCTCGACCCGTGAGCGCACGCACAACACCGTGGCGCGCATGGTGCGCGAGACGAGTCTCAAGCCCGCCGCCCACCTCACCTGCGTCAACGCCACGCGTGAAGAGATCGACGCCGTCGTGCAGTCCTACTGGGATGCGGGCGTGCGCCACATCGTGGCCCTGCGCGGCGACCCGGCGGAGGGCGTCGGCCATACCTACCGGCCTCATCCCGGTGGCTACGCCCAGACCTGCGATCTCGTGGCCGGCATCAAGCGGATCGGCGACTTCAAGGTTTCGGTCTCGGCCTACCCGGAGAAGCACCCGGAGGCCGCCTCGCTCGACGCCGACATCGACGCGCTGAAGGCCAAGGTCGATGCCGGCGCCGATCAGGCGATCACCCAGTTCTTCTTCGATAACGAGATCTATCTCCGCTATCTCGAGAAGGTGCGCGCGGCCGGCATCGACATTCCGATCATCCCCGGCATCCTGCCGGTGCAGAACTTCAAGCAGGCGGCCAACTTCGCCCGCCGCACCGGCGCTTCGGTGCCCTACTGGCTCGCGGCCCGGTTCGAGGGGCTGGAGAACGACGTCGAGACCCGACGCCTCGTCGCGGCGGCGGTCGCCGCCGAGCAGGTGCTCGACCTCGTCGACGAGGGCGTGGAGGATTTCCACTTCTACTCGATGAACCGCTCGGATCTCGTCTACGCCATCTGCCACCTGCTCGGCCTGCGCTCGCAGGCGCCGGCCAAGGTGGCGCCTGCGAAGGCGGCAGCTTAAATCGAGGCTAACTCGGGAGAATTAGCCGTGGCCGATCCGCAAGACATGATCCTGCCGCTTCTGCGGGAGATGCGCGCCGAGATCAAAGATCTCGGCGGGAACAACGAGCGCCAGTTCACCTCCGTGAACGAGCGTCTCGAGCGGATCGAAGGCCGCCTTGCGAACATGCGGGAGGCCATCAACGGCGAGTCCGTGCTTGGGCGCTACGCCGCAGCCGAGGTCGAAGAACGCCTGGAGATCATCGAGAGGCGGCTCGCGTCGCTCGAATCGCGCTCCTGAAACTGCCGTCAGTTCCCCATTGAGCGAATGCCGTTGGCCTCGCCGATGCTTATGCCGATTGCCCGAGAGACCCGATGACCGCTTTCCCCCCCGTCGACGGCGCCGAAATCGAGCGCGCGCTGCGCCAGCGCGCGTCCGAAAAGATCCTCGTCCTCGACGGGGCGATGGGCACCGTGATCCAGCGGCTCAAATACACGGAGGAGGACTTCCGGGGTGAGCGGTTCAAGGATCACGGGCACGATCAGAAGGGCAACAACGACCTCCTGATCCTGACGCAGCCCGATGCGATCCGGCAGATCCACCTCGACTACTTCCTCGCCGGCGCCGATGTCTGCGAGACCAACACGTTTTCCGGGACCACGATCGCCCAGGCCGATTACGGCATGGAATCGATCATCCACGAACTGAACGCGCAGGGCGCACGCCTCGCCCGCGAGGCGGCCAAGCTCGCGGAAGAGCAGGACGGCCGCCGCCGCTTCGTCGCCGGCGCCATCGGCCCGACCAACCGCACGCTCTCGATCTCGCCGGACGTGAACAATCCCGGCTACCGCGCCGTCACCTTCGACGGGGTCAAGCAGGCCTATGTCGAGCAGGTGCGCGGGCTGATCGACGGCGGCGCCGAACTCATCCTGATCGAGACGATCTTCGACACGCTCAACGCCAAGGCGGCGATCGCCGCCGCGTGGCAGGTCTTTGACGAGACCGGCATCCGGCTGCCGATCCAGATCTCGGGCACCATCACCGACCTGTCGGGCCGCACCCTGTCGGGCCAGACGCCCGGCGCCTTCTGGAATTCCCTGCGCCACTCCGATCCGCTGACCTTCGGCCTCAATTGTGCGCTCGGCGCCAAGGAGATGCGCGGCCACATCGCCGAGCTGGCGCGCATCTGCGACACGCTGGTCTGCGCCTATCCGAATGCCGGCCTGCCCAACGAGTTCGGCCTCTACGACGAGAGCCCGGAGGCGATGGGCAAGCTGGTGGGCGAGTTCGCGGCCTCCGGCCTCGTCAACATGGTCGGCGGCTGCTGCGGCACCACCCCGGACCACATCCGCGCCATCGCGGAAGCTGTCGCCGACAAGACCCCGCGGAAAATCCCCGAGATTGCGCGCCTGATGCGCCTGTCGGGCCTCGAGCCCTTCGTGCTCACGAAGGAAATCCCCTTCGTGAACGTCGGCGAGCGCACCAACGTCACCGGCTCAGCCAAGTTCAGGAAGCTCATCACCAACGGCGATTACGCCGCCGCGCTCGACGTCGCCCGCGATCAGGTCGCGGCCGGCGCCCAGGTCATCGACGTCAACATGGACGAGGGCCTGCTCGACTCGCAGAAGGCGATGGTCGAGTTCCTCAACCTCGTCGCCGCCGAGCCCGACATCGCCCGCGTGCCCGTGATGGTCGATTCCTCGAAGTTCGAGGTGATCGAGGCCGGGCTGAAGTGCATCCAGGGCAAGCCGATCGTGAACTCGATCTCCATGAAGGAGGGCGAGGACAAGTTCATCGAGGCCGCCAAAGTCTGCCGCTCCTACGGCGCGGCGGTGGTGGTGATGGCCTTCGACGAGCAGGGCCAAGCGGACTCTTACGAGCGCAAGGTCGAGATCTGCACCAAGGCCTACAAGATCCTCACCGAGCAGGTCGGTTTCCCACCCGAAGACATCATCTTCGACCCCAACATCTTCGCCGTCGCCACGGGTATCGAAGAGCACAACCCCTACGGCGTCGCCTTCATCGAGGCGACCCGCACCATCCGCGAGACCCTGCCCCACGCCCACATCTCCGGCGGCGTCTCGAACCTGTCCTTCGCCTTCCGCGGCAACGAGCCGGTGCGCGAGGCGATGCACGCGGTGTTCCTGTTCCACTGCATCAAGGCCGGCATGGACATGGGCATCGTCAATGCCGGCCAGCTCGCCGTCTACGACGAGATCCCGAGCGAACTCCGCGAACTCTGCGAGGACGTGGTCCTCAACCGGCGCGACGATTCCACGGAGCGCCTGCTGGAGGCCGCCGAGCGCTTCAAGACCGGCGCCTCGGCCCAGGCCAAGACCGCCGACCTCTCCTGGCGCGAGGCCCCGGTCGAGAAGCGCATCGAGCACGCGCTGGTCAACGGGATCACCGAGTACATCATCGCGGACACGGAAGAGGCGCGGAAGGGCGTCGAGCGTCCGCTCCACGTCATCGAGGGCCCGCTGATGGCCGGCATGAACGTGGTCGGCGACCTGTTCGGCTCAGGAAAAATGTTCCTGCCGCAGGTGGTCAAGTCGGCCCGGGTAATGAAGCAGGCGGTGGCCTATCTTGAACCCTTCATGGAGGAGGAGAAGCGGGCCAATGGCGGCGACGGCCAGCGCCGGGCCGCCGGCAAGGTGCTGATGGCGACCGTGAAGGGCGATGTCCACGACATCGGCAAGAACATCGTCGGCGTCGTGCTCGCCTGCAACAATTACGAGATCATCGATCTCGGCGTGATGGTGCCGGCGGCCAAGATCCTGGAGACGGCCAAGCGCGAGAACGTCGACATCGTCGGCCTCTCGGGCCTCATCACCCCCTCGCTCGACGAGATGGTGCACGTCGCCGCCGAGATGGAGCGCGAGGGCATGGAGATGCCGCTGCTGATCGGCGGCGCCACCACGAGCCGCGTCCACACCGCGGTGAAGATCCACCCGGCCTACGATCGCGGCCAGGCGGTCTACGTCACCGATGCGAGCCGCGCGGTGGGCGTCGTGTCGAGCCTGATCTCGAAGGAGACCCGTGGGCCCACCATCGAGAAGGTGCGCGCCGAGTACCGCAAGGTCGCCGACGCGCATGCCCGCTCGGAACTCGACAAGCAGCGCCTGCCGCTGGCGAAAGCCCGGGCCAATGCCTTCAAGGTCGACTGGTCGGGCTACGCCCCGAAGAAGCCGAGCTTCACCGGCACTCGCGTCTACGGGTCCTACGAGGTGGCGGATCTCGTCCCCTACATCGACTGGACGCCGTTCCTGCAGACCTACGAGTTCAAGGGCCGCTACCCCGCGATCCTCGACGATCCCGATCAGGGCCCGGCGGCGCGGGCGCTGTTCGAGGACGCGCAGGCGATGCTCAAGCAGATCGTGGAGGAGCGCTGGTTCAACCCGAAGGCGGTGATCGGCTTCTGGCCGGCCAACAGCGTCGGCGACGACATCCGGCTCTTCACCGGCGAGAGCCGGCAGGAGACGCTCGCGACCTTCCACGGCCTGCGCCAGCAGCTGTCGAAGCGCGACGGGCGCCCCAACACCTGCATCTCCGACTTCGTGGCGCCGGCCGAGACCGGCATCGCCGATTATGTCGGCGCCTTCGTGGTGACCGCGGGCCTGGAAGAGGTGCGCATCGCCGAGCGCTTCGAGCGGGCGAACGACGATTACCGCTCGATCCTCGTCAAGGCGCTCGCCGACCGCATCGCCGAGGCCTTCGCCGAGCGGATGCATGAGCGCGTCCGCCGGGAGTTCTGGGGCTACGCGCCGGACGAGGCGTTCACCGCGGACGAACTCGTCCACGAGAAGTACGACGGCATCCGGCCCGCGCCGGGCTACCCGGCCCAGCCCGACCACACCGAGAAGGTGACGCTGTTCGATCTTCTCAAGGCGGAGAGCCGCATCGGCGTGAAGCTCACCGAGTCCTACGCCATGTGGCCGGGCTCGTCGGTCTCGGGCCTCTACCTCGCGCATCCGGACGCGCATTACTTCGGCGTCGCCAAGGTGGAGCGGGATCAGGTCGAGGATTATGCCCTGCGCAAGGGCATGGACATCGCCGCGGTCGAGCGCTGGCTCGGGCCGATCCTCAACTACGACCCGGCCCGCTACCTCAAGGCGGCCGCCGAATAGGTCACACCCGGCGCGGGAACGTTCCCGCGCCGCCACTTTTCCCTTGCCGCGGGGGGGCGCGGCGCGGCACGCCTTTGCGATCCGCGGGGCCGCCCCGCCTTCGACAGGAAGTCTCGATGCGCCCCACGCTCCTCCTTCTCGCCGTGGCCCTGGGCCTCGGCCTGTCCGCCTGCAACAGCACGGATTCCGGCGGCCCCGGTCTGTCCTCGTCCTTCGACAGCAGCAACTATCGCAGCTCCTCCGACACCAACGGCACGCAGAGCCGCCGCGACGTGAACCGCGCCTACACCCAGCCCTCGCTGCCCTCGATCGCCAACCGCGGCTTCTGATCCGCCCCGGCGCTCCTTCCATTACGACGCACCCTCTGCCGTCATCGCTTCGCTCGCAGTGACGGCGGAGGGCAGAAGACATCGATCCGACGGAGACCGGATGCTCTCCGCCGGCCTGCGGACGGTGCCTAGCGCCGCAGCCGCATCAAGCGCTGAGCCGCCGCCCAGAGCCGCGGCGAGCGCTTGATGCGGTGCTTGAGCCGCACCGCCAGCCCCGAGGCCAGCACGAAGCCGTGGCTCAGGGGGCTGACCGGCACGACCTGCTCGACGAGCTCGATCGTCTCGTCGCAGGTCTTGGCCTTGTAGCCCGCTTCGCCGACGCCGAGGTCGAGAGCGCGCCGCCCCCGCGCCGCCTGATCGCCGACGAGCCGGTGCAGCAGGATCTCGCCGGGGCTGTAGCGGCCGAGGTCAGGGTCGCTCTCGAACGAGGTCCACATCCCGCAGAAGCGCGCGACGTCCACGGCGCCGCCGAAGGTCGCCAGGATGCGCCCGCTCTCGCTCGCCACGAGGGCGTGGACTTCGACGGCCGGTGCGCGCTCGCCCTCGCCCGTCGTCGCGGCGGCGATGAAGCGTTGCACGGCCGGTTCCGCGAAGGGATCGGCGACGCCGAGGCTCGCGAAGCGCGCGGCCTTCTGCGCGTAGAAGGCCGCCTGGATCTCGGCCGCCGCCTCCGGCGTGCGGGCGACGCGGTGCTCGACCGGGCCGAGGACTTCCACGAGCTTGCGCTCCTTGGCTCGCAGCTTCTTGCGGGTGTCGCCGCTGAACACCCGGCGCAGGGTCGCCTCGGCATCGGGGCCGAGCAGCATGCCGTAGGCGTCGCTCGGAGCGGCCAGCCCGCGTACGCCCAGAGGGTTCGGCACGCCGTCCCAGAAGCGGGGCTGGTTGGCGAAGGCGTAGGCGTCGATGCCCGCCGCACGGCCCGCCCGCACCAGCGCCTCGGTCAGATCCTCCGCCCGCATCGCCGCCGCCTCGCGGGAGGCGAAGAGCGGCATGTGGAAATTGGCGTGCCGGTCGCCGACCACCCGCGCGACCCGCAAGGGCCCGCGGCGCCCGACCACGAGCGGGATCAGCACGCGGGCGCGCCCGCTGTCGTCCCGCAGCACGAGGATGCGGGGCGCCGCGCCGGCCTCGATCCCGGCGCCGAGATAGGCCGCGACCCAGTCGAAGCGCTGGTAGGGCGTCATCAGCACCGCCGGATCGGATTCGAGCCCGCGCCAGAGCCCCTCGACCGCCGCGAGATCGGAGAACGCTTCCGCGGTGAGGCCGCCGCGATGCGGGCGCACCGCCTCGCCGACCACCAGATTTTCGGCCAGAGCCGCCATGTCCCGATCTCCCGGCGCGGGCGCCCGCCGCCCGCGAGCGGGCGGGACACCTTTGCGCGCTGAAACAAAGTCTTGGACGCGACCCTCGCCCGGCCGGCCTCAAACCCCGGTTGACGGCGGTGATCGATCTGCGGGGATGGGTAACGAAAGCTTTTCGCGTTCCGCGCTAGCCTCGCTTCGGCCGGGGCTCCCCGGCGCTCTGGCCGCCCAACGCACCATGCTGTCGCCCCGCACCCGTCACCGGCTGTTCCGCGCCGGCTTCCGCGCCGTCGCCGCGAGCGGCGCCGACCGCTGGCTCGCCCCCGCCGCCCGGGGGCGCGGGCTGATCCTCACCTTCCACCACGTCCGCCCGGAGCCGGCGGCGGCTTTCGCGCCCAACGCGCTCCTGTCGATCACCCCCGGTTTCCTCGACCGGACCTTAAGCCTGCTCGCCGCCCGCGGCTTCGAGACGATCGGCCTCGATCAGGTGCCCGAACGGCTGGCGGAGCCGCCCGGCGGACGGCCCTTCGCGGTGCTGACCTTCGACGACGGCTACCGCGACAACGTCGAGCAGGCCCGGCCGGTGCTGGCCCGCCACGGCGCACCCTGGACGCTGTTCGTCACGAGCGACTTCGCCGACGGGCGGGGGCGGCTGTGGTGGATCGAGCTCGAGCGGGCCATCGCCCGGCTCGACGCGGTGCGCCTGGACGGACTCGTCCTGCCCGCGCGCACGGATGCGGAGAAGACGGCCGCCTTCGAGAGCGCCTACCGCAGCCTCCGAGGCGGCCCCGAACCGGTTCTGCTGGAAGCGATCGCGCGCCTGTGCCGCGAGGCCGGATTCGCGCCGGGCGAGATCGCCCGCGACCTGTGCCTCGGCTGGGGCGCGCTGCGCGATCTCGCCCGCGACCCGTCCGTCACCATCGGCGCGCACACGCTCTCGCACCCCATGCTCGCCAAGCACGATCCTGTCTTCGCGGAACGGGAGATCGCCGCGAGCCGGGCGCGGATCGAGGCCGAGCTGGAGCGCCCGGTGCGTCACCTCTCCTATCCCGTCGGCGACCCGACTTCGGCGGGGCCGCGGGAATTCGCGATGGCGGAAAGACTCGGCTTCGCCACCGCGGTGACGACCCGGCCGGGCCACCTCTTCGCGGAGCACGGGCGCCATCTCCAGGCCCTGCCGCGGGTCTCGGTGAACGGGCTGCACCAGACCGACGCGGCGCTCGCGAGCCTGATCTCGGGCGTGCCGTTCCTGGCCTGGAACCGCGGTCGGCGGCTCAACGTGGCCTGAGCGCGCCTCAGCGGCGACGGCGGCGCGAGCGCGAGGAGCCGGATTCCGCCTCCCCCGTGCCGCTCTCGACGCTGCCGACATCGAAGCTGGCGCTGGCCCGGCCGTGCCGGCGGCTCGCGCGCCCGCGCCGGCTTCTCCGGGCGGGCTCGAGGTCGGGCTCCTCGACGGAGGGGATGCCGGGGATCGTCGCCGTCGAGGCGACCGAGGACGTGCTGGGCACCGGATCGCTGCCGGAGGTGTAGCCGCCGCCGCTCGCGACGTTCCGGGCGGGCGGCCCGAACATGGCGAGGCACTGGTTGTAGGCGAGGTCGTTCTTGAGCCGCTCGCACTCCGCCATGGAGCGCGGCGCGCCCTGGGCCGCCGCCGGCGCGGTCAGCGTGACGAGGCAGAGGCTGAAGAGGACGTGCGGCCGGAGCCGGGGCAGACGACGGCGCATGGGCGACGGACGACTTTCGGAAGCGAACCTTGAGCGTAGAAGGCTCCGTCTTCTCGCCAGAGTGCGGCGAAAAAAGGGGCTTCCGGTCTCGCGGCCTATTCGTCGGGCCGTTCCATCCACCGGATCAGCGGCATCAGGGGGAAGATCCAGGCGATCCCGAGGATCGAGTAGATCACCGTCTGCACCGCCGGATGCGTCTCCGCGATGCGGCTGTCGGCGAGCGCCATGGCAAGCGGCGCATAGACGATCACGAAGACCAGGATGCCGAAGGTTCCGAGCAGGGTGCGCGAGCGGCGGCGCATGGGGCCTTGCATCTCTCGTGTCGGGGCAGGGCGCTTGCGCGCCGAAAAAGGGTCGTACCGACCTCGGGCCTCCCCCGCAACGCCGGGCGGCTGCGTCATACGCCGCGTTGCGCACGGGGCCGTGCTTCCCGTAAGCCACGCCCGGCGCTCTTCGCTCCAAAGCGTTCCAAAGCCGCCGGACCGGGCACGCGAGACCATGAGACTGTCGACAGCTTCTTCCGCCGACCGCTTCGACGCCGTTCCGGCGGGCTCGGGCCGCCCCGGGCGCGGCGCGGTCCGCGCATGGCTCTACCTCCTGGCCGTACTCGTCGTGGCGATGGTCGCGGTCGGCGGGGCGACGCGGCTCACGGGGTCGGGCCTCTCGATCACCGAGTGGCGGCCGGTGACGGGCGTGGTGCCGCCCCTGAGTGCGGCCGATTGGGCGGCGGAGTTCGAAAAGTACCGCGACACGCCGCAATTCCGCATCCTCAACCAGGGCATCGGTCTCGACGGCTTCAAGACGCTCTACTGGTGGGAATGGGGCCACCGCCTGCTCGGGCGCTTCGTCGGCCTCGTCTTCTTCCTGCCCTTCGCGTGGTTCTGGTGGCGCGGCATGCTCGGCCGCCGCCTGCTGCTGGGCCTGCTCGGCCTCGGCCTGCTCGGCGGGCTCCAGGGGGCGATCGGCTGGATCATGGTCGCCTCGGGCCTTCAGCCCGGCATGACGGCGGTCGCCCCCCTCAAGCTCGCCCTGCACCTCACCACCGCGAGTCTGATCCTGGCGGGCCTCGTCTGGCTCGCCGCCGGCACCCGGGCGCGGGCCCTCGCCCCGGCGCCCGAACCGGTGCGGATCGTCGCCTGCCTGCTGCCGGCGCTGGTGCTCGTGCAGATCTGGCTCGGCGGGCTCGTGGCCGGCTCCAAGGCGGGGCTGCTCTACAACACCTGGCCCGACATGGACGGCGTGCTCGTGCCGCCCGCGCGCGTGCTCTTCGACAAGGTGCCCTTCATCGAGAACTTCGTCGACAACCTCGCCCTGGTGCAGCTCAACCATCGCCTGTTCGCCTATCTCGTGGTGCTGGCGGCCCTCGCCCACGCGGTCCAGGCCGTCCGCAGCGGGGTCGGGGGACGGGCGATGGGGGTGGCCGCCCTCGTCGTGGCGCAGATGGGCCTCGGCATCGTGACCCTGCTCTTGCAGGTGCCGCTCTGGGCGGGGCTCGCCCATCAGGTCTTCGCCATGGCGGTGCTGATCATGGCCACCGTCCATGCCCGCCTCGGCCTCGGCGTGCGTGCGGCCCGGGCGCCCGCCGAGGGCACGGTGCCGATCGGCCTCGAAGCGCTCGCCGGCCGCGGGGCCTGACCCCACCTGCGGCGGGACCGCGAGTGGCGCGAAACCTGCTCCGCCCTCGGGCGGGGTCACGAAACCGTCGCCATCGGTCCCGATCCTGAGGAAGGGATTCTGCGCGGCCGGACGGCGGTGCAGCACAAAAACCGGCTTATCTTGCGCTGCACAGCACGGGCTCAGTCGTCGGCCGTATCATTTCTGTGGAGAGGTCGCATCTCGGTAGTCCGGCTATGGAACGAGTCGCATCTGCTAAGACTTAAATACCTCGCCAACACAGGAGCAGAGGATGTTTCTGGCTGAGGACGGACGACCGATTGCGCTGACCTGGAACTACACGCCCAGCGAATTGCGGGCGGACGGGGCGGTCCATATCGCGGGTGTCGTTCTCGGACTTCTCGGGGCGATCTGCTTGGTCGTGACGGCGGCCCTCACCCATCTTGGTTGGATCGAGCGCGCCTCTCTGCTGGTCTACGCGACCGCGATGGTTGCGATGCTGGGCGCTTCTGCGGCCTACAACATGTGGCCGGTCAGCCCGCGCAAGTGGATCCTGCGCCGGTTCGACCACGCTTTCATCTACCTGATGATCGCCGGCACCTACACGCCGGTCGTGGCCCTGGTCGGCTCCGGCCCCGTAGCCTGGAGCCTGCTCGCCCTGATCTGGGCGGTGGCGCTGGCCGGCATCGCCATCAAGATCCTGATGCCGGGGCGCTGGGACCGGGTCTCGATCGTACTCTACCTGATGCTCGGCTGGAGCGGCGTGCTGGCCTACGAGTCGGTGATCTCGGGGCTGACCCCCTCCGCCCTCTGGTTTCTGGCCGCTGGCGGCCTGCTCTACTCGGGCGGCGTGGTCTTCCACGTCTGGCGCGGCCTGCCGTTCCAGAACGCGATCTGGCACGCCTTCGTGCTCGCCGCGACCGCCTGCCACTACGGCACGATCATGGCGAGCGTCCTGAGCGTCGGAGCCTGAGGCGCAGGGCCGATCCGCGGCCGCTCAGGCCGCGGCCAGCGAGAGGTCCCGCCCGATCCGCGCGGCCAGCGGCACGCTCGCTTGGTTTTTGCCCTTGGCCTCGATCTCGAAGTCGCTCCAGGCGAGGTGGCGGGCGACGAGCGCGTTGACCGCCTCGTTCCACATCAGGTCGGAATGTGCCGCCAGATCGCGCCAGGAATGGCCCTCACCCGAGAGCGCGGCGAAGTCCGGCAGGGTCGAGGGGTCGTGGTCGGGCAGGACCGTCTCGCGCGAGACGCTGACATGGCTCACCGGCCGCACCCCGCGCCAGGAGGCGATGACCGCCTGGATGCGGGGATCGTCGGGCTCGATATACGCGCCCCGGCTCTCGACCCAGTGATGGTGGAGATCGAGCACGACCGGTACCCGGTCGCCCAGGCGCAGCACCGCGTCGAGGCCGAACAGCGACTCGTCGTTCTCCACGGTGAGCAGGTCGCGCGCGGTCTGCGAGATCAGGGACAGGCTCTCGCGGAATCCCTCGATGCCGGGCTCGCGCCCACCGATATGGATGTTCACGTGCGCCCCGTGCGGGTGCCAGCCGGAGCCGTAGCCCAGCATCGCCATCACCTCGGCGTGGTACTCCAGCTCGGCGATGCCGTTCTCCTGCGCCCGCGGATTGCGCGAGGCGATGATGCAGAACGGGCCGGGATGCATGCTGAGCCGCACGGCGCCCGCCCGCGCCCGCTCGCCGATGCGGGCAAGCCCGGTCTCGATCAGGGCCCGCAGCGCGGGCTCGGCGTAGAGGGGCTGTGCCACCGGATGGGTGTAGCCGGGCAGGACCGAACTCGCCATGCGCAGCAGCCGCTCCAGCGGCGGGCGGGCCGAGACCCAGGCGATCTGCCGCTCCAGGGCCGCGAGGTTGTGGCGCACCACGCCCGTCAGCTTCTCGACGCGCGCGGTCGGGCCCAGGCGCTCCAGATGCGCCATGGTCACCGTGCCGAGGTTCATCAGCTTGGCCGCGTCCTTGGCCGCCTTGAGGGTTTTGTGGGCGGGGTCCGGATCGGGAATGAAGGTGCAGCAGAAGCCGAGGCGGGGTGGCTCGGATTGCGTCGGGGCGAGGGTCGGGGAAGCGCGTGACATGGGCCGACAACGCGCGAGAGGCCTCCGCGTCCCCGAAGAATCCGCTTCGCGCAGGATCTCAATCTCCGGCGCGCAGGGCGTCCACCGCCTCGCCCGCGAGATTGGCGCTCATCAGCCGCTCGGCCACGCCCGTGACCGGCCGCAGCCGTGCGGCCAGCCCCGCCAGGAGCGCCCCTTGCGCACGGGCGAGGCGGGTGGCGGTTTCGAGATCGACCGCCGCGAAGCGCAGGCGCTCGCCGGGGCGCCGCTGCGCGATCCGGCGCAGGTCGGCCGAGATCACGGTGGCGATCTTCGGGTAGCCGCCAGTGGTTTGGCGGTCGGCGAGCAGCACGATGGGCCGGCCCGAGCCCGGGACCTGCACCGAGCCCGCCACGGTGGCGTCGGAAACGATGTTGAAGCCGCCCGGGCCGTGCGCGATCCCGGGCCCGTCGAGCTGGTAGCCCATGCGATCGGCCCGGTTCGAGACGGTGAAATCCTGCGATAGGAAGGTCGCGAGCCCGACCTCCGGGAAGAGGTCGTCCTGGGGCCCGAGCACGACGCGGATGGGAGCCTCCCGCTCCAGCGGAACCGGATCGAGAGCCTGCTCGGCCGCGCCGCCGGGCGGGGAGGGGGCCAGCGGCAGGCGGTCGCCCTCGCGCAGGGGCTGCCCGTCGAGCCCGCCGAGGGCGGCGCGCTGGTGCAGCGAGCGGCTTCCCATCACGGGGGGCACGGCAAAGCCGCCGCCGGCCGCGAGCGAGGCGAACACGCCCTCGCGGGGCCGCTCGATCACGAGTTCCGAGCCCTCTCGCAGCACGAAGGAGCGGTGGGCGGCGATGGTTTCGCCGTCGAGGCGCAGCACGCTCGGCGCGCCCGCCAGCGCGAGCCGCACCGCTCCGCCCTCGACCCGCAGGCGCGCGGCGGCAAGCCCGAGTTCGATGGCCGCTGCCTCCGGCCCGTTGCCGACGAGGAGGTTGGCCGCGGCATGGGCGAGCGGGTCCATCGGCCCGGAGGCGGAGAGGCCGTAGCGCAGGAAGCCGTGGCGTCCCGCATCCTGAAGCGAGGCCGCTCCGGTCAGGCGGGCGACGTGCAGGCGGGCGTTCATGCCTCGCACAATTCGGCCACGGCCTCGCCGGCCTCCGCCGCGGCGGCGAGCGCGTCCCAGCGCTCCGGCGGGGTCGGCACGAAGCGGACGCGGTCGCCGGGCCGCAGCAGAAAGACCGGCTCGCGCCCCGGTACGAAGGTTTTCTCGGGCGTGCGGCCGAGCAGGTGCCAGCCGCTGGGCGCGGCGATGCTTCCCACCAGCGCCTGCGCGCCGCCGATGGAGACGGTGCCGGCGGGCGTGAGCGGCCGCGGATTCGGGCGGCGCGACAGGGCGAGGCCGGGATCGAGCCCTTCGAGATAGGCGTAGCCCGGCAGGAAGCCGATCATCGCGACCCGGTATTCGGGGGCGCTGTGGCGCGCGATCACCGCCTCGGGCGCGAGGCCGTGATGGGCGGCGACCGCCTCCAAGTCGATGCCGAAGGCGCCGCCATAGACCACGGGGATCCGCCACAGCCGCCGGGACGGTACCGGCGCCAGCGCCTCGGCGGCGAGCGCCAGCACCGCGCGGCCGAGTTCGGCCGGGTCGGCGCGCAACGGGTCGAGATGCACGGTCAGCGAGCGGTAGGTCGGCACCGTCTCCAGCAGCCCGGGCCAGCCCCGCTCGGCCAGGGCCGCGTCGAGGGCCAGCACGCGGGCGCTCGCCCCGGCGTCGATCCGCGTGCCGAACTCGATGGTGAAGGCCGTGTCCCCGCAGGGCAGCAGCCGCGGCGCGTCGTGCGTCATGCGGCGAAGCTAGCCGATCCCGCGGCCTGCCGCGAGACGGGCGTCTCTCAGAAGCCCGCGGCGAGGCGGTGGGGCAGGGGCGCCCGCGCGCTCGTGGCGGGATGGCGGTAGAGGCCGCGATGCTCGCCGTCGGGCGCCAGCGCGTCGGTGAGGCCGATCACCGTCTCGGCGGCCCCGAGCAGCACGGCTCCGTCGGGTGCGAGCACCTTGGCGATCCGTTGCAGCACGTCGGCCTTGGTCGGCGCGTCGAAGTAGATCAACACGTTGCGGCAGTAGACGATGTCGAACTGGCCCAGATGCTCGAAGGAGTGCAGCAGGTTGAGCGGCCGGTAGCTCACCATGCCCGCGATCTTGGGGCTGATCCGCCACTGCTCGCCGACCTGCGTGAAGTGCTTGACGAGGAGTTGCACGGGCAGGCCGCGCTGCACCTCGAAATGGCTGTAAAGGCCGAGCCGGGCCTTCTCCAGCACCTCCGTCGAGAGATCGGTGCCGACGATCTCGATCTGCCAGCCGGCGAGCTGGGCGGCGGCCTCGTGGATCAGCATGGCCAGGGAGTAGGGTTCCTGGCCGGTGGAGGCGGCGGCCGACCAGATCCGCAGGCGCCGCACGGAGGCGCGGGCGGCGATGGCCCGGGGCAGCAGCACGTCGCGGAACAGGTCGAAGGGGGCCCGGTCGCGGAAGAAGAAGGTCTCGTTGGTGGTCATCGCCTCGACCACGGCCCGCTCCAGCGGGCCTTCCCGCGACAGCCGCAGGGTGCCGACGAGGTCGGACAGGGTGCCGATGCCGAAGCGGCGGCAGACGGGGGAGAGCCGGCTCTCGACGAGGTAGCGCTTCTCGCCGCCGAGGCTTAGGCCCGAGCGCTTCCTGAGATAATCGCGCAGGAACGTGAAATCCGCCTCCGTCATCACCCGCGCTCCGCGATCGCCTGGCGCAGGGCCGGCCCGATCTCGGGCAGGGGCAGGACGGCGTGGCACAGGCCCGCCTTGGCGACGCTGCCGGGCATGCCCCAGACCGTGCTGGTGGCCTCGTCCTGGGCGAGCAGGGTGCCGCCGGCCTCGACCAGGGCGCGGCCGCCCGCCGTGCCGTCCGAGCCCATGCCGGTGAGGATGACGCTGAGCGTCGCCCCGCCGTAGAGGGCGGCGGCGTCGAGGAACATCACATCGACCGCCGGGCGGCAGAAGTTGACCGGCGGCCCGTCGTCGAGGCGGATCACGGGTTCGGTGGCCGAGCCGGACAGCCGCATGTGGCGCCCGCCCGGCGCGACGTAGATGCGGCCGGGCTGGACCCGCTCGTCGGCTTTGCCCTCGGCCGCCGGCAGGCCGATCCGCGCGCCGAGATGTTCGGCGAACACCGCCGTGAAGACCGGCGGCATGTGCTGCACGATCAGCACCGGCAGGCGCCGCAGGGTGGCCGCACCGATCTTCTCCAGCACTTCGCCCACCGCCCGCGGGCCGCCGGTCGAGGAGCCGATCAGCAGGGCGCGCGGCGCCACCACGGTGCGGGGCTTCGGGCGCAACGTCACCGTGCCGGACAGGCGCGAGACGGCCGGCGCGGCGGGCGCCGCCGCGGAACCGCTCTCGACCGCGGTCGGGCCGGGCCGGCGCCGGGCGCGGGCGGCCCCGAACACGCGGATGCGCTCGATGAGGTCGTTGCGGAAGCCGTCCGAGGTGGTGACGCCGCGGTTGCTCTCGGGCTTGGGGATGTAGTCGACCGCGCCGAGGGCGAGGCAGCGCAGGGAGACGTCGGCGTTGCGCTGGGTCAGGGTCGACATCATCACGACCTGCACGCCCGGCTGCTTGGCCAGCATCAGGGGCAGGGCCTGGATGCCGTCGAGTTCCGGCATCTCGATGTCGAGGAGCACCACGTCGGGGGCGCAACGGGCCAGGGCCTCGACCGCGGCGCGCCCGTTGGGGGCGGTGGCGACGACCTCGTGGCCCGCCTCGCCGAGCCAGCGCGAGACGAGGCCGCGCACCACGGCGGAATCGTCGGCGACGAGCACCTTCACCGGGCTGCGCGCGGCCGGAGCGTGGGCGACGGCGGGAAAGGCCGACATGGGGGTTCGCTTCCGGATCGAGGAGGGAGGGCGGGGACCGTCACGGTCCCCGCAGCCGCGAGAAGGGGGTCAGGCCGCCTCGGACGGGTGCATCGCGAAGCCGACCTGATCGAGCTTGGCCGTCAGGATCTCGCGGTCGAAAGGCTTCATGATGTACTCGTCGGCGCCCGCGCGCAGCGCCCGGGCGATGGCGCCGACATCGTTCTCGGTGGTGCAGAACAGCACTTTCGGCTGGTCGCCGCGGGAGGATTGCCGCAGTTGGCGCAGCACCTCGTAGCCGTCCATGTTCGGCATGTTCCAGTCGAGCAGGATCACCGAGGGCATCGCTTCGGCGCACAGCGCCAGAGCCGTCTCGCCGTCCTCCGCGTCGCGGACGCTGAAGTCGAGCGTCTCCAGGATGCGGCGGGCGACCTTCCGGATCACCGCCGAGTCGTCCACGATCAGGGCGGTCCGGGTGGCGGCGGTTTTCATGGGAGCGGCCTCCACCTCAGGCCACCTTGGCGTCGCGGGCGTCGCCGAAGGCGAGCAGCGCGTCGACGTCGAGGATCACGAGCAGGCGACCGTCCAGGCGATGGACGCCGAGCGAGATATCGCGCCAGCGGGCATCGAGGTTGATCGGAACCGGCTCCTGGGTGTCGGCGCCGAGCTTCAACACCTCGCCGACGCCGTCGACGATGAGCGCGAAGGTCTCCCCCGCCTGTTCGAGGCCGATCGCCATCTCCGCCGCGCCCGCCCCGCGGGCCGGGATGCCGAGCCGGCGGCGCAGGCACAGGGCGGTGACGACCCGGCCGCGCAGGTTGAGCAGGCCGACGATCTCCTTGGGTGCGAGCGGCACCGGGGTGATACCGGCGGGCACGAACACGTCGTGCACCCGGTCGATGGTGAGCCCGAACATGGTCTCGCCGACGAAGACGGTGACGTAGTCGGTGGTGTCGGTGGCGACGGTGTTGGCGTTGGCGGCCTGCATGGCGGCGGCTCCTCTTCCGGTCCGTTCGTGTCTCAGGCGGCGGCGCGGGCGTCGCCGGACGGGCCGGCTTCACCGATCTCGGACAGGGCGGCGAGCAGGCCGCTGCGGTCGAACTTGGCGACGAGGTCGCTGATCGCGAGGCGCCGTGCCTGCTCGATCGCGTCGGCCCCGACCGTGCCGGTCAGTGCAATCACCGGCATCTCGGCGAGCCGACCGCCGGCCCCGCGCATGGCGGCCACGAGGTCGAAGCCGCTGCGGCCGGGCATGTCGAGGTCGCTGACCACGAGGTCGATGCCCGGATTGCCCCTGAGAGCTGCCAACGCCTCGTCGGCACTGGCGGCGACCGTGACGCCGTAGCCCGCCGCCTTGAGCACGGGGGTGAGCATGTCGCGGAAGAAGGCCGAGTCGTCCACGAGCAGCAGCGAGGGCGCCTTGACCGTGGTCTTGCGCGGCCCGCGCGCCCAGTCGTCGTAGGCGAGCGGCAGGAAGTGGGCGATGTTGATGATGTCGGTGGCCCGGCCCCGCAGCACCGCCGAGCCGATGAGGTCGGAGCGGTCGGCGGAGATCTCGATGTCGAGGCGCTCCTCGACGATGTCGACGATCTCGTCCACCACGAGGCCCATGGCCCGGTCGCCGTCGGAGAACACCACCAGCGCCTGGTTGCCCTCGGAGCGCAGCGCGATGCCGGGATCGGCCGGGACCAGCGGCATCAGGCGGCCGCGGTACTGGATGAGCGGGCGCCCGCCCAGATGCTCGATCTTCGAGGCGTCGATCTCCTCCAGGCGGGTGACGAGGGAGAGCGGCACCGCCTTGAAGCCGCCCGCACCGCCCTTGAAGACGAGGAGCGTCGCCTTGGCGTCGCCCGCCTCGCTCTCCTCGGCCTCCGTCTCCGTCGCCGCGCCGGACTGTGCGCTCTGACCGACCAGCTTGGCCACGCCGTTGGGATCGACGATCAGCACCACGGCGCCGTCGCCGAGGATCGTGTTGCCGGCAAAGAGCGGGATGTGCCGCAGCTTCGACGACATCGGCTTCACGACGATCTCCTCCGTGTGGAAGACCTCGTCCACGAGGACGCCGAAGCGCTGGCGCCCGACCTGGGCCACCACGACGAAGCCGGATTCGACGACCTCGCCCTCCTCGACGGTGGCTTGGCCGCGCATCAGCCCATCCAGGGTGACGATCGGCAGGAGCCGCTCGCGCAGGCGCAGCACCGGCGCGCCGTGGATGCGCTCGATGGTGTTGGTGCTCTTG
This sequence comes from Methylobacterium sp. NPDC097929, assembly GCF_049543375.1. NCBI lineage: Bacteria > Pseudomonadati > Pseudomonadota > Alphaproteobacteria > Hyphomicrobiales > Methylobacteriaceae > Methylobacterium > Methylobacterium sp. NPDC097929. Next base: position 234,012 of record NZ_JBMVEP010000003.1, on the reverse strand, counting down.
TTGTCGTTCTTGGGATCGACCCGCACCAGTTCGAGCACGGCGATCTGCGGCACGGCGTAGCGCTGCTCGTTCGCCTTGACGATCAGCGCCGAGACGATGGCCAGGGTGAGCGGGATCTTGATGGTGAAGGTGGTGCCGCGGCCGAGTTCGGTCGCGATGTCGACCACGCCGCCGATGGTCTCGATGTTGGTCTTGACCACGTCCATGCCGACGCCGCGGCCGGAGACCGAGGTGATCGCCTTGGCGGTGGAGAAGCCGGCGTGGAAGATGAACTTCGCGACCTGCGCATCGGTCATCCGCTCGATGTCGGCGGCGGGCGCGAAGTTGCGCTCGATCGCCTTCTTGCGGATCGCGGCGAGGTCGAGGCCCTTGCCGTCGTCGGCGATCTCGATCGTGATCGTGCCGCCCTCGTGATAGGCCGAGAGGCGGATCGAGCCGCGGGCGGGCTTGCCGGCCTTGATGCGCTCGTTGGTGGACTCGATGCCGTGATCGGCCGAGTTGCGCACCATGTGGGTGAGCGGGTCCTTGATGACGTCGAGCACCTGCCGGTCGAGTTCGGTCTCGGCGCCCGACATCACGAGGTCGATGCCCTTGCCGAGTTCGGCCGAGAGGTCGCGCACGACCCGGGGCAGCTTCTGCCACGCATTGCCGATCGGCTGCATGCGCGTCTTCATCACGCCTTCCTGCAGCTCGGCCGTGACGTGGCTGAGGCGCTGCAGCGGGACCTTGTAGCCGGAATCCTCGTGGCGGCGGGCGATCTCGAGGAGCTGGTTGCGGGTCAGCACCAGCTCGGAGACCATCGTCATCAGGTGCTCGATGGTGTCGACGTTCACGCGGATCGTCTGCACCTTGGCGACCCCGCCCTCGCCGCCCTCGGCGGGCGCCGAGGCCGACGGCGCGGACCGCTCGGCGGCCGATTCCGGCTCCCGGGCGGGGGCGGCGGGCTCGTCCGCGATCGCAGACGCCATCTCGACCTTCGGCGCGGCGGCCGGCGCGGCCACCGGCGCAGGCGGCTCGCTGGCGAAATCGTCGGGGCCGGGCGCTTCCATGAAGGCGCGCTCCAGATCCTCGAGCGAGACCTCGCCGGGCTTCAACTCGCGCTCGACGATGGCCGGCAGCGCCTGCAGCACCGGCGCGGGCGGCGGCGGAGCGGCGGCGGGCGCCTCCTCGGAGGACATCTGCTCCAGGGCGTCGATCAGGTCGGAATCGCCCCCCGCGGGCTCGGAGCCGGTGGCCTCCAGATCGGCGAGGATCGCCTTGAGACGGTCGAGGGTGGCGAGGATCAGCGTCACCGAGGAGCCGCTGACGGGATAACCGTCGCGAAAGCGCCCCATCAGCGTTTCGGCGGCGTGGGCCAAAGCTTCCAGGCGCGGAAGACCGAGGAAGCCGCAGGTGCCCTTGATAGTGTGCACCAGCCGGAAGATGTTGCGCAGGATCTGCTGGTTGTTCGGATCCTGCTCGAACCGAACAAGCTCCGCGTCGACCGTGTCCAGGTGCTCGGCGCTCTCGACCAGGAACTCGCGAAGCAGATCGTCCATGGGGGATACTCGTCTACGCGCACGAACGGACGTGCGACGAGCACTCTCGCCTTGGAAAGTTAGTGAAGCGTTGCGGCGGCGCTAAAATTCACAATTGTTCGTCGCTTCAGACGACCGAAAGACGCCGCCGGCCACCCCTTATAAGGAATCCACTCCGTGGGACGGCGCCGTCCCACGGGGAAGGCCGCCTCAGGCGAGCTGCGTGTCCGGCGGCGCGCTGTCGGAGGGGCGTTCGTCCTCGACGCTCGGGGCGGGCGCGCCGGGCAGCCCCGTCCCGGCCTCGGTCGGCGTGGCGGTCACCGTCACCTCGTCGCCCTCGATGGCGAAACGCACGTCCATCGCCGCGGCGCGGGCCACGAGGCCGGCATAGAAGGGCAGGATGCCGTGGGCATCGACGGTGCCGCCCTCGGGTGTGCCGGCGATCAGGGCTTCCACATGGGCCGGGATGCGGGCATGGCTGCCCTTGGCGCGCAGGACGAAGCGGGGCGCGTCGCCGCCGCCGGTCACGGCCACGTCGATCACGCCGCCGCGGGGGATCGCGCTCGACGCGATCACCACGAGGTTGAGCAGGAGCTTCACCTTGTTCTTCGGGAACAGGGCCTGCGGGGCGCTCCAGGTGATCTGCGTCTTCTCGTCGGCGAACATGGCCCGCGCGACCTTCTCCGCATCGGCCAGATCGATCGAGGCGCCGGCCGAGCCCGCCGCGCCGAAGGCGATGCGCGCGAACTGGATCCGGGCCGAGGCGGTGCGGGCGCTCTTGCGGATCAGGTCGAGGGCGAACTCGCGCATGGAGGGGTCATCGTCGTCCTCCAGCACTTCGAGGCCGTTCACGATGGCGCCGATCGGGCTGATCACGTCGTGGCACACGCGCGAGCACAGCAGCGCCGAGAGATCGAGGGCGTCGAGGGTGAGGCTGGTGGGACCGCTCATGGCACGCTCCGTTCCCGGATATTGAAAGGTGTCGCGCGGCCTCGTCCGTTGCGGGCAGCCCGCTCCTCGGACGCCGCAGGCACCGGTTGAGCCAAGCGAATAGTCACGGACGCACGCTTTGGAAAGCCGCGTCCGTCGTGCGGCCTCCGCGCCGCCTCGACCAATCGGGCCGCGTGGGGCAGCGTCGCGGATACGGAGGCCACGCCGATTTGTGCGCCCGCCGGTCGACAAGCCGGTCTTTGCCGTGAGATGACAATCGCATGTCTGCGCCAGCGACCGCGTCTGACCCCGTCCCGGCCTGCGAGCCGGTGTCCCTGACGGTACCCGTCCCGGAGCCGATGCGCGACGCCATCGCCGAGCGGCTCGCCGGCATCGCCTGCGAGGCCGGGCGGATCCTCAAGGGCTATCACGGCAGCGACTGCCCGCACGTGATCAAGCCCGACGGCTCGCCGGCCAGCCTCGCCGACACCCGCTCGGAGGCCCTGATCGTCGCGGCTCTGGCGCGGGCCTATCCCGACATCCCGGTGATCGCGGAGGAGACCTCCTGCGCCGCGCAACCCGCGCCGCTGTTCTTCCTGGTCGATCCCCTCGACGGCACCCGCGACTTCCTGGCGGGCCACGAGCAGTACTGCGTCAACATCTGCCTCGTGCAGGGCGACCGGCCGGTGGCCGCGGCCCTGGCGGCGCCGGGTCTCGGGCGGGTCTGGGCGGCGGGCACGAGCGCCCGCGAGGCGCCGATCCGCGAGGGCCGGCCCGGGGCCTTCCGTCCGGTGAGGGTGCGCGCGGCGCCCGCTTCGGGCCCGGTCGCCCTGATCAGCCGCCGCCACGGCGACAGCGAGACCGATGCCTGCCTGGAACGTCTGGCGGTCGGCGAGCGGCGGGTCGCCTCCTCGGCGGTGAAGTTCTGCCTGATCGCGTCGGGCGAGGCGGACCTCTACGTGCGCTGCGCCCCCACCATGGAGTGGGACACGGCCGCCGGCGACCACGTGCTGACCATGGCCGGCGGGCGCGTGATCGGCCCCGGCGGGGCGCTGGTCACCTACGGGCATCGCGACCGCTTCTACCGCAACGGTCCCTTCGCCGCGCTCGGCTCGGCGGCCTATTGCGACGCGCTGGCCCTGCCGCCGCGCAGTGCCGTCTCGTATTTCGACCTCCGCCGGGCGGGCGGCGCCTGAGCCTTCGGCCGGCGGAGGCTTAATCGCCTGTTAACCCAATCTTGACTTGATCGGTCCCGAGATTGCGCACTCCCTGCGGCGATGTCGTGCCCGCCGGGCGGGAGCGCCCGCGCGCGGGGAGAGGGAGACCGACATGCCGCACGATCCCATCCGTCGGGGCACCACCCGCCGCACCGCCCTGCTCGGCCTGTCGGCCGGGCTGTCCGGCGGTTTCCTGGCCGGTGCCGTCCCCGCTCTGGCCTATCAGGACGACAGCGTCCGCCCTGACTCGTTCCGCCCCCGGGAGATCGTCGAGAACGGGCACCGCTTCTTCGGCAGCGTGTCGCGCGGCCTCGCGCTGACCGTCGAGGAGGCGACCCGGCGCTGGGGCGAGCCCAACGGCTACATCCTCGGTCAGGAGGCCTCGGGCGCCATCGTCGGCGGCCTGCGCTACGGCGAGGGCACGCTCTATACCCGCAATGCCGGGCAGCGCCGGATCTACTGGCAGGGGCCGACGCTGGGCTTCGATGTCGGCGGCGACGGGGCGCGCACCATGATGCTCGTCTACAATCTGCCCGCCGTGCGCGACCTCTACCGCCGCTTCGGCGGGGTGGACGGCTCGGCCTACTTCATCGGCGGCTTCGGCATGACCGCGGTGACCGATGGCGGGGTCATCGTGGTGCCGATCCGCTCGGGCGTGGGCGCCCGGCTCGGCATCAATGTCGGCTATCTGAAGTTCACCGGCCGTCCGACCTGGAACCCGTTCTGATTTTTCCTCCGGGCCGCCTTCACGCGCGGAGCCGCAAGAGTGGCTTCGCGGCGCGACCGAAGGCCGCTTGCCTCCCCGCGGGCAAGACGGGCAAAAGACGCAGCGGCCGGACTTGCCGGCCGAGGCGGCGTGAGGGCCCCCCGACGTGATCGAGACCGTGATGATCTTCGGGCTCGGCTTCCTTGTGGCGAGCCTGTGCGCCCTGACGATCCTGCCGACGGTGAACGCCCGCGCCGCCCGCCTCGCCCGGCGGCGGATCGAGGCGACCCTGCCGGTGAGCGTCTCCGAGGTGGTGGCCGAGCGTGACCATCTGCGGGCGGAATTCGCCGTGGCGCAGCGCCGGCTGGAGCGCAAGGCGGAGGCGGTCGCCGCCCACCGCCACGCCGACATGGCCGCGATCGGGGCCCGCACCATGGAGGCGGAAGCCGCGGTCGCCGCCCGCCTCCTGAGCGAGGCGGAGGTGGCCCGCGCCCTCGAACGCATCGCCGGCCTCGACCGCGATCTCGCCCGGGTCCGTGCCGAGGGCGAGACCGGGCTCGCCACCCTCCATGCCCTAGAGGAGGCCCACCGCACCATCCTCGACGACCTCAAGCGCGCCCGCCGCGCGCAAGGGGAGCCCGCCGCCCTCTCCGCCGAAGACGACGCGGACGAGACCGGGATGCTGCGCGCCGAGCTGGAGAGGCTGCGCACGGAACTCGCGGCGGCGCAGGCCGCCCTCGCCGCCCGCGGAGGCGACGACACCGCCGAGCTGCGCCGTCGCATCGCCGAGGTGGCCGATGCCCTGGCCCGGCGCGAGCGCCTGCCCCAGGTCGGCACCTTCCCAGCCTCCGCACCGGCCCCCGCGCTCGCCGAGGGCTGAGCCGCCGGGAGCCGAAACGCACCGCGCGGGCACCCGCCCGCGGCCATCTCCCTTGCGGCGTTTCCCGGGAGCCCGTAAGCACCGATCCACCTTGCGTTTGCCCCGGGGCCGCCTTGTTGCGGACATGCGGGGGCATCATCGCGCCGGATCTTCCCACAACCGCGATCGAGCGAACATCATGGCCCTGAAGCTGACGCCCTTCGTTCTCGCCCTGACGGGCGCGGCCGTCCTGCTGGCCGTCCCGGCACAGGCGCAGCAGTCGAAGCGCGGCAACGAGACGCTCAAGAAGTACTGCACCGGCGACTATCTCAGCTATTGCGGCAACCTCGATCCGGACGATCCGGCGACCGACCAGTGCTTCAAGACCAACTGGTCCAAGCTCTCCGAGAACTGCCGCCGGGCGATCGACGCCTACACGCCGCCCAAGGATTCCGCGCGCGGCAACAAGAAGAGCTGAGGAGTCCCCGCGGCCGCGGGCTCGCGCCGCGCGCGGCCAACGGTTAAGCTGGCGCCGCCGCCATGCCGGAAATGCCGATGTCCGCCCCCTCCTCCCGCCTTCCGATCCTGATCGCGCTCGGCCTCGCCCTGACCTGCTCGGCCTGCGGCCGGCGCGGCAGCCTGGAGCCGCCGGGCGCGGCCGTCTCCGAGACCGCCCCCGTCGTGCGCCCCGGGGCGCCGGCCTCGGCCCGGAGCCTGCCGGGCAGCACGGTCTCCGTCGGTGATCGCGGCGCGGCGCCCGAGGCGGACGCCGTCCTGGCGGGCGACGAGCTGAACCCCGCGGCGATCCCGCCCGGCGGCGACGCCGTTCCGGTCACCACCTCCCGCGGGAGCAAGCGCGGCTACCGGATCCCGAAGGAACCCTTCATCCTCGACGCGATCCTGTAGGATGCGCTCCGCCCGCCGGAGAGCACCTCACACCCCTTAGAGCCACTGGGCGCGACGGCCCGGTCCCGTGGGACCGGCGAGGCAAGCGGCGGCGGATTGTCCGGACATGCACCATTTCCACTATCGGGACGGGCGCCTCCACGCCGAGGACGTCGATCTGACCGCGCTCGCGGAGGCCGTCGGCACGCCGTTCTACTGCTACAGCACCGCGACTCTGGAGCGGCATTACCGCGTCTTCGCCGAGGCCTTCGCCGCCGACGACGCGCTGGTCTGCTTTGCCATGAAGGCGAACTCGAATCAGGCGGTGCTCGCCACGCTCGCCCGCCAGGGCGCGGGCATGGACATCGTTTCCGAGGGCGAACTGCGCCGGGCGCTCGCCGCGGGCGTGCCGGGGGAGCGCATCGTCTTCTCCGGCGTCGGCAAGACCCGCGAGGAGATGGCCGCCGCCCTCGACGCGGGCATCCTCTGCTTCAACGTCGAGAGCGAACCCGAACTCGCCGCCCTGTCCGAAGTCGCCGCCTCCCGCGGGCAGACGGCCCCGGTCTCGATCCGGGTGAACCCGGACGTGGACGCGCGTACGCACGCCAAGATCTCGACGGGCAAGTCCGAGAACAAGTTCGGCATCCCGATCTCCCGCGCCCGGGAGGTCTACGCCCTGGCCGCGCGGATGCCGGGCCTGTCGATCACCGGCGTCGACATGCATATCGGCAGCCAGATCACGGACCTGACCCCCTTCGACAACGCCGCCCGCCTGCTCTGCGAACTCGCCCGCGACCTCCTCGCCGACGGGCACCGGCTGCACCACGTCGATTTCGGCGGCGGGCTCGGCATTCCCTACCGCGACGACAACGCGCCCCCGCCCGACCCGGCGGCTTTGGCCGAGATTCTGCGCCGGCATTTCAAGCCGCTGGGCCTGCGTCCGGTCTTCGAGATCGGGCGGATGATCGCGGGCAATGCCGGCATCCTCGTCACCCGGGTGATCTACGTGAAGCCCACGGAGAGCAAGACCTTCGTCATCGTCGATGGGGCGATGAACGATCTGATCCGCCCGACGCTCTACGAGGCCTTCCACGCCCTGCGGCCCCTGCGCGAGCCGGCCCCCGACACGCCCCGGCTGACGGCGGACGTGGTCGGCCCGGTCTGCGAGAGCGGCGATTACTTCGCGCTCGGCCGCGAGATGCCGGCGGTGGCGCCGGGCGACCTGATCGCCGTGATGAGCGCGGGGGCCTACGGCGCGGTCCAGGCTGGCACCTACAACAGCCGCCGCCTCGTGCCCGAGGTGCTGGTGAGCGGCGACCGCTCGGCGGTGGTGCGCCCGCGCCCGAGCTACGACGACATGATCCGCCTCGACCGCCTGCCCGACTGGCTCGCCTGAGGGCGGCGGGCGAGGGAGCCGCCCGCCCCGCCGCCCGTTGCGTCGAGGCGCCGCCCATCCGTAGAAGACCGCCCATGAAGACCGCCGATTGCGACATCCTGATCCTGCCCGGCTATGCCGGCTCCGAGGAGGAGCACTGGCAGGCCCGCTGGGCGTCGCGGCTCAAGACCGCGCGGATCGTCGCGCAGGACGATTGGCACCAGCCCGACCCCGAGGCGTGGCGCACCCGGATCGCGGAAGCGGTGGCGGCGGCGAACCGGCCGGTCATCCTCATCGCCCACAGCCTCGGCGTCGTCGCGGCGGTGGAGGCGGCGCCGCGCTTTCCCGAAGGCGTGGTGCGCGGGGCCCTGCTCGTGGCCTTCCCCGATATCGAGGCCGGGGCGGACCTGCCCGAGAGCGTGCGCGCCTTCGCTCCCGTCCCGCGCGATCCCCTGCCGTTCCCCTCGCTCCTCGTGGCGAGCCGCACCGACCCGCATTGCACCTATGAGCGGGCGGAGGATTACGCCTATGCCTGGGGCTCGGCGCTGGTGGATGCGGGCGAGGCCGGCCACATCAACGTGGCGAGCGGACACGGGCCCTGGCCCGAGGGGCTGATGCGGCTGGCGGGCTTCCTCGCACCGCTCTGAGCCCGGCGCTTTGGCCCCCATCACCAAGCCGATGGTTCGTATCGACTTTCCCAAGTGACTGGCCCAAGTGACGGGCCCAAGCGGCGGGAAAGCGGTTCTCGTTCGCGAATTCCAAAAAATAATTCATCTCGGGAAGAATCGGGAACTTAAATTTCCTTAATCGCTTTCTCCGGGCACACCGGTCGGCAAATCCGGTCGGACAGAATCGGAGGAACGCTATCGTGACGTTCACGAAGACCATCGCCACCGCCACCGCTTTCGCCTTCATCGCCGGTTCCGCGCTCGCCGCGCCGTGCAACACCGGCAGCACCGCCAAGGCTCCCGAGGGATCGACGGCCGCGAACAGCAGCACCGGCAGCGGTGCCGAGGCGGGTTCGAAGAACCTCGCGGGCGGTCAGCAGCCGGCTTCCCCCGGCACCGTCGGCGCGATGAACAATGTCGGCGCCGGCCAGGGCGTCGGCAACAAGCCGGGCTCGGACCAGACCTCGTCCGCCAAGAACACCGCGGGCGGCGATCAGCCGGCCGCCCCGGGCACCGTCGGCGCGATGAACGCGGCCGGCCACGACCAGAAGCTCGGCGACAAGAAGGGCGGCGACGACTGCTGATCGCCGCGCCTCAAGGCTGTCCAAGCCTCAAGGCCGTTTCAAGTGAGAAGCTCCCGCACCAGCCGGTGCGGGAGCTTTCTTGTTCGGGGCGCTGCTGCGAACCCGATCAACCCGCTGCGCCAGGGCGAGGGCGCGTCACGCCTTGTCCTCGCTGCTGCGGAAAAGCTGGCCGGCGACATCGTTGACCGTCGGCGGGCTCACGCGGACGAAGGGCAGGGGACGGCAGACGGCAAGCGCCGCAAGGCCGAAGCGGGCCGTCATCAACCCGTTGAGCACGCCTTCACCCAGCTTAGCCGAGACGCGGGCGGCGAGCCCCAGGCCGAGCACCTGATGCAGCATGCCCTCGCCCACCGCCATGCCGCCGGTCACGGTCAGGTGGGCCAAAGCCGCCCTTGCGAGGCGCAGGAAGCCGAGCAGGCCGGGGCGGCCCCCGTAAATCGCCGCGATCCGGCGCAGGAGCCGGGCGGCGGAAAACACCACGAAGGCGACGTCGACGATGGCTCGCGGGCTCAAAGCCGTCACGGCCGAGACTTGGCTCGCGGCCTGGGCGATGGCCGCCTTGGCCTGCCGGTCGAGGGGACTCAGCAACTCGCCCTCGGCGAGCGCCAGACGGTCGTCCACGTCGAGGATCGCGTCGCCCACGGCGTCCAGCCGCCGGATGCCGGCGGCGAGCGCGGGCCGGCCCGTGTAGAAGCCGCGCAACTCCTGCACCACGCCCTGCGCCGCGGTGTGATCGCGGGTGGACAGCGCCGCGAGCGCGCGCTCGCGCAACGCCTCGATCTTGCGCTCGCGCCAGACGCCGAGCGCCTCGCGGGCGACGAGGGCCGTGAGGGCGACCGCCGCGATTCCGAGGAGGGCCAGCGCGACGAAGCCGAGCCAGGGGGCGGTGGCGAACAGGTCGGTGATCAGCCGCTCGATCGAGAGGCCGACCGCGATGGTGACGAGGCCGCCGAGCGCGCTGAACAGGATCGAGAGCCAGGGCGCCCGACGCTTGGGCGCCACCGGCACGGCGACGCCGTCGGCCGCGTCCACGATCTCGTAGGGCTCGTCGACGAAGCGTACTTCCGGCCGCGGCGGGGGCGGCGCCTCGGCGGTTGCGGCCTCCGGCGGCGGCTGGTCGGCGGACGGGATGCGGAAGGCGCGCGGGCGCTGCGGGTTGGTCACGTCAGCCGATCCCCGATCAGGAACTGCATGGCCCGGTCGAGCCGGATCTGCGGCAGATGGCCCGGCCGGCCGAGCGCGTCGGACCTGACCGGGGGCGGGCGAAAGCGCGGGAAGCGGAAGGAGCCCGGCGGAACCGCCCCGTCGAGCACCGCCTGCGGGTCGGCGGGCAATTCGCCGGGAAACACCGCGGCTTCCGAGAGCCCGTCGAAGGTCTCGTCGCCGACATGCTCGCCCGCCTCCGGCGTGCCGGAGACGGCGCGCAGCACCTCGCCGCCGTCATGCACCGTGGTTTCGCGTGTGGCGCGGACGGAGGCGAGCGCCACGGTGCCGACCCGGGCGCCCGCGGCCTCGGTCCGGCGCATCGCCCGCGAGACCAGCAGGCGCAGCAGCGCGTCGAGACGGTCGTGGCTCGACTGGTGCAGGTGGTCGGCCTTGGTCGCGGCGAACATGATCCGCTCGGCCCGGGGCGCGAAGAAGCGCGAGAGCAGGCTGTTGCGGCCGATGCGGAAGGCGAGCAGCACCGCGTCCAGCGCCTCTTCGAGCTCGGCGAGCGCCGCCGGCCCGGAATCGACCGCCGAGAGCACGTCCACCAGCACGATCTGCCGGTCGACTCGCTGGAAATGCTCGCGGAAGAACGGCTCCACCACCTTGCTCTTGTAGGCCTCGAAGCGCCGCTCCATCAGGGCGCCGAGGCTGCCGGGCGCCTGCACCTCTTCCAGCCGGTCGAGGGGGGCGAAGGTCAGCATCGGCGAGCCGGCCAGATCCCCGGGCATCAGGAAGCGCCCCGGCGGGGTGGTGGCGACCGATTCCGCACCCGCACGCAGGGCCGCGAGATAGGCCTTGAAGGCGTTGGCGGCGCGCTCGGCCACCACCTCGTCGAGGGGCGCGGCCGGATCGAGCTCCGCCATCACCGCGAGCCAGGGCGCGGCGATCTCGGCCCGGCCCGCCCGGCGGGTGCCGGCGATGGTGGCGCGCGACCACGCCACGTAGCTCTGATCGACCAGGGCGAGATCGAGCAGCCACTCGCCGGGATAATCCACCACGTCGAGCATCAGCGTCGCCGGCCCGCTGCGCCAGCCGCCCGCCCGCTCGTACTCGATGGCGAGGCGGAACTGGCTGATCCGGTCGGTCGAGCCCGGCCAGCGCCGGGCCTCCGTGAGCGCGGAAAAATTCTCCTCGAAGGGGAAGCGCGGCACGTCGTCGTCGGGCTGCGGCACGAGCCGGGCGCGGCGCAGGCGGCCGGCATGCGCTGGCTCGAAGGCGGGGAGCGCGTGGCCCTCCACGAGGTGGTGGATGAGGGCGGTCGTGAACACCGTCTTGCCGGAGCGGGCGAGGCCGGTGACGCCGAGGCGCAGCGTCGGCTGAATCAGGAGGTCGCTGGAGGCCTCCGCGAAGGCCTTGATCGCGGAGCCCGCTTGCGCGGCGTAGTCGAAGAGGGGCGGCAAGGCGGACTCTGGCGGCGGAAGCGGGCTTGGCCGCTGTCAGGTGGCGCGCACGGGGGCCGATCTCAAGCCCGATCTCGAGACTTGCCCGGTTCTCGATCGGCTCTCACGCCGCCCGCAGGGCCCGGATGGTGTCCAGCGTCTCCGAGCGGAGCAGGCGAAGCCGCCCGATCAGCGGCGAGAGGGCCGCGCCTTCCCGGCAGGCGGCTTCGATCTCCCGGCACAGGTCGGACAGGCCGACGAAGCCGAGCGCTCCGGCGGCGGCGACCACGGCATGGGCGTCGTAGGCGATCTGCTCTCGGTCGAGCGCCCCTTCCGCCGAACCGGCCTCCTCGGAATCGAAGCGCAGCTCGAGATCCGATTCGAGCAGCGAGAGCAGCGTCTGGACGTGCTCGCGGCCCATCATGTCCTCTACCGCGGTGAAGGTCGCCCGGTCGATCACCCGCGCCGCGGCGCGCGGCGCAACCGCAGACGCGGCCTCGAAGGCCCGCGCGTCGCCCAGTGTGCGCCAGCGCTCGATCGTGGCGCAGAGATGCGCGCGCTTGAACGGCTTGCCGACATGGTCGTCCATGCCGGCCTCCAGCAGGTCCTGCACCTGCCCGTCCAGCACGTTGGCGGTCATGGCCACGATCGGCAGGCGGGCGGCCGGGCCTTCGAGGGCGCGGATCCGGCGCGTGGCGGTGAGCCCGTCCATGCCCGGCATCTGCACGTCCATCAGCACCACGGCGTAGGGATCGGGGATCGGGCCGCCGCTCCCGTAGACCGCGGCGATGGCCGCCAGCGCCCCGGCCCCGTCCCCGGCCACGTCGACCCGGTAGCCCTGGGCCTCCAGGACGGCCCGGGCGAGGGTCTGGTTGATCGGCACGTCCTCGACGAGGAGGATGCGCGCACCGCCCGGTCCCGCGCCGGCCTCCCGCGCTGCCGGGACGGGGGCGGCCCCGGCGGCGGGAGCGGAGACGGCCCGGGGCAGGGCCAGGGTGAACCAGAAGGTCGAGCCGACGCCTTCCTCGCTCTCGACGCCGATCTCGCCCCCCATCATCGTGACGAGGTGACGGCAGATCGCGAGGCCGAGCCCGGAGCCGCCGAAGCGCCGGCTGATCGAGCCGTCGACCTGGCTGAAGCGCTTGAACAGCCGGTCCCGATGCGAGGGCGCGATGCCGATGCCGGTATCGGCGACCTCGAAGCGCAGGGCCTCCGCGGTCTCGCCCGAGGGGAGCGGGCGGCTGCCCTCGCAGCGGACGGTGAGGGTGACGGAGCCGGCGGGCGTGAACTTCACCGCGTTGTTGAGCAGGTTGAACAACACCTGTCGCAGCCGGGTGGCGTCCCCGACCACCGTCTCGGGCAGGTGCGGGTCGATCCGCGCCTCGATGGTCAGCGCGCTCTTGAGGGCGCTGCCGCGCATGATCGCCACGGTGTCGTCGATCAGCTTGCCCAGGGCGAAGGGAAGCGGATCGAGTTCGAACTGGCCCGCCTCGATCTTCGAGACGTCGAGGACGTCGTTGACCACGGTGAGCAGGGTCTCGCCCGAGACGCGGATCAGCTCCAGCCGGCGGCGTTCCTCCGGATCGCGGTGGGGGCGCTCCAGCAGGAGGTCGGCGTAGCCGAGGATGCCGTTGAGGGGCGTGCGGATCTCGTGGCTCATGGCGGCGAGGAACTCGCTCTTGGCCGCGCTCGCCCGCTCGGCCTCCGCCGTGGCGGCCTGCGCCTCCGCGGTCACGGCGCGCAGGGCCGCCTCGGCCGCCTTGCGCTCGGTGATGTCGAGATGCAGCCCGATCATCCGGTAGGGCCGGCCGTCGCGGCCGTAGAGGGTGCGGCCGCAGGCGTAGATCCAGCGCGCACCCACCCGGTACTCCGCCGTGAAGCGGGTCCGGGAGTCGATGGCTTGATGAATCCGGTTCCAGGTCTCGACGACATCGTCCGGGTGGACGGCCGCCGTCCATTCCGTCGGCGACAGGCCGACGGGCTCGCGCGTCTCGGGCAGGCCGTAGAGCCGGGCGCTTTCCGGCGAGAGCAGGGTGATGCCGGTGCGCAGGTTCCAGTCGAAGGTGCCGGCCTCCGCGCCTTCGAGGGCGATGCCGAGCAGGCGGCTCGTGTCCTCCATGGCGAGCCGGGCGGAGACGATCTCGTCGATGTCGAGCGCGGTCCCGATCCACTCCGTCACCTCGTTCGGATCGGCGGCGCTGCGGACCGGCGTGAGCGACAGCTTGTGCCAGCGGTAGGAGCCGTCCCGGGCGCGCAGGCGCCACTGACCGTCATAGCCCCGCCCGTTGGCGCGGGCCGCTTGCCAGGCCGCCTCCATGGCCGGCGCGTCGTCGGGATGGTTGCGGCCGAGCCGCTGGGCCCGCGACGGGCCGATCGGGCCGTAATACTCCTCGAAGCGCGCATTGGCGTAGGTCGCCTCGCCGCTGCCCGGATCGAGGGTCCAGACGAGAAGCGGCAGGGAATCCGCGAGGCTGCGGTAGCGCTGCTCGCCGCGGCGGATCTCCGCCTGGATCCGCAGCCGGTCGGTGACATCCATGAGGATGCCGAACAGGCCGATCGTGCGGCCGGCCCTGTCCTTGTTGCAGGTGCCGCGCACCATGATGTCGCGCACCGAGCCGTCGGGACGCACGACCCTCGCCTCGAACTCGAAATCGCCGCCGCCGGCGATCGCCGCGGCGCTGATCGCCTCGATCCGCTCGCGATCCCCGGGATGGCAGAGCTGCGTGAAGGTGGGATGGGGCGCGGCCGGGTCGAGGCCTGCGATGCGCAGGAAGCTCTCGGAATAGATCGGACGGCCGTCCGAGAAGTTCATGCGCCAGTGGCCGACCTGGGCGATCTGCTCGGCCATGGTGAGGAGCGAGTTGTCCGCCGCCCGGCGCTCGATCTCGGCGCCCTGCGCGCGGATCGTGCTCTCGTGGATCTGCCGCAGCGCCCGCTCGGTGGCGAAGGCGAGGTTGTCGCGGTGGAGGCGCAGTTGCGCGACGGCGACCTCGGCGAGGTCGCGCAGGGCCGCCGCGTCGGCCGCCGAGAACGCGCGCGGGCGCGGATCGACGAGGCAGAGGGAGCCGAGCCGCAGGCCTGGCCGCAGGATCAGGGGAGCGCCCGCGTAGAAGGCGACGTGCGGCGGTCCCGTCACGATCGGGAGGGTCGAGAAGCGCGGGTCCCGGCGGGCGTCGGGCACGACGAGCACCGCGTCCTGGGTGATGGTGAGATGGCAGAAGGAGCCGTCCCGCGGCGTCTGCGCGGGCATGCCGCCGGAACAGGCCTTCAGCCATTGCCGCTCGGCATCGACCAGGGAGACGTAGGCCGTCGCCACCCCGAACAGGCGCTGCGCCGTGCGGCACAGGGCATCGAAATGCGCCTCCGGATCGGTGTCCAGGATGCGCAGGTCGTGCAGGGCTTCGAGGCGTTCGGCCTCGCTCACCGATCCGGTGCTCACGGTGCTCACCGCTCCAGGCGGGTTGCCGGTCATGTTCGCGACCGCGTGCTCGGCCGGACCCGCGGCCCAGTCGAGGCTTCCAGGCACGTCCGCCCGACCGCCACGCCGCATCATAGCCTGCCCCGCTCCGGCCGTCCCGGTCCGCCGTGCGACGGCCGTGCCAGCCGGGCCTCGGCGGAGCCGGGCCAGCGCAGGCGCGCGGCCTCCAGCGCCCAGACCATGCCCAGCATCATGTAGACGTGGCGCCACTTCTCCACGTCGATCTGCATCGCCTGCAGGAAGAACATCAGCAGCGCCGGGAAGACGATCTGCGCGTGAGCCCGGTAGGGCGAGGGCCGCGCCATCAGCCGGAAGCCGACGAAGCCCGTCGCCGCGACCAGGGCGATGAAGGTGGCGCCGGCCAGCCAGCCGCCGTTGGCGAAGCTGCCGATATAGGAATTGTGCGGCTCCAGCCGGAAGATCAGGCGCCATTGCAGCGGCCCCATGCCGAGCGGCTGCTCCAGCAGCAGGCCCATGCCGCGGATCTGGTTGCCGAAGCGCCCGGTCTCGCCCTCGTCGTAGTCCTGCGTGACGGCGGCGCGGGTCTGGAAGGTCTCGGCGACGCTGTCGATGGAGAGCAGGCCCGCGAGCGCCGCGAGGCCGAGCCCGGCGGTGACGAGGCCGATGGTCACGATCCGCCGCCGCAGGCGGCCCGAACCGCTCGTCGTGTAGAGCGCCCCGACCATCACGGCGACCGCCACGACGGTCCCGCCCCAGGAGCCGCGGGAGAAGGACAGGAAGATGCCCGCCATGATGACGACGAGGCTCGTCAGGGCCAGGAACGGCCTCCGGCTGGAGCCGGAGAGGAGGCCGTGCATGAGGTAGAGCGCGCCGAGGGTGAGGAAGGAGCCGAACACGTTCGGGTCCTGGAACGTGCCCGAGGCGCGGCCGTAGCGGTAGAACAGGTCCTCGATGCCCAGGAGCTGCAGGTAGCCGACGATGCCGAGGAAGGCGGAGAGCACGCAGCTCGCCGTGTAGGCCTTGAGCGCCACCTCGAGACGTGCGTGCGTGTCGTCGGCGTAGAGCATGGCGAAGAAGATGCCGGTCACGACGAGGTAGATGAGCTGCACCGTCCAGGTCACCGGCAGCGGCTCGTCGAGATAGGGCACCAGCGCGACGACGATCGCGCCGAGATAGATCAGCAGCAGGAAGACCAGCGGCATCGCCCCCCGGTGCAGCCGGATGCCCAGCGCGAGCCAGAGCAGGATCGTCGGGATCGCGACGATGTCGTAGGGCGAGGTGTCCGAGAAGGCGAAGCAGGCGAAGAAGATGAAGGCCGCGTGCAGCGCGCCGGCCAGCCCGTGGACGACGCGGATGACGGGGACGCCGCTCCAGGCGCCCTCGCGCCAGCGCGACGGCGCCGCGGCGGCCGGCACGCCCGGGAAGGCGGCTGTCGTTGAGGGCATCGGCACACTCGAACTCTCGCGGGGAGTCGCACACGCCACCCGCCGGAACCGCTGGAGGCGGCGCCACCGGGATCGCGATCCCTCGACCGCGCCATCGAAGCACCGAAAGGTTGCCTTTTAACCAACGAGCGGCTCGACCCGCGATCGGACTTTCGTCTCGGCGCGCCGCGGGCGGCGGCCGTCGCCGGAGGCCTTTCGCCCCCCGTGCCTCGACCGGCGCAAGCGATCGGACGCAGTGAAGGCTTCCCGCGTGATGTAAAGACTTGGTCACGGCTTCGTGAATACAGTCCGAGTCCGCATCGGAAAGCGCTCTTCAAGAGCAGTCTCGCGCCTGCATTCCGGGGTGGCGCCGGCTCTTCATGGAGCTTTCGGAGCGCCGTCCGAATCGTTCCACGATGCTGCGTGCGCAACGACACGGCGCTGCGGGCGACGGCGCACCATATCAAGTCTATCGAAGACGAAAGGGCAGCCGGATCGCCGGGATGTCCGAACAATTGGATCGGAGAAGACTTTGAAGAACCGTATTTCCGCCGCCGTCGCCGCTCTTGTTCTGGGTGTCGCCCCGGTTTCCTCCGTCATGGCCTTCAGCAATGCCCATGTCCATCCGGCGCCGTACGCCGCCGAGTGGACCGGTTCGCTCGCCGGTCCGGGCGCCCCGATCTATCGCGGCTGCCCGATGAATTCGGCCGCGGAAGGCAACGCCAACCAGCAGAACTTCCCGGTTCAGCAGTACGGCCAGACCTCCGGCGGCAGCCGCTGTTAAGGCGCCCGATGCGGGAGCGTGAGGAGCGCTGATGCTGAAGGTGATTTCCTACGCGATGATCGGCGTGTTCGCGCTCGGTCTCGCCGCTGCCGCCATCGGCTCGGCCGGGGTGTTGCTGGATTTCTGAGAGCGGGATCGGGACTTCGGTCCCGGCCGCCATCCGGTCCGCGGATCAAGAGGTAAGGGCCGCCCGTTCGGGCGGCCCTTTTTGCTGTCGCCGGATGGTCTCGCCTCACGCCTTGCAGGCGAAAAAGCCTTCGCGGATGGCGTCCGGGTCGAGGTTGCGTCCGATGAAGACCACGCGGGAGACGCGCGGCTCGTCGGCGCCCCATTCGCCCTGAACGTCGCCGTCGAGGATCATGTGCACGCCCTGGAAGACGAAGCGCTTCGGCTCGTCGGGAAAGGCGACGATACCCTTGCAGCGCAGGATGTCCGGCCCCTGAACCTGCGTCAGGTTGGAGATCCAGGGCATGAACTTTTCCGGGTCGACCGGACCGTCGAGCTTGGCCGAGACGGACTGCATCTGCTCGTCGTGATGATGGTGGTGGCCCTCCTCCAGGAAGTCGGGCTCCACGTCGAGGATGCGCGAGAGGTCGAAGGCGTTGCGGTCGAGCACCTGATCGAGCGGGATCGCGCAGCGCTCGGTGCGGTGGACCTTGGCCCAGGGATTGATCGCCCGGATCTGAGCCTCGACCCGGTCGAGATCTTCGCCCGAGACGAGGTCGGCCTTGTTGAGCAGGATCACGTCGGCGAAGGCGATCTGGTTCTTGGCCTCGGGCGCGTCGGCGAGCCGGTCGGTGAGCCACTTGGCGTCGGCCACCGTCACCACCGCGTCGAGCCGGGCGGCGTCGCCGACATCCTGATCCACGAAGAAGGTCTGGGCGACGGGGGCCGGATCGGCGAGCCCCGTGGTCTCGACGATGATCGCATCGAACTTGCCGCGGCGCTTCACCAGCCCGTCCATGATGCGGATCAGGTCGCCGCGCACGGTGCAGCAGACGCAGCCGTTGTTCATCTCGAACACTTCCTCGTCGGCGCCGACCACGAGGTCGTTGTCGATGCCGATCTCGCCGAACTCGTTGACGATCACGGCGTAGCGCTTGCCGTGCTGCTCGGTGAGGATGCGGTTGAGCAGCGTCGTCTTGCCCGCCCCGAGATAGCCGGTGAGCACGGTCACCGGGATCTTCTGGGAGGCGACGGCGAGGGGAGAGGCGTCGGACATGAAAGGCCTAGGCAGATTGCGCGATGACGGAATGTCAGGCTGTCATATTGTATCATCCGGGTCGGATGGAAGGTCGTCGGCTTGCGCTCGAAGCGCTTCGACGGCGATGCGCAGGCGCGGCAGCTCGTCGACGACGACGTTCCAGAGAATGCGCTCGGACAGACCGTGATACTCGTGCCGCAGGATGTTCCCGATGGCGCGCACCCGATGCCAGGGTATCTCGGGCCGCAGCGACTTGACAGCATCCGGCACGGCGCGGCTCGCCCCCGAGATGATCTCGATCCCCCGCTCGACGCCGTGCTTGAGGAGCCAGTTCCGGCAAAAGGCATCGAAGTCCTGTCCCGCCGTGGCCTGGGCGATCCCGTCGAGGGCGGCCAGCATGTCGTCCAGAGCGTGCCGATAGTCGCGCCGGGCCATCAGAACACGCGGAGCGCCGAGGCCTCGATTCCATCGCGCAATCGCGGGTGGAGGCCGTCGCGGGTGGTGATATCGATCGCGGTCCCGAGGCGGTCTTCGAGCAGCAGCTTGATGCCGACGAGGTCGAAGGCGTTGAAGCGCGTGCCGGGATCGTAATCGATGAAGAGGTCGAGATCGCTGTCGGTGCGTGCCTCGCCCCGTGCCGTCGAGCCGAACAAGTAGAGCGAGGTCGCCCCCATGGTGCGCACGGCGTCGGCGCTGTCCCTAAGGCGGCGGATGGCATCCGCTCTGTTCAAGGCCGCGACTCCTCGTTCCGCAGGGTATCAGGTTCGGCCGTTGGGCGCAGCCCCTCGCTCAGCGCCCTCAGCGTCCGCTCGAAGCCTTCCGATCCCGCCAGGAACCGCTCCAGCAGCAGGGCCCCTTCCAGGGCCGCGACGATCAGACGGGCATGGGCCTGCGGATCGAGACCGGCGCGGACGCTGCCGCTGATCTGTCCCTCTTCGAGCACGCCGGCGAGCCAGGCGATGTGCTTGTCGAAGAAGGCGGTGATGGCGCGGCGCAAGGCCTCGGGCAGCGTCTCCAGCTCGACGGCGAGCGCCGCGCAGAGGCAGCCGAGTCCCCGCTCGACGCCGCCGAGATAGAGCCGGCCATAAGCCTCGATCCGGGCCACCCCGTCGGCGGTCTGGCCCGAGATGTCGTCGAGCGCCGCGTCGTAGCGGGCGTCGTAGGCCTCGATCAGGGCGCGGGCGAGGTCATCCTTGGTGCGGAAATGGTGGTGGATGCTCGCCTTGCGGATGCCCACGGCTTCGGCGAGGTCGGCGTAGCTGAAGCCGGAATAGCCCCGGCCGCGCACCAGGATCTCTGCCTCGCTGAGAAGTGACGCGCGCGTGTCTCTCATCGTCTGCCCGTTCGTCCGGGGCCGATCACGTGACCGCGACCGATCCATGGTTTGCGCGACCCTGGCACTTGACGGGCCAAAAATCTACCTACTAGATGGTTTGCAATATAACGGCAAAAGCCGGGAGGAAACGGGAGATGGCGGCACGGATGTGCCTCGGATCGACGGGCGCGGGAGGCCGGCGGTGAGCGGCGGCGCCACGCGCCGCGCGGCGCTGTTCGGCGGCTTCTGCCTGTGCTGCCTGCCGCGGCTCGGGCTGGCGGCGGAGACCCTGTCGATGGACGAGGTCGCACCGGGCATCTTCATCCGGCGGGGGCCGGACGCGGAGGCGACGCCGGAGAATGCCGACGGGATCGCCAATATCGGCTTCATCGTCGGGCGCGACGGGGTGCTCGTCACCGAATCGGGCGGCAGTCTCGCGGATGGGCAGTGGCTGCGCGCCGAGATCGCCCGGCGCACGGATAAGCCGATCCGCTTCGTCATGCTCACCCACGTCCATCCCGACCACGTGTTCGGCGCCGCCGCCTTCCGGGGCGACAACCCGACCTTCGTCGGCCACGCCGCCTTGCGCGGTGCGCTCGACGCCCGCGGCGCGTTCTACCGCCAGCGCCTCGCCGAGATCCTCGGAGAGGACAAGGCCGGGGAGGTGGTCACCCCGACCATGGAGGTGAAGGACGGGGCGGAGATCGACCTCGGCGGGCGCATCCTGCGGCTCACCGCCCACGGCACCGCGCACACCTCCTGCGACCTCTCCATGCTCGACACCGGCAGCGGCCTGCTGTTTCCCGCCGACCTGCTCTTCGTCGGCCGCATCCCCTCCCTCGACGGCAGCCTGCGCGGCTGGCTCGGAGAGATCGAGCGGCTCAAGGGAATGGGCGCGGCCAAGGCCGTGCCCGGCCACGGTCCGACCCTGGTCGATGCCGCACCCGCTTTTGCCGACCTCGCGCGTTACCTCTCCGCGCTGCGCGACGAGACCCGCAAGGCCGTGGCCGACAGCGTGCCCATCGAGAGCGCGGTGCGCACGGTGGCGCAGGGGGAGCGGGACAGGTGGGCCCTGTTCGACACTTACAACGGCCGCAACGTCACCCAGGCCTATCAAGAGCTCGAATGGGAATGACGGCCGTACGCTTCGGGGACTTCCGGGAAGGAGACCGACCATGAAACGCCTGATGCTCGCCCTCAGCCTCACCCTCTCGGCCGCGGCGCTCGCGCCGACGCACGTGATGGCCGGCGCCACCGATACCGACGAGGAGCGCGCCGCGCGCTGGAGCGAGATCAAGAAGACCATCTTCGGCGACCGGCAGGTCGAGGCGCGCGAGAGCGCCGTGACCATCGACGCGCCCGCCCGCGCGCTCGATGCCGCGCTGGTGCCGATCGGCCTGACGCTGGCCGACAAGGACAACGTGAAAGGCCTCTACTTCATCATCGACGACAACCCGTCGCCCTACGCGGCGCACTTCACCTTCGGCCCGGCCGCCGATCCCGGCGAGATCCGGCTGCGGGTGCGGGTGAACAACTACACCAACGTCCATGCGGTGGTGGAGACCAAGGACGGCCGGCTCCTCGAATCGGCCAAGTTCGTCAAGGCCTCGGGCGGCTGCTCGGCCCCGATGGGCATGAGCGACGAGGAGGCCATGAAGGGCATGGGCGAGATGCGCATGAAGTTCTCGGGCGAGCCGCAATCGGCCAAGCCGGTCGAGGCCACGCTGATGGTGCGCCACCCGAACTTCTCGGGAATGCAGATGAATCAGGTCACCCGCGACTACACGCCGGCCCGCTACATCGAGAAGCTTGCCGTGAGCCACGGCGACCAGCTCGTGTTCCAGCTCGCTGGCGACATCTCGATCGCCTCGAACCCGGTCATCAACTTCGCGATCAAGCCGGACGGCAAGGGGCCGGTGAAGGTGGCGGCCTCCGACAACCAGGGCGGACGCTGGGAGCAGACCTTCCCGCTTCCCTCGGCGAGCAACTGAGCCTCGTGCGGATGCGCCTCATCGCCAGAACCGCGGCGCTCGCCGCGCTGAGCCTGCTGCTCGGCGCGGCCGGCCCGGCCGATTCCCCGGTCAACGTGCCGGAGCCGGACGGGCTCTATACCGGGCCGCCCCGGGGCTACACGCCGGCAACCCTGAAGGGCGCGACCGTCATCGACCTGAAGGGCCTCGAACGGCTTCTGCCCGAAAAGCCGGTCCTCATCGACGTGGTGCTCGCCGACCGCCGTCCCGCGGGGCTGCCGGACGACCGGCCCTGGCTGCCGACGCACCGCTCCATCCCCGGCGCCGTCTGGATGCCGGGCGCCGGGGGCGCCCCGCTCCCGCCGGACCAGGGGGAGGCCTTCCTCCGCCGCGTCGCCGAGCTGACCGGCGGCGACACGTCCAAGCCGGTCGTGACCTTCTGCCGGCCGGAATGCTGGGGCAGCTGGAACGCGGGCAAGCGGCTGATCGCGGCGGGCTATACCCGCGTTCACTGGTTTCCCCTCGGTGTCGAGGGCTGGCAGGACGATCACGACACCGCGGTGGCCAAGCCCGATCCCGCCTGGGTCGCCGCGACCGCCGGGCGCGCGGCGCAGCGCTGAGGCTCTCTGTGACCGATGCCGCGAGGACGAGCCGATGACGACCCGCCGACAGGCCCTTCTCGCGATCGCGCTCCTGGCCGGCGCCTGGCCCGCTCCCGGGCAGGCCGCCGGCCCGGTCGCCTACGACGCGGCGGCCTTCGAGGCGGCGCAGGCGGCGGGGCGGCCGATCCTCGTGCAGATCTCGGCGCCCTGGTGCCCGATCTGCCGGGCGCAGAAGCCGATCCTCGCGACGCTTTCCGCCGAGCCGCGCTTCAAGGATCTGGCCGTCTTCACGATCGACTTCGACGCAGAGCGGGATCTCGTGCGCCGGTTCGGCGCGCAGATGCAGAGCACCCTGATCGCCTACAAGGGCCGGTCCGAGGTCGGCCGCTCCGTCGGCGAGACGCAGCCCGAGTGGATCGAGCAGCTTCTCGAAAAGACCCTCTGACGCGATTTTGCCATAATTTGCCCGACCCCTGCCAGCTCTTCGAAATTCCTGCAATCTCAAGTGCCTCCGGTCGAGGCTGAGCCATTGACAGAGTTCCGGATGTGGCGGAAAAACGGCGGACCCGGAGGCGGTTCGAAGTCTAGGGAGGAAACGCCCGAAAAGGGCAGGCGGGACGTTCCGATCGCACAGCGCCGACGATCCCGGCCGCCGCTCTCCGGCGGCCGTGGCGTGAGGAGCGCGGAGCGTCACCGCAGGAGCAGGCCAGGCCCCTCCGGGTTACACCTCTCCACGATCCAACGGATCGAGCCCACATGCCTCCTGCGGGACGGCGTGAACGGGCTTATAGAGGCCTCTCCGCACGATGCGCCCGGCCGGAGCCGGGCTCCAGGCAACGCCAGCCTTTTCGGGTCGCACCCCATGTCGCAGGTCGTTCAAACGCGCCGTCTGCAGGCGGTGGATCTGATCAAGCGCAAGGCGGAGGGGCGCAAGATCATCGCGCTGACTGCCTACCACGCCCATACGGCCGGCATCGTCGATGCCTATTGCGACTTCGTGCTGGTCGGCGACTCGCTCGGCATGGTCATGCACGGCATGGAATCGACTCTGCCGGTGACGCTGGAGATGATGATCCTCCAGGCCCAGGCGGTAATGCGCGGCACCCATCGCGCCCTCGTCGTCGTCGACATGCCGTTCGGCTCCTACGAGGCGAGCCGCGAGCAGGCCTTCCTCAACGCCGCCCGCGTGCTCAAGGAGACGGGGGCGGGCGCGGTCAAGCTGGAGGGCGGCGCGCGCTTCGCCGACACGGTCGCCTTCCTGACCGAGCGCGGCGTACCGGTGATGGGCCATATCGGGCTGACTCCTCAATCCGTGAACACCATGGGCGGCTTCAAGGTGCAGGGGCACGGGGCCGGCGACGAGGCGCGGCTGCGAGCCGACGCCCGGGCGATCAGCGATGCGGGCGCCTTCGCCATCGTCTTCGAGGGCATGGTCGAGCCGGTGGCGCGGGCCATCGCCACCGATCCGGCGATCCGGGCGGCGACCATCGGCATCGGCGCGACCGCGGCCTGCGACGGGCAGATCCTCGTGCTGGAGGACATGCTGGGCCTCAGCGACCGGGCGCCGAAATTCGTGAAGAGCTTCGGCTCCCTGCGCACGCAGATCGAGGAGGCCGTGCGCGCCTACGCCGACGAGGTCCGGGCCGGCCGCTTCCCGGCCGAGGAGCACACCTACCCACCGCGCTGACGCCGTCCGCGCCCCGCGGCTTGACGAAACCGCCCCCATCGGGCATTGACCGCGCCGGAATTCGGCCGGGGCTTCCCGGCCTTTTGCGTTTCGCCCGCGCTGGCGCCGCCACCCAAGCGAACCGCCCCGAACCCGCTACAGGAGCGCCGCCATGGCCAAGGCCGTAACCGTCAAGATCCGCCTCGTCTCGACCGCCGACACGGGCTACTTCTACGTCACCAAGAAGAACTCGCGCACGCAGACCGAGAAGATGGTCATGAAGAAGTATGACCCGGTCGCCCGCAAGCACGTCGAGTTCAAGGAAGCCAAGATCAAGTAAGCTCTCGCTTCCCTCGCTTCGAAGACGCGAAAGGCCGCCCCGGCAAACGGGGCGGCCTTTCGCGTTCCGGGGCACGGCGCCGCCGCGTGCCTCGCGCGATTTTGTCGGCGCGCCGATGCGCCGAGGTTACCTTCGCGCAAGCAGGATCGTGTAGGGGTAGAGGTATGAACGCCTCCGCCCCCCAACTTGTTCCCGCCGGCATCGGCCTGACGATCGCCTCCGCCGCCACGGTCCTGGAACGGGCCGGCTACGCGCACGCGATCGAGATGAGCCTCGGGGCCGCCCTGGCCGCCGCCATCCTCATGGGGCTGATGCGGGCCGCCCCCGCATGGTTCCAGACCGGTCGGCCCTGATTCGACCCCGATTCGGCCGCGGTCGCCCGCGCGCGTCAGGCGCGCTCGATCCGGGTCGAGAGCGTCCGCACTTTGAGGCGGGGCGAGAAGGGCAGTCCGATCAGCAGGCGGTCCCGGCGCACCACGTCGCCCGCCCGCGGCCGCGCGGCGCCGATGACGCTCTCGCCCCGTGCGGCGATCCGAACCGGGAGCGCGGCGTGCGCGCGTCGCATCCGGCCGAGCGCCATGTCGGGCCGGGCGGTGCCGACGAAGCGGTCGAGGGCGCGGATCCAGCCCTCCGCCGGGATGTCGCCGGGCTCCAGGCACAGCAGCCACTCGCGCCGCGCCGCCTTCGCTCCCGTGCTCCACGGGTCGGCGCCGGGCGGGCGCAGCACCAGCGTGGCGCCACTGCCCTCGGCCATGGTTTCCAGGGCGGAGCAGGGGGCTCCCGTCACGATCACGGCATCGCCCACGAGCCCTGCCGCCACGCCCGCGACGAGCGCGCTCAGCGTGTCGGCGAGGCATTCGACCGCGGCCGGGTCGGACGGGCGTGCCACGTGGATCAGACCGGTGATCATGCGGGGCGAATAACCGATTTTGCGTCTTCGCAAAGCTTTCGTTGCGCAGCTTGAGCCGCTTCCGGCACCGGATCGCGGGTGAAGCCCGCATCTGCATGAAACTTGTGCATTCCCCCTTCCTATGTTCGCTATTTGTTCTTATGATGGGGAGCAAACGGGGAGCGGCATGACGGCGGAGTTCGGTGCGGACAGGGCAGGCGGTCCGCCGCGTGGCCGGCGGGTCGCGCTCGAGGCGCGGCGCGGGCGCGGGGCGACCGTCAATCCCGAGGGACGCTTCGAGGCGACCCGGCGCGAGCGCTTCGACG
The DNA here is from genome assembly GCF_049543375.1 of Methylobacterium sp. NPDC097929. Taxonomy (NCBI): domain Bacteria; kingdom Pseudomonadati; phylum Pseudomonadota; class Alphaproteobacteria; order Hyphomicrobiales; family Methylobacteriaceae; genus Methylobacterium; species Methylobacterium sp. NPDC097929. Next base: position 208,724 of record NZ_JBMVEP010000003.1, on the reverse strand, counting down.
ACGGCTGGCCCGAGGAGGCGGAGCCGAGGCTACGCACCGAGGTGATCCCTGAGCAGGCACGCCACATCATCACCCGCAACGCCTCGCCGGACATTCCCTTCGACCGCTCGATCAATCCCTATCGCGGCTGCGAGCACGGCTGCATCTACTGCTTCGCCCGGCCGAACCACGGCTATGTCGGCCTCTCGCCGGGACTCGATTTCGAGACGCGCCTGTTCTCCAAGCCTGAGGCGGCGGCGCTTCTGGAGCGGGAATTGTCGGCCCCGGGCTACCGGCCCCGCACCATCGCGCTCGGCACCGCGACAGATCCCTATCAGCCGATCGAGCGCGGCCACCGCATCACCCGCGCCGTGCTGGAGGTGCTGGCCCGCTTCCGCCATCCCGTCGGCATCGTCACGAAGTCGAACCTGATCCTGCGCGACCGCGACCTCCTTGCGGAGATGGCGGCGCTGAACCTCGTGAAGGTGGCGATCTCGGTCACCACCCTCGATCCGGATCTCGCCCGGCGCATGGAACCCCGCGCGCCCCATCCGCACCGGCGCCTGGAGGCGATCCGCAGCTTGAGCGAGGCGGGCGTGCCGGTGATGGTGATCGCCGCGCCCGTCATCCCCTCGCTCAACGACCACGAGATCGAGGCGATCCTGGAGGCGTCGCGGGCGGCGGGTGCGCGCGAGGCGAACTACGTGCTGCTGCGCCTGCCCCACGAACTCGACGACCTCGTCGGCGACTGGTTCTCAGAGCATTATCCGGGGCGCAAGGAGCACGTCTTCTCCCTGCTGAGCGGGGCCCGCGGCGGCAAGACCTACGACGCCAGCTTCGGCACCCGCATGATCGGGCAGGGACCCTACGCCGACCTGATCCGCCGCCGCTTCGCCCTGGCCAAGCGGCGGCTCGGCTTTTCGGAGGAGCCGGTTCGCCAGACGGCGGAGCTTTTCCGTGTGCCGCCACGGGTGGGGGATCAGCTCGCGCTGTTCTGAAACCTCAGGCGGTCGGAGCGCCGCCGAGCACCCCGAAGCGTCCGGTAAAACTCACCCGGTGGTGCGGGCTGCGCCCCAGCGCCGAGAGGCCCGCGAGGTGGGCGGCCGTGCCGTAGCCGGCATTGCGCTCCCAGGCATAGGCCGGATGGCGCCGGGCGAGGCGGCGCATGACGTCGTCGCGCAGGGTCTTGGCGACGATGGAGGCGGCGGCGATCTGCGGCACGAGGCGGTCCCCGCCGATCACCGCGCGGCACGGCTGGGCAAGGCCGGGGATCGGGTCGCGCCCGTCCACGAGCACGTCCGTCTCGAGCCGCAGAGCCATCACGGCCCGGCGCATGGCGTCCAGGGTCGCGCCGCGTACGTTCATCCGGTCCACCAGCGCCCGGGAGCCCGCCGCGAGCGCCACCCGGGCATGGGCCCGGATCAGCGGTGTCAGCGCTTCGCGCGTCGGGCGGTCCAGGCGCTTGCTGTCGTCGAGCCGGGCCAGGAGTTCCGGCGGGAAGGCGAGGGGATCGAACCACACCGCCGCCACCATCACCGGCCCGCACAGGGCCCCGCGACCGACTTCGTCGCAGCCGATCACCGCCGGGTAGGTCGCGGCGCGGGCGGGATCGAAGGGACGCAGCGTCTTGGCGGGTTTCGCTGGAAGGGCCATGGCGCGGACCCTCGCATTCCCACGGCCGCCGGTCATCCCGGAACGGGGGAAAAGCCCGCGGACAAGGGTGCCTTAGGGAAAAATCAGCCCGGGCGGGGCAGCGGCGCGCCGCTCGGCCGCCCGGCCGTCCGGTGCATCGGCCCCAGCGCGTGGGCCTGGGCGATGTTGTCGTAGAACTGGCGCGCGCTCTCGGCCCAGGTGTAGCGCAGGGCCTCCGCCCGGCAGCGCTCCCGCGGGACGGCGAGGGCGGCCAGGGCGGCGGCGCGCAGGTCCGTGTCGAGGGCGCCCGCTCCGGTGCCGCCGATCACGTCGAGGGGGCCGGTGACGGGGAAGGCGGCCACCGGCAGGCCCGAGGCGAGGGCTTCGAGGAGCACGATGCCGAAGGTGTCGGTGAGGCTCGGGAAGACGAAGGCATCCGCGCTCGCGTAGACGCGCGCCAGCGCCTCGCCGGTGCGCGCGCCGAGGAAGTGCGCCTCGGGCGCCAGCGCCTGGAGCCGGGCCCGGTCCGGCCCGTCGCCGACCACGACCTTGGAGCCGGGCAGGTCGAGCGCGAGGAAGGCGGCGAGGTTCTTCTCCACCGCGAGCCGCCCCACCGAGAGGAAGATCGGGCGCGGCAGGTCCGCCAGGGCGCTTGCCAGGGCGTCGCCTTCACGAGGGCGGAAGAGTTCGGTGTCGACGCCCCGCGTCCAGCGCATCAGGCGGGGAAAGCCGCGCCCCGTGAGTTCCCGCTCCAGCGAGGGGGTGCTGACCATGGTGCCGCTGGCCGCCGCGTGGAAGCGGCGCAGCCAGGCATAGCTCCAGGCCTCCGGCACCGGCGCGCGGGCGGCGAGGTATTCGGGGAAGCGGGTGTGGTAGCTCGTGGTGAAGGCTTGGCCGAGGGAGAGGCAGGCGGCGCGCACCGCGTGCCCGATCGGTCCCTCCGTGGCGATATGCACGTGGGTCGGCGCCAGCCGGTCCCAGCGCGCCAGCACGCGGGCGCGGGTGACGAGCGAGAGCCGGATCTCCCGGTAGCCCGGCATCGGCAGGGAAGCGAAATCGGCCGGCGTCAGCATCAGCGGCTCGACGCCCAGGCCGGCGCCGGCCTCCACCATGCGCTCGATGGAGCGCACGACGCCGTTGACCTGCGGATGCCACGCATCGGTGGCGAGCAGCAGCCTCATGGATGGTCCGTGGGATGGTCCGTGGGAAAGTCCGTGGCTTGGCGCATGCGAGGGGATTTCGTCAGGCGACGGCGCGGCGGATGTCGGGCTCGAAGCTCTCCGCGGCGCGGCGCTCGCGCAGCATGGCGGGGTAGTGCAGCACCTCCATGCGGCCGTCGTAATGCTCGACGATGCCGGTGCAGGATTCCACCCAGTCGCCGGTGTTGAGGTAGGTCAGGCCGTCGATGTCGCGGTGGGCCGCGTGGTGGATGTGGCCGCAGATCACCCCGTCCGCTCCCTGGCGCCGGGCTTCCGTGGCGAGGAAGGTCTCGAACTGGCCGATGAAGTTGACCGCGTTCTTCACCTTGAGCTTCGCCCAGGCCGAGAGCGACCAATAGGCCAGCCCGAGGCGGCGGCGCACGCGGTTGACGACGGTGTTGACGGAGAGTGCCGTGGTGTAGGCCCAGTCGCCCAGATGCGCGAGCCACTTGGAATGGCGCACCACCATGTCGAACTGATCGCCGTGGATGACGAGGTAGCGCTTGCCGTCGGCCGCGACGTGGATGCGGCTGTCGGCGACCTCGACGCCGCCGAAGGTCATGCCGATGTAGTCGCGCAGGAACTCGTCGTGGTTGCCGGGCACGTAGACGACGTGGGCGCCTTTGCGCACCTTGCGCAGCAGCTTCTGCACCACGTCGTTGTGGGCCTGCGGCCAGTACCAGCCGGAGCGGAGCTGCCAGCCGTCGACGATGTCGCCGACGAGGTAGATCGTGTCGGCATCGACGTCGCGCAGGAAGTCGAGCAGCAGGGCGGCCTGACAGCCCTTGGTGCCGAGATGGAGATCGGACAGGAAGAGCGTCCGAACGCGGATGGTCGACTCCGGATCTTGTGTCACTTGCGCCTCCGGCTCCCTGCAACCGCATCGCGACGGGGGAGAGCCAAATCGCATTCCGATCTCAGTTTGATGACGGGGGCAGGAACCATCCTGCCGGCCTCCCGGCGCCGTGCCGGCACGCGCGTTCCGGTGGGGCGTGCCCGAAAACCTGCCGCCGCAGGGCCTGCCCGCGAGCCATGCATATGAAAATCTTTTTGTTTTTCAGTTCAGTTTTTTCCGTTTTCCATTCCCTGGCGGGGCAGGCATAACGGCGGCCAAGGTCTTGTGCCGCGCGTGTCGTCTGCTGCTCGGCAGCGCCCGACGGCGGCGCGAAAAGGGCCGCGACGAATGGGAGCGCTGAACAATCAGCGGGAGCGCGCTTGAATGCGGCGCGAAGCTGACGCATCGAGGGTTCGATCCTCTGGAGGCGACCGGCGTGTCTGCACGCGCCGCGACGCGAGCGGCGCGACGGCCGCTTCGCCGCTCCGGCATGGTCAACGATCCGACATCGCAGTGGTACGGTCCCGGACGGCGGGAGGCCTTTTCGCGTCCGGCGCCGGGGCTTGAGGACGTTTCGCGGCGGGCGCCAAGCCCGCCTTCAGGATCGGGCGGGAACGCGGCCACGAAGGCCCGGACGCCCAAGGCTTTTAAGTGGAGGAAATTGTCATGGCGGCAACGAGACGTCCGGGACGCAACCACCTGTTCGTTCCCGGCCCGACCAACATCCCGGATCGGGTGATGCGCGCCATGATGGTGCAGTCCGAGGATCACCGCTCGGTCGACTTCCCGTCGCTGACCAAGCCCCTGTTCGAGGACACTAAGAAGGTGTTCGGCTCGACCGAGGGCACGATCTTCCTGTTCCCGGCCTCCGGCACGGGCATCTGGGAATCGGCGCTGACCAACACGCTCGCCCGCGGCGACAAGGTGCTGACCTCGCGCTACGGCCAGTTCAGTCACCTCTGGATCGACATGGCCCAGCGCCTCGGCCTGGACGTGATCGTCCAGGAGGAGGAGTGGGGCACCGGCGCCAAGCCCGAGAAGATCGAGGAGGCCCTGCGCGCCGACAAGGATCATCAGATCAAGGCCGTCATGGTGGTCCATAACGAGACCGCGACCGGCGTGACCTCCAACATCGGCGCCGTGCGCAAGGCGATCGACGCCGCCGGCCACCCGGCCATGCTGTTCGTCGACGGCGTGTCCTCGATCGGCTCGCTGCCGTTCTACGCCGACGCGTGGAAGGTCGACTGCGCCATCGCCGGCTCCCAGAAGGGCCTGATGCTGCCCGCCGGCCTCGGCGTGATCTGCGTCAGCCAGAAGGCGCTCAAGGCCGCCGAAGGGCAGTCCGGCCGCAACGACCGGCTCGCCCGCGTCTACTTCGACTGGGAAGACCACAAGAAGCAGAATCCGGCCGGCTACTTCCCCTACACCCCGCCGCTGCCGCTCCTCTACGGCCTGCGCGAGGCCCTCGCCTGCCTGTTCGAGGAAGGCCTGGAGAACGTCTATCACCGCCACGCCGTGCTCGGCGAGGCGACCCGTCAGGCGGTCGCGGCCTGGGGCCTGAAGACCTGCGCCAAGTCGCCGGAGTGGAACTCCGACACCGTCACCGCCATCCTGGCGCCCGAGGGTGTGGACGCGGCCAAGATCATCAAGCACGCCTATGTGCGCTACAACCTCGCGCTGGGCGCCGGCCTGTCCCAGGTCGCGGGCAAGGTGTTCCGCATCGGCCACGTGGGTGATCTCAACGAGCTGTCGCTGCTCGGCGCGATCGCCGGTGCCGAGATGTCGCTCCTCGACAACGGCGTGAAGGTGACGCCGGGTTCGGGCGTGGCCGCGGCCTCCAGCTACCTGCGCGAAAACCCCCTCGCGAAAGCCTGATTTTTTGGCGGCGGCGCCGGTTCCAACGGCGCCGCTTCCGCTAAATAGAGAAAGGCGCCCCGCGACGCGTCCGGCTTGCCGGCTCTTCTCGCGGGAGACGCTTCGAGACAGGTGAGGAAACGGGGCCGGCGCCGGTGCCTCGCGAAACGCCCGACCCCTGATCGTTCTCGCTCCGGCGACGACGGGGCCGCGGGAGGTTCGCGAGAGACACGATCGTCCGCCGGTCGATCCGGAAGGGGTCCAGAATGACAAAGAAAGTCGTCTTCCTCGATCGCGAGTCGCTCGACGCGACCGTGCGCGAATTCAACTTCCCGCACGAGTACAAGGAATACGAGTCGACCTGGACGCCGGAGGAGATCGTCGAGCGCCTCCAGGGCGCCGAGATCGCGCTGATCAACAAGGTGCCGATGCGCGCCGACACGCTGAAACAGCTTCCCGACCTGAAGCTGATTGCGGTGGCCGCCACCGGCACGGACGTCGTCGACAAGGCCGCCGCCAAAGCGCAGGGCATCACGGTCGTCAACATCCGCAACTACGCCTTCAACACCGTGCCAGAGCACGTGGTCGGCCTGATGTTCGCCCTGCGTCGCGCGATCGTCCCCTACGCCAACTCGGTGCGCCGGGGCGATTGGAACAAGTCGAAGCAGTTCTGCTACTTCGACTACCCGATCTACGACATCGCCGGCTCGACGCTCGGCATCATTGGCTACGGCGCACTCGGCAAGTCGATTGCCAAGCGGGCGGAGGCGCTGGGCATGAAGGTGCTGGCCTACGACGTGTTCCCGCAGGACGGGCTCGTGGATCTCGAGACGATCCTGACCCAGTCCGACGTCATCACCCTGCACGTGCCGCTGACCCCCGACACCCGGAACATGATCGGGGCCGAGCAGCTCAAGAAGATGAAGCCCTCGGCGATCCTCATCAACACGGCCCGCGGCGGGCTCGTGGACGAGGCGGCCCTGCTCCAGGCGCTCAAGGACGGCACCATCGGCGGCGCCGGCTTCGACGTGGTGGCCCAGGAGCCCCCGAAGGACGGCAACATCCTGTGCGACGCCGATCTGCCGAATCTGATCGTCACGCCCCACGTGGCCTGGGCGAGCAAGGAGGCGATGCAGATCCTCGCCGACCAGCTCGTGGACAACGTCGAGGCCTTTGTGGCGGGCAAGCCGCAGAACGTCGTCGAGGCGTAGCCTGCAAGGCATCCCACTCGAATCCCTCATCCTGAGGGGCCGCGCCGCGGCCTCGAAGGATCCTCCAGTTCCCACCGCGATTCCTGGAAGACCCTTCGAGGCCTCCGCTTTGCTTCGGCACCTCAGGATGAGGAAGAGAATGGGACGTCCGCCCGCCTAGCTTCAGCGTTGAGAGCCGCTGCTCGGGCAAACGGCCTCGTTCAATTCTCAAAAAACGCGCCGTGCGCTCATCCGCGCGGCCAACAACCGGCCAGAGGAACCATGTCCAAGAAGCTGCTCTTCCAGTTCGACACCGATGCCACGCCGAGCGTCTTCGACGTCGTCGTCGGCTACGACGGCGGTGCCGACCACATCACCGGCTACGGCAACGTCACGCCCGACAATGTCGGCGCCTATGTCGACGGCACGATCTACACCCGCGGCGGCAAGGAGAAGCAGTCGACGGCGATCTTCGTCGGCGGCGGCGACATGGCGGCCGGCGAGCGGGTGTTCCAGGCTGTGAAGAAGCGCTTCTTCGGCCCGTTCCGCGTGTCCTGCATGCTGGACTCGAACGGCTCCAACACCACCGCCGCGGCGGGCGTGGCGCTCGTCGTCAAGGCGGCGGGCGGCTCGGTGACGGGCAAGAAGGCCGTGGTGCTCGCGGGCACCGGCCCGGTCGGGATGCGCTCCGCCGCGCTCCTCGCCCTCGAAGGGGCCGAGGTCGTGCTGTGCGGGCGCAAGCTCGACAAGGCGCAGGCCGCGGCCGATTCCGTCAACAAGCGCTTCAAGGTCAACGTCACCGCGGCCGAGACCGCGGACGACGCCTCGCGCGCCGAAGTGGTGAAGGGCGCCCATTTCGTCTTCACCGCCGGCGCGATCGGCCTCGAACTGCTGCCGCAGGCGGCGTGGCAGAACGAGAGTTCGATCGAAATCGTGGCCGACTACAACGCTCAGCCGCCGCTCGGCATCGGCGGCATCGAGGCGACCGACAAGGGCAAGGAGTACGGCGGGAAGCGCGCCTTCGGTGCGCTCGGCATCGGCGGCCTGAAGCTCAAGCTGCACCGCGCCTGCATCGCCAAGCTGTTCGAGTCGAGCGAAGGCGTCTTCGACGCCGAGGAGATCTACAAGCTGGCCAAGGAAATGGCCTGACGGATCACGGACGATCCGGGCGGCGCTGGTCTCGCGCCGGCGTCGCCCATGCCAATCAACAAGAACCGACAGGGCAGGGAAGCCATGGCCGCGAACGAGACGATCGAAACCTTCCTCGACGGTCTGGCGAGTTCGGCCCCGACCCCCGGCGGCGGCGGGGCTGCCGCGATCTCCGGCGCCATGGGCGCGGCCCTCGTGTCGATGGTCTGCAACCTCACCATCGGCAAGAAGAAGTACGTCGAGGTCGAGGCCGACCTGAAGCAGGTGCTGGAGAAGTCGGAAGGCCTGCGCCGGACGCTGACCGGCATGATCGCCGACGACGTGGAAGCCTTCGACGCGGTGATGGGTGCCTACGGGCTGCCCAAGACCACCGACGAGGAGAAGGCCGCCCGCGCCGCCAGGATCCAGGAGGCGCTCAAGACCGCGACCGACGTGCCGCTCGCCTGCTGCCGCGTCTGCCGTGAGGTGATCGATCTGGCCGAGATCGTCGCCGAGAAGGGCAATCTCAACGTCATCTCCGATGCCGGCGTCGCCGTGCTTTCGGCCTATGCCGGCCTGCGCTCGGCCGCGCTGAACGTCTACGTCAACGCCAAGGGGCTGGACGACCGCGCCTTCGCCGAGGAGCGGCTGAAGGAGTTGGAGGGCCTGCTGGCTGAGGCCGGTGCGATCAACGAGCGGGTCTACGAGACGGTGAAGGCCAAGGTGAACTGAGGTTTCGGACGGTCCGTGCCTCTGGCCGTCATCGCGAGCGAATGCGAAGCGATCCAGGGGCGCGCCTTGTCCGGATGGTGCGAAGCCCTGGATTGCTTCGGCTCCGCCTCGCTAGGGCGGTGAGCGGATATCCGCAATCCAACCCTGTCCCTCATCCTGAGGTGCCGCGAAGCGGCCTCGAAGGATCCTCCAGGGATCGCGCGGCTGCTGGAAGATCCTTCGAGGCCGACGCTTCGCGTCGGCACCTCAGGATGAGGAGGCGGATGGGACGAGCGTTGCTCTGTCCTGCACCCACACCGCACGATCGTCAGTTTAGAAGCCTGCTAAGTCTCTGATGGGCAAGCAAACTAAAGCACTACAAAAGAAAAAATTGAGAGCTGACCCGCTTCCCGAAAAGTAATTTTTCCGCGAAGGTTGGCCCAACGAAAAAAGCAGGAAACGCGAAGGAGGTCTCGATGGACGTTCACGAGTACCAAGCCAAGGAGCTGCTCGCGAGCTTCGGAGTCGCCGTCCCGAAGGGCGCCGTGGCCTTCAGCCCGGATCAGGCGGTCTACGCCGCGACCGAGCTCGGCGGCTCGTTCTGGGCGGTGAAGGCCCAGATCCATGCCGGCGCGCGCGGCAAGGCGGGCGGGATCAAGCTCTGCCGCACCTACAACGAGGTGCGCGACGCCGCCCGTGACCTCCTCGGCAAGCGCCTCGTCACCCTCCAGACCGGACCGGACGGCAAGCCGGTCCAGCGCGTCTACGTCGAGACCGCCGACCCGTTCGAGCGCGAACTCTATCTCGGCTACGTCCTCGACCGGAAAGCCGAGCGGGTACGGGTCATCGCCAGCCAGCGCGGCGGCATGGATATCGAGGAGATCGCGGCCAAGGAGCCGGAGGCGCTGATCCAGGTGGTGGTCGAGCCGGCCGTCGGCCTGCAGCAGTTCCAGGCCCGCGAGATCGCGTTCCAATTGGGCCTGAACATCAAGCAGGTCTCGGCCGCGGTGAAGACCATCATGAACGCCTACCGGGCGTTCCGAGACTGCGACGGCACCATGCTGGAGATCAACCCGCTCGTCGTGACCAAGGACGACCGGGTGCTGGCGCTCGACGCCAAGATGTCCTTCGACGACAACGCCCTGTTCCGCCGTCGCAACATCGCGGACATGCACGACCCGTCGCAAGGCGATCCCCGCGAGGCCCAGGCCGCCGAGCACAATCTCAGCTATATCGGCCTCGAGGGCGAGATCGGCTGCATCGTCAACGGTGCGGGCTTGGCCATGGCGACCATGGACATGATCAAGCACGCGGGCGGTGAGCCGGCGAACTTTTTGGATGTCGGCGGCGGTGCCTCGCCCGACCGCGTCGCCACGGCGTTCCGCCTCGTCCTCTCGGACCGCAACGTGAAGGCGATCCTCGTCAACATCTTCGCCGGCATCAACCGCTGCGACTGGGTCGCGGAGGGTGTGGTGAAGGCCGCGCGCGAGGTGAAGATCGACGTGCCGCTGGTGGTGCGGCTCGCCGGCACGAACGTGGAGGAGGGCAAGAAGATCCTCGCCGAGAGCGGGCTCGACCTCATCACCGCCGACACCCTCACGGAAGCCGCGCGCAAGGCCGTCGAAGCCTGCCACGGCGCCAAGCACTGACGAGAGAGGGAGGAATCACGCCATGAGCATTCTCATCGACGAGAAGACCCCGATCCTCGTTCAGGGTATCACGGGCGACAAGGGCACCTTCCACGCCAAGGAGATGATCGCCTACGGCTCGAACGTCGTCGGCGGCGTCACCCCGGGCAAGGGCGGCAAGACCCATTGCGGCGTGCCGGTGTTCAACACCGTCAAGGAGGCCGTGGCCGCCACCGGCGCCACCACCTCGATCACCTTCGTGGCGCCCCCCTTCGCGGCGGACGCGATCATGGAGGCGGCCGATGCCGGCCTCAAGCTCGTCTGCTCGATCACCGACGGCATTCCCGCTCAGGACATGATGCGGGTGAAGCGCTACCTCCGGCGCTATCCGAAGGAGAAGCGCACGATGGTGGTGGGCCCGAACTGTGCGGGCATCATCTCGCCCGGCAAGTCGATGCTCGGCATCATGCCCGGCCACATCTACCTGCCCGGCAAGGTCGGCGTGATCTCGCGCTCCGGTACGCTGGGCTACGAGGCCGCCGCGCAGATGAAGGAACTCGGTATCGGCATCTCGACCTCCGTCGGCATCGGCGGCGATCCGATCAACGGCTCCTCCTTCCTCGACCATCTCGCCCTGTTCGAGCAGGACCCGGAGACGGAAGCCGTGCTGATGATCGGTGAGATCGGCGGTCCGCAGGAGGCCGAGGCCTCGGCCTGGATCAAGGAGAACTTTTCCAAGCCCGTGATCGGCTTCGTGGCCGGCCTCACCGCCCCCAAGGGCCGCCGCATGGGGCATGCCGGCGCGATCATCTCGGCGACCGGCGATAGCGCCGCGGAGAAGGCCGAGATCATGCGCTCCTACGGCCTGACCGTGGCGCCCGATCCGGGCTCCTTCGGCAGCACCGTGGCCGACGTGCTCGCCCGCGCGGCGTAATCGCGCTGTCCCCTCTTCCGAGCGGGGAGGGGGCTTCGGGGTGGTGCGAACGGCACCGCCTCACCTGACTTGAACGACCCGCCCCTCCTCGTTTCAGGCCTTGCGCTCAGGAGGAGGGGCCTCGTGGATCGGAGTGATCCACCGTCCCGCAGGCCTGCCCACGGGAGTCCGGAAAAAGAACCTCGCCAGGGGGGATCTCATGACCAAGACGCTGCACGCCCGGCCGTCAGCCGCGACCGACTCGACCTTCGCGCCGCCGGTCATCACCGGCACGGCCACCGAGGACGCCCTCGACATCCTGTTCCACGCCCTGCTCGACGTAGCCCGCCGCCACGATCCCGAGCTGGAGGACGTGCTGCACGGGCGCGCCGACATTTCCTCCTTCACGCCGGAGATGCTGGCCCGTGCGCTGCAGGTGCAGGGCATCTGGTTCCAGCTCGTCTCGATCGCCGAGCAGAACGCGGCCATGCGCCGCCGCCGCCACGTCGAGCGCGACCAGGGCCGCGAGGCGCTGAACGGCTCCTTCGCCAAGGTTCTGGCAGAGGCCTCCGCCCGGGGCATCGGCCCGGGGCAGATCCACGCGCTGCTGAAAGACCTGCGCATCCGCCCGACGATCACCGCGCATCCCACCGAGGGCAAGCGCGTCACCGTGCTGGAGAAGCTGCGCCGCATCTACCTCGTGCTGCGCGAGCTCGAACTGCCGCGCTGGACCGAGCGCGAGCGCAACGGCCTGATGAACGAGCTGCGCGACCAGATCGAGCTCATCTGGATGACCGGCGAATTGCATCTGGAGAAGGCCACCGTCGAGCGCGAGGTCGCCTGGGGCCTGCACTTCTTCGACGAGACCCTGTTCGAGATGCTGCCCGAGGTGATGGTCTCGCTCGAGGAGAGCCTCGCCCAGTACTATCCCGACGAGACCTTTGAGGTGCCGCCCTTCTTCCAGTTCGGAAGCTGGATCGGCGGCGACCGCGACGGCAATCCCTACGTCACCGCCAGCGTCACCCGCGAGACGCTTCAGCGCAACGCGCTGGCGAGCTTGCGCCGCTACCGCGACGGCATCACCCATCTCGGCCGTGTGCTCTCGATCACGGAGCGCTCGCTGCCGGTGCCCGAGACCTTCGGCCGCGAACTCGCCCACATGCTCGCCGAATCCGGCGACGCGCGGGCGATCGCCAACCGCAATCCCGGCGAGGCCTACCGCCAGTTCCTCTCCTGCGTGCTGCGCAAGCTCGAGGCGACGATCGCCCGCAACAAGGGCGTCCGCTCGGTCGGGCCCGACTATCCGAGCGCGGATGGGCTCATCAACGACCTGCGCACCCTCGAGAAGGGGCTGGCCGACGCCAAGTGCGGCGCGCTCGCCACCGACATCGTGCGCCCGGTGCGGCGGATGGTCGAGATTTTTCGGTTCTCGACCGTCCGCTTGGATTTGCGTGAAAATTCGACGCGCACGACCAAGACGCTGCACGCCTTGTGGAAGCTCCGCAACGGCGACCGCGAGCCGCCGGAATTGGATTCGCCCGTCTGGAAGGAGTGGCTGCTCACCGAACTCGCCCGGCCGCGCGCGCCCGAATCCTCGTTCGAGGATTTCGCCGACCGCCTGCCCGACGACGCGCGCGAGACGCTGGCCACCTTCGCCCTGGTGGGCGAGATGCGCGACACCCTCGACCGCGAGGCCTTCGGCGCCTTCATCCTGTCGATGACCCGCTCCACCGTCGACGTGCTCGGCGCCTACTTGCTCGCCAAGGAGGCCGGCATCTTCCTCGACGCGACGGGCACCGAGATCTGCCCGCTGCCGATCGTGCCGCTGTTCGAGACCATCGACGACCTGCGCGCCGCGCCGGCCATCATGAAGGAACTGCTCGGCATCCCCGTGGTGCGCCGCTCCACCCGTTGGCAGGGCGGGGTGCAGGAGGTGATGATCGGCTATTCCGACTCCAACAAGGACGGCGGCTTCATCGCCTCGAACTGGGAGCTCTACAAGGCGCAGGTGCGGCTGACGACGCTCGGCAACCATCTCGGCGTGCCGATCGCCTTCTTCCACGGGCGCGGCGGCTCGGTCAGCCGCGGCGGCGTGCCGACCCATCGCGGGATCAGTGCCCAGCCGCCGGGCTCGATCCAGGGCCGCTTCCGCATCACCGAGCAGGGCGAGGTCGTCTCGTTCAAATACGCCAACCGGGGCACCGCCGCCTACCAGATGGAGCTGCTCGCGGCCTCGGTCTTCGAACACGCCCTTCTCTCGGAGGGGAACGGCAACGGCAACATTAACGGCTCTCGCGCCGAACTCGACGATGCGCTGGAGGCGCTCTCCGGCGCCTCGCGGGCGGCCTACGTCAACCTGCTCCAGGCCGAGGGTCTCGTCGATTACTTCCAGGCGGCGAGCCCGCTCGACGAGATTTCGCTGCTCAACATCGGCTCGCGGCCCGCGCGCCGCTTCGGCGCCAAGTCGCTCTCGGATCTGCGCGCGATCCCCTGGGTGTTCGCGTGGGCGCAGAACCGGCACGTCGTCACCGGCTGGTACGGCGTCGGATCGGGCCTGAAAAGCTTCATCGACGTGCGCGGCGAGCCCGGCGAAGCCCTCCTCCGGCGCATGTTTCGGGATTGCCGGGTCTTCCGCCTCGTCCTCGACGAGGTCGAGAAGACGCTGATGATGGTCGATCTGGAAATCGCCCGCGACTATGCCGGCCTCGTCGAGGACGAGGGCATCCGCGCCCGCATCTTCGGCATGATCGAGCGGGAATATGCCCTGACCCGGGAGATGGTGCTGCGGGTCTCCGGCGACGGCGAACTCGCCCAGCGCTTCCCGCAATTCCGGGAGCGCCTGGAGGGCCGCCTGCCGACCATCAACCAAGTCAGCCGCGAGCAGGTCGAGCTGCTGCGCCGCTACCGCAGCGAATCCGACGAGGACAAGCGCGAGGCGGTGAAGTCCGCCCTGCTGCTCTCGATCAACTGCATCGCCGTCGGCTTCGGCGCGACTGGATAATGCATACAATCTCGGCGACGTGTTCCGGAACCGGCTGGACGGCCGGCCCGGGCGCGCGAGATAGAACATCGTCTCGAATGGCCGTCGCCGGCTTTCGGAAAAGGACGATGCTTTTCAAGCGCGGCACGCGCCATCGCGTGACCGCGCTCACGACAAGACGGTCTCACAGAACGGAGGACTCCCGATGAGCTTCACCCTGATCCAGCAGGCCACCCCGCGCCTGCACCGCTCGGAACTCGCGGTTCCCGGCTCCAACCCGACCTTCATGGAGAAGTCGGCCGCCTCGAAGGCCGACGTGATCTTCCTCGACCTTGAGGACGCGGTCGCCCCCGACGACAAGGAGCAGGCCCGCAAGAACATCATCCAGGCCCTGAACGAGATCGATTGGGGCAACAAGACCATGATGATCCGCATCAACGGTCTCGACACCCACTACATGTACCGCGACGTGGTCGACATCGTGGAGGCTTGCCCGCGCCTCGACATGATCCTGATCCCCAAGGTCGGCGTGCCGCAGGACGTCTACGCCATCGACGTGCTCGTCACCCAGATCGAGCAGGCCAAGAAGCGCGAGAAGAAGCTCGGCTTCGAGGTGCTGATCGAGACGGCGCTCGGCATGGCCAACGTCGAGGCGATCGCCCAGTCGTCCAAGCGTTTGGAGGCGATGTCCTTCGGCGTGGCCGACTACGCCGCCTCCTGCCGCACCCGCTCCACCGTGATCGGCGGCGTCAACGAGGACTACTCGGTGCTCACCGACAAGGACGAGGCCGGCAACCGCCAGACGCACTGGCAGGACCCGTGGCTGTTCGCCCAGCAGCGCATGCTGGTGGCCTGCCGCGCCTACGGCCTGCGCCCGATCGACGGCCCGTTCGGCGATTTCTCGGATCAGGACGGCTACATCTCGGCTGCCCGCCGCTGCGCCGCCGCCGGCTACGAGGGCAAGTGGGCGATCCACCCCTCGCAGATCGAACTCGCCAACGACGTATTCACGCCCTCCGAGAAGGAGGTCGAGAAGGCCCGCCGCATCCTCCAGGCCATGGAAGAAGCCGCCAAGGCCGGTCGCGGCGCGGTGGCCCTCGACGGCCGCCTCATCGACATCGCCTCGATCCGCATGGCCGAGGCGCTGATCCAGAAGGCCGACGCGATGGGCGGGAAGTGATCGCGTTCCGCAGGTAGAACGGAGGATGGCCGGGTTCGCCCGGCCATTTTCTTTCGGCCTATCGCCCCAGAGCCGGCCATTGCTGTCGCATGGCAGCGGCTCGTGCGATGGGAAGAGCCGGATCAGCGCCCCGCCGGCTTCACGCCGCCCGCACCGCCGCGATCGCTTCGATCTCGATCATCGCCGCCGGATCGTAGAGCGCCTTCACCTCCGCGATCGTGTCGGCGGGGTAGGGAGCCGAGAAGAACCTGCGGCGCAGTTCGACCACATCGGGGAAGTGACCCATGTCGGTCACGAAGATCGTCACCTTGACGACGTCCCTCAGGCTCGACCCGCCGGCTTCCAGGGCGCGGCGCAGGTTGGCGAAGGCTTGTTCGCCCTGGGCCCGGAAGCCGCCCGCGACGATCCGGCCATCGTCGCCCGCGCCCGCCTGACCGGAGATGAAGAGCAGGTTGCCGTAGCGGATGCCCTGCGAGAGCAGGAAGGGCGCGTAGTTGTCGGGTTCGGTGACCACTTGTTCCAGCATCGTCCTGCTCCTTCCTGGTTTCGAATGGCATTCGGTCCGCCGCACGCGGGCTCGCGTTTCGGAGCGCCTCGCGAAACTCCCGGTCTCTGACCGTTCTCGTTCCGGCGATGACGGCGCAGCGGGTGTTTTGCGAGGGACACTCAGGCGGCCAACTCGCTCGGCTTGATGTTGGCGATCGGCCCGAGGAGGGCGGGATCGAACGCGGCCACGTCCCGCGCGGTGCGGATGCGGTCGGGGAAATCCGGATTGGCGAGCGCCCCCTTGCCGAGGGCCACGAGGTCGGCCCCGGCCTCCATGGTCTGCCGCGCCCTCGCCGGGTCGTGAAGGCCGCCATTTGCGATCAGGCGCACCTTCGGCGCGAAGCGCCGCGCGAGGCCGACGAGGCTGTCGGAGCCGCCCTCGAAGGCGGGCTTCCAGGCCTCGTGCTCGGTCACGTGGATGGCGTCGACGCCCGCATCCGCGAGCGAGCCGAAGATGGTCTCGGCGTCCCGCTCGCCCCCGGCCCATTTGTGGGCGAGGTCGTTGACCTTGCCCTGCGAAATCCGGACGCCGACCGGCACCCGCCCGCCGACCTTCGCCCGCACCGCGCCGACCACCGCCAGCAGGAACGCGACGCGCCGGGACGCATCGCCGCCCCAGCGGTCGGTGCGCCGGTTGCTGTACTCCGTCAGGAACTGGTCGATGAGGTAGCCGTTCGCGCCGTGAATCTCGATGCCGTCGAAGCCGGCGTCGCCGACGGCCCGGCCGGCCGCGTCGGCGAAGCCCTGGACGGCGTCGGCGATGGCCCTCTCCGTCATGGCGCGCGGCGTCGGATAGGCGCCCTGTCCGTCGTAGAACGCCATCTGCTGGCCCCGGGGCTGGGCCGCCGAGGGGCCGAGGGTGTCGTCGCGGAAGCGGTTGCCCTGGCTGATCGCGCCCGCATGCATCAGCTGCGCGACGATACGCGCTCCGTGGCGGTGGGCGGCCTCCACGACCGGGCGCCACGCGCGCGCCTGCGCCGCGTCGGTGAGGCCGGGCTGATGCCGGTAGCCCTGGGCGAACGTCCGATCGGTGTAGACGCCCTCGGTGATCAGGAGGCCGAAGCCGCCGCGGGCGAAGCGCTCGTAGTAGCGCGCCATCTCCGCCGTCGCGGACCCGTCCTCGGTCGCGCTGACCCGGGTCATCGGCGCGACCGCGAAGCGGTTGCGCAACGCGACGCCGTTTATATCGATGGGCGTGAAAAAGCTGTCGTGGCTCGTGCTCATCTCGGACTCCGCCTCAGCGCTTGCCTGCCGGTCCATGGGGACGGGAGGTCTGCCCGCCTGCTGGGTTCGCATAGGACCGAGGTAGCGGCCGCGACCCCGGCGCGGTAGCGGGGCTGGACGATAAGGATCTTATCGCCTCATGATATGACGATGGACCTGTCCGACGTCGCCCTGTTCTGCTCGATCGTCACGACCGGCAGTCTGTCGGCCGCCGGGCGGCTGTCGGGACATTCGCCGATGGCGGTCAGTCGCCGCCTCGCCGCATTGGAGGCGGAACTCGGCGTCCGCCTCCTGCATCGCACGACCCGAGCGGTCGCCCTGACCACGGACGGCGAGACCTTCCTCCCGTTCGCGAGAGCGATGCTCGAAGCGCGGGAGGCCGCGGCGGCGGCGTTCGTCGAGCGCCACGAAGGCTTGAGCGGCGTCCTGCGCGTCACGGCGCCCAACCGGATCGGGCGGGCACTCGTCGTGCCGCTTGGCGTTCGCTTGATGGCCGAGAACCCGTTGCTGCAGGTGGATCTGACCTTCAGCGACAGCATCGTGGACATCGTCGCCTCGGGGATCGATGTCGCGTTGCGCGTGGCCACCCTGCAGACATCGGACCTCGTCGCCGTCCGGTTGGCCGACAACCCGCGCATTCTCTGCGCCGCCCCGAGCTATCTTGCCGCCCGCGGAAGCCCGCAGCGGCTCGCCGACATCGATGGTCACGCCTGCCTGACGCTGCACGCGATGGATGCGTGGCCGTTCAGCCGAGACGGGCGGCCCTTCACCAAGCGGGTCGACGGTCGTCTGGCGGCCAACAGCGTCGACGCCGTGCGCGAAGCCTGCCTCGCCGGTGCCGGCCTCGCCCTGCTGACCTATTGGGACGTGGCTCAGGACCTCGCCGACGGGACCCTGGTCGCACTGGACCTGACCGATACCGAACCCGAACTGCTGGCGATCTGGGCCGTCCTCCCGACGCGGCAGCACCTTCCGGCACGGGTGCGCCGCTTCCTCGATGCGCTGAAGGCGGAGTTGAGCGCCGCCCCGGCCGTCTCCGCCGAGGCTGCCAGATCGGATGCCCGGTGAAAGCGAGGAATGCCGCGTGCGGCCGTCGCCATTCGCCGATCCGCCGCTACTTCCGTCGCCGGGCCTCGGCCCGCTCGATGTTCCCCCTCCCGAGAGGCGCGCATGACCGCTTTCGACGCCGACCTGCGGAGCCTCGCGGCTCAGACGACTCTCTCACGGCGCACCGTGATCGCAACGAGTCTCGCCACGGGCTTCGCGCTCGCCGTGCAGCCCGTCGCGGCCCAGACCACCCTCACCACGGACACGAACGGCCTGATCGCCGGCGAGGTGAAGATTCCGACGCAGGACGGCGAGATCCCGGCCTACCGGGCCATGCCCGCCGAGGGCGGCCCCTTTCCGACGATCCTCGTCGTGCAGGAAATCTTCGGCGTCCACGAGCACATCAAGGATGTGTGCCGCCGTCTGGCCAAGCTCGGCTACTTCGCCCTGGCGCCCGAGCTCTACGCCCGGCAGGGCGACGTCTCGACGTTGACCAATATCCAGCAGATCGTCAGCGAGGTCGTCTCCAAGGTGCCCGACGCGCAGGTCATGAGCGACCTCGACGCGGCGGTCGCCTTCGCCAAGGGCACGGGCAAGGCCGACACGGGCCGCCTCGGGATCACCGGCTTCTGCTGGGGCGGGCGCATCACTTGGCTCTATGCCGCGCACAATCCGGGCGTGAAGGCGGGCGTGGCGTGGTACGGGCGGCTCGTGGGCGACAGCTCGGCCCTGACGCCGAAGCACCCGGTCGATGTCGCCGCCGACCTCAAGGCGCCGGTGCTCGGCCTCTACGGGGGCGCCGATCAAGGCATTCCGGTCGCCACGATCGACCGGATGAAGGAGGCCTGCCGGGGCGCCGGCAAGACCTGCGATTTCGTCGTCTATCCGGAGGCGCCGCACGCCTTCCATGCCGATTACCGTCCGAGCTACCGCGCGGAGCCGGCGCAGGACGGCTGGAAGCGGCTGCAGGACTGGTTCCGGCAGCACGGCGTCGCCTGAACCCGCCTCACTTCTCGTACTTGATGTAGGCGAAGCGCGGATCGGTCGGCGTCCCTTCGAGGGCGCCGCCCTCCGCGCCCGGCTGCCAGCCCACGACCTCCTCGATCTTCTTTGCCAGCAAAAAATCCTTCTCGGTGATGCCCTTGGCGGCATGGTTCATCAGCCGCACCTCAACCCAGGCGTAGGAGGCGGTGAGATCGGGATGGTGCCATGCGGCTTCGGCCAGATGGCCCACCGTGTTGATGACCATCAGCGTGCTCTTCCACGAGGCGGTCTTGTAGGTCCGCCGGATCCAGCCGTCCTCCAGCCGCCAAGCGGGCAGCTCCTCCTTGAGCCGCCGCTCGACCGTCGCGTCGTCGAGGACGCTCTCGCGTGCTTGGGTCATCGTCACCTCCCGTTGCGTGGGGCGAAGCCTGCTTCGGGACAGGCGGCGGCGCAAGCGGGGATCGGCGCGGGTACAGGCCCGTGTGTCGCAGTGGAGGTGCCGTCGGCGGCGGTGGACGGAGCCGGAGCGATTCCCTATTAAAAATTTCAACAGAAACGCCGGCCTTCGAAGAAGACGGACGGTCTCAGAAGAGTGAGGGAACGCCCATGCTGTCACGGCGCGCCGTGCTCGCGACCGCGGCGCTGTCGCTCGCGGCGGCTCTGCCGACGGTCCGTCCGGCCCGGGCCGCGGGCGAGACCTTCCGGCTCGGCGTCCTGCCCTTCGGCACCGCCTCCTGGGAGGCCGCGATCATCAAGGAGCGGCGCCTCGACGAGGCCAACGGCTTCAGCCTGGAACCCGTCAAGCTCGCCGGCAACGACGCCGCGCGCATCGCCTTCCTCGGGGGGCAGGTCGACGCCATCGTCGGCGACCTGATCTTCGCCGCCCGCCTCGGCAACGAGGGACGGGGCGTGCGCTTCTCGCCCTACTCCACCATGGAGGGGGCGCTGATGGTGCCCGCCGACAGCCCGATCAAGGATCTGAAGGGGCTCGCGGGCAAGCGCCTCGGCGTCGCGGGCGGCGCGCTCGACAAGAACTGGATCCTGTTGCAGGCCCAGGCCCGGGAGACCGCCGGGCTCGAACTCGCTTCCGCCGCGCAGATCGCCTACGGCGCGCCGCCGCTTCTGGCGCAGAAGCTCGAGACCGGCGAACTCGACGCATCCCTCCTCTACTGGCAGTTCTGCGCCCGCCTCGAAGCCAAGGGCTTCAAGCGGCTGATCTCGGCCGACGACGTGATGCGGGCCTTCGGCGCCCGCGGGCCCGTCTCGCTGATCGGCTATCTCTACGACGGGCGCATCGTCGCGGATCGGGGCGAGGTGGTGCGGGGCTTTGCCCGGGCGTCGGTTGCCGCCAAGGACGCCCTGGCGAACGAGCCCCAGCTCTGGGAGAGCGTGCGCCCCCTCATGGCGGCGGACGACGAGGCGACCTTCACGGCGCTCAAGCGCGACTTCCTCGCCGGCATCCCGCGCCGGGCGATCGCCGCGGAGCGCGCCGACGGCGAGCGCATCTACGCCGCGCTGGTCCGGTTCGGGGGCGAAAAGCTGCTCGGACCCGGCCGGAACCTGCCGACCGACCTCTATCTCGACGCCTCGGGCAACGGGTGAGCACCGGCCGCGTGATGCCGGTCGCGGCGGTCTGACGCGCGCATGGCCCTGCTCGCGCGTCTCCTCTCGCTCGTCGTCCTGCTCGCCCTGTGGCAGGCGGTGTCCGTCTACGCGGATGTGCGCACACTGCCGCCGCCGAGTGCGGTGCTCGCCTTCATCCTGCGCGAGGCGGAGAGCGGCAGCCTGCTCTTCAATGTCGGCGTGACGCTCGCGCGGGTGGCGGTCTCCTTCGTGATCGCCATGAGCCTCGGCGTCCTGCTCGGCATCGCGCTCGGCCGCTCGCGCCTCGCCGACCGGCTGCTCGACACGCCGCTCCTCGTCGTCCTCAACACGCCCGCCCTCGTCATCACGGTGCTGGCCTATGTCTGGCTCGGGCTCACCGAGACCGCGGCCATCATCGCCGTGGCCTTGAACAAGCTGCCCAACGTCGCCGTCATCATGCGCGAGGGGGCCCGCGGTCTCGATCCCGGCTTGGAGGAGATGGCGCAGACCTATCGCTTCGACCGGCGCACCTGGATCGCGCACGTGCTGCTGCCGCAGCTCCAGCCCTTCATGGTGGCGGCGGCGCGCTCCGGCATCTCGCTGGCCTGGAAGATCGTGCTCGTGGTGGAACTGCTCGGGCGGCCCAACGGCGTGGGCTTTGCCATCAACTACTACTTCACCCTCTTCGACGTCACGGCGGTGATCGGCTACAGCCTCGTCTTCATGAGCGTGATGCTCACCCTCGACGCCTTCGTCCTCCAGCCCCTCGACGCGCATGTCCGCCGCTGGCGCTGAGCCCGCAACCGGCGCCGAGGCCGCCGCCGCGCCGCTGCTCACGGTGCGCGTGGACCGCAAGGTCTACCGCCGGGTGCGCACGGAGGCCGTGGAGGCGGTGCGCGGCCTCGCCTTCTCCCTCCAGCGCCGAGAGATCACCTGCCTGATCGGCCCCTCGGGAGCCGGCAAGACCACGACCCTGCGCATCCTGCTCGGCCTCGACCGCGACTTCGAGGGGGCGGTGACGCCGGACCCGGGCGAGGCCGGCGTCGCGATGGTGTTTCAGGACCCGCGGCTGCTGCCCTGGCGCACCATCGAACAGAACGTGCGCCTCGGCCTGCCCCGCGCGGACCGGGCGCGCGATCTCGACGCGCTGTTCGAATCCCTCGGGCTGACGCCCTGGCGCACGCGCTATCCCGGCGCACTCTCGCTCGGCATGCAGCGCCGGGTGGCACTCGCCCGGGCGCTGGCGCTGGGTCCGCGCATCCTCGTGCTCGACGAGCCCTTCGTCTCCCTGGACGACGCCGCCGCGGCCTCCCTGCGCGCCCTGGTCGTCGGCGCGGTGGAGCGCTCAGGCACCAGCGTGCTGATGGTCACGCACAACGTGGCCGAGGCCATCGAGATCGCCGACCGACTTCTGCTGGTCTCGCCCCGTCCCGCGCACCTGCTGGCGGAGATCCCCCTCGACCGGGCGCGGAGCGAGCGGGACCGCGCCTGGACCGAGGCGACGCGCCACGATCTGGCGGGCCGGTTTCCCGACATCGTCGCACGATAGAATCGCGCCCGATCCGGCTCGCTTCGCAGCGCGATCCTGCCCGAAGGCGGGCTCCGGCAATTTCCTGCCGATCCTCGGTTCTCTCAGCCGCTTCTTAAGGACGATTCGGTCGGGTGATTGCAAAAAATTCCCGGTTTTCCTCACGTCGTTTCGGGCCGGCGGCGCGCGGCCAAGCATGAATGGGAGAGCCGAGCTTCTTCGCGGCGCAGCAAGCGTCGTTGAGGCCAGTCTTAGATTTAGCCGCCGAGCAGTTGCCTACGGCGCATGAAGCGGGAGCGTTGAGGCAAAACGCATGCGGCCAGCGCATTCGGTCGCGTCGCTGTGATCAAGTTGTTCACCAAGCACAGCCCCATGCTGTGCGCTGCATATCTCTTTGTGCGTTGCAGCAAGACGGTCATAGCCGACAAATTTGCTGCAAAAAGACAGTCGGACTGCGACATTCCACCCGCGAATGCGAGTTGACGGCGCCCAAAATTTTCTTAGAGTTCGTTCAAGCTTCGGTTCGAGGGGGCCGCTCGGGGATGCGGAACCAGCCGCGTAAGCTGCCGAAAGAACGGGATTTTCTCGGATCCAAGGCAAGCCGTCGCGAGCTGCCGAAGCGAATATCATCCCTGTCGCAAACAGCAGGTCAATCAACGGTGGGTGGCGGGCTGCCATCCGGCCGCGGGTAAGATCTGTCGGAGGAATCCATGAGAGCGGTACATCTCCTCGCCCTCGGTGCGGGTCTCGCTGCTGCGAGCCCGGCCCTGGCCAACGAAAGCGTCATGAAGGGCATCGCCAACCCGGCGGAGCAGGTGCTTCAGACGGTCGACTACGCCAACACCCGCTATTCCAAGCTCGACCAGATCAACGCCAACAACGTCAAGAACCTCCAGGTCGCCTGGACCTTCTCGACCGGCGTGCTGCGCGGCCACGAGGGCTCCCCGCTCGTCGTCGGCAATATCATGTACGTCCACACCCCCTTCCCGAACATCGTCTACGCGCTCGATCTCGATCAGGGCGCCAAGATCGTCTGGAAGTACGAGCCCAAGCAGGATCCGTCCGTGATCCCGGTGATGTGCTGCGACACGGTCAACCGTGGCCTGGCCTATGCCGACGGCGCGATCCTCCTGCACCAGGCCGACACCACGCTCGTCTCGCTCGATGCCAAGTCCGGCAAGGTGAACTGGTCGGTCAAGAATGGCGACCCGTCCAAGGGTGAGACCAACACCGCCACCGTTCTCCCGGTGAAGGACAAGGTCATCGTCGGCATCTCCGGCGGCGAGTTCGGCGTGAACTGCCACGTCACCGCCTACGACCTGAAGTCGGGCAAGAAGGTGTGGCGCGGCCACTCCCAGGGCCCCGACGCCGACATGATCATGGACCCGGAGAAGACGACCCACCTCGGCAAGCCGGTGGGCAAGGACTCCTCGCTGAAGACCTGGGAAGGCGATCAGTGGAAGACCGGCGGCGGCTGCACCTGGGGCTGGTTCTCCTACGATCCCAAGCTCGACCTCTTCTACTACGGCTCGGGCAACCCCTCGACCTGGAACCCCAAGCAGCGTCCGGGCGACAACAAGTGGTCCATGACGATCTGGGCGCGTAACCCGGACACCGGCACGGCCAAGTGGGTCTACCAGATGACCCCGCACGACGAGTGGGACTACGACGGCATCAACGAGATGATCCTCACGGATCAGAAGTTCGACGGCAAGGACCGCCCGCTCCTGACGCACTTCGACCGTAACGGCTTCGGCTACACGCTCGATCGCGCCACCGGCGAGCTGCTCGTCGCCGAGAAGTTCGATCCGGTCGTGAACTGGGCCACCAAGGTCGACATGGACAAGGGTTCCAAGACCTACGGCCGTCCGCTGGTCGTGTCGAAGTACTCGACCGAACAGAACGGCGAGGACGTGAACTCGAAGGGCATCTGCCCGGCGGCTCTGGGCACCAAGGACCAGCAGCCGGCGGCCTTCTCGCCCAAGACCAACCTGTTCTACGTGCCCACCAACCACGTCTGCATGGACTACGAGCCCTTCAAGGTGACCTACACCCCGGGCCAGCCCTATGTCGGCGCGACCCTGTCGATGTACCCGGCCCCCGGCTCGCACGGCGGCATGGGCAACTTCATCGCCTGGGACGGTATCGCGGGTAAGATCAAGTGGTCGAACCCCGAGCAGTTCTCGGCCTGGGGCGGCGCGCTGGCGACGGCCGGTGACGTGGTCTTCTACGGCACGCTCGAAGGCTACCTGAAGGCCGTCGACTCGAAGTCGGGTAAGGAACTGTACAAGTTCAAGACCCCGTCGGGCATCATCGGCAACGTGATGACCTACGAGCACAAGGGCAAGCAGTACGTGGGCGTCCTGTCGGGCGTCGGCGGCTGGGCGGGCATCGGCCTTGCGGCCGGCTTGACCGACCCGAATGCCGGCCTCGGCGCGGTGGGCGGCTACGCGGCTCTGTCGAGCTACACCAATCTCGGTGGCCAGCTGACCGTGTTCGCTCTGCCGAACAACTAAGTCGCACAGGGAACCTGAGCGAAAAGATGCCGGCGCGGTTTCCGCGCCGGCATTTTTATGATTTTATGATTATGCTGCCCGCGCTCTGGCAATCGCACGATCAATGTTGCGGTGCAGCAAGATGGTCTCGGGAGAAACGTCTTTGTCTTCGATCAAAAGAAACGCTCTTCTTGGTCTCGTCGGTGTAACCTTGCTCGGTGCGGTGCCCACCGCGACCGCCGTCTTCGCACAGGACGCGAAGCCCGACCTCGCCAATAAGCTCGATCCCAACGCCAAGGAGATCGACGAGCCGGTGCTCAAGGCTGCCGCGGCCGTGAAGGAAGAGGACGGCAAGTACCTCGACAAGGACGGTCATCCGACCTTCCACATCACGAATGACGGCAAGAAGGTCGATTGGTACACCTATTCCGGGTACCGTCGCTATCACGCCGAGTGCCACGTCTGCCACGGCCCGGACGGCATGGGCTCGACCTACGCCCCGGTCCTCAAGGACTCGCTGAAGCGCCTCTCCTACGAGGAGTTCTACGGCATCCTGGCCGGCGGCCGCCAGAACCACACGGCGGGCAACGAGAGCGTCATGCCGGCCTTCGGCGACAACAAGAACGTCATGTGCTACGCCAACGACCTCTACGTGTACCTGCGCGCCCGCGCGTCCGGTGCCTGGGGCCGCGCGCGTCCGGGCGAGAAGGAAGAGAAGCCCGAGGCCGCCAAGAAGGACGAGAAGGAGTGCCTGGGCGGCTGATGACCCGCACCAGTTCCTTCGTCCCGACTTCGGCGGTCGCCGCGCTCCTGCTGATGTCAGCAGGGGCGCGGCCCGCCTCGGCGCAGCAACTGCCCGACCTCGTGACGCCGGACGTGCTGCGCGTCTGCAGCGATCCGGCCAATATGCCGTTCTCCGAGCGCAAGAGCGACGGCTTCGAGAACAAGATCGCCCAGATCGTCGCCGACGAACTGAAGGTCAAGCTCCGCTATTACTGGCTGACCCAGGGGCCGGGCTTCGTCCGCAACACCCTCGGCACCGGCCTGTGCGACCTGATCATCGGCACCTCGGGCGGCGACATCGTTCAGCCGAGCAATCCGTATTACCGCTCGGCCTACGTGCTGGTGGCCCGCAAGGGCGAACTGCCCGACATCAAGAGCCTCGACGACCCGCGCCTGAAGGACAAGGACATCGGCTTCATCGCCGGAACGCCGCCCTCCAACCGGCTGACCGAACTGAAGTTCTCGGGCGAGCGCCTGCACGCCTACGCGCCCTACGCCTTCGGGCCTGAGCGCAAGCATCAGACGGTCGCGGCGGGTGTGATGGCGGATCTCGCCGAGAAGAAGATCGACGTGGCGCTTCTCTGGGGACCGGCGGCGGGCTGGCTCGCCCGGCAGAGCGGCGTGCCCATGGATGTGGTGCCGCTCCTCAATGAGCCCGGCCGGCCGGCGCTCACCTTCCGCGTCTCGATGGGCGTGCGGCACAACGAGAACGACTGGAAGCGCAGCCTCAACACCGTCCTGCGCAAGCGCAAGGCGGATATCGAGCAGGTGCTGCGGGACTACGACGTGCCGCTGCTCGCCGAGGAAGAGAACAAGCTTCTGGAAGCGACGCCGGAATGAGGAAGGCCCGGACCCGTCCGGGCCTTTTTTCTACGCGACGCGCTCGATCCCGGTCGCGTCGAGCTTTGCCAGAGCCTCCGCCACGCTCTCGCCGCCGATCACGAGGTCGGGGGCGATCTCCGCCAGCGGCACCAGCACGAAGGCCCGCTCGCGCACGAAGCGGTGGGGCAGCACCAGGCGCTCGTCGGAGACCTGCGCGCCCTCGTAGGCCAGCACGTCGATATCGATGACGCGCGGCCCCCAGCGCCGCTCGCGCACTCGGCCCAGCGCCGCCTCGATCGACAGGCAGGTCTCCAGCAGCGCGTGCGGGCTCAGCTCGGTCTCGACGGCAACCGCGGCGTTGAGAAACCAGTCCTGGTCCGTGTCGCCCCAGGGCGGCGTGCGGTAATCGGCCGAGCGCGCCGTGACCCGCAGGCCCGGAGTCGCCGCGAGGCGCTCGACGGCCTCGGCCAGCATCGCGGCCTTGTCGCCGATGTTGCTGCCGAGCCCGAGATAGGCGCGCGTCATGGCCGCTGCTCCGGGTTGCGCCCCCGCACGATCTCGATGGCCGCGTAGTCGAGCACGGCCGGGATCGGCGCGCTCGGCTTGTCGATCCGCACGCTGAGCGTCTCGATGCGGGGGAACCGCGCGAGGCAGGCCTGCGCGATCGCCTCGGCCAGGGCCTCGATCAGCGCGAAACGGCGGTTGGTGGCGATGTCGAGGGCGATCTCGGCCAGATCGGCGTAGCTCACGGTCGCCGCCACGTCGTCGCTGCGGCCAGCCTCCGAGAGGTCGAGCCGGCAATCGAGCGAGATATAGAAGCGCTGGCCGAGCCGCTCCTCCTCCGGCAGCACGCCGTGGCGGGCGAAGACCGCGAGGCGGTGGACGAGGATGCGGTCAGCCATGGATGCTCCCGGGACGCATCACCGCGTCGAGCACGCGCAGGGCCTCGACATGCGGCGCCACGTCGTGGACGCGCACGATGTCGGCGCCGAGCGATCCGGCCAGCACATGCGCCGCGAGCGAGCCGACCAGGCGATCGCTGGGCGCGGTCTCGCGGTCGTGCAGACGCCCGAGCAGGCTTTTCCGCGAGACGCCGACGAGGAGGGGGAAGCCCAGCGCGCGGATCTCAGGAAGGCGGCGCAGGGCCTCCAGATGCTGCTCCCAGCTCTTGCCGAAGCCGATGCCGGGATCGAGCACGATGTCGCCGTCCGGGATGCCGGCGCGGCGGGCGATGGTCAGCGAGCGCTCGAAGAAGCGCAGCATGTCCGCGACGATGTCCAGCGACCCGTCGATCGTCTCGCGGTTGTGCATGACGATGACCGGGGCGCCGTGATCGGCCGCCACCCGGGCGATGTCGGGCTCGCGCTGCAGGCCCCAGACGTCGTTGACGATGCGCGCGCCCGCCTTCAGTGCGGCGGCGGCGGTCGAGGCCTTGTAGGTGTCGATGGAGATCGGGACGGCGAGGCCCGGCGCCACGGCCTCGATCACGGGAAGGACACGCGCCTGCTCTTCCTCGGCCGGGACCGGGCTGTGACCGGGCCGGGTCGACTCGCCGCCGATATCGAGGATGTGCGCGCCCGCTTGCGTCAGCGCCGCGGCCTGCTCCTGCGCCTCGGCCACGCCCTGGAAGCGACCGCCGTCCGAGAACGAATCCGGCGTCACGTTGAGGATGCCCATCACCAGCGTGCGCCGGCCGAGTTTGGGCAGGAGAGCCTGCAGACGGGTGGTCGGGGGAGGGGAGGGCGGCATCGGGTGTCGTCGCTCGTCGAGGCCGGGCCGATCGGCCCGCCCCCGCCTAGCCCCTCGCCTGTGGTTTTGCCAGATCCATTCGGCCCTGGCCGCCGTCGCGGAAAACCTCAGGATGCGCCGCGATAGCAGCGGATCTCCGCCTCGGCCTGGGCGCGGCGCAAGTCGGCCACCCGATCGTCGAACATCTTGGTCGACTTGAACGCCGTGGTGCGCTGGCCGATGCCTTGGCGCATCGAGAGGATGGTGCTCGCCTGCACGTACTTGTCGTAAGGAAGGATCGAAGCGAGCGCGTCGAGGGAGCAGGAGCACTTCTCCAGCGCCTCGCGGGTCTGGCCATTGGCCGCCATGCAGCCGAACACGTAATCGGCGCGCGCATCCGTCGGATAGTCGTTCTCCTCGGCGCGCGCGGGCGCAGCGATCACCGCCGCGGCCACGAGGGCGGCGAGAAGCGCCTCAGGAATCCTTCTGGTCATAGTCCAGTCTCTCTTCGAGAAGTTCGCCGCCGTCCGGCTTCAGGGCACGGGCCTCGATCGAGACGATCTCGCCCGGCACCTCCGGCGAGGTGACGAAGGTGTAGGTGAGGGCCTCGAAACCGCGCATCCGCTCGGTCTGCGCGTCGCCCTCGAAGGGCTTCATCTCGACCCGCCAGCCCTCGACCTTGCGGCCCTTGAAATCGACCTGGACCGGCGTGACCGTCGATTTCTCGCGCAGACCCTTGCGGATCGCGTTCTTGATGTAGCGCGGGTTGGCCTCGAGCAGGCTCGCCAAGCCCTTCAGGTGGTTCTCCAGAAACAGGCTCAGGACCGGGTTGCCCGGCATGTCCTGGAAAGGACCGGCCGGCACGCGGTAGCCGCCCGAGAACATCTGCACGCGGATGTCGCGGCTCTCGGCGCTCTTGCCCGGTTCGACGGTCAGCTTGATCGCGTCGTTGAGCGGCGGGCCGTAGGGCCCCTTCACGATGCCGCTGCGGCGCAGGTAATCGTAGGTCAGGGTGCTGCCGGGCGTCGTGTTCTTCATCTGCGGCTGCTCGAACAGCAGGTCGCCGGCACTCGGCGCCGCAGCCGCCTTGGCGGTGTCTTGGGTGGTGCCTTGGGCAGTGCCTTGGGCGGCATCCTTGGCGGCCGGAGCGGGCCCGCTGTCCGACGCCGCCCAGGCGAGGGGGAGGGGCGCGAGAAACGTGGTCGAGAGAGCCGCCGCAAGGGCGACCGCCAGCGTCATCCGTCTCAAAGGGGTGCCTTTTCGTTCAGCGGGTTTTGCACATTCGTCCCGATGCTGCGGTATATATAGTCAGGCGGTGTCTCGGCAGCCTCTTCCTTGGCAAGATCCCGCATTTTCCCGTGCAGCGGCGAAAGGGAGCAGGCCGGGTCGGTGTTGGCGGCATCCCCCGTCAGAGCGAGCGCCTGACAGCGGCAGCCGCCCCAATCCTTCTCGCGCCGGTCGCAGGAGCGGCAGGGCTCCTTCATCCAGGACGTGCCGCGATAGGCGGCGAAGGCCGGTGACTGGGTCCAGATGTCGCCCAGGGAGTGGTCGCCGACATACCAGAATTCGAGGCCCGGAATCGTTTCGGCGGCGTGGCAGGGCAGGACCTTGCCCTGGGGCGTCACGTTCATGAGCTTGCGGCCCCAGCCGCCCGCGCAGGCCTTGGGGTACTTGGCGTAGTAGTCCGGCACTACGAGGTCGATGACGAGTTGACCCTTGAGGCGCTCGCGGGCGGCCTCGACGATGCGGATCGACTCGTCCACCTGCCGCTTGTCCGGCATCAGCGAGGCGCGGTTCACGTAGGCCCAGCCGTAATACTGGGTGTGGGCCACCTCGAGCCGCTTGGCCCCGAGTTTGACCGCGAGATCGATGAAGCCCGGCACCTCGTGGATGTTGCCGCGGTGGATCACCGAATTCAGCGTCAGCGGCAGACCGAGTGCGGTGACGCGCGCCGCGAACTGCATTTTTTGGGGTTGGGCGTTCTTCAGGCCGCCGATCTTCTCGGCGTTCGCCGCATCGACCCCCTGCACCGAGAGCTGCACGTGATCGAGCCCGGCATCGTAGAGCGCGTCGAGCTTGGCCAGCGCCCCGCCGACACCGGAGGTGATTAGGTTCGAGTAGAGGCCGAGTTCGGCGCATTTGGCCGTGATCTCGACGATGTCGTTACGGGCGGTCGGCTCGCCGCCCGAGAGGTGGACGTGCAGCACGCCGAGCCCCGCCGCCTCCGTCAGCACCCGCAGCCACGTCGCCGTGTCGAGCTCGGCCGAGCGCCGGTCGAGCTCCAGCGGGTTCGAGCAGTAGGGACAGCGCAGCGGGCAGCGGTGGGTCAGCTCGGCGAGCAGACCCACGGGCGCCGGAATCACCTCCGCGGGGGAGGGGGCGGGGGTCGGTGCATTCATCGCTCCAGAACCCTTTTTTGCGCGAGGTCGGCCAGCATCACGAGGATGTCGGCCTCGATGACGGCCGGATCGGCGTCGTAGGTCTGACCCAGCGTGCGGGCGATCTGCGAGACCGAGGCTTGGCCGTCGACGAGCTTGAGGACCGCGACGGCGTTGTCGTCGAGGTCGAAGGTGCGCTCGGGCGCGAGCAGCACGTGCTTGGAGCGCACCTCATCGTAACGCAGGCGCACGCCGCGGGGCAGGCGCGGCACGTCGCCACCCGAGAAGGCGGCCGGCGCACCGGTCGGTGCCGCGGCAGGGCTTGCCTCGGGAACGAGGCCCTCGCCCGGCTGCCACGCATCCGGAGGGATCATGCCCGGCGCCACGTAGGCGAAGTACAGCGCGTCGAGTTGCGTCCAGAGCACGTTGCACTTGAAGGTCAGCGCAGCCATGGCGGCGCGCTGCATCTCCGGCGTGGTGGCGTGGCGCTTGACGTAGTCGAGGGCGAAGTCGGCGTCGCGCGGGGCCTGGGTGAGGCGTTTGTCGAAATAGGCGAGCGTCTCCTTGGTGATGAAGTCGTAGTTCTTCAGCATCCCGGCGACGCGCTCCGAGATGATGGTCGGCGAGAACATTTCGGTCAGCGAGGAGGCGATGGCCTCGAGCAGGCTGCGCTCGGAGACGAAGTGCACGTAGGCATCGACCGAGAACCGCGTCGCCGAGAGGATGCCGTTGGTCGAGAGGACGTAGTCGCGCGCGAAGCCAACGCCTTCCGCCAGCTTCAGCCAGCGCTCGATGCCGCCGTCGCCCTCGTGGTCGCCGTCGTGATCGACGATGCGCTGGCGCCAGATCCGGCGCAGCTGCGCGTCCGGCAGGCGGGCCAGCAGTGCGGCGTCCTTCACCGGGATCATCGCCTGGTAATAGTAGCGGTTGAGCGCCCAGGCCCGGACCTGATCCTTGTTCAGCTTGCCGTCGTGCAGCAGGCGGTGGAACGGGTGCAGGTTGTGGTAGCGGCGGGCGCCGATGTCGCGCAGGGCCGCCTCCAGTTCCTCGTGGCTCAGCAGGCGCTGCTCGGCTTCTCCGACGGGGGGCGGGAATTGGGCGGTCATGGCGTTCGGTTTCCCCGACTTTGGTCGCGTTTCCTGGAGCTTTTTCGAGATGGGGTGCGGCCCGCGTGACGGACAGTACGCCCACCGCACGATTGTATCGTGCAAAAGATATTGGGTCCGGCATTAAATTGCCAGGCCGGGTGTCGGCGCCGCGGCGTATCCTGGGCTCCGACCCGCTCAGAGGTCGAGGGTCAGGCCGTCATGGGCGACCGTCCAGCCGCGGGCCTCGACGCCCGCGCGCTCGGGCGAATCCTCGACCAGGACCGGGTTGGTGTTGTTGATGTGGACGAAGACCCGCCGGCCGATCTCGACGCTCTCGAAGGAGGCGATCGAACCCGTCTCGCCGTTCATCTGGATATGGCCCATGCGCCAGCCGGTCTTGGTGCCGACGCCCGCGCGGATCATGTCGTCGTCCTCCAGCACCGTGCCGTCGAACAGGAGCGCATCGACGCCCGCGACGCGGGCCTTCAGATCCTCGGTCACCCGGGCGCAGCCGGGAATGTAGGCGAGGCGTTTGCCCCCCGCCTCGATCATCGTGCCGACGGTGGTCTCGGTCTCCGCACCGATCTCCATGGAGGCGTCCTCCAGCCAGAGCGGCACCTTGCCGGGTACCGCGAACAGCGTGATGGAGAGGCCGGGCACCGGCTCGAAGGTCTCGTCGAGGGCGATGGTCCGCCGCTTCACCACGTCGGCGGCCATCACGTCGAAGACGCGGTTGTCCGAGACGGAGGTCAGGATGCCGGGCGTGGCGTAGAGCGTGAAGGGCTGGCCCTCGCGCAGCGTCAGCAGGCCCGCAACGTGATCGACGTCACCGTTCGTCAGCAGCACCGCGTGGATCGGCGAGTGGCGCAGGCCCTCGCGCGGATGCATCTGCGGATTGGCCTGGATCTGCTGGCGGATGTCGGGCGAGGCGTTCAGCAAGAGCCAGCGTTCCCCGTCGGGGGAGACCGCGAGGCTCGACTGCGTGCGCGGCTTGACCCTAGCGTCGCCGGCCCAGGCCAGCGAACAGATGGAGCAGCGGCAGTTCCATTGCGGAACGCCGCCGCCCGCGGCCGAACCGAGGATCACGACATGCATGGTGAGAACCCGCTGATGTCTGCGCCCTGCGGCCCGGCTCGAAACACCTTAGTTGAAGGTGTCGATCTCGGCCGACTCGTAGCTCGTGACTTCCATGCCGACGCAGATCTCGGAAACGATGGGGGCAGCCCACTTCATGGTGTCTCTCCTCGACTTTATGGAACGCCGGAAGCCCACGATCCACTTCCTTAAGAAGATCGTAAGATGCTGACGGCGCACTCGTTTTCGTGCGCCGGAGGTATATCGCCAATTTGGGCGCCCCCCGCAAGAGCTACCTTGCCGTTTCCTCCCAAGTTCGCGTGAGCACGACCATGGACTTTGGTCGTTCTTCGGCTCGCGGCGCGGGCGTGAGGACGCGGGGTGCGTCGATCCGCCTCCGGCCGGAGCCCACTCAAGACGCGAACGCCGCCGCGCGGTCGAGCCCTTGCGGCGGCGTTCGATTTCACGGACCCCGCCGCGGGGCGGCGGCGGGGTCTGTGTGGCCCGGATCAGGCGGCGCGCACCGTTCCCAGGAAGCGGGCCACCTCCTGGCCGAGATGATCCGATTGCCGCGCGAGCTGGGTGGCCGAGGCGAGCACTTGGCTCGAAGCCGCCCCGGTCTCCTCGACGGTCCCCGCGACGCGGGCGATGTTCGTGGTCACCTCGCCGGTGCCCTGGGCCGCCTGGGCGACGTTGCGCACGATCTCCTGGGTCGCCGCGCCCTGCTCCTCCACCGCCGCCGCGATCGAGGTCGTCAGGCCTGAAATCTCGCGGATGCGGTCGGTGATGGAGATGACCGCCTGCACGGCCTCGTCCGTCGATCCCTGGATCTTCGCGATCTGCTGGGAGATCTCCTCGGTCGCCCGCGCGGTCTGGGAGGCGAGTTCCTTGACCTCGGCTGCGACCACGGCGAAGCCGCGGCCGGCCTCGCCCGCGCGGGCCGCCTCGATGGTGGCGTTGAGCGCGAGCAGGTTCGTCTGCCCGGCGATGCTGGCGATCATCCCGACGACGTCGTTGATGCGGGTCGCGCCGTCCTTGAGGGCGTTCACCAGTTCGGCCGTCGCGTCGGCCTCCGTCACCACGACGCGGGCGAGATGGGCCGACCCGTCGACCTGCCGCCCGATCTCGAGGACGGAGGCGCCGAGTTGCTCGGCAGCCGCCGCGACCATGCCGACATTCGCCGCCGCCTGATCGGCGGCCACCGCGACGTTGGACGACTGGCTCGCGGTCTGGCTGGCGATGGTGCTCATGCTTCGGGCCGTCGCTTCCAGCTGCGTCGCCGAGCCCGAAACCTCGGTCAGGACGCCGCCGACGGCGGCCTCGAAGGCGTCGGCCATCTTGCGCATGCCGACCTTGCGCTGCTCCTCGGCGGAAGCCCGCGCCGCCGCGCTCTCCTGTTCCAGTGCGCGGGTGCGCAGCAGGTTCTCCTTGAACACCTGGACGGTCCCGGCCATCGCGCCGATCTCGTCGCGCCGCCGACGGAAGGGGATGTCGAGGCCGGCATCGCCGTCGGCGAGCCGGGTCATGATGCCGGTCATGGCGACGAGGGGGTTCGTGACGCCGCGCACCACCCAGACCACGCCGCCGACGGCGAGGGCCAGCGCCAGCGCGCTCAGGAGACCCTGCAGCAGAAGCTTCTGCCGAGCGTCCTCGGCCGTGATCTGCGCCATGTCGTCGAGTTCGGCGACGGTGACGAGGACGACGTCCGCCAGGGCGTCGAGCCCGACATTGAACTGCTTGCGGTAGGCGGCCACGCCGGGACGCGCGAGCGAGCGATCCGCCAGGGCCGGGTTCACCGCACGCGTGCGCTCCGCCAGAACCCCATCGAAATAGCTCGTCTGCGCGGCCTTGATCGCCGCCTTGAGCGAGGCCGCCCCGGCTTCGCCCTCCGCGATGGTCTGCACGAGCTGGAAGACGAATTTCGTCTCCCGGTCGAGCGCCGCGTATTCCGTCGCCTGCGCGGCCGAGATCAGCTTGTCCTGAGCCAGCACGTCGATGACGATCAGCGTGGCGTCGCCGGCCAGGTTCCGGGTCGTCCAGGACAGGTCGCGTGCCCGGAGCAGGTTGGACATGCGGGGATCGGCCTGCCGCAGGCGCATCTCGGTCGTGGTGATGAGCGTTTCGATCGCCCGCAGCAGGGCGACGGACTGCTCGGCCATCCGGCGCGAGAGGGCCTTGTCGCGCTCCGCGACCGGCTTGGCGAGGGCGGCGTCGGCCTCGGCGCGGGTGCGGCGCAGATCCTCGTAGCGCGCGCTGACGGCCTTCAGATCCAGGCCGGTGGCGGAGACGAGTTCACCCGCGGAGGACAGCGAACCGTCGACGGCCTTCCGGCGGGCCGTCATGTCGGCGAGGTTGGCGCCGAGATTGTCCGGTTCGAGAGCCAGGGCCGAGGTCGTGGCGCCGCGCTCGTAGCGCAGGCCGTGCATGCCGCGGGTCAGGGTCGAGACCAAGCCGGCGAGTTGCTGAGCGTAGCGCGCCTTCTCCGACTCTCTCCATGCATCGAAGCTGCCATGGCCGGCGAAGACAAAAATTATCAGGCTGAGCAGAGTGATAAGGCCCACCAAACGGGTCTTGATCGTCATCGCCCCTCGCAGGCAGTCGCGGCTTGTCCGCGAAAACCTATGCTGGCGAAATTAATAAAATACATTTTACTGCAGCACCGGCTGCAGGCTTGGGAAGCTCCAATGAAGCCTGTGCGGGCTCGTGTGATGCCGCCGCAACGCGGCGCACGAGGCTTTCTCCGAGCCGGCTCTCGGCGGATGGCCCGGAGTTTCAGGCTGTTACGCTCGGACGTGCGTTCTCTTCTGGCTTGAGCGAAAACTGGTCTTTCGGGTGCGACGACGAAGGGCGTCGGGACGAGCACGCATTCGATGCCGTGAAGACTCTGCTCTCGAATTTCTCTTCAGTGGCGGAAATCCTGGCCGCGCAGGTCGAGCATAAAACCCTTGCCACGCACCGTGACGATCACGGGCCCGCCCAGGCGCACGAAGTCGGAGAGCTTCGAGCGGAGATAGCCGACATAGACATCGACCACGTTGAGCGAGAGGCCGCCCTGGCTCGCCCAGAGCCGATCGAAGATCTCGCCGCGCGAGATCGGGCGGTTGACCTCCTGCATCAGCAGGGCGAGCAGTTCCGCCTCCCGCGGGGTGAGCCGGGCGGAGGCCTCGCCGAAGCTGACCTGACGGATGTTGACGTCGAGGGTCAGGCGGCCTGCCGTGAAGACGGTGCGCGGGGTGTCCGCCTCCCGCCGCCGGAGCAGATGCACCTGGAGCCGGGCCAGAAGCTCGTCGAAGACGAAGGGCTTGACGATGTAGTCGTCGGCGCCGAGCGCCAGCCCCTCGGCCCGGTCGCGCACCTCGTCGCGGGCGCTCAGGAATAGGATCGCGCCGGGATAGCCCCCTTCGCGCAGGGAGCGGCAGACGTCGTGGCCCGAGCCGTCGGGCAGGGTGATGTCGAGCACCACCGCCTCCGGGGCCTCGTCCCGGGCGGCGCTCAGCGCGTCCTCGACCCGGCCGGCCACGCCGACGGAGAAGCCTTCCGCCTCCAGCCCACGAGCCAGAATGCCGCGGATGTCGATGTCATCCTCGACGATCAGTACGCGCGTCGTCATGCGGCGGCGATCCTCTCCTGTCCCGCCTCGTTCCGTTCCGGCACGGCGCCGTCATCGAGCGCGGGCAGGTCGAGAACCACCCGCGCGCCGCCATGCTCGGCCCGACCGAGGCTGATCGCGCCATCATGGCGCTCAACGACCCAGCGCGCCAGGGCCAAACCGATGCCGAACCCGGCCTCCCCGGGCCGGGCCTCGCGGCGGAAGCGCTCGAACAGCCCCTCGCCCTCCTCGGGGAAGCCGGGACCGTCGTCCTCGATCACGATCCGGGCGCGGCTGCCCTGCGCCGAGCCGCGCCCGCTCAGGGAGACGACGATGCGGGTCAGGCCGGTGGCGTGGCGCAGGGCGTTGTCGATCAGGCTCTCGACGACCTGACGCAGCCATTCCGGGTCGGCGCTGATCTCGATGTCGCGGTCACCGGGCTCCAGGCTCAGCTCGACCCGGCGGCGGGCCGCCTCGGAGCCCGCGCTGTCCACGGCGTCGCCGAGCACCGCAACCGCGCTCACGCTGCGCCGGTCGAGTTCGATCTGGCCGGATTCCGAGCGGGCCACGCGCAGGAGATCCTCCACCCGCCGCTTGAGCCGCTGCGCCCGCTTGCGGATGGTGGCGAAGACGGGCCCGTGATCGACGGCCCGGCCGCCCGCGCGCTCCGCCGACCTCTGGGCGAGGTCGCACTCGCCGAGGATGACGGTGAGCGGCGTGCGCAGCTCGTGGCTGACATCGGCGAAGAAGCGGCGGCGCGAGCGGTCCACCATCTCCAGCCGCGCGTTGGCGGCGCGCAGGTCGGCGGTGCGGGCCTGGACCGTATCCTCCAGGGCGGCCCGGTCGGCGGCGAGCCGCCCCTCGCGGCGGGCGAGCCGCGCCGCCATCCGGTTGAAGTTCGCCACCAGGAGCCCGAGCTCGTCGCGGGTCTCGACCGAGAGCCGGGTGTCGAGCGCGCCGCTGCCGACGGCGCCGGCGGCCCGGCGGATCTCCTCGATCCGCGCCAGGGTCGGCCGCGTGACCGAGCGGTAGAGCACCGCCACGAAGGCGAGCGCCAGCGCCACGGCGGCCAGGGACACGGCGGTGAGCCGCTGCGACAGGCTGCGGGCATCCTCCGAGCCCGCATTCATGCTGCGCCGCTCCGCCTCGATCAGCAGGGAGAGCGGGGGGCCCGTCATGGCGCCGAAGGCGTTGAGAGCGCCCTGCATCGCCGTCTTGCGCCGGTCGGGATCGGTTTCCCGCCGCACCAGGGTGACCTGCCGGTCGAGCATCGCCCGGGCGGCGCGCACCTTGGCGAGCGGCCGGGTGCGGGCGACGTACTGGATGCGGTCCTCCAGGCGGCTGCTCAGGGCCATGCCGCTGCCGATGGCGTCGTCGACCTGGGTCAGCGCCTGATCGACCCGGTCGCGGGTCACGGAGAGCGCTTCGGGCGGCGCGTCCGGGTTGCCGACGCTCTCGATGGCGGCGAACCCGTACTGCGCGAGCCGGCCGGAGAGTTCGGCGAGAAGCTCCATCCGGTGCTGGGCCGCGAGCGTGCGGTCGATGACGTTCTCGGTGAGCCGGATCGACCAGAGCACGCCGGCCGCCGCCAGCAGCGCGAGCAGGGCCGTGCCGCCGAGCAGCAGGGCAAACCGGGCTTTCAGCGAGCGCATGATCTCCGTCTCCGCCGCGGGACCGGCAGCCGGACCATGTCACCGCCGGGGCGGGGCCTCAAGGGATTCCGAGCCGGCTCCGGACCCGGCCTACAGGTCGTTGGGCAGGCTGCTCTTCGGGGCGCAGCGCCAGCTCTTCACGTGATAGTCCGGATGCTCCTCCTGCCACGCCGCGAGCGTGCTCTGCGAATTGCGCAGACACAGGAAGGGGTTCGGATTGTCGTAGTTCAGGTTGATCCGCTCGTCGTGGCACTTCGCCGGCTGGGCGATCAGGCAGACGGACAGGAGCAGGAACATGCGCGCGACCTCGGCGTGAGGAGGGCGCGGCGGCCCGTCCGGGTCGGTGCCGTGCGCCTCGGTCCGAGGCAAGGTGGGAGGAAACAGCAGGCCGGCAAGTCATTTTCCTGCGACCTGCCGTGCCAAACCGGAAAAATCCTGCCGAATCAGGCCGGCACGAACATCTCGCCCTTGCCGAGCGTCGCCAGATCTCCCGAGTAGCGCCGGAGCGTCCCGCCGAGCAGGCCGGCCTGCGGCGCGCCGAGGCGCTTGAGGCTCTGGGCCAGCAGCCGGGTGAAGACCAGATCCGGCGTGCCGGTCTCGACGAAGGTCGGCAGCAGCGCGCCGTGGCTCCCGGCGATCAGCGTGCCGCGGCGCATGCCGTAGCCCGGATGGTCGCCGAGCGCGCCGGAGACGAGAATCGTACCCGCAATCATGCGGGAGGCCGCGAAGGCCCCGGCGGAACCGGCCAGGATCATGCCGCGGCGCATGCGGTCGCCGAGATGGTCGCCCGCCTTGCCCTCGATCACGAGCGTGGCCCCGTCGAGCCCGGCCTTGGCGGCGTAGACCGCGCCGCCCGCGTGGTCGCCGGCATCGCCCTGGATCGTGATCGTGCCGCCGGTGGCGCTGGTGGCCGCAAAGGGGCCGGCGGAGCCCGTCACCGTGAGTGCGCCGCCTGCCATGCCCTCACCGAGGCGCTGGCCGACATCGCCCTCGACCCGGATCGAGCCCTCGGACAGGGCCGCGCCGACCCGGTCGAGCCGGGACGAGCCGCCCTCGATCACGAGGCTGTCGGAGCCGTCGAGCCGGATCGCGAACACGTCGCCGAGGGTCAGGCCGCGGCGGCTGGTGCCGATGGCGAGCCGGCCCGCCTCGGCCTCGGACAATCCGCTCAGGGCGAGGGGGGTGATGTTGAGAAGGTCGACCCGCTCCGGCAGATCACCGCGCAGTCTCAGCGTGCTCATCGTTGAGTCCTCATGCGGCGGGTTTCTCCAGCAGGTCGCGGAGGTGGTAGTGGTGCCGGCCGAGATTGCCGCCGTAATTGCCGGCGGTGACGGCCACGAGCCCGTGCTTGGCGCCGATCTCGGTGGCGGCGTGGAGCGCCGCGCGCATCGACTCGGCGACGGCCGCGGACGTCAGCGCGTCGATGACGATCTCCAGCACCACGCCGCATTCGGGCGGCAGGGCCGAGCCGGCCCGGCCTTTGAGCGTCGGGCAGTAGGCGTCGTTGGTCGAGGCCATCATGCCCTTGGTGCGCCCGCCGACCTTCGAGCCGGAGCGGACGATGCCGCCGGGGAAGGGCAGGATCGCGCCGGGCACGGCCTTGGCCGCCTCGACGGCGATCTCGGCGACGACGAGCGTGTCGGCGTGCTTGCTGCCGAGGAACAGCAGGTTGCCGCCGCCGACCGCGCCATCCACCGCGCGCACCGAATCCTCGCACAGGAACTCGCCGTCCATGACGGGGATGCGCCAGTAGCGGCGCATCTTGCCCTCAGGGTCGGGCAGGCGCTTGGCGACCGCGAAGCCGTCGCCGAAATAGCGGATCGCGCCGCCGAGCTTGATCTTGGTCGGCCCCTCGACGCCGGCAAAGCAGGCGGTGCCGGGGCAGGTGAGGATGCACTGGCCGACGCGCTTGAGGAGCTGGTCCTTCAGCCCGTTCGGCTCGAAGCCGAACAGCAGGATGCGCACGCCCGGGCGTCCGTCCGGCGTTTCCTCGGGAGACAGCTCGGCGTCGATGCCGGCCTCGGCGCCGCAGCCGATCACCGAGGTGGCGAAGCCCGTCATCACCGTCGCCGCGATCATCGCCCATTTCGGCGTGTCGTTGGTGACAATGATCGCGGTCCCCGCCACGTCGAAGGCCTCGGCGAAGGTGTCCTCGACCTTGATGCCGTTGAGGATGAGGTCGCTCATCGATTTCGTCCCATCACCCTCGCCCATCACGCCCGGCACGCCACGTCTTCGAACGTCCCGGTCTTCTCCGGGAAGGCGGCGTCCGGCACCGCGAAGGTGTCGAGCCCGGCGCCGAAGCGGTCCTGCAGGTAGCTCTCGGCGCGCTTTTCCATGCCCGCATCGGCCTCGACGTCGAGGCTGAGCGTCTTGCCCGAGAACCAAGCGACGACTTCGCCGTCCTCGACGATTTTGTGGCCGTCCTTCAGCACCAGCTTGGCATGGCTGAACATCGCCGTGCGGTCGCGGTCGTCGCGGTAGATCGCGACGTCGGCCTTGGCACCCTCGCGCAGGTGGCCGCGATCGGTCAGGCCGAGGAGCTTGGCCGGACCCGAGCGGGTGAGCTGCGCGATCTCGCTGAACGTGTACTCGCGCTCGATCTTCGGCAGGCCGGAGCGTTCGCCGACGATGGCCGGCAGCGTCGCGATTTCCTTGGCGCGCTCCTCGGCATCCATCAGCAGGTGGATGATGCGCGGATACTCGGTGAAGACGCCGCCGTTCGGGTGATCGGTCGTCAGGATGGTGCGCTCGGGGTTGCTCGAGAGCAGCATCAGTTCGAGGCCGATCGCCCATTGCAGGGACGAGACGGGGCCGCGCGGCCGGTAGAGGAACGGCACCACGCCGCCGCCCTCGGCATCGCCCGCCGTCAGCACCCACTTCTTCGGCTTGGCGCCCTTGCGGCCGCCGAACTGGCGCAGGATGTCGAGCGAGATCGTCACCGTCTGGCCGAACACCACCTGACCCACGTCGTAGGTCGCGTTGGGGTGCTCCTCCATCGCCGCGTTGATGCGCTCGGCCGCCGAGCGGAAGCCGCCCGTCATCGGGTTCTCGGGGTCGACCACGCCGTAGGCGTAGAACTGGGCGTGGGCGAAGTGGATGCGCCGGCCTTCGGCCGCCTCCAGCGTCGCGACGAGCGAGTCGTCGGCGCCGGGCAGGCCGAGATTGTTGCAGTGGACGTGCAGCGGGTGCGGCACACCGATCTCTTCCACCGCGTCGAGCAGGGCCGACATGATCTTTCGCGTCGAGAGCCCGTAGCAGGGGATCTCGTCGTCGAGGCTGAGCTTGAGCACGCCGTCCTTGAAGGCCGAGGCGCCGCCCGCGTTGATGCACTTGACGCCCAGCCCCCGCGAATGGGCCAGCGTCTGCTGCACGAGATCGCGGACAGCCTGTTTGCCCTCGCCGTCGCGCAGCACCTGCAGCAGGTGGTCGTCGTTGCCGAGCACGGCCAGGCCGCCGCGGTCGAGCAGGGGGATGTCGGCGAGTTCGAGATGGGTCGCGAGCGCGTTCGACGGCGGCAGCGCCGGCTCGACCGCGGTGGTGTAGCCCATCCGCGCATAGTTGGCGCCGATCCAGCTTCCCGAGCCGCCGGCATGGGCGAAGGGGTGGCCGTTGGGAGCGGACTCGCTGACGTAGAGGTCGGGCAGCAGCAGGCGGCTCATCACCACGTTGCCGCCGGCGATGTGCGAGTGAACCTCGACGCCGCCGGCCATCACCACGCAGCCCGTGGCGTCGATGGTTTGGTCGGGGGCGCGCTCGCTCGGGGCGACGACGCGGCCATCCTCGATCCAGACGTCGCCGATGGCGTCGCGCCCGGCCGTCGGATCGACGACCCGTCCGCCGTGGATGCGGGTCAGCATGAGACACCTTTCTCGATGAGGCGGTCGCGGATGCGGGCGAGCACGCCCGACGCGGTCAGCGCTTCGGCGGTCTTCGACGGATCTTTGGGCTCGGCATAGGCGATGACGCCGCGCCGCTCGTTCCAGAGGGCGCCGCCGACGCTCTGGCCGGGCACGCCCACGGTGATGACGACCTCCGCCGTCTCGCCCGCGGCCTCCTGAGAGCCCTCGCCGACGATGGCGATCGTCGGCAGGCTGCCGAGCCATGCGGGGCGCGGGGCGGGCAGGGAGGCGAGCCACAGGGCGGCGTCGGCCTCGCCCGCGGCGATCTGGCGGGCGCTGTCGAAGCGCCAGGGATCGTGCTCCGGCTGATGTCGGCCGAAACCGACGCGGGGCGCCTGACCCGTGGTCCAGGCGGAGAGTTGCACGGTCGCCCGGCCCTGGAACGGGTCGGCGAGCGCGAGCGCGAAGAAGCGGGTGGTTTCGTTGAGGTCGCGGATCAGGCCCTGGAGCATCTCCACGCCGAGTTCACCGACCTCCTCCGGGTCGTAGACGACGACGCCGTACTGCGCGGCGAACAGGCGCTTGGCGAGGTCGGCATAGGCGGCCTCGCCCGCGAGGTGGCCCTTGGCGAAGGCGCGCAGATGCCCGAGCGAGAGGGCAAGGCCTCCGGCTTCGGCTGCGTAGGCGACGTGGCGGATCGCGCCGTTCTGCGGACCGCCGAGCGAGAGCAGGGCGCGCTCGGCGCCCGCCGCGCGACCGCGGCTCGGGGCAGCGGCGGCGATCTCTCCGATCAGGTCGCCGTCCCAGGGGCGATTGCCGAGGACCAGCACCACGTCGGCCCGGCCGATCGTCTCGGCGCGGGTCGTGGTCATGACGCCGCCCGCGCTGAGCGCGCCGAGTTCGGCGTAGACGCCGGGGCCGGAAACCGGGTCGAGCGAGGCGCCGAGCGTTTCGGCGAGACGATAGGCGGCGCGCAGCGCGGAGACTTCGGCGCTCAGGCCCGCCAGCACCGGCACGCGTGCCGCGGCGAGCAGATCGACGGCGGCCTCGACCGCCGCGTCCACATCCGCCGCGCCTCCCTTCACCCAGGCTGCCATGCTTCCTCGCCGTCTCGCCGTCGTTTCTTCGGGCATCCCCGCGCCGGGGCGGGGCGAAAGACGGTCATGTCCGAAGAGCGCCGCGGGCACTCCTGGTGGAGCCTCGATGACTTCGAAAACCCGGTTCGGGTTCGAGGGCAGGGGCTCGGACCGGCTCCGCAAAGGGAGCGGGCTGGTTTTGCATTCCTGTGCAGGAGGCCGCAAGCCCCCGGCGAAGTTTGCGCCGAGGATTTCGCGGGCCGGCGGCCGGGATCGGCTCCCGCGCCGATGCGCGCGGACGAGGTTGTCCCGGGCGCCGCCACATGGGACAAGCCGGCCGCCCCGAGGGGCGCGTCTCCGCCGGCCGGAGGCGTTGGCGGAAGGGAAAGACCGTGGCCGAGGTCCCGCAACCGACGGGTCAGACCGTGAGCACGACCGCGCAGCCCGCCGGAGCCGGCATCCGGGTCCGTGCCCCCGCGCGCCTGCATTTCGGCTTCCTCGATCTCAACGGTGGTCTCGGACGCCGCTTCGGCAGCATCGGGCTGGCCCTCGACGCGCCGGCCGTGCAGCTCGTCGCCCGCCCCGCCAAGCGCGTCTCCGCCCATGGCCCGGAGGCCGAGCGCGTGCGCGCGAACCTGCTCGCGGCGGCCTCCTATCTCGACGTGCCGGACAACGTGGCGGTGGAGGTCGAGGAGACGATCCCGCCCCATGCCGGCTTCGGCTCGGGCACGCAGGTCGCGCTGGCGGTCGCCGCCGCCCTGGCCCGCCTCAACCGATGCCCCTTCGCACCGGCCGATTTCGCCGACGTGCTCGACCGCGGCAACCGTTCCGGGGTCGGGCTCGCCGCCTTCACCGAGGGCGGCCTGATCGTGGACGGGGGCCGCGACGATTCCGGCGCGCCGCCTCCCGTGATCGCCCGGCTGCCCTACCCGGACGACTGGCGGATCGTGCTGATCCTCGACGAAGCCATGACCGGGGTGCATGGCTCGCGGGAGACGGAGGCGTTCCGCGACCTGCCGCCCTTCGCGGCGGCCGGGGCTGCCGAGATCTGCAGGATCGTGCTGATGCAGGTGCTGCCGGCCGCCGCGACCGCCGAGCCGGACGGCTTCGGGGCCGGCATCACCGAGATCCAGAAGCGCGTCGGCGATCATTTCGCCCCGCACCAGGGGGGACGCTTCGCGAGCCCGGCCGTGGCCGAGGCGCTGGGCGCCATCGCGGCCATGGGCGTGCCGGGCTACGGTCAGAGTTCCTGGGGGCCGACCGGCTTCGCGCTGCTGCCCTCGCAGCG
Source organism: Methylobacterium sp. NPDC097929 (assembly GCF_049543375.1). NCBI lineage: Bacteria > Pseudomonadati > Pseudomonadota > Alphaproteobacteria > Hyphomicrobiales > Methylobacteriaceae > Methylobacterium > Methylobacterium sp. NPDC097929. The sequence continues at coordinate 164,767 of NZ_JBMVEP010000003.1, read as the reverse complement.
GGAGGCGGAGGCGCTGGTCGCGTCCCTGGAACGGCCGGGCCGCCTGCGCTTCGTCATCGCCCGCGGGCGCAATGTCGGCGCCTCGGTGACCGAACTGTAGAGCTTTTCTTTTCGGCGCTGCAAAGAAACCTGCGCTTGACCGGTGCCGGCCGTTCCGGCTTTGCACCGGGACGGATCTCGCGGGAACGTGCGGCCGCCGAGGCCGAAGACCCTTCGGCCTCGGCGGCGCGGCAGACGTTTCGTGAAGAGAGACTTGGCGCCCGCAAAGGGCGCGCTCACGGGAGGACGAAGATCATGGCCCGCTCGATCCTGCACATGCTGACGCCGCTCAAGCACATGAGCCCGTTCGACGTGAACATGGCGATCGATGCCGGGTTCGAGACGCTGATCCCCTATACCGGCGTCGATCTCGCCGATGTCGTCTCGCTGACGCAGGACTCGATCTTCTCCCGGGCGCCGCAGGACGGCGTGCGCACCGGCCTCTTCATCGGCGGCAAGAACGCCGAACTGGCGCTCGACATGGTGGACCGGGCCAAGAAGGCCTTCGTGCCGCCCTTCGTGAACCACGTCTTCGCCGACCCGGCCGGCTCCTTCACCACCGGCGCGGCGATGGTCGCCGAGGTCTCCCGCGCCCTGAAGGCGAAGTTCGACACCGACCTCAAGGGCAAGCGCATCGTCATCTTCGGAGGCGCCGGCGTGGTCGCCTACGTGGCCGCGGTGATCGGCGCGCTGGAGGGCGCCCAGAGCGTGCTCGTCGGGCATGACGGCGAGGAGCGCGTCTCGAAGATCGCCTTCACCATGAAGTGGCGCTTCGGCATCGAGGTCGGCGCCGTCGACGGCACCCTGCCCGAGGCGCGCCGCGCGGCCATCACGGATGCCGACGTGATCCTCTCGGCCGGCCCTGCCGGCGTCTCGATCCTGACGGCGGAGGATCTCGAATCCGCGCCCAAGCTCTTGGTCGCCTCCGACGTCAACGCCGTGCCGCCCGCCGGCATCGCCGGCATCGACGTGAACGCCACGGACGTGCCGCTGCCGGTCGGCCGGGGCGTCGGCATCGGTGCGCTCGCGGTCGGCAACGTGAAGTACCAGACCCAGTGCCGCCTGTTCCGGAAGATGCTGGAGGCGCAGGAGCCGCTCTGCCTCGACTTCCGCGACGCCTACAAGCTCGCCGTCGAGATCGCCGGCTGAGGGCGGCCTTGCGTTTGATGCGTTCGGATCCGGACGAACTCCTCGCCGCCATTGCGAGGCGGAGCCGAAGCAATCCAGGGCGTCGATCCGTCCGGCAAGGTCGCGTCCCTGGATCGCTTCGCATTCGCTCGCGATGACCCAAAGCCCGAACAGATCAACCGGAAACGGTACAGGCGCGGTTCTGAACCGGTCTCGGCACCGCGAGGGCGGCGCGGTCCTGATCGCCGCGCAGTCCGGCCGGGCGCTGGCGCAGGCCGCGCGGCGGGCGGGCCTGCGGCCGTTCGTGCTCGACCTGTTCGGCGACGAGGACACGCTGGCGCTGGCCGAGGCGCACCGCGCGCTGCCCGGCCGCTTCGGTGCCGGCCGCCGCGACCGGGCCGGTGTGCTGTCGGCGCTCGCCGCGCTGTCGCAACAGGCAGGTGGGGCCGAATTCGGAATCGTGCTCGGCAGCGGCTTCGAGGGCGCGCCGGACCTGATCGCCGAGATCGGTGCCCGCCACCGCCTTCTCGGCGCCGCCCCCGAGACGGTCGCGGCGCTGAAGGACCCCTTCCGCCTCGCCGCGCTCTGCGCGCGCCTCGCGATCCCGCACCCGGCCATCACCGCCGGCCCGGTTGCGGACCGGGATGCTTGGCTCGTCAAGCGGATCGGCGGCTGCGGCGGCTCGCATATCCGCGCCAGCGCGACGGGGGCAGCTCCGCCCGGCCACTACCTCCAGGCCCGCATGCCGGGCCGCGCCTTCGCCCTGAATGTTCTGTCCGATGGGCGCCGCATCGAAACGCTCGCGCTGACCGAGCAGTGGCAGGCACCCTCGCCGCTGCGGCCGTTCCGCTATGCCGGTGCCCTCGCCCGCGGCCGCGACGAGGCGGTGCCGATCCCGGCGGCGATCGTGGCGCAGATCGCGCAGGCCGCCCTTCGGCTGGCGCGCGAGACCGGGCTGACGGGGCTGGCCAGCGCCGATTGCCTCGTGGAGGGCGAGCGCTGGTGGCTCCTGGAGATCAACCCGCGCCCCGGCGCGACCCTCGACGTGCTCGACCGCCGCCCGACGCCGCTGCTGCTCCAGCATATCGAGGCGAGCCTCGGCCGCATGCCTGCCATCGAAGCCGCTCCGACGGATGCGACAGGCGCCGAGATCTGTTACGCGGCCCGAACCTGCACGGCAGTGCCGTTGCTCGATTGGCCCGACCACGTCCACGATCGGCCGCGGGTGGGCAGCCCCGTGGCCCGCGACGCGCCGCTCTGCACGGTCACGGCCTCCGGGCCGGAGACCGGGACGGTCAAAGAAGAATTGCGGAGGCGGACCGCCCAGGTCCGCGCTCTGCTGGAGGAGACGGAGAACAGTCATGACTTCCAACACGAGCGCCCCGAGCCTCAACGCCCTGGCGGCGCCGCTGGTCGAGAGCCTCGTCGCTGACGCGGCCAAGCTCCGGCTCATCGTCGCCCAGGAGAACGGCGCGCGCACGGTCGATGCCGGCGCCAACGCCCGCGGCTCCATCGAGGCGGGCCGGCGCATCGCCGAGATCTGCCTCGGCGGCCTCGGCACGGTCACGATCGCGCCGATCGGCCCGGTCGCCTCCTGGCCCTACACGGTGGTGGTCCACTCCGCCGATCCGGTGCTCGCCTGCCTCGGCTCGCAGTATGCCGGCTGGAGCCTCGCCGACGAGGAGGGCGATTCCGGCTTCTTCGCCCTCGGTTCGGGCCCCGGCCGCGCGGTCGCCGTGGTGGAGGAGCTCTACAAGGAGCTCGGCTACCGCGACAACGCGACCAAGACCGCCCTGGTGCTCGAATCCGCCAGCGCTCCGCCGGCCTCGGTGGTGAACAAGGTCGCCGCCGCCACGGGCATCGCGGCCGAGAACGTGACCTTCATCTACGCCCCGACCCAGAGCCTCGCCGGCGCGACCCAGGTCGTGGCCCGCGTGCTGGAGGTAGCGCTGCACAAGGCCCACACCGTCGGCTTCGACCTGCATAAGATCCTCGACGGCATCGGCTCGGCCCCGCTCTCGCCCCAGCATCCCGACTTCATCCAGGCGATGGGCCGCACCAACGACGCCATCATCTACGGCGGCCGGGTGCAGCTCTTCGTCGATGCCGACGACGCGGACGCCAAGCAACTCGCCGAGCAGCTGCCCTCCACCACCTCCGCCGACCACGGCGCGCCCTTCGCGGAGATCTTCTCGCGGGTGAACGGCGACTTCTACAAGATCGACGGCGCGCTGTTCTCTCCGGCCGAGGCGATCGTCACCTCGGTCAAGACCGGCAAGAGCTTTCGGGGCGGCCGGCTTGAGCCGCAACTCGTGGATGCGTCCTTCGCATAGGAACTGCGCGTCGAACCCTCCCCCCTCTGCGGGGGAGGGTGCCCTGCGGATGCAGGGCGGGAGAGGGGTCGGCTCCGCACCATCCGAAAGCGGCGCTCCCCTCACCCGACCCGCTTCGCGGGCCACCCTCTCCCGCAGAGGGGAGAGGGGAGAAACAACTGGAACAACACATGCGCATCGGGCTCGCGGCCGACAACGGCAATTGGCACAAGGCGCGGCTGCGGGAGGCCTTGCGCGGCTTCGGCGTCGAGCCGGTGCTGTTCTCGCTGGCCGACGTCGCCGTGGTGACGGGCGGGGCTGAGCCGCTGCGCGTTCCGGGCTTCGCGGATGGGCTGCCCGACGGCGTCCTGCTGCGCACCATCGCCGGCGGCACCTTCGAGGCGACGACCATGCGGCTCGGCGTGCTCCACGCCCTGGTGGCCGCGGGCGTGACCGTCTGGAACGGGCCGACGGCGATCGAGCGCTCGGTGGACAAGGCGGCGACCTCTCTGCTGATCGCCCGCGCGGGCCTTCCGACGCCGGACACCTTCGTCGTCTCGAAGCGCGAGGCCGCGGCCGAGATCGTCGCCCGCGAGGCGCGGCCCGGAGCGCCCATCGTGCTGAAGCCCCTGTTCGGCTCGCAGGGCGAGGGGCTGATGCTCCTCGAGACCCCCGAGGATTTGCCGGCTCAGGAGGCGGTGAGCGGCGTCTACTACCTCCAGCGCTACGTGCCCCGCGCCGACGGGCTCTGGCGCGACTATCGCGTCTTCGTCTGCGAGGGCCGGGCCATCGCCGGCATGATCCGCGAGGGCGACGGCTGGATCACCAACGTCCACCGCGGAGGCCGACCCTTCGCCTGGGACGTGCCGGCCTGCGCCGCCGAACTGGCCGAGGCCGCGGCGGCGGCGATCGGCGTCGATTACACCGGCATCGATCTCGTCGAGGACGGGGAGGGCAACTTCCTCGTGCTGGAGGTCAACTCCATGCCCGCCTGGTCCGGGCTGCAGCAGGTGACGGAGGTCGATATCGCCGGCGCCGTCGCCCGCGGCTTCCTCACCGCGGTCCGCGCGGCGCGCCCGCCGCGGCTGGTCTCGGCGCTCGGATGAGCGCGGCGGCGCCCCGCGGCCTGCCGGCGGCGACGGTGGCCGACAGCTACCGCGCCGCCTGCCTCGCCGAACTCGACGCGCTGAAACCCGGTAACGTCCACGGCTACGCCCCCGGTCACCGCATGGTGGTGTCCGATTTCGTGACCAGCGCCGAGGTCTCCGCTCCGTGCCTCGCCGCGCCGGGCGCCCGGGTGGGGCGGCGGGTGCGCGGCGGGGTCGAGGCGACCTTCGCCGCGGTCGCTCAGAACACCAATCTCGGCATCCTGCTGCTGTGCGCGCCGCTGGCCCGCGCCGCGGAGCAGGCCGGGCCGCTGCGCGCGCGCCTCGACGGGGTGCTGGCGGATTTCGATGAAACGGATGCGCGCGACGTCTTCGCCGCGATCCGTCACGCCAATCCCGGCGGGCTCGGGCGTGCGGAGCGCCACGACGTCGCCGCCGAAGGGCCGGTCCCGTCCCTCGGCGAGGCGATGGCGGAAGCCGCCCCCCGCGACCGCATCGCCCGGGCCTATACGGACGGTTATCGCGATCTCTTCGCGATCGGGCTTCCGGCGCTCGCGGGTGCTCGGGCGCGGGGGCTCGCGCCGCCCTGGACCACCACGGCGGTGCATCTCGCCTACCTGACCGGCGTGCCCGACAGCCACATCGCCCGCAAGTTCGGGCCGGAGCGGGCGGAGGCGGTGCGGGCGGAAGCCGAGGCGCGGCTGTCCCGGATCGACCTCGCCGCGGAGCCCGTCGCGGCGTTGCTGGCCCACGACAGGCTGCTGAAGGAAGCCGGCCTCAACCCGGGCACGAGTGCCGATTTCACGGTCGCGACCCTGTTCCTCGACGCGCTTCTGGCGGCACGCGGCGAGGGGGCGTGAGCCCTCGCCCGCGAGGGGACGAATTCTTCTCCGTCAAGGCCCGAAGACTTCCAAAAAATCGCGGATTTCAGGGTCTTGCGCGGGTTGTTCGGCGGAAGGGCCCGCTGTAGGGTCCGCCCCGCTATCCGGGCAAACCGGCTCGGCTCTCAGCCGGGCGCCGCAAACAAGGATGGCTTCCAGGCCCCGCCTCCTCTCAGGGCGGGCCTTTTTTCAGGAATCCAGGGAGAGACCCCGAATGGCAAAGATCACCAAGGTTCAGGTCGGCGAGGCCCTCGTCGGCGACGGCAACGAAGTCGCCCACATCGACCTCATCATCGGACCGCGCGGTTCGCCGGCCGAGACGGCCTTCTGCAACGGTCTGGTCAACAACAAGCACGGCTTCACCAGCCTGCTCGCCGTGATCGCGCCGAACCTGCCGTGCAAGCCGAACACGCTGATGTTCAACAAGGTCACCATCAACGACGCCCGTCAGGCCGTCCAGATGTTCGGCCCGGCCCAGCATGGCGTCGCCATGGCCGTGCAGGACGCGGTTGCCGAAGGCATCATCCCGGCCGACGAAGCCGACGACCTGTACGTGCTGGTCGGCGTGTTCATCCACTGGGAAGCGGCCGACGACGCCAAGATCCAGAAGTACAACTACGAGGCCACCAAGCTCTCGATCCAGCGCGCCGTGAACGGCGAGCCGAAGGCTTCGGTCGTCACCGAGCAGCGCAAGTCGGCGACCCACCCCTTCGCCGCCAACGCTTAGATCGGAGGCAGTCCTGGGCAGAGCGAGCCTCCGCCCGCACCGCGGGGTCTGCTCCAGCGACTGGCTTCAATCTTCCTTGGACGCTAACGGATCGGGACGGCTTCGGCCGTCCCTTTCTTTTTGGGCGATGCCCGCCTCAATACTTTGGGCTGGGTCGAGTGTGCTTCGTCATGGCAAGGCAAGGCCGAAGCCATCCCGTGCTCCGCATGATCCGGAGAGGTCGCGCCCCCGGATCGCTTCGCCGATGCTCGCGAGGACGACGGAGCCGAGACCGATCGACCCGACAGCGCACTCAGCCCAGCCGTCCGTCGTGGATGGCCGAGGCGACGAGCGCACCGGCTGCACCCGCTTCGATGAGTTGCGCCACGTCGTCCGGTCCCCGCACGCCGCCCGCCGCGTAGATCCGCCGGCCTCCGCCCGCCGCGATGGCTCGTGACATTCCGGAAAGATCGGGACCGGTGCCGGTGCCGATCCGGGCCAGCGTCATCACGATCACCTCGTCGGGCCACGCCCCCGCATCGTCGTGCAGGGCATCCGGCCCGAGCCGGGTCTCGCCGCGGCTGTCGAGGGAGAGCACGGCGCGGTGTCCCAGCGCGCGCACGAGATCGGCGTCCCGCTGGCTCTCGCTGCCGATCACCGGACGGCCGAGCCCGAGCCCGCCGAAGCGCTCAAGTCCCGAAAAATCGGAGAAGCCGGCATCGACCCAGAGCACGATTCCGGGACAGGCCCGGGCCACCGCCTCCAGGCTGGCGCGGTCGGGCTCGGTACCCTCCATGATCGCGTCGAGATCGGCCACGTAGAGGAGATCCGCCCCGACCGCGTCGATCAGGGCGCGGGCGATGTCGGCGGGGGCGGAGCCCCTGGCCAAGGGGGTGTCGATCGGGGCATAGCCGTCGCGCTCGCCCGCGCGGGCGCGCACCACCTGGCCCCGGCGCAGATCGATCACCGGGATCAGCCGGAAGGGCGCCGGGCGCTCCTCGAAACCTTGGGACATCGCGTGAACCGGAAATTGACCAGGGTCGTCGGGTGGGATCTCGGCGGGGTGCATGTCAAGGCGGCGCTGATCGAGGAGGGCCGCGTGGTCGAGGCGGTGCAGGCCCCCTGCGCGCTCTGGCGCGGCGTGCGCGCCCTCGACGACAGCTTCGCGAGGCTGCCGGACTGGGCGCGGGACGAGGCCGCTCACGCGGTCACCATGACGGGTGAATTGACCGACTGCTTCGCCGACCGGGCCGACGGCGTCGATAGGCTCTCGGCCTGGGCCGCGGCCACGCTTGAGGGGACGGTGCGCATCTATGCCGGCCGCTCCGGCTTCGTCGCGGCGGACGCCGCCCGCACCCATGCGACCGACATCGCCTCGGCCAACTGGCACGCCACCGCCGCGCTGGTCGGGCGCCACGCACGCGACGCCCTGCTCGTCGATATCGGCTCGACCACCGCCGACCTGATCCCGATCGTGGACGGGCGGCCCGCCGCCCGCGGCTACAGCGACGCCGAGCGGCTGGAGACGGGCGAGCTCGTCTATACGGGCGTGGTGCGCACGCCGCTCCTGGCCTTCGCGACCCACGCGCCCTGGCGCGGCCGGCGCACGGCGCTGATGGCCGAGACCTTTGCGAACACCGCCGACATCTACCGCCTGACCGGCGACCTGCCCGAGGGCGCCGACCAGCAGCACAGCGCCGATCTCAAGGGGAAGTCGCTCCCCGAGACCGAGACGCGGCTCGCCCGCATGGTCGGCCGCGACCGGGGAGAGGGCAGCGCGGACGAGTGGCGGGCGCTGGCCGCTTGGTTCGCGGAGGCGCAGATGCGTCCCCTGCACGACGCCGCCGCGACCCTGCTCTCGCGCCCCGATCTGCCCGCCGACGCGCCCCTCGTCGTCTGCGGCGCGGGGCGCTTCCTGGCGGAGCGCCTTGCCGCCCGGCTCGGACGCCGCCCGCTGCCGCTCACGGGGGTGATCGCCGGGCGTCTCGCCGCGACGGGATCGGACTGGGTCTCGACCTGCGGGCCGGCCGTCGCGGTCGGGCTGATTGCGTGAGGAACGGGGCCGCCCCCGCGCGTTGACGGGGGCGACACGGAACGAGGAGATGCGAATGACCGCAGGCAACAAGCTCGCCCGGATCCTGGCGGCCCGGAGCGGCGAGGCCATCGAGCTGGCCTTCGTGACCGAGGATGGACGGACCACCAAGGTTCTGGCGAGCGAGGACCAGATCGACCGCCTCGTGGACGAACTGGAGGACGTCCTCAATTCGCCCGCGGAGGGCGGGTCCGGCGAGCCGCCCGCGGCGGCCTGAACCGGGCCGGGCGACGATCAGCGCAGGAAATCGCCGAAGGCACGGGGACCGTCGCCGGTCTCGATCGTGCCCGTGACCTTGAGGGTCGAGGGATCGATCAGGCTCAGGGCGTTGTCGCCCCAGTTGGCGACGACGACGGTCTTGCCGTCGCGGGTGGTGGCGATACCCTCGGGATGGTCGCCGACATCGATCGCGGCGAGCGTCTTCAGGGTCGCGGGATCGAACACCGTCACGGTGTTGGAATACTGATCGGTGACGAAACCTTTGCCGCCCGCGAGCGCGATGACGTAGGGGCGCTGGCCGGTGGCGACCCGGCCGGTCTCGCGGCCCGCGGCGACATCGATCGCCGAGACATCGTTCGAGGTCACGTTGGCGGTGTAGGCCTGCCGGCCGTCGGCCGAGAGCGTCAGGCCGAACGGATGCCCGCCCACGGCGATGCGCCGCGTCTCCCGGCGAGTCGCCAGATCGACCACGGACACGGAATCCGATTCCCGGTTGGCCACCAGCAGCGTCGCGCCGTCCGGTGTGACGGCGAGGCCCGAGGGCGATTGGCCGGTGGCGATCTCGCCCTCCCGCTTCAGGCCCTCGCCGTCCGGGCGCAGCACGAAGACGCGCGCCCCGTACCAGTCGGCGACGTAGACTTCGCCGGAGACCGGGTTGACGCCGATACCGAGGGGGCCGCCGGGCAGGTCGAGGCTCGCGCGCATCGTTCGGGCATCGAGATCGATCACCGCGACGCCCTTGCCCTCGGGGCGGGTGACGTAGGCGGTCCTGCGATCCGGGGAGAGGGCGATGCCGGCGGGCGCGCCCGGGACGGGGATCGAGCCGAGGACCTTCTTCGAGGCGAGGTCCACGATCTCGACGGCGTTGCCGAGCTGTGCCGTGACGACCGCCTCCTGCGCGAGGGCAGGGGAGCCGACGAGCATGAGGAGATAGGCAAGGTGCCAAAAAGCCCTTCCCCCTCTGCGGGGGAGGAGGCCTGCGGGGCAAGCGGGAGAGGGGCCGGCTCCGCATCGTTCGGAAGCGGCGCTCTCCTCAGCTCGTCCCTTTCGGGGAACACCCTCTCCCGCGGAGGGGAGAGGGTTCGGCCGGCGTGCCCGGCCAAGGGATCGCAGCACGCCGGCGTCCTGCATCATCGACCCCTTACGAGCCCTTCTCGGCCTTGGCCTTCACGTTCTCCAGGCCGGCCTTGTAGAGGCCGAGCACGGCCTTCTTGGAGGCCTCGTCGTTCAGCTCGGGCGGCGGATCGTTGTTCATGTAGCCGCGATAGAACGCGCCGCGCCACGTCATCTTGGTCTTGGCGCCGTCGCCCTCGACCTCGATGGTGGAGGAGTAATCGTTCACCGGCAGGGTCTTCACGTCGACCTTGGTGATCCGGTACATCAGGGTCTTCTTTTCGGCGTCGTACTTGGCGAGTTCTTCCTCGACCGTGGCGCCGCCCTTGAGCGTCAGCGTGCGGGTCGCCTTGACCTCGTTGCCGCCCTTGCCCTCGGTCTTCTCGACCACGGGAATCCAGCTGCCGTCCTGGAAGTTGCCGATGATCGCCCAGACCTTGTCGGCGGGGGCGTTGATCTCGATCGACTCGGACACCTTCTGGCGCGTGGGGCCGTGAGCCTGCGCGGAAAAGGTCACCGTGGCGAGCGCCGCCACGGCGGCGAGCGTTCTGAACTTCATTTTTTTCTCTCCTCCCATCGAAGCCGCCGGAGGGCGGCGTCCTCACCCGTCGTTCGCGGACGGCGCCCTCGTCAGGAGCCGCCCTTCTCAAGCCGGGCCTTGAGGTTCTCAAGGCTGGCATGAACCCAGGCCCGCACGGCCTTCTCCGAATTCTCGTCGTTGAGTTCGGGCGGCGGGTCATTGTTCGGATGGCCCCGGTAGAAGGCGGCCTTCCACGCGACGGTCGCGGCGTGGTCCCCTTCGGGCCGCACCGAGATCGTCGCCGAATAGGCCTTGGCCGGCAGGTCCGAGACCTCGTTCTGCAGGATGTAGTAGGCGAAGCTCCTGCGCTCGGGATCGATCTTGCGGGCCTCCTCGACGATGGCGTGGCCGTTCTTCAGCGTCAGCCGGTAGCCGGGCTTCTCGGGCGTGCCCGTCTGCTCCGCGCGCGCCACGTTCTCGATCCAGCCCGCATCCGCCGGATTGCCGACCACCGCCCAGACCCGGTCGGCGGGCGCGTCGATGGTGATGGTCTCGACGATCTTGCGCCGGGTCGGCGCGTGCTGGGCCTCGGACGTCACGGCGGTCAGGGCGAGCGCCGCGGCGGCGAGAAGGGCGATCCGCATCGAAGCAAGCATCTCCTGCGTCACGAAGGGCGGCTGGCGGGGTCGAGCACGCGCTCGCTGCGCCCGAGCGCGGCCGCGACCTTGTCCTCGATCCAGTCCCAGGCCTCGAGTTCGGCCGGGCCGGCGGTCTTGGCGATGGCTATGGCATGATAGGCCATCTCCGTCAGGACCTTTTCCGGGCTCAGCATGTGGAGCCGCGTGGACAGGATCGCCGCCTCGATCACAGCGCCCTGCGCCCGGTTGTAGCCGATGAACGGCACGTGGCCGGCCGCATGCACCATTCGCCCCCGGTAGCGCGGACGTTGCGGGTCCTCGTCGATCGCCGCCACCTCGAACTCGGCATGACCGAAGCATTCGGCCAGCCGCTTCCCCGGAATGTGATCGCAATCCACCACCGGCCAGTCGCGCCGCCCGGTGACGACGCCCGCGATCACCCGCACGTCGCTCGGCGCCGAGGCCGCGAAATACGGACGGTCCGCGAGATTCTCGATGGTGGGCGAGGGACGGAACGGGGCGAGCACGAAATCCTCGCCCTCCCGGATCAGGCCGAAGGGCACGAGGTGCATCTCGCCCGCCGCCGAGAGGGTGGTGACGACGGTCTCCAGGATCAGCGGCATCTCAGCTCCGGTCCCCGTTCGGAGCCTCATCCGGCACAAGCCGGCCGCAGACGATGCGCCCGCCCTTCGGCTCGGAGAGCGCGTCCCGCGCCTCGTCCGAACCGCGTCCGGTCTCCGTTTGCGGCGGCTCGGCGTCCCGCTCCGGTGGCGTCGCGGCGGCGCGCGCCGCCTCGGACGCCTCGGGGCCGCTATGCTGGGTATGGGCGGACTTGGTGTAGCTCGACTTGGTCCCGCTGGACTTGGCGTGGCTGGACTTGGTCGGCCCGGCCGCCTTGAAGGCGGTGGTGTCCTCCTGGGTGCGGTCGGCGGCGCAGCCCCAGTCCAGGGGTTCGTCCTGCACGTAGCGCTTGCCCAGGCGGAAGGCGGTCTCGGCCTTGGTCAGCTCGCCCCCGAGATAGAAGGCGTGCGCGCCGTCGCTCTCCACGCTCAGATCGGGGAAGAAGGCCATCGCGTCGGTGCCGGTCCGGTGGATGTCGCGGTTGTAGACGTGGATGCCGTCCTCGGCGACGGCGATGCGGTAATTGGGATCGCGCACCTCGGCGGCCAGGGCCGCAATTTCATCGGAGGTCTGCACGAAGGGGCGCTTGTCGTGAAGCGCCAGAAGGGCGCGGCCGTAGCCCTTGGGCAGGGCCGCGTCCTCCTTGGCCGCGTACATCACCCGGCGGGCCGCGTCATGCTCCTCCACGGTGCGGCGCGTGTGGTTCGAGACCTGCACGATCAGCACGTTGCGGATGGCGAGTTCCGAGCACATCCCGACGAGCAGGGCCGTGACGCCGAGGCTGTCGGCCTCGGTGAGCTCGGTGAGGTTGCCGGTGCCCATCATCATCTCGATGTCCGGCCAGCGTGCCCGGGTGTCGCGGTAGCGCGCGATCGAATCCACGAAGCCGAAATGGATCGGCTCCAGGATCGGGTCGGCCATGTAGGGGCGCCCCGCCCGCTCCATCCGCTCGATGGCGCGGTCGAGGGAGGGCAGGTCGTCGGGCCGCATCGGCACGAGGACCGGCACCGCGTCGGTCTCGAAGGCGAGATCCAGCGTCTCCTCGTTGAGGCTGAGGAGGTAGTCGGCCCCGGCCCGCGCGCCGCGGGTCAACTCGTCGAGCGAGAAGGAATCGACGCTCACCTTGAGCCCGGCCCGTTTCAGCGCACGCACGCAATCCTCGAGATGCGGGAAGGGCGTGTCGGGCAGGCCGCCGAGGTCGATCACGTCGGCGCCGCGGCGGGCGAGGTCGAGGCCCTTGGCCAGGACTTGGTCCGCCGTCATCTTCGAGGCGTCGACGATCTCGGAAAAGATGCGCAGGTCGTGCCGAGAGAGATCGACCTTGCGGCCGGTCAGGCCGAGATAAGCCGGCAAATCGACGATCTCGTCCGGTCCCCGCTCGACCGGCAGGCCGAAATGGCGGGCCAGAGCCTCCGGGTTGGCGCGGCAGCGCCCGGGCAGGACGATACGGGTCGCCCCCTCCGGCATCGTCACCCGCCGCTTGATGATCTCTTCGGTCATCAGCGCGGCCACCTTCACGCCCGCATCGGCGATGCTCCAGGCGAAGCGCTCGGGCGGCAGGGTCGCGGCCACCTTCTCCAGCCGGGCATGGGCCAGCTTGCCGGTGACGAAGACCAGATGTTCGGGGACGATGTGTTCGGGCGCGCTCACGCGGCGTGCCTTTCCGGTAATGGGCCGCGGATCACGATCTCGCCGGGGAAGGCGGCCGCGAAACGTGGGAAGGCGGCATCGACGAGGCCCGAGCGCACGAGCGTCTGAAGATCGGCGGCCGCATCATGGTTTGCCGACTTCACGAAGATGCAGCGCCCGGCGCCGAGCCCGCGGGCGAGCCAGAGGGCGAGGCTGTCGGAGGTGACGTCCCAGCTCTCCGGGATCTCGGGATGGCCGGCCTTCAGCGCGACCGGATCCCAGATCGCCGAACGGCCCCGATCCAGGATCTCTCCCACGGCGTCCGGGCTCGCGGCGACGGCGAGCCGGGGTTCGAGCGCGGAAAAGACCTCGGCCATGCGGCCCATGGCGTCGAGGGCGAGGCGGTGGGCGAGGCGGTCGTCGAAGCCGAGGGCGGCCTGCGCCGTACGCACCGCCTCGGCGAAGGGGCCGCCGCCGGGCACCACGGCGACGACAGGGGTCTCCGCGCACTCGGCCAGGACGGCGCACAGACGGTCCCGATCGGAGACGAGGCTGCCGCCGACCTTCACGACGATGGCGTTCTCCCTGCTCCCTGCGGAGGGGGGCGGGATCTCTGCCGTGCCCTTCATCGCGGTCACGCGGCGTCGGCCCGCAGGCCGGCTCGCAACGCCGCGACGGCTTGCGTCACCCGGACTCCGTCGAGATCCTGCCGCCGGTCGCTCGCCCGGCACAGGCCGCCGCGGAAGCCGAGATAGTCCGGGTTCAGGGCCGCGAGGACCGGGATGTCGGAGAGAGCCAGCGAGCCGGCGAGACCGCTCATCAGTCCCCGCGCCCGGCAGGCCGCGACGAAGGCGGCGAGACGCGGCGCGGGCAGGAGGGCAGGGAGGGCCACGCCGCTCTTGCCGCTCGTGTCGATCATCGCCCCGCAGAAACCCGCCGCGGCGAGGCGGCCGGGCGCGTCCTCGATCCAGCCATCCTGGGCCACACCGTCCTCGGCGAAGAGCACGCCGATGACCCGGCCCGGTACGCGGGAGGCGGCCTTTTCCAGCGCCGCGTCCCCGGCGGCGGTCACGGCGATCTTGATGAAGTCGACGCCCGTCTCGGCCATGGCCGAGACCGCCGCGGCGATCTCCCGGCCGGTGCCGTCGCCCGCCACCGCACTCGTGACCGCCCGGCCGCCCACGCGGGCGACGATGGCGCGCACGGTCTCGGGCGAAAGGGCGCCGAGCGCGCCGCGCTCCGGGTCCTTGGCGTCGATCAGGTCCGCGCCGGCATCGAGGGCGGTCAGCGCCTCGTCGAGCGCACGCACGCTGACGAGCAGCCGGGGTCGCGGGTGAAAAGTCGGTTCAGCGTCGGACACGGGGAACGCTTTTGCTCAGGCCTCGCGACCGCGCAAGCCCCACCCTCAGGATCGGCCGGGCAGCGGCTCGGCCAGCAGGCGGTTCTTCACGATCCAGCGCACGGCGTGGGACCAGTCGTCGTCGGTGTTGGCTCTTATCACGACCTGGCCCTGGCGCACGACCTTGCCGGTCTCGGCCTCGGCGATGACGACGACGAGGCTGAAGAGCTGGTTGGCACCCTTGTCGGCGAACGCGGTCACGGCCAGCTCCGCCCCGAGCGCCTTGGCGATGGGCCCGGTGCAGCCGTTGCACTTGTAGAGCGGGCTCTCCTTGCGGATCTCCTCGGCCTGGGGTCCGAGATCGACGCTCTCGAGGCCGCCCTTCTCGACGAGTTGCTTGCGCAGACCGTCGGTCACGAGTTCGAGGCGCTTCTGGTCGGCGGGAAGGGGCTTGCGACCGTAGGCGAGGGTGGGGTCGTTGACTTCGGCCGGGAAGATCGCGGCCTTGCGGGCGCCCTCTTCGGCCGTCGCCGCGCCGCCGAGGACGGCCGGGAGCGTGGGCACCAGGGCGAGCGCGGCCAGCGCGGAGCGGAGGCGGGACGGAGGGGCGCGAAGTCGCATGGGGCTCAAGCCTGGGGTCGGGCGCGGGGCCGCGCGAACCATCCCTAAACTCGCGTCCTCGGAGGATTTGGCAACCTCACGAGCCTCGCCTCCCCGGCGGGCGGTGCCGCCTTCGGCAGCCGGCCGCCGGGGAGGCGAGAAGGCGCATCCGCCTCTGGATCTTATAAAAATCTTATGCTTCCGTCGTTGAGGCGAGTGGCAAGATGTTGCTAGCCTGCCGGACAATGCGCTCGTCCGCCCCGCTCCTCCTCGCCCTCGCCGCCGGCTTCGTCGCCGGCCCGGGCATTCCCATTCCCGCCCACGCTCAGGAGCCGAAGGCCGCGACCGGCGAACCGCCGGCCGCGCAGGCCCCTGCGCCCGCCTCGGAGACCCGCGTCGCCATCCTCTACCGGCCGGTGCCCGCGCCCTCCTCCTACGACGCGGAGGCCGAGCCCGAGGATCTCGGGGTCGCCGGCGCCCGCATGGCGGTGAAGGACAACAACACCACCGGCCGCTTCACCAAGCAGACCTACGCGCTGGACGAGGTCGCCCTCGACGGCGAGCGCAGCGCCGTGGAAGCGGCCAAGGACTTGGCCGACAAGGGCGTGCGCTTCTTCGCGCTGGCGCTGCCGGCCGACGAAGTGCTGGCCGTGGCCGACGCGCTGAAGGGGACGGGGGCCGTCGTCTTCAACGCCGGCGCGCCGGACGACCGGCTGCGCGGTGCCGATTGCCGTACCAACCTGTTCCACGTGCTGCCGAGCCGCGCCATGCAGACGGACGCGCTGGCGCAGTACATGACGCTGATGCGCTGGCGGAAGATCTTCCTGATCGTCGGCCCGAGCGAGCGCGACCGGGCCTACGCGGAGGCCATGAAGAACTCCGCCCGCAAGTTCGGCCTCAAGATCACCGCGGAGAAGCCCTGGACCTTCGGGCCGCTGGCCCGCGCCCGCGGCGACACGCCGACCCGGGCCGAGGCGATGGTGTTCACCCGCGGCCTCGACTACGACATGGCCGTCGTTGCCGACGAGGAGAGCGATTGGGGCGAGTACGTGCCCTACCGGACGGTCGATCCGCGCCCCGTCGCCGGCACGCAGGGGCTGATCGCCACGACCTGGCACCCGACCCTGGAGACCTGGGGCGCGGCCCAGGCGCAGAACCGCTTCCGGCGGCTGACCGGGCGCCTGATGAAGCCGCTCGACTATCAGGTCTGGTCGGCCCTGCGCAGCGTCGGCGAGGCGGCCACGCAGACCCGCAGCATCGACCCGGCGGTGATCGCCGCTCACCTCGTCACGCCCGAATTCTCGCTGCCGGCCTACAAGGGCGTCTCGCTGACCTACCGGCCCTGGGACCACCAGCTGCGCCAGCCGATCATCGTGGTGCAGCCCAAGGCCATGGTCTCCGTGGCGCCCGAGCAGGGCTTCATCCACCAGCGCACGCCGCTCGATACCCTCGGCGCCGACGAGCCCGAGACCGCGTGCAAGCTGAAGTGATCGTTTCCGGGTGCGGCCGGGGCACGAACGGGCGAAACCCTCGGCGGATCCGAGGACGATGCGGCAATCGACCGCCCGCCGGGAAGCCGTCCCTCACCCGTTTTTTCTTTGAGGCGCCGGGTCCCGAGGGCCATGTCGCCCTCAAGACGAATTCAACCGCGGCGCATCCAAGCGCCGCCGACGACAGGGAGGATGCCGATGGTCGCTCGCGTCAGGGCAGGGCTGGGCTGCGCGTTGCTCGCGGGCGCGCTACCCTTAGGCGCTTGGCTCGGGACCGTGGCAAGCGCCCAGGCCTTCACCGCCTACGTCACCAACGAGAAGGCCAACACCGTCTCGGTCATCGACACGCAGACCATGGCGGTCACCGGAACCTGGAAGGTCGGGCGTCGTCCGCGCGGCGTGACGCTCTCCAAGGACGACAAGGAATTGTTCGTCTGCGCCAGCGACGACGACCGCATCGACGTCCTCGACACGGCAACCGGCAAGGTGGTCCGCTCGCTGCGCTCCGGTCCGGACCCGGAGCAGTTCATCCTCGATCAGAGCGGCAACCCGCTCTACGTCGCCAACGAGGACGACAGCCAGGTCACCATCCTCGACATCGAGAAGAACAAGGTGCTGGCCGAGGTGCCGGTGGGGGTCGAGCCGGAGGGAATGGGTCTGTCGCCGGACGGCAAGATCCTCGTGAACACCTCCGAGACCACCAACATGGCCCACTTCATCGACACCAAGACCTTCGAGGTGATCGACAACGTGCTGGTCGATGCGCGGCCCCGCTTCGCCGAGTTCTCCTCGGACGGCAAATACCTCTGGGTCTCGGCGGAAGTGGGCGGCACGGTCTCGGTAATCGATGTGGCCACCCGCAAGGTCATCAGGAAGATCACCTTCAAGATTCCGAGCGTGACCGACGAGCAGATCCAGCCCGTGGGCGTGCGCCTGACCCGGGACGGCACCAAGGCCTTCGTGGCGCTGGGGCCGGCCAACCGCGTCGCCGTGGTCGATGCCAAGACCTACGAGGTGCAGAAGTACCTCCCCGTGGGCCAGCGCGTCTGGCAGCTCGCCTTCACCCCGGACGAGAAGCAGCTCTACACGACCAACGGCACCTCCAACGACGTGTCGGTGATCGACGTGGAGGGGCTGAAGGTGGTGAAGAGCATCCCGGTCGGGCTGCTGCCCTGGGGCGTGGCGATCTCGAAGAAATAACCGACGGACCGCCGTTCAAAGGCGGCGCAGGGAGGAAACGGACATGAGATGGACGACGCGCCTCGGCCTCGCCGCCGCGGCCCTGATGCTTGCGAGCGCCCCGGCCGGCGCCCTCGACCTCACCAAGAAGCGCCAGAACCTGCCCGACCTCGTCCTCGGCAACGAGGAGGGCAACGATTTCGTGGTGGAGAACAAGGATATCGAGCTGGAGGCCGGCAAGGCCTACCGCCTGCGCATCGTCGCCAAGGGGCGGCAGGAATACAAGTTCTACGCGCCCGAGTTCTTCCGCTACATCTGGTTCAACCAGATCGTGATCGAGCACAAGGAGATCCACGGCGGCGGCCCGCCCGATCACCTCGAATTCGACGATCCCGGCGAGATCGCCATCGAGTTCGTCGCCATCAAGCCGGGTGCGTACAAGTGGTACGCGCAAGGGCTTGAGGAGAAGGGCATGGCCGGCACGATTACGGTGAAGTGAGCTTGATCATGCGCATCGGCTTCAGATCCCGCACAGCCATTCCCCTCTTCCCTCTGCGGGAGAGGGTGGCCCGCGAAGCGGGTCGGGTGAGGGGAGCGCCGCTTCCGGACGGTGCGGAGCCGGCCCCTCTCCCGCCCTGCATCCGCAGGGCACCCTCCCCCGCGAAGGGGGGCGGGTTTATGGCGGGCGCCGCATTCGCCCTCATCCTCCTCGCCGCCCCCGCGCTGGCCGACGACCGGGCCGCCTGCGCCGAGGGCATCGCCGCGGTGAGGGCGCAGGCCGAAAAGCTCGCGCCCGGAAGCGTCCCCCAAAAACTCACCCGCGCGCTGAAGATCGCCGAGCGCGAACAGGGCGAGGGCGAGTTCGACGAGTGCCTGGAAGCCCTCGACGACGCGCGGCGGGCGCTGCCGAAATGAGCGCCGCCCTCGAGGTCGCCAGCGTCAGCCACCGCTTCGGGCAGCGCGCCGCGCTCGACGACGTGTCGCTCACGGTGGAGCGCGGGCACTTCATGGCGCTGCTCGGCCCCAACGGCGCGGGCAAGACCACGTTGTTCTCGGTGATCACCCGGCTCTACAACCATCAGGAGGGCCGGGTCTCGATCCTCGGCCATCCCCTCGACCGGGAGCCCTCGCGGGCGCTCGCCCGCCTCGGCGTGGTGTTCCAGGCCCGGACGCTGGATACCGACCTCACCGTCGCGCAGAATCTGCACTATCACGCGAGCCTGCACGGCATCGCCCGTTCCGCCGCGCGCGCGCGGATCGCGACGCTGCTCGCCCGCGTCGGGCTGGCCGAGCGGCGCGACGACAAGATCCGCACCCTCTCCGGCGGCCAGTCGCGGCGCATCGAGATCGCCCGCTCCCTGATCCACGCGCCGCGCCTCCTGCTGCTCGACGAGCCGACCGTGGGGCTCGACCTCGAATCCCGCGCCGACATCGTCGCCATCGTCCGCGCCCTGGTGCGGGAGGAGGGCCTCTCGGTGCTCTGGGCGACCCACATCTTCGAGGAGATCTCGCCCGAGGACGACGCCGTCGTGCTCCACAAGGGCCGCATCGTCGCCCGGGGCCGCGCCGGGGAGATCGCCGGGCCCGGCGAGAGTTTGGAAGCCGCCTTCCGCCGCCTCGTCGCCGAGCCCGGCCGCGAGACCGTGAAGTCCGCCGCATGAGTTTCCGGTCATGAGTTTCCGGTCATGAGTTCTTCGTCGCAATCCGGCGTCGCGGCCCGCACCGAGGAGGCCGCGACACCGGTTCCCCATGCGGGCCGGCTCGATGCGGTCGGCTACCTCATCGCGCTCGGCGGCATCGTGCGCCGCGAGTTGCTGCGCTTCTTCCACCAGAAGGAGCGCTTCTTCTCAGCGATGGTCCGCCCGCTGGTCTGGCTGTTCATCTTCGCGGCGGGCTTCCGCAACACGCTCGGCACCTCGATCACGCCGCCCTACGAGACCTACGTGCTCTACGAGGCCTACGTGGTGCCGGGGCTCGCCGTGATGATCCAGCTCTTCAACGGCATGCAATCCTCGCTCTCCATGGTCTACGACCGCGAGGTCGGCTCCATGAAGGTGCTGCTCACCTCGCCCTATCCGCGCTGGTCGCTGCTGCTCGCCAAGCTGATCGCCGGCGTCAGCGTCTCGATCGTGCAGGCCTATGCCTTTCTGGCCATCGCGTGGTTCTGGGAGACCGGCATTCCGCCGGTCGGCTACCTCGCCGCACTGCCCGCCTTCCTGGCCTCGGGACTGATGCTTGGCGCGATCGGCCTGTTCCTGTCCTCGCTGGTGCGGCAACTCGAGAACTTCGCGAGCGTCATGAATTTCGTGATCTTCCCGATGTTCTTTGCCTCTTCTGCCCTATATCCGCTCTGGCAGGTCCGGGCCTCGAGCGAATGGCTCTACTGGATCTGCCAAGCCAACCCGTTCACCCACGCCGTCGAACTGGTGCGCTTCGCCCTCTACGGGCGTTTCGAGCCGCTCGCCTGCGCCGTGGTGGTGGGAACCGGCCTCCTGTTCTTCGCGCTCGCCGCGATCGCCTACGATCCGGGCCGCGGCATCATGGCCCGGCGGGGCGGACCGGCCGGCGAAGCCGCCTGAGACATCCCCGATGAGCTTGCCCATGCCCCCTCACAGCGTCCGCCTCCCGCTCGTCCTCCTTCTCGCTCTCGCCGCGAGCCCTGCTCTGGCGCAGCCCAAGGCCGATCCGGACTGGCCCTGCCCGCAGCGCAAGGTCACGACGCTCGGCTACGGCTCGGTCTGGACCGGCCCCGATCTCGCCGAGGCTGGGGAATGGGGCAACGACCGCGAGGCGGCCCAGCTCGCCCGCAAGCTCGCCTCCCGCCGCACGGAGCTGCGGGAGGTCGACACGCTGCTCGACGAGTTCGCGGCGAAGGTCGATCCGGCCGAGAAGGGCAAGCGCCTCACCCGCGTCTTCGCCGGCGTGTTCGAGGTCATCAACGGCGAGCGCAGCACCGTGATGAACGGCATTACCCGCTACGCTCAGGGCCAGCGCCGTCTCGCCGAGCGCATCCGTGACGAGGCGGACAAGGTGAGCGAGCTCAAGGACAGCCCGGAATCCGATCCGACCAAGGTCGCCTCCAAGGAAGCCGCAGACTTGGAGACGCAGTTCAACTGGGACCGGCGCATCTTCGACGAGCGCAACCAGTCGGTCTCCTACGTCTGCGAGGTGCCGACGATCTTGGAACAGCGCCTGGGCGAGGTCGCCCGCCGCATCCAGTCGCGCCTCTGATCCGGACGGACGCGGACGGCCCGCGCGTGCCCCGGCATCGGCCCGGGGCACGGCCGGCGGGCGGCGCGAATTCTTTCGACAACGCTCCCCGTCCCCGAGGTATCAGCCTGCAGGCTGAGTTACGGACGCGGACGGCCCGCGCGTGCCCCGGCATCGGCCCGGGGCACGGCCGGCGGGCAGCGCGAATTCTTTCGACAACGTTCCCCGTCCCCGAGGTATCAGCCTGCAGGCTGAGTTTCTGCTTTAAGTCATCTTTCCGGCTGCGTTCGGCCGCAGTCGAATCGTGCTCCATGCTTCTGGCGTGTGCGGTTTGGTTTGTTGCCGAATCGTCCCGGATCTCTCTGCCTTTTTGTCCGTAAGTGATTGAAGAACAGCGAGAAATATGTTGCCGTAACAGCACGCGGCTTCGGTAAGCTTGAGCGTTTCATCATAAATAATCCCCCAGAGGCGCTGCGGCGATTGTCGCGGCCTCCGGCCTCCAGCAACATCCGGCAACCGTCCCATCCAAGGGGCGGCAAGCACGAATGACAAGGGCTGGGGAATGACTATGCGGGTGCTGCGAGGCAGCCTCATCGCATCGGTTGCGCTGCTTCCGGGACAGGTGATGGCGCAGGGCGCGGGCGGCCAACAGGCCGTGACGCTGGAAGAGATCAGCGTCGTTTCGAATACGCCGGTTGCGGCCTCGCGCCGGGTGGTCACGACCCCGACCCCCTCGGGTCTGCGCGAGGTGACGGTGCTCGACGGCATCGACCGCAACAAGCTGCCGCAGAACACGAGCGTTCTGACCGCCGGCGACGTCTCGCGGGTCGGCTTCCCGAGCACCGTGCGCGCGCTCGACGAGCGCGTCGGCTCGATCAGCATCAACAACGCGCAGGGCAACCCCTTCCAGCCGACGATCACCTATCGCGGCTTCGAGGCCTCGCCGCTCGGCGGCTCGCCGCAGGGCGTGGCGGTCTACCTCAACGGCGCCCGCTTCAACACCTCCTTCGGCGACACCGTGCAGTGGGATCTCATTCCCGACATCGCGGTCGACCGGATCGAGCTGGAGGGCTCGAACCCGGCCTTCGGCCTCAACGCGCTCGGCGGCTCGCTGGCGGTGACGCTCAAGAACGGCTTCACCTACCAGGGCACCGAACTGAACCTGCTCGGCGGCTCGTTCGGCCGCGGCGCGGTGGCGTTCCAGCACGGCCAGCGCATCGACAATATCGGCCTCTACGTCGCCGGCACCAAGCTCGGCGAGGACGGCTGGCGCAAGCACTCGCCCTCGCGCCTCAACCAGATCTACGCCGACCTCGGCGTTCAGGCGGAGCGGGGCGAGTTCCACTTCAACGTGATCGGCGCCAGCAACAGCCTCACCGGCAACGGCACCGCCCCGGTGGAACTGCTCAAGGCCAACCGCGCCGACGTGTTCACCTATCCCGACCAGACCAAGAACGACTTCCTGCGCTTCCAGCTCTCGGGCACCTACGACGTCACGCCCACCATCAGCGTGCAGGGCAACGCCTATTACGGCCTGTTCCGCCAGCGCACCGCCAACGGTGACGCCGCCGACGTGGAGAACTGCGAGGTCGACGAGCGCTTCGTCTGCTCCGAGGGCGCGGACGACAACCAGTTCTTCCTGCGTGACCGCACCGGCAACCCGGTCCGGGTCGACCGCCTGCGCACCTTCAACTTCGGCGCGGTCAACCCGGTCTTCGCCGACCGCTTCGACGAGGGCGGCCCCTACGCCTTCCTGAACCAGACCCGCACCGACACCGACAATTTCGGCGCCACGGTCCAGACGGTGGTGCGCGAGACGCTGTTCGGCCTGCCGAACCGCTTCGTGCTCGGCGGCTCCTACGACGGCGGTCGCACCCGCTTCACCGCGGACAATTCCATCGGCGGCCTCACCTTCGATCGCGGCTTCTCGCCCCCCGGCGTGGTCGTCTCCAGCGATGACGGCATCATCACACCCGTCTCGGTGCGCACCTCGAACGATTACGGCGGCATCTACTTCTCGAACAACACCGACCTGACCGACCGGCTGACCCTGACGCTGCAGGGCCGGTTCAACATGGCCAAGATCATCCTGCGCGACCAGATCGGCACGGCGCTCAACGGCGACCACTACTACCAGCGCTTCAACCCCGGCATCGGCGCCACCTACAAGATCGTCCCGGACTACCTCGTCGCCTACGGCGGCTACACGGAAGCCAACCGCGCGCCGACCCCGGCCGAGCTGTCCTGCGCCGACCCGCAGGCGCCCTGCTCGCTCACCAACTTCTTCGTCGGCGATCCGCCGCTGAAGCAGGTGGTGGCGCGCACCGTCGAGGCCGGCCTGCGCGGCCGCATCCCGCAGCCCGACGACGTCTTCGGCGGCATCTTCTCGTGGAAGGCGGGCTTCTTCACGACCCGCAACGACGACGACATCCTGTTCGTGCCGGCTCCCGACACGATCGGCCGCGCCTTTTTCCGCAACGTCGGCTCGACCAAGCGGCAGGGCGCCGAGGTGAGCCTGTTCTACAACACGCCGACCTGGAGCGCCTTCGTCGATTACGCCCTCGTCAACGCCACCTTCGAGTCGCCGGTCGAACTCGCGGCACCCGGCAACCCGTTCAACAGCGCCGGCGGCGACGAGAGCGGCGTCGTGCTCGTGCGGCCCGGCAACCGCCTGCCCGGCGTCGCGCCGCATCAGCTCAAGGTCGGCCTGCAATACCAGGTCACGCCGGAATGGCGCGTCGGCGCGCTCGCCCGCTTCGCCACGGGCAAGTTCCTCGTCGGCGACCCGACCAACCAGAACAAGACCACCGGCGACTTCGCGGTGTTCGGCTTCAACACCAGCTACCGTATCGCTCCGAACATCGAGCTCTACGGATACGTCGAGAACGCCTTCAACACCAAGTACGCCACCTTCGGCACCTTCTCGCCGGTGAACGAGGTCCCGATCATCTCGGTGCCCAACGCCACCTCGAACCGCAGCCTCGCGCCCGGCGCGCCGGTGGCGGCCTTCGGCGGCCTGCGCATCCTGTTCGAGCCCCCGCCGCCGGCTCCGATCGTCGAGCCGCTGGTGCGCAAGGGCTAAGGCCCCGCGCAATCGCACGACACGCTCCTGGGCCCGCAAGGCCCGGGGCACCCCAGCCCCAAAAGACGGCGCGGTTCTTGATTGAGCCGCGCCGTCTTCACATGTCTGGGATGCGACGCAGGGCAGGTCGGGCAAAAGGGTCGTGAAAGACGCCCCCTCCTATTGCCAAACTTTCCCGGGCAAGTTACGCAAGTTGAAGCGAGGCCGGATGGCCGGGGCGCCCGATGCACCTCGTCCTGCCCGCCGCCCTGCGACTTTGCCGCCCGCCCGGTCCGACCGGGCCCTTCGACCAGGAGTTTGCGCCGATGGCGTTCCGTCTTTCCTCCGCCGTTCTTCTCGCCGCGCTCGTCGCGGTTCCGGCCTATGCCGCCCCGACCACGACCAAGGTCGACATCGCTGCCTTCGATCCGGACAAGGACGGCACGATCGATCTCAAGGAGGCCCAGACAGCTGCGTCCGCCGCCTTCGACAAGCTCGATCCGGATAAGGACGGCACCCTCGATGCCAAGGAGCTGCAGGGCCGCCTCACCGAGGCCGACCTCAAGAAGCTCGACCCGGACAACGACGGCACGCTCGACAAGAAGGAATATCTCGCCGCCGTCGAGATGTACTTCAAGGCCGCCGATCCGGACAACGACGGCACGATCGACGCCCGGGAGCTGACGGGTCCGGCCGGCCAGGCGCTCGTCCAGCTGATGCGCTGAATTCCCGAAAACATCGGGACGAAAGAAGGGTGCGGATCGCGAGATCCGCACCCTTTCTCATGTCGGAAGCGCCCGGGCGAAGCGTCGCAGAGGCGGAACCTCGGGTGGGTCCCACCAGCTTTCTCCGGCCGAAGCAGGCGGCGTCACGGCCGACCCGCCCGGATCGATCGGAGGATACAAGCCCATGCACAGAGCCCTCAGCCTGCCCGTCGCCCTCGGCCTGATGGTCGCGGCGGGACCCGCCCTGGCGATCACCTGCAAGGACGACATCGCCGCGGTGGAGCGGCGCCTCAACAGCGCCGGCGCTGAGCAGGTAACGGGCAAGGAGCCTCCGGGCGGTCCGACCTCGTCGGGCTCGTCCAAGGCCCTGGACAAGCCGCCGGCCGGCGCCCCCTCCGACCCCTCGACTAAGCCGACCAAGGCCGGCGTGGAAGAGGCACGCAAGCTGCTCGCCAAGGCCAAGGAGCAGGACAAGGCCGGCCAGGAGGCCGCCTGCCAGGATACGATGACCCAGGTGAAGGAGAAGGCCGGCGCGCTGCCCTAGGGTCGGAACGCACGGCGTAGGCAGGTGACACGCCCTGAATGACGAGAGCCCGGGATGGCGCGACGGCGCATCCCGGGCTCTCTCCCGTTCGAAGTCTCAAAGATCCTCAGTACGCGTTGTCGGTCTTGAAGAGCGCGAGCGGCGTGGTGAGCAGGATCTTGAGGTCGAACAGGATCGACCAATTCTCGATGTAGTGCAGGTCGTGCTCGACCCGGCGCTGGATCTTCTCGCTGGTGTCGGTCTCGCCGCGCCAGCCGTTGACCTGAGCCCAGCCGGTGATGCCGGGCTTGACCTTGTGGCGGGCGAAGTAGCCGTCCACGACCTGATCGTAGAGGGTGTTGGCGGCCTTCGCCTGAAGGGCGTGCGGGCGCGGACCAACGAGGGAGAGGTCGCCGCGGATCACGTTGAAGAGTTGGGGCAACTCGTCCAGCGAGGTCTTGCGGATGAAGCGGCCGACCGGCGTGACGCGGGAATCGGACTTGCTCACGAGCTGCGCGGCACCCGCATCGCACTGATCGACATACATCGAGCGGAACTTGAACACCTCGATCAGCTCGTTGTTGAAGCCGTAGCGCTTCTGCCGGAACAGCACCGGACCGGGCGAAGTCAGCTTCACGGCCACGGCCACCGCGAGCATGGCCGGCGACAGCATCAGCAGCAGGGCGAGGCCGACGAGACGGTCGAACAAGCCCTTGAGGATCACGTCCCAGTCGGCGAGCGGCTTGTCGAACAGGTCGAGTAGCGGCACGCCGCCGAGATAGGAATAGGCCCGCGGGCGCAGCCGTAGCTTGGCCGCATGCGCCGAGAGGCGGATGTCCACCGGCAGCACCGAGAGCTTGGCGAGCATCTGCAGGATGCGCGCCTCGGCCGAGATCGGAAGGGTGAACACCACGAGGTCGACGGTGTTGATGCGGGCATAGGCGACGAGGTCGCTGACGTTGCCGAGCTTCGGATAGCCCGCCACCATGGTGCCGGCGCGGTCGTCGCCCCGGTCGTCGAAGATGCCGACGATGCGGATGCCGTGGTCGCCGCCGGCCTCCAACGCCCGGATCATCTCCTCGGCGGCCGGGCCGCCGCCGACGATGGCGGTGCGGCGATCGAAGCGGCCCTTCGCCATCTGCTGCCGCACGAAAAGGGAGACCGCCGTCCGGCTCGCGAACAGGAAGGCGAGTCCGGCCGCGTAGTAGCCGAGCAGCCAGATCCGCGAGTAATGGTCGGCGATCTTGCCGAGCACCATGGCTGCGGCCACCATCAGGAAGGCGATCGACCAGCCGGTGGCGAGCTTCGCCGCCGTCTTGGAGAAATCCCGCAGGGCACCGATCCGGTAGCTGCCGGAAGCCTGGAACAGGCCGAGCCCCGCGAGGGTGACGGCGAGGATGGCCGCGGGATAGCGCGGCGCCAGGGGCACGATCCCGCGCAGCAGGATCTGATGCAGGGCAAAGCCGAGCAGCATCAGCCCGCAGAATTCGAACAGGCGCACGCAGCCCGTCAGCACGACCGGCGAGAGCCACGGACTCGTGGGGCGAGGCGAGGACGCGTTCTGGATGACCCCGGAGGCATTCGCCTCGCCGAGCCCCAGCGGTGCGGGGACCGGCGTTGCCGAGCCGGCCTGCCCGGCTGCCTTGAGCAGATCACGGACGTCGATGGCACTCATCGCGATGTTCCACGTGAAAACTGTCAGCCTCCGGCTTCGACAATACCGACGAACCGACAAGAAACTCTTAATGCGACGCCGCTTCGATCCATGGATCGAGGCCTGCGGATACAGGCCCCACGGAGATGGCTCGTCGCGCCGGATCAGGCCGAGGCGGGGATCGTGAAGGGCCGTGGCGAGCGCGCCCGCAGGGCGGCCGCGTAGCCGCACAGCACGTCGGCCGCCATGCGCTCCATGGAGAAGCGGGTTCGCAGCGAAGCGCTGAGGGCGCGGGCGCGGCCCTCGCGCGCCTCCGGCGGTTCATCGAGGATGCGGGCGATGGCGCGACTGAGCGCACTGCAATCGCCCGGCGGAACGAGGTCGCGGGAGAGGCTGCCGAAAATCTCAGGGATGCCGCCGACATTGGTCGCCACGAGCGGCTGAGCGGCGGCCGCGGCTTCGAGGACGACGTAGGGCAGGGACTCCGCGAGCGAGGGAACCACCATCACGCGGCCGCGGCCGAGCACCGGGCGAATGGCCTGAGGCGGTTCGAAGGCGATGGCCTGGGCAAGCCCGAGGGCTCCGGCCATGGCCGTGAGGCTCTCGGTATCCGGCCCCGACCCCACCATCAGGAGCCGCAGGTTGCGGCCCTCGGAGTGGAGTCGGGCGAGCGCCCGCAGCAGCACCGGAAGGCCTTTCGCCTCGCGCAACTCGCCGACATAGACGAGGTCGAACGGGTCGGGCACCGTTCCCACCGGGGCGAACTCCGCCTCGGCGATGCCGTTATGGACGATCCGCGCGAGCCGCTGCGGCCCGCCGGCATAGGCGTTGTGGCGGGATGCGACGTACTCGCTCTCGAACAGGAACAGATCGGTCGAGCGCGCCATGAGGCGCTCCGCCGCCATGTAGAGCCGGTGCAGGGCCGTGCCGGGCCGGTAATTGTAGCTGCCGCCATGGGGGGTGTAGGTGCGGATCACCCCCTGTCCCGCCGCACCGAGCGGCGAGAGGCGGGCGAAGACACCGCCCTTGGCACCGTGTCCGTGCAGGACGTTCGCCCCCACCGCCAGAGCCCGTTCGCGCACGGTCTTCATCGCCTGAAGGTCGCGCGGATGGGGGTTGCGGCGCATCGGGACGCGCACGACGCCGAGGGCGAGATGGGGCGCCAGATCGGCCAGCGCCCGTTCGGCTCGCTCGCCTCCGGTCGAGGCATCGCAGACGAGGCCGACCGCGTGCCCTGCCGCCGCCTGGAGGCGGGTGAGGTCGACCACGTGGCGGAACAGGCCGCCGACGGGCGCCCGGAAGACGTGGAGGATGCGATGGCGCTCACCGCCCGTGCCGAGGGAGGGCAGGTCCGCCGCCGGGCGCGCGGCGAGATTGGCGGCAAGTGAGGCGGCGATGGGGGCGGCCACGGCGACGGTCTCCGCGCGGGCGATCCCGACAGTGGGGCCCGATCCGTCGCGAAGATGGCGTCCGTCCCGTCAGTGCAGGGTTAAGCCGCCCGCTCGAAAGCGCCTCGACCGGCGCTCGTAAGCTCCGCATTCGCAGTTTTCGCGGATCGCGGTTAGGCGTCCATGAACGCTGCCGTCCGGGGGAAGCTGTGATCCGCCGGGTCGCGTGATTTCAGGATCAGAAGAACCGCTCCTTGACGACGATCGTGTCGCCCGGCCGCACGGGATAGGACATCGGCACGATCCCGTTGATGAGGCCGCCGGGTCCGTCGCGGGTGAGGACGGCGTAGTCGCGTGCCGCCCGCGGCCCGAAGCCCGCCGCGATCGCCACCGCCGTCTCCACGGTCATGCCGTTGACGTAGGGATACTGGCCGGAGGTCGTCACCTCGCCGAGGATGTAGAAGGGCCGGTAGGCATCGACCTCCACGGTCACGTGCGGCTCGCGCACGTAGCCGGCCGCGAGCTTCGACTCGATCAACCGTGCGGCCTGGGCCGTGGTCTGACCGCCGACCTGAACCACGCCGATCAGCGGCATCGCGATCCGCCCGCCGCCATCCACCGCGTAGATGTTGGACAGGTTGTCCTGCCCGAACACGATCACGCGCAGCTTGTCGCCGGCCGCGAGGGCGTAGCGTGCGCCGATGGAGCCCGTGCCGGTGGCATCGAGATCCGTGGTCCGGAAGTCCGGACGCAGGCAGCCACCGAGGGTCAGGACCGACGGGAGGGCCAGAAGGAATGCGCGCCGCTGCATCGCCATCGCTGTCGTGAGAAACCTTGTTCCTGCTTTAAGGCGACATGGTTAACGAAAGCTGATCCAGCCGGCCGGCGGAGGCGCATCGCAACATTTGCCAGGATCGATGCTGATTCCGGTTTGGTGCCCGCAGAGCAGGGGTGCGGCCCGCGTCTTAACGCGAAGTCAACCTTAACGCTTTCTACTGATCAGCGACGGGCCGCCTGCCCAGGCCCGCGCTCTGCCTTGCGTAAAGACTGCCCATGCCTCGCCTCCGGCTGTCGACCGATCCGTCCTCCATCCCGCCCGGCGGCCCAACGGGTCCCGGCGGCCCCGGCGACGGCTTGGCCGTCTCGCAGATCGCGGGCGTGCTGCGCCGCTCCTGGGCCTGGATCGCGCTGCCGACGCTCATCGCCGCGCTCGGCGCCGTGGTGTTCGTGCAGGTCGTGACCCCACGCTACACCGGCGAGGCCAAGGTTCTCCTGGAGAGCCGCGACCCCGCCTTCGCCCGCACCGCGGCGGAACGGGCGGACCAAGCCCAGCCGATTGACGAGCAGGCCGTGGCGAGTCAGGTGCAGGTTGCGATGTCGCGCGATCTCGCCCGGCAGGCGATCCGCAGCCTGAACCTGATCGGCAACCCGGAATTCGATCCGCAGGCCGAGGGCAGCTCGGCCATCCGGCGCACGCTGATGATGCTCGGCCTCGCCTCCGCCCCGATGGAGCGCGCCGCCGAGGATCGCATCCTCGACAACTACCTCGAACACCTGCTGGTCTATCCCGTCGGCAAGTCGCGCATCCTCTCCTTCGAGTTCCGCTCGCGCGATCCCGATCTCGCGGCGCGCGGCGCCAACACGGTCGCCGACCTCTACCTCGCCTCCCTGGCCGCGGCCTCCGTCGATACGGCCCGCTACGCCTCGACTTGGCTCGGCAACAACATCGAGACTCTGCGCGCCCGCGTCGCCGAGGCGGAGGCGAAGGTGGAATCCTTCCGCGCCAAGAACGGCCTGATCGGCGTCGGCAGCAGCAATGCGGCCCAGCCGCTCTCCTCCCAGCAGCTCTCCGAGCTGTCGAGCCAGCTCTCGCAGGCCCGCACCATCCAGGCGGACCTCACCGCCCGCGCCAAGCTCCTCAAGGATATGATCAAGGAGGGCCGGGCCTTCGAAATCCCGGATGTCGCCAACAACGAACTGATCCGGCGCACCGTCGAGAGCCGCATGGCGATGCGCGCGCAGCTCGCGCTCGAATCGCGCACGCTGCTGCCGGCCCATCCCCGCATCAAGGAACTGACCGCGCAGGTTCAGGATCTGGAGAGCCAGATCAAGGCTGCGGCCGAGCGGATCGTGCGCACCCTGGAGAACGACGCTAAGATCGCGGGCGCGCGGGTCGAGAGCCTGCGCGCGGCCGTCGACGGCCAGCAGGACGTGGTGGCCAAGGGCAACACCAGCGAGGTGCAGCTGCGCGCCCTGGAGCGCGAGGCGAAGTCGCAGCGCGAGCAGCTCGAATCCTACCTCGCCCGCTATCGCGAGGCTGCCGCGCGCGACGCCGAGAATGCGAGCCCGGCCGATGCTCGCGTCGTCTCCCGTGCGGTGGTGCCCGATCTGCCCTCCTTCCCCAAGAAGCTGCCGATCATCGCTTTTGCCACCCTGCTGGCCTTCCTGCTCTCCAGCGCGGGCGTCATCGGCCGCCACCTCCTCGTGGCGCCGCCCGCCGGACCGGGCGAGGACCGCACCGAGGACGAGGGCGAGACGGCCTCCGTCCGTCCCGTGCGCCCCGGTCCCGATCTCTATCCCGAGCCCGAGCCCGTCGCGCGCCGACGGCCCGTCCACGAGCCCGTCTACGGCTCGACCTACCCGGCCTCCGCGGCCGAGCGCTTCGCGCCGGCGCTCGCCTTCGCCAATTCCCTGCGCGCCACCGCCACCGTCCATCACCCCGTCTTCGCCAGCCCGGTGCCGGTGGGCGTCGATGCGCCGGCTCAGGGTGGCCAGGGTCGCTTCAGCGTTCCCACGCGCTCCTCCGCCTCCTCGGCCGATCTCGACGGGCTGATCGCCAGGCTCGCCGGCATTGCCGAGCAGGGCGGGGGAGGCTGCGTGCTCGTGGTCGAGACGCAGCGCTCGGGCGAGCCGGGCCTCGCCTCCGACCTCGCTCGGGTGCTCGGCCCGCGGGGTCAGACGCTGTTGATCGACGTCAACGGTGCAGCCACCGGCCTTGCCGAGCCCGGCCTGACCGACCTCGTGGCCGGCGCGGCCAAGTTCCCCGACGTGATCCAGGCCGTGCCCGGCTCGCGGCTGCATGCGGTCAAGCGTGGCTTCGCATCCCTGGACGTGCTGGTGGAGGAGCCGCAGGGGCTTGCCATCGGCCTCAACGCCCTGGCGCAGAGCTACGACTGGGTGCTCTGCCGCCTCGACGCGGCTGCAGGCGGCGATGCGGCGGACCTCGTCACCGCGGTCGGTCCCTGCATGGATTCGATCGTGATCGCCTCGGATGCCGCAGCCGACGATCCGGCGCTGGTCTCGCTCTACCGGCTGGCCAAGGAAGCGGGCGTCCGTCAGGTCGTCGTCGCGCGCAAGGCCGACGAGCGCCTGGAAGCCACATCCCTGCGGCTCACCGCCTGAGGCTTCGGCCGCAGCAGCATCGCGTCAGCGATCTCCACCCTCGGCCTCGTCGGCAGCCGTCATTGCGGCCGCGCATCGCAGCGCCCAGAGATTGGCGCCGACGACGGTTGCGAGGAGCATCGCCGCGATCAGGGTGAAGGGAGATGGGACCGTCATCGCCTCTCCCCGGAACGCGGCGGTGGTTCCGCCGGCACTGATCGGAGAAAGGCCGACGGAACCGCCGAGCCTCGCTAAGGGGGGCCGCGTTCGGCCCGGCCAACACGTCATACCGTATCGGCGAGTTACATGCCTTAACATAATTTGGAGTTGCGTCTGCCGCTCGAGCGCATCTTTGAGCCGCGGACGGAACGACTATGGATGCAAGGCCGGCAAGTTGTGGCTATGCCACTGCGATTCATCAGGTTTTTCAAAAATTCCCGCGCGCTGGGGCTGTAGGACAGGAGCAATCAACGATCGGGCGTGGCAGGTTGACGCAGGAATGGGCTCGCCGCCGACGGAGAACGACGTCGGAGTACAACCTATGACAGTGGCGGCGCGAGGGAGCTGGCTCTCGCAGCCAACTCCTCAGGGACCGAGCTAGAACGGCAGCTTCATCCCGGGAGGCAGGGGAAGGCCCTTGGTCAGCTCGGCCATCTTCTCCTGCGCCGTCGCCTCCGCCTTGGCGCGCGCGTCGTTGCAGGCGGCAACGATCAGATCCTCCAGAATCTCGCGCTCGTCGGCGACCATCAGG
Source organism: Methylobacterium sp. NPDC097929 (assembly GCF_049543375.1). Classification (NCBI taxonomy): domain Bacteria; kingdom Pseudomonadati; phylum Pseudomonadota; class Alphaproteobacteria; order Hyphomicrobiales; family Methylobacteriaceae; genus Methylobacterium; species Methylobacterium sp. NPDC097929. Next base: position 132,462 of record NZ_JBMVEP010000003.1, on the reverse strand, counting down.
CTCGGATCGATGGCGACGCCGAGCACCTGACCCTTGGCCGTCATGCGCACGCTCACGGCGCCGCCGCCGGACGCACCCGACACCTCCACCGAGTCGAGTTCCGACTGGAGCGAGGCCATCTTCTCCTGCATGGCCTGGGCCTGCTTCATGATGCCCATGAGGTCGCGCATGGTGGGATCCGCTCCGGTTCCGGTCGAGGTCAGGTTCGCCTTCGGCACTTAGGCACCCGCGCCCAGGCCTGCCAGGGCAATCGCGACGGTTCGTGCATCATCCCGCACGGAGGCGGCCGGCTTTCGGGCAGAGACGACGCGCTAAGCGTCGTCGTCCGTCTCGTCCGGCAGCGGCTCGACCGGCCCGGCCGTCTCCGGCGCCACATCGGCTCCCGCATCCGGCACCTTGTCGCGCACGTCGACGATCTGCGCGCCGGGGAACCGGGTCAGCACCTCGCGCACCAGCGGGTGGGCGGCGGCGTTCTGGTGCCGGGTCTGCTCGGCCTGCCGGGTGTTCTGCTCCAGCGTCGGCGCACCCTCCTCCTTGGAGACCACGACCACCCAGCGCCGCCCGGTCCAGGCGTCCAGCGCCCGGGCGAGATCGTTGGCGAGGCTGGTCCGGCCGCCGGCCGCGAGGCGAAACTCGATCCGCCCCTCCTCGAAGCGCACGAGATGCACGTCGCGCTCCAGGGCGACCTTCAAGGCGATGTCGCGGGCAGCCTCGGCCTGGGCGACCACGTCCTCGAAGCGTCCGAGCCGCGGCCCGGCGGGCGCGGCCGGGGCGGGGCGGGGCGCCGCCTCGGGCGCCGCGGCGGTGACGGGGACCGAGGCCAGGGCCGGGCGCGGCTGGGGCGAGGGCACCATCTGCAGCGCCGCGGAGCCCGCCTCGCGTGCCATCATGGCGCCCGGGCCGCCGTCGCGGGCCGGGATCGGCCGGGAGGCGTTCGCCGCACCTCCCTCGGCGCCGGCGCTCTCGCTTCGGAGCCGGCGCAGGGCCTCGTCGGGCGTCGGCAGGTCGGCGGCGTAGGCGAGGCGCACGATCGCCATCTCGGCCGCAGCGAGCGGACGGGGCGCGGCCTGCACCTCGGGCAGCGCCTTCAGCAGGATCTGCCACGCTCGCGACAAGGCCCGCACGGGCAGGCGCTCGGCGCAGTGCGCGCCGCGCACGCGCTCCGCCTCGCTCAAGGTGGGGTCGGCACCCGCCCCCGGAACGAGCTTGAGGCGGGTGACGAGATGGGTGAAGCCGGCCAGATCCGAGAGCACCACCGCCGGGTCGGCGCCGGAATCGTACTGCGCGCGCAGCTCGGCGAAGGCGGCCGGCACGTCGCCGCGCATCACCGCCTCGAACAGATCGACGATGCGCGAGCGGTCGGCGAGGCCGAGCATGTCGCGCACGCCGCCTGCCGTCACCGCGCCCGCCCCGTGGGCGATCGCCTGATCGAGCAGGGAGAGCGCGTCGCGCACCGAGCCCTCGGCGGCGCGGGTGAGGGCGGCGAGCGCCTCGTCCTCGACCGCGACGCCCTCCGCGCCGCAGATCTTTCTCAGATGGGCGGAGAGCACGTCGGCCTCGACCCGGCGCAGGTCGAAGCGCTGGCAGCGCGACAGAATCGTGACCGGAACTTTCCGGATTTCGGTCGTCGCGAACACGAACTTGGCGTGAGGCGGCGGCTCCTCCAGGGTCTTCAGGAAGGCGTTGAACGCCTTCTCCGAAAGCATGTGGACCTCGTCGACGATGTAGACCTTGTAGCGGGCTTCCGTGGGCGCGTAGCGGATGCCGTCGATGATGCCGCGCACGTCGTCGATGCCGGTATGCGAGGCGGCGTCCATCTCCAGCACGTCCATGTGCCGGGATTCCATGATCGCCCGGCAGTGGCGGCCGAGTTCGGGCATCGCCACCGTCGGCCCGGTATCGGGCTGGCCGTCGCGCAGATAGTTGAGGCCGCGGGCGAGGATGCGGGCGGTGGTCGTCTTGCCGACCCCGCGCACCCCGGTCAGCATCCAGGCCTGGGGAATGCGGTTGGCGGAAAACGCGTTGGCCAGCGTGCGCACCATGGCGCCCTGGCCGATCAGGTCGTCGAAGGTCTGGGGGCGGTATTTTCGCGCCAGCACCCGGTAGGGCGTCGCGGCCGGCGCAGCGGCGGGCATGCCGGGCAGGCCCGGCTCGTCGGTGAGCGTGCCGTGCGTCTCGTCCATGCCGCCGTCGGATTTTTCGGAAGAGGCCGGGGCCGTCCGGCTTGAACCGACGGCAAGGGTGGGAGGCTGGACAAAGACCCGCTCGGTCTCGTTAGGGCTGCTTCCTTCCGGACCTGACCCGGTTGGCGAGTGAAACGTCCCTCGCCAACCTCCCGAGCCGTATATGACGGCAGGCGCGGGCGGATGCAAGCCGGGTCGCGGGCCGGGTTGTCTCGGCCGGCGTCGGCGACCATGCTTCACCCTCTCGAAGGGAGGAGCCATGCGGACGATCAGGATTTCGAGCGTTCTGGCCGCGCTCGCCGGCCTGTCGGGGGCGGCCCTGGCGCAGGAGCCGGCGCAGGAGGGCGCGCTCAAGGATTGGCAGGGCCGCTACCGCTACGCGCACGCGGCCGGACGCACGGCCGGCGGCACCGGAATCGTCGTGAATTACGACCTCGTGCTGCTGCCCCCGGACATCCGCGACGGCTGTGTTCTGACGATCAAGGGCTTCCAGAGCGACGAAAAGATCCGCTGCCGGACCCGCCGCGAGGGACAGGATCTCGCCGTGGCGTTCCACCGCTACGGCGACGGCGGGACGCTCAACAGGTACGGGGTGGCGGTCTACAAGCCGGACCAGCCGCTGTTCACCCTGACGAAGGGCGCCCGGCTGACCACCCGCTGGCAGGGGCTCAAGCCGGACGGCGCGGGCGTCGCGCAGAGCGGGGCTTACTTCACCCGCGTGAAGTAGCCCCGGGAGACGGCCTCCCGGGGCCCGCGGACTACTCCGCCTTGCGCTTCACGATCTCCATGGTCTTCGGGTCGAGCTTGAGATCGAACTGCTTGCCGTTGGCGTCGATGGCGTCGTCCACCTCGATCATGCCGTCGTCGAGTTCGATCTCCTTCCACTTCGTGAAGCCCTCCTTCTTCAGGATGTCCTCGACCTGGGTCTGCTGCTCGGGCGGCAGCTTCTGGTCGGCGAGCGCCGGGCCGGCGAGCAGGGCGAGGCCGAGCGCGGCGGCGGCGAGCGGGCGGGCAAACATGCAAGTCTCCTTCGGCAAATCGGTACCCGGCGAACGAATTGTATCGCCGGTGGTTCCTGCCTGGCCACGCCAACGGCCGAGCTTTCGATTGCTCTTGCGCGTATCGCCGCCTAGTCTGCAACCTCCGGCATCGGGGTTGGCACGGGAAGAATGGTCACGCGCGTCGCCACCGTCGCCTTCGAGGGGATCGAGGCGCGCGCCGTCGACGTGCAGGTGCAGATCGCGCCGGGTGCTGTCGCCTTCACCATCGTCGGCCTGCCGGACAAGGCGGTGGCCGAGTCTCGCGAGCGGGTGCGCTCGGCCCTGATCGCCTCCGGGCTGGCGCTGCCGGCCAAGCGCATCACCTGCAACCTCGCCCCCGCCGACTTGCCCAAGGAAGGTTCGCACTACGACCTGCCGATCGCGCTCGCCGTGATGGGCGCCATCGGCGCGCTGCCGGCCGATGCGCTGGGCGGCTACTGCGTGCTCGGTGAACTGGCGCTCGACGGCTCGATCACGGCGGTGGCCGGGGTGCTCCCGGCGGCGATGGCGGCCAACGGCCAGGGGCTCGGGCTGATCTGCCCCGCGGCGACGGGGCCGGAGGCGGCCTGGGCGGCCGGCGACATGGACGTGCTGGCGCCGCGCTCGCTGATCCAGCTCGCCAACCACTTCAAGGGCAGCCAGGTCATGGCCCGGCCGCAGCCCGCGGTGGCCGCGCCGGCCGGGCCGATGCCGGATCTGCGCGACATCAAGGGGCAGGAGAGCGCCAAGCGCGCCCTGGAGATCGCCGCGGCCGGCGGCCACAACCTGTTGATGAACGGCCCGCCCGGGGCCGGCAAGTCGATGCTCGCCGCCCGGCTCCCCTCGATCCTGCCGCCGCTCGGCCCCCGCGAACTCCTCGAAGTCTCGATGATCCAGTCGGTGGCGGGCGCGCTGAAGGGCGGCGCGCTCTCGAACCGCCGGCCGTTCCGCCAGCCGCACCACTCCGCCTCCATGGCCGCTCTCGTCGGCGGCGGCATCGCCGCGCGGCCGGGCGAGGCCTCGCTCGCCCATGGCGGCGTGCTCTTCCTCGACGAATTGCCCGAGTTCACGCCCCAGGTGCTCGATTCCCTGCGCCAGCCCATGGAGACGGGCGAGATCATGATCGCGCGGGCCAACCACCGTGTGACCTACCCAGCCCGCTTCCAGCTAGTGGCGGCGATGAACCCCTGCCGCTGCGGCATGGCCCTGGAGCCGGGCTACGCCTGCCGGCGCGGCCCGAACGAGCGCTGCGCGGCGCAGTACGGCGCGCGCATCTCCGGGCCGCTCCTCGACCGGATCGACCTGCGGATTGAGGTCGCGGCCGTGACCGCGGCCGACCTGATCCTGCCGCCGCCCGCGGAAGGCTCGGCGGAGGCCGCCGCGCGGGTCGCCGCGGCGCGGGCGCTTCAGGGCGCGCGCTACGCCGCGCTCGGGCTGCCGGGCGCCACCACCAACGCCACCTGCCCGGCCACGGTCATCGAGACCGTCGCGGCGCCCGACGCCGAGGGGACGGCGCTGGTTCGCAGCGCGGCCGAGACGATGCGGCTCTCCGCCCGGGGCTTTCACCGCACGCTCCGGCTCGCCCGCACGCTGGCCGACCTCGACGGCGAGGCACAGGTGCGGCGGCTGCATCTGGCCGAGGCGCTGTCCTACCGGGCGCGGAGCGAGCGGCCGGCGGCTGTAGCCTGATCCCGAGGACGTGGCGCGCTCTCGAAGCCGTGGGCCGCCCGCCCATTGCCACACCCCCGCGCCGCAGACATAGTCGTGCACAATATGTCAGGGGCCTCCGGTCTGCCGGAGGCGGCCCCGTGCGAGGGAGCGGGACGGTGGCGCACGGTACGCAGATGCGGCGGCATCTGTGCGGAATCCAGACGGCCTGGACCGATGCGGCCGAGGCGGAGGGCGCGGTCGCGGCCGTGGCGGAGATCCTCGACCGCGCGGTGCTCGGCCACCTCATCGTGTTCTTCTCGCCGGCCTACGACGCGCAGACCCTCGCCGCGGCGCTCTCCGCCCGCTTTCCCGGCGTGGCCCTGACCGGCTGCTCCACCTCCGGCGGCATCAGCCCGGCGGGCTCGATCGACCGCGGCCTCGTCGTCATCGCCTTCCCGCGCCAGGGCTTCCGGATCGTCTCGGGTCTGCTCACCGATATCGCCCGGCTCGACGTGGAGGGGGCCGCCTCCACCGTGCGGGGCCTGCGCCGCCTGCTCGATCAGGGTCGCCCGGATGCGGGCAGCGGCCACCGCTTCGCGCTCTCCCTGATCGATGCGCTCTCCAATGCCGAGGAAACCGTGGTCTCGGCGGTCGCCTGGGCGCTCGACGGCATCCCCCTGATCGGCGGTTCGGCGGCCGACGACCTCGCCTTCCGCAGCACCGTCCTGATCCACGAGGGCGCGCTGTGGCGCGACGCGGCGGTGATCCTGCTCGTCGAGACCGATTTCCCGATCCGCATCTTCAAGAGCGACAATTTCGAGCCGACCAGCCGCAAGTTCGTGGTCACCGCCGCCCGCGAGGAGGCGCGGCGGGTCACCGAACTGAACGCCGAGCCGGCCGCGCGCGAATACGCCATGGCGGTCGGGCTCGATCCGGAGAACCTCACGCCGATGAGCTTTGCCGCCTATCCGCTCGCGGTGAAGATCGGCGGCGAGTACTATTGCCGCTCGATCAGCCGGGTGGAGCCGGACGGGTCGCTGACCTTCTTCTGCGCCATCGGCGAGGGCGTGGTGATGACGCTGGCCCAGCCCCGCGACATCGTCGAGGCGACGCGCGCGGAACTCGAAACCCTCGACGCGGCGCTCGGCGGGCTCGACCTCGTGATCGGTTTCGACTGCGTGTTCCGGCGGCTCGACGCCGAGAGCCGGCAGGTGCGCCACCGCATCGCCGAGCTGTACAAGCGCTACGGGGTGGTCGGCTTCGAGACCTACGGCGAGCAGTACCGCTCGATGCACCTCAACCAGACCTTCACGGGCATCGCGATCGGCCGGGCCGAGGAGCCGGGCCCCCGCGCCGCGAAGGCCACGCGATGAACCGCCCCACCCTCTGGCCGGAGCCTCCCGCCGAACCGCAGACCCTCGAGTCGCTGAACCTGCGCGTGGCCAAGCTCGAGCGCATCAACGCGGCGCTGATGGCCCATGTCGAGCGCACCATGGACCAGCATGGGGGCGCCTACTCGCTGTTCCAGACCGCGATCATGCTGGACGGCCGCGTCCGCGCCCGCACGGAGGAACTGACGACCCTGATGCACAGCCTGGAGCGCTCCAACGAGGCGCTGCAGGCGGCCAAAGAAGAGGCCGAGACCGCCAACCGCTCCAAGACCCGCTTCCTGGCCGCCGCGAGCCACGACCTGCTCCAGCCGCTCAACGCGGCGCGCCTCTCCCTCTCGGCGCTGACCGACCTCGCTCCGAGCCCGGAGGCGAAGGGGATCGCCCGGCAGGTGGAGCGGGGGCTGGAGACGATCGAGGATCTGATCAAGACGCTGATCGACATCTCGAAGCTCGATGCCGGCATCGTGCGCCCGGTGGTCAAGCCGGTGCGGCTCGCCGAGCTCGTGGCCGGGATCGAGGCGAGCTTCCGGCCCTTCGCCGAGCGCAAGGAGCTGCGCCTCGTCACCCGCTGCGGAGACCTCGTGGTGGAGACCGACGGCGTGCTGCTGCAGCGCATCCTGCAGAACCTCGTCTCCAACGCGATCCGCTACACCGAGAGCGGCGGCGTGCTGATCGCCGCGCGGCGCGGGGGCGGCAAGGACGGCAAGCTCTGCCGGATCGAAGTCATCGATACCGGCCGCGGCATCCCCGAACACGAGCAGGCGCTCGTCTTCGAGGAGTTCTACCGCGGCGGGCGCGAATCCGATGACGGGGGCGTCGGCCTCGGGCTCGGCCTGTCGATCGTCCAGCGCACGGCCGCGACGCTCGGCCACGGCATCGCCTTGCATTCGCGCCCCGGCCATGGCACGCGCCTGAGCCTCACCCTGCCGATCGCCACGCAGCGCCCCGGTGCGTCCGTGCCGCTGGCGCCCCTGGCGACGACGCTGACCGGCGCCCGCGTGCTCGTGATCGAGAACGACGCCTCGACGGCGGAGGCGCTGCAGCGCCTCCTGCGCAACTGGGACGCCGAGGTGCGGGTGTTTCGCGATCAGGCGGGCGTCGTGGCCGCGCTCGGGGCCGGGATGATGCGGCCGGACGTGATGGTGATCGACTACCACCTCGACAACGGCGCCTGCGGCCTCGATGTGGTCGATGTCCTGCGGCGCGACCGGGGTTGGGTCACGCCGGTCATCCTCACCACCGCCGATCACGGCGCCGACATCGCCGCCCGCGCCCAGGCCACGGGGGCCGAACTCGTCCACAAGCCGATCAAGCCGGCGCAGCTGCGCTCGCTGCTGGCCTACATGCTGGCGTGAGCGGCGGGTCGGTTCAGAGCGCGCTGAAGCGCTGCCTGCCCATCAGCCGATCGCGGGCGCGGGCGATCAGGGCGGGGCGGATGCGTGCCACGTCCTCGCCGTCGAGGAGCGGAGAGCCCGCGAGCGCGCCGAGATAGACCTCCTCGCGGTCGCGGCAGGTCGAGACCGCCTTGGTCGCCGCGAAGCTGCGGCTCGTGGTGCGGGCGTGGTCCGCGAAGGCGTCGTCGAGGCAGGCCTGCCAGGCCGTGTGGCGCGCGGCCTCCGGGCTCTCCGCGCGGGCGGGGAGGGCGGCGAGGAGGACGAAGGCCGGAAGGAGGCTGGCAAGGATGCGGCGCATGGGGCGGACCCTGGGACGGCGAACCCGAGGAAACGACGGGGTTTTCCGAGCCGCGGGCCGCTCTCGGAAACCACCTGTCAACCTTGGTCGCCGACCCGTTAATGTCTGCTAACGCGTCGGCGCCGGGTTCGGTCCCGATCCGGAACAGTCGAAATGGTCCGCTCAGCGGTTGGCCGCGGTGAGCGGCGAGGCGTCGCGGCCGAGCGCGACCCAACCCACCGCTTCCTGGCTCTCGCGCTTGACGAAGGTGTAGCCGGTCTGGGTCCAGGGCAGGATCGCGTTGGTCTTGTTGTCGAGCACGAGGTCGCCGCGGCTGGTGATGAGGGTGAGGACGGCGTGGCCCTCGCCCTTCTCGTCGATGACGACCGTCATCCGCATGGCCCGGCGCGGCAGACCGGCATCGACGAGCAGGCGGCGCTTGAGCAGCTGGAAGTCCTCGCAATCGCCCCGGCCATCCTCGGCCAGATCCCAGCGGTCGGCCGCGCGCCAGTGATCGAGATCGGTCACCGCCTCGACGGCCCGGTTGATCCGGCGGTTGACGGCGTTGATCGTCTGCCAGAGGGCGGGCGTCAGGGTGATGACGGCCGGCTCCGTGCGGTCGACGGCGCACTCGCCGGCATAGCGCTCGCAGAACTCGGCCCAGGCGGCGATCGGCCGGGCGGGGCCGGTGGTGACCGCCGACAGGCTGGCCGCGGGAAGCGCGGCGTGGGTCTGCGCCTCGGTGCGCGCCGGCGCGGCCAGGAAGAGGCCGGTCAGGGCGAGGCCCGCGAGCAGGTTGAGCGCCGTCCGGGGCCGAGCGACACAGAGCTTGGAGAACGCGATACGCATGGCCCTGACCGAGCAGTTAAGCTTCCGTTAATGAAGCTCTCACAGGCGCCCGCCGGCCGCAATCGCCGGGTTAAAAATCGGTTAACGCGTTTGGTCGCATTTGAGCGGTCGGCGGCGCGGGGCCTCCGCGGCTGGCGGAGTGGAGCGGTTCGCGACAAGTCTGGGCCGCCGTCACCCCGTGCGCTGCCCGGCCGGTACGGCAGCTGCTACGCTCGGACGCACCCTCCGATCCGTAAAGATATCCGATGACGAGCGAGCCGAACCTCCTCGAAACCCAGCCCACCGACCGCGGGCCGCCGGTGATCCGCACGGTGGCGATGCCCACCGACACCAATCCGGCGGGCGACATCTTCGGCGGCTGGCTGATGGCTCAGATGGACATGGCGGCCGGCAACGTCGCCGCACGCCGGGCGCGGGGGCGCTGCGCCACGATCTCGGCGGAGGCGATGACCTTCCACCGGCCGGTCTTCGTCGGCGACGAGGTGAGTTTCTATGCCTGGATCGTGAGGACGGGCCGCACCTCATTGCGCATCCAGGTCGAGGTCTGGCGGCGGGAGCGGGAGGGTGAGGACACCACGAAGGTGACGGAGGGGCTCTTCACCTTCGTCGCCATCGGCCCGGACCGCCGGCCGCGGCCGATCCCGGGGGAGGTGATCGCCTGAAGAGGCGCCGGCCGGGAGCGGACGAAGGGCAGGGGCTGCGGCGCCGGGTCCGGCAAGGATGCGTGCGATCCGACTTGCACGCTTGGCGTTTGCTGCGAAGGGCTGCTTGCGATCTACGTGAGACGCTCAGCACGTCTGCTTTCGAGCGACCGCGCTCGGCACTGCAGCGCGGTCCGACGACGTCGACGCCAACATGGAACGGCAGTGATTTCGGTGCCGTCGTCCTCGACCAACAGGAACTTGCGACCTGTGAGAGCCGGGGCTCTGGCGGAGATCCGGCGGCGTCACGATCGGACCCGAAGCACGATCTTGCCCCTGAGCCGGCCCTCCTCGGAGCGCGCGTGAGCGCGGGCGACTTCTTCGAGAGGAAACTCCAGGCCGACTTGCGGCACCACGAGGCCGCGCTCGAGGAGGCGCGTGAGGGCGTCGAGCTTGCTGCTGCTCTGGCGAGAGAAGACGAAGTGGTAGGTCGCGTTCCGGCCCCAGGCCTCGATGAGGTTCTGGGGGGTCGCGGTGTCCACCAGGGTGACGACGCGCCCATCCTCGCGGAGGATGCGGGGGGAACACGAAAGCGTGTCGCGCCCGATCGTATCCAGAACGACATCGACGCCCCTGCCGTCGGTCAGGCGATTGACGGCCTCCACGTCGTCCTCGCGCTCGAAATCGATGACGGCCGAGGCGCCGAGCCCTTCGACGAGGGCTGCGTCGCTGCCGCGCGCCGTCGCCAGGACACGCGCGCCGATGGCCTTGGCGACCTGAACGGCGATGGCCCCGACACCGCCGGCCCCGCCGTGGATCAGGACCGTTTCGGTCACCTGCAACCGGGCCCGCTCGACCAGCCCTTCCCAAACGGTCACGCCGACGAGGCTGACGCTCGCGGCCTCGGAATGGGTCAGGTTGACGGGCTTTCGTGCCACGATGTCGGCGTCCGCCACGTGGTATTCCGCGTACGATCCCGGCCCGCTGAAGATCCGCGGCGTGTAATAGACCTCATCGCCTACGCGGAACTCCGTCACGTCGGATCCGATCTGGTCGACGACCCCCGAGACATCGTGGCCGATGATGGCCGGCAGTTCGACTTGGTCGGCGTAGTCACCGCGGCGGATCTGTCCGTCGAGCGGGTTGATCGATGTCGCATGCACGGCCACGCGGACCTGCCGGGGGCCTGGCCTTGGGTCGGGGAGGTCCCGGAGTTCGAAACTGTCCGGCCCTCCGAACCGCGTCAACACCATCGCTTTCATGGGAGCCTCCTGTCCCTGGGAGGCGCCCTTGTGTCAGCTGGGATGCGGGGTGACGAACGCGTTCTCCTCACGGGATGGATGAGCTACGTTCAGCCATGACGATGCGCAGATCGCTTCCCCCGCTCGCGGCGCTGCGGGCCTTCGAGGCGGCTGCGCGCCGCCTGAGCTTCCGCGGCGCCGCCGACGAGCTGGGCGTCACGGCGACCGCCATCAGCCATCAGATCCGGCTTCTCGAACAGACCTTGGGGCTTCGCCTCTTCCACCGCGAGACGCGCCGGGTCCGGCTGACCGCCGAGGGAGCCGTGCTGCTGCCCGTGCTTCGCGATGGCTTCGACGCGTTCGCCGAAGCCATCGACCGGATACGCGGCCGGCAAGCGGCCGGTCTTCTCACGCTGTCGGCTCCCACCGCCTTCGTCGCGAAGTGGCTCGTGCCACGGCTTGCCGACTTCCGTGCCGTGCATCCCGGTTGCGACCTGCGACTGCACGCGTCCGACAGCCTGGTCGACTTCGCCCGCGACGGCGTGGACGTTGCCGTCCGCTACGGGCCCGGTCCCTACCCCGACCTCGACGGTCACAGGCTGGTGGTCGACCGGGTCACGCCCGCCTGCAGTCCCCGCCTCGCGGTTCGATCCGAGAGAGATTTGGCGCGCTACCCGCTGCTGCACTTCGAGTGGCCCCACCTGACCGACGAGACGCCGACATGGCCGGTCTGGCTGCGGAAGGCCGGGATCACGGACGTCGACGGCGGCGCGGGCATTCACTTCAGCGACGAAGGTCACGTCATTCAGGCCGCGATTGCGGGTCAAGGGATCGCGCTTCTGTCGGTCGTGCTTGCCGCCGACGACCTCGCGAGCGGCGCCCTGGTTCAACCCTTCGGGCCCGTTCTCGACGCCCACCCCTACTGGGTCGTTCACCCCCGACATCCGGCCCGGGCGGGGGATGTCGGAAAGCTGGTCGACTGGCTCGGCTCCGCAGCGGTGTGATCCAGCGGTCCTGACCCTCGTCCGCTCGTCCATCCCTTGTGCGCTTCGCGCTGAAATGGGGCGTCGCCCTCAGGCCTGGGTCACGGGGCCCATCGGAAGCGATACGGTGGCCCGCTGAAATTTCGCCTCAAGTGTGGGACAGCGCCAATGCTGGTTTTCCACCCCCAAGCGCACCGCGCAATTTGGTACCAAGCGTCGGCTTCGGACCAAGAGAGCCCACCGAGCCGGAACCCCTGCGGCATCCCACGGAAGGAGACCCCATGACCGTGTCGAGCGACGACGACCTCGCGGCGCTGAAACGGATCGGGCGCATCGTGGCCGACGCGCTGGAGGCGATGGGCCGGGCGATCGAGCCCGGCATGACCACGCTCGAACTCGATGGGGTCGGGCGGCGGTTTCTCGAGGCGGCCGGGGCGCGTCCGGCGCCGGAGACGGTCTACGGCTTTCCGGGGGCCACCTGCATCAGCGTCAACGAGGAGATCGCCCACGGCATCCCGGGCGAGCGCCGGATCGGACCGGGCGACCTCGTCAACATCGACGTCTCGGCGGAGAAGGACGGCTTCTTCGCCGATACCGGCGCCTCGTTCGCCGTGCCGCCGGTGACGCGCGCGGTCGAGCGGCTGTGCAAGGACGGGCGCCGGGCGATGTGGTCGGGCCTGCGGCAGGTCGGGGCCGGCAAGCCGCTGGCGGGTATCGGCCAGGCCGTGGGCAGCTTCGCGAAGAAGAACGGCTATACCCTGGTGCGCAACCTCGCCAGCCACGGCGTCGGCCGGTCGCTGCACGAGGAGCCGACCGAGATCGCGACCTGGCCCAACGCCTCCGAGCGCCGGATCATGGCGGAGGGTTTGGTTCTGACCGTCGAGCCCTTCCTGTCGCTGGGCGCCGACTTCGCCGAGGACGGGGACGATCCCTGGACCCTCTACAGCCGGCCGCGCGCCCTCACGGTCCAGTACGAGCACACGGTCGTGGCGACCCGCAACGGGCCGCTGATCCTGACGATGCCGGGACAGTAGGGGCGCGGGCTGCCGCGTCCCTCCGGGTTTCCGTTCACACCGATCACGGCACGACGGGTGGAGCGACGCACGCCCTGAAGGCGTCAGTGCATCGTCAGCGTGGTCAGCCGGCGCGCGCCCGCGTGCTGGCGCAGGAAGGCGCTCATCTCGGCCAGCACCGGGGCCTTGCTGCGGAAGGTGATGGAGAGCGCCAGCAGCGTGTCGGCGTGGTCGAGCCCTTCGTAGACCCGCTCCTGCACCGGGACGCGGGCGCTGCGCAGGCGCTCGGCGAGGCTCGCGGTGTTGCGCGGGCGCACGACGGTGTCCGTGTCGCCGGTGGCGAGGAAGGCCGGCGGCGAGTGGGCGCCGGCGAAGGTGACGGGCTGCGTCGCCTTCGGATCGGGCGCCTGTCCGAACACGTCGATCGAGGTCTTCTGGTCGAAGGGCAGGAAGTCGTAGGGGCCGGACAGGCCGGCCACCGCCCGGATCACCCGCGGATCGACGCCGGCCCGGCGCAGATAGCTGGAATCGAGCCCGAGCATCGCCGCGTTGTAGGCGCCGGCCGAATGGCCCGCGAGCAGGATGCGGCTCGGGTCGCCCCCGTGTGCGGCGATGTTGTCGCGCACCCAGGCGATGGCCGCCGCCCCGTCCTCCAGGAAGTCGGGGAAGCGCGATTGCGGGTAGAGCCGGTAGTCCGGCAGCACGGTCACGAAGCCCTGGGCGGCGAAGGCCTGCGCGACGAAGGCGTAGTCGTCCTTGCTGCCGCTGTTCCACGAGCCGCCGTAGAAGAACACCAGCACGGGCGCGCGCTCCGCGGGCACGGCCGGCACGAACACGTCGAGGCGCTGGCGCGGGTCCTCGCCGTAGGCCGCGTCGCGCAGCGCGATCCGTCCGCCCTTGTCGCGGGGGCCGAGCGCGTCGAACAGCGCCAGGGGCGAGCAGCCGCTCAGGCCCAGGGCGGTGAGCCCGAGGCAGACCAGGGAGACGAGGGAGACGAATGCCTTGATCATGTGATCCGTGATTGACGCGGCGGTCGCGGCGGTTTCATGGCCGCGCAGTGCCGCGATGATGGTCGGCCGCGATGATGGTTGATGGGTTCAGGTCCGCAGGACGATGCAGGCGCCGCCCACGGTGCGGATCTTCTGGCAGAGGCCGTCCGCCGCGCCGCGGCTCTCGGCCGGGATGCGCACCCGGTAGAAGGTGCGCGTGCCGCGGAAGCGCAGGCGCGTGCCGATGATCATGGGCCGCACCTCGCCGATCACGCTGGTATAGCGGGTGCGTGCCCGCTGGAAGCTCGCGAGCGCCAGCGATTTCGAGAAGTTGCCGGCGAGCTGCACGCCCCACGGCGCGGCCGGGCCACCCTCGATAGCGAGCGCGAAGCGGTCCCCGCGCGAGGGGATGCGCAGGGCCGCCGTGACCTGAAGGCAGGTCTGCGTCTCGGCCTCGGGCGCGACGGGCTTCGGCTCGGATGTCGCGTCGGGCTTCTTGCCGGCCGGATCGGCCCCCTCCGGCATCTCGACGGCGGCGTTCGGCCGCCAATCCTCCGCCGGCCGGCCGGTGATGGCGATGACGTAGGCCCGCGTCTCGGCGGGCAGGCCGCCGCTGCCCGCGAGCCAGGCCGAGACGCGCCCCGGCCCGCCGTTATAGGCCGCCGCCGCGAGCCCGAGATTGCCGAACTGCCGCTTGAGGTCGGCCAGGAAATGCGCCGCGTGGGGAATCGCCTGCTCGGGATCGAACGGATCGCTGAGCCCGCGGTCCTTGGCGGTGCCGGGCATGAACTGCGCCACCCCCTGCGCCCCGGCCGGGCTCACCACGCCGACGCGGAAGGAACTCTCGCGCCAGATCAGCCGGGTCAGGAACGGCACCGGAAGCTGCCGCGCCTTGGCCGAATCCTCGATCAGCCGGCAGAGCGCCTGCTCCACCGTCTCGCTCTCGGGCGAGGGGGCCGCACGCGACGGACCGGCGAGGGCCATGAGCGCGGCCGGAATGAGAACGAGGACGAGGCGAGGCACGCCGGCTCATCTAGGGCGTCCGTTCGGCGAGGGGATGGCCGCTCGCCTTCATGGCCGAGCTTCGTTCGAGGCCGATGCATCATGGTGCAAGGTCCGATCTTGCGCGGTGGGGTTGTACCGGCTCGTGCTTCTTAGAATCGCACTATTTTTCCGGATGCCGCCGCGCTAGGCTCGATGCTTGCAAGAGCCGGACGCCAAGATCCGGCCTCATGAGGAGGAACACCATGCTCGAAGAGCGCATGCCCCTGTCGGAGCCGCTCGCGTCGGAGACGGTCGCGCAGACCGTGACGCGCCTCGGCGCCTGTCCGCACGACTGCCCCGATACCTGCTCGATGATCTACACCGTCGAGGACGGGCGGCTGATCGACGTGCGCGGCAACCCGGATCATCCGATGACCCGCGGCGCGCTCTGCGGCAAGCTCAAGGATTTCGACCGCCACCACTACAACCCCGACCGCATCCTCTACCCCATGCGCCGCGCCGGCCCGAAGGGCAGCGGCCTTTTCGAGCGGATCGGCTGGGACGAGGCGCTCGCCGAGATCCACCGCCGCTTCACCGGCATCATCGAGACGCACGGGGCGGAGGCGATCCTTCCCTACAATTATCTCGGCAACGAGGGCGTGGTGCAGGGGCTCACCGTGGGTGACGCCTTCTTCAACCGGCTCGGCGCGACGGTCGCCGAGAAGACGTTCTGCGGCTCGGGCTCGTGCACGGCGTGGCTGCTGACCGTCGGCCCGACCAACGGCACCGACCCGATGAGCTTCGCGCAGTCGAAACTCATCGTGATCTGGGGCTGCAACTCGGTCTCGACCAACATCCACCACTGGCACGTGGTGAAGGAGGCGCAGCGCCACGGCGCCCGCGTCATCGTGATCGACCCCTACCGCTCGCGCACCGCCGCCCAGGCCGATTGGCACCTGATGCCGAAACCCGGCACCGACGGCGCGCTCGCCATGGCGATGATCCACGTCATCATCGAAGAGGGCCTGACCGACGACGACTACATCGCCCACCACACGGTCGGCTTCGAGCCGCTGAAGGAGCGGGCGCAGGCCTTCACGCCGGAATACGCCGCGGAGATCTGCGGCATCCCGGCCGAGGACATCCGGCAGCTTGCGCGCGAATACGCCACCACCCGCAACGCGGCGCTTCGGCCCGGCGTGGCGGTGGAGCGGAGTGCCGGCGGCGCCCAGGCGCTGCGCGCGATCTTCTCGCTTCCCGCCCTGACCGGCTCGTGGAAAGATCCGGGCGGCGGCGTCTACCAGATGCCGCTGTGGGAGTTCCCGGTGCATTGGGACCGGGTCTGCCGGCCGGACCTGATCCCCGAGGGCACGCGGGTGCTCAACGTGCTCAAGCTCGGCGAGGTGCTGACCGGCGAGGCCGGGATCGAGCCCGGCATCCACGCCCTGATGGTCTACAACGCCAACCCGGTCTCGAACTCGACCGAGACCGCCAAGATCAAGCGCGGGCTCGCCCGCGAGGACCTGTTCACGGTCGTCAGCGAGCACTTCGTCACCGACACCGCCCGCTACGCCGACATCCTGCTGCCGGCCACCATGGCGGCCGAGCACGACGACATGATGTTCTCCTGGGGGCACTTCTTCTTCACCCTGAACCAGAAGGCGATCGAGCCGCCGGGCGAGACGGTCTCGAACGCCGAGCTGTTCCGGCGGCTGGCCAAGACCTTCGGCTTCACCGAGCCTCAGTTCTCCATGAGCGAGACCGAGCTCATGGAATGGTATCTCGATTGGGAGAGCCCGAAGCTCGGCGGCATCGGCATGGACCATTTCCGCCAGCACGGCTGGTACCGCCTGAACATCGGCGATCCGGACACGCGCACGCCGCATGCCGAGGGCAACTTCCCGACGCCGTCGGGCAAGTGCGAGTTCTACTCGGAGGCCGCGGTCACCGGCGGCAACTTCGTGGCCCCGCCGTTCCGGCAGATGTACGAGAAGTTCCAGGGCGGCGAGGCCCTCGACCCGCTGCCGGGCTACGTGCCGGCCAACGAGCGCCCGGAGACGAATCCGGCCCAGGCCGAGCGCTATCCCCTCAACATCGTCTCGCCCAAGAGCCACGGCTTCCTCAACTCGCAATACGCCAACGAGGCCCACAAGATCCGCTCGCAGGGGGAGCAGACGATCCTGATCAACCCGGCCGACGCGCAGAGCCGCGAGATCGGCGAGGGCGCGCTGGTGCGGGTCTTCAACGACCGCGGCGCCTTCCACGGGCAGGCGCGGGTGACCGACGAGGTGCCGCCGGGGCTGGTGATCGCCTCGCTCGGCTACTGGCACTCGCTCAACCGCGACGGGGCGGTGAACGTCATCAGCGCCTCGACCTATGGCGGCATGGGCCACTCGCCGACCTTCAGCGACAACCTCGTGCAGGTCGGGCTGGCGCAGTAAGGCCCTGTCTAAACCCTCCCCCCTTTGCGGGGGAGGGTGCCCGCGGATGCAGGGCGGGAGAGGGGCCGGCTCAGGTTTATCCGGAAGCGGCGCTCCCCTCACCCGACCCCCTTCGGGGGCCACCCTCTCCCGCAGAGGGGAGGGGGAATCGCGTTTGCGACGTCGAGAAAATTCGCGTCACCCGCCCCGCGCGCTATAACCCCCATCCCGCCCGACACCGGATGGCGGGCCGTTTTCGTTCGCCGGGGTTCGATGTCCGATACGCTGCTGACCGTCGAGGATCTCTCGGTCGCCTTCCGGTCCGGGACGCGCGAGACGCTGGCGGTGGACCGCGTCAGCTTCGCCATCGAGCGGGGCGAGACCCTGGCGCTGGTCGGCGAATCCGGCTCCGGCAAGTCGGTGACCGCGCTCTCGATCCTGCGCCTGCTCGACGGAGCCGCACACCATCCGGGCGGAAAGATCCTGTTCAAGGGGCGCGACCTGCTCACGCTGCCCGAGCGGGAGTTGCGTGCCGTGCGCGGCGCGGACATCACCATGGTGTTCCAGGAGCCGATGACCTCGCTCAACCCGCTCCACACCATCCAGCGGCAGATCGGCGAGGTGCTGGAGATCCACCGGGGCCTGACCGGCAAGGCCGCGCGCATCCGCATCCTCGAACTCATGGATCTCGTCGGCATCCGCGATGCCGAGCGGCGGCTCGGGGCCTATCCGCACGAATTGTCCGGCGGCCAGCGCCAGCGGGTGATGATCGCCATGGCGCTCGCCTGCGAGCCCGACCTGCTGGTCGCCGACGAGCCCACCACCGCCCTCGACGTGACCGTGCAGGCGCAGATCCTGGCGCTGCTCGCCGACCTGCAGAAGCGGCTCGGCATGGCGATGCTGTTCATCACCCACGATCTCGGCATCGTGCGCCGCATCGCCGACAGGGTCTGCGTGATGCTCGCCGGCCGGGTGGTCGAGGCGGGTCCGGTGGAGCGGGTCTTCACCCGGCCCCAGCACGAATACACGCAGCGCCTTCTCGCCTCGGAGCCCACGGGTCGGGCGAACCCCGTGCCGGAGAGCGCCGAGCACTTGGTCGAGGCCGGGCCGCTCAAGGTCTGGTTTCCGCTGAAGGAGGGGCTGCTCCGGCGCACGGTCGGTCACGTCAAGGCGGTCGACGGGGTGCATCTCCGGGTGCGGGCGGGCGAGACGGTGGGCGTCGTCGGCGAATCCGGCTCGGGCAAGACCACGCTCGGCCTCGCCCTGCTGCGGCTCACCGAATCCGAGGGGCCGATCGTCTTCCTCGGCCAGCGGATCGAGGACAGGGGCCCGCGCGCCATGCGGCCCCTGCGCAAGGACATGCAGGTGGTCTTCCAGGACCCCTACGGCTCGCTCTCGCCGCGCATGTCGGTGGGCGACATCGTCGCCGAAGGGCTCGAAGTGCAGGGACAGGTGCGGCGGGCCGACGAGCGCCGCGCCCTGGTGGCCAAGGCGCTCACCGATGTCGGGCTCGATCCGGCGGCGATGGACCGCTACCCGCACGAATTTTCCGGCGGCCAGCGCCAGCGCATCGCCATCGCCCGCGCCATCGTCCTGAAGCCCCGCTTCGTCGTCCTCGACGAGCCGACCTCGGCGCTCGACCGCTCGGTGCAGGCGCAGATCGTGACGCTCCTGCGCGACCTCCAGCGCGAGCGCGGCATCGCCTACCTGTTCATCAGCCACGACCTCAAGGTGGTCCGCGCGCTCTCGAACTACGTCATGGTGATGCAGCACGGCCAAGTGGTCGAGGAGGGCCCGGCCGAGGAGATCTTTTCCGCGCCCAGGACGGATTACACCCGCACCCTGTTCGCGGCGGCCTTCGAGATGGATGCCGCGACCACCGCCGAGCCGGTGCCGGCCTGAGGCATGGCGCGCGCGCTCCTCATCGTCCTCGATTCCGTCGGCATCGGCGGCGCCCCGGACGCCGCCCGCTACGGCGACGCGGGCTCGGACACGGTCGGGCATATCGCGGAAACCTGCGCCGCCGGACGCGGCAACCGCGACGGTCTGCGCTCGGGCCCCTTGCGTCTGCCCCACCTCGCGGCTCTCGGTCTCGGCCTCGCCTGCGAGGGGGCGACCGGCCGCGTGCCGCCGGGGCTCGCGCCCGAGACGCCGCCTCAGGCGCTGTGGGGTCACGCCGTCGAGACCGCATCCGGCAAGGACACGCCGTCGGGCCACTGGGAGATCGCGGGCCTGCCGGTGCAGGAGGCCTGGGGCCATTTTCCCGACACCGATCCCGCCTTCCCGGCGGAGCTGACGGCAGCGCTGATCGAGCGGGCCGGGCTGCCCGGCATCCTCGGCGATCGCCACGCCTCGGGTACCGCCATCATCGACAGGTTCGGCGCCGAGCATGTCCGGACGGGCCGGCCGATCTGCTACACCTCGGCCGACAGCGTGTTCCAGATCGCCGCCCACGAGGAGGCGTTCGGGCTGGAGCGGCTCATCGAGATCTGCCGGATCGCGCGCGAACTCTGCGACCCCTACCGCGTCGGTCGGGTCATCGCCCGTCCCTTCCTCGGCAGCGAGGCGGAGGGCTTTCGCCGCACCAGCCGCCGCAAGGATTTCGCCGTCGCGCCCCCCGCCGAAACCCTGCTCGACGTGGCGGAGGCGGCCGGCCGCGCGGTCGTCAGCGTCGGCAAGATCGGCGACATCTTCGCCCATCGCGCCACGGGCCGCGAGATCAAGCCGGCGGGCAACGCCGCCTGCCTGGAGGCGGCGCTCGACGCCTTCTCGACGCTGCCCGCGGGCGGGCTCGTCTTCCTCAACCTCGTAGATTTCGACACCGAGCACGGCCACCGCCGCGACGTGCCCGGCTACGCCGCCGAGCTGGAAGCCTTCGACGCGCGCCTTCCCGCGATCCGGGCGGCGCTGCGGCCGGGCGATCTGTGCATCATCACCGCCGACCACGGCAACGACCCGACCTGGACCGGCACCGAGCACACCCGCGAGCAGGTGCCGGTCCTGGCCTTTGGCCCGGAGGTCGCGCCCGGTTCGATCGGGCGCCGCGAGACCTTCGCCGATATCGGCGCCTCGGTGGCGGCCCATCTCGGCCTGCCGCCGCTCGGGGCGGGTCGGGCGTGGTGGTGAGGAAATCTCCTCGCGGCTGATCCCGGGCCCGCCGTCGTCGCGAGCGTCAGGGAAGCGATCCAGCCGCGCGACCGATCCCGAGGCGACCGCGGACTGGACGGCTCCGCCGCGCAAGGACGGCGGAGCCTATTGGCTGGAACGAACCGTCGCCGAAACTCCCCCCGCGTGCGGGGAGAGGGGGGATCAGCGCGAAAACTTCTTGTACTTCAGCTTCTTCGGAATGATCGAGTCGAGGCCGAGGCGGCGCTTCTTGTCCGCCTCGTAGTCCGAGAAGTTCCCCTCGAACCACTCGACGTGGCTCTCGCCCTCGAAGGCGAGGATGTGGGTCGCGATGCGGTTCAGGAACCAGCGATCGTGGCTGATGATCACCGCGCAGCCGGCGTAATCCTCCAGCGCGTCCTCAAGGGCGCGCAGGGTCTCCATGTCGAGGTCGTTGGTCGGCTCGTCGAGCAGCAGCACGTTGGCGCCGCCCTTGAGCGTGCGCGCGAGGTGCACGCGGTTGCGCTCGCCGCCCGAGAGGGTGCCGACCTTCTTCTGCTGGTCGCCGCCCTTGAAGGCGAAGGCCGCGCAATAGGCGCGCGAATTGATCTCGCGCTTGTTGAAATAGATGATGTCGTTGCCGCCCGAAATCTCCTGCCAGACCGTGGCGTTGGGATCGAGCGCGTCGCGCGACTGGTCGACGTAGCCGAGCTTGACCGTCTCGCCGACCTCGATCGTGCCGCCGTCGGGCTTCTCCTGGCCGGTGATCATCTTGAACAGGGTGGTCTTGCCGGCGCCGTTCGGGCCGATGACGCCGACGATGCCGCCCGGCGGCAGCTTGAACGAGAGATCCTCGATCAGCAGGCGGTCACCGAAGGCCTTGTTGAGGTGATCGAACTCGATGACGTTGGTGCCCAGGCGCTCGTCGATCGGGATGACGATCTGCGCGGCCGCATCGACCTTGCTGTTCTGCTTGGCGACCAGCTCCTCGTAGCGGGTGATACGCGCCTTCGACTTCGACTGCCGGGCCTTGGGCGAGGCGGCGATCCACTCCTGCTCGCGGGCGATCGAGCGCTGGCGGGCCATGTCCTCGCGGCCCTCCTGCTCCAGGCGCTTCTGCTTCTGCACCAGCCAAGCGGAGTAGTTGCCCTCGTAGGGAATGCCCCGGCCGCGATCGAGTTCGAGGATCCAGCCCGTGACGTTGTCGAGGAAGTAGCGGTCGTGGGTCACGATCAGGATCGCGCCCGGATACTGCTTGAGGTGGCCTTCGAGCCAGTTCACCGTCTCGGCATCGAGGTGGTTGGTCGGCTCGTCGAGGAGCAGCAGCTCCGGCTCCCACAGCAGCAGCTTGCACAGGGCCACGCGGCGGCGCTCGCCGCCCGAGAGGGTGGCCACCGGCTGCTCGTCGCTGGGGCAGCCGAGCGCTTCCATGGCCTGATCGACCTTGGAATCGAGCTCCCAGAGATTCTGCGCCTCGATCTTGTCCTGAAGGGCGGTCATCTCGTCCGCCGTCTCCTCGGAATAGTTCATGGCGAGTTCGTTGTAACGGTCGAGCAGCGCCTGCTTCTCGGCCACGCCCTCCATGACGTTCTCGCGCACCGACTTGTTCGGATCGAGCTGCGGCTCCTGCGGCAGGTAGCCGACCCGCGCGCCCTGCGCGACGAAGCCCTCGCCGGTCCAGTCCTTGTCGATGCCCGCCATGATCTTCAGCAGCGTCGACTTGCCGGCGCCGTTGATGCCGAGCACGCCGATCTTGGCGTCGGGGTAGAACGACAGGTTGACGTTCTCGAGGACCTTCTTGCCCCCGACATAGGTCTTGGTCAGACCCCGCATGTGGTAGATGAATTCGCGGGCCATGTGCGTTCGTCCTGCGTGAAGCGTGGGAGCCGGTCGGGCCGGCGGTCGCGGATGCGTGGCCTCTCGCGCGCGGGTGAGTCGACCGAGCCGAACCGGTCGAGCCGAGCCACGCGGGGCGCCTTCCGCCTGCGGATAAAGATTTGCTGCCCGAGTATCAGGGCCGCCCGGCCGGAGCAAGGACGGGGCGGAGGAGCATGGCTCGGGATATGGGGGCGACCCCGCGTCAGGCGAAAGGATTTCGCACGGGCGCGCCGGTCTCGGGCTCCTCGGGGACCGCCTCGGGCAGATCCTCCGCTTCGAGGACGGCGACCACCGCGTCGAGGAGGCTCTTCAGGGCGCGCGCCCGCTTCAGGCCGGCCCGGTCGCGGCTGAGTTCGAGGCTGCCGTGCAGCGCGATGCGGCGCGTGCCGTTCTCGATGGAAAAGCCCGCCAGGGTCTCGACGCCCGCATCCTCCGCGAAGGGGCGGAAGGGCAGGGCGGGCTCGGCTTTGCGGCGCGGCATGGGGGCCTCAAGCTCCTCGGCGCGCCGGCTCTCGCCGACGCGGGCCCGCTTCGGCGCGACGGTATCCTAGAACAGGCCGCCCTGCATCCGGCCGACGCCCTGCTTGGCGACCGCGTTGTTGGGGTCGAGGCGGGCCGCCTGCTGGTAGCTCTCGCTCGCTTCCTTGCGCCGGTTCGTCTTCTCGTAGGCCAACCCGCGATAGGCCCAGGACCCGGCATCCTTGGAGTTGACGTTGAGGGCCGCGTTGAAGTCCTCGATCGCCTTGTCGTACTGCGAGAGCGAGATCAGGCTCTGGCCGCGGGCGGCGTAGGGCGCGGCCACGAAGGGGTTGCGGTCGATGGCGGCCGCGAAGTCGCCGATCGCTTCCGGGTTGTGGCCCTGTTTCTGCCGCACGAGGCCGCGGGCATGGTACGCCTCGGCCGATTCCGGCGCGAGGCGGATCGCGACGTTGAGGTCGTTGAGCGCCCCGTCGAGGTCGCCCTGCGAGCGGGCGAGGTTCGCCCGGCCGATATAGGCGGCCGAGAAGTTCGGATCGGTGGCGATGGCCTTGGAGAAGTCCTGCATCGCCGCGTCGTTGCGGCCGGTCTGGCGGTAGGCCAGCGCGCGGTTGTTGTAGGCGGAGGCCGAGTTCGGATCGAGCTGGATCGCCTTCGAGAAGTCGGTGATTGCGTCGCCGAACTGGCCCGAGCGGGCGTAAGCCGCGCCGCGGGTGACGTAGGCGCCCGCATCCGACGGGTTGCGGCTGATCACGTCGCTGAGCGAGGCGATGTTGACGTTGGTGGCACCCGTCGTGTCGGATTCCAGCACCGCGAACTGGCGCGGCGCGGTGGCGCTGCCATAGGTCTCGCAGCCGGCCAGCGCCGCGGTCGTCAGCGCGACGGCACCGAGCAGTCCCACCTTGCGTCCCTGCAGCAGCATCCCGATCATCTTCACGTTCTCCCCCGCGAGCCCGCTTCCCGGATCTGCGCGGCCGCCCGAAGGGGCCCGAATCCATGACGTCGCGCGCACGCTGCCGCAACACGGTGAAGGGGCGCTTAATGACGGTCCCGCGAACGCGACGGTTCGGCGAGACCCGGCCGGGAGAAGCACGCGCCGCCCATCCGGCGATCGAAACCGGAGGATTGGCACGGTGCCGTCCGCCGACGCCCCGTGCCCTTTGCTGAAACGGTGGGATGTGGCGAAGGTGTGGCCCGGGTCTTCACGCTTTCGTCGCGCGGCCCGAACCGGGTTCGACTGTGGTTTTCTGTTGCAGCGAAGCGACAGAAACGCCCCGCGGACTGCGAAGATCAGCCCAGCGGCTTCAGCCGCGTGACGTGACCCATCTTGCGGCCGGCCCGCGCCTCGGCCTTGCCGTAGAGGTGGAGATGCGCGCCCACCTCCGCCAGCAGGGCCGGCCAAGCCTCGGCACCATCGCCGATGAGGTTCTCCATCTCCACCGCCATGCCGCCGGTGCGGGCGGTGTCGCCGAGCGGCCAGCCGCAGACCGCGCGCACGGCCTGCGCGAATTGCGAGGTCAGCGCGCCCTCGATGGTCCAGTGCCCGGAATTGTGCACCCGCGGCGCGATCTCGTTGACGACGAGGCGGGCGGCGCCCTCGGGGCCCGCGATCTCGAACATCTCGACGGCGAGCACCCCGACATAGTCGAGCGCCTCGGCGATGGCCCGGGCGACGGCGACCGCGGCCTCGCCCGTCTCCCGGGTCAGGCCGGGGGCGGGCACGCGGGTCAGCGCCAGGATGTGGTTGCGGTGCTCGTTGGCGCAGGGATCGTAGGCGGCGAACGCCCCGTCGGGCCCGCGGGCGGCGACCACCGAGATCTCGCGCTCGAAGGGCACGAAGCCTTCGAGGATGCAGGGCACGCCCTTGAACTCGGCGAGCAGCGCCGCCGCGTCGTCGCCCTCGCGGATCATACGCTGGCCCTTGCCGTCGTAACCGAAGCGGCGGGTCTTCAGCACGGCGGGGCGGCCGAGTTCGTCGAGGGCGCGCAGCAGATCCTCGGCCGTATCGACGGCCCGGTAGGGGGCCGTCGGAATGCCGAGCGAGCTCACGAAGTCCTTCTCGGAGAGGCGGTCCTGCGTGGTGAGCAGCGCGGTCGCGCTTGGGCGGAGCGTCGCGTGCTCGGCCAGCACCGCGGCGGTGGCGTGGGGGATGTTCTCGAACTCGTAGGTGACCACGTCGCAGGCATCGGCGAAGGCGGCGAGCGCCGCCGCGTCGTCGTAGGGGGCGAGCGTGTGGGCATGCGCCACGTCGAAGGCCGGGCTGCCGGCGTCGGGGGCGTAGATGTGGACCTTGAGGCCGTACTCGGCCGCCGCCAGCGCGATCATGCGGCCGAGCTGGCCGCCGCCGACGATGCCGAGGATGCCGCCGGGCCGGATCTGCGGCGAGGAGGAGGAAGAGGCCATGGCGTGTCGTGCTGCGATCAGGCTTGAGAGGGGTCGGGCCGCTCGGCGACGGATTCGGTCTGGCGGGTGCGCCACGCTTCGAGCCGCCCGGCCAGACCTTCGTCGGTCAGCGCCAGGACGGCGGCGGCGAGCAGGGCGGCGTTGACGGCGCCCGCCCGGCCGATCGCCAGGGTGCCGACGGGAATGCCGGCGGGCATCTGGACGATGGAGAGCAGGCTGTCCTGGCCCGAGAGCGCCTTCGACTCGACCGGCACGCCGAAGACCGGCAGCGGGGTCATCGAAGCGGCCATGCCCGGCAGGTGCGCCGCTCCCCCCGCGCCCGCGATCACCACCTTGAAGCCCGCCGCCTTCGCGCCCTTGGCGAAGGCCACGAGCCGGTCCGGCGTGCGGTGGGCCGAGACGATGCGCGCATCGTGGGGGACGCCGAGCGCATCCAGCGTCTCGGCGGCGTGGCGCATGGTCGCCCAGTCCGACTGGCTTCCCATGATGATGGCGACCGGGGGCGATCCCGTCATCGTCGTCTGGTCCTAAGGCAGGTCGCGGCGCCGGGTCCGCGGGCCCGGCAGGAAGGGTCGAATAACAGGGGCATGCGCGCGACGGCAAGGCGGGCGCGCCATGCAAGCCGGATGGCCCGAACCCGCGAAGCGAAGGCCTGCGCCCGCACAGGCGCCGCCGATGCCTGGGGGCGGCGAGAAAGCCAGGGTCCGCGAGCGCGCGGAAACCCCGTCCACAGCCTTGTCCGGCCCCCGTCCAAGGCGCGCAAAAAACCCGCAGAATCCCGCCTCGGGCACCGGAGCCGAAACGACCCGACCGCGTTGAGCAGGAAACGGCCCTCGGCGGCCGGACCCCTCAATCCAGTGAGCCCTCTCGATGTCCTCCGCGGACCAGAACACGCGCGCCCGCACCCCGACCCACATCGACATCCACGACAGCACCAGCCGCAGGCATTGGGCCGACCTGTTCCAGGTCACGGACGAGCGCCTGCGCAAGGCGGTCCGCCTCGTCGGCAACCGCGTCTCCAGCGTCTCGGCCTACCTCGCCAAGTAACGCTTCAGCCCTGGCCCGCAGACATCGGCGAGGCCACTTTCAGGGCTGGATTGCCACGAACCGACGCCGGGGAGGCCGAGCCTTCCCGGCGCGCCCGTCACGCGATGATGTCCGGGGTGATCTGGTCTTCCAGGTGGCCGATCCGGTCGCGCAGCACGAGCTTGCGCTTCTTCAGCCGCTGCAGCTGGAGCTGATCGACGGCGACGCTGAGCTTCAGCGCTTCGATGGCCTCGTCGAGATCCCGATGCTCCTCGCGGAGCCGGCTGAGTTCGCCCGCCGGATCCGCCACCGCGTCGTTGGCAACATCGTCCGCCATCATCGCTCGAAACACATCACCGGCCGTTGGAGCGGGTGCGACCATGCGCCAAGCCCACCGCCGGGGCAAGGCGCGCGGCGCCGTTCTCCCGCCCCGTCCGGGCAAACGTGGCCGTAGTAAAGAGCCGCTGTCGGATTCACGAAATTTGGAATCACCTTGTTGCGGATCGGTCCATTTTGCCAACGAATGGCTTCGACAGCCGCCCCATCTTGTGTCAGTCTCCTCGCGTCGGAAACGATGACAGGAGCGACACCTGATGTCCTTGCAGACGCATTTGAGCCAGCTCGCCGCCAAGCACGACGCTCTGGAACGTGAGCTTCACGACGCGATCCAGTCTCTCGCCAGCGACGACCTGCGCATCGCCGAACTCAAGCGTAAGAAACTGCACCTCAAGGACGAAATCGAGCGCCTGCGATCCGGAGAAACCCTCCACTAGCGGGCCTCACGACCGGCCGGGCCCCGGGAGAGGCCGCCGGCCATCTTCTTTCTCCCAATCGTACCGATCGCGTCGCCGCCGCCTGGGAAACCAGCGCGGCGGTTCTGCTGTGAAGGGGCCGAGCCCGGACGCCACGGGCGGGAAATCGCGCTATCATCACCCGCGAACAGGCCGGGACAACCGGCCCGCCCGAGGAAGCGTCCGATGCCCGCCGCCCCCACCCCCGACGGCACCTATGCCGCCGTCCACGCCGCCTCGCTCGAAGATCCGGAGGGCTTCTGGCTGGCGGCCGCGCGGGCCATCGACTGGGACACGCCGCCCGGCCGCGCCTTCGATCCGGATCAGGGCGTCTACGGGCGCTGGTTCCCCGACGCCCGCCTCAACGTCTGCCGCAACGCGGTCGACCGGCACGCTGAGGGCGCCCGCGCCGACCAGGTCGCGATCATCCACGATTCGCCCGTCACCGGCACGAAGCGCACCATCAGCTACCGCGAGCTGCAGGACGAGGTATCCGTGCTCGCCGGCATCCTCGCCGATCTCGGCGTGGGCAAGGGCGACCGGGTGGTCATCTACATGCCGATGGTGCCCGAAGCGCTGTTCGGGATGCTGGCCTGCGCCCGGATCGGCGCGATCCACTCGGTGGTGTTCGGCGGCTTTGCCGCCAACGAACTCGCCGCCCGCATCGAGGATGCCGCGCCCAAGGTGATCCTGGCCGCCTCCTGCGGCATCGAGTCGGCCCGGGTCGTGGCCTACAAGCCGTTGCTGGATGCGGCGATCGAGCGCTCGTCGCACAAGCCCGACGCCTGCCTGATCCTGCAGCGCCCGCAGGGCGAGGCCGGCCTCGTCGAGGGGCGCGACCGGGATTGGGTGGAGACGGTCGCGCGGGCGCGCCGCGCCGGACGGCGGGCCGAGCCGGTGCCGGTGGCGGCGACCGACCCGCTCTACATCCTCTACACCTCGGGCACGACCGGACGGCCCAAGGGCGTGGTGCGCGATAGCGGCGGCTACAGCGTCGCGCTGGCATGGTCGATGGCCAACCTCTACGGCGTCGCGCCCGGCGAGGTCTATTTCTGCGCCTCCGACATCGGCTGGGTGGTGGGCCACTCCTACATCGTCTACGCGCCGCTGCTGCACGGCTGCACCACCGTGCTCTACGAGGGCAAGCCGGTCGGCACGCCCGATGCCGGCGCCTTCTGGCGGGTCGTGGCCGAGCACGGCGCCGCGACGTTGTTCACGGCGCCCACGGCCCTGCGCGCCATCAAGAAGGAGGATCCGCGCGCCGAACAGATCGCGGGCTACGATCTCTCCCGCTTCCGCGCCCTGTTCCTGGCCGGCGAGCGGGCCGACCCGGATTCGGTGGCCTGGGCGGAGCGGGCGCTGGAGCGGCCGGTGATCGACCATTGGTGGCAGACCGAGACCGGCTGGGCGATCGCCGGCAACCCGCTCGGAATCGAGCCTCTGCCCGTGAAGTACGGCTCCACCGCCAAGCCGATGCCGGGCTACGACCTTCACGTGCTCGACGAAGCGGGCAAGCCGGTTCCCCCCGGCACGATGGGCACCATCGCCCTCAAGCTCCCGCTGCCGCCGGGGTGCCTGCCGACCCTGTGGGGCTCGGACGAGCGCTTCCGCCAGAGCTATCTCGCCACCTTCCCCGGCTTCTACGACACCTCGGATGCGGGCGTGGTGGATGAGGACGGCTACGTCACGGTACTGGGCCGCACCGACGACATCATCAACGTGGCCGGCCACCGCCTCTCCACCGGCGGCATGGAGGCGGTGCTCGCCGCCCACCCGGATGTCGCCGAATGCGCGGTGATCGGCATCCGCGACGCCTTGAAGGGCGAGGCGCCCTGCGGCTTCGTCGTGCTGAAGGCGGGTGTCGCCAAGGACCCCGAGTCGGTCGAGCGGGAGCTGGTCGCCCGGGTCCGCGACGAGATCGGCCCCGTGGCCGCCTTCAAGCTGGCGCTCACCGTGGGGCGCCTGCCGAAGACGCGCTCGGGCAAGATCCTGCGCGGGACCATGAAGCGCATCGCCGACGGCGAGGACTTCTCCATGCCGCCAACGATCGAGGATCCGACGGCCCTGGAGGAGATCGGCGACAGTCTGAAGGCGCGCGGGATCGGGGGATAGGGCCGTCTTCGGTCCTTGCCTCCCGGTTCAATTCCGCACGAACAGGTTCAGGGACAGGATGTGATCCACCTCGGTGCCGCTCGCGGCCGTGCGGGCGGTCTGGTTCAGGTAGCCGACCTCGACCGTCGACGTGCCGCCGATCGGCACTTCGAGCCCGACGAAGGTGCGGACGCGATCGAAGCCGGCGCGAGCCCCCCAATCGGTGTCGTTCAGCGCCACGAACGCCTCGACCCAGCCGACCGCCGAGACGCTGTCCTTCTCTTGCGTCAGCGGCCGGGCGAAGCGCAGGTTCTCGCGCAGGCGTAAGCCCACGTCTCGCCCGGCGGATTGCCAGCGCTGCTCGAAGCGCGTGCGGGACGAGACCTTGACCCCGGAGATCTCGCCGATCTTCCAGTTGATCTCCTGGAAGCTGCGATCCTCGAAGCGCACGCTGCCCGCTCCGCCGCGGTCTTCGACGAAGGCGTAGCCCTGGTAGAGCGTGAGCCTCTCGTTGATCTTCCAGCCGACGGCCGGGCGCAGGATCAGCTGGTCGAGTTGCGAGATGCCGTTGCCGATGCGCGGCTGGACCTCGGCGAAGAAGGCCAGATCCCCGACCGATCCGAACAGGGTCGTGTTGATCCAGAGCTGACCGTCCTGAACCGTCTCGGCGGCGGTCGGCCCGCCCGATGCCGCGAGACACAGGGCGGCCAGGAGGAGACGCGCGCGTCCGGTCACGATCCATCCCTCCCGCCCGCGACGCGGAGCCTTCACGGCTCGCGACACCCTTGGTTCGAAACGGGATTGTCCGTCTTCGTGACAAATCGTCAAGCTTGTTGCGCGGATGCGGGGCCGATGGCCCGA
Organism: Methylobacterium sp. NPDC097929; assembly: GCF_049543375.1. Taxonomy (NCBI): domain Bacteria; kingdom Pseudomonadati; phylum Pseudomonadota; class Alphaproteobacteria; order Hyphomicrobiales; family Methylobacteriaceae; genus Methylobacterium; species Methylobacterium sp. NPDC097929. The sequence goes on along the minus strand of NZ_JBMVEP010000003.1, from coordinate 102,796 downwards.
TCCGAGGGAGGATCGCCTCAGGCCTCGCGTCCGGTCCTGAACCGGGTCGCGGCGAGCAGCAGGCGGTAGAGCACCACTGCGTTGAAACAGTGCCAGAGGAAATGCGTGCCGAGCGGCATGCGCGCGCAGACGCTGACATCGACCGTGCGCAGGGCCAGCGAGATGAGAAAGATCACGGCGGTCGCGAGCACGGAGCGGGCGGTGCCCGGCGCCCGCTTCAGGAGGGCCAGCCCGACGCCGAGGAGCGCCAGGATCGCCGGGGCGTACTCGACCGAGCCGTTGGTGAGGCCCGAGACCGAGCGCCCGGTCAGCGCGTCGAGGGCCGGCGTCAGGCCGACGCTGAGGGCGGCGAAGGCCAGCGTGAGGGCCGTCGCCCCCGCCGGCCGGAGGCCGAAGAAGCGGGTCATGGCGAGGACGAAGTAGCCGTAGATGAAGACGGCGATCGGGATCACGTCGGCCAGCATTGACCAGCGGTTCGCCAGGGTGTGGAACAGGAACGAGCCGATCCCCACCACGAAGGTCACGGCGGCCAGAGCCAGGACCGGTCCGTCGCCGCGGGCGCGCCGCGCCGCGAGCCCGGCCGCGACCAGAAAGGCGGCGTTCGTCAGGGCGTTGACCGGCTCGGCCCAGAAGCCGGCATCGCCACGCTCGCAATAGGCCCGCACCGGCTCGAACCAAGACGCGTCCATGGGGGCTCTCCTCGCGATCGCCTTGCCAGGGCCGCGCGAAGGCCCGATGACGGGAGCCCCTCCGGCCGAGCCTCCCCCGAGACCCATGCGGATCACCACCTGGAACGTCAATTCGATCAAGCAGCGGGTCGGCCACCTGCTGGGCTTCCTCGACGAGGCCAAACCCGACGTGGTCTGCCTGCAGGAGCTGAAATGCCAGGACGCATCGTTCCCCCGCGAGGAGATCGAGGCGGCGGGCTACGCGTGCGAGACGCTGGGGCAGAAGGCCTATAACGGCGTCGCCCTGCTGGTGCGTGCGCCGCTTCAATACACGCAGCTGCTGCGCGGCCTGCCGGGCGACGCCGAGGACGAGCAGGCCCGCTACATCGAGGCGCTGGTGCACGGCGCGGGCGTGGCGCCGGTGCGGGTCGCCTCGATCTACCTGCCGAACGGCAACCCGGCCCCGGGTCCGAAATACAGCTACAAGCTCGCCTTCATGGCCCGCCTGCGGGCGCATGCCCGCGCGCTGATGACGACCGAGGAGGCGCTGGTGCTGGCGGGCGACTTCAACGTCATCCCCGAGCCCGAGGACGCCGCCGACCCCACCGCCTGGACGCAGGACGCGCTGTTCCTCCCCGAGACCCGCCGCGCCTTCCGCGCGCTGCTGGCGGAAGGTTTTACGGATGGCCTGAGGGCCTGCGAGCCGAGCGCCGGGCTCTACACCTTCTGGGACTATCAGGCCGGCTGCTGGCCGCGGAACCAGGGCATCCGCATCGACCACCTGCTGCTCTCGCCCCAGGCCGCCGACCGCCTCGTCTCGGCCTCGGTGCAGCGCCACCTGCGCGGGCTGGAGAAGCCGTCGGACCACGTGCCGGTGACGGTGGAGCTGAGCGACGGGTGAGGCACTTTCGTCGCGAGGCATCCTCGACGTACAGGAGCGTCACCGATCGTTGCAAGACTCGAATTTTCAGAAACGCGGTGCGATGAGAACCAGCTTCGTATCGTCTTGGGGCGTCCTGCTATGTGGTAACGACGTGGGCCTCCTAAGATTGCCCAATAATCACGAAAAAATCCAAAGGCTGGCACTTGACTGTGTATCTTATCGCGATACCCGCGCACGTCTAGCTCTATGACTCCGGGGCACTTTTTTATCTCGGGAAATGTAGCTCTGAAATTTATTGGAAAATATTGCGGACCTGCTGGGGCGGCGCTTGCTTGGATTGGTGAGGCGCCGACATCCGGTTCGGATGATGTCGCACTGGAGGCGGCGCCAGATGCCCGACTCAGCGAGTCGTCACCCGTAGCCTCCTGTGATGAGACCGCCGACACGTGCCATTGCGTTGATCTTCCACCCTTCACATCGAGTGCCTCAATGATCAGAAAGCCCGGGGCGTCAGTATCGCCCGACTGGAGATGAATTTTACCGGATAGTACGGTCCTGCAAGCCGCTTGTCCCTCGCCGATAAACAGCGCGCTCACGCCGAGCGCCGAGAGGCAAGAGAGACGACAGATCTGGGCGATGCCGGCATGAAGTCGGCCCGGCAGAGTGCCGGGCCCCTTCACCTCTGGCTTCGTCACCGCCGCCGCCGGGTCGAGCCCGTCGACAGCGATTGCGCCTGGGCCATCGCATCCGCCCGGTCGGCCTCGTTGGCCGAGGCCCAGGCCTTCTCGTAGAGATCGACGATCCAGGTGTCGGACGCGCCCTGCGCCCCGCCGCGAGCGATGGCGAGCCAGGTCAGGCCCTTGACGGTCTGGCGCTGCACGCCGGTGCCGTTGACGAGCATGTCGCCGAGCAGCGCCTGGGCCGGGCGGTGGCCCTTCTCGGCGGCGAGGTTGAACCAGCGTGCGGCCTTGCGCGGATCCTGCTCGACGCCGGTGCCGTCGAGATAGAGCCGGGCGAGATTGTACTGCGCGTTCGGGTCGCCGAAATACGACGCCGCGTAGTTGAACATGTCGTAGGCGCGCTCGGGGTTCGGGCGCACGTAGGTGCCCTTGATCCCCTCCAGGAAGTAGGTGCCGAGCGCGTTGAAGGCGCTCGCGACCACGCCGGAATTCGGCGTGTCCGGCGAGTCGTCGGTGTTGTCGTCGGCGATCCGCGAAAAGTACTCGAACGCCTTGAGGTCGTCGTGGGGCACGCCGTCCCCGTCCGCGTACATGCGGCCGAGCTTCCACAGGGCCAGGGTCTGGCCCTGGTCGGCGGCGTATTCCAGCGCCCGCACGGCGCCCTGCTTGTCGCCCGCGTTGTAATCGCGCACGCCCGAGCGCAGGGCGTCGCGGCCCGAACGGTACCCCTTCTCCGGGACCGGCGTGCGCGCGCTCGCGTCCAGCGCGGTGCCCGGATCGACGGCGGTGAGCATCAGCGCGAAGCCGAGGAAGCCGGCGAGAAGCCCCGCCCGGAGCCGACCCGGATCGGCCCCGGCCGGCCACGCGGGCCGGAGAGGGGCAGTCCTAGATGTCGGCATAGATGGTCGTCTCCCCCGCGCCGCCCGGATGGGTCACGGCGCCGTTCACCGCAGGCCCCACGGTCTGCGCGTATTTCCAGAGGTAGCCGGAGGTCGCGGCATTGCCCCGGGGCGTCCACGCGGCGCGGCGCTGGGCCAGCTCCTCGTCGGAGAGCGCCACGTCCAGCGTGCCCTTGATCGCATCGAGGGTGATCATGTCGCCGTCGCGCAGCAGGCCGATCGGCCCGCCGATCGCGGCCTCGGGGCCGACATGGCCGACGCAGAAGCCGCGGGTCGCGCCGGAGAAGCGCCCGTCGGTGATGAGGGCGACCTTGTCGCCCATGCCCTGGCCGTAGAGGGCGGCCGTGGTCGAGAGCATCTCGCGCATCCCGGGGCCTCCCTTCGGGCCCTCGTAACGGATGACCAGAACGTCGCCGGGCTTGTAGGTGCGGTTCTGCACCGCTTCGAAGCAGGCCTCCTCGCCGTCGAAGACGCGGGCCGGTCCGGTGAAGACCTGTTGCTCGGCCGACATGCCGGCCACCTTCACGATGGCGCCCTCGGGGGCGAGGTTGCCCTTGAGGCCGACCACGCCGCCGGTGACGGTGATGGGCTTGTCGGCCGGGCGCACCACGTCCTGATCCGGGTTCCAGGCGACCTTGGCGAGGTTCTCCGCGATCGTCCGGCCGGTGACGGTGAGGCAGTCGCCGTGCAGAAAACCGTGGTCGAGCAGCGTCTTCATCAGGAGCGGGATGCCGCCGACCTCGAACATGTCCTTGGCCACATAACGCCCGCCGGGCTTGAGATCGGCGATGTAGGGCGTCTTGCGGAAGATCTCGGCCACGTCGAACAGGGTGAACTCGATCCCGCATTCGTGGGCGATCGCCGGCAGGTGCAGCGCCGCGTTGGTCGAACCGCCCGAGGCCGCGACCGTGGCGGCGGCGTTCTCCAGCGCCTTGCGGGTGACGATGTCGCGCGGGCGGATGTTCTTGGCGATCAGCTCCATCACCTTCTCGCCGGCGGCGGCGCAGAATTGGTCGCGAATCTCGTAAGGGGCGGGCGCGCCGGCCGAGTAGGGCAGGGCGAGGCCGATGGCTTCGGAGACGGTGGCCATGGTGTTGGCGGTGAACTGCGCGCCGCAGGCGCCGGCCGAGGGGCAGGCGACCCGCTCCAGCTCGTCGAGATCGTCGAGGCTCATGTCGCCGACGGCGACCTTGCCGACCGCCTCGAACAGGTCCTGCACCGTGACCGGCCGGCCGCGGAAGGAGCCGGGCAGGATCGAGCCGCCGTAGATGAAGATCGAGGGCACGTTGAGGCGCACCATGGCCATCATCATGCCGGGCAGGGACTTGTCGCAGCCGGCCAGGCCCACGAGGGCGTCGTAGGAATGGCCGCGGATGGTCAGCTCGACCGAGTCGGCGATGACCTCGCGCGAGGGCAGCGAGGCGCGCATGCCGCCGTGCCCCATGGCGATACCGTCGGTGACGGTGATGGTGCAGAACTCGCGCGGCGTGCCCTTGGCGGCGGCCACGCCCTTCTTCACGGCCTGGGCCTGGCGCATCAGCGAGATGTTGCAGGGTGCAGCCTCGTTCCAGCACGAGGCGACGCCGACCAGCGGCTGGTGGATCTGCTCCGTCGTCAGGCCCATGGCGTAGAGGTACGAGCGGTGGGGCGCGCGCTCGGGCCCTTCCGTCACGTGCCGGCTCGGCAGCTTCGACTTGTCGGTCTGACGCGCGTCCATCGCTGTTCTCGGCCCCGGTCCTGTTACGCCCCCGAGGCCGCGCGGTACCGGATACGGCCCAGCGCGGAAAAACGTCCTTCGACGTCCTCGAAACTCTGCGGTAAGGCGTTGGAGCGACAGCGTTTACCGCGACCCCGGAAGTCGTCTCGGTTTATGGTGGGATTGCGGCGCTCGAAGGCACAGCTCAAGGCAAAGTCAGGTTGCTTTCGCGGTGTGTCGGGTCCGCAACAGCTCAGCTTGCGCCGGCCCGAAGCGGACTTGTCTTCGCAAGCAAGCATCGACCTCTTTGCACCCTCTGGTAGCATGACGGGTGTTGCAAGGATGGGTGAGATGACTGTCCCATGGCCGAAGGCGAGCGGCGATCGTTACGCGGCGGCAAGATGTTCGCCCGCGATCCATGGTTCGGCCTGCGAGACGAGGATCGTTTCGACGAGTTCCGCCGCTGGTGGCATCGGGAGAAGTCGGGCGGAAGCGATCTGATGACTCGCGAGGAGGCCTATCTTACATATCGGGAATGGGTGCGGTCTCATCCGCCCAAGCCGAAGGGTTGAAGATGAACACCCCGTTAGGCCTTCTGACCTTTCGGAACGATCGCATCGGCGCCTCTTCAAACGGTGACGAAGATCGTCTCGTGGCCGAACTCGCCGAGCTCGGGCGCAACCCCAATGATCGCAGCGCTGCAGATTTGGCAGCGCGAATCATGTCTCGAACCACATCGGCGAGACTAAGGAATGCCGCTGTTCTGGCATTGGTGGATCTCGATGCTCGGAGCAAGGTCTCTGACATCGTGAACCTCTTGCGCCAGCCCGGCATCGATTGTTCGGCCGGCACGCCTTTGTTCGCTCTCGGCGAACTGGGAGGGCGCCTGCCACTCGACGTGGCGGTGAAGCTAATCGCGAAGGGGTCTTTCGAGGCGCGGGCCGAAACGCTGACGTTCATGGAAGAGGGGCGGATCGACGATACGAGCGAAGCGTCGGCCGCCGACGCCCATGCATCACTCACGAGAATCGCTGCGGGCAGCGATCTCGAGGCGGCTGAGGCCGCCACCCTGGCTCTGGCCTATCTGTCCGACACGCTGTGAACCGTCCGACGCTCACTTCGCTTCGAGCGCAGGATCGGGCGTCCCCGCCTCGATCAGCCGGTCGCTCTCGTCCTTGAGATTCACGCCCGTCAGCCCGCGTGAAAAAGCCTGGGTCAGGAGCCAGTTCAGCTTGAACGCGGCGAGATCGAAGCCGAGGCCGGCCGGGCGGACGTTCGAGACGCAGTTTCGTTCCGCATCCGTGCGTCCGGGCTTCGGTGCGAAGGTGAGGTAGAGGCCGAGGCTGTCGGGGGAGGACAGGCCGGGACGCTCGCCGATCAGCACCACCACTGCCCGGGCCTTCAGGGCGGCCCCGACCGCGTCGCCCAGCGCGACGCGGGCCTGCGTGGCGATCACCACCGGGCCCAGCCGCCATCCGGCCCGCTCCGCGTGCGGCCTGAAGGCGGCGAGCATCGCGGCGGCGCCCTCGTGGACCGCCCGGGCCGAGAGGCCGTCGGCCACGACCAGGGCGAGGTCGACGGGCTCCTGCGCGGCTTCGGAGAGGGCCTTCAGGCTCTCGGGCGAGAGGCGCCGCCCGTAATCGGGCCGGCGCAGATAGGTCGCCCGGTCCGGCGCCCCCGAACTCACCGCCAGGGTGGCGAATCCGAGGGCTTCGATGGCCCCTGCCACCGCCCCCGCATCCATCGGCGTGTGGACGGCGTCGCGGGCCTGGGCATGGGCGAGGCCGAACTTCAGCACCTCGCGGGTCGGCAGGCCGGCGCCCGCGCGACCCAGCCCGATCCGGGCCGGCGTGAGGCGGGCCAGTCGTTGCCAGAGGTCGTCGCCCGGGGCGCTCATGCGGCCAGATCCGGCGCGGCGGTGAGCAGGCGGGAGGCGGCGCCGCCGGGGAGGAGCGCGCCGTCCGTGTCGGTCAGCCCGATGCGGGCGAGCCATTCCTCGAATTCGGGCGCGCGCTTCAGGCCCAGCACCTCGCGGACGTAGAGCTGGTCGTGGAACGAGGTGGACTGGTAGTTCAGCATCACGTCGTCGGCGCCGGGAATGCCCATCACGTAGGTGCAGCCCGCCGCGCCCAGCAGGGTCAGGAGCGTGTCCATGTCGTCCTGATCGGCCTCGGCGTGGTTGGTGTAGCAGACGTCGACGCCCAGCGGCACGCCCATCAGCTTGCCGCAGAAATGGTCCTCCAGCCCGGCGCGGATGATCTCCTTGCCGTCGTAGAGATATTCCGGGCCGATGAAGCCGACCACGGTGTTGACGAGAAGCGGCCGGTAGCGGCGGGCCACCGCGTAGGCGCGGGCCTCGAGGGTCTGCTGGTCGATGCCGTGATGCGCGTCCGCCGAGAGGGCCGAGCCCTGGCCGGTCTCGAAATACATGACGTTGTCGCCGAGCGTGCCGCGCTTGAGCGCCAGCGCCGCCTCGTGGGCCTCGCGCAGGATCGGCAGGGTGACGCCGAAGCTCTCGTTGGCCCGCTGCGTGCCGGCGATCGACTGGAACACGAGATCGACCGGCAGCCCGCGGTTCATCGCGTCGAGCGTCGTGGTGACGTGAGTGAGCACGCAGGCCTGCGTCGGGATCTCCAGCCGCCCGATGATCCCGTCGAACAGGTTCAGCAGGGTGCTCATGGTCTGGATCGAATCCGAGACCGGGTTGATGCCGATCACCGCGTCGCCGCAGCCGTAGGAGAGGCCGTCGAGGATCGAGGCGGTGACGCCCGCCGGATCGTCGGTCGGATGGTTGGGCTGGAGCCGCACCGCGAGCGTGCCGGGCAGGCCGATGGTGTTGCGGAAGCGGGTGACCACCCGGCACTTTCGCGCCACCAGGATCAGATCCTGATTGCGCATGATCTTGCACACGGCCGCGGCGATCTCCGGGGTCACGCCCGGTGCGATCCGGGCCAGCGTCTCGGAGGAAGCGGTGAGCAGGAACTCGCGGAAATCCCCGACCGTCAGCCCGGCGATCTCGGCAAACGCCGTCTCGTCGTGGTCGTCGAGGATGAGGCGGGTGACGTCGTCCTCCTCGTAAGGGATCAGCGGCCGGGCCAGGATCTCCCTCAGCGGCACCTCGGCGAGGCACCAGCGGGCGGCCATGGTCTCCTCGGCCGATTCCGCGGCGATGCCGGCGAGGCAATCGCCGGAGCGCACCGGCGTCGCCTTGGCCATCAGCGTCGCCAGATCGGCAAAGACATGGGTGCGCGGGCCGACGGTGTGACGGTAGGGCATCGGACGCTCCTTGGCCTCGTCCGACAGGATGCAGGCTTCGCGCGGCCTGTCGAGGCGGTTTCGTGCGGGCGTGCCGGGCCGGCCCGAGGCACGTCCCGCATTCTCAAGCCCGGAGCAAGAATGGCGCCGCAGCGGTGCCTCCGCCTCGCCCGGCGAACGCCCGCCGCTCGGGCGAGACGCGAATCGTTTCGGAGAGGCACTTCCAAGACGCCGCCTGAGAGCGGACAGTCGATCGCCAGCCGCGGCCTCCGGATCGGGCCGAAGCGTGGGCTATTCAGACGGTCGATTCCGAGGCCGAATACGGATGCGGACCATCTCGCAACTGCGAGAAGCCTTGCACAGGTTGGCCGACCCTCGCGGGAAACGCTGCGCAAGGCGCGCGGAGGGTGCGAATTTCGGTGGGATTCGCACGTTTTCTCAGAGGGTTCCGAGCGAGGCGGTATCGTCATCCATCACTTTCGTGTCAGAAGACAGCATTATTTCGCTTGATTGTCCTTCTGGCATACCAAATAATGCATACCACCACACGGGGGGATGGCGACGGCCGCGGAACCGGGTGGGCAGAAATTGGACCTGAAACAAACCGCATCGACGCGCCTCGCACCGACCGAGCCCGGTCTTCGCGTCAATGAAGGAACGAGGGAGCACGCTCATGGCAACGTCGTCCATTGCCCCGGATCGACCTGTAGTAACGCCGAACCGATGGTTTCAAATCGTCCTCGGCGTGATCTGCATGGTGGCCGCGGCCAACATTCAGTACGCCTGGACTCTTTTCGTTCCTGAGATCCAGAAGACCTTCGGCTGGGATCGCGCCGCGATCCAGGTGGCCTTCACGATCTTCGTCGTCGTCCAGACCTGGCTGACCCCGATCGAGGGTTACTTCATCGACAAGTACGGTCCGAGCCGTGTCGTGATGTTCGGCGGCCTGATGACCGGCCTGGCCTGGGTTGTGAACTCCTACGCGACCTCGCTGTCCGGGTTCTATCTCGGCTCCGTCCTCGGCGGCATCGGCGTCGGCTGCGTCTACGCCACCTGCATCAACAACGCCCTGAAGTGGTTCCCGGACAAGCGCGGCCTGGCCGTCGGTCTGACCGCGGGCGGCTACGGTGCGGGCTCGGCGCTGACGATCCTCCCGATCGCCAAGATGATCGACGCCGGCAGCTACGCCCAGGCGTTCTTCACCTTCGGCCTGATCCAGGGCACGGTCATCATCCTGGCCTCCATCTTCATGCGCTCGCCGGCCAAGGACGAGGTCAAGTTCTCGACCAAGGTTCTGCAGACCCGTCGCGACTACACCCTCGGCGAGGCGCTGCGGACCCCGGTCTTCTACGTCATGCTGCTCATGTTCACCTGCACGGTGACCGGCGGCCTGATGGCGGTGGCCCAGCTCGGCGTCATCGCGACCGACCTCGGCGTGAAGAACTTCCAGGTGAACCTGTACTTCTTCGCCATGGCCGCGCTGCCCTTCGCCCTGATGCTCGACCGCGTCATGAACGGCATCTCGCGTCCGCTCTTCGGCTGGATCTCCGACCGGATCGGCCGTGAGAAGACGATGTTCATCGCCTTCTCGATGGAGGGCATCGGCATCGTGGCGCTGGGTTACTTCGGCTCCAACCCCTGGGCCTTCGTGATCCTCTCCGGCATCGTGTTCCTGGCCTGGGGCGAAGTGTACTCGCTGTTCAGCGCCACCGCCGCCGACACCTTCGGTTCGAAGCACATCGGCAAGATCTACGGCGTCCTCTACTGCGCCAAGGGCTTTGCTGCGCTGTTCGTGCCGGTCGGCAACCTGCTGATGCAGGCGACGGGCACCTGGTCCTCGGTGCTCTACACCGTGGCGGTGATGGACCTGATCGCGGCGGCGCTCGCGGTGGCCGTGCTCCGGCCGATGCTGAAGCAACACCACCTCAACAACAACGCGGCGGTGCCGAACGCGGCCCTCGCCCACGCCTAAACGCGGACACGTCCGCCGCCCGCTCCGGCGGGCGGATCAAGAAGGCCTCGCCGGAGACGGCGGGGCCTTTTTGTTTGCCGCGACGACCGGGGCGGCGTCCCGCTCCGTCAATTCCGAGCCCGGAAGTCGATCGCGGGGCGCCTCCGGATCCGGTCGCAAGACCGGCTCCGTCGACGATCCGTGCCTCGGCGCTGGGGTGCGCTCCGGCAAGGTGAGCCACGAGGGAAACGCGTGGTGGAGACGGTATGACACCGGCTGACGCCGCTTGGGATACCAGATGCCAAATCCCAGCCATGCAAGATTAGCATGAGAAGGCTCGGAATGACCGTCCAGAACGGTCTGGCAGCCGCCGACGGCATGGCATTGGGGTAGTCGACCCCTGAACCCTTGGCGGGAACTGGCTTGAACCGATCGGACGCAACGCCCCGCCGAGCATCCGCATCCGTCCGGCAAGCCGGTGGTGCGGCCGCAAGCCTCGGCACCGCCGCGTGATGCCAATCGAAGCGATGAAGGGAGGTCGCAGGCCGGGCCGAATGCGGGCGGGCTCAGGCCAGGCAGCGGTCAAGCGCCCATGGTCGGGTCAGCGGCAAGGCGGGCCAAAACAAAAGGCCCCGTTTCCGGGGCCTCGGTCTCACGAACCATCCTGCGGAGTGAGGATGGTGGGCGCGACAGGGATCGAACCTATGATATCGTCTCCGGCTGATCGACTCGGCCTTCGCCCCTCTCCGTCATCGCGAGCGTCAGCGAAGCGATCCAGGGGCGCGACTTTTCCGGACAGGGCCGCGCCCTGGATTGCTTCGGCTCCGCCTCGCAAGGACGACGCAAAAGACCGAAGCGATCAACCGGAAATCGTATGACCCCTGCCATGTCTGGGGGCGGTCGTGGATGCGGCACGGCGGCTGGCGCTTGCGGCTCGGCGGTGCCTCGGGACCGGCCCGGTAGAGCGTAACGCCGTTGAAGTCGACCCAGCCGTCGATGCGATCCCGCTTCCACCGGAGCCCGAGGATCGCGTCGGACCGGGTGCCCGAGTAGAAGCCTCTCTCCAAGGATTGCTCCAGGTCTGCATCCGCTGGAACACGATGGGCATAACGGTCAGGAGGCCGCCGAGGGTGCGCGGCGTCATGCCCTTGCCAACGAGCTTCACCGTCTTGTGCCTCCACTTGCGTCGGGCGATGTCCTCGGCGTCGGTGCCGGCCACGACGTAGACCGGCTCGGGCCGTTCTGAAGCGGCCCCGAGCATGCCGCTGCCACGAGGCTGCCCCAGCCGACAATCCCGGCCGCTGGCTTCTGAGCGCAACCGTGCCGGAACGGTTCGACAACGGGCTCTGGACGAGCTTCGAAGTGAGCTGACAGCCCTCACCGGGGCGGAGGGAACGTCCAGAAGAACGCGCCCGCGCGCCCGCCCTGGAGCGAGGCCTGCCGCGTCAGGAACCGGCACTCCGACGCGAGGGCGGCCTCGCTCCAGCCGGTGCAGGAGGTCATCTTCAGGGAGACCGGGTCGTATTCGAGGCGATGCTCGGGGGGCGAGCGCACCATCAGGCCCGAGGGCAGCACCACGCAGTGATAGACCCGGAGCGCACAGGGCAGCCGGCGGGCGCGCTCGAAGTTGCGGCGAAAGGTTTCGGGATTGTCGCCGGGCAATCCCAGGATGATCTCGACGGCGAGGCTCGCCACCGCATCGAGCTTGGCGAAGGTCTCGTCGAAGCGCCGCTCGTCGTAGGTGCGGTCGACATGGGCCAGCACCGCGTTGTCGAAGCTCTGCAGGCCGATGCCGACATAGGCGTTGCTGACGGTGGCGAGGAAGTCGAGATGCTCCTGCCGCACCGCCGCCGGATAGACCTCGCAGATCAGCCCGTGACGCTCGAAGAAGCTACTCTCCTCGGCGGCTCGCCGGAGGTTGAGGAAGGCGTTGCGGTTGAGGTTCAGCCCGGCATCGACGAGGAGCGCCGCGTAGACATCGTGGCCGGCGATGGCCTCGAACTCCTGGGTCAGATGATCGACCGCCCGCACGCGCTTGGGTGATTCCATGGTTCCCCACTCGCAGAACGAGCAGGTGAACGGGCAGCCCCGGTAGGTCTGGAGCACGCCGAGGCCGCCGTGCTGCACGAGGTTCAGCGCGTAGGGCGAGGCGAGGCTGTCGAGGTTGGCCAGCGGCCGTGCCGGGGTCTCGCGCCAGCCCGCACCGTCCCGGACGGCGACGCCGCGCAGGGTGCCGAGTGCGGCCGGCGTGCGCTGTTCGAGCGAGACGATCTCGAGGAAGGTCTCCTCGCCCTCGTTGATGACGAGAACGTCGATGTCGTCCGCCGCTCTCGAGAACGGCGGCCGCGCGAACATCACCGGCCGGGCCGAGGGACCGCCGAAGACGACGAGCCGGGCGGGGTCGTCTTGCTTGATCAGCGCGGCGACCCGGCAGAGGAAGGGCAGCGACCAGAGATAGGCCGAGAAGCCGACGATGTCGGGGTCGAAAGCGGTGATCTCGCGGGCGACTCGCTCGGCGTCGCCGTCGGTCAGATCCCAGACCCGGCAGACGAGACCGGGAAGGGCGGCGGCGCGCAGGGTGGCCTCGACCATGCGCAGGCCGAGATTGGGCACGAAGCTCGGCATCGCCGGATCGCGCTCCGGGTACTGCGCCACCAGCGCGATTCGCAGGCCGGAGCGGGCCGCTTTCATCGCGCGGCGGCCTGCCGCCACGAAGCGCGGGCTTGGGTGACGCGCTCGGGCTGACGGGGGAAGGCCCACCAGAACTCGCCGGCCTTGCCGCCGGCGGCGAGCGCCCGGCGGCGCAGTTCCGCCCGGGTGCGCGCCACCGCGTCCTCGCTCCATCCCTCGCAGGAGCGCATCGTCAGCGTGTGCGGGTCGAACCGGACATTCCATTCGGGGCGGCTGCGGGTCAGCAGCGCGTCGGGCAGGACGAGGCAGTGATAGACCCGGACGCTCGCGGGCAGCGACAGGGCGTAATCGAGGGTGCGGAAGAAGCCCTCCGGCGTATCTCCGGGCAGAACCGCGATGATCTGCAGCTCGATATTGGTGACGCGGGCCAGCGCCCGCACCGCCGCCTCGAAGCGGGGCGAGTCCGAGGGGCGGTCGTGCAGGCGCAGCACCGCCGGGTCCATCGACTGCATCCCGACGCCGAGATAGGCGGTGCCGATCTCCTCGATGAAGGCGAGATGCTCGTCGCGCACGATCGAGGGATAGATCTCCGCCCAAAGCAGGGTTTCCTTGAGGAAGCCCGAGCGCTGGTTGGCGAGCCGAAGGTTGCGGAAGGCGCCGATGTTCAGGTTGAGGCCGGCATCGAGCAGGAACACCGCCGGCGCCTCGAGGGTGCGGAACGCGTCGAGCTCGCGGGCGATGTAGTCGGCCGAGAAAGAGGCCTTGCTGTTCTCCTTCGTGCCCCACTCGCAGAAGCGGCAGGAGAGCGGGCAGCCGCGGAAGCTCTCGAGATAGGCCACGCCCCCCGGCGGCATCAGCCCGTGCGCGTAGGGCGAGGCGATCCGGTCGAGGGCGGTGATGGGCGGGCGCCGCTCGGTCCGTAGCCAGCCGGTTTCGGTCGGCAGCGTCACCCCGCGCACCCGTTCCCACGCGGCGCGGTCGCGTTGGGGCAGCCGCGCGATCTCGCAGATGATCTCCTCGCCGTCGCCCTCGACAACGGCGTCGAGATAGGCATGAGCCGGGCGGTAGGGTTCGAGATCGAAGAAGGCGGATCGCGCCGAGGGACCGCCGAACACGATGGCGAGCGAGGGGCGGCGCGCACGCAGGGCCCGGGCCACCGCGATCATGGCCGGCGCCGACCAGACATAGATCGAGAAGCCGACGAGGTCGGGTTCGAAATCCAGAATGTCCGCGACGTAAGCCTCGATGTCGGCGGTGCGGCGGTCGAAGAGCCGCACGGATGCGTCGGCGAGATCGGCATCACCGAGCAAAGCCGCGTGAATGCGCCGGATGCCGTAGCTCGGGAGCAGCAGCTCGCCGAGTTCCTGCGCATCGGGGCGCGGCGTCATGCAGACGAGGGCGATGCGCCGATGCATGGGGGAGGACGGCTCAAGCATGGTTTCGCGATGACCCGAGGGACCCGGAGGGACGCCCGATGCGATCCGGCGTGAGGGAAGCGAATTTAAGGCCTCGGCAGAACTTGGGAGATCCGATCGACGCGTCCCGCCCTCACATCGTCTCAAGGCTGCGGCAGCCGGATTCCTGTCATCCCCTGTCGAGGCGACAATAGAGGTAGTGCAGGCAGCCGAGACGGTGCAATTCCCGTAAGACGTCTCCACCGGTCGGCCGGCCATGTCGGTCCGAGGCGATGGTGTGATAGCTCGGCTCGGTGTTCGCGGTGGCGTCGGCGACCCGGAGGGTGAAGCCGGCGGCCTCCGCATCGCGCCGGATCGCGTCGAGACCCGCCCATTTGTCGGGCCAGGGGCCGAAGGCGGCTTCGAGCCCGTCGGCGAACCGCGCGATCCGCTCCGGCGGCAGCGGCGGCCGGGTGAGCACGATGTCGCTCATGACGAGAACCCCCTCCCGGGTCAGCACGCGTTGCGCCTCACTGAAGAAAGCGCGCCGGGAGGCGAAGTGGAACGCCGCCTCGACGCAGAGGAGCCGATCGAACGCGGCTCCCGCGAAAGGCAGGCGGCAGGCATCGCCCGCGACCCAGGCGGCGTTGCGCGGGCGGTCGTCACGGCGAAGTCCGACCGCGAGTTGGCGCGGATCGAGGTTGAGCCCGATCACGTCGACCTCGGGATCGCTCCGCCGGATCGCCCGCAGGGTGCCGCCGAAGCCGCAGCCGACATCGAGTACGCGGTGGCCCGGCGTGAGGTCGAGCCATGCGACGAGCGCCGCGCTCAATCGCTCCTGCGCCTGTTCGAACCCCGCTCGCGCCCGGGCCGGCCCGATCGCCCCCGGCTCGTCCCAGTGGCCGAGATGGACATGATCGATCGCCGCGCCCTCGGCGACCGCCGCGAGGAAGGCGTCGAAATAGGCCGGGATCCGCGTCACCCGCCTAGCCCCAGCAATGGACGGCGTCACCGGTGCGGGATCGGGCCATGAAGGAGCAGGCGGTCCAGCGCAAGCGGGCACCTTCCACCGGTGTGACCTGATGGAGGAAGCGGCCCGAGCGCAGGAGCACGATGGTCCCGGCCTCGACGTCGAAAGCGTGGCGGGCGAAGCGCGTGAGGTCGGGCTTCTCGCTCGCGCGATCGCGGTTCTGAAACCGGCCCGACCACGCCTCCGCCTTGGCGTCGAAGACTTCGAGCATCCCGCCGCGCTCCGCCTTCGACAGGGTCAGCACGAAGGAGAAGATGTCGCCCTCGACCACGCTGTCGAGGTGCCGGTAGCTCGGGCGATTCTTCTGTTCGTTGTCGAAATGCGGGGGGATGTAGCCGCCCTCATGATGCGAGCGCAGGGTCGTGGCCATGTAGGTCCGCCCATCGTAGAGGGCCGGCGGGCCGTAGGGCCGCCCGCCATCGAGGCGTGAGAGCAGGGCGAGGATGCGGGTCTCGAACCCGCCACATGGCGCCATCAGCTCGCCGAGGCTGCGCGTGAAGCCGGGCGCCATGTCGAAGTAGGCGCGCAGATCCGGATCCGCGAGGTTCAAGTTCATTCCATAGAAATGCGACCGGAACGGCGCCGGGAACGAGGTCGTGGGGAAGCCCGGCCGGTTGACCGCGAGGTCGGCGACGAGCGATGCGCATTCGGCGGGCGTCAGGACGTTGCGGATGACGACGGCCTGAAGCCCATCCTCCCGTAGACGCGTCAGCGCGTCGGCATGGGCCAATGCTTCAGTCGCATCGATCGAGATCGTCTGCAGAAACGACATCACCCCATCCCCTCGCCCGGCGGCCAGCGATCCTCGCCCCGACCCTCAGACCGGATTCGGCGGCGATCACCGGGGCCGGGCCGTCCGCGTTGCGGACGCGACCATGATCGAAGCTGCCGCCCGATCAAAGTCGGACGGCGGCTTCGAGGTCCGGCTGCCGGCCCCACGGCCGGCCGCGGTCACTTCGCGGATTGCGTCGGATCACCGAAGCGCTTGGCGAGGAAGAGGATGTCATCCTCGCTCTTCGCCTGTTCCACCAAGCTGCCCTTGGCCTCATCGAAGAACCACGTGTCGTACTTCGACGGGTTGGAGGCCGGCCGGCTGGTGCCGCGCAGGACGATGTCGCCGCCCTCGATGGAACGGATCACCTCGTTGGCCAGCAGCGGCTTGTGGGCGATCGCCTCGATCGTGGCCGGGCGACCGGCGACCGAGGTCGGCGTCAGGGTGTTGGCCGCCGTCGCCGAGAAGGACGGCAGGGTCACCCCGGCATCGAACGACCAGATCGCCCGCTTCTTGTGGAAGCCGATGATCTTGATGCCGCTGTCACCTTCGCTGACCTGATCCGCTCCGGTCTGCGACCCCTGCGGAACCCCGTATTGCGGTGCCGCAGCGTTGAGCCCGAACGGATTCGCGGCGGAAGCGCCGTAGGTCTGAGCGTAGGTCGCCAGCGACGGGGCACCCCATCTCCCGGCGACGGCGACGCCGTAGTGGAAGTTGAGGAACTGCGTTCCGACGCCGGCCGTGTTGATCACGCCGATGCTGTTCGGGAACATCAGCGGCGTGAAGCTTCCCTGCAGCATCCCGAGATTGGTGGGCAGCAGCACCGTGAAGGCGTTCGGCCCGACCATCTGACCGTTGGCATCGACCGTCGGCACGAGTGTCGCCTTCGCCCCGAAGATCCGGTTGTTGCCCGCACCGCCCGAGATGATGTCTTCACCGGCCTTGATCGCGCCGGCATAGACGCCGGAGGCCGGCTGCGCCGCGTCCGGAACGCCCAGGATGAAGCGGATGTCGAACAGCACGCTCTGCAGGTCGAACCCGGTATCCCTCGGAGCCCCGATCCAGCCGCGGTAGCCCGCGGTCAGACTCTGCTGGCCGCCGAAGCCGAACGGGCTCCTCCAGGCAAGGCCGCCGTAGAGCGGGTTGCGCCAGCTGATCACGCTCCCGGCCAGGGCGTCGAGGGCCGATCGGTTCCAGGCGTCGAGATCCCCCTCAAGGCCGGTCGCACCGGCGCCGAGCACGCGGGCTTCGACCTGGGCACGATCCTCGGCGAGGGTCGCGGCCGTGACGCGCCGGCTCTGCGCCGCATCGGCGGCCGGCAACTGGATGAAGCCGGTATCGCCGATCAGCAGATCGTTGCCGTCGCCGCCATCGATCCGGTCGTTCCCGCTCAGGAAGCTGTCGCCGCGCGAAGCGATGGAGACAATCCAGTGGAGGGCCACCGACCTCAGATCGACCGGGTAGTCCGCCGTCAGATGCTGCTGCATCGCGGAGAACCGCTCGGCGGCACGGGCCGCCACGGCCGCCTCGACCTGGGACGCCATGGCCGCGGTCGCGGGATCGTGGATCGCGAGGCCGTACGCCACGCCGGGCTGGAACAGGACGAGGGTGTCGCCGACCACGAGGTCGTCGCCCGCTCCGCCATCGATGCTGTCGTTGCCGATCGACACCACGTGGTTCGTGCCCGTGCCCTCCAACAGGCCGTCGGCGAGGATCTGGTTCAGCGGCCGTTGCGCCATCGTCTCCAGCTTCACCGTCACCGCGGCCTGCGCGACCCGGCCGGTCATGGCGAGGTCTGTGATGACCGAGCGCATGTCGGAAAGGGCGTCGCTGAGCGCGAGGGCCGCGTCGATGGACAGGCTGCGCAGCGGCCCCGATCCCTGCACGATGGTGCGGGCGGCATCGCCGACGATGAAGTCGTCGCCCTCGCCACCGGTGATGGTGTCGTTGCCGTAGGTGATCGTCCGGCTCGGGCCGCCCTGCAGGAGGTCGACACCGCGGCTGAGCGTGGCAAAGACGCCGAGCAGGTCGGAGACCGAGGCCGAAACCTTGTCGATCTGGCCGTTGAGCGCGGCGTAGGCCGTCACGTCGAGCGTGTAGGTCTCGCTGCTGTCCCCGTAGATCGTGTCGTTGCCCGCGCCGCCCTCGATGACGTCGTTGCCCGCCAGCACGTTGTTGGTGCCGTAGAGGCTCGGAACCAGCGAGGCGATGACGGTGAGCATCGCGCCGTCACCGCGCCGGATCGGATCGGACCCGGCGATGTCGGGCACCACGCCCGCCATCGAGGGATAGACCTCGATGCGCGGGGTACCGGCGCCGAACGCGCCGGGCAGGAGGTTGAGGGCCGGCACCACGACCTCGCCGCCGAGCGGCAGAACGAGGCCGGTCTCCGCCGCGGCACCGATCAGCCGGACGGCGTTGACGATGGTCGGCTTGTCGGAGGCGATCTCCGACAGGTTCGAGGCGCGGTCGCCGTAGATCAGGTCGTCCCCGGCCCCGCCCATCAGGGTGTCGTTGCCGCGCTGGCCGAACAGCACGTCGTTGCCGTCGCCGCCCGCGATGATGTCGTCGTCGGCCCTGGCCAGCGAGACGGTCAGTGCGGAGGTGGCCCAGGCTCCCCCCGCCGTGGTCAGGCGGGTGCCCGACCCGTCACGGGCGCCCACCGCGAGGACGAGGTCGGCCTGCGCCAGCGTCTCGGCGAGGTCGGCCGTGCGTGCAGCGGCCGACTGCGCGTCGGTGGCGATGGCGGCCGTGACCGTGCCGATCTCCTCCAGCACCACGTCGCGGTGCCAAGTGCCGTCGCTGTTGAGGACCGCCGCGCCGTCCGTCGTGAAGGCGCGAACGATCCGGCCCTCGTCACCGAGGAGATAGTCGACGCCGGTACCGCCATCGATCCTGTCGCGGCCGAGGCCGCCCACGATCTCGTCGGACCCTTCCTCCCCGTAGATGAGGTCGTCGCCCATCTGACCGAAGATCCGGTCATCACCCGCGCCGCCGGCGATCGCGTCGTTGCCGCCGACGAAGTCCATGAGGTCGAAGCGCAGCGCGTCGCGCATCACCGTGTCGGCGAAGGTGCCGGGATTGCGCTGCCACGTGACCGACTTCACGTCGTCCACGAGCACGTTGCGGGTGATGACGCCGTTGTCGCCGAGGATCACGTCCGCGCCGTCGCCGCCATTGATGAGATCGTCGCCGTCGGCCCCGCCGAGCACGTTGTGCCCGCCGGTGATGTCGTCGTCTCCCTCGCCGCCGGAGAGCATGTCGTCGCCCTGCTGGCCGTAGAGGAAGTCGTCGCCCGCGCCACCCTCGATCGTGTCGTTGCCGCCGCCATCGGTCGCCGCGGTGAAGATCGAGACCGCGCGCTGGTTCACCGGCAGAGCCCGGTCGTACAGCATGTGGTCGCCGAACAGCACGTCGTGGCCGCCGCCGCCGAGGATCACGTCGGCCCCGGTGCCGCCGGCCGCATAATCGTTGCCGTCGCCGGCTTCGATGCGGTCGTCGCCACCCGCCAGCGGATCGGTCGCCGCCACACGCCGGATCACCGCGCGACCGGCGGACAGGGCGAGATCCGCCCGGCCGTTGTCGCCAAGGATCATGTCGGCGCCCATCCCGGTAACGATCCGGTCCGCACCGATGCCGCCCAGGACGAGATTGTCGCCGTTGCCCGCCACAATCTGGTCGTCGCCGCCCGCGCTCGGGTCGATCGTCTCAAGCACGACCATGACGCCGCCGGAGAAGCTGGCCCGGCCCTGATCGCCGACGATGGAGTCGTTGCCCGTGCCGGTGGTGATCGCATCACCACCCAGACCGCCGAGGACGAGGTTGTCGCCATCGCCCGCCCGGATCGTGTCGCCCGCGCCGTTGAGGGCATCGAGCGTCGTCACCGAGGCGATCACGCCGAGTTCGAACCGGGCCTCGCCGCTGTCGCCCAGCACGATGTCCGCGCCGGCCCCGGTATCGATCGTATCGCTGCCGAAGCCGCCGAGGACGAGGTTGTCGCCCTCGCCCGCCCGGATCGTGTCATCGCCACCCAGAGCGGTGTCGATCGACACCGCCTGTGCGAGGCCATCGGCGTCGCGGCGCACGAGGCCGCTGTCGCCCAGGATCACGTCGCGGCCGGAACCGGTCTCGATCACGTCGGCATCCATGCCGCCGATGACGATGTTGGCACCCTCGCCCGCCTTGATCGCATCGCGACCGCCGATCCCGGCATCCAGGCTGCGCGCCTGGACCAGGCGACCGCCCGCGTAGAGCACCTCGCCGCTGTCGCCGAGGATAACGTCCGCGCCGATTTCGGTGGTGATCGTGTCGGCGCCGAAGCCGCCGAGGACGAGGTTGTCGCCCGCGCCCGCCTCGATGATGTCGTCGCCGCCCAGACCCGTGTCGGTGGACAGGATCTGCGCGAGCAGCCCGGCCGCATCGTAGCTGACGCTGCCGAAGTCGCCGAGGATCACGTCGGCGCCCTTGGCCGAGGTGATCGTGTCGGCCTCCGCGCCGCCCAGGGCGAGGTTGTCGCCGTCGCCGAGGTTCAGCGTGTCCTTGCCGCCGTCCGTCGGCGCCGTGGTGGCCACGCGCACCCGCACGCCGCCAGCGAAAACCGCCACGCCGTTGTCGCCGAGCACGATGTCGGACCCGCCGAGCGTCGTAATCGTGTCGACGCCAAAGCCGCCGAGGACGAGGTTGTCGCCCGCGCCCGCCTCGATGGCGTCGTCACCGCCGACGGCCGTGTCCAGGCTCTCGGCCCGCTCGACCAGGCCCTTCGCGTCGAAGCGGACCTGACCGGCATCGCCGAACACCGTGTCGCGGCCCGAGCCGGTGACGATCGTGTCGCCGCCGCCGCCGCCGAGCACGACGTTGTCGCCCTCGCCCGCGCGGATTTCGTCGGCGTCGCCCACGCCCGCATTCGTGGTGCGCACGAAGACCGGGACCAGGGCCGCGAGCGTCACCGCGCCGTTGTCGCCGAGGATCACGTCCGAGCCCGAGCCCGTCGTGATCGTGTCGGCGCCGACGCCGCCGATCACCACCGAACCGCCGTCGCCCACCACGATGGTGTCGCGACCGCCGACTTCCGGCGCCGTCGAGGTGATCTCGACCGGACGGGCGGAGGCGTCGAGATCGACGCTGCCGTTGTCGCCGAGCACCACCGAGCGGCCGGTGCCCAGGGTCAGCCGGTCGGCACCCGAGCCGCCGAGCACCACGCCGTTGCCGGCACCGAGCGTGACGGTGTCGTCGCCCGCAACGGCGACATCCGTGCTCTCGACCCGAACCGGGCTGCCGTTGACCAGCCGGACGAGGCCGGCATCGCCGAGCACCACCGCATCGCCGGACCCGCCGTCGATGAGGTCACCGCCGGCACCGCCGAGGATCAGCTTGCGGCCGCTGCCGAGCTTGATCGTGTCGGCCGCGCCGAGGGCCGGCGTCAGGCTCTGCGTCAGAGTGAGAACGCCCGCCGCGTAGTCGAGCCCGCCGCTGTCGCCGAGCACGGTCTTGGCGCCGTCGCCGGCCGTGATCGTGTCGGAGCCGAAGCCGCCGAGGACGATGTCGCTGCCGTCGCCGGCCGTGATCGTGTCGTCGCCGCCCAGACCCGTGTCGGTGGACAGGACCTGCTGGAGCAGGCCGGCCGCGTCGTAGCTGACGCTGCCGAAGTCGCCGAGGATCACGTCGGCATCCTTGCCGGTGGTGATCGTGTCGGCCTCCGCGCCGCCAAGGGCGAGGTTGTCGCCGTCGCCTGCCGCGATCGTGTCGGTCCCGCCGATCTCCACATCCGTGGTGCGGACGAGGATCCGCTTGCCATCGGTGCGGAAGGTGGCAAGGCCGTTGTCGCCGAGCACCACGTCCGCGCCGGAGCCGGCGGTGATGGTGTCGCTGCCGAAGCCGCCGAGGATGACGTTGTCGCCGTCGCCCGCCACGATCGTGTCGTCGTCGCCGCGGTTCGGATTGAGGCTGGCTACGCGCACGAGACGCCCGCCGGTGAAGCTCGCCTCGCCGAAGTCACCGAGGATGAGATCCGCACCCTTGCCGGTGGTAATCTCGTCACGGCCCACGCCGCCGAAGACGATGTTGTCGCCGTCACCGCCGCGGATGACGTCGCCTGCGCCGCGGCGCTCATCGGTGGTGTAGACCTCGCGGACGAGGCCGTTCTCGAAGGTCACGACCCCCATGTCGCCGAGCACGATGTCGGCGCCCGAGCCCGTGGTGATGTCGTCCGAACCGGCGGAACCGATGACGATGTTGTCGCCGTCGCCGGCCTTGATCACGTCGCGGGCGCCGTCATCCGGATCGGTCGAGGCGAATGCGACGCGCACGCCCCCCTCGAACAGCGCGGTGCCGTTGTCGCCGAGGATCACGTCGTTGCCGCCGAGCGTGGTGATCGTGTCCGTGCCCGCGCCGCCGATGACGACGTTGTCGCCACCGCCCGCCTCGATCACGTCGTCGTCACCGAAGGTCGGATCGAGGCTCTCGGCGCGCTTCAGGCGGCCCTGAGCGTCGAAGGTGAGGCGGCCATCATCGCCCAGCACGATGTCGGCATCGGCATCGTCCCGGCCGGCATCGATCGTGTCGGCGCCCAGACCGCCGAGGACGATATCGGCCCCCGCACCCGACCTGAGGACGTCGCGCGTTCCGCCATCGCGGCTGCTCTGGATGACGGCACGGATGCCGAGTTCGAACCGGACGAGGCCGTTATCGCCGAGCACGATGTCGCCGCCGTTGCCCGTGACGACCGTGTCGCTGCCCGAACCGCCGAGCACGATGTTCTCGCCGTCGCCGGCCTCGATCCGGTCGTTGCCGGCATCCGTCGTGTCGGTCGATGCGAACGCGACGCGCACGCCGGCCTCGAACACGGCGTAGCCATGGTCGCCGATGACGATGTCGTTGCCGCCGAGC
The DNA here is from genome assembly GCF_049543375.1 of Methylobacterium sp. NPDC097929. Taxonomy (NCBI): domain Bacteria; kingdom Pseudomonadati; phylum Pseudomonadota; class Alphaproteobacteria; order Hyphomicrobiales; family Methylobacteriaceae; genus Methylobacterium; species Methylobacterium sp. NPDC097929. The sequence continues at coordinate 80,052 of NZ_JBMVEP010000003.1, read as the reverse complement.
GCCGTGACGACATCGTTGCCCGCGCCGCCGATGACGAGGTTGTCGCCGCCGCCCACCTTGATCTCGTCGTCGCCGCCGAAGCCGACATCGAGGGTTTCGGCCCGCGTCACCCGGCCCTGCGCATCGAAGGTGATCTGGCCGTCGTCGCCGAAGACCACGTCGGCGTCGGCGTCGGCTTGGCCGGCATCGATCGTGTCGGCACCGAGACCGCCGAGCACCACGTCGGCGCCCGCACCGGTGGTGATGACGTCGCGCGCGCCGCCATTGCGGTCGCTGACGATGCGGGCACGGATGCCGAGTTCGAAGGTGGCGAGGCCATTGTCGCCGAGCACGATATCCGCACCCGCACCCGTGGTGATGGTGTCGGTCCCTGAGCCGCCGAGTACGACGTTGTCGCCGTCGCCCGCGTCGATCCGGTCGTTGCCGCCATCGCCGGTCTCGGTCGAGGCCACCTCGACGCGAATACCGGCGGCGAACAGAGCGTAGCCCTGGTCGCCGAGCACGATGTCCCTGCCGCCCAGCGCGGTGATCACGTCGGCGCCCGTGCCGCCGATGACGAGGTTGTCGCCGCCGCCGACGTCGATGGTGTCGTCGTCGCCAAAGCCCGGATCGAGACTCTCGGCCCGCTTCACGCGACCCTGCGCATCGAAGGTGATCTGGCCGTCGTCGCCGAACACGATGTCGGCATCCGTATCCAGCCGGCCTGCATCGATCGTGTCCGCGCCCAGGCCGCCGAGCACCACGTCGGCACCCGCACCCGTGGCGATGACGTCGCGCGCGCCGCCATTGCGGTCGCTGACCACCCGCGCCCGGATGCCGAGCTCGTAGGCGACGAGACCGTTGTCGCCGAGGACGATGTCGCCACCCGCACCCGTGGTGACGGTGTCGCTGCCGGAGCCGCCGATCACGAGGTTGTCGCCGTCCCCGGCCTCGATCCGGTCGTTGCCGCCATCGGCCGTGTCGGTCGAGGCGAACTCGATCCGTACGCCGGCCTCGAACACCGCGTAGCCGTTGTCGCCGATGACGATGTCGCCACCGCCCAGCGCCGTGATCGTGTCGGCCCCGGTGCCGCCGATGACGAGGTTGTCACCGCCGCCGACCTTGATCTCGTCATTGCCGCCGAAGCCGGCATCGAAGCTCTCTGCACGGATCACGCCGCCCGTCGCGTCGAAGGTGACGTGGCCGTTGTCGCCGAACACGATGTCGGCGTCCGCATCGGCCTGGCCGGCATCGATCGTGTCGCCGCCCAGACCGCCGAGCACGAGATCCGCACCGGCTCCGGTGGTGATCGTGTCGGAGGCGCCGCCGATCCGGTCGCTGACGATCTCCAGACGGATTCCGTCTGCAAAGCGGATCGTGCCGTTGTCGCCCAGCACGATGTCTGCACCCGCGCCGGTCGTGATGGTGTCGGTGCCCGAGCCGCCGAGCACGACGTTGTCGCCGTCCCCGACCGCGATCCGGTCGTTGCCGGCACCCGTCGCATCAGCCGAGACGAAGACCACGCGCACGCCGGCCTCGAACTCGGCGTAGCCGCCGTCGCCGATCACTGCGTCGTTGCCGTCCAGCGCGGACACGACGTCGCTGCCGGCTCCGGCGATGACCACGTTGTCGCCGGCTCCGACATCGATCGTGTCGTTGCCGCCGAAGCCGAGGTCGAAGCTCTCGGCCCGCTTGACGCGGCCGCTAGCCTCGAAGGTGGCGCGACCGTCGTCGCCGAGCACCACGTCGTTGCCGCCGAGCGCCGTGATCCGGTCGGCACCGGTGCCGCCGACGACGATGTTGTCGCCGCCACCGACATCGATGCTGTCGTCGTCACCGAGGCCGAAATCCAGGCTCTCGGCGCGCTTCACGCGGCCCTGGCCGTCGAAGGTCACATGGCCGTTGTCGCCGAAGACGATGTCGGCATCGGCATCGTTCTTTCCGGCATCGATCGTGTCGGCACCCAGGCCGCCGAGGACGAGGTCCGCGCCGGCTCCGGTGGTGATCGTGTCGCCAGCGCCGCCGTCACGGTCGCTCGTCAGTTCGAGGCGGATTCCGCCTGAGAAGGTCACCGCACCGTTGTCGCCCAGCACGACATCGGCACCCGAGCCCGTGGTGATGGTGTCGGAACCCGCGCCACCGAGGACGATGTTGTTGCCAGACCCGGCCTCGATGCTGTCGTCGCCGCCGCTGGTGGGGTCGATGCTCTGAGCGAGCTTGACGCGACCCAGTTCGTCGAAGGTGACGTGGCCGTTGTCGCCGAAGACGATGTCGTCGTCGGTGTCGTCCTTGCCGGCATCGATGGTGTCACCGCCCAGGCCACCGATCACGAGGTCGGCGCCGGCACCGGTCCGGATCGTGTCGCGCGCGCCGCCGGCCGGATCGCTCTTGGCCTCGAGGCGGATTCCACCCGTGAAGGTCACGAAGCCATTGTCGCCCAGGACCACATCCGCGCCACCGCCTGCGGTGATCGTGTCGGAGCCCGCGCCGCCGATGACGATGTTGTTGCCGCCGCCGACATCGATGCTGTCGTCGCCGCCAGCGGTCGGATCGGTCGCCTCGGCGCGGATCACGCGGCCCAGTTCGTCGAAGGTGATGTGACCGCTGTCGCCGATGACGATGTCGTCGTCGGTGTCGTCCTTGCCGGCATCGATGGTGTCACCGCCCAGGCCACCGATCACGAGGTCGGCGCCGGCACCGGTCCGGATCGTGTCGCGCGCGCCGCCGGCCGGATCGCTCTTGGCCTCGAGGCGGATTCCACCCGTGAAGGTCACGAAGCCATTGTCGCCCAGGACCACATCCGCGCCACCGCCTGCGGTGATCGTGTCGGAGCCCGCGCCGCCGATGACGATGTTGTTGCCGCCGCCGACATCGATGCTGTCGTCGCCGCCAGCGGTCGGATCGGTCGCCTCGGCGCGGATCACGCGGCCCAGTTCGTCGAAGGTGATGTGACCGCTGTCGCCGATGACGATGTCGTCGTCGGTGTCGTCCTTGCCGGCATCGATGGTGTCACCGCCCAGGCCACCGATCACGAGGTCGGCGCCGGCACCGGTCCGGATCGTGTCGCGCGCGCCGCCGGCCGGATCGCTCTTGGCCTCGAGACGGATTCCGCCTGCGAAGGTCACGAAGCCATTGTCGCCCAGCACCACATCCGCGCCACCGCCTGCGGTGATCGTGTCGGAGCCCGCGCCGCCGATGACGATGTTGTTGCCGCCACCGACATCGATGCTGTCATCGCCGCCGGCGGTCGGATCGGTCGCCTCGGCGCGGATCACGCGGCCCAGTTCGTCGAAGGTGATGTGACCGCTGTCGCCGATGACGATGTCGTCGTCGGTGTCGTCCTTGCCGGCATCGATGGTGTCGCCACCGAGGCCACCGATCACGAGGTCGGCGCCGGCACCGGTCCGGATCGTGTCGCGCGCGCCGCCCGACAGGTCGCTCTTGGCCTCGAGACGGATTCCGCCTGCGAAGGTCACGAAGCCATTGTCGCCCAGCACGATATCCGCGCCGGCACCCGTGGTGATCGTGTCGGAGCCCGCGCCGCCGAGGATCAGGTTGGCACCCGCGCCGGCCAGGATCTCGTCGTCGCCGCCGAGCGTCGGATCGACGGTCTCCGCCAGCGAGACGCGGCCGAGGGCGTCGAAGGTGATGTGGCCGTTGTCGCCGAAGACGATGTCAGCGTCCGCATCGTCCTTGCCGGCATCGATCGTGTCGCCGCCGAGGCCGCCGATGACGAGGTCGGCGCCGGCACCGGTGACGATGGTATCGCGACCGCCGCCGCCGACGCGCTCGCTGAGAGCCTCGCGCAGGACGCCGTCCACGAAATCGACGGCGCCATTGTCGCCGAACACGAGGTCGGCGCCGATGCCGGTGGTGATGGTGTCGTTGCCCGAGCCGCCGAGCACGACGTTGTCGCCGTCGCCCGCGCGGATGATGTCGTCGCCCGCCACGCTCTCGTTCTTGGTCGAGACGCGCACCAGCTTGCCCTGCGCGAAGGTCGCCGCGCCGTCGTCGCCGAGGATGATGTCAAGACCGGTCCCCGTGGTGATGTCGTCGGCGCCGACGCCGCCGAACACCACGTTGTCGCCCTCGCCCGCCACGATGGCGTCGCCGCCGCCGAAGGTGGATTCCATCGTCTCGATCGAGACCAGAACCCCGTTCAGGAACACGGCGCTGCCGTTGTCGCCGAGGATCACGTCCGCGCCCGATCCGGTCTGGATCTTGTCGGCCCCGACGCCGCCGATGACGACGCTGCCGCCATCGCCGAGGGTGATCTCGTCGCGTGCGCCCGCCGTGGCGGCGGTGGTCGCCGCCTGGAGGACGCGACCCTGCGCGTCGAAGGTCGCCCCACCGTTGTCGCCGAGCACCGTGCTGCGGCCGTTGCCGGCGGCGATGATGTCGCTGCCCGAGCCGCCGAGGATCACGGCCACGCCGTCGCCCACGGTGATCGTGTCGTCGCCGCCGACGTTGTCGTAGGTCGTCTCGACCACGATCGGCAGGCCGTCGGTGGCGAGCCGGGCATGGCCGGCATCGCCGAGGATGACGTTGGTGCCGGTGCCGAGCTTCACGCCGTTACGGATGCCCGCGGTGATGCTGTCGCCGCCGGCACCGCCGATGACGGTGTTGCGGCCACTGCCGAGAGCGATCGTGTCCTTGTCGCCGACCTCGGGGCTGATGCTGGCGATCTCGACGATGATGCCGGCCTCGAAATCGGCCTGACCGCTGTCGCCGAGCACGACGTTGTTGCCGTCACCGATGGTGATCGTGTCGCGGCCCGTGCCGCCGAGCACGACGTTGTTGCCATCGCCGATGGTGATGCTGTCGTCGCCGCCGATCGCGGTGTCGAAGGAGAGCGCACGCTGGATCCGGCCGAGGGCATCGAAGGTGACGATGCCGTTGTCGCCCAGGATGACGGCGCCCTTGTCGCCGCCCTTGATCGTGTCGCCGCCCATGCCGCCGAGCACGACGTTGTTGCCCGCGCCGAAGGTGATGGTGTCGGCGCCGCCGATGGAGGGCGCCGTGGTGGCGATGCGCGCCAGCACGCTGGTCGTGACCCCATTCGTCAACGTCACGGTGAAGTCGGCCTCGCCGCTGTCACCGAGGATGACGTGGTTGCCCGCGCCGGTGGTGATGGTGTCGTCACCCGCACCGCCGATGATCCGCGAGGCGCCGTCCTCGGCCGTGATGATGTCGGCACCGCCGACCTCGGGCGTGATCGATTCGATGCGCTGGGCGCGGCCGTTGCGGAACACCGCCTTGCCGCTATCGCCCAGGATCACATGGTTGCCCGCGCCGACCTTGATCGTGTCCGCGCCCGCACCGCCGAGGATCGTGGTGTCGCCCTCGGTCGCCTCGATCGTGTCGTTGCCGCCGATCTCGGTCGCGGTCGAGGTCACCGTCGCGATGACGCCATCGACGAAGGTGGCCGAGCCGCTGTCGCCGAGCACGACTTGGCGGCCCTTGCCGAGCGTGATCCGGTCCGCGCCCGCGCCGCCGATGACGGTGACGTTGCCGTCCTTGGCGGTGACGGTGTCGTCGCCGCCGATGGCGGGATCGATGCTCTCGATCGAGACCAGCGCGCCGGCGGCGAAGCGGGCCTTGCCGCTGTCGCCCAGGATGACGTGGTTGCCCGCGCCGACATCGATGCCGTCCGAGCCGGCACCGCCAATGATGGTGGTGTCGCCGTCAGCCGCGGTGATCGTGTCGTCGCCGCCGATCTCGGTCGCGATCGAGGTGATGTCCTGGATCTTGCCGTTCGCGAAGGTGGCCGAGCCGCTGTCGCCGAGCACGACTTGGCGGCCCTTGCCGAGCGTGATCCGGTCCGCGCCCGCGCCGCCGAGCGCCGTGACGTTGCCGTCCTTGGCGGTGATGACGTCGTTGCCGCCGATACCGGGATCGATGCTCTCGATCGAGACCAGGACGCCCGCGGTGAACACGGCCCTGCCGTTGTCGCCCAGGATGACGTGGTTGCCCGCGCCGACGTCGATCGTGTCGGCACCGAAGCCGCCGATGATCGTGGTGTCACCGTCGGATGCGGTGATCGTGTCACCGCCGCCGATCGCGGTCGCGACCGAAGTGATGGTCGCGATCTTGCCGTCCGTGAAGGTGGCCGAACCGCTGTCGCCGAGCACGACCTGCGTGCCCTTGCCGAGCGTGATCGTATCCGCGCCGGCACCGCCGATGACCGTGGCGCTGCCGTCCTTGGCCGTCACGGCGTCGTTGTCGCCGATCTCGGGATCGATGCTCTCGATCGAGACCAGCGCACCCGCGGTGAACACGGCCCTGCCGTTGTCGCCGAGGATGACGTGGTTGCCCGCGCCGACATCGATCGTGTCGGCGCCCGCGCCGCCGATGATCGTCGTGTCGCCGTCGGATGCGGTGATCGTGTCGTTGCCGCCGACCGCGGTCGCGACCGAAGTGATGGTCGCGATCTTGCCGTTCGTGAAGGTGGCCGAGCCGCTGTCGCCGAGCACGACCTGCGTGCCCTTGCCGAGCGTGATCCGGTCCGCACCCGCCCCGCCGATGACGGTGACGTTGCCGTCGCCGGTTTCGATGCTGTCGTCGTCACCGACGGCCGCCTCGTCGTCCGTGGTCTTGATGCTGGTCAGGACCGGGACCGGGACGGACACGCCGTTGATGATCCGCGTGCCCGGGACGAAGCGCGCCTCGCCGGTATCGCCGAGGATCACATGCGTGCCCTTGCCGACGGTGATGCCGTCCTTGCCGGCGCCGCCGATGATGGTGGTGTCGCCGTCTGATGCGGTGATCGTGTCGGCGTCGCCGGTCGCCCCGGTGATGCTGCGCAGGCTGGTCAGGACGCCGTTCTCGAACACCGCCTCGCCGTTGTCGCCGAGGATGACATGGTTGCCCGCGCCGGCGGTGATGGTGTCGGCGCCGAAGCCGCCGATGACGATGTTGTTGCCGTCGGTCGCGGTGATCCGGTCGGCGCCGCCGATGCCGGTGAAGGTCGAGACGATCCGGCTGACGACGTGGGTGCCCTCGAGCGCGATGCCCGCGGTGGCCGAGCCGTCCTGATAGATCTGGCCGTGATCGCCGACGATGACGTTGTCGCCGCCCTTGGCGTCGATCGTGTCGGTGCCCGCGGCCCGCGGCTGATCGATGAAGGGATCGGCGATCGTCACGATGCGGCGGACGTCGTCGAGGTTCAGGCTGGAATCGCCGAGGATGGTGTCCGCGGCCGGTCCGCCGACGATGGTGTCGTTGCCGGTGCCGCCGGCGATGATGTTGCGCCCCTTGCCGCCGGTAATCGTGTCGTTGCCGGCGCCGCCGTCGATGATGACGAGGCCGGTCGCGCCCGAGGCATCGATGATGTCGTTGAGGCTGACGATCGTGTTGTCGCGATCCAGGGTCCCCTCGTCGCGGAAGCCGTAGCCGCGTCCGGTCTGCTTCTCGAAGGTGGAGTCGTAGCGGCTGCCGTCGGCGGTGGTGTCGCCGAACAGGGCGAGCGTGCCCTGCGAGCCGGTCACCGTGATCGTATCGGCGCCGCCGCCGCCATGGATCGCGGTGAGGGTGCCGACGGCCGTGCCGGTCACCGTGACCGTGTCGGCGCCGGAGCCGAGCAGCAGCTCGACCGACCGCATGCCGCTATAGGTCACGCCGCCCTCGAAGGTGCGCACGGTGTTGCTGCTGCTCGTGGCCGTGGTGACGTCGTTCGTCGACATGCCGAAGCCGTCGATATGCGTGGCACTCACCGTGCCGGAGACGCCGGCCGTGGTGGAGTCGTTGTAGAGCGTGACCTTGTCGAAATCGGGCAGCCCGTCATCGACGATGGTGCGGTTGACGACGGGGTTGTTCTCGCCCGGCAGGACGATGGCCGGGGTCAGCGAACGGCTCTCGGGGCCGACACCGCCCTCCAGGACCAGCGGCCCCTCGATGCTGCTGAGTTCGTGCGGCTGACGCGAGAAGGTCTTGAGATCCGAGGTCGTCCGCGCTCCGTTGGGATCGCGCGCCACGGTGACCTGAACGGCCCGGTCCCAATCCGCCGCGGTGAAGGTGATGGTGGCCGGGTTCGTGCCGTCGGCCGCCTTGAACCGGCTGTCCGCGCTCGACGTGATCGTCTGGCCGTCTCCGGCCAGCGTGATCGTCACCGGCGCCTTCGGCGGCATGGTCAGGACGACGTCGTAGAAGGAGGTCTGGCTCGGCGTCACCACGACGCCGCCCTCCTTGGGCGTCACCACCACACCGGCGGTGTTGCCGTCGGTCACCTGCACCCGCACGACGGGCTGGCCGACGAGCGCCGCCTTGAAGAAGCCCTCCGTCGCCGTGCCGTTCAGGCTGCTGGTGACGGTGTGGGTGATCTCCGCGACGAAGCGGTTCTCGGGCTTCAGATCCGCCGGGGAGGAGACCAGCACCGTCTGCGGCTGGTCCCAGTTGGCGAGCGTGAATTCAAGATAGGCCCGGCCACTGCCGTCCCGCGGCAGCGGCGTGCCGTTGCCGTTGGTGAAGGCGACCTCCGTACTCGACACGCCGAGCGTGACGCGCACGACTTCGCCGGTGAGCGGGGCGTTGTTGAGGACGACGGTGTAGCTGTCCTGGTTCTGGGGCTTGTTGCCGTTGCCTTCGATGATCGAGGTCGCGCCGCCGCTCTCGACGATGATGAGCCCCGGCTTGTCGTTGTCGATGACCTTGACCAGCGTGTTGCGGACGAAGGTGCCGCTGACATCCGCGTTGGAGCTGATCACCGAGTGGCCGATCGCCACGTTCTGATCACCCTCCAGCGCCGTATCCGACTTGGCACGAACGAACACCGTCCGGTCGGCTGTCCAGACGTAGGTGTTGGTGGCGTTGTCGAAGACGGTGGTGAAGCGCAGCGTCAGGGCGTCCGCCCAGGTGACGCCGTCCGTCGAGATCTGGACGGTGCCCGCATTGCCGGCCAGCGCGCGCATCTGCGCCGAGGATTGCGCCGCCGAGACCGTGACCACGGCCCAATCGGTGCTGGTCAGGGCCGTCGTCTTCGGCGCAGGCGGTGCGATCTTATAGGTGCCGACACTGCTGCCGGCGGCATCCGGCGTCGTGACGCTGGAATCCTCGCGCAGGGTCAGCCCGCCGCCGTCACTGACGGAGCCCGCATCGGCCGCCGAGACCGACGCGTTGATGCCGGGCACGAAGAGGCCGTTGAAGGCCGGGTCGGTGCTGCTGATCGTGTGATTGATGACCGCCGCGTTGCCCTTGGCGTCGCGCGCGACGACCTCGCCGCTGACGTCGCCGGCCACGTGGAAGGTGTCGCTGCCCAGGCCGCCGATCAGCGTGGTGACGACGCCCGCCGGGGTGGAGAGCACGTAGAAGGTGTCGTCGCCCTCCAGGCCGTCGACCTCGACCGCCTGGATGTTGGTGAAGCGGATCGACAGGCCGGCACCGAAGATGCCGTCGCGCGTCACCACGAAGGTGTCGGCGAACTCGGTTCCGAGCGCGACGATCTTATTGAAGCCGGAGCCGCCATCGATGTCGAGCGGCGCGTTGATGTTGTACTCGATCCGGTCGTTGCCGGCGCCGGCATTGAGCTTGATCTTGTTCTCGGACGCGGTGGCGAAGGCGCGCACGATGAAGACATCATCGCCGTCCTCGCCCTCGAGACGCAGATCGGCCTTGTTCGAGTAGATCTGGAAGGTGTCGTCGCCCACGCCGCCGTAGATTACCGTCGGGATCGAGATGCCGCGGGACAGGTAGCCGCCGAAGGACAGCTTCGTCGTCTCGAAGGCGTCCTCCACGAGCAGCCCGTTGGGGACGTCGCGCGGCGTCGCGAAGACCTGGCCGACCTGGAAGAAGTCGTCGCCCTCGCCGCCGTCGATGGTCAGCAGCGCGGCGTTGTCGTCCATCGCGAAGCGGTCGTTGCCCTTGCCGCCCTCGACGATGATGCGCCCGTTGACGCTCATGTCGTAGTTGATCCGCTCGACGACGGCGTTCGCCGGATAGGTGCCGTCGGCATTCGGATGGACGAGCGCGACGAAGTTCCGGCGCATCAGGAACTGGTCGGCGGCATCGGTGCCGAGGATCGTCAGGGTGTCGACGCCACGGTCGGGATTGCCGGAATCCGTCACGTTGATGCGGTAGGACGAGGCGCCGGCGAGCTGGATGCGGATCGTGTCCGTGTCCTGGCCGCCGTCGATGTCGAGCGTATCGGTGACGCTGCCGGTCTTGCTGGTGAGCGAGGGCAGGCGATCGACGTTGATCGTGTCGGCGCCGTCCTCACCGAAGACCTGCGTGTGCCCGGCGATCTCGCTGACGGCGAGGTCGAGCCTGTCGTCCCCCGCACCGAGCCGGATGGCCGTGACCGCAGCGCGGACCCGTCCGCGCAGGGCGAACTGGTCCCGGCCGCCGAGGCTGGTCAGCGCCAGGGTCGAAGTGGCGATCGTGGTGCCGAGCAGCGTCAGGGCGTTGTCGCCCGCGCCGAGATGCACGTCGATGGTCTTGCCCGTGATCGTCGCGCTCTTGAGCAGCGTCGTGCCGTCGAGCGCCGCATCCACCACGGTGTCGTTGCCCGAGCCGGAAACCAAGCTGAAGCTGTCCGCGGCGGCCAGCGTGCCGGCGAGCGCGACTTGGTTGGCACCGTCGCCGAGCGCGATCGTGATGGTGCCGGCCGTCAGGTCGAGCGCATCCGTGACCGTCTGACCGACCTTGCGGTGATCGCTGACGATGTCGAGGCCCGAACCGGTGGTGAGACGGAAGGCGGCGCCGATGCGGTAGATGCCGGCGAGGGTCACCGTATTGGCCCCGTCGCCGAGGTCGATCGCGAGCGACTTCGCCTCGACGCTGGCCTTCTCCACCGCTCCATTCGCGACCCGCAGGTCGGTCAGCGTATCGGTGCCACCCGTGGCGGTGATCGTGAAGGCGTCGTCGATCTTGTAGCTGCCGGTCAACGTCAGCGCGTTGTCGCCCGCGCCCGCATCCACGGACATCGAGCCGGCCGTGTAGCTGCCCTTCAGGTCGATGATGTCGTTGCCCGCACCGGTCCTGATCGTGAGCGCGTTCGTGACCGTGTAGGTGCCGGCCAGGGTGATCTTGTTGTTCCCGCCGCCCGCATCGAGGGTGTAGCCGGCGGCCTTGATCCCGCCGTTCAGGGTGATGACGTCGTCGGCGTTGCCGGTGATGAACGCCATCGCCCCCGCGATGTCGTAGCCGCCGACGAGATCGGCCGTGTTGACGCCGTCGCCGAGGTTGATCGACAGCGAGCCGGCCGTGATGTCGGTCGAGGCGGAGTCGGACAGGGTGTCGATGCCCGACCCGCCCACGATCGTGAGGGCGCCCGCGATGCGATAGGTGCCATTCAGCGTCAGGTCGTTCCGGCCGGCCCCAGTCCCGGCGGAGATTTCCATCGAGCCGGCCGTGTAGCTGCCCTGGAGGTCGATCCGGTCGTTGCCCGCGCCGGTGCGGATCGTGAGGGCGTTCCGCGCCTTGTAGACGCCGGCGAGCGTGAGGCGGTTATCCCCTTCGCCCGCGTCGAGGGTGAAGCTGCCGGCATCGACGTTGCCCGTCAGGCCGATGATATCGGCGCCGCCCAGCGTCGTGAGCTGCACGGCATTGGTCACGACGTAGCTGCCGCCGAGCCCGACCGTGTTCGCGCCGGCCCCGAGAGCGATCGTCACCGAGTCCGCGACGATCTCGGCCTTGCGCGTGACGCCGCCGGTCACCTGCGTATCGGCGAGCGTGTCGCTGCCCGAACCGGCGCCGACGATCAGCGCGCCGGTGGAGTAGGCGCCCACCATCGTGATCGTGTTGGCGCCCTCGCCGGCGCGCAGCTCGATGGAACCGCCGCGCGTGATCGCGCCTTCCGTCACCGTCGCCGCGGTCGTCCCTCCGCTGATGGTGCGCTGACCCGTCGTGAAGGTGCCGTCCAGCAGGATCTCGTCGCCGTTGCCTCCGGACTCGATCAGGATCGAGGAGCCGACGAAGGTGCCGGACAGCGTGATCTTGGAGGCCGTGTTGTCGGGCGTTCCGCTCGCGCTGAAGTCCGAGCGCAGGGTGATGGTGCCCTTCGCCTTCACGACCGCGCCCGCCTCGACGAGCAGGTTGTCGCCGGCGTTCAACGTCACCGAGCCGCCGGTCGAGAAGATCGTGACACCGGCCTTGACGGTCAGGTCGTCGCCCGATGAACCCGTTTCGCCCGCCTGCTCGATGATGTCGCCGAACGAGATGATGTCCTTGTCGATCGTCAGCGGGCTCGACGTGCGGATGCCGATCCGGCCCTGCGCCGCCTGCAGACCGGTGGTGTCGTCGGTGACGCCGCCGACGCGCAGGCCGCCGATGTTCCACAGCCAGATGTCGCCGTTGATCGAGCGGGCTTCGAGACCACCATACTGGTCGCCGTCGAGGCTGCGCATGTTGGCGACGATGCGCTTGGTCTCCGAGCCGATGCTGCCGGAGGCGACGAGATAGGCCTTGCCGGAACGGAGGTTGGAGCTGCCCCCGGTGGTCTCGTTGTAGTTGGTCGATCCGTTGAGGATGCTGCCGGCGACCGCCGTGACGAAGGCCGTGCGCTGTGCGTCGGTGCCGACGCTGGCAAGGAAGAGATCGCCGGCGGTCTCCACCACGTAGAGGTTGCTCAGGCCGCTCTGGAGCGTGACGACACCATCCGTCGTGCGATCGACGTTGCTGTCGATCTCGAACTCGTCGCCGGCGACGCCGATGCCGTCGAGGGCGGTGAGCGTGATCGAGTGGCCGCTGACGTTGGCACGGCCCGAACCGGCCACCGGTGCGGAATCGATGTCGCGCGGGTTGGAGAGGTCGCCCGCATCGAGGATCGAGGCCTTGGCCGCCAGAACCACGTCACCCTTGGTGGTGACGGCCAGCACCTTCATGCTGGTTTCCGTCTCGGTCAGGACGATGTCGCCCGTGGCGCCGGCCCGGACGGTGCCGGTCAGCTTCATCTCGATGGCGTCGCCCTTGGCGCCGATCGAGCCGGCGGCCTTCAGGTAGACGTTGGCCGCGACGATCTTGTTGGTGTCGGTGTGGACACCGTCGAGGATGCTGCCCCGGTCCGAGACGAAGGTGACGTTGCCGCCCTGCGAGAAGGCGGATTCCAGGTTCAGATCGCCGTTGCGGGCCGTGACGAAGATGTCCCGCGCCGCACGGACCGCCAGGGTCGAACCCGTCGTCAGATCGATGCCGATCACCCGCGTCGCGGTGCCGACGCTGCCGTCCCCGCCTTCGAGGACGGTGTCGCCGCCCTTGATGTTCACCGCATCCGCCGCGCCGCCGTTGAGGAGGCCCGTGGAGGATTTCAGGCGGATCTCCTTGCCGGAGACCGATTCCACGCGGCCCACGGTCAGCAGGGCGGCGGTGTTGATGAAGATCTGGGTGTTCGCCGTGACGTCGAGGGAGCCGGTGCCCTCGATGACGACTGCCTTGCGCTTCTGAATGAGCAGCTTGGTGATCTGATTGAACGGATTGCCGGCGTCCTTGGCCGACTGGAACAGCACGACGTTGCGGGCGCTCTCGGTCTTGAGCGTGCTTCCGCTCTCCAGGATGAGCGTCGAGGCGCTCGCCTGCTTGATGGTGAAGCTGGTGTCCTTGGTGGTCGCGTTACCCGACGTCACGCCGAAGGTGCCGGCGACGCCGATCAGCATGCCGTCCTTGAAGCCGTCACCGAGGAAATTGCCCGACGCGCGGGTGATCACGGACACACCGGTCCCGTCGGTGGAACGCACGCCCACGTTCACGGTGACGCCGGTCTCGGCCACGAAGAGCTGCGTCGCCTCGAGCCGGATCACGGAGCCGCTGACCGACGCGATGCGGTAGACGCTCGTGGAGGCCGCGCTGGTGTTGGCGGTGCCGCCGGCGATGTAGAGCGTGCTGCCGACCGTGTAGGTGCCGTCCCACGCCGTGCCGTCGGTGCGGGTCAGAACACCCTGGTTGGTCGCCGTATCGTTGCTGAAGCTGACGGTGACGGTCGTCGGGGCCGCCTTGAGCAGGTCGAAGGCGACTTCGGCGGTCACGCGCGGCGCCTCGCCGGTGACGGCGATGCTGACACCGATATCGATGTTGCGGGCGACGCCCTGGCTGCCGAAGACCTTGTCGACGGTGATGACGTTCCCGACGACGCTGATGATCTTGTAGCTCACCGAGGTTTCAGCCGACGCATTCGGCGTCACGCCCCCGATGTAGAGCGTACCGTTGTAGAGCACGTTGTTCTTGTCGAAGAACGCGCTCGTATCCCAGTTCGCACCGTCCTGGCGGGTCACGGTGCCGTAGCTGCCGGACTGGCCGAAGATGACGTTGGTGGTGATCGGGGCCTTCGTCAGGAAGACGAGGTCGCTCCGCTCGGCGGCGCCGAGATCGATCTGCTGATCCGGGGTGAGCGGCGCGGCACCGGGGCCGATATCGATCAGGCTGGTTCCGCTCACGGAGCCGACATTGCCCGACGTCACGATCTTGATGTTGGCGCCCTTGATGATCGGGTCCTGCTTGTCGACGATCGTGCTGGTCGTCTCCTTGAGCAGCCCCTGGCCGACGGCGCTCAGCAGTTCGTCCTGCGTCCAGCGCTTGATGCCCGCGTCGATGGCATCGGCCGTCGCCTTGTCGATGAAGAAGGCAGGGGCCGTCTGCTTCGTGGCGGTCAGCTTGTTCGTATTGGGAGTGTCGGCCGTGTTGTAGGAGCCCGGCAGGCTGTTGAAGAAGGTGTGGAGCGAGCGGTACTGCGCCGTCAGCGCCGCCGACCGCAGATCCTGTGCCGCGGTGCGGGCCGCGTCGATGGCGGCTGAGCTCAGGTTCTCCGTCTCCGCCGCGGTGCGGGCCGCGGCCACGGCGTCGATGAGCGCCTGACCGGCGAGGCGCGGCGCGAAGACGGCGTTGTAGACGCTCGGGTCGACCTGCTGGTTGCGGTAGCTCCAGTAGGCTTCGTAGTCGGCCTGCACGGCCGTCGTCTCCGCCGCGACCGTCGAGGCGTCGTAGCTGTCGCCCAGCCCGCCGAAGCGGAGATGGAGCGCCGCATAGGTCGCCTTGAGCGCGGCTTCCGCCGCCGCCACCTTGCCGGAGGTCGCCAGACGCAGAGCCGCCTCACCGAGGGTCTGCGAACCGGCGTCCTTGGTGAATTGCGCGGTCAGGGCGGTCAGCTCGGCGCCGCTGATCCGGCTCGACCCGTTCGCGAGATAGGTGCTGTAGAGGTCGTAGGCCGCGCCGAGCTTCACCACGTAGTGATTGCCGAAGCCCGAGAAGGCGGCATCGAGATCCTTGTAGGCCTGCGATTGCAGCGTCGTCGCGTCACCCGCCTCACGCATCTGCCAATACTGGTCGTACTGGGCGCCGAAGTTCGTGATCTTCGCAGCGTCGAAGCCGTCGAAGACCAGCTTCAGGTTGTTGAAGTCGGTGGTCCGCGAGTCGGTGATCTGCTTGATCTGCGCGGAGACGTAATCCGTCAGCACGGTCCCCGAAAGCTTGGTTCCGCGCGCCTCGGCCTCGATGGCCGTGGTGTAGAGCTGCAGGATCTGCGCTTCGGTCAGGCGGGTGCCCTGATCGGTCTCGAGCTGCGTGATCTGAGCCGTGACGCGCGCGATCAGCGCATCGCCGGAAATCGGCGCAGCACGCGTCGCGGCCTGCATCTTGGCGAGCGCCGCAGCGTTCCCCTGGACCGTGTAGGCCGGATCGAAGGTCCCGCTGTTCGGCTGCGTGCCGCGGATCGCCCAATAGGTCGCGTAATCACCCGAGAGATCGGCGTGATAGACGTCGCCGTACTGGCCGTACTGGGCGTGCAGCACGCGGTACTGCAGCGTCCGGTTGGTTTCGAGCGCCTTGACCGCATTGTCGACGTAGGTCTTCACCGCGCCGGCTTCGGTGATGCCCGCATCATTCGCCTGGCTCGTGAACAGGGCGGTATAGTAGCCGCGCTCGCCGGTCGTCTCGTTGAGGGTGATCTTGAAGGTGCTGTCGTAGCGGGAGGGGTCGGCCTGCTGGTTCCGATAGGCCCAGTAGGCGTTGTAATCGCGCTCGCGGGTGCTCTCGTAGGCGCTGAGCGTGCGCTCGAACTTCAGGTTCGCATCCTCGGTGGTGAGAGCGAGATCCTTCCACACGCCGTTGATGAGCTGGGACGCCACGCGGTCGTCGCGCACGACGACGTTGTTGACGTTGAGCAGATTCCCGGCGTCGACCTTGATGTAGACGTCGCCGTTTGCCGTCAGGCTGTTCAGGCGCAGGTCGCCCGAGAGTTCACGGATGCCGACCGTACCGGCCGCCGTGATGTCGGTCTTGTCGCGGGCGGTCGTGCCGCCGTCGAGCTTGATCGGGGCCGCCTCGGAGCCGAAGCGACCGCCCGCGATCACCTTGATGGAGCCGCCCGAAACCACGCCTTCGCCGGCTACGGTGACGCCGCTCGTGGAAACGAGCTTCACGTCGAAGCCGCCACCCGCCGCGATCTTGTCGATCCCGAGTTCGTTGTCGACGGTCCGGACGTTGAGGTTGATGTTGCCCGCGGTCGTCGTGGCCCTGAGCGTGTTGCCGGCCCCGATGGTCGTGACGTTGAGCGCTTGGTCGGTGGCGTTGCTGCCGTTGCCGACACCGATGCCGCGCGCGGCCTGCAGCGTGACGCGCGAGCCGGTGATGGCCGCGGTCGAGCTGAGGTGCTGGATCGTCCCGCCCGAGGTGATCGTCGTGGAGCCGTTGTCGTTCTTGATGCCCCCGGCAATCAGCACACGGCCGGAGCCCTGCGAGTCGATGCTGACGGTGCCGGTGCGCTCACCGGTGAACTTGATCTTGATGCCGTAATCGGCCTCAAGGCTATGGGTCGCCTGGGTCTCCGTGTAATCGACCGTCTGGAACTTGGTGTAGTAAGTCTTCTTTCCGTACCACGTGCTCGTCGTCCAGCTCGCGACTTCCTTCGGCTTCTCGGCCGAGCGGGTATACTCGGGCGCACCCAGGAAGGCGTAACCCGACTTGCTGGCGTCGATGTAGTAATAGGCCGATTCAGGCTGCAGAGCGGCCTTCTCGGTGATTTCCTTGTTGAACGAGCTGAGGGGGGGCGGATCCTTGGCGAGGAAGTCCAGGCCGGCCCAGGACGATGTGCCCGTCGTCAGAGAGTAGGTGTTCTTGGCGCCCTGGCCGATGGTGAAGGCGTAGCGGTATCCGGACTTCGGATCGTACTGCGTCGTGCTGCTGCCGTCGTACTTGGCGATCTCGACGCCGGTGCTGTTCAGATCGGCGCTGTAGCGCGTGACGACGCCGTCGGCGTCCTGCCGGATCAGGGTCTGGCGGAAGACGATGTCGTTGGCGTCCGCGATGCCGTTGCCGTTCACGTCGGTCTTGTAGGCGAGATCCTTGATATCGATCGTGCCGATGCCGCGCCGCGACAGGTCGATGCGGTTGAGCACGACGTCGCGGTTGAGCTGATTGACGACCTCGACCTTCGCATAACCGCCCAGCGCCCGCAGCTCACCGATGCCGGCGTTGGTGTTGAGCATGACGCCGGTCAGGTTGATCTGGCCGCCGGTCGAGACGACCTCGTCGATCTCGATGGCACCGGTCTGCCGGTTGTAGCTGGCCGAGTAGCCGTCGCGGGTCAGCGTGCTCAGGTTCGCGGTGCGATAGGGGTTGCGGAGGATCTCCTGGATCTCGTTCTCGACCGACTGATCGATGACGATCCGGTAGAGGTCGCGCCCGCTCTGCACGAGCCCGTTGAGGTTGAGGAACTGCGCCTTGATCGTCACCGCGCCGCTGGCGACGACGCTCGCCTGCGAGCCCGCCAGCGCCCGAGCGATGTCGGCGGCCGACTTGCCGGTCATCGGCCCGGAGCCCGCTTCGAGCACTCCCTTGATCTGCCCGTAGGGATCGCCGCCGACGGAGTAGGTGCGCAGATCTTGCGTCAGACCGATGGCGACGGCGCCGCCGACATCGGTCCTCAGCTCCTTGATGGTGGTCTTGGCCGTGATGGTGAGATCGCCGCCCGCGGCCGTCGCCACGTTGAGGATCGCCGTCGGCGCGTAGATGTCGCCGACGATGAGAATCGACGGCGCGGTGTTGTGATCACGGGCGCCGGAGGTGTTCCTGAGAGAGATGTCGCTCTTGCTGTCCTTCGTGACGACACCGCCGGCGGTCAGAACTTGGAAGCTGACGTCACGGCCACCGGCGATCGCCCTGGCGGCCGCGGCATCCGGGCTCGCGGCGTTCTTCGCGACGATCGCCTGGAGACGGGTGTTGAAGTCGCTGCTCGACGTCACCGGGATCTGTGCGTCGTTGAAGAAGGTGCCGCCGTTCGATTCCGGCATCGTGATGCCGGCGATGACGAGGTTCGCGACCGAGTTGTTGGTGATCTCGACCTTCGTGTCGGACGCCGCATCGAGCTTGCCCGAACCGAGCAGGGCGTCGGCCCGCACGATGATGCCGCCGGCACCTGCCGAGAACGGGCTCACCGTGATGGCCTGGACCTGCTTGTAGATCGGGATGAGGATCTGCCTGCCGTCGTAGGTCGTCTGGAACTCCGCGAGCCCGTCGGCCAGCAGCTCGGCTTTGATCCGGTTGACCTCGCCCTGGTAGTAGGCCTGGAGCGTGGCGTTGTCCTTGTAGGTCGAGAGGCCCTTCGTCGCTTCCTCGTAGGCCTTGATCAGGTTCGACTGAGCGTTGGCGAAGCCGAGGCTGACGGTGATGGGCAGCTTCGGGAGCGTTGCCGAGGCCGAGGTCGCCCCATCCGGCAGGGTGATCGTGAAGCTCTTGGTGTTGTCCGAATCCGCGATCGGGTTGCCGGCGGCATCGTACTTCTGGCCGTTGAGCTTGACGGTTCCCGTGATCAGGGTCGCGGCGCCGTTGCCCGGCGCGCGCGTCATGTCGTCGATGACGATGGAGATGTTGCGGGTGATGCCGGTGACGACGGTGCCGTCGACGATGACGGTGCCGATCGAGCCCGTCTGCGTGTCGCCGACCGGGGTGACGGCCGAGCCGCCGAGCAGGCTGTCGATGGCGCCGGCGACGGCGGTCGTCCAGTTCGTGCCCTTCATGCGGGCCACGGCGTTGGAATTGCCCTGGCGGTTCGTGAAGAGGTTGGCGTTGCCGGCGGTCTTGATCGTGGCGCCGCCATCGATCTTGATCGTGTTGATCTCCTCGACGCGGATCTTGGCCGCCAGCGAGGTGATCGGGATCACGCTGCCCGCGAAGTTGTCGGTCGTCGCCGACGCGTCGTAGGCGTCGTCGTAGGCCTTCTTGTTGGTGCCGACGAGGAGATCCGCATCACCGTAGGCGGTGATGTCGGCGCCCGCACCGATGTTCACCGCGTTGTTCGGACGGATGATGACGGTGGTGCTGCCGCTGGCGACGGTCGCCGCCCCGTAGGTCTCGGAATTCGAGACGGAATAGGCGTTGCCGCCGCCATTGGCCGAAAGGGTCAGGTTTCCGAGCGTGAACAGGGTCGCGTTGGCGCCGATGTTCACCTGCGCCACGAAGTTCCGGGTTTCGATGCTCGAGAAGGCACCGGCGCCCGACAGCGCGCCCCCGGTCGTCAGCGAGACCTTGTCGTAAGCGTTGATGATGTTGTTGGCCGCCAGACGGATTCCGCCTGCGGTCCCGGCACGGGCGACCGTGATCAGGTCTGCATTGCTGCCGACATCGACCCGCGTAGTGATGTCGAGAACCGTCGAACTGTGCGCCGCCGCGCCGCTGGCCAGACCGCCGGTCGAGCCGACGATGTTGGCCTGCCCGAGCTGCGGCTTGTTCACGGTGTTCGTCGCGGTCGCGACGATGTCGCGGGCCGTGACGCGGGAATTGATCCCGAAAGCGGCGGTCACCGCATGCGTGATGGTGTTGTTCACGACGGCGCCCGCTCCGGCGAGGGCGCCGTAGCTGTCGGTGATGATCTGGCCGTTCATCGTGCCGACGTGATCGGCGGCGAGATAGAACAGACCGGTGCTGTCGCCGTTCTTCGTCAGGTCGATGGCGACGCCGTTGCCGAGTTCAGCCCGCGTGCTGCCGCCCATGCTGGTGCTGGCGCTGGCGGCGGTGCCCGAGACGAGGCCGCCGCTGCCGGAAATACCCTTTGCGAAGTTGTCGTCGACGCCGGTGGCGGTGACGGTCATCGAGCCGGCATTGAGCGTACCGAGGGACACGACGCGGGCGCTGGTCACGGTTGCCGAATTCGACGACGCGACGGTCGCGCCGGCCGCAACGAGGCCGATGCTGGCGCTGCTGGCGGTCGAGGTCTGCCGCGTGTTGCTCGTCGCGCTGACGGCGACGGCGCCGCTAACGGTCAGCACCGTGCCGACATCGAGCAGGCCGCTGACCTTGCTGCTGTTCTCGGCCAGGGTCACTGTCGAGTTGATGCCGATCAGGCCGCCGACGGAGCCGGAGGCGGTCGCCGTCGCGGAATCTCGGCCCGCCTGACGGGCAAGGTTGCCGAGCACCGACAGGCTTCCGGCCGTGATCGAGACGTTCTTGGTCGAGGCGCCGACCGTGGCGGCGACCTTGGCCTCGGCCACCGAGGCACCGATCGCGGCGGTGCCGGCATTGATGCCCTGGGCCGCGGCGTTGACGGACGGAAGCGCGGTGGCGACCACGCTCACATTCGCGGCGGACACCGAACCGCCCTCAATGGTGGCGGTGACCGTCGGGCGTGCCTCGACCTTGGCGACGGAGCCGCCGGCCGCGAGGGCGAGCAGTCCGCCGGCGACGGAGATGCCGAGCACCTGCGAGTCGATCGTCGTGGTGTCGCTGGCGCTGACGGCGACGTCGCCCGCGGACGTGAGGCGGCTGTTGGTGATGCTGGCGCTCGTCGTGCTGGTGACGGTGTCGCCGGTGCCGGCGCCGCCGCCCGAGACGGAGACGCTGAAGGCCGAGACGCTTCCGGACATGGCTGCGGCGCGTGCGCGGCTCGTCAGGATCGCGCTCTCGGTCGCCGTGACCGCGACGGAACCCCGGGTCGTGAGCCCGCCGGTGGTGCCGAGATTGCGGATGGCGGCCGTGACGTTGTTGGCGATCACGTTGTCCGCCGCCGCGACGGCGAGGGCGAACGAGCCGCTGCCGAAGGTGCCGAACGAGGCCGCGACCGAGGCCGCGCCGGTCTCGACGCTGAGGCTGGACGTGTCGCGCGCCGAGACGGTGACGTTGTTGGCCGTGATCTTGTCACCCGCCCCGTCGCCGTCGATCGCCGCGCTCACCACCGCACCGATCCGGTTGTGGGTGCCGGCGCCGGCGCCCGCGGCGCTGACGGCGATGGCACCGCCGGAGATCGCCACGGAACCGGCCGCGACCGTCGCCCGGATGGTCTGGCCGGAATTGGCGGTGACGGACAGGTTGCCGCCCGCCTCGATCGTCGAGTTCTGTGACAGCGCCTCGATGAGGAGCGCGGCCGACTTCGTCGTCTTGTCCTGTCCGTTGACCCTCTGCGTGATCTCGCTGCCGATCAGGTTGGTGGCGACGCCGGTGCCGATGCTGGCCCCGACCGCGACACCGCCGATGCTGACGCCGGCTGCGAGTGCGGCGACCTCCGCCACGATCCGGCTGCTATTCGCGGCGGCGACCGACACGTCGCCGGCGGCGTTCAGGCGGGCGTTGCTGACCCGTGCGCGGGTCGAGCCGCCGATCATGTTGGTGGCGATGGCACCGCCACCGGCGACCGAGACGGCGACGCCGCCGCCCGAAAGCGCGACGGCGGCGGCGGCCACGCGGGCGTTGATGCTGGACCCGCCATTGTCAGACGGAACCGTGGCTTCGACGCGGATTCCACCCGTGTTCGTCGTCACGGTGGCCCCGTCGACGATCGCGGTCACGGCATTGTTGATCACGTTCAGGGCCACGGCGACGCCGATTGCCGGCGCCACGCCGACGGCACCGCCCGCAGCCGCGATGGCGGCTGCGCCGACATCGACGTTGATCGTGGCCTGATCCTTGGCGCGGACGGTGACGTCGCCGGCCGTGACGCTCGTCGAAGCGCCGGTGATTGCCGCGTTGGTGGCAAAGCTGATCGCGTTGCCCGAGTAGCTGCCCGATCCGGCGACGCCGACCGCGACGGTTCCGCCCGTGGCGACGGCCGAGGCCGCCGCGACGGTCGCGTCGATGGTGCTCGAAGAGGTCGCGGTGACCGCGACCGAGCCCTGCGCGGTCGCGACCGTGTCGGCGATCAGAGCCTCGACCCTGGCGCCGCCACCGGCGTCGAGCGTCGGCTGATCGAGCCGGTTGCCGTTCGCGTCGGTGGTCTTCCAGCTTCCGATGATGTTCTGGGCGCCCGACAGGCCGATCGCCACCGGAACGCTGGCGAGGCCCGCACCGCCGCCGGCCACGGAGAGCGCGACCACCTTGGCGTCGATGTCCTGGCTGCTCTTGGCGCCGACCCGCAGGCCCGCTGCGCTCGTGACGCGGTTGAGGGACGATTGCCCGTTCGCCCGCTCGATCGCCGCGCGGGTGCTCGTGGTGATGACGTTGAGGGCGCCCGCGCCGCCGCCGGCCACCTGCACGCTGACGCCGCCGGCACCGCCGACGCTCACAGAGGCCGCCGTGGCGATCGCCTGGATCGACCCGCTGCTCTCGGCCTCGACTGCGATGTCGCCGGAGGTCGTGGTGACGCCGGTATCGGCGTTACGGATGAGCGCTTCGACCGTGTTGCCGATGCGGTTGGTCGCCATCGAGACCGAGACCGTGACACCGACGCTGGCCGCGCCGGCGCCGCCGCCCGCAATGCCCGCCGAACTGACGGAAGCGGTGATCGCGGAGGTGTCCTTGGCGGACAGGGCGATCTGCGTCGCCGTGATGCCGGTCGCGCCGTCGCCGTCGATATAGGCGCGCGTGGCGACGGCGATGGTGTTGGAGGCGCCGGTGCCGGAGCCCGCCACGCTGACGGCCGCCGCGCCGCCGCCCTGGATCGAGGCCGAGACCGCCCCGACATCCGCCCGGATCGTCTGGTTCGAGACCGCCGTCACGTCGAGCGCATTGTCGGAATCGACGCTCGCATTGCTGAGATAGGCTTGGATCTGGTTGCCGGCACCGATGGTGTTGGCCGCCGCGCCGACGCCGACCGAGACACCGACGCCCGCCGCGCCGCCGCCGCCGGCGGCCGCCGCCGCCGCGACGATCAGGGCCTGGATGTCGGCATTCGAGCCGGCCGACACCGTGGACTTGCCGCCGCGCACGATCAGCGCGCTGTTGGCGACGAAGGCGTTCGTACGCACCGTGATGACGTTCGACGCACCGGCGCCGCCGCCGCTCACCGAGACGCCCGCGGCACCGCCGCCGCCGATGGAGACGGCCGCCGCTGCGGAGCTGGCCCGGATGCGCGCATCGTTGCGCGCGCCGACCGAAACGCCGCCGCTGCGGGTGGTCAGGCCGGCATCGACGTTCGAGATCGACGCCTGGATGCCGCCCGCGATGCTGTTGATGGCGAGCGCGAAGCCGATCGCCACACCGACGCCGGCCGCGCCGCCGCCGGCTCCGGAGAGCGAGGCGGCGCCCGTGACGGCGGAGATCTGGGCCGTGTTGGCGGCCGAGACGGTCACGCTGCCGGCCTTGATGCCGTCCGGGCCGGCGCCGTCACCGTCGATCGTGGCCGAGGTTTCGACCCCGATGGCGTTGGCGGCCACCGAACCGGCTGCAGCGCCCGCGACACCGGCCGCACCGCCGCCCTGGATCGCGGCGGATGCCGCCACGACGGTCGCCGTGATCTTCTGGCTCGCCGTCGCCTGAACCGTCAGGGCCGCGGCGATGTCGAGAGAAGAGTTCTTGACCGAGGCCTGGACGGCCGTGGCACCGCTGCTGCCGAGCGTGTCCACACGCTCGGCATTCTGGCCCGTGCTGGACCATTCGCCGATGCGGTTCTCGGCACCGCTGACGCCCAGCGCGACGCCGACGCCGGCCGCACCGCCGCCGCCGCCGGACGCGGCCAATGCCGAGATGATCGCCGTGATTTCCGACGAGCCGGTCGCCGTCACCGTGAGTCCGCCGCTGCCGGTCGTGGTGATGCGGCTCGCATCGACCGTTGCGCTGACCGAGCCGAGGATCCGGTTCGAGGCGAAGGCACCGCCGCCGGACACGCCGACGCCGGCCGAGCCGCCGCCCGCGATGCTGATCGCCGCCGCCGCTGCCGCCGCGTTGATGCGGCCGGCGCGCGAGGCGCTGACCGAGACGCCGAGCGGTCCGGTCGTGCGCAGGAGGGTGTCGGCGTTCTTGATCGCCGCTTCGACGTTGCCGGCGATGCTGTTGAGCGCCAGTGTGAAGCCGACCGCCACGGAGACGCCGGCCGCGCCGCCGCCCGAGCCCGCGAGCGAGGCGGACCCGGCGAAGGCGTCGATCGTGGAGATGTCGGAGGCGCGGACCGAGACGCTGCCGGCCTCGATGCCGGACGCACCGTCGCCGTCGACGACGGCGCGGGTTGCCACCGCGATGGCGTTCGTGACCGAGACGCCGGCTGCCGAGACGCCGACGCCGGCCGAACCGCCGCCGCCGATGGAGGCCGCTGCGGCGGCCACCTGAGCGGCGATCGCCTGAGCCGAGTTCGCCCCGACCGTCAGCGCGCCGCTCGTCTTGACGCTGCTGCCCGTGAGAAGCGCCTCGACGACGGAGCCCTGGGTCGCGGCGGCGGTATCGACGCGGTTGCGTCCCTCGCCGGACGACGTCCAGTCGCCGATCTGGTTGGCGGCGATCGCCACGCCGATCGCCACGCCGACGCCGGCCGAACCGCCAACGCCGACGGCAAGGGAGGCCGCCGCGACGAGAGCCGAGATCTTCGACGTGGCCGCGGCGGTCACGGTGACGGTGCCGCTCTGCGTGATGGTGCTGGCGGCCATCACGGCCCGGGTGACGGGGCGAATGGTGTTGAAGGCGAGCGCACCGCCACCGGCGATGGCGATGCCGCCCGATCCGCCGCCGCCGATGCTGACGGCGGCCGCGGTCGTCGTCCCCGTGATGGTCGCGTTGCTGAGGGCATCGACCAGGACGGCACCGGTGCCGGCGTCGATCCCGTCGCCGACGTTGTTCACGCTGGCCCGGGTGGCCGCGTTGATGGTGTTGAGCGCGAGCGCGAAGCCGATCGAGACCGCGACGCCGTTCGAGCCGCCGAAGGCGGCGCTGACCGCGGCGGTGAGCGCGTTGGCGGTGATGCTCGAGGTATCGGCCGCCCTCACGGTCACGGCGCCGGCCTCGATCGCGTTGCCGCCCACGCCGTTGCCCTCGATGAAGGCCTGCGTGGTGACACCGATGGCGTTGATGACGGCCGTGGCGCCGCCGCTGACACCGACGGCATTCGAGCCGCCGCCCGCGAGGCCCGCCGAGATCGCCGCGATGTTCGCCTTGATGACGTTCTTCGATGTCGCCTCGACGCTCAGCGCGCCCTTCGCATCGACGCCGACGCGGGTCAGGGACGCCTCGACGACGGTGCCGCCGTTGTTGGCCAGGGCGTAGCTGGTGTTCGCATCGGTCCCCGTCGAGGACCAGACGCCGATGCGGTTCTCGGCGATGGCGGCGCCGAGCCCGACGCCCGCGGCATTGCTGCCGCCGACGCCCGCGGCCAGGGACGCTGCCAGGATCGCGGCGTTGATCGCGGCCGAGGCCTCGGCCTTGACGCTGATGGTACCGCCCGCGCCGGTCGTGGTCAGCGTGCTCTCGCTCGCCTGCGCACGGGTGCTGGTGGTGATGACGTTGCGCGCAAAGGTCACCGCCGCGCTGACGGGAACGGCGTTCGAGCCGGATGCGGCCACGGCGATGGCGGCCGAGGCGGCGTTCGCCGTGATGGCGCCCGCCGATTTGGCGGAGATGAGGATCGCGCCGACGGTCTGCAGGCCGCGACCGACGTTCTTCACATTCGCCGAGACATCGTTGGCGATGGAGTTGAGCGCGATGCTGCCGCCGACGGCGATCGAGACGGCGTTGCCGGACGCGGCGGCGAGCGAGAGGCTCGCCGAGAGCGCCTGCGTCGTGATGGTCGAGATGTCCTGGGCCGAAACGGTGGCGCTCGCAGCCTGGAAGCCCGGCGTCGCGCCGGTCTTGTCGCCGTCGATCGAGGCCGCGACCGCGAGGCCGATATTGCTCATCGCGAAGGTGCCGCCGACGCTGACCGCGCCGGCCTTGCCGCCCGCGACGGTGACGCCGGCCGCGATCGCGACGATGTCGGTCGTGATGGTGTTGTTGGCGCTCGCCGCGACGGAGAGCGCCCCCGTCGTGGTGACGCGGCTGCCCACCAGGGTGGCCGAGACGTTGGCGCGGCTCCCGAGCGCGGGCGCCTCGCTCAGCGTGTGGGCGGACTCGTCGTAGGCGGTCCAGGCACCGATCTCGTTATAGGCGATGGAGATGCCGAGCGCGCCCGCGCCGCCATCGCCGGCCCCGCCGCCGATGGATGCCGCGGCGCCGACGACGAGCGACTTGATCGTGGCGCTGCTGCTTGCCGAGACGGCGACATCGCCCTTCGCGTCGATCGATGCGTTCTGGCCCGTGGCGGTGGTGCTGCTGTTGATCTTGTTGACCGCGGCGACGCCGGCACCGGAGACGGCGATGCTCTTGTCGGCGCTCGCGCTCACCGCGACGCTGGCCGCTGCGGCGCGCGTCTCGATGGTACCCTGCCGCGTCGCGTCGATGGTCACGCCGCCGGTGAGGGTCGTGACGTCGGCGTTCTTCACGGTCGCCGTGACGTTGCCGCCGATCTCGTTGATCGCGACGCTGGCCGCGAGGGCGACCGCGACCGACTTGCCCTGGCCGAACGAGCCGGCCACCGAGGCCGCGCCGACATCCGACGAAATGGTCGATGCGTTCTTGGCGGACACCGCGAGGCTGCCCGCCTCGATGGCGACAGACGCGCCGTCCGCCGCATAGAGCTCCGCCGTGGTGGCGACGTTGACGGCGTTGCGCGCGCCCGAGCCACCGAGGCTCGCCGTGCGCGCGTCACCGGTCCCGCTGCCCGAGACGCCGACCGAGACCGTCACGGTCGTCGCATCGATATCGGCCTTGGACTCGGCGCGCACGCCGACGGCGCCGGTGGACCGCACCGGCGTGCCGGCCACCGTGGCCCGCACCGCCGTGCCCGAACCGCCGATGACGTTCTGCGCGGCGGAGACGCCGAAGGCGACGCCCGTCGCCTTGCCGTCGGCCGAACCGGCGAGGGTGATCGCGGCCGCGCCGGACAGCGCGGCGATCTTGGCGCTGTCCGTGGCCGAGACAGAGAGACTGCCGACCTTGGCGCCGCCATTGGCGCTGTCCCCGACCTTGGAATCGGTGATCTCGGCGATCGTCGATCCCTTGATCGTGTTGATCGAGAGCGCGCCGCCCCCGCTCACCGAGGCGCCATCGCCCTTCGAGGAGACCTGCGCGCCGACGGCGGCGGCGTAGGTCTGCGCGAAGATGTCGGCGCTGCGGTTCGCGGCCACGGCGACGTCGCCGAGGGTCGCGAGATTGGCGACCTGCGTGATCCGCGCGGCCACTTCGCTGGTGATCGAGTTGTCGGCGAGCGACAGGGCGATGGCGAGGGTCGACTTCGAGGCGGTGTTGCTCGCATCCGCGCTCAGGTTGGCCGAGAGGCCGAGGGCGACGGAGGTCGCCCGGATGACGGCGGTGTCCGTGGCCGAGACGTTGATCCCGCCCGCGCCGGAGGTGACCGCGTCGTCGCTGCTGCCGGTGCCGTCGATGACGGCGGAGGCCGAGGTCACGACCTTGTTGCGCACGAACAGTCCGCCGCCGGACAGCGCGACGTTGCCGTCGGTGCTGGAGCCGCCGGAGCTGCCGCCCGTCGAAACGCCGACCGCCATGGCGGTGGCGAGGGTCCGGGCCTCGATCCGGCCGCCCGATTCGGCCTCGACCGACACCCGGCGCCCGGCCGCCAGCCGTGACTTGGTGACGTTCGCCTTGACGTCGAGCGAGCGCGCCTTGTCGGCCGCGAGGCTGCTGGTGCCATCGACCGGGATCAGGCTGAGGTTGTAACCGATCATGTTGAAGGCGAGCGAGACGCCGATCGCCACCGCCTGGGCCGTGCCCTTGCCGACGATGACGGCCGCCGCGGCGGCCTCGACCGAAGCCGTGATGGTGGCCGCGCTCTTGGCGGAGACGGTGATGTTGCCCTGGCCGTCGGTGACGCTCGGAGCCTGGCTTCCGGACGCGGTGATCCGGCTGTCGGCGATCCGCGCCTCGACGCCGCCGAGGATCGTGTTGACGCCGAAGGCGCCGCTGCCGGACACGCCGAGATTCTTGCCGTCCTCGGTGCTCAGCAGCACGGCGATGGCGGTGGCCGCGACCTTCGCGGTGATGGTGGCGGTGTTGGCGGCGGTGACGCTGACATCGCCCGCGCTCGCCGTGAGGTCGCCGATCCGGTCGAGGCCGGCTTCGAGCACGACGTCGAGGATGGTGTTGCGGGCGAAGCTCGCGGCGACGGAAATCGAGCGCGTGGTCGTCGCGGTGCCGGTCCCGCCGGTGTTGCCCGTATTGCCGGTGTTACCGGAGGTGTTGGTGCCGCCCGAGGCGCCGCTCGTGTCGGGCATGTTGTAGACCACCGCCGTGACAGGAGCCTTGACCACGGCGTCGACGGTGGACGCACTGCGGGCGTTGACGGCCACGCCGCCGGCCGCCTTGAGGCTCGTCACGTCGGCGATGGTGGCGGAAGTGCCGACACGCACGAAGTTCAAGCCGGCAACGGCACCGACGGTGGTCGCGGCCGAGCCGATCGAGGTGACGGCGTTCTCGATGGTGGCGTTGATCGTCGCCTTGGACAGAGCCTCCACCGAAACCTTGCCGATGGCGTTGATCGGCTGGCCCGAGATCGAGGCGGTCGCGGCGAACTGGCCGCCCTTGGTCATCTGGCTGTCGAGATCGATCCCGACGAGCAACTCGGCGAGGTCGAACACCGCGTTGGTGCTGGGGCTGCCGATCTTGTTGAAGGCGGCGGTGATGCCGACGGCGGTCTCGCTCGAATCGACCGTGCTGTCGATCGTGGCGGTGATCGCGCCGGTGTTGCGGGCGCCCACCGCGACGTTGCCGACGGTCGTGTTCGCGGCCGCGTCGCCGAGCGGGCTGCGGTCGATCGTGGCGGTGCTCGCGCCCATCACGACGTTCGAGGCGATCACCGCCTGGGCCGCGACGGAGTGCTTGTCGCCGGCCTTGGTGCCCGGCTTCAGCTTCGACTCGACCTTGCTGTTCACCGTCGCGGTGATCGCGCCCTTCTGCTCCGCCTGGACGCTGATGTCGCCGGCCTTGACGACGGTCATGCCGGTGAGCGTCGCCGTGGCGGCGCTGCGCACGTCGTTGGTCACGAGAATGCCGCTGACGGCGACGGCGTAGGGCTTCGACGGGGTCTGGCCGCTGGTGGTGTTCGCGTTGTTGGCCGGCGGCGTCGCCGAGCCGGCGACATCCTTGCTGTCGCCGAGGTTGAGCACGCCCGGCGGCAGGAACTTCACGAATTCGCGAAGATTGTTCTCCCGCCAGCCATTGGCCTCCGTGTAGCTCTCCGTCTTCAGGTCGGAGACGAGCTTGGTGTCGCCGAAATAGACGTAGAGCTTCTCGACGCCACCGACCTTCGCGAACACGATGTCACCGAACGTGACGGTCTTCGAGCCCGATTCGGTGGTGTAGGTATAGTTGCCGAGGATCTTGTCGGCGAAGTCCTGCAGCACGCTCGGCTTGGTGAGGCTGGCGATCGCCGAGAGGTTGTTCAGGGAGGTGATGCTGCCGTTGCTGGTCGCCGAGATCGTCACCGCGCCGGCGGCGTCGAGCGTCTTCGTCGGGTCAATGGCAGTGCCGGCCGCGTTGCTGCTGTCGATCCGCGCCACCGCCTCGGAATTCACGAGGTTGCCGGAGAGCGCGAAGCCGATCGCGTAGGCGCTCGCATCCTTGAGCACCGCCTGCGATGCGCTGGCCTTGTTGGTGAGCTGGGCGTTGATCGACGCGTCCGAACGCGCGGTTACGGCGAGCGTGCCGCTGGCGTCCGTCGTCGTGACGGTGCTGCGCAGGATTTGCGCGCGCGCGCCCGACGGGTCGGCGTCGTTGCCGCTGCCGGCGGCGATCAGCGGCTGCCCCGTGATCGTATCCGCGGCGCGGAACAGGACGTTCTGCTCCTTCCAGCCGATGGTGTTGAAGGCGAGCGTGATCGACACCGCGCCCTGGTCGCTGGAGGTCGCGGTCTTGGCCGTGGCGTCGATGGTGGCGGTGTTGGTCGCATCGACGGTCATCCCGCCGCCGGTGACGGTGCTGTCGACGATCTCGGCCCGCGCCGTGCCGAGAACGGCGTTGGTGGCGATGATGCCGCCGAGCGCGAGACTCGTCGGCTGGCTCTTCGTGCCGAGCGTCCGGTCCGTCGAGGGATCGGCCGGCGTGGTCGGGGCCGGAGCAGGGGTGCCGGTGCCGCTCGTCGGCTTGTAGGAACTCGCCGACTTGACGTTGGCGGCGCTGTCGGCGGTCGCCTTGATCGTGGCGGTCTCGCTCGCCTGAACCGTGACCGTGCCGCCCGCCTCGGCGGTGACGCCGGTGATGCGCGCGACGGCGTCCGCGTGGACGCTGTTGAGCACGACGAGGCCGCCGATCGCGAGCGAGGCGGAGGGCTGCGCCGCGACCGTACCGGTCTTGGCAGCGTTGTTGGCCGACGGGTCGCCCGTGGGTGCCACCGTCTCGGTCGAAGCCGTGGCCGGGGCCGGCGTGGTCGTGCCGGTTCCTGTCCCCGTTCCCGTGCCGGTGGTCGGCAGCTTCAGGCCGTCCGGAATGAAGTTGGACTCGAGAGCGCGCTTCCAGAGGAGCTTGTTGGTGTAGTCGGTGGCCGCGAGGTCGATCTTCGCGTCGCCGCCCATGTAGATGAAGATGTCGCCGGCCTTGTAGGCGCTGGACTTGTCGGCGATCAGCTTCCACTTCGCCCCATCCGTGAAATCCGGGTCGCTCGAGCTGATCTCGACCAGGACGTCGGCGCCGACATACTTGTAGATCTTGCCCGAGAAATCTTCGATCGTTTCGCCGGTCTTGACCGTGATTTCGCCCTGTCCGGCCTTGTAGGTCGGCTTGGCATAGCCGTCCGCGATCCGCACCCGCGTGCCGAAGGTGACGTCCTGCGCGTTCGCGGTCTTCGGAAGCTGGCCGTAGGCCGAGAGGTCGATCGCGCCGATGCTGTCGGTGCTGAGGCCGAACGGCTTCAGGAAGCTGTTCAGGCCGTCCTTCAGCTCCAGGATCTTGCCGGCGGTCTCGATGACCGCGCGATCGACGGCGACCTGCAGGCGGATCAACTGACCGACGCTCTTTTCGGCCGGGTCGGCGCTGTTGCGCAGCGCGGCCTCGTCGAGATAGCCGAGGCGCGCCGCCTCGGCAGCGACCTTCAGCGCCTCAAGGCGCGCCGCGTCGGCAGCGGCCTCGTCGCCCAAGGGTGCCGACAGCGCGCCGGCCGCCGCTGTGATCCGCGTCGCGAGTCCGGTCTGGTCGGTGCTCGGGATCTTGGTGAGATCGATGCCCTCGAGCCCATCGACGAGGGTCTTGTTGATCTTGTCCAGGAATTCCGCGGTAACCTTGCCTGCCCTGAGTTCGAGCAGCTTCGTCTCGACCTGCTTGAGCAGCGTCGCGGGGCCGGCCTGAAGCTCCTCGATCAGCCCCTTCACGCGGGTGATCTGCGCGGTGACCTTCTCCTCGAAGGCCAGCAATTCGGCCGGTGCCCAGTCGGCGCGGTTCTTGACGATGTTCGACTGGATCGTGGCCGACTGAACCTCGTTCGGGTTCGTCGAGAAGTCCGACGGCAGGTACTTGTTGAGCTTGGACTGATTGGTGACGGCACCGCCGTCGCTCTTCGTGACGGTCGAGCTCGTGACGATCTGGACGTTCGAGGTGATGCCGGCCGCATCCGTCGCCGTGACGGCCAGAGCGCCGCCGGCCGTGATGTCACGGGTAACCCCGGTGTTGTCGATGAGGGCGACGGCGCTGCCGCTCACCTTGTTCGAGACGAGAACGACACCGAAGCCGGTGCCGGCGCCGCCCGAGACCATCGCGACATCGGCCGAGGAGGTCGCGGCATTGCTGACGGTCGCGTTGATCTTGGCGGCGGAGGTCGCCGAGACGGTCAGGTCGCCGCCGGCCTTCGCCGAGGATTGAACGATCGTCGCCTTGGCGCCCGCGCCGATCTCGCCGCCGAAGGCTCCCGAGATGGCCGACTGCCCGATCAGCGTGTCGATGGCGTTGAAGAGCAGGTTCTGGGTCTCGTAGCCGACCGAGTTGAACGCGAGCGTCACCGCGCCGGACACCCCCTGGCCACCCGACGTCGTCGATGACGCCCGAATGCGCGCATCGACACCGGATTCGTTCTCGGCGCTGACTTCGAGGTTGCCGGTCGTGGATTCCACCGTCGACCGCAGCACGCTGGCATCGGCGCCGCCGCGCACGACGTTGGTGGCGGCGATGCCGTTGGCCGCGATGAGCGTACCGCCACCGGTGCCGCCGCTGGTGCCGGCCGTGCCGGTCTTCGACTGGAAGGAGGTGCCGCCGGACGACGTCACGGTGCTGAGGAGGGTGGCCGAGATGTCGGCGGCATCCGCGGCATGGACCGTCAGGTCCAGAGCGGAGGTGACCGTGGCATCGGTGATGCGGGCGCCCGCGCCGCCGGTCACCTCGTTGAACACGATGAGGCCGCCGAAGGCCTTGGACGACGAGCCGGGCGTGCGGGCGGTCGGGGTCGGAGCCGTCGAGCCCGCGGCGGGCGTCGGCGGCGCCGGCGGGTTGGCCACCGTATCGAGCTTCGGCATGACCGTCTTCGCGGCAGCCGGAATCCAGTTGTCGCTGGTGTAGTCCTCGCCGTGGAGCGTGACCCGCGTGTTGTCCGCCCCGCGCCAGATGTAGATCGTGCCCTTCTCGCCCTTCGAGAGGGTGTCGGTCTTCGAGAGCAGCACGCCCTGGCCGGCCATCATGTCCTGGAAGCCGCCGTTCGACGTGTACCGTGCCTTCTGGCGCGTGATCGTCGTGGTGCCTTCCGCCGTCTTGATGGTGGTCGTGTCTTTGTCCAGGGTGTCGCCGGTCGTGGTTCCGGGTGTCGTGCCGGTCGCCGTCGGCTTGGTGGACACGATGGCCCCGTCATCGACCGCGAACCAACGGGCCGCGTTGGTGTAATCCTCGGTTGCGAGATCGACCGAGGCATCGGACGCCGCGACGAAGATGAAGACCCGTCCCTTTAGGGTGGGCTCCTCGGTCCGCTTGGCGTCGGTGTTCGAGCTCGATCCGGCCGGCGCGGTGAAATCGGCCGCCAGCCGCACGCGGTCGCCGGCCTTCAGCGCCTTGGTGCCGGACTTCGAGGAGTAGTCGTAGATGTTGAGGGCGGTGGCGACCGCCTTCTTGGCCAGTTCGGCGACGCTGCCGGAGACCGACGACGCACCGATCATCGTGCTGGTCGATTCGATGCCGGCCTGGTTCTTGGCCGAAACGGTCACGGCGCCATCGGTCGAGGCGACGGTGGCGGCGGTCTGAGCCGGAGCCTGAGCGGCGACGGTTTCCGCGCCGATGAACGCCTCGGCGCGGGCGCTGACCTTGTTCATGGCGAGCACCGCGCCCGCGGAGATCCCGCGCGCACCGGTTTCCGCCTTGTGGACGGTTTCCTCGGAATCGGCCTGCTCGGCCTTGTTGCCGGCCTCGGCCGTGATC
Organism: Methylobacterium sp. NPDC097929; assembly: GCF_049543375.1. Taxonomy (NCBI): domain Bacteria; kingdom Pseudomonadati; phylum Pseudomonadota; class Alphaproteobacteria; order Hyphomicrobiales; family Methylobacteriaceae; genus Methylobacterium; species Methylobacterium sp. NPDC097929. The sequence goes on along the minus strand of NZ_JBMVEP010000003.1, from coordinate 46,590 downwards.
TTGGCTTGGCTGTCGGCGGTGACGGAGACGTCGCGCTTGGCCGTGACCGTGGAGGCGGTGATGTAGGCCTTGGCGCCGGCCGGGTTTTCCCCGTTGGTGGCGGTGGCGATGAGCGGATCGCCGACGATCGTGTCGACGGCGTTGAAGAGCGGGTTCTGCTGCCGGAATCCGACCGTGTTGAAGGCGAGCGTGAAGCCGACCGCCGTCGTTTCGCCGGCAACGGACCCGGCCGCACTCGCCTCGATCGTCGATGTGTTCTCGGCGGAGACGCTGACGCCCCCGTCCTCGCTCGTGACGGTGCTGTCCTTGACGTAGGCGAGCGCGCCGTTCTGCACGTTGTTGGACACGAGCACGCCGTTGGCGGCCGAACCGCCCTCGGCCTCGACCTCGCTCTCGTCGGTGGCGTTGATGGACGCCTCCGATTTCGCGCTGACGCTGACGTCACCGGTGGCCTGAACGGCGGTGTTGACGATCCAAGCCTTGGCCTGACCCGATACGTCGTTGCGGGCGAAGATGCCGCCGAGAGCCATCGCCGAGGATTTCGCCGCCGCGATCTTTCCGGTCGGAGCGGCCGAGCCGCCGGTCGCACCCGGCACGACGTTGGTGGCGTCGAGCTTCTTCCAGAGCGCGAAGTCGGCAAAGTCCCGCGCCGTGTTGCCGAGATCCTCGGCGGCGGTGAAGTCGGCGCCCATGTATTGGTACACCGCGCCCTTCTCGCCCTTGCCGGCCCAGCTGTCGCTGAGGCGGATCTTCTCGCCGAACTTGACCTGCCGGCTGCCGGACGCGGTGGTGTAGGTGTACTCGCCGAGCAGCGCCTCGGCGTTCTTGCCGAGGCCGCTGACCGAGCCGGTCTTCTCGGACGACGCCGAGGCCGCCAGGGCGGTCTCCGCCTCGATCCCGACCGTATCGGTGGCGGACACCGTGACGTCCGTGCCCGAGACCGTCTTGGTCCGGGCATCGATCACCGCCTCGGCGGCGCCGCTGACGCGGTTCATCGCAACGAGACCGGAGACCGCCAGGGAGTTGACGCTCGCGGCCTTGGCCGCGGCGGTGACCTCGTTGCTCAGGGTCGAGGCGATCGTGCCGGCCGACTCGGCCGTCGCGCTGACCGCGCCCGTGGCCGTGACCCGGGTGTTGGTGATGCGCGCGCTGGCCTGCGCCGTCGCCGGGTTACCGAGATTGGTCCCGACCAGGGCGTTGAGGGTGTCGAAGCCGAGATTGCTGCTCTCGTAGCCGATCGCGTTGAAGGCGAGCTGGATGCCGCCCGCCCGTGCCGTGGTGGTCGGCGCGGTCGTTTGCCCCGATCCCGTCGTCGGCGTCGGAGTGCCACCGGTCGAGCCGCCGGCGGCGGGATCGGCCGCGGCGTCTTCGGTACCGGAGGGGCCGCTCGACAGCGCGGTGATCTGCGCCTGGACTTCGGCCTCGATCGAGCCGGTCGTCTTCGCCTCGACCGCGACCGCGCCGTCGTCGCCCGCGGTCGTGACCTCGGAATCGGTGATGGAGGCGTCGGCTGCCGACTGGATGGTGTTGGTCGCGATCACCGCGTTGATCGCGAGCGCACTCGAATTCGACGTGCTGGACTTGTCGAAGGCCGAGGTCTGACCCGGAACCGTGCTCGCCGTCCCGCTGCCGGCCGTGCCTTCGGCCGTCTCGCCGGTCTGCTCCCGGATCGTGGCGATCGCCTCGACGGTGGCATCGGCCTTCGACGTGATCGTCGCGCCGCGCTCGGCCGCGACCACGACGCCGCCATTCACCTTCGTCGTGGCGGTGGAGCCGCTGATCGCGGCGGTGACGCCGCCCTTGATCTCGTTGCGCACGACGATGCCGCCGGCCGAGGTGCCGCCGGATCCGGTCGTGTTGGCCGGCGCGGCCTCTGTCTCGCTGACCCGGCGCCAGAGATCGCGATTCGAGAACGTCGCCGTCTTGAGGTCGAGCTTGTTCGCGGCGGTGCGATCCGCGCCCATATAGGCGTAAACGTCACCCTTCGCGCCGATCAGCTCCCAGCTCGGGCCCGTGAAGTTCTCCTTCGACAGGTCGATCGAATCCGACGTCGCCGGTGCGGTCGGCGTCTTGATGTAGCGGTAATAGGAGCCGACCTCGCCGCTGCCGGCCGGATGGCCGGGGCTCACGAGGACCACATCGCCCGTCGTGACCGCCTTCAGCGTCGGAGCCTTGCCCGGCGTCGTGCCGCTCTGGGCCTGCTTCGTCGTCGACGGCAGGTTGGACTTGATCGCGTCGAGGGTGCTGACGGTCTTGATCGCCTGCTCGCCGAGCAGGGTCGAGAAATCGACGGCCACGCGCTGGCCGAGGGTGATCGCCACCGGCTGGCTCGCGCTCAGCTTGTAGTCGGACTGGATCTGCGGCTGCTTCGTCGGCAGTCCGCCGTCGCTGGCGGCTTGGCTCGACGCCACGAGCTTCACGTTGGCGTTGATCGTCGACAGGTCCGTCGCGCGGACGCCGAGCTCCCCCCCGCTCGTGATGGTTGCGCCGCTGATCACCTCGGCGGTGGCCGAACGGTTCATGCGGTTGGTCGCGATCAGGCCGCCGATGCTGCGCGAGCCCGCGCTCGTCACCGCGCCCGGCTCGCTGCTCAGCGTCGCCTTGCCGAGGAAGGTCCGGGCCTTGTTGATCGCCGTGCGCGTCGCCTGGGCCTTCGCTTCGTCGAGACGCGACTGCTCCGGGGTCGAAACGGTCACGGTGTTGCTGACCGTGGCGTTCACCGTGCCGGCGCTGATCGCCTTCACTCCGACGCCGCCGGCCGTTGCCGCGACGGTGGCCGCCTCGATCCGTGCACGGGTCGCCTGGGTGGCGGCGAAGGTGAAGAACCCACTGCCGAGAATGGCGTCGATGGCCATCCCGACGACCTTGTCGGCGAGCTTGTCGCTGCCGGTCAGGCCGTCCGGCCGGTAGCCGACGATGTTGAAGGCCGCCGCACCGCCGATGGCCGTGCCGCCGGATTTGCTTTCACCTCCGACCGAGGTCTGCACCCGTGAATCGATGTTGGTCACGTCGGACGCGTTGACGGAGATGTCGCCGGTCGCGGCGCTCATGCTTCCGCCGCGGACGGTCGCCGTGGTGCTGCCGAGCACGATGTTGACGGCGTAGGAGCCGGCCACGCCGAGCTTGCTCGCCGCGACGACGGCCTTCGCGTTGGTGGTCAGGTCGAGGGCGTTCTGCGCGGTCAGCGCAACACCCTGCGCGCCCGTGACGACCGAATCCGTGACGGTCGCCGTGATGTCGCGCTCGACCGTGTTGACGGCGGAGCTGCGGGCGATCCCGATCAGTTCGCGCTTCGTCTCCTCCGCGTCGCTCTCCTCCTCGAGGGTGTCGGTCCGGATCGGCTCGACGATGGCCTGCGCCTTGGTCGCATCCATCGCGACAACGGAGATGGCGCCGCCGGTCGCGGTCAGGCGCGCCGTCTCGACGACGGCCTTGGTGGAGCCGGTCAGCAGGTTGCGGGCCTGGACGGCGCGCGACTCGATCGTGGTGTCGTTGGTGGCCGCGACGGCTAGGGACGCGGCCGCGACGGACACGCCGCGCACGGCGACCCGCACGGTATCGTTCACGTTGATCTGGGCCGCACCGGCCTTCATCGGCGCGGGCAGCGAATTGTCGGTCTCGCCGTCGCCCGCGACGAGGCCCGTCTCCGGGTTGGCCGGATCGGTCGCGTCGGTGGCGGCGCGGATGCGCACGGCCAGACTACCGGCATTGGCGGCATGGATCCCGGCGGCGCCCTGCGCCGACACGAGGGCGATATCGCCCGCGGCGGGCGCGCCGGCGGGAAGGCTTCCGGCGGCCGGCACGCCGAGATCGACGCTCGTGAGGCGCGTGACGGTCTGCGTGCCGGTCAGGCCGAACACGTTGAGGATGTTGATGGCGGCCGCGGCCTTCGCGGCCGCGCTCGCCGCAGCGTCGAGCGCCGGGTCGTCGAACTGGAACCCCGGCACCGCCGTGGCATCCCGTGCGACGAGCGTGATCGTCGAGTCGGTCTTGTCGTCGGCCGAAATCTGGAGCGCGAGGGCAGGATCGCTGCCGGCGATGGTGCCGGGGCCGGTCTGCTTGATCCGCGGGTCTGTGCTCACCGCACTCGGAGCGACCGTCACCTGCGTCGTGTTGTTGATTGTCGTCTCGACCGATTTGATCAGGGCCTTGGCTGCGAGTTCGGCGGGCGTGAAGATGTCGCTGAAGCTGCCCTCGCCCTTGATCGCGCTCTTGACCTTATCGAAGGTGCCGGCCGCGGCGTCGGTCACCGTCAGGACGCCGGGCAGAACGAGCCCGATGGCCTTCACGTCGACCTTGGCCACCGTGTTGGCGGCGATCTTCACGGTCCCGCCGTTCACCGCCCCCTTGGCACCGACGGCGATCGTCGAGCTGTTGGTCTGTCTCGGCGTGACGCTCTTGAGCTGCGACGTCAGGGTCGAGGTCAGCGTGACGGCGTTGTTGACGTCCGTGGTCAGGACAGCGTCGCCCGTCCCCGCATCGACCGTACCGGCGAGGGTGATTCCGGCGAGCCCGTTGGCGGTGACGCTGATGGTCGAGGTGTCGGCCGGCGCCGTATCGGCGATCGCGATGTCGCTGCGGACGGCAACCTTCACGCCGGTTCCGCGGATGACGGCCCCGTCGTTGACGGTGACAGCCATCTGCGCCGTCGCGCTGCCGGAACGATCGAGTCCGGATGTGGTGAGGACGGGCGTCACGGTCGCGTCGGCCGCGATGGTGACTTGGCCGCTGGCCGACAGGGTCTTGCCCGTTGCGACGCTCAGTGTGTTGGCCCCCTCGCCGCCTTTGAAGACGATGCCGAGATCGCCCGCCAGCGCGCTCAGGTTGGCCGATACGGCGATGCTGTCGTCGCCCGCGCCGCCATCGAAGGTGACGGCGAGATTTCCGGACGCTGCGTTGAGATCGGTGTCGAAGACGATCCTGTCCGCGCCCGCGCCGCCGCTGATCGTGAAGGAGGGGGCGGGCGGCAGGCTGGCCAGGTGGAGCGTGTCGTCGCCGCTGCCCAGGATCACGCCGAGGCTCGTGGTCGGCGCGGTGAAGGCAAGGCTGCCGAAGGTCGCCGCCGAGGAGCCGCTGGTCTTGGCCAGCGTGTAGCTGCTTCCGCTGCCGGACAGCGTCGCGTCGATGCTTCCCGCCACGATCGACGAGATGTCGAGCTGGAGGCTCTTCTTGCCGCCGCCGAACGTTCCGCTGAGGCTGCCGCTCGCGCCGACCGTCAGCGTGTCGTCGCCCGCAGCGGCACCGACGAGGTTGGCGACGTTCGAGAAATGACCCGCGAACTTGCCGGACGCGATCTCGCCGGAATTGACGCCCGTCAGCTTGAACTCCGCACCCGAACGCGCGGCGCCGGTCGGCGTGTTCAGGAGGGAGATGGTGTTGTCGAGATTGTTGTTCGGACTCGCGCCGGCACCCGTCGGATCCGTGAAGGCGAGAATCGGCTTCTGCGTGTTACCGAGAAGCTTGAAGGAATCGGCATCGACCGTGATGGCTTCTTTGCCGCCCGATCCTTGAAGTGTGTAGGCTTGGTTTGAACTCGCATCGATGATGCCGAACGTATGGAGCGGGTTCGTGCCTTGCGTTCCATTCGTGTAATCGAAGACTTGGATGCGCTGCACCGTCTTCGTGGTGCTGTTGATCGTTTCGTCGCGCTGGATCAGCTTGACGAGAAGCTGATGCTCGACGGTCGCAGCGTCGGTCGGTGCACCGATCTGATAGGTGATGTCGGAGTTGAGAAGAACGCGCGGCTCCAACGGATCGAAAATCAGTCGATCGCGGTTGAAGAGCTTTCCGGCCTTCGTCTTCAGATGCAGGACGAGTTGACGCTTCGACGGGCGCGCGGCGCGCGGCGTCTCCACGGCCATGCGCGCACGGTCGCGGCGGCGGAACAGGGGACCCCAGAAGCCTTCCGACTTGAACGGAAAAGCCATGCCGCTCTCTCCAACCGGAACCTGCGCGGCCTGACCGGGCGCGCAAAGACACAGGTCCCGGCAGGCCTGCTAAGCCGCCGGGATCATCACCACCGCTATTTTTGGATTTCGGCCGGCGCTCAGCGGCTGCGCGTCGGCCCATGGCTCCCGGCCTCGACCGGGAGCGCTTCGAGATCAGGCGTTGCCCGAGGTCTCGAAGTCGGCCGGGGAGGCCGGTGCGGTCTCGTCCGCTTGCGCAGCCTCGGCCGGGGCACCGATGCGCTCGGCGATCGGCGCAAGGTTCCGCAGTGAGGCGAGATGCAGGTAGATCAGCTCCATCTCGTCCGCCTGCATCAGCTCGGCGAGCTGCTCGGCCGACAGGGCCTTCAGGCGATCCCGGCTGACCACGCTGAAGCCGGACAGCGTCGAGCGCTGACCGCTGCGCAGCGTGAACTGCGCCTGCATCGGCTCCAGAAGGCCGAACTCCTGCAGGCGCTTCACGAACAGCTTCGTGCGCTGGAACTGCACCTGATAAGCCTGAAGGAAGCCCAGGACGTTCTGCAGATACTGTGTCCGCTCGCCGTCGGCGTCGAACAGGCGCTCGCCGCGACCCTCGTCGTTGCAGCCCGAGAAATCCTCGTCGACGCAGAGCGTGAAGGTGGCATCGGCCTCGTTCGCGTTGTCGCTCGAAAACACGAACGGGTAACGGCGCAGGAAGGCCGGGACGTACGAACCGCTCCACGAACCCGACTCGGATACGTACAAGTTCTCGTTGTCGCGAATTCCGAGAAGAGCGACCGGAATGATCTCGTCGGCAGCACCGCCAAACACGATGGCATATTCGGCCGCCGAATTCGGAAACTCGGCGACCATGAGCGGCACCGAATTGACGCCGCGGGCGAAATCGAACGACGCACCGGCCTTCACGGACCATGATCCGTGACGTTGCCGAGTGACCGGCACGGCACGCTCGTAGATGAGAAGCTGCTTACTCATTCCGACCCCACATTGCGACGCTTGTGCGATTTCCGCATCTTCGCCCTCCGCTGCATATCAGTACCGCCCCACGCTGCGGAGGGATGGTTCCGTTTTTTCGATTGATCCAGCGTCTCAGATGCTGACCTCGTTGGCAGGTCCGCAACGGCCTCCCAAGAGGATCTGTCATCGCGGCCCATTCTCAATTGCGCGGGTTCGGAAGCCATCGCGCGCGAGGTCGTCGCAAAAATTGTCAAAGGGCTGTGCCCGGCTCGACACACCGTCGAAGCTGGGCGGTTGCTCCGATAGGCCGGCACGCGTGTACAGGGTTGCTACGCCATTGATGAATCGATCTGCATGGCTGGCGAAGCACTGGCAGAATGTTGTCATCAGAATCTCTTCTAAATGAATAGAAAAATACTACAAATCGGGCTGCGATGATTTTATCCCAAAGATATTTTGCAAAATTCTATTGAAAATTTCGCCAATCGACGAGCGCATGAACTAAAACATACGCTATTATGCGATGGGATTTGCTCTGCACGATGAAATCGGGAGCGCTGGGCCAGCGGCAACGAATGCCCCGGCCATCGTCCAAGCAATGACTGCAGAGGACGGTGCCTCTTGAAACCCCCACAGGCTACTTTAGCTTCCTTGATGCCTTGAGGGCGCGGCACAACTCAGGGTTATATAGTAGGGACGCGAGTGATGTTTCGCAGTCTATGTTGGAATATTTTCCAATATCAATCGTATCTCTTCCAATAAGCTCGTCGGGAACGGCATAATCACGAATCTTCCCTCCTTTTCTGCCAAATCTCGGCGACCATAGCCGAAAGTGGAAAAGGCTCCCGCTCGTTTCCTTGGAAGTCGATCGTCACGTGACCCTTCTCCAGCGGCTGGATTACCTCACGACCGGGCTGCCTCACGAAACAGCGGCTGAAATCTGGAAAGGCGTCGTCGGCCCCCTGTTCGAGCCGCGGGCCTTCCATCCGGGTCAGCAAAGCCCCACCGGCTCGGCGAGCGGCGCCGTCATCGGCGACATCATGGTGGCACGGGTGGTGTTCGGGGCGCAGAGCTATCGCCGCGACCGAGACCTCATCGCCCGCACGTCGGATCACATCCTCTTCCACTTCTACAATGTCGGCGGTTTCAGCGGCCTCATCAGCGGGCAGCAAACCACGATCTGGTCATCTCAGGTCGCGATCATCGACCTCGCCCAGGAGGTCGACACGCTCGCGGCCTCGTCGGACACGATCGCGCTCGTCGTCCCGAGAGCCTTGTTGCCGGGCTTGGCCGACAACCCGCTGCCGCCCCGGCTCGATGCCGGGCGCAACCGACTTCTGGCCGCCCATCTCATCGCGCTGCGTGAACGCAGCACGCTGATCGAAGAGCCGGATGTCGAGGAGGTCGTGGCGCAGACGCTCGATTTCCTGCGCGCGCTCCTCGATCCGTCCCGGACCGAGGAGTCCGCCGCGACGCCGACGCTCGCTACCTGTCACCTCACGCTCGCAGAGCAGGCGATCCGCACCCACCTCGCCTCGCCGGACCTGTCGCCGGAGATGATCGCCAACGAGATCGGCGTGTCGCGCGCGACCCTCTACCGGATGTTCGCCCCCTACGGCGGCATCATGCGCTCGGTCCAGGAACGCCGGCTCCTGGCCGTCCGGGCCGCCCTCAGCGACCCGCTGGAGACCCGCCGCCTCTCCCGGCTCGCGGCCGATTTCGGGTTTCGCGGCAAGGTCCATTTCAGCCGCAGCTTCCGCGCCCAGTTCGGCGTCACTGCGAGCGAGTTCCGGGCCGAGCAGGTAGCCCTCGCCCAGAAGGGTACGCGGACCGATCTCGACGTCCTACACGACTGGTGGCCCCGGCTCGGGAACCAATAGGGCATCGTCCCGAAGGGTGGCCGGCGGGACGAGACGATCGGATCGCGAAGGAACCTTGTTTCGACGCGTCCCTTGCCGGAGAGGCGGCACCGCCGGTTCAGGCCGGAGCCCGGCTCCATGCCTGCCGCCGGGGCGCGGGCAAGGGGTGAACGAGATCGGCTTCGAGCCCGAATTTCGCGACGTAGGCGGTATTCAGGCCGAGGCATTCACGGGAGGCGCAGGCCTCGCGGTGGGCGCATTGATAGAAGCCGTTGCGCTCGAATTCTCGCCAGAAATCCGGGTCGATGTGCAGTTCGGGTTGGCCGTTGACGAGGGCATTGCCCAGTTCGCCGAGCAGGCATTCGGGGAAGTTTTTCACCTCGACGGCGCGCCCGAAGGCGCGGGCGCGCAAGACCGCCTCGCGCAGATAAGGCAGGACATCGGCGTGGCGGGCGACGAGGCCCTTCTCGTCGCGCTCGGACATGGGGAAGTAGACCCAGAACTCCATCTGGGTCAGGCGCCGGAGATGACCGAGCCGCGTGACGAGATCGGGCAGCAGGCGGTAGCTCCGCTCGGTCACGACGGTGTTGGTCAGGGTTTCGACGCCCTCCATCGCGTCGAGGGTCTCCAGGCCGCGCAGGGCGCGCTCGAACGAGCCCGGCACCAGGGTCAGCGCGTCGTGGCTCGCCGCATCGCTGCCGGCGATGGAGACGAAGAACTCGTCGACGCCCGCCTCGACCAGCCGGTGGCAGTAGCTCGGCTGGCCGAGATGCATGCCGTGGGTCTGAATGCGGACATGCGCAAAGCCGCTCGCCCGCGCCCGGCGCGCCAGTTCGGGCAGGTCGCGCCGCAGGGTGATCTCGGATCCGGTCAAGATCAGGCCGACCCAGCGCCGCTCGCGGGCGTTAAGGGCGAGGACCTCCTCGAAATGCGCATCCGACTCCGGCGCGAGCCGGTCCATCGTGCCTTCGATCATGCAGTGAACGCATTTGAGGTTGCAGCGAAACTCCATCGTCAGGGAGACGTAGGCAGCGTGGTCGTAGCGTCCCATGGCGTCGTCCCAGCCCTTCAGAGCAGACCGTAATACGCGCTCTTCGTCACCGTCAGCCTGCCGTCGATCACCGCGTAGTCGATCCCGACATCGAACAGCAGGTGTGACAGGCGCCGCCGCTCCGAACGCACGAAGTCGCGGATCGCGGGCGGATAGGCGAGCCGGTCGAGGAAGGCGATGAGGCCGTCGATGCCCACCCGCGAGAAATAGACGCCGTCGCACAGGCGCTTGTTGGCCACGACCACGACGCCGCAACGCATCAGTTCGGGCCACAGGATCGCGTCGAGATCGAGGCCGGGCAGATCGAAATGGGCCGAGCAGGCGGCCTTGGCCGCAATCGCGTCACGCTCGCGAGCGGCGTCGAAGAAGCTGTAGAGGTTGTCGAAGACGAGGCCGTCGGCGGTGAGCCCGTAGCTGAGTCCGGACGAGACGCTGCTACCGGGATTGCCGACATAGATGTTGAGGCGATCGAGGTTCCGCTCGCCCCGAGCCAAACTGTCGTCGAGGTCGAGCGAGAACATGAAGTAGGGCCGCGCGCCCGCATAGCGCAGATCGCAGGGCGCGAACGGCGCCAGGATCGACAGCACGCGCTCGATCGAGGCCGTGCGCTCCAGCCGGGCGTAATCGTAGAAGTAGAACTCCCAGGTGGTGACACCGTCCCGGAGCTTGGCGCCCCAGACGCTGCGGCCGGGCCCGAGGCCGTCGCGCAGCGCGTCGCAGATCGCGAACAGCTTCGGATCTGCGCCCGCGCAGGCCAGCGAGTGCCAGAGCAGGCTCGCCTGCCGCAGGCGTCCCGCCGTCGGCCCGACCGGCTCGTAATTCCACAGGCAGTAATCGGCGTAGCGGTCACCCGGCGCCGACAGTTCCAAGCGGGCGGGGTCGAGGCCGGTCATCCGCCCGCGACGCCGGAATACACGGTGACGAAGGGCTGCCCGTCTCGCCCGACACCCCCGGCGACATGCCCCAAGGTCTCCTGAAGCCTTTCTCGCAGGACCCTTGCGGCCGCCTCGCGCGGCGTCCCGAGATCGACGAAGGCTTGGCCGAGCAGCGGCTCCGCATCGGCCACGGTCAGGCCGCAGGCATAGAGGTTGAGGTCGTAGGACAGGCGCCGTCCCGGCTCTTCGCGGGCTTCGAGATAGTGGACCGCACCGCGCCCGCGCTCCTGCGCCAGAAGCAGGATCGCCTGGGCGGTGTCGCGGGCGGGCGCGCCGACCGCCCCCCACTCGCCGGCCATCCGGTTCAACCGCGTCTCGATCTCCTCGGGGCCGCGCACCCGTGGCCAGTGGTAGAGGGTGACGACGGGCGGATGCGTTCCCCCCGGCTTCCACTTGTAGGCGCGATGGACCAGCATCGGCTCCGCGCCCGCCTCGTCCGCTCCGGTCCAGGCCGCGTCGGTGCGCGACGACCATTCGACATAGAGCTTGTAGAGCGCGCCCGACGGGCCGTCCTCGTAGCCGAGATGGAGGATGTCCGCCCCGCCGATCAGACCGGCGGCCTCCGCGCGCTCCCGCTCCGGCAGTCCGAGCCCGGCGGCCAGCCGGTCGAGCGTCGTCTCGGGCGCGAGGCCGAGGCTCGCGCGGTGCAGGCTCATGAGAAAGCGGTCGGTCTGCAATCCCGCCGGGGAGGCCTTCACCGAGCGCTCGTAGCCGAAGGGCTGGCCGAGCCCCGCGACCAGATCGGCGAGACGCGCGCCCTCCGGCGTCCGGCGCAAGCCCGCCGGGCCGACCGGCGCCGAAGCCGCCGCGATGCGCACCGCAGGCCCGGCGACGGGTGCCTGGCCGTGCAACGCGTCCATCAGACGGACATGCGGCGCCATGGCCTCGGCGATCTGGGCCGACTGGGCACGGATGCTGGCGAGCAGACGGGCGATCTCGCGGCCATCGGCGACATCGACCGGAGCGAAGGGCCGACGCGGCAGGAAATCGGCACCGGAGAACAGGAGGTAGTGATCGCCCTCGCTGAACGGCGCCTCCTCGCTCAACGCGACATGCCCGGCCAACTCGTAGAGGTCGAGGCGGTCGGCGAGCCGGTCGGGGATCGTCACCGCGCGGGCGGCCGCCCAGAACGGCTCCGACCGGCGGCCGAGAACGTAATGCGCGGCCACCGCCTCGGCCGCATCGTCGTGGAAGCGGTTCAGGCGCGCGGCATAGGCACGGCGGAGCACATCGCCCCCTTCCCCCTGCCGCGGCAGGGTGGCGAGAAAGGTCTCCAGTCCGGCCAGGACGAGATCGAGATCGAAACCGAGGAGCGGCTCGACCGCTCCGGCCGCCGCACCGAGGGCGACGACGTTGCGCTGCCACGGTGCGGCGCGGCGACCGTGACGGAGTTCCGCGTCGACGATGCCCGCCTCGCCATCGAAGACGCGTCGCAGGGTGGCCGCCGCCGCATCCGGCGGCGTGGTCCGGCTGTCGTAGACGAAGAGGTGCTCCGTGCGATCGGCCAGCGGCAGCGACGCCGTCCATCCCTCCGCCCGGCCGCGATAGGCCGTGAAGGGCAGCACCTCGGGCGATCGCGAGAGGGACAGGCGGGCCACGCGGTCTCCGGGGCCGCCGCCCGCGACCCAGGCCTCGCCGAGCGCAGTGCCGATGAGTTGCGCGGTGGCACCCGTACAATCGAGGAAGATATCGCCCTCGACCTTCAGCCCTCCGTCGAGAACGAGGGCGCCGACATCGCCGTACAGGTCGCGCTCGATCTCGCGGACCCGCCCGGTCACTCCACGCACGCCTTCGGAGAGCGCCAGCTCGCGCAGGAAACGGACGAGGGCGGTCCGGTCGAGGTGATAGCCGTAATCGCCGGACTCGGTGAGCGAGGACCGGTCTGCCACGGGGCGGGGCCCGCGCCCTGCGGCCGCCATCAGCGCCTGGGGCGCGTAATCGGCGTAATCTCCGGCCTCGTCCTCGGCGCCCTCGCTGCGAAGCTTCATCCAGTAGTGGAACAGGTCGCGGCCGGCGATCCGCGGGCCGCAGGCCCCGAACGGATGCCAGTGGCCCTGACCCTCGGCGAACCAATCGTCGTAGCGGCTGGCGAGCCGATAGGTCGCCGCGCAGCGGCGCATGAAGATCGCCTCGTCGATGCCGAATCCCTTGAGGAAGCGGGTGAAGGCAGGCCGCGTCGCCAGGGCGGCGGAGGCCCCCGCGGCGGGGGCCGACCCGACGAGGGTGACCGTCCAGCCGGCCCGGCGCAGGACACGTTTCAGATAGAGCGCGGCCATCCAGCCGGCGGGCCCGCCGCCGGCGACGACCAAGCGCGGAGGCGCGGAGCGTTCGGACCTGAACATCGAGTTATCGGCTCCGCGAGCATCGCCCCTCACGCCGTCGGCGTCGGGACGGGCGTGAGGGTAGATTGGATTTCGGATTGAATGGCGTCGAGGTGCTCGGCGAGCGTGCCGGCGCCGAGAATCTGGTCGGCCGCCGGCCGGACCCGTTCGCGCTGGAGCGCGTAGGTCGGGTGCAGCAGGGTGTCGTAGCGTCCGAGATAGGCATCAAGCCCCGCAAGAAGCCCGGAGGCCGCAGAGGGGTCGCGCTGCCCTTCACCGGTGAAGCTGCGCAGCTTGCGCGCCAGCGCGACGTCCAGGGGCAGATCGAGCCAGACCAGATGGTCGATCTGTGCGCCCGTGCCGGGATGGGCTCGGCCGAGCAGGGTGTCGAGAACGATCACGGGGCGCGCCACGCGCCGCGACAGGCGCAGCGTGCCGCCGCGCTCCCGGTCAGGCACGGGCTCGCCGCGCCGCAGCTGGGCCAGATCCTCGGTGAGCCCCGGCACCGGCACCGCGTCGAGGGGCGCGCCGTCCGCGAGCCACGCCGCCACCCGCTCCGGCGGCCAGCCGGTGATTTCCTCGTAGGCGTCGTAGGCGAGCACGGGCGCGCCGCCGAAGCGCTCCGACAGGGCGTGGGACAGGGTGGTCTTGCCGCTGCCCGGCGGTCCGCTGATGGCGACGACGAAGGGCGCGCTCATCGCGCACCGCCGGGCTTGCGCGCCTCGATCAGGTGGAACGGCGTTTCGAGCGCGAGGCGGCGGACGCTGCAATCGACAAAGCCGAGAGCGGCCAGCGTCTCGGTGTAGAGCTCGGCATCCCGGAAGAAGGGCTGGAACACGAGGTCGGCGGATTGGACGTAGCCGAGGGGGCGCTCGCGCAGAGCCATGGGCGCCCGCTCGTAGATCACGAGACGCCCGCCGGGAGCGAGCGCGCGCGCGGCGCGTTCGAGCAGGGCACGGGCCTCGTCCGCCGGCCAATCGTGCAGGACCGACTTGAAGGTCACGAGGTCGTGCCCCTCGGGCAGGGGATCGCGCCGCATGTCGCCGGCCAGGAACGCGACGCGGGCGCCCTCCGCCCGGTCCGCGAGGTTTTCGGCACCCAGCGCACAGACGACGGGCAGATCGAACACCGTTGCGCTCAGGGCCGGGGCGCGGCGGCAGGCCTGGGCGGCGAACTCGCCGCTATTGCCGCCGAGATCGAGCAGGCGCCGATGCCGGCCGGGCTCGATCCGGTCGAGGCCCGGCCCGGCCTCGTAGCGGGTCAGGCAGGTGGTGTAGGCGACCCAGCGCCGGGTCGCGTCGAGGTTGTCCGGGGTGATCTCGAAGCAGCGGTCGTAGCGGAACAGCTCGAAGGTGCGCGAGGCCGCCATGAAGGCCGGCAGGTCGGCGACGAAGGCGGGGAAATGCCGGCGCAGATCCTCGGATGCGGCGGCGGCGAAGGCGAGCTTCGCCTCGATGAGGTCGCGGCAGGGCAGCACGGCGCGGAACGCCTCGCTCAGCCCGATTCGGCCCGGCGCGGGCTCGGTAGCGATGCCGGCGCCGACGAGGAGGCCGGTCAGGCAGGCAAATTGCGGCCGTTCGAACCGAAACTCGTCGGCAAGGCCGGCCGCCGCGATATCCGCCCGGCGGGCGAGCCGGTCGATCAATCCCGAGCTGAAGGCGAAGCTGAGAGCGTGCGCGGCGGCCTCGCTTTCGAGGAAGCGGTCCACGCGCGGAAACACCGCGCCCGGCGCCTCCGACGCCGAGATCCAGCTCCCTCCCCCACCCGGCATCAGCGTGAAGCCAAGCTCAGGCTACGGCAAGAGACCCGATCAAACCTCCGGCACGAAGGAGGTTTTGAATTGAGACGCTGGATCAACGCATTTTTCGTCGTGGCCATCGCCGCCGCCACATTCCATTCGTGATCGAATCGCACAAGCCGTGCAATAGCTCCTATCGCCCTGTGTGCCATAAATGCAAGGCGACTTGGTTTCGCTGGGTTCGCAAGGCAAGCCGTCGTTCAACGACGGCTTTATTCGTGCAATGTCTTAACGAGAACTTGGGCTTCGCGATCCAGCATGGCATCGGCCCGCCGTCGATGTCGAGGAGCCCGAGGTTACGTCGCGCGGGGATGCGCGCAGATGAGGGAGCAGTCGTGAGCGAGAGCAGCAAGCCCGGAGCCGCCGATCAGGTGCGTGCGATCGAATGGCGTGAAGACAGCATGTCGACGCAGTTCGCCAACGTCGTGAACGTGCAGGGCACCCGCGAGCAGGTGGATCTGTTCTTCGGCACCAACCGGACCTGGAACCTCGCCGAGACCGAGAGCGTGGTGGTCGATCTCTCGAACCGCGTGATCCTCACGCCGCTCGCGGCCAAGCGCCTCCACTCCGTCCTCGGCGGCGTGCTGACCGAGTACGAGAACCGGCACGGACGCCTCGACCTCGACGCTTGACCATCCGGCTCCGCCGCCGCGCCGAACGGCGTGACGGTGCGGCCCTCCCCTAACAAGACCCTGAGCGCCGTCATCTAAGGAATCCGGGGGCCATGAGCGAGCGTTTGGCGGTGGAGGGCTCGTCCGCGGCGGGTGTGTCCGCAGCGGGTCCGGCCGCGCGCCTCTCCCTGCTGGAGCCCGCTCTGTGGCAGGTGCTCCGGACCTCCCAGACGCTTCAAGCGGCGGCGGAAGCGTGGCTCACGCTCCAGGCGCCGATGCTCGGCGCCCCGCGGGCCTGCGTCCTGCTTCCGGGAACCTCGGTGGGGCTCGCCCCGCTCGCCGTGTTCCCGGCTCAGTCCGAATGCGAGGCCGGCCTGCGCGAGACCGCCGAGGCCGCCCTTCGCGAGAACCGCCCGGTCGTGCAGGCGATGGCGGAGGCCGGGCCGCATCCGGGCGCCGCGCCGCAGGGGGCGGGCGCGTGGATCGCGCTGCCGCTGGTTCTGGACGAGGCGTGCTTCGCCGTTACCGCCTTCGCCCTCGACAGCCTCGACAAGGACGAGCTGCGCGCCGCGATCCGTCAGGTGCAGTGGGGCAGCGCGTGGCTCGTCGCCAAGCAGGCCGAGTTGATCGGACGGAGCGAGCGCCGGACGCTGGCCCGCTCGCGCTCCGTCCTCGACCTGCTCGCCGGGGTGCTGGAGCAATCGCGCTTCTCCGCCGCCTGCACCGCCGCGGTGACGGACCTCGCCATCGCCTTTTCCTGCCAGCGCGCGGCGATCGGCTTCATGCGGCGCGGGAGCGCCCGGATCACGGCGATCTCGCACTCGGCGCAGTTCGGCCGCGAGATGAACCTCGTGCGCCGTCTCGGCGCCTGCATGAACGAGGCGATCGACCAGCGCAGCCTGATCCTGTTCCCGCCGCCCGAGAACGAGGCCACCGTCACCACGGCGCATGCCGACCTCGCCCGCCTGCAATATGGTGGCCGGGTGCTGACCGTGCCGATGCTCGTCGATGACCGCTTCGTCGGCGCCATCACCCTGGAACGGCCCGCCAACCAGCCGTTCAGCCTCGAGACGGTCGAGCAGGTGAGCGCCTGCGCCGCCGCCATCGGCCCGGTCCTGGAAGCCAAGCGGCAGAACGACCGCTGGCTGGTGCTGAAGGCCGCCGACGCATTGATGAACAGCGCGCGGCTGGTCTTCGGTCCGAACCATACCGGGCTCAAGCTCGGCCTTGCCGCGGTGCTGGCCGTGGTCCTGGCGCTCTCGGTGATCAAGATCGATTACCGCGTGACTGCGGACGCCCGCGTCGAGGGCCTCGTGCGCCGCTCCGTCGTCGCCTCCTACGACGGCTACCTGAAGACCGCCGGGCACCGCGCCGGCGACACGGTGCGCAAGGGCGACCTCCTCGCCGCCCTGGAGGACCGCGATCTCGCCCTGGAGCGCCTGCGCTGGGTCACCGAGCGTCAGCAGCGCACCTACGAGTACGACAAGGCGCTCGCCACCCGGCAGCCCGCCACGATCAACGTGGTGAAGAGCCAGATCGATCAGGCCGACGCGCAGATCCGCCTGCTCGACGAGCAGATCGCGCGCTCGAAATTCACCGCGCCCTTCGACGGCTTGATCGTCTCCGGCGACCTCTCGCAATCCATCGGCGGCGCCATCAGCCGCGGGCAAGTGCTGTTCGAGATCGCGCCGCTCGACAGCTACCGCGTCGTGCTCAGCGTGGACGAGCGGGTGATCGCCGACCTGCACGAGGGGCAGACCGGGCACATGCTCGCGACCTCCCTGCCCGACCAGCCGCAAGTGCTGACGATCCAGACCATCACCCCGGTGGCCGAGGCCAGGAACGGCCGCAACCTGTTCCGGGTCGAGGGCCGGATCGAGGACGGCGCCACCCGGCTGCGGCCGGGCATGGAGGGCATCGCCAAGGTCGATGTCGACCGGCGCCTGCTCGCCTGGATCTGGGCCCGGCCGATCGTCGATTGGCTGCGCCTCGCGGCCTGGCACTGGTGGCCGTGAGGGGTTCGAGGCGTGTCCCAATCCCTGTTCAGCCAGTCGTGGTACCGGGTCGCGAACTTGCGCCCGCGGCTGCGCCGCCACGCCGAGATCCACCGGCAGAGCTTTCGCGGCGAGGTCTGGTACGTCCTTCAGGATCACCAGACCGGGCGCTTCCACCGCCTCTCGCCCGCCGCCAACCTGATCCTGTGCATGATGGACGGGCGCCGCACCCTGCAGGAGGTGTGGGAAGCCGCCGCCCACCGCAACGAGGATGACCCGCCGACCCAGGACGACACGATCCGCCTGATCTCGCAGCTCCACGGCTCGGACCTGCTCCAGGGCGACCTGCCGCCGGATCTCGCCGAGCTCGCCGAGCGCTCGGAATCGACCGCGCGCCGCACCCTGATCGCCCGGGTCAAGAACCCGCTCGCCCTGCGCTTCCCGCTCTTCGACCCCGATCCGCTGCTCGACCGGCTCGCGCCGTACCTCCGGCCGCTCTTCTCGGTCTGGGGGCTCGCGGTCTGGCTCGCGGTGGTGATCTCCGGCCTCGTCGTGGCCGGCCTGCACGCGGGCGAGCTGACCGGCGATGTCGCGGGCCAGATGCTCTCGGCGCAGAACGTCGCGCTGATGATGTGCCTCTACCCCATCATCAAAGCGCTGCACGAGGCCGGGCACGCCTGCGCCGCCAAGGCCTGGGGCGGCGAGGTGCACGAGGTCGGCGTCATGCTGCTCGTGCTGTTCCCGGCGCCCTACGTCGATGCCTCGACCTCCGCCGCCTTCCCCAGCAAGTGGCAGCGGATGATGGTGGCGGCCGCCGGCATCTTCGTCGAGCTGTTCCTGGCGGGCCTCGCTGCCATCGTCTGGGCCACGGCCGAGCCCGGCCTCGTGCGGGCGGCGGCCTTCAACGTGATGGTGATCGGCAGCGTCTCGACGTTGCTGTTCAACGGCAACCCGCTCCTGCGCTTCGACGGCTACTACATCTTCGCCGACCTCATCGAGATCCCGAATCTCGGCTCGCGGGCCAACCGCTACGTCTTCTACCTGATCGAGCGCTACGCGCTGAAGATCGAGGGCGCGAAGAGTCCTGTGACCGCGGATGGCGAGCGGCCCTGGCTGTTCGTCTACGCTGTGGCCGCCTTCATCTACCGTACCACCGTCTCGATCGCGATCGCGAGCTTCATCGCCACGCAGTACTTCGTGTTCGGCGTGCTGCTGGCCGGGCTCGCGCTGTTCGGCACCGTGGTCTCGCCCCTGCTGAAGGGCCTCAAGTTCATCCTCACCGATCCGAAGCTGAACCGGCGCCGGCGCCGGGCGGCGACTCTCACGAGCGTCGCCACGGCGGCATTGCTGGCCCTGCTGTTCGTGGTGCCCCTGCCCTACACGACGATGGCGCAGGGCGTTGTCTGGGCGCCCGACGACACGCAGATCCGCACGAAGACTGACGGCATCCTCACCACGCTGCTGGTGGAGCCCGGCCGCGACGCGCAGGCCGGCGAGGCCCTGGCGACGCTCGAAGACCCAAGTCTCGACAGCCGCGTCGCAGTGCTGGAGGCGCAACTCGTCGAACTGCGCCTGCGCTACGACGCCGCCCGGCTCGGCGACCGCGTGCAGGCGCAGATTCTCCAGGAGCAGATCGCCAGCACGCAGGAGATCCTGCGGGTCTACCGCGAGCGGCAGGCTGGCCTCACCGTGCGGGCGTCTCAGGCCGGCCGGCTGATCGTGCCGGGCGCCGTCGACCTGCCGGGGCGGTATCTGCGCCGGGGCGAGCGCATCGGCTACGTGCTCACCGCCGACGACCCCGTGGTGCGGGTGGTGGTGCCGCAGACGGATGTGGATCTGGTCCGCAGCAGGACGCAGGGCGTCGCTGCGCGGTTGGCCGAGAAGCCCGAGGAAGTGCGCGCTGGCTCGATCCTGCGGGAAGTGCCGGGGGCGCAGCAGGAGATTCCGAGCCTTGCTCTCGCAACGCAGGGCGGCGGCATCATCGCCGTGGATGCCAGCAACCCGCAAAAGCCCGTGGCGCTCCAGAGCATCTTCGTCTTCGACGTCCAGCTCGCCGGCGGCCTCCCCTTCAACGTGCTCGGCGAGCGGGTCTATATCCGGTTCGATCACGGGGCGGAGCCGATCGCGTGGCGCGCCTTGCGCAGCCTGCGGCAGGTGTTCCTGAGCCAGTTCCGTGTCTGATCCCCTCGTCCTCTCCGCCGGCTCAGCGCCCGGGGCCGCCTTCCGCGTGCCGCCGGCCCGCGCCTATTCCGAGCGCAAGCCGCTCAAGGCGAGCCGGCTCGATCAGGCCGCCGCGCGGGTGATCGGCGGCGTGCGGGTCGGGCTCGCCGGTTGGGCCGCCCGCCGCTACGCGCGGATCGCCCGCGCGGCCCTGGCGCAGGCCGACGACATCGCCGAGCTGTCCGAAGAAGCGCTGCAATTCCGCATCCAGGCGATCACGGGGGCCCTGCGCGCCCGGAAGACCTTCCGCGATGCCGACATCGCAGAGGCCTTCGCGCTGATCCGCGAGATGTCGGGGCGCGTGAAGGGACAGCGCCATTACGGCGTGCAGATGATGGGGGCCGCCGCCATCCTCGACGGGCGCGTCGCCCAGATGGCCACCGGCGAGGGCAAGACCCTCACGGCGACGCTGGCCGCAGGCGCGGCGGCGCTGGCCGGCCTTCCGGTCCACGTCGTCACGGTCAACGACTACCTCGCCGAGCGCGACGCCGAGGAGATGCGTCCGCTCTACGCCGCGCTCGGACTCACCGTCGGCGTCATCAAGGAGAAGCAGGAGCAGCCGGAACGGGCGCAGGCCTATGGCTGCCACATCACCTACTGCACCAACAAGGATCTCGCCTTCGACTACCTGCGCGACCGCATCGCGCTGGGCCAGCGCGCCAGCGACGTGCGCCTCAAGCTCGAGAGCCTGCACGCGAGCGCGAGCCGGCTCGCCCAGCTCCGCCTGCGCGGCCTGCACTTCGCCATCGTCGACGAGGCCGACAGCGTGCTGATCGACGAGGCCCGCACGCCGCTCATCATCTCGGCCCCGGCCGGCTCGCAGTTCGGCACGGAGGTGCTCACCCGCGCCATGGAGATCGCGGCGGAGCTGAAGAACCCTGAGGATTACGGGATCGAGGCGGCCGAGCACCGGATCGTCCTCACCGATCCCGGCCGCGCGCGGATCGCCGACCTCGCTCGGAGCGAGGCGCCCGGCCAGGATTCGGCCTGGCGCGGGCGCGTCACCCGCGAGGGGCTGGTGCGTCAGGCGCTCTCGGCGCTGCACCTGTTCCACAGGGACGAGCACTACATCCTGCGTGACGGCAAGGTGGTCATCGTCGATGCAAATACCGGCCGGGTGATGCCGGACCGGAGCTGGAGCGACGGCCTGCACCAGATGGTCGAGCATAAGGAGGGCTGCGACCTGTCCGGAGCCCGCTCGACGCTGGCCCGGATGACCTACCAGCGCTTCTTCCGCCGCTATCCCCGGCTCTCGGGCATGACCGGCACCACCCGCGGCGTCGCCGCCGAGTTCTGGACCGTCTATCGTCTGCCGGTGGTGCGCATCCCGACGCACCGGCCGGTGCAGCGGCGCCACCTGCTCGACGAGGTCCTGCCCGACGAGGCGGCGAAGTGGCGGCGGGTGACGGCGCGCATCGCCGAATTGCACGCGCGCGGCTGCCCCGTCCTCGTCGGCACCCGCTCGGTCGGGGCCTCTGCGCGGGCGAGCGCGTACCTCACCGAAGCCGGACTGCCGCACACGGTGCTGAGCGCGGCTCAGGACGGCCAGGAGGCCGCCATCGTCGCGGAGGCCGGGCAGCGCGGCCGCATCACGGTGGCGACGAACATGGCCGGGCGCGGCACCGACATCAAGCTCGGCCCCGGCATCGCGGAACTCGGCGGCCTGCACGTCATCATGGTCGAGCGGCAGGATGCGCGGCGCATCGACGACCAACTCGCCGGCCGCAGCGGTCGTCAGGGCGAGCCGGGCTGCTTCCAGGCGATCCTTTCCCTCGACGACCCGCTGATGGAGAGCGGGCTCATCAGCCGCGGGCTGGCTCGGCGCATCATGGCACTGCTCGGCCCGAAGCGCGGCCAGGCCTTGGGCCGCCGCCTGCTGCGCCACGCCCAATTGCGCACCGAGCGGCTGCACGGGCGCATGCGCGCCGACCTCCTGCAGTCCGACCAGATGCAGGACCGCATTTTGGCTTTTGCCGGCCACGCTGAGTAAGGAATGTTCGCGATGACCCTTCAGGCCGGAACGCGACGAGCCGGGATCCATGCGGCCCTCGCGGCCCTTGCGGCCCTCTGCCTCCCCGCCGCGGCCCAGGCCCAGGAAGCCCGCGTCGATTGCGTCGTCGAGCCGGCGCAGAAGCTGAAGATCGGCTCTGCCACCCTGGGCATCCTCAAGAGCGTGCCGGTGAACCGCGGCGCCATGGTGGAGGCCGGCGACATCATCGCCCGTCTCGACTCGAGCGTGGAAGAGGCCAACGTCGCCCTGTCGCGGGCGCAGTCGGAATCGAGGGCCGGCATCGAGGCGCAGCAGACCCGCGTTGAGCTCTACAAGCGCCGCCTCGACCGCCAGAGCCAGCTCTCGAAGGGCATCGTCACCCAGGAGAAGCTCGACCAAGTCGAGGCCGATTACGAGATCGGCCGGCGCGACCTTCAGACCGAGATCCTCAAGCACAAGCTCAACGGCATCGAACTCCAGCGCGCCGAGGCGCAGCTCGAACTGCGGATGATCCGCAGCCCGATCCGCGGCATCGTCACCGAGCGGCTGATGTCGGCGGGCGAGTTCGTGCGCCAGGACAGCGCGATCTTCACCCTGGTTCAGCTCGATCCGCTCTACGTCGAGGCCTACCTGCCGGTCTCCCGCTGGAAGGAGATCGCGCTCGGGATGCCGGCCACCGTCGTGCTCGACCAGCCGATCGGCGGCGCCTACGAGGCCAAGGTCAGCGTGGTCGATCAGGTGTTCGACGCGGCGAGCGGCACCTTCGGCGTGCGCCTCGAATTGCCGAACCCGGACTTCAAGCTGCCCGGCGGCCAGCGCTGCAAGGTCGCCTTCCCGCTTGCCTCCGCCGGCCCGCAAGCGACAGCCCAGCCCGCCGACGCCAAGTAGGGGACCGCTCCACCGTCTACGATGGGCCTTTCCGGGCCGGCGACGTCTTGCGCTGCACGACGGAGCGGACAGCGACACGGATGCCGACGATGGGGCTCACGGCGCTCGGCGCGACCGCGCCGTGTTCGGCCCGGCAACGCGGATGAGGGTCCACGGTCAACCGCGGCCCGACGTCGGATCGAAGTGCGTCCGCGGGAGGCCGCACGCGTGCCCTCGCGCGGGCCGCGCGGGCGGTGACTGCATGGGGCCGTGACGCCTCGTGGTCCGGTCGTGCGCCGGCGCCCGCGTCGCCGACCACTCTGCCGGACAGCCCTTCCGAGTGGGGTGTTTTCGCGTGGGTTTCCGACCCAACGAAAAAGGCCCCGTTTCCGGGGCCTGAGATTCGTCAATCACCCTAAGGGTTTAGGATGGTGGGCGCGACAGGGATCGAACCTGTGACCCCTACCATGTCAAGGTAGTGCTCTCCCGCTGAGCTACGCGCCCCGGCAGGGAGCCGGGTGACCCCGGCGTCCTGCGAGGCCGCGGCTATAGCCGGTGCCGGGCGGCTCCGCAAGCGGGAGGTTGGCGGATTTTCTCATCCTTCGCGCGCGGCGGCGGTGCGGCAGGCTCGTCCTCCATCCGCGCCGTTGCGCGCCCCCTGAAAAAATCGGCTAAGAGGGCGTTGCACGCGGCAAGGTCGCGACCGGCTCTTCCTTCAGGCGCGGGCAGGTGCTTCAGGCGCGGGCAGGTGGGCCGGGATCTCCGCCGGCACCGCGGTCGGCGGGCCGAAGGGAATCGCGGATCAGGCAAGGGCCGAGGACGGCGAGCAAGGATGCGGTTTCTCCTTTCGTCCGACGAGGGCGACGTGATCAGGGGCTGGGTGGTGCCGGACAACCCGCTGGCGATCAGCCGGGTCTCCGTCTCCATCGAGGGGCGCCGGGTGGCCGAAGTTTCGGCCATCCACACCGATCCCAACTTCATCCATCTGGGCTGGCACGCCACGGGCCAGTGCCATTTCGAGATCCGCGACACGGACGTGCCGGGGCTCGCGGGGATCGAGCGGCTCGAGATCTACGACGTCGACACCAACGTCATGATCTACCGGCGCACGCCGGATGCGGGACTGACCGACAAGAAGGCCATCCTGCTCAACGGGCACATCCGTCCCGAGACGGTGATCCAGGCCTCTCTCTTCCCCTATTTCCGGCAGTCGTATTTCGGGATCGGCCGGTTTCCGGACGAGATCTTGCGGGCGATGTTCGACACCGTCACGCTCGATTCCTGCCTGATGGCCGGTTCGATCATCTTCCCGCGCTACGAGGGGCACTTCGTCCAGAGCGGCGCGGTCACCATGCTGCTCGTCCACGATCCCTTCGTCGAACTGGCGAGCCGCCTGTTCTGGCTGCGGGAGCGGGCGACCATCGCCGCCAATCCCGATCAGCACTGGCGCCTGGGCAACCTCGTCGAGGCCGCGGCCTTCACGCTCGACTACGACTTCACCGACGTGAAGAGCCTGAAGCGGTTGTTCCGGATGATGCCGGAGCCGGCCTATCACCTGCTCTACAATCCCCTGACGCGCCAGCTCAGCACGCACGTGCCCGAGGACCGGCTGATGCCGGCCAGTTCCATCATCGCGGTCGAGGTGCTGTCGCGCATCGACGTGGTGGGCCACCGCGACTACTTCGAAGCCTTCATGGCCTCGATGTTCCACCATCTCGGGATCGAGGCCCCCCTGCCGCTGCCCCTGCCGATCCCCAACGAGACCTTGGAACTGGCCGAACTGCTCCGGGGCATGCGCTTTGCCCGCGACATGGTGCTCTACGACACGGTGCTGAGCGACGCCGTGCGCGCCTCCGTGTCGAAGAGCTGGGAGGCCTGAGGGGCCATGGCGGAGCGGGCACGGCTGGGCCGCCGGGCGCTGCCCGTCACGGGCGCGGACGGGATCGACCTGCGCATCGACCTCACCGGCGTGCGCCTCGGCGGCGCCTGGGTGAGTCTGACATGGCGCGATCCCGGCGGCGGCGGCATTCCGCGCGCCCTGCTCAGCGCGGTGTCGGCGGATGGGGAGAGCCTCGTCCTGGCCGAGGAGCCGGTCGGCGGCGACGCCTTCGCCTGGACCGGGCGGCTTCCGCCGGGTGTCGCGGCCCTGCGCCTGAGCGCGCTCTCGCGCACGAACCCCTTCTCGCTCGAGGCGTTCGCGATCCGTCGCCGCGGCCGGGGTATGATCGTGGCGCGCGCGGCCTCACGTCAGCCGGGCCTGACGGCGCAGGCGGTCACGTGGCGCCTGCTCGGCCTGAAGGTGCGCGCCCGCGGGCTGATCGCCCGCGCGCTCGCCCACCGTGCCGAGACCGGCTACGCCGCCTGGATCGCCCGCTTCGATCGGTTGTCGAAGGCCGACCGCGCCCGCATCCGCGCCGAGATCGCGGTCTGGGAGGCGCCGCCGCTCCTCTCCGTGCTGATGCCGGTCCACGATCCCGATCCGCGGGTGCTCGACGCGGCGATCCGCTCGGTGCGCGCGCAGCTCTACCCGGTCTGGGAACTCTGCATCGCCGACGACGCCTCCACCGACCCGCGCATCCCCCGGCTGATCGCCCGCCACGCGGCGGAGGAGCCGCGCATCCGCCATCTGCGCCGGACCGAGAACGGTCACATCGCGCGGGCGACCAACGACGCCCTGGGACTGGCCGGCGGCGCCTACGCCGCCTTCCTCGACCACGACGACCTCCTTTCGGAGAACGCGCTGTTCGAGGTCGCCAAGGCGGTGCGGGCGGACCCCGCCCTCGAACTGATCTACAGCGACGAGGACAAGGTCGATGCCCAGGGCCGCCGCTTCGAGCCGCATTTCAAGTCGGGCTTCGACCGCGAGTTGCTGTGGGGCCAGAACTACGTGAACCATCTCTGCGCGGTGCGCGTCGAGACCCTGCGCCGGCTCGGCGGGCTGCGCCCCGGCTTCGAGGGCAGCCAGGACCACGACCTGCTCCTGCGCCTGACCGAGGGACTCGACGGCGCGCGCGTGCGCCACATCCCCAGAATTCTCTATCACTGGCGGGCGGCGGCCGGCTCCGGCACCTTCTCCGACCGGGCGCTGGCCCGGGCCGAGGATGCGCGCCTGCGGGCGCTCCAGGAGGTGGCGGCCCGCAGGGGCGCGCGGGCGGAGCGGGGGGCGCAGGGCTTCAACCGGCTCGTCCGTCCCCTGCCGGAGCCGGCGCCCCTCGTCTCGGTGATTGTCCCGACCCGCGACCGGGCGGACCTGCTCGCCGTCGCGCTCGACGGGCTGCTGGCGCGCACCGACTACCCGGCTCTCGAAGTCATCGTCGTCGACAACGGCAGCACCGAGCCGGCCACGCGGGATCTGTTCGCGCGCTACGCCTCCGATCCGCGCTTCCGGGTGCTGGCGGCGCCGGGTCCGTTCAACTTCTCGGACCTGTCGAACCGTGGAGCCGCCGCCGCAGCGGGAAGCCTTCTCCTGTTCCTCAACAACGACATCGAGGTGATCGAGCCCGGCTGGCTCACCGAACTCGCCGCGATCGCCAGCGATCCGGAGGTCGGCGCGGTCGGCGCCAAGCTCCTCTATCCTGACGGCACGATCCAGCACGGCGGGATCGTTCTCGGCATCGGCGGCATCGCCGGCCACAGCCATCTCGGCCTGCCGGGAGCCGAGCCCGGCTACTTCGCCCGCATGGTGCTGGCCCAGGAGGTCTCGGCGGTGACGGGCGCCTGCCTCGCCCTGCGCGCGGCGGTCTTTTCCGAAGTGGGCGGGTTCGATGCCGCGCATCTGGCCGTCGCCTTCAACGACGTCGACCTGTGCCTGAAGATCCGGGCGGCGGGCCACCGCATCGTCTGGACGCCGCATGCCCGGCTCGTCCACCACGAGTCGAAGAGCCGCGGGGCCGAGGACACGCCGGAGAAGCGCGCCCGCTTCGAGGCCGAATCGCGGGTCATGCGCGAGCGCTGGGCGCCGGTGCTGCGGGCCGACCCCTACTACAATCCGAACCTGTCCCGGGCCGCGGCGCATTATCGGCTGTGAGGCGGGGCGCCGGTTTGCGCGCCGGGCGAACCGGGCTAGAGAGTGCACCGCAACAACCGTCGAAGCGGGCCCGGCTTCTCATGCGGAGACATCGATGCGAATCGCGATGATCGGGTCGGGCTATGTCGGCCTGGTATCGGGCGCCTGCCTCGCCGATTTCGGCCACGAGGTGGTCTGCATCGACAAGGATCCGGCCAAGATCGCCGCTCTCGAAGAGGGCCGCATGCCGATCTACGAGCCCGGCCTCGACGCGCTGGTCGCCGAGAACGTGCGCCAGGGCCGCCTGACATTCTCCACCGACCTCAAGCCCGCCGTCGCGCGGGCCCAGGCCGTGTTCATCGCGGTCGGCACGCCTTCGCGCCGCGGCGACGGCTTTGCCGACCTCTCCTACGTCTACGCCGCGGCCCGGGAGATCGCCGAGGCGCTCACCGGCCCGACCGTGGTGGTGACCAAGTCGACCGTGCCCGTGGGCACCGGCGACGAGGTCGAGCGCATCCTGCGCGAGGCGCGCCCCGACCTTGAGGTGGGGGTTGCCTCCAACCCCGAATTCCTGCGCGAGGGCGCGGCCATCGGCGACTTCAAACGGCCCGACCGCATCGTCATCGGCGCCGAGGATGCCCGCACTGCCGCGGTGATGCAGGACGTGTACCGCCCGCTCTACCTCAATCAGGCGCCGATCCTGCTGACCGGCCGGCGCACGGCCGAGTTGACCAAGTACGCCGCCAACGCCTTTCTCGCCACCAAGATCACCTTCATCAACGAGATCGCGGATCTCTGCGAGCAGGTGGGCGCCAACGTGCAGGAGGTCGCCCGCGGCATCGGGCTCGACAACCGCATCGGCGGCAAGTTTCTGCATGCGGGCCCCGGCTACGGCGGCTCCTGTTTTCCCAAGGACACGCTGGCGCTGGTGAGGACGGCGCAGGAGCACGGCACGCCGGTGCGGATCGTGGAGACGGTGGTGGCCGTCAACGATCAGAGGAAGCGGGCGATGGCGCGCAAGGTGATCACGGCCTGCGGCGGCTCCGTGCGGGGCAAGCGGGTCGCGCTGCTCGGCCTGACCTTCAAGCCCAATACCGACGACATGCGCGACGCGCCCTCCCTGTCGATCATCGCCGGCCTGCAGGATGCGGGCGCGGCGATCATCGCCTACGATCCGGAAGGGATGGAGCAGGCGCGGCCCCTGCTCGACGGCGTGGCCTATGCCGAGGATGCCTATGCCTGCGCGGAGGGCGCGGACGCGCTGGTGATCGTGACGGAGTGGAACGCCTTCCGGGCGCTGGATCTGGCCCGGCTGAAGGGGCTGATGCGCGCGCCCGTCCTCGTCGACCTGCGCAACGTCTATGCCTCCGGCGAGGCCGAGCGGCACGGTTTCGCCTATTCCGGCGTCGGCGTTGCTTGAGTGCCCTCGGCGGCGCGCGGAGAGCGGGCGAGGGCTGAGAGGAGTTGAGCCGCCTTTGATCTGGCCCGCGGGCGAGGGGCGACTTGCGCGGATGAAGAATTGTTCGCTCCCGCGCGGGCGGGCGGGACAGATTTCTTGATCTTCCGCATCGACTAGTATCGATAGTCTTCACAAAATCTTCGCCCAGGTCGCGGCGGAATTGTGGCAATTTTCGACTTCGCGTTGCTCGCCGATGCTGATTTTTGTTGACCTCGACCGCGCATCGAGCCTCAGCCGTCAACGTTTCACTGATGAATACGTGCCACACAATCTCCCAATCTCTCTGGATTAAGGGAGAGGTTGCAGCCAAGCGGGTTGGACGGTCCTGACGGTCATACTAGAACGCCCCGTGAAACTTCCGGTGGTCGGCGGCCGTCTCAGGGCGGCCGCGACACGACGGACGGTTTGCGAAACGTTCTGGGTTTCGGTGAAGTCGCCCTTCACCGGCCGAGGCCCGGTCCCTGCTTCACGAGCATAAACGGATCGACGTGACTCACCGCAAAGATATCGCGATCGTCGGCCGCGCCTGCCGCCTGCCCGGCGCCTCCAACGTCGAGGGCCTCTGGCAGCTCCTGACCGAGGCGCGCTGCGCCGTCTCGCGCATCCCCGAGGACCGCTGGTCGCTGCAGGCCTACGGCCATCCGCGGGCGCAGGAGCGGGGCAAGAGCTACACCTGGGCGGCGGGCGTGCTCGATGAGATCTGGTCGTTCGATCCGGGCGTGTTCGGCATCTCGCCCCGCGAGGCCGAGCAGATGGACCCGCAGCAGCGCATGCTGCTGGAGCTGACCTGGGAAGCGTTCGAGGATGCGGGCCTGCGCCCCTCGGCCGTGGCCGGCAGCCATATCGGCGTGTTCGTCGGCGCCTCGGCGCTCGATTACGGCAACCTGCGCATTCTCGACCCGTCCTCGGGCGACGCCTACGCCGCCACCGGCAACACGCTCTCGATCATCTCCAACCGCATCTCCTACATCTACGACCTGAAGGGCCCGAGCTTCACCCTCGACACGGCCTGCTCGTCCTCGCTGGTGGCGCTCAACGCGGCGATCGCGGCGATCGAGGCGGGTCAGGTCGACACCGCCGTGGTGGCGGGCGCCAACATCCTGGCGAGCCCCTTCAACTTCATCTCCTTCTCCAACGCGCAGATGCTCTCGCGCACCGGCCTGTGTCAGGCCTTCTCGTCCAGCGCCGACGGCTACGTGCGCGCCGAGGGCGGCGTCGTGTTGATCCTGCAATCGGCCGAGGCTGCCGCCCGCAGCGGACGGGCGGTGCGCGGCGTGATCGCGGCCAGCGGCGTCAACTCGGACGGGCGCACCACCGGCATCTCGCTGCCCTCCGGCCATGCCCAGGGCGCGCTCCTGGAGCAGGTCTACCGCGATGCCGAGATCGACCTCGACCGGATCGCCTTCGTCGAGGCGCACGGCACCGGCACCCCGGTCGGCGACCCGATCGAGGCCGGCGCCATCGGTTCCAAGCTCGGCAAGCCGCGCCAGGCGCCGCTGCCGATCGGCTCGATCAAGACCAACATCGGCCATACCGAGCCGACCTCGGGCCTGGCGGGCCTCCTGAAGGCCAGCCTCGCCCTCGAGCACGACCTGCTGCCGCCCTCGCTGCACGCGCCCGAGCTGAACCCCGAGATTCCGTTCGAGGCGCTGAAGCTCGCGGTCAACCGCGCGCCGCTGGCGCTCCCCCGCGACGGCACCGAGCGCTTCGCCGGCGTGAACTCCTTCGGCTTCGGCGGCACCAACGCCCACGTCGTGCTGACCGACCCGGCTCCGGTCGCCGCAGCCAAGGACGCCGGTCGCGCGCCGGAAATCCTGCTGCTCTCGGCCCAGAGCCGGGCCGCCCTGAACGATCTCGCCCTCGACTACGCCGCGCGCCTCGACGATGCCGCGCCGGAGGAAGCTGCCCGCGTGGCGGCCGCCGCGTTCCACCGCCGCGAGCGTCTCTCCACGCGGCTGGCCCTGCCGCTGACCCCCGCCACCGACGTGCCGGCCGCCCTGCGCGCCCTGGCCGAGGGCGAGGAGAGCGATGCGGCCGTGGTCGGCACCGCCGTCGAGCGCAACGCCGAGGTCGCCTTCGTCTATTCCGGCAACGGCAGCCAGTGGGTCGGCATGGGCCGCGAGGCCTATGAGGAGAACGCGACCTTCCGCGCCCGCTTCGATCAGGTCGACGGGCTGTTCGAGCGGCTCTCCGGCTGGTCGCTGAAGGAGGCGATGTTCGCCGAGGATCTCGACGCGCGCCTCTCGCTCACCCGGGTGTCGCAGCCGCTGATCTTCGCGATCCAGAGCGCCTCGACCGCGGCCCTGCGCGCCCGGGGTCTCAAGCCCCGGTTCGTGCTCGGCCACAGCGTCGGCGAGATTGCCGCGGCGGAGGCCGCCGGAAACCTGAGCCTCGACCAGGCGGTGCGGGTGATCTTCTTCCGCAGCAAGCACCAGGAATCGACCCGCGGCTTCGGCACCATGGCCGTGCTGCTCGGGCCGGTCGAGGAGATGGAGGCCTTCCTCGCCGACTACCCGACCCTCGACATCGCCGCCTACAACAGCCCCAAGGCGATCACGGTGGCCGGCCCCGAGTCCGACATCGAGGCCGCGATGAAGGCGCTCGCCCGCAAGCGCCGCCGCGGACGCAAGCTCGACCTCGAATACCCCTTCCACGGCCGCCTGATGGACCCGACCGAGCGTCCGCTCCTGCGCGACCTCGACGGACTGAAGCCTGCCGCCGGCCACACCGCCATGGTCTCCACGGTGACCGGCACGGTGCTGCCCGGCGCCCGCTTCGGTGCCGGCTACTGGTGGCGCAACATCCGCGAGCCGGTGCGCTTCTGCGAGGCGCTGCAGGAGGCGACCCGCCAGGGTGCCCGCGTCTTCGTCGAGGTCGGCCCGCGCGCGACCCTGCTGCCGCATATCGGCGACGCCATCGAACCGCTCGCCATCGAGGTGTCCTCGGTCGGCGTGCTGCACCGCAAGCCCGTCGGCGGCGATCCGATCGCCAAGGCGGTCGCCGCCGCCCTGGTCGCGGGTGCCGCCGTGGACGAGGCGGCGGTGTTCGGCACCGACCCCGCCGGTGCCGTCGCCCTGCCGCACTACCCCTGGCAGCGTCGGCCGTTCCGCCTCGCCGAGACGACCGAGGGGGCCGGCGCCGCGCCGCGCCCCTACCACCCGCTCGCCGGAACCCGGCTCGCGCCCGATGGGCTCGAATGGCACGGCCATCTCGACGCCGCCCTGGTGCCCGAACTCGACGACCACCGCATCGACGGACAGGTGATCCTGCCCGGCGCGGCCTTCGTCGAGATGGCGCTGCACGTCGCCCGCCAGGCGCTGCGCGCGGAGAACGTCACGCTCTCCGACGTCGAGATTCTCTCGCCGATGGTGTTCGCCGAGGAATCCCTGCGCGAGGTGCTGGTGCGCCTGTCCGGCTCCGGCAACCAGATCCAGATCCTCAGCCGTCCGCGCCTGACCCCGACGCCCTGGCAGCTCCACGCCTCGGCCAAGATCATCGAGGGCGACTTCCCCGCGCCGGCCCGCCGCGACCTCGCGGTGCCGGCCGAGCACGCGATCTCGGGGGAAGGGCTCTACCGCCGGGCGCTCGCCTCCGGCCTCGGCTTCGGCGAGAACTTCCGGCAGGTCGCGGCCTCGGCCCGCATCGACGAGACCACCATCGTCTCCGAGCTGATCCCGGCCGAGGCCGACGCCCGCTACGGCCTCGTGCCCGCGCGCCTCGATTCCTGCTTCCACGGCCTGATCCTGCTCTTCGCCGAGCTGATGGGTGAGGGCGCCACCAAGGCCTACGTGCCGGTGCGCTTCGGCGAGGTGCGCCTGCTGCGCCCCGGCGGCGCCATCGCGCGGGCCGAGATCCGCACACGGCGCTGCAACGAGCGCTCGATCCTGGCCGACTTCACCCTGACCGATGCCGAGGGCGAGGTCGTCGCCACGATCTGCGAGGGCCGCTTCCAGGCCCTGCGCGTCAAGGGCGGCAGCGACCTCGATGCCTACGCCATCACCCAAGGGGTCGAGCGCGCCACCGAGCCGACCGCCCTGCCGCTGGAGCGGCGTCCGAGCGTGGCCGAGCGCGTGCGTCCGAGCCTTGCCGCCGTGACCGCGCCGGACACGGCCGATCTCGGACCGGGCCACCTGCTACTGGAGGGTTGGGCCACCGCGCTCGCCTACCGGCTGGCCGAGGGCCTGTCCGAGAAGGGGAGGGTGATCCTCGACCGCCGCCTGCCCGAGGCGCTGCACGCCTGGGCCGTCAACGCGCTCTACGCCCTGGAGAGCAGCGGCCTCGCGACGCTGGAGAAGGGAACCTGGCGCCTGCGCCGGGACGTGACCCTGCCCGCGCCCGAAGAGACCATGCGCTGGATCGCGGCCGACCATCCGGAACTGGCCGCCGAGCTGGTGCTGCTCGCCGACACCACGGCGCTGGTCGGGCGGATCGTGGCGGGCGAGGCCGTGACCGCGGCGAGCCTGCCGCCGGCGGCGCTCGACGCGTTCCACCTGCGCGGCGCCACGGCCCGCGCCTCCGCCGAGGTGATCGCCCGGATCGTCGCCGGGAGCCGCGAGCGCCTGCCGCAGGATCGCGCCCTGCGCATCCTTCAGGTCGGCTTCGGGCCGCTCTCGGCCCGCGCCGCTTCGCTCGCCCGCGAGGCCGATGCCCGCCTGACCGTGCTGGAGACCGACCGGCGGCTGGCCGAGCGCGCCCGCCTCGCCCTGCCGGGCTCGGTTACCGTGGCCGAGGCCGGCGAGGCTCTGCCCGCCGCCTCCTTCGACCTCGTCCTGGCCAGCGACGTGCTGCACCGTTCCGAAAAGGCCCTGCCGGGACAGCTCTCCGCGGCCCTGGCCTCGGGCGGGCTGCTGGTCGCCGTCGAGCCGGGCGCCTCGCTGTTCCGCGATCTCGTCTTCGGCCTCGCGCCGGACTGGTTCGAGGAGGCGGCTCCCGGCATGCCGGTCTCGCGCCTCGACGACGTGACGGGCTGGCAGCGCCGCCTCAGCGCCTCGGGGCTGGTGCGGGTCTCGGCCGACCGGGCCGCCTCCGCCAACGGCGACGACCTGCTCCTCGTGGCCGAGGCCCCGGTCCGTCCGGCCCTCGGCCACGGCCAGAGCTTCGCCTTCGTGGTCGGCTCCGACGACGATTTCGGTGCCGAGACCGCCTCGTCGCTCGCGACCCTGCTGGTGGCCAGCGGCGTCCACGTCTCGATCATCCTCGATTCCGAGCAGTCGCTGCTCGAACTGGAGCGCGAGACGCCCGACACCGTGGTGTTCCTGGCCGGCGCCTTCGCCGGCGAGGGTGAGGCGGCGACGCGGCTGCGCGACCGCTGCCTCAGCCTGAAGCGCTGCGCCGAGCATCTCGGCAGCCGCCAGACCCGGCTCTGGGTCGTCGCCCCCGGCGCCACCCGCGACGCGGGCGGCGAGGCGGCCGCGGTCGAGGCCGGCGTCTGGGCCTTCAGCCGGACCCTCGCCAACGAGGCGGCCAATCTCGATGTCCGCCGGATCGACCTCGCGCCGGCCCTCTCCTCGAAGGACGCGGCCGAGCGGCTGCGCGCCCTGATCCTGTCGGGCACCGAGGAGACCGAGATCGTGCTCGACGCCGACGCCACCCGCGTCGTGCGCTTCCATCCCGGCCGCGCCGCGAACACGGCCGGCGAGGCGGCCCCGGCCGCCCGGCTGGAGCGCTCCAACACGGGCGGCCTCAACGAGATGGTCTGGGGGCCGGCCGAGCGCGCCGCCCCCGGTCCCGGCGAGGTCGAGATCGCGGTGGCGGCCACCGGCCTGAACTTCCGCGACGTGCTCTGGGCACTCTCGATGCTCCCGGAGGAGATTCTGGAGGACGGCTTCGCCGGCCCCCGCCTCGGCCTCGAAGTCTCCGGCCGCGTCACCGCCATCGGCGCGGGCGTCGTCGACTTCGCGGTGGGGGATCCCGTCGTCGCCTTCGCCCAGTCGGGCTTCGCCACCCACGTGGTGGTGCCCGAGATGGTCGTGGCACCGATGCCGGCGGGGCTCGATCCGGCGGCCGCCGCCACCGTGCCGGTCGCCTTCCTCACCGCCTACTACGCGCTCTGCACCTGCGCCCGTCTGCGCAAGGGCGAGTGGCTGCTGGTCCATGGCGGCGCGGGCGGCGTGGGCCTCGCCGCACTCCAGATCGCCAAGTGGAAGGGTGCGCGGGTCATCGCCACCGCCGGCTCGCGGGAGAAGCGCGCGCTGGTGGCCGCGCTCGGCGCCGAGCACGTGCTCGATTCGCGCTCGCTCGCCTTCGTGGACGATGTCCGCCGCATCACCGGCGACGGCGTCGACGTGGTGCTCAACTCGCTGTTCGGCGAGATGATGGAGCGCTCGCTCAACTGCCTGCGGCCGTTCGGGCGCTTCGTCGAGCTGGGCAAGCGCGACTACGTCGCCAACACCCATATCGGCCTGCGGCCGTTCCGCCGGAACCTCTCCTACTTCGGCGTCGATCTCGATCAGGTGCTTCAGCACCAGGGCGAGGACGGTGCGCGGATGTTCCGCGAGGTGATGGCACTCTTCGCCGAAGGGGGGCTGCGCCCGCTGCCCTACCAGCCGTTCGCCGCCGACGAGACCTCCGACGCCTTCCGGCTCATGCAGCAATCGGGGCATGTCGGTAAGATCGTCGTCACGCCGCCGGCACCCGGCTCCGTGGCGCGGGTCAAGCGCCAGCCCTTCGTGGTCGCCGAGCGGGGCGTTCACCTCGTCACCGGCGGTCTTGGCGGCTTCGGCGTCGAGGCGGCGCGCTGGCTCGCCGACCGGGGCGCCAAGCGCATCGTGCTCGTCGGCCGCTCGGGCAGGCCGAGCGAGGAGGGCCGCGCGGTCATCGCCGAACTCGCCGCCCGCGGCGTGACGGTCGAGACCAGGGCCTGCGACATCACCAGCCGCCGCGCGGTCGAGACGCTGATCGACGGCATCGAGACCGCGGGCAACCGCCTTGCCGGCGTGATCCACGGCGCCATGGTGCTTCAGGACGGGCTGATCAACGCGATCGAGCCGAAGACGCTGGAAGCGGTGATCGCCCCCAAGGTGATCGGCGCTGGGCACTTGGACGCCGCGACCCGTGGGCGAAAGCTCGACTACTTCGTGCTGTTCTCCTCGGCCACGACCTTTATCGGCAATCCCGGCCAGGGCTCCTACGTCGCCGCCAACGGCTTCATGGAGGGGTTGGCCCGCCAGCGCCGCCGCCTCGGCCTGCCCGCACTCGCGGTCGCCTGGGGCGCCATCGGCGATGTCGGCGTGCTCGCCCGCAACAAGGCGGTGATGGAGACGCTGGCCTCCCGCGTCGGCGTAACGCCGATGGAGGCCCGCCTCTGCCTCGACCTGATGGCCGAGGCGCTGGAGGGCCAGGGCGGTGCGAGCGACGAGGGCGTGATCGCCATCGCCGCCATGCACTGGGGCAAGGCACGGGAGCGCCTCGCCACGCTGCGCTCGCCGAGCTACGGCAGCCTCGGCACCGATCAGCAGGCCGAATCCGGCACGGTGGCCGCCATCAATATCGGCGCGCTGCTGCGCTCCGCGGACATCGATACGGTCCGCAAGACCGTCTCGGACGCCATCGTCGAGGACATCGCCCGCATCCTGCGCCTGCCCAAGGACGACATCAGCCGCGTGCGCCAGCTCTCGGAGATCGGCCTCGATTCGCTGATGGGCGTGGAACTGGGGGCGAGCCTTCAGGAGCGCTTCGCCCTCGACGCGCCGCCCGCGGGCATCTCCTCTGGCCTCACCGTCAACGAGCTGACCGAGACCCTGATCCAGGCGGTGGCGGCGCCGGTGGATGAGGCGGCGGGCGTCACGCTCAGCCTCGCCACCAAGCATGTCGGCGACCTCGACGCCGCCACGCTGACGCCGTTCAACGAACTCGTCGAGAAGAACGTCGCGGACATCAAAGAGATCTTGCCATGACCCAGCCGTCACGCCCGCAGGACGGGCGGGCCGCGCTCGCGAGCTTCGTCACCAACCGGCTCGGCCGCGCCAACGCGCGGCCCGCCGGCCCCGCCCCGGTCGAGGACAGGGGAGCGGCCGAGGAGTCGATCCAGGATTTCGAGAAGCTGACCGGCTACCGGGAGCTGCGCCTGCAGCGCTCGGCCGCCGACCTCATCGGCCTCGGCAACCCGTTCTTCCGGGTGCACGAGACCCGGGCGGGCGCCAACACCCGCATCGAGGGGCAGGCCTATTCGAACTACTCGTCCTACGATTACCTCGGCCTCAACGGGCACCCGGCGGTGAGCGGGGCGGCGCGCAAGGCGATCGAGGCCTTCGGCACCTCGGCCTCGGCGAGCCGGATCGTGGCGGGCGAGCGACCGGGCCATCTCAAGCTGGAGCGGGCGCTGGCCGCCCATTACGGCACGGATGCCTGCGTGGTCCTGGTCAGCGGGCACGCCACCAACGTCACCGCCATCGGCGCCATTTTGGAAGCGCCGGACGTGATCTTCCACGATGCGCTGATCCACAACAGCGTGGTGACGGGCGCGCAGCTCTCCGGTGCCCAGCGCCGCTCCTTCGCTCATAACGACCCGGCCGCCCTGGAAAAACTCCTGGAGGCGACGCGCCACGAGCATCGCCGGGCGCTGATCGTGGTCGAGGGCCTCTACAGCATGGATGGCGACGCGCCGGATCTGGCCGCCTTCGTCGAGCTGAAGCGCCGCTTCGATTGCTGGCTGATGGTGGACGACGCCCACGGGCTCGGCGTGCTCGGCCGTACCGGCGCGGGCCTGCACGAGCATTGCGGGGTCGATGCGTCCGACGTCGACATCTGGATGGGCACGCTCTCGAAGACGCTCTCCTCCTGCGGCGGCTACATCTGCGGCCCCTCGGCGCTGGTCGAGTACCTGAAATGCACCGCGGGCGGCTTCGTCTACAGCGTCGGCATGTCCCCGCCGCTGGCCGCGGCGGCCGAGGCCGCGCTCTCGGTGATGCAGGCTGAGCCCGAGCGGGTGGAGCGCCTGCGCCGCAACGGTCACCAGTTTCTGGCGCTGGCCAAGAAGCACGGCCTCAACACCGGCACGAGCCTGGGCCTTGCCGTGATCCCGATCATCATCGGCGATTCGCTCAAGGCCGTGACGCTCTCGGACCGGCTGTTCAAGCGCGGCATCAACGTGCAGCCGATCATCCACCCGGCGGTGCCGGAGCGCTCCTCGCGCCTGCGCTTCTTCATGACCTCCGAGCACACGCCGGAGCAGATCGCGCAGACGGTGGCGGTGGTGGTCGAGGAACTGGCCGCCCTGGAGACGGGTGCCACGCTGATCGAGCAGCTGATGGCGCGTCGGGGGGCGTGATCGGCGGCCTTCGTCGCCCGTAACAAACGTGAACTTTTGCTGCGGCTCTACTTCTCGTTGAGTTCCTGATCTGTCAATTGTCGTTCGTGGGTTCACCGAGCCCACGAGCGGCGAATCGGCAGGACGACCGGACGTGGCGATCGAGATGCGAGCCGGCCGCGAGGCCGACGAGAAGACCCTGCCCATCTACACGGCCTTCGCAGGGGGCGGCGCCAAGGGTCTGGTGCATATCGGCGCTCTCAAGGCCTTGGAAAACAAGAACGTCGCGATCTACGGCGTGTCGGGCACGTCGGCCGGCGCGATCGTCGCGGCGCTGAAGGCCGCCGGCTTCGGCGCCGACGACATGGTCGATCCGAAAGCCGGCACGACACTCCTCGACGAACTCGCGCGAATCGACCCGGAACTGAGGACGGCCCCCGATCTGTTCGGTCCCGGCGGATGGGACAGGGTTGCCGTGCTCCGTCGCGTCCTTCAGAGCGGACTCGGGACGATCGTGGGTGCGCTGGCGCTCGCATCCGGTCTTCTGCTCCTGCTCTCGTTCCTCGTGGCTGCGATGGCGGGCGTTCTCTACGCCGTGCTTCTCTGGGCCGCATGGATCGCCGTTCTCGGGCTCGCCGGGCGCTGGGTCGTCTCGCATCTGGCCGGCCTCGCGCGACTCGAGCGTTTCAAGCAGGCCCTCTGCACGCTGATGAGCCGGAAGGTCTTCCCGCAGGAGCCCGACCGGATCGTGCGGATGAAGGATTTCGGGAGGGGCGGCCTGCTTCCGCTCAAGATTGTCGGATCGAACCTTTCGACACGCCGGCTGGCCCTGTTCTCCGCCGAGACGACGCCCGAGATCCCGGTCGCGGAAGCCGTCGCCGCGTCGATCAGTATCCCGCTCGTGTTCGAGCCTCAGAAGATCGGCCGAGAGACCTTCGTGGATGGCGGGTTGGTCTCGAACCTGCCGGCCTGGCCCTTCGACGAGGAGAGAAACCTCGATCCCGACACCCTCACCCTTGCCTTCGAGATCGCCGACGCCTCGAGCGACGGCGGCGAGATCGGGCCGACCAACTGGCTGCCCGCGGCCATTAGGACCGCCCTGTTCGGGTCCGGGGTCCTCAATCTCCGGGCCGTCGGCCGCTTCGAACTCATCGAGTTGAAGACCGAACTCGACGTGCTGGCTTTCGACCTCGAGAAATCTGCCGTCTTCAAGCAGGTGGCCGACTCGACGACCGCGGCCGAGTTGGAACTCGAGCGGCGCCTGTTCGAGCGGCCAGCCCTCTACCAGAGGGCCTGCGAGGCCATGAGGGCCTTCGTCGAGCAACTGCTCGACACGACACCCGTTGAGGGGCGGCTCGGCGCGGAGAAGCGCCGTGTCCGCGTCTCGCTCGCGATGTGCGACGAGGGACACAGCCGGTCGCTCCGCCTGCGGTACGGTGCAGGTTACGGCGACGACCTCGACGAGAGGCTGCTTCTGCCCATGGACGGTTCCGCTATGGGGCAGACGTGGAGGCGCGGCGAGGCGTGTTTCGAAACGGTGCCACTCCCGAGCGCGATTGCCTTGACCGGCCGCATCAACCGCTTCCGGCGCAAGCAGGTCTGGCAGGGCATGGAATGGGTCATGTGCATTCCTATATTCCGGACCGACGCCTCCGTGACGGAACCGGAATTCGTCGTCTCCATCGATGGCAACGAACGCCCGGCGAAATCAGCCATTGAGAGTTTCCGGACTATCGTCGAGGCCGTGGCCGTCGCCTCCTTCGAGGGACTTCTGGTCGATCTGGAGAAGCTGGAGAAAGCGGATGAAGGCTGATCGGACCGCTCAGAACTGGGAGAAGGCCAAGGCCGCGCTTGATCCCGAAAAGAACTCCTTTCTCGATGTCGGGGCGGTCGAGAAAGTCCTGCAGAGGGCGCAGGAGCGGATGGACGCCATCGCCCAGGATGCACGCGCCTATCGCCTGGAAAGCGATGCAAAGCTGAAGACGATCAGCGATCCGATCCTGCGCGACAGCGTCGATCCTGCGGCGAAGTTGCGCGACCGTTAGCCGTCCTCGGCTTTCCCTCTCTGAATCGCAGCCGCCGGTCATTTGGCTTCGGCGGTCGTGAGGAAGGCGTCAGCGCCGCGCCGCCAACCAGATCACGTGCCGGGCCCCGCGCGTGCCGCGCGCCCGGGTCGCCACCTCCTCCACGGAAAAACCCGCTTGGCTCAACCGCCGGGTGAAGGCCGCGTCGGGATGGGCCGACCACACCGCCAGCACGCCCCGGGTGCGGAGCGCCGCGCGGGCCGCGCCGAGGCCGGCGGCGTCGTAGAGGCGGTCGTTGGCGCTGCGGGTCAGGCCGTCGGGGCCGTTGTCCACGTCGAGCAGGATCGCGTCGAAGGCGCCCGGCCGCTCGCGGATCACCGCGGCCACATCCGCCTCGCGGATCGTCACACGCGGATCGTCGAGGCTGGGGCCGGTCAATTCCGCCATCGGACCGCGGGCCCAGGCCAGCACCGCCGGCACGATCTCGGCCACCGTCACCTGCGCCGTCGCCCGCAGGCAGGCCAGGGCGGCACGCAGGGTGAAGCCCATGCCGTAGCCGCCGATCAGCACCCGCGGCGCCGGCTCACCCGCGATCCGCTCGGCGGAGAGGCGGGCCAGCGCTTCCTCGGAGCCGCTGAGGCGGCTGTTCATGAGTTCGTTGCGGTCGAGCTGGATCGAGAACTCGCTGCCGCGGCGCATCAAGCGCAACGTGCCCGTCTCGCCAGGGATGGCAGCGGTGTCGAGGTGTTCCCAGGGGATCAACAATCGTCTCGCAGGCTCGCGTCGAGGAGGAGCCGATGCAGGGGACCGGCTTGGCGCAGCTCATCTGTCGGCACAAACGAAAGCGGCGCGGGATTGTCCCCACGCCGCCCGTTTTCCGAATTTGGGAAAACTCCCGAAAATATCACATCCCGAACTGCACCTGCCGGCTGTTGCCCTGCTTCAGGTTGCGGAAGCGGGCCATGGCCCAGAGCGGGAAGAACTTCGGGTAGCCGTGGTAGCGGAGGTAGAACACCCGCGGGAAGCCCGTGGCGGTGTAGCGCTCCTCGCTCCAGAGCCCGTCCTGGCCCTGCGTGCGCAGCAGGTAGTTGACGCCGCGGGCCACCGCCGGGTCGTCCACCTCGCCCGCCGCCATGAGGGCGAGCAGCGCCCAGGCCGTCTGCGAAGCCGTGGAGTAGCCCGGCTCGAATTCCGGGTTGAGCTTGTAGGAGGAGGCGTCCTCGCCCCAGCCGCCATCCGGATTCTGGATGCGGATGAGCCACGCCACCGACTTGCGGATCTCCGGGCTCTGCGGATCGACGCCCGCGGCGTTGAGCGCGCAGAGCACCGACCACGTGCCGTAGATGAAGTTCATGCCCCAGCGGCCGAACCAGCTTCCATCCTTCTCCTGGTCGTTGAGCAGGTAGGTGACGCCGCGGTCGAGCGCCCGGCTGGTCTCGCGGGTCTCGCCGAGCTGCGACAGCATCGAGACGACGCGGGCGGTCACGTCGGCGGTCGGCGGGTCGAGCAGCGCCCCGTGATCCGAGAACGGGATGTGGTTGAGGTAATGGTGGTTGTTGTCGGCGTCGAACGCCGCCCAGCCGCCATCGGCGCTCTGCAGACCCTCGACCCACTCGCGGGCGCGGGCGATCGCGGTCGTGTAGTCGGGCATGCCGCTGACCAGCCCGTGCTGGCGCTGGGCACGATCCATCGCCATCACCACCACGGCGGTGTCGTCGAGGTCGGGGTAGTGCGGGTTGGCGTATTGGAAGGCCCAGCCGCCGGGGCGCACGTCGGGCTTGGTGGCCGCCCAGTCGCCCTTGATGTCGAGGATCTGGAGGGGCTTGAGCCAGTCGAGGCCGGCCCGGGCGTTGGCCTCGGCCTGATCGCCGCCCGCTTCGAGCATGGCGTGGCTGGTCAGCGCCGTGTCCCAGACCGGCGAGAGGCAGGGCTGGACGTAGGCCTCGTCCTCCTTCTCGGCCACGAGCTTCTCGATGGCCTCGCAGGCGATCTTCACCTGCGGATGTTCCGGGGGATAGCCCAGCACCTCGTACATCAGCACCGAGTTGACCATGGCCGGGAAGATGGCGCCGAGGCCGTCCTCGCCGTTCAGGCGCTCGGAGACCCAGGCGACCGCCTTGTCGATGGCGCGCTGGCGCGGCACCTTCGGGAAGTGATCCTGCGTCTTCTGGAGCACCCGGTCGATCGCGCCGAAGATCGGCGTCCACGGCCAAGTCGCGTGCGGCGAGGCCGCCCAGGTCCGCACCGATTCGGGCGGCGTGACGAAGAGTTCGGCGACGCCGACGCCGCGCGGGTTGATCGCCCGGGGCTTCTTGGCCTGGATCACGAACAGCGGCACCATGGTGCAGCGCGCCCAGTAGGACACCTTGTCGAGGTGGAAGGGGAACCACTTCGGCAGGTGCATCACCTCGACGGGCATCACCGGCACGGCCGTCCACGGCACCTCGCCGTAGAGGGCGAGCAGGATGCGGGTGAACAC
The DNA here is from genome assembly GCF_049543375.1 of Methylobacterium sp. NPDC097929. Lineage (NCBI taxonomy): Bacteria > Pseudomonadati > Pseudomonadota > Alphaproteobacteria > Hyphomicrobiales > Methylobacteriaceae > Methylobacterium > Methylobacterium sp. NPDC097929. The sequence goes on along the minus strand of NZ_JBMVEP010000003.1, from coordinate 4,845 downwards.
GTTGGAATTGGCCGCGCCGCCCCGCTGCAGAATCGCCTTGCGGGCGGTGCGCATGTGCGGCGCCTCGATGTCGTCGCCGATCATCTTGAGGGCGAAGTAGGCCTTCACGGTCGCGCTCATGTCGAACGGGCCGTCATGCACGAGCGCCCAGCCGCCATGCACCTTCGACTGCGTGCGGCGCAGGTAGTTGCCGATCTTGGCTTCCAGGCCAGGCCGCGGCTCGGTCGCGCGGAACTGGTGGAACAGGATGTACTCGGAGGGGATGGTCGCGTCGGCTTCCAGCTCGAAGCAGATATGGCCGTCGGCCTGCGTCATCTCGGTGAGCGCACGGGTGGCGCTCTGCACGCCGCGCTCGACATCGACGAGGGATACGTCGCGGGTCCTGGGACGCTGCAGCGTCTCGACCTTGCTCGCGGCCGCCTCTCGCATCGTTCTCGCCTCCGTCGACTGTCTCGATGCCTGCGTCATATCCTTCAAGCCACTCCCTGTGCCTGTGTCCGTCCGCACATCCCGGACCGGAACAGGGCTTGCGCGGCGATCGTCCCGGATCGGATCGCGCCCTCGATGGTCGAGGGCAGCCCCGTCTCCGTCCAATCACCCGCGAGAACCAGATTGCGGTAGCGCGTCGCGGCGCCGGAACGGCGCGCGGCCTCCTCGGGCGTCGCCGCGAAGGTCGCCCGCTTCTCCTTGACGATCTGCCAGTTAGGCAATTCCCGTGCAAGGCCGTTGAGTTCCGCGATCTCGCCCCAGATCCGGCGCGCGAGATCCTCGCGGCTCTCGTCGAGCAGGTGGTCGGCGCCGCTGATGGTGACCGAGAAGCGGTCGGGATAGGCGAACAGCCACTCGGTCAGACCGCCGACGACGCCGAGCAGCAGCGGCGCGCCCTCGGGCGGCCGCACGGCGAAATGCGCGTTGACGATGGAGCGGAAGGTTTGCGGCGCGGGCGTGCCCGGCAGCAGGTCGGTCGTCACCCACGGCGGCAGGGCCAGCACGACGGCATCGTCGGGACCGATCGCGGTCGGCTCGTCGGTGAAGTCGAGGCGCTCGATTCGGCCCTGCCCGAGCGTCACGGCCCGTAGGCGGCGGCCGTAGCGGATTTGGGCGCCTCTTTCTTCGAGATAGCGCAGGGCCGGATCGACGAAGGCGGTGGAGAGGCCCTGCACGGCCACGAGCGGTCGGCAGGCGCGCCCGCCCGCGCCCAGCGTCTCGCGCAGGATGGTGGCGGCGAGCCCGACATCGCTCTCGCGCGGGTCGGTGTTGAGGGCGGCGAGCAGAACCGGGTGCCAGAGCCGCTCGTAGAGCGGACCCTCGCAGGACATCCGTTCGCCGATCGTGCCGCTCCGGCCCGGCTTGTTGCCGGAAGCGGCCATCATCAGCGAGAGCGGCGCGAGGTAGTCCCGGGCCCGGGTGCCCGGCACCCGGCGGCCCGCCCGCAGCACCCACCAGGGCAGGCGGCCGGGATTGGGGCGCAGGGTCCAGCGCTCGCCGCTCTTCAGGTCGGCGAAGTCGAAGGCGGCTTCCTCGGGGCCGGTCAGGGCGTCGTCCGGCGCGCCGATGAGGCGCATGAAGTCGAGGGACGAGCGGTTGCCCGACAGGAGCAGGTGGTTGCCGTTGTCGATGGTGAGCCCGAGCGAGGGGTCGAAATAGGAGCGGCAGCGCCCGCCCGCCTGCTTGGCGGCCTCGTGCAGCACCACACGCTGGCCCGCCTCCGCCAGCGAGGCGGCGGCCGAGAGGCCGGCGAGCCCGGCGCCGACGACGTGAACCGTTGCCGACATCTCAAAGAATCCCGTGGCGCAGGGCGACGCGGAGGAGGGAGAGTTTTCCGGGTTTGACCCGCGCGCGCGGAGCCGCCCAGCCGCGCTTGACCACCGCATCGAGATAAAGCCGATAGGCGGCCGCCATCAGGCGGGCGGCCTTGGTGGCCCGCCGCGGGCTGCGCTCGATGATCGCCCAGGTCTGGCGGTAATGCTCCTGCGCTTCCGCCGCGACGGCGGAGCAGACCTCGCCGAGGCGCGGATGCGCCAGGGCGCTCTGCGGTGTCGGGTTCATCAGCCCGATCTTGTGGAATTTCTCCATCGGCAGGTAGAGCCGCCCGCGCTCCGCGTCCTCGTCGATGTCGCGCAGGATGTTGGTGAGTTGGAGCGCCCGGCCCTGGTGCCACGCGAGCCGGATGCCGTCCGCCTCCGGCATGCCGAAGATGCGCACGGAGAGCCGCCCGACGGCGCTCGCCACCCGGTCGCAATAGAGATCGAGCTTGGCCTCGGACGGCGCGACGATGTCCTCTTCGGCATCCATCGCCATGCCGTCGATGACCGCCTGGAAGTCCTCGCGCTTGAGGTCGAAGCGGCGCATCGGCTCCTCGAGTGGCTTCACCCGCGGCGGCGGGTTGCCGGCGTAGAGCGCGTCGATATCGGCCCGCCAGCGGTCGAGCTCCGTTGCGCGGACCTCGCGCGGGCCGCCGTCGTCGGCCACGTCGTCGACCGAGCGGCAGAAGGTGTAGACCGCGTACATCGCCTCGCGCCGCTCCTTCGGCAGCAGGCGCATCGCCGTGTAGAAGGACGAGCCGGCGGCCGGCAGGGCCGGCGCCTCGGAGGTTTCGCCCGGGAGGGGCGTGGCGGTGGCGCTCATCGGCCGGCTCCGGCGGGGGCGGGACGGGGCGCGCGCGACCGGAACGGGCGGCGCACCAGCGTGGCGGCGATGCCGCCGAGCGCGGTAAGCGCGAAGGCGGCCTTGCCGTGATGGACCTTTTCGGACAGCGGATCGCGGGTCAGCAGGCCCTTGGTCAGGACGACGGCGAGGCGATGGATCGCGGCGATCTCCAGGCTCAGGCGGAAATCGTCGATTCTGTTGGGGAGAGGCGCCCCTTCTTCGAGCAGCACCAGCGTGCGCTCGGCCAATTCCTGGATCACCGCGCGCAGCTGCGGACTCGCCCGCTCGGCGCCCAGCATCGACACGTCGGCGCCGTGCTTCGCCATGACGTCGAGGGGAATGTAGACCCGGTCGAGATTGCGAAAATCCTTGCCGCAATCCTGGAGGTGGTTGAGCACCTGCAGCGCGGCGCAGATCGCGTCCGAGGTGTCGTAGACCCGCGCCGGCTCCTCGCCGTGCACGTCGAGCACGAAGCGCCCGACGGGCATCGCCGAGTAGCGGCAGTAATGGATCAGCTCGTCCCAATCCGCGTAGCGGGATTTCCGCGCATCCATGCGGAAGGCGTCGAGCAGTTCGAGCGCGTGGGTCGGCGGCTGATGGTGGGCCGCGAGTTCGCGCTTCAGCGGCTCGACGGAAGGGTCGGAGCCGCCCTTGCCCGTGAGCGCGTCGGCGAGCGCGTCGAGCATCTCGATCTTGCGCTCGGGCGAAAGCCCCGTGTGGTCGGCGACGTCGTCGCCCGCCCGCACGTAGTTGTAGAAGGCGAGGATCGCGCCGCGGTAGCGCGGATGGATCAGGTGCGAGGCGACGGGGAAGTTCTCGTCGTGCTGACCCTTGCCCGTGCGCGCGTCGGTCGCGGTCTGAAGCGCGGCGCTCATTTCATGTACCCCGCCTGACGGAACCAGTGGATCGCATCCTCCAGCCCCTGGCGGTAGGGCCGCGCGGAATAGCCGAGTTCCGCCCGCGCCTTGGCGTCGGAGAAGAACATCCGGTACTTCGACATGCGCACACCGTCGATGGTGGCGAGCGGCGCCTTGCCGGTCACCCGGGCGATCTGCTCGGAGAGATAGGCGATCGGGTAGATCACCGCGTAGGGCAGCCGCGTCGTCGGCGCCTTGCGGCCGACGATGGCGGCGATGTCGGCGAGCATCTGCGCCAGCATCACGTCCTCGCCGCCGAGGATGTAGTGCTCGCCGATCCGGCCCTTGCGCAGGGCCATGAGGTGGCCCGCGGCGACGTCGTCGACATGGGCGAGGTTGAGGCCGGTATCGACGAAGGCCGGGATCTTTCCCTGCGCCGCATCGAGGATGATGCGGCCGGTCGGCGTCGGCTTCACGTCGCGCGGGCCGATCGGGGTCGAGGGGTTCACGATCACGGCGGGCAGGCGATCGCGAAGAACCATCTCGTCGACCACGCGCTCGGCCACGACCTTGCTGCGCTTGTAGGCGCCAATGGCGGTCTCCGGGGTCAGCGGCCGGGTCTCGTCGGCGGGCGTGCCGTCGTCGTGCGGTTTGATGGTCGCGACGCTCGACGTGTAGACGATCCGCTCCACGCCGGCCTTGAGCGCCTCCTCCATCAGGATGCGCGTGCCGTCGCGGTTGGTGCGGACGATCTCCTCCATGTCCGGCGCCCAGAGCCGGTAATCGGCCGCCGCGTGGACGAGGTAGCGCTGGCCGCGCATCGCGCTCGCCACCGCCGCGCGGTCGCGCATGTCGGCCTCGACGATCTCGACATCGGGCCAGATCAGGTTGGTGCGAGGCGAGGAGGCGCGCACGGAGATGCGCACGGCAAAGCCCGCGGCGCGGAAGACATCGACCAGGGCGGCGCCCAGGAAGCCGCTGGCGCCGGTGATCAGCACGGGCCCCGCCGGAAACGGGCCGCTTTGGGTCGGCTCTGTCATCGTGCTCGCTCGGGAAGCCTCGGCCCCACGGCGGAAAGCCGGGCCGAAGGCAAACGGGAACGCCGCCGCCGTCCCCGCGCCGATTCACGGGCAAGGGACGGCGCGGCGCTTGTCTCATCGATGGCGCGGTGCGGCAAGCACCGCGCCGAACGGGCTCAGGCCAGACGCAGGTGGCCGGTGCGGCCGCCCTTCTGCTCCGGCAGGGCGGCGCGGACGGCCTTGAGGATGCCCTCGGCGTCGAGCCCGGCCTCGGCGTACATCTTCTCCGGCTTGTCGTGATCCTGGTAGCTGTCCGGCAG